>REGP01000009.1 GCA_004134995.1 Oxalobacteraceae bacterium CAVE-383 | reverse complement strand
CACTTTATCTACCTGGTAGACCTAATTGTTATTGCTTTACAGGTCTGTTTTTCGTCGTTATAATCTAGTTAAATCCCGTAAGGGCGCACTTATGCGTTCTAAAAGAACGCGTGCAAAAACCATAATCGACCTTCGTCGATTTTTTATATTCGTTTTAAGAAATCGGCGTTGTGGCGCAGATATAAAAATTAATACTACATCAAGACAAAAGCTACTAGTTTTTTGCTAGTAGCTTTTTTATTTTGTTAATTTTTAAATGCCTTTATTTTGAATTTTAAGAGGTCATTTTAAAGATTTATGGGTAAATCATATAGTTTTATACCTAAAAACCTACATAAACTTTTAAAACGCAAATATGAGCCAAATAAATATATCTTAATTTCACAAACTAAAATTCGAGTAAAACCAGTGTCGAGTTTTTTAGACACTGCCCATTTACATGCAAATTAAAAATGAGCATAAAATTCTTTAAAACTTCCCCATGTTTTTCTAAATTCCTGCAGGGCGTTTTTATCAAAAATCGAGAAATTTCAATTTTTCTCTAAGAACTCCGTAAGAGCATAAGGAAAATATGACCCCATCTATAGATGAGGTATCTGGCAAAGCCAGATATTTCAAGACTTCGTCGATCTTTTTGCATGGGGGCATAAAAAGACGAAATGTCACACTTTTGTGACACAATATATTGCGTTTGTCACAGTTTTGTGACACTACATACAGAATTTGTCACAAAAATAAGACAGCACTTTTTTACAAAAAAGTAATAAAAAAAGACATCAGTTATCACTAATGCCTTAAATAATAATTTTGCTTTTCAAAATTCCAAATTGCCGTAATCGAATGTGCCTTTTCTTCTTCATCTGTTGTTTTATCTTCATCACTTGTATTAATCAAATTTCCATCTTCAGCATCGTCTAAGTTTAAAATTTTATGCTTTTGTTTCAGCAATCCACCATAACTTAACATACGCTTTCGATACAAACCTTTTTCTAAATCACTTACAATTTCTTGATTTTTTTCATCATCATCAGTTAAAAAATCAGATGATTTAACCGAATATTTTGAGGTCTCTTTGATTGCAGATTCAATATCTTTATCGCCTTTTTTATTTGGTTTGATCGCTTTAATATTAGCAACAGGTCGATAATCAACTTGCAATGCTCTTTGCCATAAATTAACCCATTCTTCTTGAGTTATATAATTCTCTTTTTTTCTAAAATATGCATTTTCAACACATAACAAAACGTGCATATGCTGATTATAACTACCGTCATTTTTATTAACGGTAACTTCTGTTGAACGCATAAATCCAACAAGATTTTGTTTAACCTTTTTATATCTACTCAACCTATCAAATGCTTTAGTTAGATGCTTCAAACTTTGTTCTAAAGTATCTCCATCTATCGCATTTTTTGTTGAAAGTGTTAAAAACAACCAACGTGCTTTTGGCTTTTCCTTAATTACTTCTTCAATCACTTTTTGAGCTTGATAACTATTTTTCATAGCACGTCTCCAATTACAAACCGGACATAATTTTGATTTACAAAACCATGTCTTATGTAACTTCAAATAACCTTCATCAGTTGGCTTAAATTCTAAAATATTACCACATTGTTTTACATTAAAAGCCTTTTTGATTTTTAAAATTTCTAGTATATCTGCATAGCTTACATTATCTATTTTCTTTTCTCTCCATGGGCGTTGTTTCCCACTTTTCGTCATATCTTTTAACGTTTTATTATCTTGATTTTCGGTTATACTTCTAGTAGTATTATATTGCATATAAAAAGACCCCCAGTATTATTTAAGATTCGACACCTTAATAATATAACTGGGGTTTTTTATTGTCAAATTTTCCTTTCACGCACAAAAACACGTTTAAACGCTGTAATATCAACAGTTACAGCTGTATATATAAAATCGAGTTATTTCTATATAGTATCAAGACAAGAAGAAACTCGTTTCACTCGTTTCAAAAACCCTCATGATTTTTAGAGAAAAACTCTCTTATTTCATCGTCTTTAATAAAATAATATGCCATCTTTCCATCTTTATAAAAATCAAGTACCTCATTTTTATATAAAAGCCTTAAATGATGTGAAGTTGAAGCAACACTCATTTTCAATATCAAAGAAATATCACAAACACACAACTCATCTTCTTTAATCAAAGATAATATGATTTTCAATTTCTTCTCATCACAAATTTTTTCTAAAATGTTAAGTAATTTCTTAGATTTATCATCTTCTAAAAAACTTAAAGCATTGTTAACTTTATCCTCATGTACACAGATCACATCACAAGTATTTTCATAACTCATATAAAATCACACCCTAAATTAAAATATAAATCCTAAAATTGTTTGAATAGTGTCATTTTCAATAATAATAAATAAACCTAAAGCTATATAAATGATAGCCATAATCCAACGACTAAATTTCTCAACAATTTCTCCAATTCCTGGGATATTAGCTAATTTTTGTGCAGTAAACACCAAGAAGAAAATTAAAATTAAAAAGACAAACAGAGTAAGTAATAAATTAGTAACACTTAATGTCACAAAATACGGAACAAATAAACCAATATTATCGGCGCCACAACTTGCTATCGTAACAATTGCAACCGTACCAACTAATTTAGACAATCCTTTTTCATTCAATTCTTTTTTAGCTCTCTTTTCTCCTTCACAATCATCATAAATAGCCACTTTAATTCCAAGATAAATTGGTATTAAACCCAATAAACCTAATATCCACTTTTCTGGAACATAATTTAATACAAAAGCTAAAAACAAACTAACTAATATTAAAATAATAGACCCTAAATATTGACCAACATAAATATCTCTATATTCTTTTCTAGTCTTTGCTCTAGCAAAAAATATTAATAAAATTACTAATAAATCAACTGCTGTAGCAATATAAAGAACAGCAGCAGCAACAACCGTTTGAATCATAATACACCTCATTCAAAAATATTTTTGAATGTATTATAACTTATATTTTTAAATAATCATAGGTGCTTTATTCCAATTGCTTTATTGACGTTGAGCCTCGGAACCCTTAACAATCCCAAAACTTGTCGAATGGTCGGCTTAATAGCTCACGCTATGCCGACATTCGTCTGCAAGTTTAGTTAAGGGTTCTTCTCAACGCACAATAAATTTTCTCGGCATAAATGCGTGTCTATGCGTAGACATGGAGACACTTCAGAATTATGGAGTGATTACATGAGTTTAACTATTTTTCTTTATTCAGTTTTAGGAAGTTTATTAGCAAATTATATCTACGAAAAATCTTCAAAATAAATAACTTTTTCGGTTCTACTTTGTACACTTTATCTACCTGGTAGACCTAATTGTTATTGCTTTACAGGTCTGTTTTTCGTCGTTATAATCTAGTTAAATCCC
>REGP01000008.1 GCA_004134995.1 Oxalobacteraceae bacterium CAVE-383 | reverse complement strand
TGTCGTTATAAAGCTTTAAACATTAAATGCTCACAAAGAAATATAGATGGCTTCTGTCAAAGGAAGCCACCTGTCAGTATTTTGAGTGAGCGACCGATCCGGAGACGGATCAAAGACAGAGATGTCTTAAAACAGAGATTAAACTGAAGAGTTTGATCCTGGCTCAGATTGAACGCTGGCGGCATGCCTTACACATGCAAGTCGAACGGTAACAGGGAGCTTGCTCCGCTGACGAGTGGCGAACGGGTGAGTAATATATCGGAACGTGCCCTGGAGTGGGGGATAACTAGTCGAAAGATTAGCTAATACCGCATACGATCTCAGGATGAAAGTGGGGGATTCGCAAGAACCTCATGCTCGTGGAGCGGCCGATATCTGATTAGCTAGTTGGTAGGGTAAAAGCCTACCAAGGCATCGATCAGTAGCTGGTCTGAGAGGACGACCAGCCACACTGGGACTGAGACACGGCCCAGACTCCTACGGGAGGCAGCAGTGGGGAATTTTGGACAATGGGCGCAAGCCTGATCCAGCAATGCCGCGTGAGTGAAGAAGGCCTTCGGGTTGTAAAGCTCTTTTGTCAGGGAAGAAACGGATTGGGCTAATATCCTGGTCTAATGACGGTACCTGAAGAATAAGCACCGGCTAACTACGTGCCAGCAGCCGCGGTAATACGTAGGGTGCGAGCGTTAATCGGAATTACTGGGCGTAAAGCGTGCGCAGGCGGTTATGTAAGACAGATGTGAAATGCCCGGGCTTAACCTGGGAACTGCATTTGTGACTGCATGGCTAGAGTGTGTCAGAGGGGGGTAGAATTCCACGTGTAGCAGTGAAATGCGTAGATATGTGGAGGAATACCGATGGCGAAGGCAGCCCCCTGGGATAACACTGACGCTCATGCACGAAAGCGTGGGGAGCAAACAGGATTAGATACCCTGGTAGTCCACGCCCTAAACGATGTCTACTAGTTGTCGGGTCTTAATTGACTTGGTAACGCAGCTAACGCGTGAAGTAGACCGCCTGGGGAGTACGGTCGCAAGATTAAAACTCAAAGGAATTGACGGGGACCCGCACAAGCGGTGGATGATGTGGATTAATTCGATGCAACGCGAAAAACCTTACCTACCCTTGACATGGATGGAATCCTGAAGAGATTTGGGAGTGCTCGAAAGAGAACCATCACACAGGTGCTGCATGGCTGTCGTCAGCTCGTGTCGTGAGATGTTGGGTTAAGTCCCGCAACGAGCGCAACCCTTGTCATTAGTTGCTACGAAAGGGCACTCTAATGAGACTGCCGGTGACAAACCGGAGGAAGGTGGGGATGACGTCAAGTCCTCATGGCCCTTATGGGTAGGGCTTCACACGTCATACAATGGTACATACAGAGGGCTGCCAACCCGCGAGGGGGAGCTAATCCCAGAAAGTGTATCGTAGTCCGGATTGGAGTCTGCAACTCGACTCCATGAAGTTGGAATCGCTAGTAATCGCGGATCAGCATGTCGCGGTGAATACGTTCCCGGGTCTTGTACACACCGCCCGTCACACCATGGGAGCGGGTTTTACCAGAAGTAGGTAGCCTAACCGCAAGGAGGGCGCTTACCACGGTAGGATTCGTGACTGGGGTGAAGTCGTAACAAGGTAGCCGTATCGGAAGGTGCGGCTGGATCACCTCCTTTCTAGAGTGCAAGAAAGTCAAGCGTCCACACTTATCGGGCTGTTAGTCAAATAACGAACAGTAATGGTATTGAGAGAGCGATCGATCAATATGAGGCAGTGGGTAGTAAAAGACGGTTCACGTGGTTCCAAGCGGGTCTGTAGCTCAGCTGGTTAGAGCACCGTGTTGATAACGCGGGGGTCGTTGGTTCGAGCCCAACCAGACCCACCAGTTGTCGTGGGCAGTGGCAGTGTAAGTGAAGAGGTTGTACCGAATACGGGGGTTTAGCTCAGCTGGGAGAGCACCTGCTTTGCAAGCAGGGGGTCGTCGGTTCGATCCCGTCAACCTCCACCAAGATTTAGTCAGTCAGTCGGAGTCAATCCGAGTCGCAGGAAAATCCAAACCTAAACAGAGTCGGTACCGGGAAAGAATCGGTGCTGCGTAAGTAAAATGCTTAGGTTTGGTTTTTTATAAGTAAAACCAAGGCTGTTTCGTTCTTTAACAATTGAGAAGATGTAAAGATAAATGATTTGTCCATGCGCATGAGAGTGCGTGTGGATGGGTGATTGATCATCAAAATGTATTAAAGAGTTCTCAAAAGAGGTGTGCATCTTCCCGGTGTGCACCGCATGCGATAACGCTTTGGATACGGCAAACAAAACTCAGTAGTATGTAGTAAGAACTATGACCGGTTTTTGGTTCACGCATGAACGGTAGTATGTGAACCAGAAGCCAACGTTATAGGGACAAGTGACTAAGTGCACATGGTGGATGCCTTGGCGATTACAGGCGATGAAGGACGTAGTAGCTTGCGATAAGCTGCGGGGAGCGAGCAAACACGCTTTGATCCGCAGATTTCCGAATGGGGAAACCCGGCCTTTTAGGTCATCACATACTGAATACATAGGTATGTGAAGCGAACGTGGCGAACTGAAACATCTAAGTAGCTACAGGAAAAGAAATCAACCGAGATTCCCAGAGTAGTGGCGAGCGAAATGGGAGCAGCCTGCAGGATTTAGCATTGATCATAGTGGAAGGCTCTGGAAAGGGCGGCCATAGAGGGTGATAGCCCCTTACACGAAATGATTGGTGTGGAACTAAGTCTGCGACAAGTAGGGCGGGACACGTGTAATCCTGTCTGAACATGGGGGGACCATCCTCCAAGGCTAAATACTCGTAATCGACCGATAGTGAACCAGTACCGTGAGGGAAAGGCGAAAAGAACCCCGGAAGGGGAGTGAAATAGATCCTGAAACCGTGTGCATACAAACAGTAGGAGCGGACTTGTTCCGTGACTGCGTACCTTTTGTATAATGGGTCAGCGACTTACATTCAGTGGCAAGCTTAACCGCATAGGGAAGGCGTAGAGAAATCGAGTCCGAATAGGGCGTTCAGTCGCTGGGTGTAGACCCGAAACCAAGTGATCTACTCATGGCCAGGTTGAAGGTGCGGTAACACGCACTGGAGGACCGAACCCACTAATGTTGAAAAATTAGGGGATGAGCTGTGGGTAGGGGTGAAAGGCTAAACAAACTTGGAAATAGCTGGTTCTCTCCGAAAACTATTTAGGTAGTGCCTCAAGTATCACCATCGGGGGTAGAGCACTGTTATGGCTAGGGGGTCATCGCGACTTACCAACCCATTGCAAACTCCGAATACCGATGAGTGCGAGCTTGGGAGACAGACGCCGGGTGCTAACGTCCGACGTCAAGAGGGAAACAACCCAGACCGCCAGCTAAGGTCCCAAAGATTGGCTAAGTGGAAAACGAAGTGGGAAGGCTAAAACAGTCAGGAGGTTGGCTTAGAAGCAGCCATCCTTTAAAGAAAGCGTAATAGCTCACTGATCGAGTCGTCCTGCGCGGAAGATGTAACGGGGCTAAGCCAGTCACCGAAGCTGCGGATATGCATTTATGCATATGGTAGGAGAGCGTTCTGTAAGCCTGCGAAGGTGTCTTGTAAAGGATGCTGGAGGTATCAGAAGTGCGAATGCTGACATGAGTAGCGATAATGGGGGTGAAAAGCCTCCACGCCGTAAGCCCAAGGTTTCCTGTTCAACGTTCATCGGAGCAGGGTGAGTCGGCCCCTAAGGCGAGGCAGAGATGCGTAGCTGATGGGAAGCAGGTTAATATTCCTGCACCGTCGTTAGATGCGATGGGGGGACGGATCGCGGAAGGTTGTCCGGGTGTTGGAAGTCCCGGTATCTGTATCAGAGAAGGCTGTTAGGCAAATCCGGCAGCGTAATTCAAGGGTATGGGTCGAGCGAACTTGTTCGCGAAGCAATCGGAAGTGGTTCCAAGAAAAGCCTCTAAGCTTCAGTCTAACGAGACCGTACCGCAAACCGACACAGGTGGGCGAGATGAGTATTCTAAGGCGCTTGAGAGAACTCGGGAGAAGGAACTCGGCAAATTTGTACCGTAACTTCGGGATAAGGTACGCCCCGGTAGTTTGACTGGCCTGCGCCAGGAGGACGAAAGGGCTGCAATAAAAAGGTGGCTGCGACTGTTTAATAAAAACACAGCACTATGCAAACACGAAAGTGGACGTATATGGTGTGACTCCTGCCCGGTGCTGGAAGATTAAATGATGGGGTGCAAGCTCTTGATTGAAGTCCCAGTAAACGGCGGCCGTAACTATAACGGTCCTAAGGTAGCGAAATTCCTTGTCGGGTAAGTTCCGACCTGCACGAATGGAGTAACGATGGCCACACTGTCTCCTCCCGAGACTCAGCGAAGTTGAAATGTTTGTGATGATGCAATCTACCCGCGGCTAGACGGAAAGACCCCATGAACCTTTACTGTAGCTTTGCATTGAATTTTGAACCAATCTGTGTAGGATAGGTGGGAGGCTTTGAAGCGTGAACGCTAGTTTGCGTGGAGCCGACCTTGAAATACCACCCTGGTTTGTTTGAGATTCTAACCTTGGACCGTTATCCGGTTCGGGGACAGTGCATGGTGGGCAGTTTGACTGGGGCGGTCTCCTCCTAAAGTGTAACGGAGGAGTTCGAAGGTACGCTAGGTACGGTCGGACATCGTGCTAATAGTGCAATGGCATAAGCGTGCTTAACTGCGAGACTGACAAGTCGAGCAGGTACGAAAGTAGGACATAGTGATCCGGTGGTTCTGTATGGAAGGGCCATCGCTCAACGGATAAAAGGTACTCTGGGGATAACAGGCTGATTCCTCCCAAGAGTTCATATCGACGGGGGAGTTTGGCACCTCGATGTCGGCTCATCACATCCTGGGGCTGTAGCCGGTCCCAAGGGTATGGCTGTTCGCCATTTAAAGTGGTACGTGAGCTGGGTTTAAAACGTCGTGAGACAGTTTGGTCCCTATCTGCCGTGGGCGTTGGAAATTTGAAGGGGGCTGCTCCTAGTACGAGAGGACCGGAGTGGACGAACCTCTGGTGTACCGGTTGTCACGCCAGTGGCATTGCCGGGTAGCTAAGTTCGGAAGAGATAACCGCTGAAAGCATCTAAGCGGGAAACTTGCCTTAAGATGAGATTTCCCGGGAACCAGATTCCCCTAAAGGGTCGTTCGAGACCAGGACGTTGATAGGTCAGGTGTGGAAGTGCAGTAATGCATTAAGCTAACTGATACTAATTGCCCGTGCGGCTTGTCCCTATAACCTTGGCAGGTTAT
>REGP01000007.1 GCA_004134995.1 Oxalobacteraceae bacterium CAVE-383 | reverse complement strand
ACGACTTTGCGCCGATGATAGTGCTGCAACCAGTGTGAAAGTAGGTCATCGTCAGGCTGTTATTCCGAAATCCCCCGTCTCAACAGAGCCGGGGGATTTTTTTATGCCCGCTCGCTGATCTCTCCACCCCATCCAAACAAAAACCGGTGCCCCCCTGCGGGGACACCGGTTTTTTTAAGTCCGCAATGCTTATCCAATCAATGAAACAAGCCTGATCAACGGCCATTCCAGCAATCGCTTGAGCGAATCCATCATGGGAATCGGCTTGATCACCATCTTGACCGCCATCGCATAGGGATAATGGTGATGGGCAAGACGTCTGACCTGCCGGCTGTAATGACGCCAATCCGATTCTGAAAATGGCCGATCGGGATGGCGGCCGGCGAAGACGTGTTTGAAAGCGATGTACGAATCTTCGCCACCGATTTCGCGCAGCCGGCGCCAGATTGTCGCGATCACGGCAAAGACGCCATGCCGCTCAATCAGGTTATGGCGTTCGAAATATTGGCGGAAATGCGCATAATGAGAAACTTCATCGGATTTGATGTGGTTAAGCAGCTTCGCCAGCACGGGCTCCCGCACGTAATCGCGCACGGCGCTGTACAGCGTGGAAGTACCGGTTTCCACGACACACCGCGCCACCAGCTCCAGTGCGGGACGCGTTTCAAGCTGCTCGACTGTGCATAGCGCGGTATATTCTTCGGTGAAATTGCGATGCGCGCTTTCCCAGTCGAATTCCGGCCATACCGCTTGCACATACGCTTTCAGAGCGCGTCCGTGCTGGTTTTCTTCCTTTTGCCAAGACGTGCTTAACCAATCGGTCACCTCGGCATCGCCTTGAAAATGCTCGATCAGATTGCCGCTATAGGTTTCCGCCAGAATCTCCACGAACGAGGCGGAGGCCAGCAGCAGGAACAAAAATTCATCATCCCGTACCGACGCGGCATCGATGGCGTCAAAAGGAATCTCTTCGAGGCGCCATTCCTGGCGCCTGCGATCAGCGGGCAGAGGCATAGTCAGACCTTTCTTGTTAGGCGCTTAAGCCATATTACTTAAGCTCGATACGGACTCCCAGTCTATTAATGTGCGGTTACAAATACTAAGGATAAAATCGAAAAGCCGATCAGCATCGTAGCCAGCATGCCAAAGACAACCTTAAGAGGCACCAATTCTCTATCGTGCATGTTCATGACAATCTCCTTGCAGCAGGGCCTGAGCAAAATGCAATAGACCTACATCAAATGCTAGTCCTGGCCACGGTGGGTGTTAAGTCAGTGCATGCCTATAAGAAGTGTCGGAAAGTGTCTGATAGCAGGGCGGTCTGCAGCCTAATGTAGTAGCATCACGGCTCAATGAAAACGAATTCTCCGCAATCGAAACACGGCTTTATCCCCCCGTGGCTGATGCTGCTGGCGGCACTGACGGCAATCGGTTCCCTGTCAATCGATATGTATCTGCCGAGTTTTCCGGCAATCGCGGCGGATCTGGGCGTGGGCGCAAACCAGGTGCAGCTGACGCTGGCCAGCTTCCTGGTCGGCCTGGCTGTCGGGCAATTGTTTTACGGCCCGTTCAGCGACCGTTACGGCCGCAAGCCGCCACTGTATTTTGCGATCGGCCTGTATCTGCTGGCGTCCCTCGCCTGCATATTCGCGCAGGATATCGAAACAATCATCGTACTCCGGTTTTTCCAGGGCTTGGGCGGATGCGGCGGTTTTGTCATTTCCCGCGCCGCCATCCGGGACAAAATGGGGGCCGAAGGCGCCGCGCACGCATATTCCCTGATGATGCTGGTATTCGGTCTGGCGCCCATACTGGCCCCGTTGTTCGGCGGATTCGTGCTGACGCTATGGGGATGGCGCGCAATATTCGTGTCGCTGACGATATTTGCCGCCGCCTGCATGGTTGCGATGCATTACGTGATGGAGGAATCACTGGATCCGCAGCATGCCCGGCCCTTGCAGCTGGGGCGCGTATGCCGGCAATACTGGGATTTATTGCATGACAAACAATTCATGTCGTATGCCTTGTGCGGCGGTTTGGCGCAGGCCGGCCTGTTCGCCTATATCGCCGGATCGCCGCACGTCCTGATCGAACTGCATGGCATTCCGGCGCAATACTACGGCCTGGTCTTCGGCAGCAATGCGATAGGCCTGATCACCGCCTCGCAAATCAATGCCCGCCTGGTCAAGAAGCAGCCATTGGAGCGAATCCTGAAATATACACTGACGATGGCAGCCGGCGTCAGCCTGATCAGCGCGATTGCGGTCGCCGCAGGCGTGAACAGCCTGCCGTTACTGCTGATCGGATTATTCCTTTATCTCAGTAGCTACGGCATGATTAGCCCGAACGCCATTGCAATGGTCCTCAAATATCAGGGCAAACAGGCCGGAACGGCGTCGGCGCTGGCCGGCACCCTGCAATTTGCTCTGGGCGTGGTGTCGGGTGTCTCCATGAGCTTATGGCAGAACGACAGCGCGCTGCCGCTCACCAGCGTCATGGCATTTTGCGGCGTATCGGCACTGGCGCTATACCATTTGGTGGCGAGGAAACAGCAACCGGCCGCGCACTAAGGCGCACTAACGGTATACTGCCGCAATCCGGCGACATCGCCGCCGCCCGGCATTTCTTATTATCTCTGATCGCAAATATGGCCCAATACGTCTACACAATGAATAAGGTCGGCAAAATCGTGCCGCCGAAACGCCAGATCCTGAAAGATATTTCCCTGTCATTTTTCCCGGGCGCCAAAATCGGCGTGCTGGGCCTCAACGGCTCCGGTAAATCGACCTTGCTCAAGATCATGGCGGGCATCGATAAGGACATCCAGGGCGAAGCGGTGCCGATGCCCGGCCTGAATATCGGCTATCTGCCGCAGGAACCGCAACTCGATCCCGAACAGACCGTGCGCGAGGCCGTTGAAGGCGGTCTCGGCGAAGTGTTCGAGGCGCGCGCGAAACTCGATGCCGTGTATGCCGCCTACGCTGAACCGGACGCAGATTTCGATGCCCTGGCCGCGGAACAGGGCCGGCTGGAAGCGATCATATCGACAGCGGACGGCGGCAATCTGGAACTGCAGCTTGAAATGGCCGCCGATGCATTGCGGCTGCCGCCTTGGGAAGCAAAAATCGGCGTGCTGTCGGGCGGCGAAAAGCGCCGCGTCGCGCTGTGCCGTCTGCTGCTCTCGAAGCCAGACATGCTGCTGCTAGACGAACCGACCAACCATCTGGATGCCGAATCGGTGGACTGGCTGGAACAATTCCTGCAGCGTTTTCCAGGCACCGTGGTCGGTATCACCCACGATCGCTACTTCCTCGACAATGCCGCCGAATGGATTCTCGAGCTCGATCGCGGCCATGGCATCCCATGGAAAGGCAATTACAGCTCCTGGCTGGAACAGAAAAGCAACCGTCTGAAGCAGGAAGAAGCCAGCGAATCGTCGCGTCAGAAAACCATCGCCAAGGAACTGGAATGGGTAAGGCAGAATCCGAAGGGACGCCAGGCCAAGAGCAAGGCCCGTCTGGCGCGCTTCAACGAACTCAGCGAACACGAATACCAGAAACGCAATGAAACCCAGGAAATCTTCATTCCGGTCGCCGAGCGCCTGGGCAATGAAGTCATCGAATTCAAGAACGTCTCGAAAGCATTCGGCGACCGCCTGCTGATCGACAACCTGAGCTTCACCGTTCCGGCCGGCGCGATCGTCGGCATCATCGGTCCCAACGGCGCGGGTAAATCGACACTGTTCAAGCTGATCACCGGCAAGGAACAGCCGGACAGCGGCGAAGTGGCGATCGGCAAGACCGCACGCGTTTCGATCGTCGATCAGTCGCGCGATGAATTGCAGGACAAGAAAACCGTGTTCGACGACGTCTCGAACGGCGCCGACATCCTCACCGTGGGCCGTTTCGAAATGCCGTCGCGCGCCTATCTGGGCCGCTTCAACTTCAAAGGCGGCGACCAGCAGAAGATCGTCGGCAATCTGTCCGGCGGCGAACGCGGCCGGCTGCACCTGGCGAAGACCCTGCTGCAAGGCGGCAACGTGCTGCTGCTGGATGAGCCGTCCAACGATCTCGACGTGGAAACCCTGCGCGCGCTGGAAGACGCATTGC
Source organism: Oxalobacteraceae bacterium CAVE-383 (assembly GCA_004134995.1). Lineage (GTDB taxonomy): Bacteria > Pseudomonadota > Gammaproteobacteria > Burkholderiales > Burkholderiaceae_D > Herbaspirillum. The sequence continues at coordinate 241,709 of REGP01000007.1, read as the reverse complement.
TCGAGTTCGCCGGCAGCGTCATGGTTATTTCGCATGACCGCTGGTTCCTCGATCGCATCGCCACGCATATCCTGGCGTTCGAAGGCAATTCGCAGGTTACCTTCTTCGACGGCAATTACCAGGAGTACGAAGCGGACAAGAAGAAACGCCTCGGCGAAGAAGGCGCCAAGCCGAAGCGCATCCGTTACAAGCCGCTGGCGATCTAGGAGCCGGTTTTCATGAGCAAATTCTGGAGCCCGATTGTCAGCCGCCTGACGCCGTATACGCCCGGCGAACAGCCGAAGGTCAGTAATCTGATCAAGCTCAACACCAACGAAAATCCGTATGGCCCGTCGCCGCGCGCAGTGGCCGCGATGGGCGCCGAAGTCGGCGACATGCTGCGCCTGTATCCGAGCCCGGACGCCGACAGCCTGAAAGCGGCAATCGCAAGGCGCGCCGGCCTGACGCCGGCGCACGTATTCGTCGGCAACGGTTCCGACGAAGTGCTGGCGCATGCGTTCCAGGCATTGCTCAAGCATGGCGCGCCGATTCTGTTTCCGGACATCAGCTACAGCTTCTATCCAACGTATTGCGCCTTGTATGAGGTCGAACATCGGCTAGTGCCGCTGGCCGCCGACTTCACACTGCAGGCCGACGACTACCTGCATCAGGATGAGCGTATCGGCGGCATCATTTTTCCGAATCCGAACGCGCCCACCGGCTGTCTGCTGGCGCTGGCGCAAATCGAACGGATCCTGCAAGGCCGTCCGGACAACGTGGTGGTGGTCGACGAAGCCTATATCGATTTCGGCGGCGCGTCGGCCATCGAACTGATCGCGCGCTATCCCAATCTGCTGGTGGTGCAGACTTTCTCCAAGTCGCGTTCACTGGCGGGCTTGCGCGTCGGATTCGCGCTCGGTCATCCGGACCTGATCGACGCGCTGGAACGCGTCAAGAACAGTTTCAATTCCTATCCGCTGGACCGCATCGCGATCGCCGGCGCAACGGCCTCCATCAACGACGAAGCACATTTCGAAACGACCCGCCAAGCGGTCATTGCCAGCCGCGGCCGGCTGGTGAGCCGCTTGCAGCAACTAGGTTTCGAGGTGCTGCCCTCGGCCGCCAATTTCGTATTCGCGCGCCATCCCGGGCATGACGCAAGTGCGCTGGCCGCCTATCTGCGCGGCGAAAAGATCATCGTCCGGCATTTCTCCCAGCCCAGAATCAAGCAGTTCCTGCGCATCACCATCGGCAGCGACGCCGATTGCGACGCGCTGGCCGATGCGCTGGCGCGGCATCTGCAGCCGGCCTGACGCCGGCATGCAGCAGAAGATTCAATAGCGGAAATAACAGATTCAACAGAAGGCACGACGATCGATACCAGTCCCATACCTTCCGCCCACGCGCCGGCAAACCCCCTCCGCGGGCAGCGCTTCGCCATCCCAAGCCTGTTTATCCTGCTTGGTGTGATCTATGCCAGCTGGGCGGCCCGTATTCCGGCCGTGCGCGACAATCTGCATCTCAGTCCGGCCTTGCTCAGCGTTGTGCTGTTGAGCGGCGGCGCCGGCGCAGTATTATCGTTTCCGCTGGCGGCCTGGCTCAATGCGCATTACGGCCCGCGCCGCGGCGCGGCCTATGCCGGCATCGGGCTGCTGGCCGCGCTGGCCTGCATTGCGCTGGCGCCGAACCTGCCGTTGCTGATGGCGGCCACCTTCCTGCTTGGGGCCGGCATCAGTTGTTTCGATGTGGCGATCAATGCCCTGGGCGCCGCGGCCGAAAAGCGCGCGGGACGCTCCATCATGTCGCTGTTGCATGCATGGTTCTGCGTCGGCACCTTCTCCGGTGCGCTGTTCGGCAGCGCGATGGCCGGCGCCGGGATTTCGCCGCTGGCGCATTTCGGGCTGCTGGCGTTATTGTTGCTGGCGCTATTGCATTGGTGCTATCGCAATTTGCCGGACGACCGCGTTGCGCGCATGCGCGGCGAACGGATATTCGTCGTGCCACACGGGCCATTGGTGGCGCTGGGCCTGATTGCATTTTGCGGCGCCATCGTCGAGGGTTCGGTCGGCGACTGGAGCGGCGTCTACATGAAAGACGCACTGGGAGCCGGCGACGGCCTGGCGCCGCTGGCGTATGCCGGTTTTTCGGGCATGATGCTGCTGGCCCGTCTGGCGGGCGATCGTCTGAAGGAAGCCGTCGGTGCGCGCAGCGTGGTCGCTTATGGGGCGCTGCTCGCGGCAATCGGTATTTTCATTGCGGTCGGCGCCGGCTCGATTGCCGGCGCCATTGCGGGATTCGCGTTGGCCGGCGGCGGGGTTTCGATGGTATTTCCGTTTGTCTTCAGCGCAGCGGGCCGGCATGGTTCGACGGCGTTGGCGGGCGTCGCCACGCTCGGCTACAGCGGCAATCTGATCGGTCCGCCGATCGTCGGATTTTTGGCGCAGGGATGGGGCTTGCAGGCAGCGCTCGCGTTTGTTGGTATATTGTGTGTCGGCGTGGCGTTGGCCGCCAGCCGGGCAAAATGGCTGACGTGAAGGCGTGGCGTTCAAATAAACGGGGGAGCAGAGATGCCGCTGAACAATTCCATATGGTCCGTATTCAAATTTTTGCTGTTGACAGGCATGGTCGCGCTGGCAGGCTGCGCCGCGCCGCATGCCGGCGCGGGCAAAGGGCGGCTCGACCTGACATCGGCGCAATGGGAATTGGTCAAATGGTCGACGCAACCGATGCCGCCTGCCGGCGTGCGCCCGATCATCCTGCGCTTCGATCAGAAAGGCGATGAAGGCCGCGTCAGCGGGCATGCAGGCTGCAATCAGTTCTCCGCGCCGTATGTATTGCGCGACGCGGGTGAAATCACGATCGCCACGCCGGTCGCCACTTATATGGCTTGCGCGCCGGAGGTCATGGAATTCGAAGCCCGCCTGCTGGACAAGCTGGAGTCGATTTCCACCTACAAGGTCACCTATAACAATCTGGACCTGATCGCCGCCGACGGCCATGTGCTGAGCTTCCGTCCGCGCGCCAAGGTCGGCGCCGAAGCGCTCATCAAATTCATTTACGTCGCGCCGCAGCGTGTCGAATGCGCGGCCGGCGCCGGCAAGGCGATGTGCTACCAGGTGAAAGAAAACAAGGACGATCCATGGCGCCTCTGGCACGGCGACATCGCGGGCTTCGATTTCGAACCCGGCGTCGCCTACCGCCTGCGCATTCTGGAAGAACGCGTGAGCAATCCTCCGGCCGACAGCAGCGACGTCAAATGGACGCTGGATCTGGTGGTCGAACAGGAAATTTCACCGAAACAATAACAAATCCTCTCTTTACACGATACGAAAATGCCGCCCAGCGACATGCCAGACCTGTTGTTCTTGCCCGGTTTCATGCTGACCGACGCCCTATGGGACGATATGCGCGACGGCCTTGCCGCCATGGGCCGCTGTCATTTCGGCGATTTGAGCCAGGATGGCTCCATTGTGGCGATGGCCGAGCGTGTATTGCGCGATGCGCCGCCGCGTTTCGTGCTGTTCGGTTTTTCGATGGGCGGTTTTGTTGCGCAGCAGATCATGCGCCAGGCGCCGGAGCGGGTGCTGGCGCTGGGATTGCTGAATACTTCGTCGCGGCCGCAGACGCCCCGGGAGATGGCGCAGCATCTGGCGCAGATCGAACTGGCGCGGGGCATTCCGTTCAAAGGCCTGGCTTCGCGTCAACTGGCGGCATCGGTGCATCCATCCCGCTGCGGCGACAGCGCACTGCTCGGCCGCCTTCAGGCCATGGCGCTGCAAAACGGCAAAGAGGTTTTCCTGCGCCAGATGGGCGCCTTGCGCGGCGACGATCCCGCCGGGCTGGAGCAGATCCGTTGCCCGACGCTGATTGTCACCAGCAGCGACGACGCCCTGCGCAGCATGGCGGAATCGGAACATATGGCGCAGCGCATCGCCGGCTCGCGCATGGTCGTGATACCGGATTGCGGACACATGACGCCGCTCGAAAAACCCGATGAACTGCTGGCCGAGATCGGCTGGCTGCTGGAACGGATGTAGATAAACGAATTTAGCTAAATTCTATAGCGACAGGCGCGCCCTGGCGGCATCGTATTGCTGCGCCAGCCGGTCGATGACCTGCGCTACCGTCGGCACGTCGTCGATCAGGCCGATACCCTGGCCCACGCCCCAGATGTCGCGCCATGCCTTGGCGCTGCCGGCGCCGAAATTCATTGCCGATTTATCCGCCACAGGCAGATTATCCGGATCCAGTCCGGCATTGATGATGGACCGTTTCAGATAATTGCCGTGCACGCCCGTAAACAGGTTTGTATACACCACGTCGGCCGCGCTGCCCTCGACGATCGCATTGCGATAAGCCTCATTGATATTCGATTCCACCGTCGCCAGCCAGCGCGATCCGATATAGGCAAAATCGGCGCCCATCGCTTGCGCGGCAAGGATGGCGTCACCCGTGCCGATCGCGCCGGACAGCGCAATCGGACCGCCGAAAAATTTCCGTACTTCGCCGACCAGCGCAAACGGCGAGAGAGCGCCGGCATGCCCGCCGGCCCCGGCCGCGACCAGGATCAGGCCATCGACGCCGGCTTCCAGCGCCTTCTGCGCATGCCGGATCGAAATCACGTCATGCATCACGATGCCGCCGTAGCCGTGAATCGCGTCCATCATTTCCCTGGGCGGCGCGCGCAGGCTGGAAATAATGATCGGCACCCGATGCTTCACGCATACCTCGACGTCGTGGGCCAGCCGGTCGTTCGACTGATGCACAATCTGATTGACCGCGATCGGCCCGACGGGCAGGCCGGGGTTGGCCGCCTTGAAGACCGCCAGCTCGGCTTGCAGATCGGTCAACCAGGTGTCGAGCAGCGTCGCCGGACGGGCATTGAGCGCCGGGAACGAGCCGACGATGCCGGCCTTGCATTGCGCGGCGACCAGCGCCGGACCGCTGGCGATGAACATGGGCGCTGCGATGACCGGCAGGCGCAGGTTCTGCAATGCGGCCGGCAATGCCCTGCGCGGGGGAACCGAGAGCGAAGCGGATTGCGTCATCTGGAGCTTTCGATGCGGAAGAATGGCCGATTATAGAGTGGAATAAAGCACGGCCGGAGGAATAGAACGCGGCGTTCGGTTTTAAGAGACTATTGCAAAATGCGGCGAGGCCGGGCGTCGTACTGCGTTCGTGTCCCCCGCCGGCCTTCGGCCGTCTCCTCCTTTACCTCACTCCGCACAACACTCGGCCTCGCCGCATTTTGCAATAGCCGCCATGCGCAAATTGCATTGAGACTTTTCAGTTTAGTTGTTATTGTTGCGGAAAAGCAATTTCACAAATTTAAAAATATGTAGAGTGAACATGAGCAACGGATACTCGCAGGCAGTCAGCCGGATTATCGCTTCGCAACAGCAGAGATATGTTTATCCGTCGGAGTTCTGCGGCAGCGCGCCCGTGCCTTTCGTTCATCAGCATTTCACCGTCGCAAACGAGGCCCGCGCATTGCAGGCGCCGGCGTGGAGCGATTATGTCGGCCGGATACTCGACGTGCCGATCAACCGCTCGCAAGTGGAGAGTGGATTCCGGGGCGAAATCGACTCCTATGTCCTGTCCGACATGATTTATCTGGACTGCCGCACCGATCCCTTCGCGCAGGTGCGAACCGCGTCCCGGATCTCCACCGACGGCGTGCGCAATTACGTTTTTCACGTGGCCGTGGAGGGCATCATCGAAACCGCCACCGGGCCGGGGCGGCAGCGCAAGTCGGCGCAATTCGTGCCCGGCATCCTGGCGCTGGATCTGAACCAGACCATGCATATGGTGCGGCCGACCTATGCCAGGGTACTGGCCTTCTTTTTGCCGCGCGCCATGGTAGAAGCCGAAATTCCCGATGCGGAATCGATACACGGCCGCGTGATCGGCTATACCTCTCCCTTGACCCGGCTCATCCTCGACCATCTGCAGATGCTGTGCCGGCGCTTGCCCGCGCTGAGCCCGGCGGAAATCGAAACGACCATTCGCGTCTGCGCGCAGCTGATCATTGCCGCTTTCGCGAAACAGGCCCGTCTCGGGGAAAAGACGCGCGCGGCCGCCCATGCCGCCGTGAGAAATGAAGTGCAGGGCTATATCAACGTTAATTTGCATCAAAGAAAATTGTCGCCGGAGAGCGTGCTGGGCCTGTTTCGATTGCCGCGCGCCTCGTTGTACCGGATGTTCGAGCACGAAGGCGGACTTGGCGCTTATATCCGCAACTGCCGCCTGCGCGCGGCGGCCGATGAACTGGTGGAATTCCCGAAGATGGCGATCATGGAAATCGCCTACGGCCTGTGCTTCAGCAGCGCGTCGGACTTCACGCGCGCGTTTCGGCGCTCCTACGGTATGTCGCCGCAGGATTTCCGGGCGCTCGCGCTGGATATGCTGCTGCCGGACTAATCTTCGAAGATACAGAAATCGTTCTTGCCGGCGCGCTTGGCCTGGTACATGGCGATATCGGCGCGCGAGATCAATTGCGACGGCGATACGTGCGGATCGTCGGATAGCGCAATGCCGATCGACACGCCCAGCGCAAACTGGTGGCCGTCGATATCGAAAGGCGCGGCGACCGCCGCCAGCAACTGGCGCGCGACGGACGTCACCATGGTGCGCACGCTGAGCCCGTCCGGCTGGTCGTTCAGATCCCCAAGCAGCAGAATGAATTCGTCGCCGCCGAAACGCGAAACGGTATCCGAGCGCCGCCGGCCGGCCGAAAGCCTGGCCGCCACTTCGCACAGCACCGAGTCGCCGGCCTTGTGGCCGTACTGATCGTTGATCGACTTGAAGCCGTCCAGATCGCAGAACAGCAGCGCCAGGCGCGAACCGCTGCGTTCGGCCTGGGCCAGCTGCAATTCGATGCGCTGTTCGAGCATGGAGCGGTTGTACAGGCCGGTCAGCGCGTCGTGATGCGCCATGAAGGTCAGCCGCGCCTCGCTTTCCTTGAGCGCGATTTCCTTGTCGTGCAGCCTGGAAAGCAGGTAATTGAAGCCCAGCACCAATGCGCCGACTTCGTCCTGGCGCCGGACCGGCAGCGGTGTCAGCGGCCGCGTGCCGTCGGCCATTTCGCGCATTGAATGCGCCGCGTCGGTCAACGGCCGCAGGATGCGCGGCAGCACGGTGAGCAGAAGCGTGACCAGTATCACCAGAAACGCCAAGGTGCTGATCAGGACGAAATTGCCGGTGGCCCGGATCGGATGGAAGGCCTCCGCCGTCGGCATCCGCACCACGACGAACCAGCCGGTGCTCGGCACCGAGACCATGGTCGACAGCTCTTCCACGCCAAAGGCATTGACCGTCACGCCGCTGCCGCGATAGCCGGCCATCGCCCGGTCATGCAGCAGATTGACGCCGGGCGCCGGCGTCGGTTTCAGAATCATGGAGGGATCGCTGGAGCCGACAAATAATTTGTCCGCAGGCGAAATCAGCAGCGAGCCGCCGGTTGCGCCCAGATGGATTTCTTGCAGGCGATCCAGAAAACCGGGCGAACTGAGTATCACGATGCCGGCCAATACCGCAACCACATGGTCGTTCTCGCGCACCGGCACCGCCATGACCAGCAGCGGCTGGCCATTGGCAATGCCGCGATGCGGCGGGCTCATGACCGGCGCGCGGACGTCGGTGCGCAGCGCTGCCTGGAACCAGTCGGCATTCGAATAAACAAAGTTGGCCGGTTGTTTGATATCGGGATATTGCGTGAACAGCCCTTTGCCCTCGGGGCGCAGCACCACCAGCCGGTCGAACAGCGGGTTGACGCGCTGCCGTTCGCGCACCCAGCGCGACAATTGGTCGGGTTGCTGTATGAGCGCCGGCGGCATCGTCAGCGCCAGCTCGGTCAGCAGCGTGCGCCGCGCCAGGACGCTGTTGTCGATATCGTGCGCCACGTATGAAGCAATCGACATCTGCTGCGCCTCCACCAGCGCCCGCAGCAGGTTTTGCGCGAACGGCAGCGCAAACAGCATGCGTACGATGACGCCGATCACCACCAGCATGACGGCCAGCCCGATCAGGCGGAATTTGATGCTCTGGAAGATATTCATGCGGCGTTGCCCGCTGCCGTGCCAGCGCCCGCACTGCGCTTGGCCGCAATTGCATTGCCGGCCCGGCTGGCCGCCTTGCGCTGCAAAAATGCGGAAATGAATTGCCCGGCGTCGACCACCTGCTGCAGATCGACGCCGGTTTCGATGCCCAGGCCCTGCATCATGTACAGCACATCCTCGCTGGCCACATTGCCGGTGGCGCCCTTCGCATACGGACAGCCCCCGAGCCCGGCCACCGAGGCGTGGAAAATCGCAATGCCGGCTTCCAGCGCGGCGTAGATGTTCGCCAGCGCCTGCCCATAAGTATCGTGAAAATGTCCCGACAGACGATCGATGGGGAATTCATCGATGGCGCTCTGCATGACCGCATGCACCTGCCCCGCGGTGGCGACGCCGATGGTGTCGGCGATGTCGATTTCATCGCAGCCGATATCGCGCAGACGGCGCACCACGTCTGCCACCGCCGACGGTTCAACGCGTCCCTGATACGGGCAGCCGAACGCGCAACTGACTGCGCCGCGCAACAACTTGCCGTGCTGCTTCGCGGCGGCGGCGACCGGGCGGAAGCGTTCGATCGACTCGGCGATCGAACAATTGATATTCTTTTGCGAAAAGGCTTCGGAGGCCGCGCCGAAAATCACGATTTCGTCGGCGCCGGCCTTGAGCGCCGCATCGAAGCCCTGCATGTTCGGCACCAGGGCGGAATACACTACGCCGGGTTTGCGCGCAATGCCGGCCATCACCTCGGCCGACGTGGCCATCTGCGGCACCCATTTCGGCGACACGAACGACGCCGCTTCGATATTGGGGAAGCCGGCCAGCGTCAGCCGGTCCACCAGCGCGATCTTGATGTCGGCCGGAATGGTTTGCCCTTCGTTCTGCAAGCCGTCGCGCGGACCGACCTCGACTATTTTTACCCGTTTCGGCAGTGTCATCCTGTTGAACCCCTTAACCCTAACCCCTGACGCCTAATACCCCTTGTTACGGTCCACCAGACCCGTGACGCTTTCGCCGCATTCCAGCGCGGCGATCTTCTGCGCGACCTGCCGGATCGATTCGGCGCGAACCGTTTTCGCCGAAATGTGAGGCGTGATTGTAATACAAGGCTCATGCCAGAAAGGATGTTGCGGCGGCAACGGCTCTTCATCGAACACGTCCAGCATGGCTCCCGCCAAGTGGCCGTTGCGGATCAGCGCCAGCAAATCTTCCTGTACCAGGTGGGCGCCGCGGGCGACGTTGATGATATAGCTGTGCGGCGGCAACTGCTCCAGCGCGGCGCGGTTGAGCAGGCCGCGCGTTTCCTCGGTCAGCGGCAGCATGCAGATCGCGACGCGGCAGCGGCGCAGCAACTGGCCCAGGCCGTGGGCGCCGTGAAAGGTTTGAATATCGGATGCAGGACGCGGGCCGCGGGTCCAGCCCAGCACCGGAAAATCGAAATGCCGCAGCGCCTGCGCCACGCGCGACCCGAGCACGCCAAGGCCCAGGATGCCGACCGTGAATTGCGACTTGTCCAGTGGCGCATGCCGGGTCCATTCGCCGTCGCGGGCTTGCCGGCCATAGCGGTCGAACTGACGGAAATAATGCAACACGCCATAGCATGCATATTCGGCCATCTGGATCGCCATGGCGCCGTCATCGATCCGTATCAACGGCAAATCGGGCCGATGTTTCAACTGTTTCAGGACCGCATCCACGCCGGCGCCAAGATTGAAAACCGCTTTCAGGCCGCGCTCGGGCTCCAGCAGCGCGGCCGGCTGCTGCCATACCAGGGCGTAATCGGCCGGCGCCGAATCGCCCGGCTGCCACAGCCGTACAACGGCGCCCGGCAGGGCTTCACGCAATAATTGCAGCCAGCCGGCATGGCCGTCCGGATCGGGGTTATAAAACAAGATTTGCAGATTTTGCGTGCCTGGAGCGGTTGCGATCATTTTTTGAAACGGTTCCGTACGTTTTTATTGCCGTTAAGCCGCCGTCAATTGCAACAGCGGTGCGCCTTCGTCAACCTGGTCGCCCACCGCGTACAGCAACTGCGCGATTTTACCCATCCTGGGAGCCTCGATCGTGTGTTCCATTTTCATTGCCTCCATGACCAGCAGCGGCGTACCTTGCGCCACCACATCTCCCTGCGCCACCAGCACCGCGACGATCTTGCCGGGCATCGGCGCGGTCAGGCCGCCCGCTGCGCCTGCACCGGCATCGGCGCCTGCATCCGCGAGCGGATCGGCATAGCGTAGCGTAAAGTGACCGGCGCGGCAGAATATCTTTGTGGTATCGCCATCTTGCAACACACTGCCGGCAATGGGGAGGCCGTCGAGCAGAATCCGGAGATCGGCGCCATCGCGCTGCAACAGGCGGACCGTATGCTCAGTTGCGCCGGCCGTATCGCCATCGGCGCCATCGGCCGGGTCCATCGTCATCACGCCTTCTTCGCGCATCAGCCAGCCGGCATCGCCGTAGCGTACGCTCAGGCGGCCGGCCAGTCCCTGCCCTGGCGTTTGTGTACCGGTTTCGTCTATCCATTCCAGCCCGCGGCGCAAACGTGCATGCAGCCGCCAGCCATCGGCGGCGGCCCACGGATCGCCGTCGGCGGATGCCTGCCTTTCCCTTTCGTTTTCCATCAGCGCGACCGCGGCCAGCGCCAGCGCCGGCAAGGGCGCAAGCGTCGACGCGCCGAACAGCGCTGCCTCGTTGCGGGCGATCAGGCCGGTATCGAGATCGGCGCCGGCGAACGCGTCGCAGGCGACCAGCCGCTGCAGGAAACCGATATTGGTTGCCAATCCGGCAATCTGGCAGGCATTCAGCGCCGCCGCCATGGCGGCCAGAGCCGCATCGCGGTGTTCGCCCCAGACGATCAGTTTGGCAATCATCGGATCGTAGAACGCCGAAATCGCATCGCCCTGCCGGAAGCCGGAGTCGATGCGAATCCTGGTTGCGGGCCGGCCGCGGGCGCCGTCATTGGCATCGTCGCCGCCGATGCCGAATGCCGTCGCCGCCGGCCAGCGCAGATGGCGCAGCGTGCCGGTGGACGGCAGAAACCCGCGTTCGGGATTTTCGGCATAGATGCGCGCTTCGATGGCATGGCCGCGCATGGTCAGTTGAGACTGTTGCAACGGCAGCGGCTGGCCGGCGGCGACGCGCAACTGCCATTCGACCAGATCCAGGCCGGTAATCATCTCGGTCACGGGATGCTCGACCTGCAGCCGGGTGTTCATTTCCATGAAATAAAATGCGCCGCCTTCGACAATGAATTCGACCGTGCCGGCGCCGACATAGCCCACCGCTTTGGCCGCGGCGACGGCGGCCGCGCCCATCGCGGCGCGGCGGGCTTCGCTCAGACCCGGCGCGGGGGCTTCTTCCAGCACCTTTTGATGACGCCGCTGCACCGAACAATCGCGTTCGAACAGATAAATGCACCCGCCCAGGGTATCGGCGAACAGCTGGATTTCGATATGGCGCGCGCGCAGCAGATATTTCTCGACCAGCATCTTGTCGTCGCCGAAGCTGGCGCGCGCTTCGCGCCTGCAGGACGACAGCGCATCGCCGAAGCCGTCCGGGCTTTCAACGATGCGCATGCCCTTGCCGCCGCCGCCGGCGCTGGCTTTGAGCAGCACCGGATAGCCGATGCGGCCGGCCGCCTGCCGCAGCACGGCGGGATCCTGATCGTCGCCGTGATAGCCGGGAACCAGCGGAACGCCGGCCTGCGCCATCAGCGATTTGGCGGCGGATTTCGATGCCATGGCCTGCATTGCGGCGGCCGGAGGGCCGATAAAGACCAGGCCGGCGTCGGCGCAGGCCTGCGCAAAGGCGGCGTTTTCAGAGAGAAAGCCGTAGCCGGGATGGATTGCCTGCGCGCCGCTGTGCAGGGCGGCGGCAATGATTCTGTCGCCGCATAAATAGCTGTCGGCTGCCGCCGCGCCGCCGATGGCGAAGGCTTCATCGCAGGCCTCGACGTGTTTGGCGCCGGCGTCCGCCGACGAGTAGACCGCGACCGTCTTGATGCCCATGGCGCGCGCCGTGGCCGCGACGCGGCAGGCGATTTCGCCGCGATTGGCGATCAGGATCTTGCTGAACATCGTTGTCTCCTCAAGCCCGCCGATAAAGCGGGCAGTTAGTCGAGACAGATTTTGGCACCTGCTTGATTCGCGTTTATTCCCTGTTCCGGCCGATGCTATTCCGCAATCTCGCAGCGCGCATCATGCCCGTTGCTGCGGGTGCGCAGGCCGAGCTTGTCGAGCAGGGCGCGATCTTCGTCGGCGTCGGGATTGCCGGTGGTCAGCAGCTTGTCGCCGTAGAAAATCGAATTGGCGCCGGCCAGGAAACACAGCGCCTGCACCGCTTCGCCCATTTCACGGCGTCCGGCCGACATGCGCACGCGCGCGGTCGGCATGGTGATGCGGGCCACGGCGACGGTGCGCACGAATTCCAGCGGATCGAGCGCGGCGGTGCCGTACAGCGGCGTGCCTTCGACCTGCACCAGGTTATTCACCGGCACCGATTCCGGATAAGGGTCCAGATTGGCCAATTGGGCGATCAGGCCGGCGCGCTGGCGGCGCGATTCGCCCATGCCGACGATGCCGCCGCAGCAGACCTTGATGCCGGCGTCGCGCACGCTGCTGAGCGTATCGAGGCGATTTTCGTAGTCGCGCGTGCTGATGATGTCGCCGTACAGTTCGGGCGCGGTGTCCAGGTTGTGATTGTAATAATCGAGGCCGGCCTGCTTCAGGCGGTCGGCCTGGCCTTCGCCGAGCATGCCGAGCGTGGCGCAGGTTTCCAGGCCCAGCGCCTTGACCTCGCGCACCATTTCCTCGACCTTTTCCAGATCGCGGTCTTTCGGCTCGCGCCATGCCGCGCCCATGCAAAAGCGCGTCGCGCCATGCGATTTGGCTTCGCGGGCGGCGTTCAGCACGGTTTCCAGCGGCAGCATTTTCTGCGCCGTGACGCCGGTATCGTAGCGCGCCGCCTGCGGGCAATAGCCGCAGTCTTCCGGACAGCCGCCGGTCTTGATCGACAACAGCGTCGCCAGCTCGACTTCGGTGGCGTCGAAATGCTGCCGATGCACTTGCTGCGCACGGAACAGCAGGTCGTTGAACGGCAGATCGAACAGGGCCGCGATTTCGTCGACCGGCCATTTCAAAGGCGCTTGCGCGGCAGCCGGCGCAGGGGCGCCCTTGACCGGATTCTGGTGAAACTGGATGGTTTGGGTTGACATGCTTACTCCTGTTGCAAATTTGAAGACGGTGAAATCGCTGCGGATGGCGGCAAGAGCGGCGGCAGCAGCGACGAAAAATCGAGATAAGGCAAGGCCGATGCGGCTTGCGCCGGGGCCAGATGCGGGACGCGTCCCAGCAGCGGCGCATCGAGCCGATCGATGAGTGTAGCGCAATTCTCGTCGGCAAACGGCATTTCCGCGGCGCCGGCATGGTTGGCGACCCAGCCGGCCAGGCGCAGCCCGCGCGCGGCGATGGCCTCGGCGCTCAGCAGCGCCTGGCTGATGCAGCCGAGCCGCAGCCCGACCACCATGATCACCGGCAGCCCCAATTGCCGCGCCAGGTCGGCGCTGTCATGGCGTGCATCGAAAGGCACGCGGAAGCCGCCGACGCCTTCCACCACCACCGCGTCGGCCATTCCGGCCAGCCGGCGGTAGCAGTCGAGAATGTGCGGGATTTCGATGCTGCGTCCTTCCAGGGCGGCAGCGATATGCGGAGCGATCGGTTGGCGGAACAGATAGGGATTGGCCAGTTCCGGCGGCGCCCGGAAATTGCTGTGCGCCGCCAGCAGATCGACGTCTTCGTTATGCCAGGCGCCGTCGCCGACGTGCAGTTCGGCGCCGGCCGCCACCGGTTTCATGCCGGCGGCGCGCGCGCCGTGCCGCGCCAGCGCAAGCAGCAGGGCGCAACTGATCATGGTTTTGCCGATTTCGGTGTCGGTGCCGGCGATGAAATAGTGCTGGAATGGCGCTTGCGGATTCGTCATTGGGCCGCCATGACCTGTTCGAAGGTGCGCAAGGCCGCTCCCGCCATATGATCGATTTCGCCGTCGTCGAGAATGAACGGCGGCATCAGGTAAACCGTGCGGCCGATCGGACGCAGCAACAGTTCATTCTGCAGCGCACCCGCGAAAAAGCGGCGCGAGAAGGTTTTGGCAGCCTGGGCGTCGTCCACGATGGCGTCGAAGGCCCAGATCATGCCCTGCTGCCGGAAATTGGCGACTTGCGGATGCGCCGCCAGGGGGGCCAGCGCGGCGGTGATCGCCGCGGCGCGCGCGGCATTGCGCTGCAGTACGTCGTCTTCCCTGAAAATCGCCAGGGTCGCCAGCGCGGCGCGGCAGGCCAGCGGATTGCCGGTATACGAATGCGAATGCAGGAAGCCGCGCGCGGCGTCGGGATGATAGAAGGCCTGATAGATGGCATCGGTCGTCATCACCAGCGACAGCGGCAGGTAGCCGCCGCTGATGCCTTTCGACAGGCACAGGAAGTCGGGCCAGATGCCGGCATGCTCGCAGGCGAAAAAACGTCCGCTGCGGCCGCATCCGACCGCGATTTCATCGGCGATCATATGCACCTGGTAGCGGTCGCAGAGTTCGCGCACGAGCGTCAGGTAAAGCGGATCGTGCATCGCCATGCCGGTCGCGCATTGCACCAGGGGCTCGACGATGATGGCGGCGATGCGGCTGCCGCGCGCCTGCAGCAGCGCTTCCAGGTCGGCCGCGGCGCGGCGGGCCACATCGGCGGCGCTTTCGCCATCCCGGGCCGTGCGGGCGTCCGGGGTGGCAACGACATGCGCCTGCCGCAGCAGCGGACCGTAGGCGTCGCGGAACAGGGCGACGTCGGTCACCGCCAGCGCGCCCAGCGTTTCGCCATGATAGCTGCCGCGCAGGCAGACGAATTCCTGTTTGTCGGCATGGCCGGCATTGCGCCAGGCATGAAAACTCATCTTCAGCGCGATTTCCACCGCCGAGGCGCCGTCGGAAGCGTAAAAACAATGTCCGAGACGATGGCCGGTCAGCGCGGCCAGCTGCTCCGACAAGGCCACCACCGGTTCATGCGTGAAGCCGGACAGCATGGCGTGCTCCAGCCGGTCGAGCTGGTCTTTCAGCGCCGCGTTGATGCGCGCATTGGCGTGGCCGAACAGATTGACCCACCAGGAACTGATGCCGTCCAGGTAGCGTTTGCCTTCGGTATCGTACAGCCAGGCGCCGCGGCCGTGGCTGACCGGGATCAGCGGCATGGCGTCCGGCCCTTCGTTTTCCTGCGCATGATGCTGCATTTGCGTGCAGGGATGCCAGACGCTGCGCAGGCTGCGCGCGGTCAGGCCGGCCGGTTGGGGAGGGGTGTTCGCTTGGTCTGGAGAGAGGTTTTGCATATTCATTCGGATCGATTCGCCGTTCCCGATTCGGTTCGGCACGCCATTATCGCAGCGAATGCCTATTCTTTCACCCAGACCACCTGATCGTCGACCGCGTAGAGTCCACAGGGACGCTTGCTGTACTGCTGGCAACGCGCCAGCGCCAGGGCGGCAGTGTCCTCGCCGTTGTCGGCGGTCGAATAGCCCCAGGCGCCGCTGGACGAAATGGCGAAGGCGCGCGGCGCGCCCTTGGCGAGGAAGGTTTTGTAGCCTTCGCGGCCGGTGTCTTTCACATAGGGCAGGGCATCGATTGCGGACAATGACGCGAAATGACTGGGCGGCGGTATCGCCGCGCCGGCCAGTTTGACGATCCTGGCGGTCGGCATGCCCAGCGCATGCAGGAAGATTTCGGTTTCGGGCCACCAGATGGCCACGCCCGACTCGCTGCCGCTCATGGCGTGGGAATCGCTTTTGAACGGCCCGTAGGCGATCAGCCTGGCGCGTCCGCCGGCCTGGGTGTAGGCCGCCGCCATGCGGCTGGCCAGCTCGGGGCCGAAATAGCTGTCGTTGGCGCCGTAGAACCAGAGGCTGGGGACCGCGGTCTTGCGTGCGTATTGGGCGAAGGCATTGACCAGCGCCGGCTGCCACTCGCAGTTATTCGACGTGACGCGCAGGCCGCCCGCGAAATCGATCAGCCCTCTGACGCCCGGATAATGGCGTATGCCGAACGCCATCGTCGCCAGGCCGCCGTGCGATTGGCCGGCCACGATGATCCTGGCCGGATCGATCCACGCCTGTTTGACGGCGTAATCCAGCGCGCTTTGCAGATCGTCGGCCTGCGCGACGCCGTTGGCGGCGATATTGCAGCCGGCGCCGATGTAGGTGCCGGTCGATTGGGCGAAGCCTTTGCGCATCGGAATGATGACGGCATAGCCGCGTGCAACGAATTCGCGTGCAATGGCCAGATAGCGCGCCCGCGGCTGCTGATGGGGATCGATGTCGGGCGTTTTGCCATGATTCATCAGCAGCAACGGAAACGGTCCGTCGCCCGGCGGCCGGAAGATCGTGGTTTCCAGCGTATAGCTGGAGAAGCCCGAGCCGACCGGCAGCATGATGACCTGCTCGTTGAGCGCTTTGTCCAGCGCGGGCGCCATCGAAATCGATTGCGCCCGGCCGGCGCCGGGCCATGACAACAGCAGCGCTGTCAGCAGCGGCGCCGGCAGCATCTTCCGCAAGATTTTTTGCATCCCTGTTTTCCCCGTTTTGATTTTTTGATTGCTACATCCTGAATACGGCAAAGCGCGTTTCGGCGATCGGCGCGTTCAGCGCGGCGCTCAGCCCCAGGCCCAGCACGCGCCGCGTGTCGGCCGGATCGATCACGCCATCGTCCCAGAGCCGGGCCGAAGCATAATAGGGATGGCCCTGCTGTTCGTATTGGGCGCGTATGGGCTGCTTGAAGGCCGCCTCTTCCGCATCGCTCCATTCGCCGCCTTGCGCTTCCACGCCGTCGCGCCTGACCGTGGCGAGCACGCTGGCGGCCTGCTCGCCGCCCATGACCGAAATGCGGGCGTTCGGCCACATCCACAGGAAGCGCGGCGAAAATGCCCGGCCGCACATGCCGTAATTGCCGGCGCCGAAGCTGCCGCCGACGATCATCGTCAGCTTGGGCACGGCGGCGTTGGCCACCGCGGCCACCATTTTGGCGCCGTGGCGCGCAATGCCTTCGTTTTCCACTTTCTTGCCGACCATGAAACCGGTGATGTTCTGCAGGAAGATCAGCGGGATCTTGCGCTGGCAGCACAGTTCGATGAAATGCGCGCCCTTCTGCGCCGACTCCGAAAACAGGATGCCGTTATTGGCGATCACGCCGACCGGCATGCCGTACAGATGCGCGAAACCGCATACCAGGGTGGCGCCGTAGCGCGCCTTGAATTCATCGAAGCGGCTGCCGTCGGCAATGCGCGCGATGATTTCACGCACATCGTACGGATGGCGCGTGTCGGCCGGGACGATGCCGTACAGTTCGTCGGCCGCGTACAGCGGCTCGGCAGGTTCGCGCAACAAGGCCTGCTGCGGCTTGCGCCGGTTCAGGTTGGCGACAATGTCGCGCGCCAGCCGCAGCGCGTGGGCGTCGTTTTGCGCCAGATGGTCGGCCACGCCCGACAGCCGCGTATGCACGTCGCCGCCGCCCAGTTCTTCGGCGTCGACGACTTCGCCGGTGGCGGCCTTGACCAGGGGCGGGCCTGCCAGGAAGATCGTGCCTTGTCCCGCGACGATGATCGATTCGTCGCTCATCGCCGGCACATAGGCGCCGCCCGCAGTACAGGATCCCATCACCACCGCGATCTGCGGTATGCCCCGGGCCGACAGATTGGCCTGGTTGAAAAAAATGCGGCCGAAGTGTTCGCGGTCGGGAAACACCTCGTCCTGATTCGGCAGATTGGCGCCGCCGCTGTCGACCAGGTAAATGCAGGGCAGATGGTTCTGGCCGGCGATTTCCTGCGCGCGCAGGTGTTTCTTGACGGTCATCGGGTAATAGCTGCCGCCTTTCACGGTGGCGTCGTTGCAGACGATGACGCATTCCTGGCCGGCGACGCGCCCGATGCCGGTAATGATGCCCGCCGCCGGCGCGGCGTCGTTGCCGTCGCGATCGGGATACATGCCGAAGGCGGCCATCTGCGACAGTTCCAGGAACGGCGTGCCGGGATCCAGCAGCAACTGCACGCGGTCGCGCGGCAGCAGCTTGCCGCGCGCGGTATGTTTGCTGCGCGCCGCTTCGCCGCCGCCGAGCGCGATGGCGGCGGATTTGGCGCGCAGATCGTCGACCAGCAGGCGCATCGCGGCCACATTGGCCTGCGCCGCCGGGCTGTGCGGCTGAAGTTTGCTTTCAATGATGGCCATGCTCTCTCCGTGATGTAGAGGCTGTTGCAACAACAGCCTCCTAGGCGTCGTCCGGGAACACGCCGTCGACGTAATACCAGCGCGCTGTTCCGCCGCTGTCGCGCAGGCGCGTGAAATTGCTGATCTCGTGCAGTTTGTGCGCGCGCCCGCCGACCTTGAAGCGGGCAACGAATTCCACGGTGGCATGATCGCTGCCGCTTGCCGGCGGTCGGCTCGATCCTGGTCCGAGTATCTTCAGGCCTATCCATTTGACGTCGTCCTCGCCGGCCACGGCTTCCTCGGGCAGGGTGTCCGGCCACCAGGTGGCGCGCAGATAGTCCTCGTTGCGCAGGGCGAATGCGGTATAGCGCGAACGCATCAAGTCGGCGGCGTTGTCCGCTATCTGGCCGCCGTCGATAAACCGGCCGCAGCAGCTTGCGTAATTTTTTCCGCCGCATGGGCATTCGAGGATTTTGGTTTTCTGGTTCATGATGGGAATAAAGCGAAAGACAAAACTAAATGCAGCCGTTTTTCAGCAGCGCCGCCAGTTGGTCGAAGCGATCGAAGCCCCAGAACGCTTCGCCGTCGGCGATGATGAACGGCGCGCCGAAAACACCGTGTTCGATGGCCTGCGATACCTCCGCCTTCAATGCATTCTTCAATTCCGGCGTTTCCAGCGCGGCGGCCAATGCTGCGCGGTTGATGCCGAGGCCGGCGGCAATGTCCAGGATGCGCGCCGGCGCGGTGATGTCCAGGTCCTGCACGAACATTGCCGCATATACCGCATGGGCAAAACGGATGGCGGTCTGGTGATCGCGATTGGCCTGCAGCCACAGCACGGCGCGCGCGGCGACCTGGGTCGACTGCGGAAACAGCGACGGACGCTTGAAGGGAATGCCGTGGAAGCGCGCGGTGCGCTCCAGGTCGTGCCACGAATAGCGGGCCTTGTGCGGAATGTTCATCATCGGGCTGTTGCCGACGTTGTTGAATACCGCGCCCAGCAGCACCGGCCGCCAGTGCACGCTTCTGCCGTGCGCCGCGGCCAGCGCATCGATCCGGGTCGACCCCAGATAGCCGTAGGGCGAAGAGAAGTCGAAATAAAAATCGATGGGTCCGGACATGATGTTTTCTTTATAGTAATTCCAACGCCAATGCGGTCGCCTCGCCGCCGCCGATGCACAAGGCGGCAATGCCGCGCTTTCCTGTGGCGGCACTGCCCGCTGCGCTTGCGCGCCGCCGCAATGCGCCGATCAGGGTCACAATGATACGCGCACCGGATGCGCCGATCGGATGGCCGAGTATGCAGGCGCCGCCGTGCACATTGATTTTATCGTGGGCAATGCGGAGTTCGGCCATGGCCGCCATCGGCACCGCGGCGAAGGCTTCATTGATTTCGAACAGATCGACGTCTTCGGTGCGCCAGCCGGTTTTGGCGTACAGCTTGCGGATGGCGCCGACCGGCGCGGTGCTGAACTCGGCCGGTTCCTGTGCATGGCCGGCGTGGCCGACGATTCTGGCGAGCGGCGTACAGCCGAGCGCGCGCGCGGTCGAGGCACGCATCAGTACCAGCGCGGCGGCGCCGTCGTTGATCGAGGAGGACGAGGCGGCGGTGATGGTGCCGTCCTTCCTGAAGGCGGGTTTCAGCTGGGGGATTTTTTCGGGACGCGCTTTTTGCGGGCCTTCGTCGCGCTCGACGACGGTTGCGCCATTGCGGCCGGCGACCGTCACCGGGGCGATTTCCCAGGCAAAGGCGCCGTCTTCGGCGGCGGCCTGGGCGCGCCGCACCGATTCGATGGCGAAGGCATCCTGGGCTTCGCGCGTAAAGCGGTACCGGGCCGCGCAGTCTTCGGCGAACGTGCCCATCGCGCGGCCGTTGCCCAGCTCATCCCTGGCATAGGCGTCTTCGAGGCCGTCCAGCATCATGTGATCGAGCAGCATGCCATGGCCGATGCGGTAACCGCCGCGCGCCTTGGCCACCAGATACGGCGCATTGGTCATCGATTCCATGCCGCCGGCGACGATCACGTCGTTGCTGCCGGCCGCCAGTGCATCGCAGGCGAAACGCACCGCCTGCATGGCCGAGCCGCACATCTTGGACAGCGTCACCGCGCCCGCCGATACCGGCACGCCGGCCTTGATGGCGGCTTGCCGCGCCGGCGCCTGGCCCTGGCCCGCCATCAGGCAATTGCCGAGCCAGACTTCCTCCACCGTGTTTGCCGCAATGCCGGCGCGCGCAATGGCCGCGCCGATGGCGACGGCGCCGAGGTCGCTTGCGCTCAGGCTTGCAAAGTCGCCCTGGAACGCGCCCATCGGGGTGCGCGCGGCGCCGACGATGACGATGGGATCGGCCGGCATGGGGGGAAGCTTGGAATCGGTTTGCATGATGTCTCCTGGGGCGGGGTTTCCGGCGCCGGCGCGGTCAGCGTGTCTGGGCAAACAGTTCGCGGCCGATCAGCATGCGGCGGATCTCGCTGGTGCCGGCGCCGATTTCGTAGAGTTTGGCGTCGCGCCACAGGCGTCCGGCCGGATAGTCGTTGGTATAGCCGTTGCCGCCCAGCGCCTGTATGGTTTCGCCGGCCATCCAGGTGGCCTTTTCGGCGGCATACAGGATGGCGCCGGCGGCATCCTTGCGCAAGGCGCGGCTCTGGTCGGCCGAGACGGCGCGGTCGCAGGCCTGGCCGACCGCGTATACATAGGCCTTGCAGGCCATCATGGTCGAATACATGTCGGCCAGCTTGCCCTGCATCAATTGGAATTCGCCGATGGCCTGGCCGAACTGCCTGCGTTCGTGGACATACGGCAGCACCACGTCCATGCAGGCCTGCATGATCCCGAGCGGACCGCCGGACAGGACCGCACGCTCGTAATCGAGGCCGGACATCAGCACCCGCACGCCCTTGCCCACTTCGCCCAGCACGTTCCCGCCCGGCACGCGGCAGTCGCGGAACACCAGCTCGCCGGTATGCGAACCGCGCATGCCGAGCTTGTCGAGCTTCTGCGCGACGCTGAAACCGGGGAAGTTTTTTTCGACCAGGAACGCGGTCATGCCGCCGCCGGCTTCATTATCGGATTTGGCGGTCTTGGCATAGACCACCAGCACGTCGGCATCGGGACCATTGGTGATCCACATCTTGCCGCCGTTGAGCAGCCAGTGACCGCCATGCGCGTCGCTGCGAAAATCGGCGCGCAATGCCATGCCGGCCACGTCCGATCCGGCATTCGATTCGGACATCGCCAGCGCGCCGATGGCGTCGCCGGAGATAAGGCGCGGCAGATAGCGCTGCTTCTGTTCGGCGCTGCCGTTGCGATGGATCTGGTTCACGCAAAGATTGGAATGCGCGCCATATGACAGGCCGACCGATGCCGAGGCGCGCGAGATTTCTTCCATCGCGACGATATGCGCCAGATAGCCCATGCCGGCGCCGCCATACTGTTCGCCGGCGGTAATGCCGAGCAGGCCGAGATCGCCCATCTTCTTCCACAGATCCATCGGAAATTGGTCGCTGCGGTCGATTTCGGCTGCGCGCGGCGCGATCTCGGCGGCGGCGAAGGCGGCAACGCTGTGGCGCAGGGCGGCGATGTCGTCGCCGTGGTCGAAGCTCAGTCCGGGTAGATGCTGCATGCTTGTCTCCATTCGATAAAACATACTATCAGGGTTGGCGCGCCGGATGCATTATCATGCGGGCAAGAAAAGGATAAACGTCCGAACCGGCGGCATGGATGGAATGGCTCAGATACTTTTCGGAGTATTCCGATAAACCTCGATGGAAATCCGCGTTTTGCGAATGCTTATGAATACTCTTGAATCCGAACTCGACTATCCGCTGGGCGATGTATTGCCGGAGCCGGGACGTACCATCGAACTTGCGCCGGGCGTGCGCTGGCTGCGCATGGCGTTGCCGTTCGCGCTGAATCACATCAATTTATGGCTGCTGGAAGACATCTTCGATAACGGGCACGGTCCGGTGCGCGGCTGGACCGCGATCGATTGCGGCATCGCCTCGGACGATATGCGGGCCGCGTGGGAAAGCATTTTCCGCGACCAGTTGCAGGGCCTGCCGATCGTGCGCGTGATCGCCACGCATTGCCATCCCGATCACGTCGGGCTGGCCGACTGGATATGCCGGCGCTGGGATGCGCCGCTGTGGATGAGCGCCGGCGAATTCGCCTTTGCGCGGATGATGTCGGCCGGATTGCCGGGCGCCGACGGCAGCGCCGCGGTGGCGCACTTCCAGCGCCATGGGGTGCGCGACGCGGACATGCTCAAGCAGGTGGAAGGGCGCAAGGGCTATTACACCAGCATGGTGCCGGCAACGCCGTTTTCGTATGCGCGCATGCAGGACGGCGACGAGGTGCGCATCGGCGGACGCGGCTGGCGGGTGATCAGCGGCTTCGGCCATTCGCCCGAGCACGCGGCGCTGTACTGCGCGGATTTGAACCTGCTGATTTCCGGCGACATGATATTGCCGCGCATTTCGACCAATGTGTCGGTGATGGCGATCGAGCCGGAAGCCGATCCGGTGCGGCAGTATCTGGAATCCCTGAAGAAATATGCGGATTTGCCGGAAGACACGCTGGTGCTGCCGTCGCACGGCAAACCGTTTCGCGGCATGCATACGCGCATCCGCCAGCTGAACGAGCATCACCGGGACCGTCTGGCGGAAGTATTGGCGGCCTGCGCGACGCCGTGCAGCGCGGCCGATATCGTGCCGATCATGTTCAAGCGCGCGCTGGACACGCACCAGATGACGTTTGCGCTGGGCGAAGCCCTGGCGCATTTGCATCAGCTCTGGTTCGCGGGGGCGCTGGAGCGCCGCATCGGGACCGACGGGGTCGTGCGGTTCGCCGTGGCGGCATAGGCGGCCTGCCGCTGCGTTTCAGACACTTGTCTCTTGCTCTTGTCTCACACTTATTGCGCGCTTATTGCGCTCCTTCCCGCGCCGCATTCAGCGCGGCCAAGGTATCGAGCAGGAAGCGGCGGCGGCAGCGTTCTATCGATGACGGCATGAATTTTTCGACGGCGTCGCCGGCATAGACCGTGCTGCGCGAACGTCCGCACGGCGGCCCCATCTTCTTTATCTGTTCGATCACGCGCGGATCGTCCGCGCCGAATATTTCCCTCAAGAAGGTTCGCGACTGCATGTGTTCGAAAAAAGCGAAGGGCAGCAGTTTGGCCGGCGCGATGGACAGGGTGTCGAGATTGTTCTGATCGATGACGGGATCGCCGGCGTCGTTGCCGACCGCGCGGCCGCCGTGATGGATCGCGTGCAGCGCCAGGAATTCCTCGGCATGGCGATGCGCCTTCAGGGCGAAGTCGATGCAGAAGATCAGGCAGTCCGATCCGCTCATCTGCGCCGCGGCATTGAAACATGCCATCCGGCGGCCGGCGAAATACGGATCGGGCATCATCAGTATCAGCAGCGCCAGCACCATTGAGCGGCCGTTCTGGTTGTATTTGAAATCGGCCGGCTCGATCAGCAAAATGGAAAGCGGGCGGTTCGCCTCGCGCCGGATATCGGCATACAGATGATGCGCGCCGCCGATGGTGTTTTCCGACGAGCGCACCACGCAGCGCAGATGAAACTCGGGCGGCATTATCTTGATCCGCTGCAGCATCGCGGACGGCGAATCGGCGATGAACAGATGCAGATCGGGATGGCGCCGGTTCGACAGGTCGACAAAGTGCGGCATGTTTTCGACGTCGTCGTTCAGCGTGGTGCGGTCGGCATGCCGTTCAAGATGGAAATATTGCTGCATGCGCGCCAGTTGGGCTTCGATCCGGCTGCGGGCATCCGCGGCTGCGGCCGGGAGCGGCGGTCTTTGCCCGACAGTCATGCTCATCGGCTTGCCCCGCGCTTATTGCGTCTGCACCGGCGGCGCATCCGGCGCCTCGGTATAGAGTTCGACGTTCTGCGCCAGCATGTTGTAGCCGGCCACGCCCATCATGGTTTCGGTGGTGCCGATCTTCAAGGTGCCGCTGATCCACACCGCATCCATGGTGCGGATGCCTTCGATCGGTTTATTGCTGTGCACGTGGATGATCTGGTTCAGCGGCGGCGGCGGCACATGGATGCAGCCGCCGTAGTAAGGCACTACCAGGAATTCGGTCAGCGCGTCGCCTTCGCGTTCCAGCGACACCACGAAGCCCGGAATCTTGACGGCCACGTTGTCGATCTTCGGATTGGTCGGGGCCTTGTTCCAGTATTTCTTGGCTTTCCACAATGCCTGCTGCGCGCGCGGATCGCCGTCCTGCATCGTGTCCAGCTTCAGGCCCTTGAACGGCAGCATCGGATCCCAGTCGGCCGGCATCAGCGCATCCCACAAAATCTGGCGATAGGGCGATTTGGCCGGCGCAGGCGCGGCAGTCTGGGCCAGGCGGTCGCCCACTTTATATTGGGAGGATGCGGGCGCCTGCGCAGACGCCGCATTGGTGGTCTGGGCAGCCGCGCTCAACGGCGCGGCCTCATTCGCGTTCGAATGACTGACAAAGCGGCTTGCCAGATGTCCGATCAGCAAGCCGGAGCCGATCAGGGCAATGAACCAGGCCAGAACTTTCATAAGGGCGTTTGGGCTTTCAGACGGAAAATGCCGGGGAATACCGGCATTTATGTAAGGCGATTCTATCCGTTACCGATTGCGTTTGCGAAGGATTTACATATGTTTAGTTATGTAATTAAATCCTCGGACTCAGCCCGTCCGACAGACTGAGCCGGTAGGCCCGCCAGCCCGGCAGCAGGCTCGCGGCAAAGCCGGCCGCGATCACCGCGCCCAGCAATTTCAGTTCGGCCTCAGTCGGCCAGTGCAGTTGCAGCACGATGCCGAATTGCGCTTCCAGCAGCGGTCCGCCGAACACGATGCCGGCGCTCAGCAGCAGCACGCCGAGCAGCACGCCGCACAGCATCACGGCCAGCCCTTCCAGCGCCAGCAGCAGGAACAGATCCAGCGGCCGCGCGCCGACCGAGCGCAGGATCGCCAGCTCGCGCCGGCGTTCGCCGAGTCCGGCCAGGATCGACGATACCAGCCCGGCCAATCCCACCACCACCACCAGCGCGGAAATCAGCAGCAGCGCGTTTTCGCCGATGCTGACCACCTCCCACAACTGATCCAGCGCCACGCCCGGCAGCACCGCCATCAGCGCTTCATCCTGGTTGTCGGCGATTTCGCGCTGCAGGCCGAATACGGCGGCGCGGTTTTTCAGGCCGATCAGCATGGCGGTAATGGTTTTCGGGGTCAAATCGAATTTCTTGACCAGCTCGGCCGGAATCGACATGCCGCGCATCGGCGCGCCGCCTTCCCAGTCCAGATGAATCGCTTCCATGGCGTCCAGTCCGATATGCACGGTGCGGTCGACCGGGGTGCCGGTGCGCGCCAGGATGCCGGTGATCACGAACGGCTTGTCGCCATGTTGGAGCAGATGCGGCCCGCCGATGCCGTGGCTCAGCACGATATGGTCGCCTATCTTGTACTGCAGGCTGCGCGCAACTTCGGCGCCGATGACGGTTTCGAATACGCTGGCGAATGGCCGGCCTTCGGCAAAGCGCAGCGGCTGGCGGCCGCCGTACTGGAAATGCGTGAAGTAATCGCCGTTGGTGGCCAGCACCGGAAAGCCGCGATGCGAGTCGCCCAGCGACAGCGGAATGGTCCATGCCACGGCGGGATTGGCGGCCAGTTTTTGCGCGCTGTCCCAGCCCATGTTGTTGGTGGCGCCGCCCAGATGGAAAACCGAATACAGCATCAGCTGCACCGGGCTGCTGCGCGCGCCGACCACCAGATCGGTGCCGGACACCGATTGCGAAAAGCTGTCGCGCATATCGTGCCGCACGCGTTCGATGCCGAGCAGCAGCGTGCTCGACAAGGCAATCGCGATCAGCATCAGCACCAGTGTAAAGCGGCGGTTCCATGCGCTCTGCGCGGCCAGCCGGATTAATAATTTCATGCGGCGCTTTCGGTATGTGCGCGGCCGGCGCCGTTGATTTCTTCCAGCGCCAGGCGGTGCGTAAAGCGCTGCGCCAGGCGCTGATCGTGGCTGACGAACAGCAGGCTGGCCGCGGCCTGTTCGCATTCGCGCTGCACCAGGTCGAGGAAGCCTTGCTGGCGGTCGGCGTCGAGGGCCGAAGTCGGCTCGTCGGCGACAATGATTTCCGGGCGGCCGATCAAGGCGCGCGCGGCGGCCACGCGCTGCTGCTGGCCGATCGACAGCTGCGTCGCGGGCCGGTCCCACAGCGCCGGCGCCAGATCCAGGCTGTTTAGCAGCGAAGCGGCGGCGGCGCGCAGCGACTTGCCCTGCGCCAGCGCGCGTTCGCGCCGGTACGCCGAGAACTGGCAGGGCAGCAGGACGTTGTCGAGCATCGATAAATAGGGAATGAGATTGAATTGCTGGAAGATGAAGCCGATATGGTCGACCCGGAAACGGTCGCGCGCGGAAGCGGACAATGAACGCATATCGTCGCCCAGCAGGCGCACGCGGCCGCTTTGCGGCAGGACGATGCCGCCGATCAGCGCCAGCAGCGTGCTTTTGCCGCTGCCGCTGGGGCCGGACAGGAATACCTGATCGCGGCGCGCGACGCGAAAATGCGGCAGTTGCAGCGTCGGCACGGCCTGTCCGGGCCAGCGGAAATCGATGTCGTCCAGCTCGATGACGGCATCGTTGCCGGCATCCGGATTTGCCTTGTCGGCGTCATTGGCGTCATTGGCCGCGTTGTCCGTCATGGCTTACAGCGCCACCATGCTGGAGCCGGGCGCCAGCGTCGCCGCCGACTGGCCTTTCGGCGTCACTGCCTGCACGTCGATGCGGTGGAAGCCGGGATAGAGGTCGAACAGCTTCACGTCGATGGCGCGCAGTTGCTCGGGATGCGCGCAACTGAACACGAAATCGGCGTCCAGATCGGCATGGCCGTCATGATCGGCGGCTTTTTTATTGGCGTCCGCGGCGGCCGGCTTTTGGCCCAGCAACGCCGGATCCAGCGCCGCCGACATCAGTGTGACGGCGGTTGCATGGCATTGCGCGGCAGGCGTGGTGACGAACACCTGGTCCGCCGCGCGCAATTGCACGCCCATTTTTTGCGCGGCCTGGCGATCCGGCGCGCTGGTGGCGGCGTGTTCGAAGCCGAGCAGATTGATCAGGGGCGAATCCAGATGCAGCGACAGCGTGCTGCCGTCGAGCGCGACGTCGAGCTTGCCGACGCCATGCACATGGGCTTCGTGGGCCACGGCCGCCGTCGCGATCGACAGCGCGGCAATGGAAAAGAAAAAGCGTATGGATTTCATGGAGTTTTCCCTGTGAAGCAAAGAGGTAAGCAAATGGCGCGCGACTTTTTGCGGGCGATTGCATTATAATCACTGTTTGCAACCGAGTTGCAAGCAACTTTACAAGTGTTTAATCAGGCAAAGGGCCAGGCAGCAAACGCCAAGGGCCAAGGCCAATCAAGGGCAAACGGTGCGGACTATCAAAACTTTCTTTCGCGACAGCAGCGTGCTGGGCTGCCCGGGCTGGCTTCGGGTGGCGCTGGTGCTGCCGGTCTGCGCATTGCTGTGGCTGGGCGTGTACTGGGCGCTGACAGGAGATTTCTCTTGAGCGGCGCGCGCACGCATGCCGGCGGCGAGGCGCACGCGCATGGACACGATCACGGCCATGATCATGGGCAGTCCCATGCCGGCCATGCCGCGCACGCGGGGCGGCCGCTCATCTCGATCGAAAACCTGACCGTCGCCTACCGGCGCCACCCGGCATTGCATCACGTCAACGGCGTGTTCGAACAAGGTTCGCTGACCGCCGTCATCGGCCCCAACGGCGCCGGCAAAAGCACTTTGCTCAAGAGCATGCTCGGACTGATCCGCGCCAGCAGCGGCCGTGTCGTCACGATTCCACAGCGCAAGCACATTGCCTATCTGCCGCAGCAGGCCGATATCGAGCGCGGTTTTCCGGTCTCGGTATTCGACTGCGTATTGCTCGGCTACTGGCGGCGCATCGGCCTGTTCGGCCGGGTCGATCCGGCCATGCGCGAACGCGCGCACGCCGCGCTGGCGGCGGTCGGGCTGGACGGTTTCGGACAGCGCCCGGTCGGCAGCCTGTCTGCCGGACAGTTCCAGCGCGTGCTGTTTGCGCGCATCCTGTTGCAGGACGCCGAAGTGATTCTGCTGGACGAACCGTTCAATGCGATCGACGCCAAGACCACCAGCGATCTGTTGGCGATCGTGCAATCGTGGCATGCCGAAGGCCGTACCGTGATCGCCGTGCTGCACGACTACGATCAGGTGCGCGCGCAATTCCCGCGCACGCTGCTGCTGGCGCGCAATGTCGTGGCCTGGGGCGCCACCGCCGACGTGCTGACGCCGGACAATCTGCAGCGCGCCAAGGCCATGGCCGAAGCGCAGGACGATCACGCGCCGATCTGCGAGGCCGCGGCATGAGCCTGAGTTTGAGTCTGAGCACGGGTTTGAGCCAGATCCACGGCGGTTTCTACGATTTCGCCATCGCGCCGTTTCAGGAGTTCGCTTTCATGCGCCGCGCGCTGGTCGGCACGCTGGCGCTGGCATTGAGCAGCGCGCCGCTGGGCGTGCTGCTGACGCTGCGCCGCATGAGCCTGTTCGGCGAAGCCTTGAGCCATGCGGTCCTGCCGGGCGTGGCGGTGGCGTTCATTCTGTTCGGCCTGTCGCTGCCGGCGCTCAGCGTGGGCGGTTTCCTGGCCGGCGTGATCGTGGTCGGCGTGGCCGGCATGATCAGCCGTTATACCGATCTGAAGGAAGACGCCAGCCTGGCGGCGACCTATCTGGTGGCGCTGGCATTGGGCGTCATCCTGATTTCCAAATTCGGCTCGCAGATCGATCTGCTGCATATCCTGTTCGGCAATGTGCTGGGCGTCGATACCGGCGGCCTGCTGCTGGTGGCCGGCGTCTCCACCGTCAGCGTGCTGCTGCTGGCGGGTTTGTATCGCGGCTTTCTGCTGGAAACCTTCGATCCCGCCTATCTCGCCGCCAGCGGCAGCCGCGGCAGCATCTATCAGCAACTGTTCCTGATGCTGGTGGTGCTCAATCTGGTGGCTTCGTTCCAGACCTTGGGAACGCTGATGGCGGTCGGGCTGATGATGCTGCCGGCGGTGTCGGCGCGGCTGTGGCACGACACCCTGCCGGCGCAACTGGTCAACAGCATGGTGCAGGCGGCCGCGGCCGGCTATGCCGGGCTGATGCTGTCGTATTACGCCTCGGTGCCTTCGGGGCCGACCATCATCGTCTGCGCCGGCGCGTTCTATCTGCTGTCGCTGCTGATCGCGCCGCGCGGCTGGCTGCCGCGCATTTTGCGGCGCCCGCATTTGCGCGGATAAATCATTTCAATCCCGATTCCCCACCCTGTGTGAAACCCATGAAACTCCTGAAACGTTCCTTCCTGCGCGCCTGCCTGTTGGCGGCGCTGCTGCCTCTTGTTGCGATCCATGCCGCGCAAGCCCAGGGCGCCCCTGCCGCGCCCGCTACACCCGCTGCCGGCAAGATACCGGTGCTGGCCAGCTTCAGCATCCTGGGCGACATCGTCGCGCGGATCGGCGGCGACCGTGTCGCCGTCAGCACGCTGGTCGGCCCCGACCAGGACGCGCATGTGTATCAGCCGACGCCCGACGACATCAAGAAAGTCGCGCACGCCAGATTGATCGTGGTCAACGGCCTGGGCTTCGAAGGCTGGCTGGAACGGCTGGCGCAGTCGGCCAACTACAAAGGTGAAATCGTGGTGGCGTCGACCGGCATACAGGCGCGCGAAATGCAGGAGGAGGGCGAGCATGCAATGCATGCCGATCCGCATGCCTGGCAGAATCCGCTCAATGTCGTGGTCTATGCCGGCAATATCGTGCAGGCATTGAGCCGGCTGGATCCGGCCGGCGCCGGCGCCTACAAACGCAACGGCGATGTCTATATCGCGGCCCTGAAACAGTTCGACGGCTGGGCCGCCGCCCAGATCGGCGCGATCCCGCCCGCCAAGCGGCGCATCATCACCTCGCATGACGCCTTTCATTATTTCGGCGCGCATTACGGCGTCGAATTCATCGCGCCGCAAGGCATGTCGACCGACAGCGAGCCGAGCGCGAAAGAAGTCGCGGCCATGATCCGCCAGATGAAGAAGGAGCGCATCAAGGCGGTCTTCATCGAAAACATGACCAGCCCGAAACTGCTGCAGCAAATCAGCCGCGAAGCCGGCGTGGAAGCGGGCGGAAAGCTGTATTCGGACGCCTTGTCGGCGCCGGGCGGCGTTGCCGCCGATTACCTCGGCATGATGCGCTACAACGTTGGACAGATACTGGCTGGCCTGCGCCGCAATTAAACTTAATTACGCGTGAGGGAGTTCTTCCTCCGTCAAGCCCAGCAGATCGTCGCCGATGGCGGCGCCCTGCACCGGCGGCGCACTATCGCGCACTGCCTGGCGCAGATAGGCGTTTTCGGCATCGGCGGCGCGGCGTATCGCCGTTAAATGCATCAGGTAAGACGTTGAATCGACAGCCAGTTCGGCGCAGATGCGCGGCGGAGAAGGGTCGCCTGCCTGCGCCAGGATTTCATTCTCCAGCAAGACTTGCACGCCGCGGCTGTCAAGCCGCTGATGCATCGGGAAACGCGGCATCGACGGCAGCAGCTCGCCAATGAAAAAATCGACCATGCTGCCGGCGAACAATCGTTTCTCGCTCAGGGGAGCAAGACCGCGTTCGGAAAAATAATAGAGTTTCTCGGTATTGAGCCAGATCGTATTGTCGGAGATGGTATGCGAGATGGCGGACAAGCCGGAGCCGTTCTCCCCGAGCAGGAAATCGATGTGCTTGAGCTTGATGCGGAAATAGGAAAATTTGTTCAGCCAGGCATGCGCGAGTTCGCGCAGTGTTTTGCTTTCGGATATCAGGGATTTCAATAGTTCGCGCAGATCCGGCGACGACTTCAGGTCGAAGTTCGACGCCGTCAGCTCAAAGAGATGGTCGATATTGCGGGGGCCGAATTTTCTTGAAATCCGCATCTGTTTGGCCAATGCCAGCCCTTGGCGCACAGTTAGCCGTTCGCCTATTTTCTGGCCGAGAATAATGGCCGATGGCGCGGGGACGCGATTGGCGGCAAGCACGCGGTCCAGCAGCAGATCTTCGGCTGCCGTGATGTCGTGCAGATCGAGCAGATGTCTCGACCAGAGCCGGTGCGCGGCCTCGCCGTCGCTGAAAACGGGCGGCATGGCGTAAGCGATGCGCGTCGGGGCCGGCGTCGATGCGCCGCTCTCGTCCAATATCAGACCGGTAAAGAAGGTCGTTTCGCCGCGATGCGCGAATGCCGCCGAGGGCTCGGGATCGCTGGTTTTCGCCAACGCATGCAATACTTCGTGGATCAGCATCCGGGCGCGTTGAAAGCGGGTCGCGCCTGAAAGCGAAACATAGTGCAGATTGGCAAGGTCCTTGTCGCCGAGCAGACAGACTTCATTGCCGATGACGCGCGCGTGCGCGGCATCGAACGACACTTCGGTGCTGCCCCGGGACGCCAGGCTATCGTAGGCGGCATTGAGAAAATGCACCGCCGTGTCGGAACGGCGATAGAGATCGGTCCAGAATGCCTCGAACTGCGCGTAGTTGCTGTAGCGCGCATAGGCCCGGCGCCAGAGTTGCCGCAACGCGTCGGTCTCCGCTTCATGCACATAGGAAAATAGCGCCTGGACGATCCGCCCGGGATCGGGACGCCTGGCGGCTATATTGGGCAGCCGGGACAGCCGCCGATGCCGGGCCAGAACATCGATTACCGTCTGGCGCGTGGACAGTTCCTGCGCCGGGATCGGTAGTGCCATTGGAAGTTGCGCCGGCCGGCGCAGCATGCGATAGCCGCGGCCCGATGCGATATCGCCGAAGACGATCGGCGCGTGCGGCAGGACATTGCCGCGCCGATCGGTTTCCGCGAAAGCATCGCCGATCGGCTTGACCGGTATCGATTTGTTTTCATCGATCAAGTCGATGGTCAGATGGACGCGCCGGTCCGGAAAGAGTTCGGCGCCGGGCATCTTGGGACGGGTATGCTCGGGCGTTTCGATCGGCGCGGCATCCTCGCCCGGGCGGGATAGTTCTTCTGCGTCCGCCTCAATGGACACCGGCTGCCGCCGCACCATCTCGATCGCTTCGCCGCCGGCGGACCCGGCGCGCGCGGCCAATACGCTTTTGACGTCGAGGGCGAGTTGACGCATGAGAATTTTTTCGGCGCCCAGGCCGATGGCGGTAAAGACCAGATCCTCGCCCAGATGCAGCGCGCCCGTTTTCGCCAGTTCCCAGTCGCGATGCCGGATGCCTTCCTCGATGTCGTACAGCGGCACGACGAAGGGCAGCAATTCCAGCATCCGGCGCGGTTCGCCGCTGGCGACGGCTTTGACGATTGCCGCCACAGTCGGGCTGCCGAACAGCAAGTCGAGTTCGCGCAGAAAGGCGTCCAGCGAACTCGGCGCCGGCAAGCCGGCCACGCTGTTTGCCAGCGTCTGGCGCAGGCGTTGTGTATTGTCCGCATGGTCCGCATCGCGCGGGACATCGTGACGGCGCATGGCTTCCTCGACCTTGGCGCGGATCACGGGATGCGTCGATAGCTGCGCGGCCGCCTGTCTTTGCACATACTCCAGTTCGCGCTTCGGATCGATCGACGCCGCGCCATGCTTCATGATGGAGCCCGGTATCGATTTTCGTGTCTTGAATTCCTCGGCCGGCGTCATCACTCCGATCCACAGCGTCTTCGGCGGCGCCGGGAAATCAGGCGCGGTGAACCGGGCCGATCTTGGAAGACGGATATCCCGGTCGTTCATTTTCAGCTTGCGGCGCAGAATCTGTTCGATCTGGAAGTCTTCATCGAACACCGGCAATGGCGACAGCGCCAATAATTCTTCTTCCACGTAATCGTGAAGCCGCCGCTGCAGATCGGTCGAATTGGCGTGCGCCAGTTCGACGTTGCGGCATCGTGTGAGATACCGGCCGGCATACGGCGAAGGCGAGACGGCGAAGCGGGGATCGCTGCTCCATGCCCGGTTGAGCGCGTTATAAGCTTTGATCAGCCTGGCGGGATGATCGTATGCATCGAAGTCGATATCGTGCAGCGGCGCGAGCCGCCGCACGCAGGTCTCCACGGCGTCGAGCACGCTGCACTTGGGATAATGCGTGCCGAGCATCAGATCCCGCATTCTTGCGGCGACGATGGCGTCCGATTCCGTTCGCGTCAGATAAACCCCGGCCAGGCAGGCGGCCCCGGGACGGGGCTCATGGCGGGATATGGCGGCCAGGTTGCCATGCATGGTACGTATCAATGTTTCCCGCAGGGCGGCATCGATGGTGCCGTTGCAGGGATATCCCGGCAGATGGCCGAAATGGCTGGCTTGCGCGATCAGGCGCTGCATGTTCGGCGGTTCCGCTTCAAAAGGCGTGTCGAATATTTCGGCGGCGATATCCTGCAGGCGCTTGCCGCGCGCGTTTTGCAGGCTGAAGCCGTCGTACCAGAACCGGGCGTGGACCGGCGCAACCGGCGCCGACGGCAATAGTGCGATACCGATGCCGGCATCCTGCCATTCGTCGATCAGGGCAGTGGCGAACTGTGCGCGGACAGCTTGCATGGACGCATCCGGCGTCGGGCTTTGCCGATCCGGCCGGGTATGGAAGTAAATCAAGGCCGCCTCGTCGGCGATGACGTCGCGGCGGTTGGCCAGCCGTCTATCCAATGCGGCATGATCGAGGGATAGTCGCCGGTATTGGCAGACCGTCCGCAGAATCTGCGTCGGCCGCGCGCCTTGCTTCATGCGCAATGCGTCGAGATCGATCCAATGCAGACCGCGCTGCAACACGTTTCGATATAGCGCGGCCAGGCTGGGTGCCTCGATGACAGTAATGGCGCGTTGCTGCAGGTAATAGCG
The DNA here is from genome assembly GCA_004134995.1 of Oxalobacteraceae bacterium CAVE-383. Taxonomy (GTDB): domain Bacteria; phylum Pseudomonadota; class Gammaproteobacteria; order Burkholderiales; family Burkholderiaceae_D; genus Herbaspirillum. The sequence goes on along the minus strand of REGP01000007.1, from coordinate 207,570 downwards.
CGCAAGGCTGCGGACGGCGGCATCGTCCGGCTCCGGATGGGCTTCCATATGGGCGGCGAACTCGCTCTGGGCATACGCCAGATCGAGCGGCCCGAACGGCTGGCCTTCGGCAGCCCGCCGCCATCCGAGCGCTTCAATGCCGGTCAGGTTGCGCCAGTTCCGGTATAGCTCTTCATCATTTCTTTTCAGTTCATCTTCGGCCGCGGCTTGCGTCGCCGTGCCGCCGAGCATGCGCGCATAAGCCTGCGCGAAGAGATCGCTTGCGCGGGTCGATACGGATGTTGCCGTGCTGCGTCGGGAACGGCGCGCATGGACCGCATCCGGCGGACGAATGCCTTTTTCGTATCGCCGATAGCGGAATTTCCGCTGTTCCCGAAGCGGCCGGGCGCCGGCCGGCCGGGATGGATTCGATGCGGATATCGATGGTGAAAATGCGGAAACGTGCTGTGGGGCGAGAGGAAGGGAAAGTGGTGGCGTTGTCGTGATTCCGGAGAAATTCATGAAAAAATGGCGAGTCCTAGAATGCGAAGCCCGCATTCTAGGTGCATTGTTTTCGGAGGATTTCCACTACCTGATAGTACTGACTAGATTCGCTGACTAAATTCTCTGACCGAATTCATTAACTAAATTCGCCGGCCAGATTCGCCAGATCTTCCGGCGTGTCGATATCGCGCACGATGCCGGCGTCGTCGCACGGCACCTCGATTACCGCGGACGCATGGCCGCGCAGTATGCCGCGGGCGCCGTTATCGCCATGCAGCGCCGCCAGCTGCGCGTAATAGGCGCTGCCGAAAGCGACCGGATGGCCGCGTCCGCCCTGATATACCGGAGCGGCGATGCTGTGCGCTTGCGCGCAGGCGGCGCTTACCGCGCGCAGCGTGGATGCCTTTATCGCCGGCATGTCGGCCAGCGCGACCAGCCAGCCGCCGGCATCCGGCGCGGCGCGCACGCCGGCCGCCAGCGAATGGCCGAGGCCGGCGTCGCTGTCGGCGCAGAAAACGATTTCGCAGCCGGCTTCGGCCAGCAGCCCGACCAGCCTGGCGATATGCTGATCGCGCGGCGGCGCGGCATGTTGCGGCAGCACCGCCAGCACCCTCGGACAACATTCCAGCAGCCGGCGCGCCGATGCCAGCGCCACCGGCGTGCCGTCGGCCAGCGGCGCCAGCAGTTTGGATTCGCGCCCGCTGGCGTCGAAGCGGCTGCCTTTGCCGGCGGCCAGCAGCAGGCCGACGATGCCGGCTGTGCCGCTTAGGCCGCTTATGCCGGCCGGCGCCCGCTCAGACATCGGCTTTCTTTTGCGTCAGCGAAACGCCGTTCTTCACGGAAGTGATTTCGGCCAGGATCGATACCGCGATCTCGGCCGGCACGCGGCTGCCGATGTGCAATCCGATCGGGCCGTGCAAACGGTTGATCTCTTCGGGACGCAGCTCGAACAGGGCCAGCCGTTCGCGCCGTTTCGCGGTATTGGCGCGCGAACCCAGCGCACCGACATAGAACGCGGGAGACTTCAGCGCTTCCAGCAGCGCCATATCGTCCAGCTTGGGATCGTGCGTGAGCGCGACGATGGCGGTATGGGCGTCCGGTTCGATCTCCAGCACCACGTCGTCCGGCATGCCCGGCAGCCATTGCGTGCCGGGGACGTCCCAGGTCAGGTTGTATTCCTCGCGCGGATCGCACACCATCACCTGATAGTCGAGCGCCAGCGCCATCTGCGCCAACACGCGCGACAACTGCCCGGCGCCGATCATCAGCAGCCGCCAGCGCGGGCCGAACCAGGTGCTGAGGCGCTTGCCGTCGAAATGCAGTTCATCTTCGGGCGCATCGTCATTGCCGCCCAGGTTCACCGTGCCGTTGGCCAAATCGAGCGTGCGCAGGACACGTTCATGGCGCCCGGTGCGTTCCAGCAATTGGTCCAGCCAGCCGATGTCGTTGAGCGGTTCCTGCACCAGCCGCAATGTGCCGCCGCAGGGAAGGCCGAAGCGCGCCGCCTCGTCCTTGGTCACGCCGTAAGTCAGCAGGCCGGGTGCGGCGGTGCGCTGGCCCTGGCGCACGCGGGCGATCAGATCGTCTTCCACGCAACCGCCGGAAACCGAACCGGCCACGATGCCGTCATCGCGGATCGCCAGCAGGGCGCCGGGCGGGCGCGGTGCGCTGCCCCAGGTTTCGACTACCGTGACGAGGGTGACGCCATGGCCGTCGGCGAACCACTCGCGCGCCGACCGCAATACATGCAGATCCAGACTTTCCATGATGCGAATTAATTATTCGATAAATTTGAAGGAAACAGTGTAGCCGAATTGTCTACATTGCATTTCATGAATACTCACAGAGGGTGTGCGCCTTTCTCGCGGCCTCGACGTTTGTTGAAAGGCGTACGGCCGCAATGGGCATTTGTGAAATGCTTTTGCATTGTCTGTTAGGCTTGCGTCCATGAAAACACCGAAACGCATTGCTCCCTTGATAGAAGAAGGCCTGGTCGACGAAGTGCTGCGCCAATTGATGAGCGGCAAGGAGGCGACCGTCTATGTGGTGCGTTGCGGCGAAGAGATTCGTTGCGCCAAGGTCTACAAGGAAGCCGACCGCCGCAGTTTCCATCAGGCCGTGTCGTATCAGGAAGGCCGCCGCGTCAAGAACAGCCGGCAGGCGCGCGCGATGGAAAAAGGCACGCGCTACGGCCGCAAGATGGCCGAGGAAGTCTGGCAGAACGCTGAAGTGGATGCGCTGTATCGCCTGGCTGCGGCCGGCGTGCGCGTGCCGCAGCCGTATGTCTGTTTCGAGGGCGTGCTGCTGATGGAGTTGCTGACCGATGCCGACGGCCACGCCGCGCCGCGTCTGAACGATGTGGTGCTGGGCGAGGCGCTGGCGCTGCAATATCACGCGACGCTGCTGCATCAGGTGGTGCTGATGTTGTGCGCGGGGGTGATCCACGGCGATCTGTCCGAATTCAATATCCTGGTGACCGGCGAAGGCCCGGTCATCATCGATCTGCCGCAGGCCGTCGATGCGGCCGGCAACACCGGCGCCGGCGATATGCTGGTGCGCGATGTCGCCAATCTGGCCGCCTATTTCAGCCGTTTCGCGCCGTCCCTGCTGGGCAGCCAGTACGGCAAGGAAATCTGGGCTTTGTACCAGGCGGGACTGCTGACGCCCGACACGCCCTTGACGGGCTATGTCGCGCCGGACGAAACCAAGGCCGACGTGGGTGCGGTATTGCGCGAAATCGAAGACGCGCGCCTTGAGGAAGAAGCGCGGCAACGTTATCTTGCGGCGCAGTCTTAGTCATTCCCTTTTAATTCCCTTAATTTATAGAGCGACGCGTTTTGCGATGCGGTTCCGTCAAGGCGCCGTAAGGCAGAGCGTGAAGGGGTGTTGTACTCCGTTCGTGTCCCCCGCCGGCCTTCGGCCGGCTCCTCCTTTACCTCACTGCGCACAACACCCCTTCACGCTCTGCCTTACGGCGCCTTGACTGATGCGCTGATGCGCGGAATGCACACGCTTGAAATTGTCACTTGCAAAAGCGTAGTTACTGCCTTACACTAACTATCAAATTGAAAGTTACTTCGGTATTTGCAGGGAAGCAACGGCCGGTTTTTGCGTTTCCTTTTCTTTTTCGTTCCATTACCAACGACACAGGGTGCAGCATGGGCAATCAAATTTCCTCCAATAAGAAACGCGCCGGCATGCTGCTGGCCGCAACGGCGATTGTCCTCGGCCTGCTCTTTTATCTGTTTCACTGGTTCACCGTCGGGCGTTTTACCGAAACCACGGATGATGCCTACGTGGGCGGCAACGTGACCGTCATCAGTCCCAAGGTGGCCGGCAATATCGTCGAGGTTGCGGTGGCCGACAATCAGTTTGTGCATGCCGGCGATCTGCTGGCGCGACTGGATCCCCGCGATTATGAGGTTGCACTGGAGAAAGCCGATGCCGCGGTTGCCGCGCAGCAGGCGGCGTTGGTGAATCTGGAGGCGACCCGCCATCTGCAGGAATCGCTGATCGACCAGGCCCGCGCGGTGATCGTGGCGGCGACGGCGGAAACCGGCCGCACGCGGGACGATCAGACGCGTTATCAGAAACTGTCGGTCACCAATGCGGTATCGATTCAGAGCTATCAGAAAGCCGACGCCGATTACAAGCAGGCCGTGGCAAACGGACAAAAAGCGCAGGCCGCGCTGGTGTCTTCCCAGCGCCAGCTTGATGTGATCGCGGCGCAGAAGCAGCAGATCGCCGCGGCGCTGGCGCAGGCGCAGGCCGAGCGCGATCTGGCCAAATTGAATATCGCTTATACCGAATTGCGGGCGCCGGTGGACGGCGTGATCGGTAACCGCCGCGCGCGGCTGGGCGCTTATGCCGTGATCGGCCAGCAATTGCTGGCGGTGGTGCCGGCCACCGGTTTGTGGGTCGATGCCAATTTCAAGGAAAGCCAGCTGGCGCATATCAGGCCCGGCATGCCGGTCAGGATTTCGGCGGACGTGCTGCCGGGAACCGAATTCGATGCGCACGTGCTGAGCCTGGCGCCGGCCACCGGCGCGCAGTTCAGCATTTTGCCGGCGGAGAACGCGACCGGCAATTTCACCAAGATCGTGCAACGCGTGCCGGTGCGCATCCAGCTTGACGGCGCCGGCGGCACGCTCGGCAAATTGCGGCCCGGCCTGTCGGTGACGGTGGAAGTTGACGGCCGTCCGGCCAAGGCGGCCGAAGTGGCCAAGGTGGCCGGACCTGCTGAAGCGCCGGCGCGGAGCGGCGTGTGAGCGCCGCGGCAATCGCGGGCGGCGGCGCGGTTCCCAGAGTTCCGGCCGCGAGTCATCCGATCGACGGCGGCCTCTCCCAGCAGGCCAAGGTGCTAGCCTTCGCCAGCATGTGCGTCGGCCTGTTCATTGCCCTGCTCGATATCCAGATCGTTTCGGCGTCGCTGGCCGATATCGGCGGGGGCCTGTCGGCCGGCGCCGATGAAACCGCCTGGGTGCAGACCAGTTACCTGATCGCCGAAATCATCGTGATCCCGCTGTCGGGCTGGCTGTCGCGCGTGATGTCGACACGCTGGCTGTTCTGTGCGTCGGCGGTGGGCTTTACCATCGCCAGCATGCTGTGCGGCCTGGCATGGGACATCAACAGCATGATTTTCTTTCGCGCGCTGCAGGGCTTTCTCGGCGGCTCGATGATTCCAACCGTCTTCACCTCGGCCTTCTTCTATTTCCAGGGACATCAGCGCGTCATCGCGGCCGCCACCATCGGCGCGCTGTCATCGCTGGCGCCAACGCTGGGACCGACCGTCGGCGGCTTCATCACCGGCCATTATTCGTGGCACTGGCTGTTCTTCATCAATCTGCTGCCGGGGATTTATGTCGCGGTGGCGGTGCCGATGCTGGTCAAGATCGACAAGGCCGATCTTTCATTGCTGCGCGGCGCCGACTATATCGGCATGTCGCTGATGGCGCTGTTTCTGGGTTGTCTGGAATACACGCTGGAAGAAGGGCCGCGCTGGGGCTGGATGGGAGACGACGTGATCCGCACGACGGCCTGGATATCCGGGCTGGCCGGCGTCGCATTCGTCTGGCGGAGCCTGCGCTTCGCCAATCCGGTGGTCGATCTGCGGGCGTTGAAAGACCGCAACTTCGCGCTCGGCTGCTTCTTTTCGTTCGTGACCGGCATCGGCCTGTTCGCGACCATCTTCATGACGCCGCTGTTCCTGGCGCGGGTGCGAGGTTTCTCGGCGCTGGATATCGGCCTTGCGATTTTCTCCACCGGCATCTTCCAGGTGTGCGCGATTCCGGTCTATGCCTTCCTGGCGCGCAAGATCGATCTGCGCTGGCTGCTGATGTTCGGCTTGTTCCTGTTTGCCTTGAGCATGTACCAGTTCGTCCCGATCACGCATGACTGGGGCTGGAAGGAACTGTTGCTGCCGCAGGCGCTGCGCGGATTTTCGCAGCAGTTCGCGGTGGCGCCGACGGTCACGCTGACGCTGGGCGCGTTGGCGCCATCACGCCTGAAACTGGCCTCGGGGCTGTTCAATCTGATGCGCAACCTGGGCGGCGCGATCGGCATCGCCGTCTGCGGCACGATTCTGAACAATCGCGCCAATCTGCATTTCCTTCGCCTGGCCGAGCATCTGAATGCGGGCAATGAGGCCATGAACGATATGCTGCTGAGCGCGGGAAACAGCCTGAGCGGCTGGGGCCTGGATGCCGGCTCGGCGCAAACCGGCGCGCTGAAGCAATTGTGGAGCCTGACCTGGCGCGAAGCGCAGACCCTGACTTTCGCCGACGCATTCCTGGCCGTGATGGTCAGTTTGCTGATTGCGACCGCCTTGGTGCCGCTGATGCGCAAGGTCGCGCCGCCGGCGGCGCCGTCAGCGGATGCGCATTAGGCATAGAATGAGCGCTTTGCCACTTTTAAAGACACGCTCATGAATCGACGACAATTCGGCCGGACCGCAGGCGCGGGACTCATTGCACTTGCGCTCGCCGCTTGCGGCAAGGAAGATGCGCCGCCCGCTCCGCCGGCAGCGGCGCCGGCGTTGAGCAATGCCCAGATGTATGAGCAGGCCGCAACCGCGAATGGTTTTTCGGTCGGCCCGATGATGGCCGCCAATACCGCCTATATCTTCTTCGATACCGCTTGTCCGCATTGCGCGGTGGTATGGAACAGCGCCAAGCCGCTGGCCGGAAAACTGCGCATCGTCTGGATACCGGTCGGCTTTTTAAGCAAGGCCTCGGCGCCGCGGGGCGCGGCAATTCTGGCGGCGGCCGATCCGGCCAAGGCGATGGATGCGAATGAATCGACGGTGTTGAGCGGGCAGCAGAGCGGCGAACCGGCATCGGTCGATGCCGATGCCGCCGCCAAGGTCGCGGCCAATACCGGGATGATGCGCAAGTTCGGCGCCGACGGCGTGCCGCTGATCATCTACAAGAACGCCAGGAGCGGCGAGTATGGCGCCCAGGCCGGCCAGCTCGATACCGATCAGTTGGCGGCATTGCTGGGCGTGCAGTAAGCGCGCAACAACAGCGGCGGTAAAACCGAGGCAGGAAATTACACGCGCTTCTTACGTGTGTTTGTTACGCGCGTTTCTTGCTTGCGGCCGGCGCCTTGCGCGGCGCCGCCGCTTTCGCGGTCTTGACGGATTTTGCGGCCTTGGCCGCCTTGGCCGGCTTTGCCGCCGGCAGCGGCGCAATCACCGGAATATCGCTCAACCTGCCTTGCAAATCGCGCGAGACGCTGAGCCGTTTGACGATACGCTCATTGGCCGCCGGTCCGGCCGCGAAGACGAAATCGCCGGCGGTGATCGGCGCGCCGCTGTGGCGGTCGACCAGGATCGGATCGGCCAGCGCGCCGGATTTGGCGTCGACCAGCACCACGCTTGCGCCTTCCGGCGCCAAATGCCGGTTGCCCCATGCATACAGCGTCACGATCACCGAACGGAAATCGCGTCCGGCCTCGGTCAGCACATATTCGTAGCGCGCCGGCCGGTCGCTGTATTTGCGGCGAGCCAATACCCCGACTTCAACCAGCGACTTCAGCCGCCGGGCCAGCATGGTCGGCGCGATCTGCAGCGATTTCTCGAATTCGTCGAAGCGGGTCAAACCGTACATCGCTTCGCGCAGGATCAGAATGTTCCACCATTGGCCGACGCTGTCGAGCGCCCGGGCGACGGGACATTGGGTATCGTAGGCGTTGGCCCGTACCTGAGAACGTTCCTGAACGGTTTCCATGCGTTTCCTTCCTGAGTTACTTTCATTTTGATAGTTATTGTACGGCCTGGTTCCTTGGCCTGCAAGAGTAATAGGGCTATAAGAGACTTCTGGTAGTAAAAATTAAATTCGGCGTTTCAGAAATAAGATCATTTTTATTCGAATATTGTCCAAGATTAACGAAATTAATATTTGTTTCTTTCTCTTAAGATTGCGTGATCCGCAGAGGTTCACGCATCCGCGCCAGGACCGGATTGCCGATTGAACCATGATTAAAAGATGACTCTCTTCAACGCCATGCCAACCGCCCCCGCCATGTCCGACGATTCCTCGCCTTTTGCCGCATTCGCAAAGGAAATCGCGGCCCAGTCCGATCCGCTGCGCAACGCAATCACCGACGCCTACAGGCTGGACGAGGCCGAAGCGGTGCGGCGCCTGCTGGCGCAAGTCGAAAACGGCCCCGCGCTGCAAGCGGCCACCCGCGATCTGGCGCAACGCCTGGTGGAAGCAGTGCGGGCCAAACGCGGCCGCGCGTCCGGCGTCGATGCGCTGATGCAGGAATTTTCGCTGTCCTCGGAAGAGGGCGTCGCCCTGATGTGCCTGGCCGAAGCCTTGCTGCGCATTCCTGATCACCAAACGGCCGACCGCCTGATCGCCGACAAGATCAGCAAGGGCGACTGGCGCAGCCATCTGGGCGAATCGCCGTCGCTGTTCGTCAATGCCGCGACCTGGGGTTTGCTGGTGACCGGAAAGCTGGTCGGCAGCAGCAGCGAACGCGGCCTCGGCTCGGCGCTGACGCGCCTCATCGGCAAGGGCGGCGAGCCGCTGATCCGCAAGGGCGTGGATCTGGCCATGCGCATGCTGGGCAAGCAATTCGTTACCGGGCGCGACATCGATGAAGCGCTGGCCAACGGCCGCGGCCGCGAAGCGCGCGGTTATCGATATTCGTACGACATGCTGGGCGAGGCAGCCCTCACCGCAGCCGACGCCGACCGCTATTTCGCTTCCTACCGCTCGGCAATCGACGCCATCGGCCGCGCCGGCAAAGGGCGCGGCATCAGGAACGGCCCCGGGATTTCGGTCAAGCTGTCGGCCCTGCATCCGCGCTACAGCCGGGCGCAGCGCGGGCGCGTCATGGCCGAACTGCTGCCGCGCCTGAAAAGCCTGGCGCTGCAAGCCCGGCAATACGATATCGGCATCAATATCGATGCCGAGGAGGCCGACCGGCTGGAACTGTCGCTGGATCTGATCGAGGCGCTGGCCGTGGATCCCGCGCTGAACAACTACGACGGCATCGGCTTTGTCGTGCAGGCATACCAGAAACGCGCGCCGTACGTCATCGATTATCTGGCCGATCTTGCCCGCCGAACCGACCGCAGGCTGATGGTGCGCCTGGTCAAGGGCGCCTACTGGGACGCCGAAATCAAGCGCGCGCAGGTCGACGGCATGCCGGCCTATCCGGTCTACACGCGCAAGGCGTACACCGATCTGTCGTATCTGGTCTGCGCGCAGCGCCTGCTGGCCGCCGCGGACGTCATCTATCCGCAGTTCGCCACGCATAACGCCCTGACGGTGGCGGCAATCCACAGCCGCGCGCGCCAGATGCAGATCGCCGGCTACGAATTCCAGTGCCTGCACGGCATGGGCGAAACGCTCTACGATCAGGTGGTCGGCGCCGACCGGCTCGGCGTGCCTTGCCGCATCTACGCGCCGGTCGGCTCGCATGAAACCCTGCTGGCGTACCTGGTGCGCCGCCTGCTGGAGAACGGCGCCAACTCCTCCTTCGTCAATCAGCTGGTCGATCCCGATGTGGCGATCGAAACGCTGCTGGCAGATCCGGTGGCCGTGGCGGCCAGCCTTGGCGGCACGCCGCATCCGGCGATTCCATTGCCGGCCGATCTGTTCGGCGCCGGGCGGCGCAATTCGGCCGGCGTCGATCTCAGCGACGAACATATGCTGCGCGCGCTCGGCGCGGCGCTGGGCGGTTTCAGCCGACGCCAATGGCGCGCCATGCCGCTGCCCGGCAATGCCGGCCTGCATGCGATCGGCGCGCCGGTGGAATTGCGCAATCCCGCCGATCGGCATGACCTGGTCGGCATCGTGCTGGAAGCCGACGCCGGGGATGTCGAAGGCGCGCTCGGGCTGGCGGTGGCCGGCGCGCTGGCATGGGCCGATACGCCGCCGGCGCGGCGCGCGGCCATCCTGCTGCGGGCCGCGGACCTGTTCGAGCAGCACGGCGTCGAACTGATGGCGCTGGCCATACGCGAGGCCGGCAAATCGCTGCCGAACGCCATCGGCGAGCTGCGCGAAGCGGTGGATTTCCTGCGCTATTACGCAGCGGCCGTTTCCGTTCCGGTGTCCGCTTCCACTTCGCCTTCTATTCCTGCTCCCGCTCCTGCTTCCTCCGCGCTGGGTCCGGTGGTCTGCATCAGTCCCTGGAATTTTCCGCTGGCCATTTTCGTCGGCCAGGCCAGCGCCGCGCTCGCGGCCGGCAATGTGGTATTGGCCAAGCCGGCCGAGCAGACGCCGCTGATCGCGTTCCGCGCGGTGCAATTGCTGCACGAAGCCGGCGTGCCGGGAAGCGCCTTGCAATTGCTGCCGGGCCGCGGCGAATCGGTCGGAGCGCAACTGATCGCGGATGCGCGCGTGCGCGGCGTGCTGTTTACAGGGTCGACCCAGGTCGCGCAAAGCATCAACCGCACGCTGGCGCGGCGCACGATCGCGGAAGGCCGGGAAATCCCGCTGATCGCCGAGACCGGCGGCCAGAATGCCCTCATCGTCGATTCTTCCGCCTTGTGCGAACAGGTGGTGCAGGACGTGATTGCCTCGGCATTCGACAGCGCCGGCCAGCGCTGCTCCGCGTTGCGGGTGCTGTGCCTGCAGACCGACATCGCCGACAGAACGCTCGATATGCTGTACGGCGCGCTCGACGAATTGCGCATCGGACGTCCCGACCGGCTGGCCACCGACATCGGACCGGTGATCGATGCCGAAGCGAAGCGCAATCTGCTGCGGCATATCGAAGAGATGGCCGCGGCGTCGCGGCCGCCAAATCCGGTGCGCCAGCTTGCCTTGCCGGTGGAAACCGCGACCGGCACCTTCGTGGCGCCGACGATTATCGAAATCGACGGCATCGACGCATTGCGGCAGGAAGTATTCGGCCCCGTGCTGCATGTGCTGCGCTATCGGCGCGAGGCATTGCCGCAACTGATCGCAAGCCTTAACGCCACCGGCTACGGCCTGACACTGGGCGTGCATTCCCGCATCGACGAGACAATCGACGCGATCGTCGACCGTGCGCATGTCGGCAATATCTATGTCAACCGGAATATCGTCGGCGCGGTGGTCGGGGTGCAGCCGTTCGGCGGCGAAGGCATGTCGGGCACCGGCCCGAAAGCCGGCGGTCCGCTGTATCTTAAGCGCTTGCAGAATCCGGTGGCGGACGCGTTGCCGTGGTCGAACGCACTGGATGCGCAATCGCGCAATGCCGTGATCGATGCGCCGGCCGCGGCCGATCCTGCGCTGGAAGCCTTGCTGGACTGGAGCGCCGCCTATGGCCACCAGGAACTGGCGGCGCTGGGCCGGGCCTATGCGCGCGACAGCCTGAATGGGCGAACCCTGCGTTTGCCCGGCCCGACCGGCGAAACCAACACCTTGCGTTTCGTCGGGCGCGGCGCGGTGCTGTGCATCGCCGGAAGCGCCGCGGCGCTGCTGAATCAATTGGCCGCGGCGCTGGCGACCGGCAACCGGGCGATACTGCCGCAATCCAGCGCCCGGCATTTGCCGGCCAGCATGCCGGCGCAGGTCATGCAGCGGCTGGAAGTCGTGGCGCGGCATGAGGATTGCGACCGGCCGGCCTTGGCGCTGTACGACGCCGAAGCGGCGCATTGCGTGCAAATGCTGGCCCCGCTCGCGCAACGGGACGGCGCTATCGTGGCCGGCGTGCCGGCCTGCGCCAATCGGCCTGTCGCAATATGGCGGCTGGTCGCCGAACGCGCGGTGTGCGTCAACACCACGGCGGCCGGCGGCAACGCCAGCCTGATGGCGATGCAGTCATAGTCCTGTCATATTTCCCGTCCGCATGCCGGTCTTGTTTGCCGGCCTGTGGCGCGGCGTACAAATGCCACGTCTCCGTGGCATTTTTTTTGTAGCAAATGTGGCAATATTTCTTCGGAACTAGTATCGTCTTGCTGAATATAAAAACCGCGGCGCCGCCAGGCGCGCGCGCTTAGGGGAAATAATCGTATGCCAGGCCAGCGGTGGGGGTTGTTGACATGAAATTCCGCAGGTCAATGTTTCGCAGTGTTTATGCCCGGATGTTCCTGGTCATCTGCGCGGCGGCGGTGCCGACTTTTATCGGCCTGTGTTTTTACGTTTACCAGCAGCGGATGGATTTCGAGCGGCTGGCGCACGACAATGCGCAAAGCTATGTCAATCTGGCTGCGCGCTATCAGAATTGGCTGATCGCCAGTTCCGATGAAACCTTGCGCGCAATCTCGGCCAATCAAGTGGTCCGGGAGGGCGATTGGGAACATTCCTCGCTCTATTTTACCGACCTGCTCAAACAGCAGAACCGATACAGCAATATCGGGGTTATCGGATTGGACGGCGCCATGGTGGCCAGCGGCGAACCGGTGGCGCCGGGATTGAATATGCGGGATCGCCCTTACTTCATCAACGCGCTCAAGTCGTCCGGATTTGTGGTCGGGGAATATCAGATCGGACGCGTCACCGGGAAACCCACGATCGTGGTCGCTGCGGCATTGCGCGACGCCAGGCAAAAGCCGTACGGCGTACTGTTCGCCAGCCTGAACCTGGAATCGATGATGGTCACCGTGGCCGACATGCATATCGCCGACGGCGGCCGCTTCATGGTGCTGGACCGCCATGGCGATCTGCTGCAGGCGTCGTCCTCGCCCGTATCGCCAGGCAGCAGGCTGGAGCTTTCGCGCGTGGTGCGGATGAGTCTCGATGGCGCGGCGGAGCGCGGCGCGGGCGAATTGCGCGCCGGCGACGGCAGTGCGTGGCTGGTCAGTTATGTGCGCGGCGGCCCGCCCCAGGACCGGCGCGCCCTGACGGTGGTCTACGAGCAGCCCATGCAATCGCCGCCGGCGGCGGCCAGCCGCGATTTCTGGATCGCCATCGGCGTCGTCACGCTGTTGCTCGGCCTGGCATTGGGCGTGGGCTGGTTCGGCACGCAGGCCATTATCGGCCGCAATCTGCGCAATCTGACCGCCGCCGCGCAGCGTCTGCGCCAGCGCGATTTCAAGGCGCGCATCGGCGGCGGCGTCAGCGGCCAGGAATTTGTCGAGATCGCGCATCAGTTCGACCAGATGGCGCAGGAATTGAACGAGCATGAAGAGGCGACGCGCCGGGTCATGGCGCGCCAGCTTGGCCAATACAAGATCCTGCAATTGATTACCGCCGGACGCTCCCTGCCGGAAACGCTGGCCGAGCTGGTGCTGTTCGCGCAGCGCCAGATCGATCATTCCGTGGGCTCGATCCTGCTGCTGGACGGCGACGGCAAAACCGTCGGCCAGTGCATCGCGCCCGGCCTGCCCGCCTCATACGGCGAGGCGTTGATCGGCGCGGCAATCGGCCCCGGCGTCGGCGCATGCGGCGTCGCGATGTTCGAGAAGCAACTCGTGATCACGGAAGATATCGCGACCGATCCGGCCTGGAGCGCTTTCAGGGACATCGCCGGCGACCTGAAAGTGTGCTGGTCCTATCCGATCATCTCTTCCAGCGGCCGCGTGTTCGGCTCATTCGCGCTTTATTACCGCACGCCGCGGCCGGTCGGCGAAGAGCAGTTGCTGCTGAGCCAGCTTGCCGCCGAACTGGCTGCGGTGGCGATCGAACGTAGCCGCATCGAAGATGCCCTGACGCATTCCGAAGCCGAATACCGCCTGCTGTTCGAACGCAATCCTTATCCGATGTGGGTCTACGACGACCGCACGCTGCGCATCCTGGCGGTCAACGATCCGGCCATCGCGCATTACGGCTATAGCCGCACCCAGTTCCTGCTGATGAAAGTCGGCGACCTGGAGGCGGTTGCGGAAGCGGCGGCGGAAGATGCAGGGCATGTGCGGCATCGGCGCAAGGACGGCAGCGTGATCTTGGTCGACATCGCGGTATTCCCGACCAGCTTCGGCGGCAGCCAGGCGCAACTGGCCCTGGTCAACGATGTCACTGAACGCGAGGCGATGGCGCGCAACATCAGCGAGCGCGACCAGTTGCTGTCGCTGTTGATGGATTCCACCGCCGAGGCGATCTACGGCGTCGATCTCGATGGACGCTGCCTGTTCGCCAACAATGCCTGCGTGCGCCTGCTCGGCTTCGACAGCGCCGCCGAGCTGCTCGGCCAGCCCATGCATGACCTGATACATTACAAGCACGAAAACGGCAGCGCCTATCCGCTGCACGAATGCCCGACACAGAGTTCGCTGCGCTTCGGCGAAAACCGGCATACCGACGGCGAAGTGTTGTGGCGCAAGGACGGCACCGCGCTGCCGATCGAATACTGGTCGTATCCGATCCGGCGCAACGGCAAGATCAAGGGCGCGATGGTGACATTCCTGGACGACACCGAACGCCGCCGCCACAGCGAGGCGCTGGCGTATCAGGCCCGCCACGATTCGCTGACCGGCCTCTATAACCGCGGCGTGCTGATCTCCTCGATCGATCTGGCGATTGCCGAATACGGCCAGGACCTGGCGCGGCAACAGCAGCAGTTCAGCGTGATGATCATCGATCTGGACGGGTTCAAGGAAGTCAACGATGCGCTCGGCCATCAGTCCGGCGATCTGCTGCTGCAACAGGTCGCGCAGCGCCTGCGCGGCGCCATGCCGGCCGCCAGCATCCTGACGCGGCTGGGCGGCGACGAATTCGCGGTGCTGGCCGGCAAGCTCGACCGCGGCGAAATCGCGGCCGGCGGCGCCGCCGACATCGCGCGCAGCGTATTGGCCAAGCTGCAGCAGCCGTTCCAGCTCAACGGCATCCAGATCCAGATCAACGCCAGCGTCGGCATCGCCATGTATCCGAGCGACGGCGCCAGCACCATGCATCTGATGCGCAATGCCGACGCCGCGATGTATCAGGCCAAGCGGGAAGGCACCGGCTTCGTGTTTTACCAGCAGGCCGATACCGACCAGACGCCAAGCCGCCTGTTGCTGATGACGGAGTTGCGCAATGCATTCAACCGCGAGCAATTCGTGCTGCATTACCAGCCGAAGACCGATATGCGCAGCGGCGGGGTGATCGGCTTCGAGGCGCTGATACGCTGGCAGCATCCGGAGCGCGGCCTGCTGTATCCGCTCGATTTCGTGCCGATTGTCGAAATCAGCGATCTGATTCACGCGCTGACGATCTGGGTGGTGGAAACCGCGGTGGCGCAGTGCAAGCGGTGGCACGACCAGGGTAACTACATCACCATCGCCGTCAATATTTCAATGCGCAACCTGCTCGACGCCAGCATGGTCGAGCGCGTGCAGGAAATACTGGAGCGCCATGAGCTGCCGGCGTTCTATCTTGAATTGGAACTGACGGAGAGTTCGATCATGGCCGATCCGGCGCGCTCGCTGGATGTGCTGACGCGCCTGCACGAATACGGCGTGACGGTATCGATCGACGATTTCGGCACCGGCTATTCGTCGCTGGCCTATTTGCAGAAGCTGCCGGTCGACAGCTTGAAGATCGACCGTTCCTTCGTTGCCGAAATGGCGCAAAGCGAAGACGCGCGGGCCATCGTCAGCGCCATCATCGCGCTGGCGCATACGGTAGGATTGAAAGTGACGGCCGAGGGGATCGAAGACGAGGCCACCATGCAGCGCCTGGCGACGCTCGGATGCGACGTGGCGCAGGGATATTACCTCTCGCGGCCGCTGCCGGCGCAAGGCGCGACGGCATGGATGCAAGCCTGGGAGAGCACGCCGGATTGATCGGCGCGTTAAGCCAAGAGGCCATTGCAAAATTGGCAAGGCGGGCATTGTACTGCGTTCGTGTCCCCCGCCGGCCTGCGGCCGTCTCCTCCTTTACCTCACTTCGCACAACACCCGCCTTGCCAATTTTGCAATGGCCTCTTGGCTTAACGCGCCGCGCTGAGAATCCGCCTGGCCAGCCCGGCGTTGTCGCCATCGAAATGATGTCCGCCGTTCAGCTTGACCGCCTTGATGCCGCGCACGTCGGCGGCCGGGCAGCCCGAATCCTTTTCTTCAGAGCCGTAGACGCACAGGAATTTCCCCGCGATCAGCCGATCGACTTCCGGCTGGATCGGCAGGCCGTCGTTGCTGTTCTTGATCCAGTTGCTGAGACGGAATTGAAAGTCGGCCTTCTGGCCCAGCGCCAGCATGGCGGTCAGTTCGATCTGCCCGCGCGCCTCGGCCGGTAACCGATTGACAATGAAGGGCAGCACGTCCGCGCCTTGCGAATAGCCGATCAGCAGCACCTTCGATTTATGCCATTGCGCCATGTAAAAGCGCATCAGGCGCGCGATGTCGGCGGCGGCCGACGCCGGCGTGCGCGCATCCCAGAAATAACGCAGGGAATCCAGGCCGATCACCGGTACGCCGTTCTTGGCCAGGGTATCGGCGATCTCGCGGTCGATGCCGGCCCAGCCGCCGTCGCCGCTGAGGAATACGGCCATGGTCTGATCGCCGACGCCGGCGTTGCGGCCGGTGGCCGGCAGCTCCACGATCGGCAGATCGTGCACCGCCGCCGGCACCGGCGCTGCTGCCGGCGCGCGGCGCAGGTTCAGGCGCTGGTAGGCGGCCTGCCATTGCGGAAAGACGCCGCGTCCGGCCAGTGGATTTTCCGAAGCCTGGGGCAGCAGCTGCAATTGCGAACCCGGCACGCCGGAGACGAAGGCTTGCGCCACCCGTGTATGGCAGGACGGAAATTCGACATCGGCGCCGGGCAGTTCGCTGTCGGTGCGGTGCTGCAGCGCGATCCACGGCAGGCGCAGCTTTTTGGCCGGCAGCAGATCGATGCCGGTGTTTGTGGCGCGCGGCCTGAAATTGGCGCCGGCGCCTTTGCACAGCGGTTTGCGCAAGGCCAGTTCGGGGCAGAAATCGAAGGTCAGCAGGCCGGCAAAGATATCGGCGGTGGTGCCGGCCACCACGGTGTAGGCGAGCGCCGCGCCGGCGCCTTCGCCGGCCAGCACCGGCGGCGTATAGCCGGGCAGTTTTTCATAAGCCTGCACGAAGCGGCTGAGATTTTCCAGATCGCCGTCGGGAAACACGCAACTGCCGGCATCGGCGTCAAGCTTCGCCATCAATTGACGCGTGTTGATGCCGGCCACCATGGCGCCTTGCCCAGTCAGCGCCCGCGCCATCTGCGCGGCGCGCTTGTCCCAGCCGTTTTCGCCGGACAGCAACAGCACCACGCCTTCGACCTCGCCCTGCGGCCTGTACACCCTGATGTTCTGGAATTTGCCGTGCGAAATAATATCCGCGCGGGTATCGGCGCGTGCGTTGGCGCGCGTTTCCGGATGCATCGCGGCATGGGCCGGCGGCCCGTCTTGCGCGAAGGCCGCGCCCGCGCTCATCAGCAGACTCAATACCGGGCCCAATACGAGGCCCGATAACAGGTACTTGATTCGGCTTGTCGGCATCCCCATCGCTATTGCTTGTGTCATTTACTGATCGCCCCTTTGAGTCCGCCATTGATGAGCGCGGCTATGTCTGAAAATGTAAATACCGGCGCCAGGCCGCCTTCCGCGATCATGTAGCGCGCTTCCCATTCGGGATCGAATTTGTCCTTGAAGCTGCGCAGGCCGCGGAAGTTATAGAACCGTTCGCCGTGCTGGAACATCATGCGCCCGAATCGGTGCCAGCGCGAGGCCAGCTGATGCTGTTCCATGCCGGACATCGGCGCCATGCCGAGGCCGAAGCGCTGATAACCCTGCGCCTGGCAGTACAGCATCATGTTGGCGAACAGGAAATCCATGGTGCCGGGCGGCGCATCGCGCTGTTGCCGCATCAGGTCGATCGCGGCTTCGATGCGCAGCACCTGCGGCGCCATCAGCGTGGCGAAGGCGACGATGCGGTCATCCTTGCGGACCACCGCGATCGATTGCTGCAATACATACGGTTCCTTGAACGCACCCATAGAGAAGCTTTTCTCGCGCGTGTTTTGCGATTGCAGCCAGGCGTCCGAAATGGCGCGTATTTCCGCCAGAATCTCCGGGATGCGCGGCGGCGGGATCACGTCGAACGCCAGGCCCTCGCGTTCGCCGCGCTTGACGCCGTGCCGCAGGTTGGCGCGGCGCGGGCCCTGCAGGCTGAAGTCGTGCAGATTGACGTAGGCTTCCTCGCCGAGCTTGTAGGCGCGCAGGCCGGCATCCAGATACAGCGGCAGGGTTTGCGGCCGCACTTTATAGAACGCCGCCCGGCCGCCGTGCGCGTCGGCCGTCTCGATGAAGCGCCAGATCAGTTCCGGCCATTCCTGCTGCGCGCCGACCGGATCGGAAAGCGCGATCCAGGAACGGCCGTGCTTGGCGTACATGATGAAGGATTTGCCGGATGCCGAAAACAGCAGGCTTTTGTCGCCCATCAGCGCCAGGCAGGCCTCGGCCGCCGGCTGCGCCTGCACCACTTGCTGCGCGCGCGCCATTTCCTGCGCCGTCGGCTTGACGGCCTTGATGTCCGGCTTGCGGAGCAATTGCCGCAAACCCACGGCCAGGCCGAGGATGGCGACCACCAGCAAGGTGCGCATCGCGCGCGGCGCATAGTCGTCGAAGGCGAACTGCCACCACATCAGGTCGGCGTACTTCACGTCCTGGTAAACAAAGAACAGAATCCCGGCGCAGCCGGCGATCACGCTGGCCACCGCCAGCAGCCAGCCGGCTTCGAAGGTCTGCGAGAACAGCGAGGAACGGCGGTTGAACTGCTTGCGCGAACTCAGCAGCAGCAGCGTCAGCAGGCTCAGCACCATCAATTCGGATACGGCGATGCCCTTCGGCAGCGCCAGCAGCGCGGCGAGCACGGTCAGCACCAGCGCGGCCCACCAGGCGGCGTCCAGTTTGTGCAGCAGGCCGCGCGCTACGAACAGCATGGCCAGGCCGGCCACGCTGCCGATCAGATGCGACATTTCAACGGCGAACAGCGGCACCGTGGTGCGCAGCAAGCGTTCGGCCGAATGGGTCGCCGGCGTGACGCCGGACACCAGCAGCATGATGCCGGCCACCAGCACCAGCGCGGTCATGATGCCCGGCGACAGCCGCACCGCCGCGCGCGAGATCGGCGCAAGGGTTGCCAATGCGCTGGAGCGTATTTCGAGTGCCGCCAAAAGTATGGCGGCGATCAGCAGCGGCAGCAGGAAATAAATGACGCGGTACATCACCAGCGCGCCGGCGATTTCGCCGGCCGGCGCATGCGGCCCCCAGGCCACCATGATCACCGCTTCGAATACGCCGAGTCCGCCCGGCACATGGCTGATCACGCCCAATGCCATGGCCAGCGCATAGAACGCGGCGAAAGTCGGCAGCGGCACGCCGTTGCTCGGCAGCAGGAACCATAGCGCGGCGGCGGCGGCGCCAAGATCGGCCGCGGAAATCAGCAACTGCCGGATCGCCAGCCAGCCGTCCGGCAGTTGCAGCGTCCAGCGTCCCAACAGCAGCACGCTGCGGCGGCGCATGCACAGGATGACCAGGCCGGCGATGCCGAGCAGTGTGGCGCCGGACAATATCCGCAGCAGCAAGGGATGGATGTGCAGCATGCCGGCGACATCGGCCGCGCCCCATAACAGGCCGGCCGCGCCGAAGGCGGTCATGCCGAGCCCGAAGGCGCCGGCGTTGAAGGCAATCGCCTGCGCCACTTTGCCGGCGTCGACGCCGGCTGCCGTAAACAAACGCATGCGCACCGTGCCGCCGGTCAGAACGCCGAGGCCGATGGTGTTGCCGAGCGCATAGGCGATGAAGGAGGTCATCGCGACGGTGGAGCCCTTCACCTTGGCGCCGACATAGCGCAGGCTCGACGCGTCATAGCCGGTCAGCGCCAGATAGCTGAGCCCGGTGCACAGCAGCGCCATCGCCAGGCTCGGCTTCGGCAGGTGGCGGATGGTGTGCAAGATATCCTTGTAATGCACGTCGCGCAGCACATGGTGCAGCGCATCGAACACCATCGCGCCGATCAGCAGCAGGCCGGCGCCGATCAGCCATGGCTTCGCCGCCAGCAGCCATTCCGTGAGCGGATGCGGGGGCGGCGCTGCCGGCGCGGCGGCGAGGGACTGATCGGCGAGTTGCGAAGACATGCAGGCCTGGTCTGTATTTTCGGATGAATAGCCGTATAACGCGATGCGGCCTGAAAGGATGACGCCATCGTGGCGGCCGGGTTCCATGAACTGAAGAAAGCGGGCGGTCAGCGGCCATTTTTCGATTTCGCGGGGTAGGACAAGTTCAATGCGCAAGTTCAATGCGCAAGCCCAATACGCAAGTTGAGGGCGCAATGCGATCGCCGCTTCAATGTTGCAATGCGGCAGCGCGGCGGCTGGGGAAATAGCTGATCGGGGTCAACGCAAAACGGCCGATAGTCCTGTATTCTCGCGGTTTTCCGGAGGGACGCATGCGAGAAGAAATCATCAATTGGCTGCAGGGATTCGTGCCGCCGCGCGGAACGGTCGATCGATTTGAGCGCATGCGCAGTTGCGCCGGCGCATTGTTCGGCCTGTTGCTGGCCGGCTTGCTGACCCGCCTGACGCTGGGCAATACGCTGGGCGCGGCTTTCCTGATCGCGCCGATGGGCGCTTCCGCCGTGCTGCTGTTCGCGGTGCCGGCCAGTCCGCTGGCGCAGCCGTGGTCGATCATCGGCGGCAATCTGTGCGCCGCGCTGATCGGCGTGACCTGCGGCCTGCTGATCGGCGATACCTTATTGGCCGCGGCCGTCGCCGGCGCGCTGGCCATCGGCGGCATGTTCCTGCTGCGCTGCCTGCATCCGCCCAGCGGCGCGGTGGCGTTGACGGCGGTGCTGGGCGGCCCTGCCATCCATGCCATGGGCTATCACTTCGTCCTGATGCCGGTGGCGGTCAATTCCTTCCTGCTGCTGGCCGCCGCGCTGTTCTACAACAACGCCACCGGCCGCCGCTATCCGCACAGCGTGCAGCCGGAACGCAGCAACCGGCATGAAACCCTCGATGCCATACCGACCTCGCGGCTCGGATTCAGCGCCGACGATCTGGACGCCGTACTCAAGAGCTACAACCAGGTGCTCGACATCAGCCGCGAAGATCTGCAAACCATTCTGACCCAGACCGAAATGCTGGGCTATCAGCGCCGTTTCGGTTCGGTGACCTGCGGCAGCATCATGTCGCGCGACGTGGTCAGCGCGAATTTCGGCACCGGGCTGGATGAAGCCTGGGCGCTGATGCGCGAACACCGCCTGACCGCCTTGCCGGTGATCGACCGCGCCCGCCGCGTCATCGGCATCGTCACCAAGACGGATTTCCTGATGCACGCCGATCTCGATCATCATATGCACATCGGCAGCAAGCTGGCCGCATTCATCCGCCGCAGCCGGCGCGTGCATTCGGAAAAGCCGGAAGTTGTCGGCCAGATCATGAGCACGGAGGTCAAGGTGGCCGCGGCCGATCGCCCGGTGGTGGAGCTGGTGCCGCTGATGGCCGACGCCGGCCTGCATCAGCTGCCGGTGATCGACGAAGAGCGCCGGCTGGTCGGCATGCTGACGCAGTCGGACATGATTGCCGCGCTGTATGAAAGCGGTTTGCACAAGGACAAGATCGCGGCATGAGTCGATAAACATGCGTTACTAAAGGGGCTTATATTTGAAAAACGTATAAGCAAACCTCGAAACTGTCGTTTGCGCGATGATTAATGTTTGTTACATTTTGCGTCAGTTCAAAATCTCAAGGGGTAAACATGCTCAGGAAATCTTTCTCGGCCCGTGCGTTCGCATTGGTGTCAACGGCCGCTTTGACTGTCCTTCTCTCAGCAGCCGCAGGCCAGGCCCAGGCGCAGGAAAAACCCCTGTTGAATGCATCCTACGACGTCGCGCGCGAGGTATTTGCCGCCATCAATCCAAAATTCATTGCTTACTGGAAAGCCCAGACCGGACAGGATCTGAAGATCGATCAATCCTTCGCCGGCACTTCGCGCCAGGCGCAGGACATCATCCAGGGCAAGAAAGTCGATACGGTGACCTTCAACCAGGCCACCGATATCAATGTATTGGCGCAGCGCGGCATCCTGCGCACCGACTGGCAGAAAGCATTTCCGAACAATGCCTCGCCGTATTACAGCACCATCGCCTTCCTGGTGCGCAAGGGCAATCCGAAGAACATCAAGGGCTGGGACGACCTGGTGCGCGACGATGTGAAGCTGGTGTTCCCGAATCCGAAGACATCCGGCAATGCGCGCTATTCCTACCTCGGCGCCTGGCTGTACGCAAACGAGAAGTTCAAGGGCGACGACGCGCAATCGAAGCAATTTGTCGGCAAGTTCCTGCATAACGTCGTCAATTTCGCGACCGGCGGCCGCGGCGCCACGGTGGCGTTCGCGCAAAACGGCCAAGGCGACGTGCTGCTGTCGTTCGAATCGGAGGTGCTGGGCATCGCCAAGGGCGACGAATTCAAATCGGGCGGTTTCGAAGTCGTGGTGCCGCCGGTGTCGGTGCTGGCCGAGTTCCCGGTCGCGGTGGTCGACAAGGTGGTCGACGAAAAAGGCACACGCAAAGTGGCCACGGCTTATCTGAACTATGAATACTCGCGCGAAATCCAGTTGCTGCTGACAACTTATTATTTCCGCGTGAACCATCCCGACGTCGCCAAGGTGGTGGCGGACCGCTATCCCAAAGTGCGCCTGATCGATCCGACCAAGGTGCTGGGTCCCTGGGACAAGATCGAACAGACCCATTTCGCTTCCGGCGGCGTGCTCGACCAGCTGCTTTCAACGCGTAAATAGCAGGCGGCCGCGGCGCCGGCTCAGTTACAATCGGCCAATCGGCCAATCGGCGGGCGATTTTTTTGATCGCCTGCCTTTCTTATTTCAATGACTGCCACTTTGATTCCATCCTTCTTCCGCCGCACCCCCGTGCTGCCGGGCTTCGGCGCCAGTTTCGGCCTGTCGGTCCTGTTCATCAGCCTGGTGACGCTGCTGCCGTTGTCCGGGCTGCTGTTGTACGTCAGCGGCATGACCTGGTCGCAATACTGGTTCGCGATCAGCGACGCGCGCGTGGTGCAGAGCTACAAGGTCACCTTGCTCGCCGCGTTCTATTCGACTGTTGCCGTCACCTTCATCGGCTTTCTGCTGGCGTGGATCATCTCGCGCTACGATTTCCCCGGCCGCCGCGTGATCGATGCGCTGGTCGACCTGCCGTTCGCGCTGCCGACCGCCGTCGCCGGGATTACCCTGTCGGCCCTGTTCATCCCGACCGGCTGGCTGGGCCAGTGGTTTACGCCGCTGGGCATCAAGATTTCGTACGCGTTTCCCGGCATGGTGCTGGCGATGATGTTTACCAGCCTGCCGTTCATCGTGCGGCCGGTGCAGCCGGTGCTGGAAGACCTGGAAAGCGAGCTCGAGGAAGCCGCGCTGATGCTGGGCGCGCACAAATGGCAGATTTTCTGGCGCGTGGTGCTGCCCACGCTGGCGCCGGCGCTGATTACCGGCGCCTCGCAGGCGTTCATCCGCAGCCTGGGCGAATTCGGCGCCGTCATCATGATCGCCGGCAATATCCCGTTCGAAACCGAAATCACGTCGTTGATGATCTTCGTGCGCATGCAGGAATTCAATTATCCGGCGGCCGCGGCGATTGCTTCCGTGGTGCTGGCCGCTTCGCTGGCCTTGCTGTTCCTGCTGCAGGTATTGCAAACCCGCTTTCTAAGGTCTTAGGGCCCATTAAACATGGCAAAAATCCAAAAACGGCCGGTTGAATGGCAGCAATGGCTGCTGATCGCGCTCGGCGTGGCGGCAACGTTGATATTCCTGGTCGCGCCGCTGGCGCTGATCTTCACCAAGGCCTTCAGCGAAGGCTGGCGGATGCTGGCGCAGAACCTGCAGCAGGACTACATGCTCAGCGCGATCTGGCTGACGCTGCTGGCCACCGTGCTGACGGTGCCGATCAATCTGGTGTTCGGGATACTGCTGGCCTGGTGCGTCACGCGCTACGATTTCACCGGACGCCGGCTGCTGATGACGCTGGTCGATATTCCGTATGCGATGTCGCCGGTGGTGGCGGGTTTCTGCTATCTGGTGGTGTACGGCTCGGAAGGCCTGTTCGGGCGCTGGCTGTCGGCCCACGATATCCAGGTGGTGTTCGCCTGGCCCGGCATCGTCATGGTGACGGTATTCGTGACCTCGCCCTATGTGGCGCGGATCCTGATCCCGCTGATGCAGGCCCAGGGCAGCGAAGAGGAAATCGCGGCGCTGTCGCTGGGGGCGTCCGGCCTGCAGATTTTCTTGCGGGTATCGCTGCCGAACATCAAATGGGCGCTGCTATATGGATCGGTCATTACCAATGCGCGCGCGGTCGGCGAATTCGGCGCGGTGGCGGTGGTGTCCGGCACCATCATGAACCAGACGCTGACGCTGCCGCTGCTGGTGGAGCAG
The DNA here is from genome assembly GCA_004134995.1 of Oxalobacteraceae bacterium CAVE-383. Classification (GTDB taxonomy): domain Bacteria; phylum Pseudomonadota; class Gammaproteobacteria; order Burkholderiales; family Burkholderiaceae_D; genus Herbaspirillum. The sequence goes on along the minus strand of REGP01000007.1, from coordinate 183,330 downwards.
TTGAACAACGATTACAAGACCGCCGCCGCATTCACCGCGGCGGCATTGCTGGCCTGCATGGCGCTGGTGACGCTGGTGCTGAAGACGCTGATGGAGTGGCGGCAAAACGTCAAGGCGCGGCCTCTGCATTGAATAATACGAAACTGCTGCGCCCTCGCTGATAGGCCTTGGCTGAACGCCGGCATTTCGCTTTCCTAGTTGATATGCGGGGGAAGCGCGGTTAATTTGGAACCGGCATGGCCCTTAGAGGCACTATCTCTCCATCAACGCAAAAGGAGAAGAGAGATGTCACTAATCGGCCCAAGCGGCCTGAGCGCCGGCGCCGTCCTGTTGTTCGATGCCTTCATCGCCATCGCGGCGCTGATCCTGATGATCACCCGGCTGCGCCTTCACCCTTTCATCGCACTGATCGTGGCGTCAGGCTTGCTCGGGCTGCTGGCCGGCATGCCGTTGCCGGGCATCGTGCAGTCGTTCCAGGACGGCTTCGGCGGCGTCATGGGCTTCGTCGGCATCGTGCTCGGGTTGGGAACGATGCTGGGGCGCCTGATGGCCGAATCGGGCGGCGCCGATTGCATCGCGCAGACCCTGATCCGCGCCTTCGGCAAATCGCGCGTGCATTGGGCGATGACGCTGGCGGCGTTCCTGGTGGGCATCCCGCTGTTTTTCGAAATCGGCTTCGTACTGCTGATTCCGCTGGTGTTCATCGTCGCCCGGCGCAGCGGCATGCCGCTGTTCAAGATCGGCATGCCGATGCTGGCCAGCCTGTCGGTGATGCATGGCCTGGTGCCGCCGCATCCCGGACCGATGCTGGCGATCGAGGCATTCGGCGCCGACATCGGCAAGACCATCTTCTTCGGCCTGATCGTGGGTTTGCCCTGCATGATCATCGCGGGTCCGCTGTTCGGCTCGTTCGTGGCCAGGCATGTCGCGCCGGCGCCGTCCGATGCGCTGCTGTCGCAGCTGGCGCCGCCCTTGCCACCAACGCCGTCCGGCGGCAACCGTCCCGGTTTCGGCGTCACGCTGATCACGGTGTTGCTGCCGGTGCTGCTGATGCTGCTGCGCACCTTGGGCGACATCCTGCTGCCCGAGGACGCCGCGCTGCGCCACCTGATCGATTTCCTCGGCAATCCGATTGCCGCATTGCTGGCGGCTTTGCTGCTGGCCTTGCATACCTTCGGCCTGGCGCGCGGCTTCAGCAGGGAGCAGTTGTTGAAATTGCTCGATCAAAGCCTGGCGCCGACCGCGGCGATCGTGCTGATCATCGGCGCCGGCGGCGGCTTCAAGCAGATGCTGGTCAACAGCGGCGTCGGCAACGCCATCGGGATGCTCGCGGTGCAGGCAAGGATCAGCCCCTTGCTGCTGGCCTGGCTGGTGGCCGGCCTGATCCGCGTGGCGACCGGCTCGGCCACCGTGGCCACCATCACCGGCGCCGGCATTGTCGCGCCGCTGGCGGCCATGACGCCCGGCGTCAGCCGCGAGCTGCTGGTATTGGCCACCGGCGCCGGTTCGCTGGTCTTCTCCCATGTCAATGACGCCGGCTTCTGGATGGTCAAGGAATATTTCAACATGAGCATCGGCCAGACCTTCAAGACCTGGAGCGCGATGGAGACGATCATTTCGGTCACGGCCATCGCCATCATCATGGTGCTCGGGATATTTGTATAGGAGCTCGCCATGACAAAATACATGATCGGCGTCGATATCGGCACCACCAGCACCAAGGCGGTGGTTTTTACATTGACTGGCGAAATCGTGGCGCGGCATGCGGTCGGCTATCCGCTGATCGCCACGCTTCCCGGGATGGCCGAACAGGCGCCCTTGCAAATAGTCGATGCCGTGCTGGAGACCATCGGCGTGGCCGTGCGCGCCGCGGCGGCGTCCCCGGACGAGATCGCGCTGGTGTCGTTCAGCGCCGCGATGCACAGCGTCATTGCGCTGGATGCGCGCAATGAACTGCTGACCAACAGCATTACCTGGGCCGACAACCGCGCCGCCGGCTGGGCCAAACGGCTGCGCCAGGACTTCGACGGACACGCCATCTACCGCCGCACCGGTACGCCGCTGCATCCCATGTCGCCGCTGTGCAAGCTGATGTGGCTGCGCCATGATCATGCGGATCTGTTCGCGCGCGCCGCGCGCTTCGCGGGCATCAAGGAATATGTTTTTTTCAGGCTGTTCGGCCGCTGGCTGGTCGATCATTCGATTGCCTCGGCGACCGGCATGTTCAATCTGCGTTCGATGGAATGGGATGCCGAAGCATTGAAATTGGCGGGCGTGACGGCGGCGCACTTGTCGGCGCCGGTGCCCACCACGTATTGCCTGCGCGGCTTGCCGCCGGCGCTGGCGCGGCCGCTGGGGCTGAGCGTCGATACGCCGTTCGTGATCGGCGCCAACGACGGCGTGCTGTCCAATCTCGGCGTCAATGCGATCCATCGCGGCCAGGTCGCGGTGACGATCGGCACCTCGGGCGCGATGCGCGCCATGGTCGAGCGGCCTTATACCGACGTGTCGGGCCGCACGTTCTGTTATGCGCTGGATGAAGATCACTGGGTGGTCGGCGGTCCGGTCAACAACGGCGGCAATGTGCTGCAATGGGTGCGCGACGAATTGGCGGGCGCGGAAGCCGAAATCGCGCGCGAGATCGGCATCGATCCCTACGATGCGCTGACCGAGCTGGCGTCCCGGGTGCCGGCCGGCGCGGAAGGGCTGCTGTTTCATCCCTATCTGGCCGGCGAACGCGCACCGCTGTGGAACGCGGACTTGCGCGGCTCGTTCTTCGGCCTGGCGCTGCATCACGGCAAGGCGCACATGGTCCGCGCCGTGCTGGAGGGCGTGATCTTCAATCTGCTCAGTATTCTGCCGGCGGTGGAAGCGGTGACGGGCCCTGCAGAGCACATCGTCGCCACCGGCGGTTTCGCGCATTCGGCGCTATGGCGGCAGATCATGGCCGATATCTTCGAGCGCGAAGTCGTGGTGCCGGAATGTGTCGAATCTTCCTGTCTCGGCGCGGCGGTGCTGGGTTTGCACGCATTGAAATTGATCGCTTCGCTGGATGCGGTGGGGAGCATGGTCGGCGCCACGCATCGCCACGTCCCGATCGCTGAAAACGCCGCCGTGTATGCGCGGCTGCGGCCGATTTTCATGGCGATACCGCGCAAGCTGGAACAGGAATATCTACTGCTGGCGCAATTTCAACTGGAGCGCGGCTGATTTACCTGTCTTCTAAAATCTTCTTGGAAGCTGTTGCGAAATGCGGCGAGGCTGGGCGTTGTACTGCGTTCGTGTCCCCCGCCGGCCTTCGGCCGTCTCCTCCTTTACCTCACTTCGCACAACACCCAGCCTCGCCGCATTTCACAACAGCCTCTAACGTTCATTCACCACCACGCCGTAGCTGACGCTGCCGAAATCGCCGGCTTCCAGCGTGCCGTCGAGATGCCATTCCAATACGCCCGGCGCCGATCCGGCAACCAGGCCGCAACGCAAAGTGCGCGGCGCGACAGGGCCGCATTGCGCGTGGCCCAATGTCAGATACTCGCTCTGAAACGTGTCCCTGATCACCAGATCATGCAAATCGTCGATGCCGACATTGGCATAGGTGATGGTGTAGCGCAGGGTCTGGCCGGGCAGGGCGGTTTGATTGTCGACGGTCTTTTTCAGCATCAGCTGTTCTTCGGGACCCGTTGTGCTGTCCAGAACAATGTGGTGCCTGGCCGTCGCCGGGCCGCTCAGGTTGCTTGCGTCGGCTTCGATCTCGCTTTGCACGGTGCTTCCCGGCACGGCCTTGGCCGCGACTTTTACCGGAATGACCACGCTGAGTGAATGCCGGGCAGTCAGCATGACCCCGGGCAACGATGACAGCAGCAGTCCCTCGCCGTTATTCCCCCAGGCGGGATTCAATTTCACCGCGGCGGCGCCGTCGCCTTCAAGGCGCGCTTCGCCATTTTTCTCCAGGCCCGGCGGCAATGCATAGCGCAACGCGACGTTGGATAAATCCCATGCCCGCACCCGCAGCGCGATACGATAATTGAATGCGCTGCCCTGCCGATATTTCCAGTCCGGCTGCAAGGAAGTGAATTCGAGGTCCAGGGCACGATCGGCCGGGAATTTTTCTTGCAACGCCAGTTGATGTTCCAACTGTAAATCATCCTTGGCATTGCCGGCGCCGGCCAGGACGGTGCTGACGATGGGCGAGGCGACGGGTGAGGCGATGGTTCGGCCGGCGATCGCCACCGGAATGTGTATCACCAGCTTGCTGTTGGCCGCCAGATCGACGCCGTCCGCCAGCAGTTGCGCATCGCCGGCGCCGTTCCAGTGCGCATTGAGCAGCGTGCCGTCGGAAATTGCGCTTGCGGGCGCGAAGTAGGGCCGCGTATCCGGCGTGGTATCGGGTCTCATGGACAGTCCGGCCGGCAGGGCGTAACGCAGCGAAAGCCCTTGGGCAGCGATTTTTCCGGTCTGCAGTTCCACGGCGTAGATCAGATCGTCGCCGCGGCTGAAGCCGCCGGAATCGTCCTTGTCGGCCAGTGAATGATCGACGATGAGGAATGCGGAATTCTCGAAAAGGACGTTCGCCGGAAGTTGTCCGATGACGGTTCTGACCGGCGCCGCATCGGAGACATTGCCGGCCTTGTCGGTCGCCTGCACGCGCAACCGGTAATTGACGCTCCGCTTCAAGCCGGGCAGATCGTATTCGAAGCTGTTGCCGCCCGCGCCGATCTTTTCGATATGGCTATGCCATGCCGTTTCGTCCTCGGACTGCCATCCGATCGTGACGTAATCAGGGTTTTCCTCGGTGAGATTACCGGCAATGCGAATGCTGTCGCCCGAGAACATGGCCTGGTCCAGCGGCGTCAGCCAATCGATCGCCGGCGCGGTGCTGTCCACGATGAAACTGCCTTTGCCGACCCAGCCGGTGCCATTGCCGGCTCTGTCGGCCGCCCAGATCTGCACCTGCTTGACGCCATCCGGCAAGGCGGGAATCACATGGGAATAGCGATTCCCGCCGCGCCTGTCCATTTTGATGTTTTTGCCGGTCTCGCCGGTCCAGGTGATCCATACGTCCTGCACGCCGGAAATGGCGTCGTGGACGTATGCATTGATCGTAATGCCGCCGTTCGTATAGACGGCGTTGGTTTGGTCCCATGTGACGGAAGGAGCGCTTTTGTCGACAGTGAACCTGCCCTTGCCGATCCAGCCGGTGCTGTTGCCGGCATTATCGGTGGCCCGTATTTCGACGTCTTTCGCGCCCTCCGGCAAGGACGGGATCGTATAGGCGTACCGGTTCCCGCGTCCCTTTGTCATTTGTATATTCGTGCTGCCTTCCCCGGTCCACTTGATCCACACGTCCTTGACGCCGGAAGCGCCATCGACGACGTCCGCATTAATGGTTATTTCGTCCTTGGCATACGCGGCATTGGCGCTGTCCCATTGTATCGACGGCGCGGTTTTGTCGACGGTGAAACCGCGTATGCTTTCCCATCCCTTGTTGGCGCCGTGCTCGCTGTTGGCCCATACCTGCACATCGACCGCGCCTTCGGGCAGGCTGCCGGCGGGGATCGTGTACTGATACAGATCGCCGGAAACATGGGTCATTCGCTCCGTGTCACCGGGAGCGCCGGGCCATTGAATAAATACTTCCTTGACGCCGTCGCCGGTGCCGGCGGCATGCACTTTGATCAGGATATCGTCTTTCGCAAAGCGGGCGTTGGAAGTGTCCGCGGTCACCATCGGCGGGCTTGGGGGGGCGACGCGAAAAAAAACCGCCGCGAGGAATTTCTTGTCGACATGGTCCGTGCATTGGAGCCCTACTCTGAAGTCCGTGCCGTCGGTGAGCGGCGTCGTGCCGACCACGATGTTCTGGGAGGAATTGTCGAGCCATGAGGTGATGCTGCTTCCACTTAATACCTTGAAACTGGAGCCGCTGTAAATGATGTATCTGGCCCATCTCCTGGTCTCGTGCCAGCTCTCCTGTTTGCAACTGCCGGTAATGTAGATGCTGTCTCCGGGGCTTACCAGCGTGGGACTGGCGCTGTTGGTCGACCCGCCCGCAATGACGACGTTGATGGCCCAGCCGGGGGCAGCCGTCAACAGCATCGCCAGAAAAATCCATATGAATTTGAAACGCATCGTCAGGCGCATCGCAATACGCATCGCCAGACGATTCTTGCCAAATGCCATTTTCATAATACCTATATCGTCCGAGCCAAAAAATTTAGCTTGCGAAAGATAGCATTGGAACGGGAGGCGCGAGCGGTTGAACGCTCTCAAATTTGGCGGGGAATATTCTTAAACTTTTATAGGTCTGTTGCTGATGAAAACAACTGTCATCCAATGCAGGGAATAATTGGAACGCATTTCATAATGCATTCTAGTTTGCCGGCACGGCAATTGGTTCGCCATTCTTGAATTGATAAATCGTGACGGGCGAATTTTTCAGATCGTGGGCGGCGTCGAATTCGTAATCGCCGACCACGCCGGCGTACCGCATGGAAGCCAGCACCGGCGCGAATCTGGCCGGATCGGCGGAATCGGCTTTTTGCATTGCCGCGCCGATCATCTTGACGCCGTCGTAGAAATTCGCGCCGAAACTCGAAGGCGATTTGCCGTAAAGCTGGCGGTAGCCGGTCAGGAAAGTCCGTTCCACGGCACGCGCGCCGAGACGGGCGCCGCCCTGCACGCAATAGACCTTGTCGTTGATCGCGGCGCCGGCCAGCTTGCCGGCTTCGGTATTGCAGATGGCGTCGCCGCCCATGAGCGCGGCATCGATCGCCATTTTTTTCATTGCCGTCTTCAGCGCGGCAGCCTGTGCGTAGTAGCCGCCATAGAAGATGCCGTCAACCTGCTTGCCCTTGATCGACGCCAGGATGGCATCGAATGCATCCGGCTTTTCGGCGCTGGACTTGCGGCCGGCGATTTCGATCTTGCCCGCCCTGGCCGCAGCCACGAAGGCGTCGGCGATGCCTTTGCCGTAGGCGGTGCCGTCTTCGATGACCAGCACCTTTTTAAGATTCAATTGATTCGCGGCGTAAATCGCCATCTCGCCGCCGAGCTGGTTGTCGTTGGGGCCGGCCCGGAAAATGGACCGGAAGCCTTGCTGCGTAATGCGGGGGTTGGAGCCGACGGTGATCATGACGATGCCGGCGTCGTTGATCATGCGCGAGGCGGCGATGGCGACATCCGAATTGTAGGGGCCGACAATGGCCTTGACCTTGGCGTCGATCAGCCTGGCGGCCATGGCGACGCCGATTTTCGGATTGGCCTGATCGTCTTCCGGCAGCAGCCGGAAGACGGCCGGCTTGCCGCCGATGGTCAGTTTCTTGCCGTTCAATTCCGCGATGGCCATATTGGCGCCGGCCTGATTATCCTTGCCGGCCAGGGCCTGCGGGCCGGTCAGCGGGCTGCTGAAACCGATATCGATGCTTTCCTGCGCCATGGCGGCGCGGGGCAGGAACACCGCCGGCGCGAAGGCCGCGGCAAGAGGGAAGGCCAGCACGATTGCTTCAAAGGGACGCCGCATACGTTCTCCTGCATTCGGGTTGCAGCAACTTAACACGGCGCCGTCAATGCGGCAATTCGAGGTTGTCCTTGACTTCCTTGTATGCGGCGGCGACGTGTTCCACCGCCGCTGCGCGCGCGCCGCGCGCATCGTGCGCCGCGATCGCTTCGTAAATCTTGCGCAATTCGCTGGCGCTGTGCTGCGCGCGCCCCGGAATCGACATCGTGCGCGCCCGCAGCAGATTGACCCGCGCCAGCAGGCCATGGATCAGATCGCCGATCACCTGGTTGCCGCTGCGGCGGATGATGGCTTCATAGAATTCGGAGGTGGCGCTGATTCTGGCCGCGGCGTCGTCGTCCTCGACCGCCTGCTCGAAACTTTCCAGCGCGCGCTTCATCTCGGCGATATTGTCGCGTGCGCCGTTCTTGGCCGCCAGCGCCGCCGCCTCGCCTTCCAGCATCTTGCGCACGTGATAGATCTGTGCCGCTTCTTCGGCCGAAATGTCGGCCACCGACGGGCCTTTGTTCGGCACCAGGATCAGCAGTTTTTCGCTCGAAAGCACCCGGATGGCTTCCCGCACCGAAGTGCGGCTGACGCCGAGCTGCTTGCACAGATCGGTTTCAACCAGCCTGGCGCCGGCCTTGAAATGCCCGCTGATAATGGCTTCGCGCAGTTTCTTGACGGTTTCGAGTTGTACCGTTCTCGGGGTGATTGTAAGGTCCACTCTCTTATCCTAATCAACTAAGGCTTGGTTTTAATAGGTCTTGGTATGGCGCTTGCCATGTCTCTGGAAAATGGTATAGGTGCCGCTGAACCAGCTTTCGCTGGAGATTTTCGCACGCCACGGCGTCTCGCGCGCTTTTTTCCGTTCCGGCGAATCCATGGCGCTCATATCCGACAGGTAATGCAGCGCCAGCCGGTTGAACGGGCCGGGTTCGCCGGAGATGATATTGAAGCGGCGCACCATTTGCCAATCCTTGCATTCCATCAGCAGCGGCGCGTGATCCTCGTTATACCACTCGTCGAATGCGGCCAGCCGGTCCTGCGGCACGTTGAACCAGACCGCGTACAGGATAGGCGCATCGACGCCCATGCTGCCGTCCTTGGTGAAACACGCTATTTCCTCGCAGGTATAACGTGTAAAGCCCGCCACATTCTTCAGCATCCAGGCCGTGGTGTCGCTCGGCTGCTGCTTGATTTTCTGATAGGCAGGCGTGCTCAGCGCCTCGGGGCTGGTCATTTCATAGACGGCCAGATAGCCCGGAGCATTGTCGGCGCGATAGCGCTGCCCGCTCAGAAAACCTTCCGCGCCCATGCGCACCGGAATGTGTTCCTCGTCGTACCACTTGTTGAATTTGCCTTCCCATTCGGCGGCCGGCGTCATTTCCGAAAACAGGATCGTGGAACCTTGCATGACAGAACTCCTTTATTTGCAATATTGTAAGGCTATCGTTTTACCCATCGGGAATTGTACGATAATAATTTTCAGAATCGAATATTATATGACAATCATACATTGTAAAGATTGTACATTTCCCCGATTTACCTACGGGAACGACATGGGAAGCAGGCTGGTTGCGGATTAATTTGCAACAGCAATATAATTTTTATTGATTTATATTGTATGACAATAATATAATCAACGCACATTCAATCGAATTCGAACCAGCGCGCGGCGTCTGTCGGCGAGTTGGCCGCGGCGCGCACATCAATCAACACTCTAGAGGATGCACTTATGAAACTGACTATCCGCAAATGGCTTACTTTTGTCGAACACAAGATGGAGGAAGCCGGTCAGCAGGCAGACATCCCGTTGCGCAAGCTGTCCGTTGTCGCGATTGCGAAGAATCCGTTCCTGGGCGGCTACCAGGCCGATCTGTCCGAAGGCATCGCCGCCAGCGAAGCGCTGGGCGCGATGTTCGGCAAGCGCCTGGTTGAAGCCTTCGGCGATTATGCAATACAAAGCTACGGCAAGGCCGGTATAGTTGGCATGGACGGCGAGCAGGAACACGCCAATGCTTTGTTGTCGAGCCTGTTCGCGGATCCGATCCGGGCTGCCATCGGCGGCGGCAAATCGTGGATTCCTTCGGTCACCAAGGTGGCCGCCCCCGGTACGCTGATCGACGTGCCGCTGGCGGCCAAGGATGCGTTGTATGTGCGTTCCCACTACGACGCCATGACGCTGTGCATCCCGGACGGCCCGCTGGCCGATGAAGTCGCACTGATTTTTACCGTCGCCAACCGCGGCCGCATCAACGCCCGCGTCGGCGGCCTGAAATTCGAAGACATGAAGGGCGTCGACGGCCTGGTCTGATCACTTTAGCCACCAACCAAGGATAAACATGAAAGTCGCAATCGTTAATCTGGGCAAAATCGTTACCGGCGACTGGCGCGAACCGTACGCCGCGGGCGACACCATCCTGACCGAGAACGGCCGCATCGTATCGGTCGGCACGGCATCCGGCGCCGAAGTCGAAGCATGCGATGTCGTCATCGATGCCGACGGCGCCACGGCGATTCCGGGCTTCATCGATTCGCAAATCCACAATACTTTCGGCGATTACACGCCGCGCCAGAAAACCGTCGGCTTCCTGGAAAGCTATGTGCACGGCGGCGTGACCACCGGCATCGGCGCCTCCGAAGTGCACGTGCCGGGCCGCCCGAAAGATCCGGAAGGCGTCAAGGCGCTGGCGCTCGCGGCGCAGCGCTGCTTCCAGGATTACCGCCCGGGCGGCATGCGCGTGCATGCGGGCTCGATCATCATCGAGCCGGGCCTGAAGGAATCGGATTTTGAAGAGATCGCGGCCAAGGGCGTGTGGCTGGCCAAGGCCGGTTTCGGCGCGGTCAAGACGCCTTACGATTACGTCGAGCCGATCGGCTGGGCCAAGAAGCACGGCATGATCACCACGGTGCATACCGGCGGCTCCTCGATTCCGGGTTCCTCCGGCATCTGGGCCGATCATTTGATCGCCATGGCGCCGCACGTATCGTTCCACGTCAACGGCGGCCCGGTCGCCATGCCGGACGAGGATTTCCCGCGCATGGTGCACGAAAGCCAGATCGCGCTGCAAGTCTGCACCGCCGGCAATCTGCGCACCACGCTGCTGCTGGGCGACATGGTGCGCGCCGCCGATCAGTTCGACCGCTTCCTGATCGCCACCGATACGCCGACCGGCAGCGGCATCATGCCGCTCGGCATGATGTACACCATTACCCATCTGGCCAGCCTGACCGATATGCCGGTCGAGTCCGCGATTGCGGCCGCCACCGGCAACAACGCGCGCGTGTACGGCCTGAACAACGGTTTCCTGGCAGCGGGCAAGGATGCCGACATCGTCATCCTCGACGCATGCGTCGGCGGCACCAAGAAAGAAGCGATCGACGGATTGCGCAATGGCGACATCGTCGCCGTCGCCGCCGTGATCACCGACGGCGTGCCGCGCTTTGTCGGCAAGGGCCGCAACACGCCCGCGCCGAATCGCCGCGTGCGCGTGACGCAAAGCAAGATAGTGCAGGACTTCGCCCCTGGAGCGCATTGATGCAGAAGAATCATATTGTGATAGTCGGCGCGGGTCCGGTCGGCGTGGTATCGGCGCTGGCCTGTGCGCAGCGCGGCTTCAAAGTGACATTGCTGGAAGCGGAAGACCGCATCGACACCAGCCCGCGCGCGGCAACGACGCATAGTTCGACGCTCGAAATGATCGCCAAGGTCGGCCTGATCGACCGTTTCACGCGCGAAGGCCTGGTGGCGCGCTACTTCGATTTCTGGGACCAGCCGTCGCGCTCGCGCATCGCGCGTTTCGATCACGAGATCCTGAAAGACGAAACCGAATTCCCGTACGTGGTGCAGACCGAACAGCACAAGCTGGCGCGCATGGGCATCGACAAGCTGGCCGAATATCCGGACGCGTCCATGCGTTTTTCGACCCGCCTGACCGCGCTGGACCAGGACGATAGCGGCGTGACCGTTACCGTGCAGGGCCCGGACGGCGAAGAACGCATCCGCGCCGACTACGTCATCGCTTCGGACGGCGGCCGCAGCACCGTGCGCAAGCTGCTTGAGATTCCCTTCGAAGGCATTACCTTCCCGGAAAAATTCGTCGTGATCACGGTGTTCGACGACTTCGAAAAGATGATGGATTGCTGCTTCCGCAATTACCTCGCCGATCCGCAGGAATGGGGCAATCTGTTCAAGGTTTCCGGCGAAGACGGCAAGGCGCGCTGGCGTGCGGTGTTTCCATCGCGCGAGGACGAGACCGAAGAAGAAGCGCTGGGCGACGAAGCGGTGTTCCGCCGCCTGCAAAAAATTCATCCGCTGCCCGGCGGCTACGACATCGCGCACCGCAATGTCTATCGCGTGCACCAGCGCGTGGCGGCGACTTTCCGCAGCGGCCGCGTGTTCCTGGCCGGCGACTCGGCGCACTTGAACAATCCGATCGGCGGACTGGGATTGAATTCCGGCATTCACGATGCCATGGAGCTCAGCGAAACACTGTTCGATGTCGCATTCGAAGGCGCCGATGCGGCCCTGCTCGATCGCTATGAGCGCCGGCGCCGCCAGCTCAATATCGAATTCGTGCAGCAGCAGACCATCGCCAACAAGAAACGCCTGGAAGAGCAGGATCCGGACAAGCGCAAGCTGGCGCTGGATGAGCTCAGGATTACCGCCGAAGATTCGGTGAAGCACAAGCAATTCCTGATGCGCAGCTCGCTGATCGAAAGCGTGCGCAAATCGAAAAGCATGGCGTAGGTCTCAAGACGCACCATGCGTTGCCCAGCTTGGTGCAATGCGTGGTGCAGTACGGTGCAGCAACGCACGATTGGCGGCATTCGCGTGATGCGGCAAGCAGGCAATCGGCGGCAGTCAGAAAAAAATCAGCAAAAAATCAGCAAAAACGGTCGAAATCCCCCGTGCCGGGACAGCATCGTTCAAAAAAAGCAATTAAATATGAGACAACAGCCTGGCACAAATAATGCATGTAGTATTGTCATACAATCGGTTGCCGCTCAGCCTGGAAGCAATGGCTGAAATGCAGTAACGACAACAAAGCGAGAGGTTTAGTAAATGTCATCCACAGGTAAAAAAGCAAGCGTGGCGGATATCGATGCGCTCGATATCTTCAAGACCGAAGGCGAGCCCGCGCGCGCTTATCCCGATCTGCACGATCACGTCCGTCATCTGGCCGAAGAAGGCCGCTTGTGGATCATCGACCGTCCCGTCAACAAAGACACTGAAATGCATCCGCTGGTGCGCTGGCAATTCCGCGGCGGCATCGAAGAGAAAGACCGCAAGGCCTTCCTGTTCCTGAACCCGACCGACAGCAAGGGCAAGCGCTATGAGCATCCGGTGCTGGTCGCCGGCCTGGCCGGCTCCAAGGAAATCTACCGGATCGGCTTCGGCCGTCCGCTGGACCAGATCGGCAAGGCCTGGGTGGACGCGGTCGCCAAACCGATCGAGCCGGTGGTCGTGGCGAACGCGCCGTGCCAGCAGGTTGTCATCGAAGGCGATGCGCTGAAACTCCCGGGCAATGCGCTGGACGCGCTGCCGGTGCCGATTTCGACGCCGGGCTGGGACAACGGCCCCTACCTGACTTCGGGCCATTACATCACCAGGGATCCCGAAACCGGCATCCAGAATGTCGGCAATTACCGCGGCCAGATCAAGGGGCCGCTGCGGGTCGGCATGAATCCGTCGATCGAAATCCGCCCGGGCATTTACGTGCATTGGGAAAAATGCAAGGCGATGGGCGTGCCGCTGCCGTGCGCGATCGTGCTGGGCTGTCCGCCGTCGGTATCGTACGCCGCGGTCAACAAGCTGCCGGAAAGCCTGGATGAAATGGCGGTCGCGGGCGGCCTGGTCGGTTCCGCGCTGAATGTGGTCAAGGCGCGCACCGTCGATCTGATGGTGCCGGCCGAATCCGAGATCGTCATCGAAGGCTTCATCGACACCGAATGGCTGGAGCCGGAAGCGCCGTTCGGCGAAAGCCACGGCTATGTCAATCTGCAGGAATACAACGCCTTCATGACTGTGACCGCGATCACGCATCGCAAAAAACCGATCCTGACCTCATTCATCAGCCAGGTCACGCCGAGCGAATCGTCGGTGATCCGCAAGGTGGCGATGGAGCCGCTGTTTACGAATCACCTGAGAAATGTACTCGGCATCCGTCAGGTCAAGCGGGTCTGCATGCATGAACCGCTGACCAGCGTGATTGCGTTGATCGCGATCCAGTTCGAACGCAATTCGCCGCACAGCGAAATCTGGCGCGCATTGTATTCCGCGGCCAATCTGCACCGCTATGCGGGCAAATGGATTGTCGCGATCGACGAAGACATCGATCCCGACAACAGCGACGCCCTGTTCTGGGCCATGTCGTACCGCACCCAGCCGCAATACGATCTGCGCGTGCTCGACAACAAGGATCCGGGCCATGGCCCGCGCGGTCCGCGCGACGACGGCGCCAGCGCGGCGGTATTGATCGACGCCACGCTGAAGGGCATCTATGCGCCGGTGGCCTTGCCGAAGAAGGAATTCATGGAAGGCGCGCGTGCGCTGTGGGAAGAGATCGGCCTGCCGGAACTGCATCCGCAGGCGCCATGGCACGGCTACGATCTCGGCCACTGGCCCGAGGAGCTGGCCAAGCAGGCCAAGCGCGCAACCGATGGCGATTACTTCATCACCGGCGAGGAATTCGCCAAACAGCGGCGCAACGATGTGGCGATGAATACGCCATTGGCCGACATCGATGCGCCGGGAAAATCGCATTAACCCCCCGTAACTTTTTTAATCCATCCATACTTTACCGACGAAAGAAAATGACACCATGGCTTCCGTATCCAGATTCGCAGTCGGCCTGATTTCACTTGCGTTGGCCGCGCAGGCATCGTTCGCCCAGGAATTGACCTGGAAGCACGGCACGGTGGCGCCCAAGGGCGACGCCGGGTTTCTCTACATGGGCGCCGAGCACGATTTCCAGAAACAGGCCGGCGTGACGATCACCATGGTGTCGCTCAAGGGCGACGCGCTGCTGACCAAGGCCTTGCTTGCCGGCGAAATCGATTCGTATGAAGGCAATCCGGGCGGTCCGATGATCGCGGCGGCCAAGGGCGCCGATATCAAGATCCTGGGCTGCCCATGGCCCGGCTTGCCGTATGCGCTCTACACCAAGGACGACGTGAAGAGCGTGAAGGACCTCAAGGGCAAGGCGATCGCGGTGTCCGATCCGGGCGCGCTGCCGGATCTGTTCGCCCGCGCCGCGCTGCGCTCGGCCGGTCTCGATCCTAACAAGGACGTGCAATATGTGCGCTCCGGCAGCGACGCCGACCGCGTCAAGGCATTGGCGGTCGGCGTGGTGGCGGCAGCGCCGAGCTCGATCGAATTCGCACCGAAGGCCAAGGAACTCGGCCTGAAAATGCTGGTGCAGGCCAAGGACGTCACGCCCGAGTATGTGCGCTCCTGCATCATCACGACCAGCAAGGTGCTCAGCACCAAGCGCGCCGCGGCGGTGGCGTTCATGGCCGCGCAGATGAAGGGCCTGTCGTATGCCTTGGCGCATGAAGACGAAACCATTGCGCTGTCGAACAAGATCACCAGCGCCAAGGCGGACGATCCGGGCGCAAAGGAAATTTTCCGCGAAGCGAAGAACGCGCACATGGTGGACGCCACCCTGGGACTGGATCCGAAGAAGTTCATCTATCTGCGCGATCTGCTGGCCGATGGCGGACTGCTCTCGCGCACGTTCGATCCGTCGACCGTGCTGGACCCGTCGGTCCGGGCCGAAGCGGCGAAGAAGGCAGGAGTGAAATAGTCGTGCAGAACATGGTCGGTGCAGTGGATTTCATATTATTCGGAAAGGCGGTTCCATCATGGCGCAGCTAGAGGTACGTAACGTAGCCAAGACGTTTCGCTTGGGCGCCGGTTCCAGGGCGAAGACGGTGAGGGCGCTCGACGATGTCAGTTTCGATATCGAACGCGGCGAGATCGTGGCCATCACCGGCCCCAGCGGTTGCGGCAAGTCGACCATCTTGCGCATCATCATGGGCCTGGAAACGGCGTCCGGCGGCGAAGTGATTTCGCGCGGGATGAAAGTCACCGGCTGCGGCTACGACCGCAGCCTGGTGTTCCAGCATGCCGAATTGCTGCCATGGCGCAGCGCGCGCTCCAACGTCGCCTTCGGCCTGGAACTGAAAGGCGTGCTGCCCGGCGTGCGCGATGTGATCACCGACCGCTATCTGGAAATGGTCGGCCTGTCGCACGCGGCGGACCGGCTGCCGCATCAGTTGTCGGGCGGCATGAAGCAGCGCATCGGCATCGCCCGCGCGCTGGCGATCGAACCCGACATCCTGCTGATGGACGAACCATTCGGCGCGCTCGATGCGCAGACGCGGGAAGACCTGCAGAACGAGTTGATGGAAATCCATGCCAAGACGCAGAAGACCATTCTCATCATCACCCACGATATGGATGAAGCGGTGCTGCTGGCGGACCGGGTCATCATCATGAAGGCCGGGCGCGTCGATACCATTCTGACGGTCGATATTCCGCGTCCGCGCGGCCAATTGGCGGGCCTGCGCGGCAACGCCGAATTCGGGCGCAAGCGGCTGGCGCTGTGGGAACGGCTGCATGCGACCGAGCCTGCAACATCGGCAACATCAGTCACACCGGCAACATCGAGCGAGGCGGCGTAATCATGGAAAATCACACATCGGCTGAACATGGAAAGAACGGACGGCGCTGGCGCTTTCCGCATATGTCCTACCGCACCATCACGACGGTGTCGGTCATTGTCATGCTCTGCCTCCTGGAAGTGGTCGGCCGCCGCATCAATCCGCTGTTCATGTCCTATCCGTCGGCCATCGCCGTCGAACTGTTCGACATGACCGTCAGCGGCCGCCTGATCTGGGCGTTCATCGAAAGCATGCAATCGCTGGCGCTGGGCTTTTTCATCGCGGTGGTGCTGGGCGTGCCGCTGGGCGTGTTGATCGGCCGCTTCCGTAATCTGGAAGCCGCCATCGGCATCTATGTCACCGCCGGCTACGCCATGCCGCTGGTGGCGCTGGTGCCGCTGTACATCATGTGGTTCGGCCTGGGTTTTGCGGTCAAGGTGGCGATTATCGCGACGCTGACGTTTTTCCCGATCTGCATCAACGCCTGGCTGGGCGTGAAGATGGTGCCGCGCACGCTGATCGAGGTCGGCCTGTCCTTCGTCGGATCGCGCCGCGACATTCTGTACAAGATCGTGCTGCCGGCTTCGACACCGTACATCATGGCCGGGCTGCGGCTGGGCGTAGGCAAGGCGATCATCGGCTTGATCGTGGCGGAATTCTTTACCGCCATCAGCGGCCTGGGCGGCATCATCATGAACGCCGCCAATGCCTTCGAAACCGCGCAGATGCTGGCGCCGATCGTGGTGATCATGGTGTTCGCGGTGGCGGTAACCGCGGCGCTGGCATGGCTCGAACGCAAGATAGCGCCATGGCATGAAGAGCTGACCAAGCAAGAGTAATACCCCCGCACTGCCAACGAGCGCGCCGGCACGCATCGGCGCGCATCAGACAAAAAAACCTGTAGCACCCCGAAGACAGGTCATCGCTTGCGATGACCGAAAGGATTCCGGCTGTCCATCCGGATCCGGCCTCTTCACGTCCATAACAAATAACGGAGTCGAAAATCGTGACGAATTCAATGCCGAACGGCGAACTGAAGCAGAAGCTCAGCAAGTCTTCCCTGCTGCATCAGCAGGCCTATATCAACGGTCTCTGGTGCGATGCCGATTCCGGTCTGTCGACCGAAGTCGTCAATCCGGCCAGCGGCGAGCGCATCGGCTGCATCCCGCGCATGGGGCAGGCGGAAGCGCGCCGCGCGATCCATGCCGCCGAAGCGGCATGGGGGCCGTGGCGCAAGAAGACCGCCGGCGAACGCGGCAGGATCATGCGCAAATGGAGCGACCTGATCCTCGAAAACGCTGACGACCTGGCGCTGATCATGACGGTCGAGCAAGGCAAGCCGCTGGCCGAAGCGCGCGCCGAAATTGTCTACGCCGCGTCGTTCATCGACTGGTTCGCCGAAGAAGGCAAGCGCGTCTATGGCGATACGATCCCTTCGCCTTCGGCCGCCAGCCGCCTGGTGGTGATCAAGGAACCGATCGGCGTCTGCGCCGCCATCACGCCATGGAATTTTCCGGCGGCGATGATTACGCGCAAGGTCGGGCCGGCATTGGCGGCCGGCTGCACGATGGTGCTCAAACCGGCGGAAGCCACGCCCTTTTCTGCGCTGGCGCTGGCGGCGCTGGCCGAGCAGGCCGGCGTGCCGCCCGGCGTGTTCAGCGTGGTCACGGGATCCTCGCGCGAAATCGGCGCCGAGCTGACCGCCAACCCCATCGTGCGCAAACTCAGCTTCACCGGTTCCACCGAAGTCGGACGCGTGCTCATGCAGCAGTGCGCGCCGACCATCAAGAAACTCTCACTGGAACTGGGCGGCAATGCGCCCTTCATCGTATTCGACGATGCCGATCTGGACGCCGCGGTCGAAGGCGCGCTGGTCTCGAAATACCGCAATGCCGGCCAGACCTGCGTCTGCGCCAATCGCCTCTACGTGCAGGACGGCGTGTACGACGCCTTCGCCGAAAAACTGGCGGCGCGGGTACGCCAGATCAAGGTGGGCGACGGCCGCGACCCAAGCGTCGTGCAAGGGCCGCTGATCGACGCCAAGGCGGTCGAGAAAATCGAGCAGCACATCGGCGATGCGCTGGCCAAGGGCGCGCGCGTGCTGGCCGGCGGCCACCGGCACGAGCTGGGCGGAAATTTCTTCGAGCCCACCGTCATGGTCGACGTCACGCACGAGATGCGGGTGGCGTCCGAGGAAACCTTCGGGCCGCTGGCGCCGCTGTTCCGTTTCGATACCGAAGCCCAGGTGCTGGCCATGGCCAACGATACCGAATTCGGCCTCGCCAGCTATTTCTATTCGCGCGACATCGGCCGCGTCTGGCGCGTCGCGGAGGGCCTGGAAAGCGGCATGGTCGGCATCAACACCGGCCTGATTTCGAACGAAGTGGCGCCGTTCGGCGGCGTCAAGCAGTCCGGGCTGGGGCGCGAGGGATCGCATTACGGCATCGACGATTACATGGTCATCAAATACCTGTGCATGGGCGGGTTGTAGGCGCTTCCCATATCAACGCATTTCACCGCATGTTCAACCAAAAGGGAATAGAAAGAGATGAAAGCTATCAGAGGGAATGTCAGGACTTTGGGTAAATTGTGCCTGATCACAGGCGGTATTTTGTCGGCGCACAATGCGGCGCAGGCGCAAACCGCGGTGCAGGTGTACGGCGTGGTCGATTCGTATATCGGATCGATCAAGCGCAGCGATCAGCCGCAGGCCACCAGCGTCGTCAACGGCGGCGGCACCGCCACCTCGTTCTGGGGCGTGCGCGGTTCGGAAGACCTGGGCGGCGGAATGAAGGCAATCTTCACGCTGGAAAGCTTCTTCCAGACGGATACCGGCGCGCAAGGCCGCAATGCCACCGATCCGCTGTTCTCCAAGGACTCGTTCGTCGGCCTCAACGGCAGTTTCGGCCAGATCACTGCCGGCCGTCACACGATTCCGCTGTTCAATGCCATGATAGCCGGCAATCCTTTCGGGGGCTCGCTGCAGTTTTCGCCGCTGATGCTGCAAAGCTGGCTGCCGACCTACGGCCGCAACGTCGCCGCGGACAGCAAATGGGATAACTCGGTGCAATATACGACGCCGGCGCTGGCCGGCTTCAAGACCGCCGTCATTGCCAGTACTGGCGAAACCGCAGGCCATAACGGCAACGGCAATATCGGCCTGTCGACCGCCTATGCCAACGGCCCGCTCACTGCTACCCTGGTCGGCCAGCGCACCAAGGTCGGCACCGGCCTGGCGCCGGTCACGCCGGTGCAGTCGGTGATCATGGGCGGCGCCACGTATACCTTTTCGATGCTCAAGTTGTACGGTACGTATTACCAGACGCAGATTCCGGTATCCGATATCCGCGACAAGACCGCCCAGCTCGGCGTGGCAGTGCCGGTCGGCGCCGGCAAGATCTCGGCGTCGCTGGTGCGCAGCCTGATCGCCACGCGCGGCGCCGCAACCATCGGCCGCACCGGCTTTGCCGCCGGCTATGAGCGCACCCTGTCGCCGACGACCGCCCTGTACGGCATCTACGGCTACGACAAACTCACCACCAACGGCAGCGCGGGGAGCGTCGGCCTGGGCATCCGCCACGTGTTCTAAAAAGGGCTGTGCGAAATCAGGCAAGGCGGGGTGTTGTACTGCATTCGTGTCCTCCGCCGGCCTTCGGCCGGCTCCCCCTTTACCTCATTTCGCACAACACCCCGCCTTGCCTGATTTCGCACAGACTCCAAGGTCGTTCCGGCATCCGGGCAGCGTTGTCAGGGAAGCCTTCGGGATGTTGTAAGCGAATGGACTGTATAGTATCGTCCTGTGGTCTGCGATCGGGCCCTTTTTGACGATTCCATGACATTCCATGACGCTTGAACAACCCGAAGGACACCCATGAATAAAGTGTTTCCCGACGCCCGCGCCGCACTGGCCGATATCGTCAAGGACGGCCAGACCATCGCCGTCGGCGGCTTTGGCCTGTGCGGCATTCCCGAAGTGCTGATTGCGGCGGTGCGCGACAGCGGCGTCAAGAACCTGACGGCCATTTCGAACAATGCCGGCGTCGATGGCTTTGGCCTGGGCATATTGCTCAATACCCGCCAGATCAAGAAGATGATTTCGTCCTACGTGGGCGAAAACAAGGAATTCGAACGGCAATACCTGGCCGGCGAACTGGAACTCGAATTCACGCCGCAAGGCACGCTGGCCGAGAAGCTGCGCGCCGGCGGCGCCGGCATTCCGGCCTTCTTCACCAAGACCGGCGTCGGCACGCTGGTGGCCGAAGGCAAGGAAATCCGCGAATTCGACGGTGAACAATATGTGATGGAGCGCTCGCTGGTGGCCGATATTGCGCTGGTCAAGGCGCAGAAGGCGGACCGTTCCGGCAATCTGGTGTTCAACAAGACCGCCCGCAACTTCAACCCGAACGCGGCCATGTCCGGCAAGATCACGATCGTGGAAGTCGAGGAACTGGTCGAGACCGGCTCCCTGGATCCGGACCAGATTCATCTGGCGGGCATTTTCGTGCACCGGATCGTGGTCAACGCCACGCCGGAAAAACGGATCGAGCAGCGCACGATCACACCAACCACCGCAAAGCAGGGAGCATAAGATGGCATGGACGCGTGATGAAATGGCGGCCCGTGCGGCCAAGGAACTGCAGGACGGTTTTTATTGCAACCTGGGTATCGGCCTGCCGACCCTGGTGGCCAATCATGTGCCGGCCGACATCGAGGTCTGGCTGCAGTCGGAAAACGGCTTGCTGGGCATCGGCCCGTTCCCGACCGACGACAAGGTCGATCCGGACCTCATCAATGCCGGCAAGCAGACCGTGACGACCCTGCCCGGTTCGTCGTTCTTCAGCTCGGCCGACTCCTTCGGCATGATCCGCGGCGGCAAGATCAATATCGCGATCCTGGGCGCGATGCAGGTTTCGGCGCAGGGCGATCTGGCCAACTGGATGATTCCGGGCAAGATGGTCAAGGGCATGGGTGGCGCGATGGATCTGGTGGCGGGCGTGAAGCATGTCGTGGTGCTGATGGAGCACGTGGCCAAGGCCAAGGACGGCAGCACCTCGCACAAGATTCTGGAGAACTGCACCCTGCCGCTGACCGGCGTGGGCGTGGTGGACCGCATCATTACCGATCTGGGCGTAATCGACGTCACCGACAAGGGGCTGAAGCTGGTCGAACTGGCCAGCGGCGTGACCAAGGACGAGATTGTGAAGCAGACCGGGGCGCCGCTGGATGTGACAGGGTTTTAAGCGCGCTTCAGGCGTTTCAAGCAGGTTCAAATAAATAAGGGCGGATTCTCTCCGCCCTTATTTGCATCTCATCCCTGCTTTTGCAGCAGGCGATTCCGCACAAACCCGATGTGCTCCCGCAGCACATAAAACTGATCTGCGAACGCCAGCGGCATCTTCAGGCGGTTGACCGATTCCTCGATCCGGTCCAACTGCTCCAGCATCTGCGCCCGGTCTTCTTCTTCATTGCCTGTGGACGTTGCAATACCCCGCTCCAGTGCAATCAGCACCCCATACCATTTGTAGATCCGCGACTTGATGCGCCAGCCGTACAGCATCGGCACCAGCTTGAAAGTGGGAATAAGCAGCAGGATGATCGGCAGCAACAGCACCAGCGTGCGGTCGACCAGGCTGGCCAGCCAGAACGGCATGAGCCGGTACACAAAACTTTTCCCCGATTTGTAATAGCGCGTGGCATCGTCGCTGATGCGGTATTCGTGCTCCAGCGGCGCCGGGAATTCGCCGGCCTTCTGCAGCACGCTGGCCTTGCCGTGGACTTCCTTGGCAGCCTCGATCAGCAGATCGGACAGCGCCGGATGCAGATCGTCGCGCGCCAGCAGTTCGGCCGTCGGCGCGATCAGATGGATGTCGTGCGGCGGAATGTTGCGGCCGAAATCGAACACACCCATCGGGAGCTTGAGCTCGTTCAGATATTCGAAGCGGCGCGAATAGGCATCCGATTGCGAGAAGTCGACCAGCCGGATATTCGGCGTGCGCAGCAGCCTGCCCATGGTCGGCGGCGATGCCGAATCGCCCATCAGGAAGGCGGCGTCGATCTTGCCGCTGACCAGCGCCTGCGCGGCTTCATCGCCGCCCATGTCGAGCAGCGCGGTCGGGCCGCCCGGCACGATGCCGTTGGATTTCAGCAGCGCCAGCGCCAGCACGCGGGCGCCGCTGCCGGGCATGCCGACGGCGACGCGCTTGCCGCGCAAGTCGTCCAGGCTGTCGACCGTCTCCGCCGTGTGATAGAACACCGATACCGGCACATACGCCACGCTGCCCAGCGAAACCAGGCTGGCGGTTGCCGCATCGGTGGCCAGGCCGCCCTGGACGAAGCCGACATCGACATCGATCTTGTCGTCCATCAGCTTGTTCAGGTTATCCAGCGAACCGTCGGATTCCAGATTCCTGAGCGTCACGCCGTCGCGCGCCAGGATCTGCCGGTATTTTTCCGCGACGTTCCAGAAATTGGTGTTCTTGGGGCCGGAAACAATGGTCAGCGTTTTCGGCGGCGCCGGCCGGATGAAATAGACCGCCAGCCATAATCCGACCAGCGCGACCAGCACGATAGGCCCGAAGCTGACGGCGACGTCGCGCCAGGAAATGGCGACGAAGCGCGCCTTGAACTTGCCGCCGCGGCGCGCGTTGGCCGGCGCGGGCGATGTCTGTGCGTCCTGGTCCGGCATTTCGTCTTTCGTGGTCATCGCAATGGCCCTTTTGTTTTGACAGCGGCATCATTATGCATGAAAGCATGTTTACGGCGGTTTTTTCCCGCGCCACGGCCGCGTAAAACGCGAAAAACAATTAATATGCTGTGAATTCAGTATTTCGCGCGTGCAATAACGCTTCAGAACCAACAGCAAAGACATGCATCATGAATAGCCCCATAGAGACGCCGGCCGGCATGTCGCCGGCGGCAACGCCCGCCGCGGCGCTGCAACCGCCGGAAATGCAGGAAACGCCATCGCATCCGATGCCGGCCGGCTTGATGGATCTGTTCATGGCGTTCAACTGGATGGCGCTGCAGGGCTTCGGCGGCGTCATGGCGATTGTGCACCGCGAACTGGTGGAAAAGAAGGGCTGGCTGACCGACGAAGAGTTCGTCGAAGACTGGTCGGTGGCGCAGCTGCTGCCGGGCGCCAACATCATCAACCTGGCGATGGTGCTGGGCAACCGCTATTTCGGCCTGCGCGGCGCGGTGACCGCATTGGCCGGCATGATGATCGCGCCGACCTTCCTGGTGGTGGGCCTGGCGTTGCTGTATTCGCATTTCGCCAATAATCCGGGCGTGGTCGGCGCCTTGCGCAGCATGGGCGCGGTGGTGGCCGGATTGATCGGGGCGACCGGATTGCGGCTGATCCGTTCGCTGAAGAATCATCCCCTGCAACGGCCGGTTCTGGTGAGCATCTGCGTGATCTGTTTCCTGATGATCGCGATCATGCGCTGGCCGCTGCTGTACGCAATGCTGGGTTTGGGCGCGGTTTCCTGCATGCTGACTTACCGCAGGCTGAAGCCATGAGCGCGCCGCTGCTGTTGAATCTGAACTTCGGCGACTGGCTGGGGCTGTTCCTGCATTTTCTGATGCTGTCGCTGCTGGCCGTGGGCGGCGCGGTCGCCACCATTCCGGACATGCACCGCTATCTGGTCGACCAGCAGCGCTGGCTGACCGACCCGCAATTTTCCGGCGCGCTGGCGATCGCGCAATCGGCGCCGGGACCGAATATTCTGTTTGTGGCGCTGATGGGATGGAACGTCGGCATGAATGCCGGCGGCCTGTGGCAGGCCGCCATGGGTTTGGTCGTGATCATGGGCGCCATGATGCTGCCGAGTTCGGTGCTGACCTATTTCGCGACGCGCTGGCTGCATCACAACCGGGGCCTGCGTTCGGTGCGGGCGTTCAAGCAGGGCATGGCGCCGATCGTGATCGGACTGCTGCTGGCGACCGGCTGGGTGCTGGCCAGCGTGAACCACAATCCGGCCGTCGACTGGCCGTTGTGGCTGGTGACATTGGCCACGGCGTTGCTGGTCTGGCTGACGCGGTTGCATATTTTATGGATTTTGCTGGGCGGCGCGGCACTCGGCTGGTTTCACCTGGTCTAACCGCGCGTTTGTGTCGGGAAGGGGGCTGGCCCGGCGGCAGGCCCCGGGGTGGAATTTTTCGATTCGCTTATTCAAAGAAAATAAATGAACGCTCATTCTCTGATCGATCAGACCAGTTTTCGCCGCATTCTTGCACGCAATATCAAACTTCCGCTGGCCGTCGGCACCCTGACTGCCGGCGTTTTTATCGCGCTGATTTTATATCTGCTGTCGATTATCGGCTGGGTCGAACACACCGAACGGGTGATCGCCGGCGCCAACGATACGGCCAAGATCTCGTTGGATATGCAATCCAGCATGCGCGGCTATCTGCTGACCGGCGACCAGAATTACCTGACGGCGCTCAGGGCATCCAACGAACAGATGTCGGCGCGTCTCGATGGCCTGATTGAACTGGTGCAGGATAATCCGGTACAGATCGATCGTTTCCGCCGTATTCGCGTTTTACAGGGGCAGTGGAACGATTTTGCCCAACAGTTGATCGCCGCGCGCGACGAGCATCGCGATTATCTCGCTTTGATGCGCGGCGCGAACGGCAATCAGGGATTCGAGCAGATGCGCAAGGAATTCAACGATGCGCTGGCGGCCGAACAGGGGCTTCTTCAGGAGCGCAACGAGAAGGCGCGGCTGGTGACCGGCTGGACGGTTGGCGTCTTCGTGCTGTTTTCGCTGATGGTCAGCGGCATCCTGTCGTATTTCGGGCGGCGCGACCTGCTCAAACTGTCCGATACCTACCGCGAAGCGCTGCAGCGGCATCTCGAACAGGCCGAACTGGTGCAGCAGCAGGCCTGGCTGCGTTCCGGGCACGCGCAACTGGCGGAGGAAATGGTGGGCCAGAACGCGCCCGGCATGCTGGCTGAAAAAACGCTGGAATTCCTGGCGCGCCATCTGGATGCCGTGGTCGGCGCTTTTTACGCGCGCGAGGAAGATGGCTCCCTGACGCGCCTCGCTTCCTACGGTTTCGCCAAGGAAGGCGCGCAGGAAAACCAGTCGTTCTATGCCGCCGAAGGCCTGCTCGGCCAAGCCGCCAAGCAGCGCCGCGTGCTGATCCTCAATGACATCCCCGACGATTACCTGAAGGTCACCACCGGACTCGGCAGCGGCAGGCCGCGCAACGTTACCCTGGCGCCGGTCGACAACGACGGCCATGTGAACGGCGTCATCGAAATGGGATTCCTGCGCGAACTGTCGGAACGGGATGCCGCGTTTCTCGAGCTGGTCGCCAACAGCATCGGCAGCTCGATCGAGGCCGCGCGCTATCGCCTACGCCTGCAGGATATGCTGGCCGAAACCCAACAGCTGAACGAAGAGATGATGCAGCAGCAGGAAGAATTGCGCGCCTCCAACGAAGAGCTGGAACAGCAATCGCGGGTGCTGGAGCAATCGCAGGCCCTGCTTGAAGAGCGCGCCGCCGATCTGCAGCAAGCCAGCCGCTACAAGTCCGAATTCCTGGCCAATATGTCGCACGAATTGCGCACGCCGCTCAACAGCGCATTGATCCTGGCCAAGCTGCTTTCCGATAACCAGCCCGGCAATCTGAGCGAGGAACAGGTCAAGTTCGCGCAGACCATTTACTCGGCCGGCAACGATTTGCTGAGCCTGATCAATGACATCCTCGATATCTCCAAAGTCGAGGCCGGCAAGCTGGAGCTGGCGCCGGAAAGCGTGCCGGTGGCGCGCATGCTGGATGCGCTGCGCATGACCTTTGCGCCGGTGGCCGCGCAGAAGAAGCTGAATTTCCGGATCGAAATCGACGACGATGCGCCGGCATCGCTGTATACCGATCGCCAGCGCCTGGAACAGATCCTGCGCAATCTGATGTCGAACGCCATCAAATTTACCGAGCGGGGCGATATTACCTTGCGGGTGTCGGCCGCGCCGATTGCGGCGAGCGGCGCGATGGATGCCAATGCCAAGGCCGGCGGCATCAGCTTCGCCGTGCAGGATTCCGGCATCGGCATTCCGTTGCATCAGCAGGGCCGCATTTTCGAGGCCTTCCAGCAGGCCGACGGCACCACCAGCCGCCGCTTCGGCGGCACTGGCCTGGGCCTGTCGATTTCGCGCGACCTCAGCGGCCTGCTGGGCGGTTCGATTTCGGTTCGCAGCGCGCCGGGCCAGGGCAGCACCTTTACATTGCTGCTGCCGCTGCAATTCGGCCAGGTGCTGCAGCAGCCCGTATCGCTGGTGCCGGCCGACGTCGCCGCTACGGCTTCCGCTGCGGCATCCGCCGCCGGCCTGGGATCGCCGCATCCGGCGCATTCCGGCCCTGCCGCCATGCCTGCGACGGCCATTGAGCCGGCTGCCGGCGCCGCGCGTTTCCCCGAGAATTGCGAGCCGGCCTTTGCCGATGACCGCGATTTGACGGAATTGGCGGCGGGGCGCTGCGTGTTGGTGATCGAGGACGACGCCGGATTCGCGCGCATCCTCTACGATCTGGCGCATGAAATGCATTACCGCTGCATCGTCGCGCACAGCGCCGGCGGCGGCATGACGCTGGCCAATGCCTTCCTGCCCGACGCCATCCTGCTGGATCTGCGCCTGCCGGACGGCTCCGGCCTCGATGTGCTGCAGCGTTTCAAACAGAATCCGCAGACCCGCCATATTCCGGTGCATGTAGTGTCGGCGATGGAATCGAACGAAGCGGCGCTGCATCTGGGCGCGGTCGGCCACGCGATCAAACCGGCCACGCTGGAAGACCTGAAGAACGTGTTCAACAAGCTGGAAGAAAAATTCACGCAGAAGGTCAAGCGCATCCTGCTGGTCGAAGACGACCTGCGCCAGCGCGACAGCGTGATCCGCCTGATCGGCGATCCCGACGTCGAAATCACGGCCGTGGCCCTGGGCGAGGAGGCGCTGACGCTGCTGCGCACCGCCATCTTCGATTGCATGATCATCGATCTGAAGCTGCCCGACATTCAGGGCAACGAACTGCTGGAACGCATGTCGCGCGAAAACATCGTCTCGTTCCCGCCGGTGATCATCTACACCGGCCGCAACCTGACCCGCGCCGAAGAGCACGATCTGCTGAAATATTCGCGCACCATCATCATCAAGGGCGCCCGTTCGCCGGAGCGCCTGCTCGATGAAGTCACGCTGTTCCTGCACAAGGTGGAGTCCGAGCTTTCGGCCGAGCGGCAGGGCATGCTGCGCAAGGTGCGCAGCCGCGACCGCATATTCGAAGGCCGCAAGGTATTGCTGGTGGATGACGACGTGCGCAATATCTTCGCGCTGACCAATGCCTTGGAGCGGAAAGGCCTGAGCGTCGAAATCGGACGCAACGGCGCCGAGGCGATCAGCCAGCTTGACGTCGTCCCCGACATCGATCTGGTGCTGATGGACGTGATGATGCCGGACATGAACGGCCTGCAAGCCATGGCGCAAATACGCCAGGACGCGCGCTTCCGCAAGCTGCCGATCATTGCGATTACCGCCAAGGCGATGAAAGACGACCAGGAACAATGCATCAAGGCCGGCGCCAGCGATTACCTGGCCAAGCCGATCGATCTGGACCGTCTGTATTCGCTGCTGCGGGTTTGGATGCCGAAGCTGGATCGGCTGTAGGGCGGTTGAGCGGTCTATTTTGTGAAAATTGACAGGCCGAAAATATGGAAAAAAGCGCATAGAATTCACGACTTCGTCGGAATTCAGGTTGTATGCCGACGTAATAGGCTATACATTTCGGCGCAATATTTTCTGTTGCGTTAAAAACTTAGCTGGTAGATACTGTTCGCAACAACTAACCCGCAATGCCGAAGGGCTTGACCATTTGGAGTGCGGGGGGAAAAGCCGGCGAAAGCCGGTTTTTTCATTTAAAGGACAAAATGAGGGGCGAGAGCACCGTAAGTCCGCTTCGGACCCGAATCTACATTGACGGCTACAACCTATATTACGGATGTCTGAAAGGTACGCCGCATAAGTGGTTAGATATTTGTGCCCTTTTTGAACGTCATATCATCCCATCCGTACTCGTCAAGAAAGACGATACCGATACAGTTGCAACCGTGGAGTTGCTGCCTCTGGCAATTAAATTCTTTACAGCAGAGATCCTTGAAAAAGCTGCAAAAGCTGAGGACTCAATATCCTCTCAACGGCGTTATCACACGGCGCTGCGCAAAGCCAGAGGTTCGCGAATCGAACTGATTTGTGGTTATTACTCTCTTGTTGAATCAAAGGCCAAAATCGTCGATGCAGATGATCCAACCAAATGGCCGCGGTCTTGCCAAGATGTTTTGGTTTGGAAGCTGGAAGAAAAACAATCAGATGTTAACCTTGCATTGCAGCTATATCACGACGCAGTTTCAGGCGCTGTGGATCATCAGATTGTCGTCACAAACGATACTGACATAGCACCAGCGCTCAAGTTGATCAGAGATCACACACCTGTGATAGTTGGGTTAGTGGTGCCTACTCGTGATCATCAGCGGCATCCCAATGCGGATTTAAAAAAATATTCACATTGGGTCAGAACGCATATAACCGATAGGGAATTGGCTGCGTCTCAATTTCCCCGAGTCATTCAAGCAAAATCGCCCGTTATAAAACCGTTCTCGTGGTACGCGCATCCTGAATTAATCGAGGAAATTCTTTCCCTTGTGACACCTATTGCCGGTGACAGAAATAAAGCGTTTAAGTGGATGGGGTCGAAAAATCCTGAACTAGAAAACCAAATTCCTTTCGATCTTGCGGAAACGAAAGAAGGTGCGGCTGTTGTGATTGCTTCACTAAATAACTATCTTGCCGCGAAATTAGCGCCTTAAACACCCGTTCAATTATGACGTTACAGCCTTAAGTGTTTTCCTAATTTCTACGTTACTCACCAAGCCAAAATACAATATTCTCCTCTGTAATCGGCCACCCTCACATAAGGTCGGAAGCGATAACCGCAGCAATGCATTGTTGTTCAATCGGCCTGGTACTACAATTTTCTTCAGTGCTTAGAACACACTTGAATCAACGGATTTGTCGCCCCGAAAGCCAGCGACATTTTTTCGTCCTTAGCTAGCTAAGGCCGGGTAGCGCGCAACGATAAAAGACCTTCGGGGAAAATTGCGGGCCGTTTGATTCCGGTGTTCTAAGTACCTGGCCACCCTTTCGTTAGGGTGCGTTTGAACATGAATCAGGAACACCCATGTCCGGAAAATCTCTCCCCCCAAATACACCCAACGGCAAAGCCCAAGTTCTACGCCTCGTCCCCACGATCAATAAGCCGCTCAGCGCTAACTGTTACGAGGTTGTCTCTAAATTAAAAAAGGCGCTTATTCCTGCGCAATCCGGTGCTACAGTTGGCGCGCTCGTTGTCACAGTTGATAAAGAAGGTTATTGGAGCACCGATCTCGCTGGTCAAGTAATGTACGACCGGGAGGTTCTCTGCCAAATTGCATTTCGTCTTTTAGGTGTTTGTATGTCTGCCGAATAGCTTGCTTTTCTAGTGCTATCAGAAAAATTGACATGCCTTCTAATCGCTCACAGGCTGTTGGGATGCTCACCATGCAATTTGTGTCAGATTAAGTCTGAGCTAGTACACATTAATGGTCCAACGCCTAAATTCGCAGCCCGTTGATTTTTATCCGCCACGAATACGAGCATCTTATCGTCTGTTAGTCCTCAACGGGTGCCAATTCATAGCTGGTGCTGCGCCCGCCGCCAGCCGATCTGATCAACACGCCCCGTCCGACCAGATCGGCGATATCGCGCAGCGCGGAATCGGATGAGCATTTGGCGATGGCCGCCCATTTGCCGCTGGTCAGCTTGCCTTCGAAGCCGTCCAGCAAGCGGTTGATCAGCTTGATCTGCCGCGCATTCAGGGGTGTCGCCGCCCAGCGCTGCCAGAAGCGCGCCTTGGCCAGCACGGCCGTCAGCGTTGTTTCCGCCTCCTGCACGGCGCGCAGCAGGCAACCCAGAAACCACTCCAGCCAATCGGTCGCGTCGAGCGATCCCTTTTGCGTGCGTTCCAGCATGTCGTAATACTTTTTGCGTTCCTTCTGTATTTGCGCCGCCAGGCTGTAGAAGCGTTGCGGCGACTGCTCGGCGCGCGCCAGCGCCATGTCGCCCACCGCGCGCGCGATCCGGCCGTTGCCGTCGTCGAAGGGATGGACGGTCACCAGCCAAAGATGGGCCAGCCCGGCTTTGAGCACCGGATCGCATCCGGGTTCCGCATTGAACCAGGACAGGAAATCCGATATCTCCGATTTCAGCGATCGTGCCGGCGGCGCTTCAAAGTGGACTTTCTGACGGCCGACCGGACCGGAGACGACCTGCATCGGCCCCAATGCATCATCGCGCCAATTGCCCGCCCGGATCGCGTGCATGCCGCTATGGCCGGTCGGGAAAAGCGCGGCGTGCCAGCCGAACAGGCGTTTGGCGGTCAGCGGCCGCATGAAGTTGCCGGTGGCGTCCAGCACCATGTCGACCACGCCGTCCACATGCCGGTCGGCCGGCGCCAGCGCGCCGATATCGACGCCGAGGCGGCGGGCAATCGACGAGCGCACCGCCTCCGGATTCAACTGCTCGCCCTCGATTTCGCTGGTTTTCAGGACTTCCTGGGTCAGCACCAGCAAGGTGGCGATGTCGCGCAGTCCGATGCCAAGATCGTGCATGCGTCCCATCAAATGGGCTTGCGCGCGATGCGTCCGCGCCAACAGGTCCGACAGGCGCGGCAGGTCGTAACGCCATGCCGGCCAATCGGATTGTTGCCAGATATAGATTTTTTCGCCGCGGTTCATGCGGTGATTATGGCTGGCGGCTTAGCGCATGGTCAAGCTATTCGCCGCAGAATATGCGGCGAATAGAGGGCTTATTCGCCGCACCGGATAAAAACCGATGCCGTTCAGTCAAGATTTTTCAAAATGGTTGCGAGCTTGCCGAAGAGTTCATCTATCTGCGCCTTGTCGATGATCAGCGGCGGCGACAGCGCGATGGTATCGCCGGTGACGCGGATCAGCAGGCCGGCATCGAATGCGCGGTGAAAAGCCGTGAATGCGCGTGCGCCGGGCTTGCCCGGCAGCGGCGCCAGTTCGATGCCGGCCATCATGCCGATGGTGCGGATGTCGATTACATGCGGCAGTCCGCGCAGCGCATGCGCGGCATCCTGCCAGTAAGCCGCGATGCTCTGCACGTGTTCCAGGATGCCGTCCTGTTCGAACACATCCTGCACCGCCAGGCCGGCCGCGCAGGCCAGCGGATGGCCGGAATAGGTATAGCCGTGGGCGAATTCGATGCCGTCGGCGCCTTGCATGAATGCGTCATGAATGTGCGGCTTGACCAGCACCGCGCCCATCGGCACCACGCCGTTGGTCAGGCCCTTGGCGACGGTGACGATGTCCGGCTCGACATCGAAATAATCGAACGCGAACGGCGTGCCGAGGCGGCCGAAGCCGGTGATGACCTCATCGAAAATCAGCAGGATGCCGTGCCGGGTGCAGATGTCGCGCAGACGCTTGAGGTAATTGCGCGGCGGCACCAGCACGCCGGTCGATCCGGCCACCGGCTCGACGATCACGGCGGCGATATTGGCGGCGTCATGCAGGCCGACCAGGCGTTCCAGCTCGTCGGCCAGTTCGGCGCCATGCGCCGGCTCGCCGCGCGACCAGGCGTTCTTTTCCGGATTATGCGTGTGCGGCAGATGATCGACGGACGGCAGCAGCGCCGAATGGAAGGTCTTGCGGTTGCCGCCGATGCCGCCCACCGACATGCCGCCGAAGCCGACGCCGTGATAGCCGCGTTCGCGTCCGATCAGGCGGGTGCGCGTGCCGTCCCCGCGCGCGCGGTGATACGCCAGCGCCATCTTCAGCGCGGAATCGACGGCTTCCGAGCCTGAGCCTGTATAAAATACTTGGGTGAAACGCTTGCCGGTGTATTGTTTCAGCCGCTCGGCCAGACGGAAGGCGTCCGGATGGCCGAGCTGGAAAGAGGGTGCGTAGTCCAGCCTGGCGACGGCGTTCTGCACCGCCGATACAATCCGCGGCTGGGCATGGCCGAGCGGCACGCACCACAGGCCGGCGGCGCCGTCCAGGATGGCATTGCCCTTGTCGTCGCGGTAATACATGCCTTGCGCCGACACCAGCATGCGCGGATCGGCTTTGTATCCGCGGTTGGCGGTGTAAGGCATCCAGTAAGCGGACAAAGCGGAGGAATTGCTCATTGCGGCGCACCGGGACGGATTAATGATGCGATGATTATAGAACTCATTTCATAAATACGAGACTGAACAAGCGATGGAAAACAAGACAACATTGCCGCTGCACGGTATCCGCGTGCTGGAATTGGGATCGCTGATCGCCGGCCCGTTCGCGGCCCGGGTGCTCGGCGATTTCGGCGCGGAAGTGATCAAGATCGAATCGCCCGTCAACGGCGATCCGCTGCGCAAATGGCGCAAGCTGCACAACGGCACCTCGCTATGGTGGCAGGTGCAGTCGCGAAACAAGAAATCGGTCGCGATCGATCTGAAAACCGAAGGCGGACAGGCGCTGGTGCGCAAGCTGGCGCTGACCTGCGATGTCGTCATCGAGAATTTCCGGCCCGGCATGCTGGAGGAATGGGGGCTGGGATGGGAAGCCTTGTCGGCGCTCAATCCCGGCCTGATCATGCTGCGCATTTCCGGCTACGGCCAAACCGGCCCGTATCGCGACCGGCCTGGTTTCGGCGTGATCGGCGAAGCGATGGGCGGCCTGCGGTATGTAACGGGCTATCCGGACCGGCCGCCGGTGCGGGTCGGTGTCAGCATCGGCGATTCGCTGTCGTCGCTGCATGGCGTGATGGGCATCATGTTCGCGCTGCGGCACCGCGAGCAGAACGGCGGCGTCGGGCAGTTCGTCGACGTGGCGCTGTACGAATCGGTGTTCAACATGATGGAAAGCCTGGTGCCGGAACAGGATTTCATGGGCTACACCCGCGAACGCACCGGCAGCGCCATGCCCGGCATCGCGCCGACCAACGCGTATCGCTGCAACGACGGCAATCACGTGCTGGTGGCCGGCAACGGCGACGGCATTTTCCGGCGCCTGATGCAGGCCATCGGGCGCGGCGATCTGGCGGCCGATCCGCGCTTTGCCCACAACGACGGGCGGGTCGCCGGCGTCGAGGAAATCGACGCCGCGATCGAGGACTGGACGTCGGCGCGTTCGCAGGACGAGGTATTGGCCGTGCTGGAAGGCGCGGGCGTGCCGGCCGGCAAAATCTATTCGGCCGCCGACATCATGCAGGACCCGCATTACCAGGCGCGCGAGATGATCCGCGACATCGAAACCGGCGACGGCACGCAACTGAAAGTGCCGGGCATCGTGCCGAAACTGAGCGCCACGCCGGGCCGCATCGGCAGCGCGGCGCCGGCGCTGGGCGAAAATACCGATGCGGTGCTGGGCGAACTCGGCTTCGGCGCCGACGATATCGCACAGTTCCGCCGTGAGGGGATTATCGGCTGAGGTTGAGGTCAGGGTTGCTTGGCGCCCGCCCCGGGCAAAGCAGTTCCACCAGCTTCTCCCGAAAATGATTCTTCTCGCCGGGCTGGCGCCGCACGCACACATGCAGATCGCGCCGCGCCCAGTGTTCGGCCAGATCGACAATCGCCAACTGCGTTTCGTCGCCTTCTTCCAGCGCCGAACGCGGCACGATGCCGATGCCGGCGCCCGACGATACCAGCCGCACGATGGCGCGATAGCCCGAAACCTGCACCCGCACGTCGAGCCGTCCGCCCAGCGCGGCGGCGCGGTTCATGAGGAAGGTATGCAAGGCCGAACCCTGCTGCTGGCCGATGAACGGCGCGCTGAGGCAGGCCGCGAAGCCGACGCTGGCCTGATCCGCGAACGGGCTGCCCAGCGGCGCCAGCAGCACCATCTGGTCTTCCTTGTACGGCAAAAAATCCAGGTCCGGATGGCTGTAGTCGCTTTCCAGCGCCACCATGCCGAGATCGGCCCGGCCGGCGGCGACCGCGGCCACGATCTCATCGCTGGCGCGCTCTTCCAACGTGATGCGCACGCTCGGATACAGCGCAAAGAAGCGCGCCAGGTCGTCCGGCAGATAGGTGCCGATGGCATTGTTGTTGGCGAAAAAGGTCACATGGCCTGCCAGACCCTGCGAAAACGGCTGCAGGTCGGCATGCATCTGCTCGAGCTGCGCGATGCAGCGCTGCGCATGTTCCATGACGACGCGGCCGGCCGGCGTCGGCTTCACGCCGCGCGGTTCGCGCACCAGCAGGGCGGCGCCGACCGCCTCTTCCAGATCCTTGATGCGCAGGCTGACGGAAGAGGGCGCCAGATGGCAGCGCGCCGCGCCGCGCGACAGATTGCCTTCCTCGGCCACGGCCAGGAATACCTTGAGATCGGTGAGGTCGTAATGCATGCCGTGCGCTCCGCGGGGTTCCGTTCGTGTTGTGCGTTTGCCTGCGCCGAACAGACGGCGCCGTTGCGGCGTATTATGCCTCCATTGCAAAACGTTCGTATTTGACGAACGCTCGTTTAGACAATGCCCGCTTTTTTGTCCCGCGCGGACGGCACATACTGAACGCCGGCGATGCTTTAATTGCCGGCGTTCAAGGAGTTTCATCATGTCATCGGGTTTAATGGCCGGCACCAGCGCATACCGGCGCGCCAATTGGGCCTTGTTCTGCGCCGGCTTTTCCACTTTTTCGCTGATGTATTGCGCACAGCCGCTGCTGCCGATGTTCGCCGGCTATTTCAAGGTATCGCCCGCGCAAAGCAGCCTGGCGGTATCGCTGACCACCGGTTTGCTGGCGCTGTCGATTATCGTCGTCGGCGTGAATGCGCAGCGCCTGCCGCGCAAATTGCTGATGGCCGCTTCACTGTTCGCCTCGGCGCTGCTGACCTTGCTGGCCGCCATGATGCCGGATTGGATTCATCTGCTGGTGCTGCGGGCCCTGGTGGGCGTTGCACTGGGCGGCGTGCCGGCGGTGGCGATGGCGTATCTGGCCGAAGAAGTCCATCCCAACAGCCTGGGCCTGGCGATGGGGCTGTATATCGCCGGCTCGGCTTTCGGCGGCATGGCGGGCCGCGTGATGACCGGCCTGCTGGCCGATTTCTTTTCGTGGCGGGCAGCAATGGCCTGCATCGGCGTCAGCGGCCTGATCGCCGCCGCCCTGTTCGTCATGCTGCTGCCGAAATCGGTGCGTTTCACGCCGAACAGGGCGGCCGGCTGGCGCGACGTGCGCAGCGATCTGACGCGCCATCTCCGGCACGGAGCGCTCATGGGTTTGTTCGCGCTCGGATTCCTCCTGATGGGCGGCTTCGTGACGGTATACAACTACGCCGGATTCCGCCTGCTGGCGCCGCCTTTCAATATGAATCAGTCGCTGGTCGGCGCGATCTTCACGGTGTATCTGGTGGGCATCGTGGCGTCGGCCTGGTTCGGGCGGCTGGCCGATCGCTATAGCCGCATCAGGATGCTGACGCTCGGCATCGTGCTGATGCTGGCGGGCGTGCTGCTGACGCTGGCGCAAACGGTATTCTGGATCGTGCTCGGCATCGCGCTGCTGACCTTCGGTTTTTTTGCCGCGCACTCGATCGCCAGCGGCACGGTCGGCAAGCTGGCGCGCGGCGCCAAGGCGCAGGCGGCTTCACTGTATTTGCTGTCCTACTATCTGGGCTCGAGCGTGCTGGGATCGGTCGGCGGCAATATCTGGTCGCATGGCGGCTGGCCGGGCGTGGTGGCGATGGTCTGCACGGGACTGGCGTTGGCATTGCTGATCTGCTACCGCCTGGCGCGCGTGATCGAACCGGCCTCGGCTGAAATCGCGCCGGCCGCGCGATAGTAGTCCGCTGCGCCGGCCGCGCGATAGTCCTTCGCTGCGCCGGCCCCGCGATAGTAGCCTCCGCATCACGCCAGCATGGTCCAGAACATCGCGAGCGCCGCCAGCGTCATCACGCCGGTGCAAATCCAGCCCAATGCCTTCAGGCCGGGACCGATCGCAAAGCGTCCCATGATGTCGGCGCGCGCAGCCATCGTCATCATGATCGCCATGATCGGCACCGACATCACGCCGTTGATCACGGCGCTCCAATACAGCGCCTTGATCGGGTCGACCGCCGTAAAGCACAGCGCCACGCCGAGCAAAGTCGAGACGGCGATGATGCCGTAGAAGCGCTTGGCGGCCGCGGGCCTGGCTTCCAGGCTGTTCTTCCAGCGAAAGGCGCCGGCCATGGCATACGCGGCCGATCCCGCCAGCACCGGCACCGCCAGCAGGCCGGTGCCGATAATGCCGGCGGCGAACAGCAGGAAGCCGAATTCGCCGGCGATCGGCCGCAGCGCCGAGGCTGCTTGCGCGGTGGTCTTGATATCGGTGAGGCCGTGCGCGTGCAATGTGGCGGCGGTGGTCAGCACGATGAAAAACGCCACCAGATTGGAAAAGCCCATGCCGCTCCAGGTATCGATGCGGATGCGGCGCAGATTGGCGGGCGCCTGCTCCGGCGCGTCGATCAGGGGCCGCGCCGACGGGTCGGCGGTTTGCTCTTCCACTTCCTGGGAAGCCTGCCAGAAAAACAGATAAGGACTGATGGTGGTGCCGAATATCGCCACCACGGTGGTGATGTATCCGGCCTGCCACGACAGTTGCGGCAGCAGCGTATTTCGAACGATCTGCGACCACGGCATCCGCACGGAGAAGACGATGCCGACATAGGCCAGCAGCGCCAGCGTCAGCCATTTCAGCACCTGCACATAGCGCTTGTACGGCACGAAGATCTGCAGCAGCAGCGACAATATGCCGAAGCCGAACGCATACAAATGCGGCGGTCCGCCGGCCAGCAAGGCCGCGACATCGCCCATGGCGGCGACGTCGGCCGCGATATTGACGGTGTTGGCGATCAGCAGCAGGCCGACCAGCCCATACAGCAGCCAGCCCGGATAATGGCGCCGGATGTTGGTGGCCAGGCCATGGCCGCTGACCCGGCCGATTTCGGCGCTGATCATCTGGATGCCGACCATCAGCGGGTAGGTCAGCAGCAGCGTCCACAGCATATTGAAGCCGAACTGGGCGCCGGCCTGCGAATAGGTGGCGATGCCGCTGGGATCGTCGTCGGCGGCGCCGGTGATCAGGCCGGGGCCGAGTTTTTTAAGCCAGGAATCGTCGCTCGGCTGCCCGGAGGCCGGCGTTCCATCCGCTTTCACTGCTGTCGAAGTTGTCATTATTTTCAGGCGATCGTCGAACATGCCCCGGCGGCTTGCCGGTATGCGTTCTGAGTGGCGGATGTTGTAGAAAATTCATAAAAATAATGGACTATTTTTGCGTAAAGATAAGGACGTCCCTTATCCGGCGCGACAGCATGCATGTCCGGGCCGGTCCGGCGAGAGCGCCAGCGTGTCAGATTTGCCAGCTTTGAAGAATAAATAACCCAAGCAGATTAGGTTTATATAGAATGGCGACTATCGATACGCTTTTTGGATGGCGCGTGGTGATCTATTCCAATGATCATCGCCCGCCGCATATTCACATCATCGGCTGCGGCCGCGAGGCAATCTTCAATTTGCAATGCCCGGATGGTCCTTTGGATCTTCGGAAGAACTTCGGTTTTTCATCCCGGGATATTGTCAGAATGATCGAAAAACTTGCTGAACGGCCGCCCGATTATTGCCATACATGGAGGCAAATACATGGTTGCGATACGCGACTGCATTGAAAGCGCCGATCAGTCCGGCGCCGCGGCCAAGGCCGCATTCCCCGCCGCCGTCGCGGTGCGCTACGACCGGCGCGTGGCGCGCGTGATCATCGTGCTGGCGTCCGGCCTCGAACTGGGTTTTTCGCCGAAGCAGGCGCAGGGCCTGGAAACGGCGCGTCCGATCGATCTGTCGAATGCCGAAATTTCACCGTCGGGCATGGGAATTTATTTTCCGCGCCTGGATGTCGATTTATATATTCCGGCTATGCTTGAAGGTTTTCTGGGTTCGCGGCGCTGGATGGCGGCGGAGATCGGAAAGCTCGGCGGCAAGTCTTCGAGCGCGGCCAAGGCGGCTGCGGCGCGCAAGAACGGCAAGCTGGGCGGACGGCCGAAAAAGCCGAGGGACTGAGGCATTCATAAAAATCGACGGAAAAAAAGAACATCATGATTTACGATTATTGCGTGATCGGCGGGGGCATTGTCGGCCTGGCCAGCGCCATGAAATTGCTGGAAATACAGCCCGGCGCCAGCCTGATCCTGCTGGAAAAGGAAAGCGGCCTGGCGCGGCATCAGACCGGCCGCAACAGCGGCGTCATCCATGCCGGCATCTATTACGCGCCAGGCAGCCTGAAGGCGGATTTCTGCCGGCGCGGCGCCAAAGCCACCAAAGACTTTTGCCGTGAGAACGATATCGCGTTCGATACCTGCGGCAAGCTGCTGGTGGCCACGAATGCGCTGGAGCTGGAGCGCATGCATGCACTGAAAGCGCGCGGCGAGAGCAACGGCATTGCAGTCGAATTGCTGGACGCGGCCGAACTGAAAAAGCGCGAACCGAACGTGGCGGGCCTGGGCGCCCTGTTCGTCGCCGAAACCGGTATCGTCGATTACCGGCAGGTATGCGAAGGCATGGCCAATGCGATCCGGCGCCAGGGCGCGGTCATCGAGCAGAATGTGACGGTGAATGCGATCCGGGAATCGGATGCCGTGGTCAGCATCGGCGCCGGCGCGCGCAGCTGGCAGGCGAAACAACTGGTGGTTTGCTCCGGCCTGCAATCGGATCGGCTGGCGCGCATGGCGGGCATGCCGGTCGAGCATCAGATCGTTCCTTTCCGTGGCGAATACTATCGTCTGCCGGCTTCCAAAAACCAAATAGTGCGGCATCTGATCTACCCGATTCCGGAACCCGATCTGCCGTTCCTCGGCGTGCATCTGACGCGAATGATCGACGGCAGCGTCACGGTCGGTCCGAATGCCGTATTGGGATTTGCGCGTGAGGGCTATCCGAAGCTGTCGTTCAATCCGCGCGATGTCGCGCAATATCTGGCTTTCCCGGGTTTCTGGCGCACCATGCGCAACAATTTCCGGCATGGCATTGGCGAAATGAAGAACTCGCTGTCGAAATCCGGCTATCTGGCGCTATGCCGCAAATACGCCCCGAGTCTGCAACTGGACGATCTGCTGCCTTATGAAGCCGGCATCC
This sequence comes from Oxalobacteraceae bacterium CAVE-383, assembly GCA_004134995.1. Taxonomy (GTDB): domain Bacteria; phylum Pseudomonadota; class Gammaproteobacteria; order Burkholderiales; family Burkholderiaceae_D; genus Herbaspirillum. Next base: position 143,985 of record REGP01000007.1, on the reverse strand, counting down.
GGGCGCAAGCCGTGATGCGGGACGGCACGCTGGTGCACGATTTCCTGTTTCTCGAAACGCCGCGCATGCTGCACGTCTGCAACGCGCCGTCGCCGGCCGCGACTTCGGCGATACCCATCGGCGAGATGATCGCGAACAAGGTCGTCGGCAAGCAGGACTAAGGAGACTTCCGAATTTCTGCGCGGCGGTGTTCGTGCATACGGGCATGTCAAGATGGGTTAAGAATTCTACGTTCTGCGTCAAATCAGTATCCAGGCCGTATTATTTTTGTGCAAAACAGCAATTCATTGAGGCGTAAATGCCATATATGTAGGAAAATTGCCCGCGCGCATAAATCGGATGTCATCGCCATGAAAAATAAACTGTTTAGACTCCCCCAAAACCCGGCCCGCCGAGCCGTATCCAGTCGCCGATCCGAATCGCTCGAACCGGACTGGCCCGCCTAAGCCCCCGTTGTTCGCGCACGCGCCGGCGTCGGGCCGGCCCATGCGCAGGACCCGCAGTGAAGCAGCCTCCAGGCGGGCGCAGTCAGTCACGCTGAATATTCAAGCCACACCATCAAGCAGGGGATAGCCGATGTTTGAACTCTTTACGCCGCGCAGGTCGGACCGGTCCTTGCTGGCCGCGTCGCCGAACCGCTGGGACTGGGCGCTGCTGCCCGTGGTCCTGACGATTTTCATCGCGGTGGCCTTTGGCGCCATGCAGATGAGCCGGCCTTTCGTCGCCGGCGAGGTCACGCCGATTTCCCTGGACCTGGTTTACCTGCCTTATTACCTGCTGCGCACCATCCTGCGCATGTTCGCGGCGCTGGCCTGTTCGCTGATCTTCAGTTTTGTCTTCGCGGCCGTCGCCGCCAAATACCGCACCGCCGAAAAAGTCATGATTCCGCTGCTGGACGTCTTGCAGTCGGTGCCGATCCTGGGATTCCAGGCCATCGCGATCGCGCCGTTCATCCTGTTGTTCCCGGGCAATCTGCTGGGGGTGGAATGCGCGGCGATTTTCGCGATCTTTACTTCGCAGGCGTGGAACATGGCGTTCAGCCTGTATCAGTCGATGCGCACCGTGCCGCCGGAACTGAATGAGGCCGCGCGCGTGTTCCGTCTGTCCGGCTGGCAGCGCTTCTGGCGGCTGGACCTGCCGTTCGCGATTCCGGGCCTGCTGTGGAATATGATGATGTCGATGTCGGGCGGCTGGTTCTTCCTGGTCGCTGCCGAAGCCATCTTCGTGGCCGGGCAGGACATCAAGCTGCCCGGCATCGGCGCCTACATCGCCGTTGCCATCGAACAGGAAAACGGCCGCGCCATCGCCTGGGCCACCGCCACCATGCTGGCCGGCATCGTACTGTACGATCAATTGTTCTTCCGCCCGCTGCTGGCCTGGGCCGACAAATTCCGCTTCGAGGAATCCCAGGGCGAAAACGGCCAGGGTTCCTGGCTGCTGGACTGGGGCCGCCGCAGCAACGTGATGCGCGCCCTGACCGACCGCATCTGGGCCACGCTGAACCGCACGCTGAGCTGGTTCAATACCGGGCGCGACGCCGTCACGCCGCGTGGTCAATCCAGCGCGGCGGCGGCGGCTTGGTCGCGCGTCTGGGACGTGCTGATCCTGCTGATCGCGCTGGCGGCGGCGTACCGGCTGATCGAGTTCGTGCATTCGGTGGTCGGCTGGGACGAATTCGTGCATGTGGCCGGACTGGGCGTGATTACGCTGGTGCGCGTGATGCTGCTGATCGCCCTTGCCTCATGCTTCTGGGTGCCGGTGGCGGTCTGGATCGGCTTGCGGCCGCGCTATTCGCAGCGGGTGCAGGCCTTCGCCCAGTTCCTGGCAGCCTTCCCGGTCAACCTGATGTTCCCGATGGTGGTGTTCGCCATGGTGACCTTCAAGCTGTCGCCGAATGTCTGGCTGAGCCCGTTGATGGTGTTCGGCACGCAGTGGTACATCCTGTTCAACGTCGTGGCCGGCGCCGCGGCGATTCCGAACGAGCTGCGGCTGGCGGCGGATAATCTGGGCATCAAGGGCTGGCTGAAATGGAAACGCTTTTACCTGCCGGCGGTATTTCCGAGTTTCGTCACCGGCGCCATTACCGCCAGCGGCGGCTCATGGAACGCCAGCATCGTGGCCGAGTACGTCACCTGGGGCAAAACGACCTTGGTGGCCGATGGCCTCGGCAGCTACATCAAGCAAATGACCGACGCCGGCGATTTCCACCGCATCGCGCTTGGCATCGGCGTGATGTGCGTATTCGTGATGCTGCTGAACCGCTTCTTCTGGCGCAAGCTGTATCTGCTGGCCGGCGAGCGCGCCGCCGAGGAAACATAGGCCGCCGGCCCCGCACTCTTCATCGTAGAACCTGAACGCTGTATCTGAAGAAGCAACTGAGGAAGCAATATGGACCTGGACCGCATGAAACTGATTGAACTGGAAGGTGTCGCGAAGTCTTTCAGCAGCGCCGACGGCGCGCCGCGCAAGATTTTGGAAGACGTCAATTTCGCCCTGGAGACGGGCGAGATCGTGGCGCTGCTCGGCAAATCCGGTTCCGGCAAATCGACCATGCTGCGCATTATCGCCGGGCTGATTCCGGCCGACGAAGGCAAGGCCACCTACCGCGGCCATGAAATCTACGGGCCGGCGACCGGCATCGCCATGGTGTTCCAGTCGTTTGCGCTGTTCCCGTGGCTGACGGTGCAGCAGAACGTCGAACTGGGGCTGGAAGCGCAGGGCATCGACCGCAGCGAGCGCGAAAAGCGCGCCGACGCGATGCTGGAAATGATCGGCCTGTCCGGCTTCGGCGGCGCGCTGCCGCGCGAATTGTCGGGCGGCATGCGGCAGCGCGTGGGCATCGCGCGCGCGCTGGTGATCGGCCCGGACGTGCTGCTGATGGACGAAGCGTTTTCCGCGCTCGACGTGCTGACCGGCGAAACCCTGCGCAACGACATCCTGGAGTTATGGGATACCGACCGCATTCCGACCAAGGGCATCCTGATCGTTTCGCACAACATCGAAGAGGCGGTGATGATGGCCGACCGCATCATCATCCTGTCGAGCGACCCGGGCAAGATCCGCAGCGAAGTGAAGATCGGCCTGCCGCGTCCGCGCGACGTCGATTCCAAGGAAGTACGGGCGCTGATCGATGAAGTGTACGGCCTGATGACGCTGCGCCCAGTGCGCGAAGCCACGCTGGATACCGCCGAAGAGGCCGCGCCTTACTATCGCCTGCCGGACACCGACGTCACCCGGATCGAAGGCGTGCTGGATCTGCTGGCGACCGCGCCGTTCCATGGCCGCGCCGACTTGCCGCACCTGGCCGAAGAATCGGAACTGTCGGACGACGACCTCTTCCCGACCTACGAGGCATTGAATCTGCTGGGCCTGGCCCAGGTCGAACTGGGCGACATCATCCTGACCACGCTCGGCGCGCGTTACACCGAAGCCGATCACACGGCCCGCAAGGCCATCTTCGGCCAGCAGCTGCTGGCCCGCGTGCCGCTGGCCAAGCGCATCCGCGAGCGGCTGGAGCAGGAACCGACCGGCGCCTTGCCGGAAAAGCCGTTCCTCGATTTGCTGGAAGGATCGCTGGAGGAAGAGGAAGCCAAGCGCGTGCTGGAGATCGCCGTGGAATGGGGACGGTATGGCGAGGTGTATGAATACGATTACCATACCGGGCGGTTGAAACTGCCGGAGGAGTGAGGCCGGGTGACGCGGGAATAAAAAAATGGAAGCCGAGCGGCTTCCATTTTTTTATCTCAGGAATCGAGCATATGTCGCAAATGTGGGGTCAGATCGAATTTGTCCCAATAAATCAGATCCGGTTTGACGGATTTGCCTGCGTTTGGCGGCGCAAGTTTGAACTGATCGGCTGGATAGATATCAATGGCTACCAAGTTGGGTTGGTGGCGCTCGTCAATATGCCCATCGCGCGCGGATGGAGGCGGGTTATGAGGTTCATTGAGGCGTGGTTGAAGTTTGTCGGGTGGAAAAGCGTAATTCTTTATCCGCTGCGATGTATCAGGACGCTGGCGTCGGCTGCTGTGTCTTGGTTCGTAAACCTGCGGAGACAATTGTTTTTTTGCGGATAACTTTTTCCGATAGCAAAACAAGTCGCGAAAGAAATCTCGAATGGGCGCCATAAATGACGTGGCCCTTTTTTCAGGACCCATCAGTTCAAGCTTCAGTCCTGAAAAGTGGATGGACGAGGATCGGCGCAGGGCGCTTTTGCCGGCAGGACGAGCGCTGCCGCAGCCTTCGGCAACCGACTGGGAATAAAGAAACGGGCGGCGGGTTACGGTAAGGTAATCAATCATTTAAAACTCCGGAAATAAAATCGAAAATCAAAGGAATGGCCCGATTGGGCTATGCACGAAAGGTGCGGCTAATAAAGCGCGGCGGGTTTGGCTGCGGCGGGAATGGCCGCGATGGGAATGGCCTGATTTTCAGTTCTCTGGCCAGCATGGCGGCGACGTCGCCACCGGCATGCCGTTGCTCGCCAAGCGCGCGCTCGAACAATTCCGATGCAGCCAGAGCATTCAGGGCCGCGGTATGGAATTGCGCCATCAGTTTCAATCTGGACACGGAAGGCGAGGAAGTTGTCGCATTGGCGCGCGACATTTCGTCAAAATTCTCTTTATATTGCGCGACGACGTCGATCGACTCGCGAACCTTCTGCGCCAATTCTTTTACCTGCGTTGGAAGTATTTTCGCGGGACCATTCATCCAGATTTCCAATTGCTTTATCAACTGCAGCGAATGTTTGAAATCGCAATGGTTCAAAAATTCCTTGCGCTTCTGCAGCTGAATATCCGCGGAGAGCTCTGCGACAAGTTGCAATATGGGTGCGATAAAGGGCATGGACGCATCGTTGTCGCGTGTTTCATATCCTGCGCTATATTGCTGCGCCCGCGGCTTCGATCGGAAAGAAGCTTCCTGACGGGTTGCGCCTCTATCGAAAGCGGCCATTTCCTCAAGCATGTTTTTGCAATGGGTTGCATTGAGCATGCTGCGTAAAGCAGTTTTGTCGGCTTGGGTGAATGCCTTGATATTCGCAACGGGCCGTCCGAAAAGCAAGGCGGCGTATTCTTCTCCATCGGTTTCGTCCATCTTCAGATGTCGGCAAACCAATGCATGCACATTCTGTCGGACCAGTCGGAGATTGGCGGTTGGCCGCACATTTTCTTGAATCTCTGACCACGCCAGATCATGTGAAAGGAACAGCGCGAATCGGTTCGGGAGCCGGTCTTCAGGGATGAAGCCGCGCATCGTTACATAATTTTCGATGAATTTCAGACGATATTTTTTCTCGTCTTCAGCAGTCAGTGCCCGCGCATGCGCTTGCGGCAATGCTGTTTTCACTTTCAGCAAACATTTATCGGCTTGGCATCGCGCGGCGCTAAACAGGCTTTCGAACGAACTGTTGCAGGCAATCCCTTTTGCCGCCGTTTTTGGCGATCGGACCACGGAACAGGAAAACAGATGAATGAATCGATTCCATGTCGTCTTAAGAAAAGATGCACAAGAACTTTGGTGTGGATCACGTGAAATCTCGAAATTTCCGTAGGTTCTCGTTTCCGGCGCACCACGGATGATATGCGCCTCGACATCATGGCTGCGCCGAGCGGCGCCAAAACAGGTCAGGTTCGGAAGGGAGGGGAACATTTGATATCCTAAAAAATTGTTGAATTTCTGGTATAGGCGTTTCGGCATACGCCAGGCAGGACTGACATAACCGTCACTGCCTCAAGCGGTCTGCCCATCGCTTAATGCCTGAGGCCGCCATATTTGCGCGAGATTTTGTCCTTGGCGGATTCCTTGTCGGAATCCGTGATGTTGAAATGGCGCGATATGGCGCTGTCGCCTTGGCGCATTTTTATTTCGGAAATGCGTTCTGAACCATCCTTGTCCAAAAGGTCCGGTTTGATGCTTGCCACGGCGAGGCCATGTGCCGTCCAAATCGCTTCCTTGAGAGAAAAGGACACGGTTTTTTTATCGGACAGAAAGGCTGTAGCGAAAGAAATAAATGTCCCGCAATAACGTTCTTTCAAAGAATCCCGTAGATCAAGGGCCAACGCGTTTTTGGAGGGCTCGATGATTCTTGCAAAGCATGCATCGGCATCCGACAGCAGTGCCGTTTTCGTACGGACGACATTTTCTATCAGGGACTCGGAAAGCATTTCCTGGACAGATTTCGGCACGCCCAATTTCTCTCCAAGTTCCGCATTTGCGGTATCGCAGACTGTTTTCATCCAACCAAAATAAGCCGTGGTGAACGGAGGATTGGCGCCATTTCGCAGAATCGTAAAACTTGCTTCCAGGTTTATTTCCCAAAATTTGGCGGCGGCTTCCTTTTTATCGATCGGCAGGTTCGACATCTGGGCTTCGCATTTCTCCCTGTGAAGGCGATCGAAAGCGGTATTCAGGCCATGCATTTTCGTGTTGAGCTCCTGTGGAAGCTGCCCTAGATGTTCTCTTCTGGCCGCACTGACTGCAGATTTCCAGGTATCCGAAAAAATCCGCAGCAGCTTCTTCGGCGACATCGACACGTCGATCTCAGGTTGGGCCGGCAGCAATGGCGTGGCGCTGTTCTGCCGGGAAAATTCCGGCCGGCTTGAACGCATTGGGCGGCATGTGAGAAAGCGCCATACACGCTGTACGACAGCACAAATCCCATCTCCTAAGCGAGGGAAAAAGGATTTCGCTTCCTTTTTGCCGGGATCGAGACTTAGCCGCCGCTGCTTGTGTATGACTCCTGGTTCGGCGGGGACGACTGCCGCTTGGGCGGGTAAAGGGTTTGGGCGGCGTTCTGCGGAAATTTGGGCGCTGTTCACAATGAATCCCTTCGAATATTCTTCTTGCGGATGGGAGGAAAAATTACTTCCCTAACTTATTCACTCAAACAACTGTAAATAGGAACAGTCTTAATTTAACGCCCTCGTCTTTTCAGAAAAAGAGTTGAAATTCATTTTTTTAATGCGGAATAATTGAATAATTGAGGCGCTGCAGGGGGATAAGCGGAATGTACTCTATTCGACTATTCATTAATTTCTGCCTATTTAATTGGGATGAATCCCAATGTAGTCGATATAGGTTCTTTGGAAAAAGACCGTATATCGCTTTTTTAATGCTGTAAAACTGAACAGTTTTAATTCCGGTTCGATTCGGTTGCGATTCGGCGGCGAGCCGATTTTTTAAGATAAATCTCGCTACGTTTTCTCTATTTCCCATCGTGATTTAAAGCGTTCCATCGCTATTCTGATTGCCGGCCCATGTGGGGCGTCATGATCAGGAGGCACGCTATTGAAAACGCATACCAATAATTCATCGCTACCTAGTACCTTCCATCGCTTGCGCGTCTCGCGTGGCATCAGCCTGCCGGGGTTGACTGAAATCAGCGGCATCGGACGAAATGCGTTATCCGGGTTGGAAGACGGATCCCACACAGCGACGATCGATACCGTATGGCAATTGGCGAAGGCCCTGGGTCTGACATTCGGCGATTTGGTCGAGCATGCGACAGCCGTCACGGACGCGCGGCAAGAAGATGGTCTGAATGTCTGTTTGGTCGACAAGCAATCCGGGCCGAGCATTATCGAGTCGTATCTGATGGAATTGCCCGCTGGCGCCGCACGTAAAGCCGAGGCGCACGCAGTCGGAGCGATGGAGCATCTGGTGATGCTGAAAGGTGCGATGCTGACGGGTCCGGAAAATCAGCCGGCGTTGATCAGCGCGGGGCAGCATTATTCCTTCACTGCGGATGTCCCGCATATCTATCGATGCCTCGACCGGCCTGCCGTGGCGATGGTCACCGTGGTGTATCCCGAAGTTGCCGTCACTGCGGGTAATTTCGACATGCGCAATTCGTGGCCGCGTCATGACGACGAATGGCAAGCGATACGAATGCAAGTGGCGCGTTGCCAGCTCGAAGTCGCGCAAGGCATCAGTGCATTTCGCATCCGATTCGACGATTGCGGGCTGGCGCCGAAGCAGGCGCTGGCAGAACTGTTCCATCGCTTGAATGAATCGCGTTTCACTTCGCCGATCTGCAGTTTCATGCTATTCGATGAACTGCCGTCTATTGTCGGCTTTCAACGGCCGCACGGTCACGCCCCGCTGACCGAGACGCCGGCTTGCTGTTCCGTGCTGAAGCAGGCTGTATCCCTGGTCAATCGCAATGTTGCGCCGGCCGGCACGTTGACCGATGTGGAAGCCGGCGCATTGTTACGGCAGGCGGAAGGGCCAGTCCTGGTGCTTGCCGCTCTCGCGGCAGAGACGCTGACCCGTCACGGCATACCCTGCGCGCCGGCCTTTGTGGCACCGAAAATTCATGTACCGAAACCGGCAATATTTCTGCCCTCCCATGCCACTTTCGAAGATCGTATCGACGTCAATGCTTATGCCGCCTACGAATTGCTGCATCCCGCATATGCCAAGCAAAGTGTGGCCATTGCACAGGTAGTCAACAATCTTGAACGCGCCGACAAGCTGCGGCTGCTCGAAATCGGAACCGGTCCCGGAACGTCTTTGCAGCTATTGCTTGAAATGGTTCCCGCATTGGAAGTGGTCGCCGTTGAACCCAGCGAGATCGCATTTGCGCATCTGTCCGATCTGTTCAAGGATGACGAGCGGGTGTTGGCCGAGGCGGCCAGCATTACCGACTTCGGCGGCAAGCACGGAGTATTCGATATCGCGGTATCGGTGGGGGCATCGCATCACTTGAATACCTCGAATTTTTTGCAAAGCGCGCGCGAGAATCTGAAACCGCGGGCGCTCTTCATTGTTTCCGATGAAATGATTGCACCGTTCAACAATCCGGCACAACGCCAGAGAAATTTGATCACGCATCATCTTCAGTACGTCGCCGATACCTTGGTCCGGATCGACACGGAAACCATTTCGACGGCGGAGCGGCGTCTTGTCGAAGGCGTTCAGCAAGAAGTTCCGTTGGCATTGTACGAAGCGCATGCCGATCTGACCGAGGCCGCAGCGAACCGGTGCCGCCGTTTGCTGGGCAATCTGAAAGCCCTGGTTTTTCCGGAACCGGTTTCGCATCCGCTGCTGGCCTTCTATCGCTTTCACTATTTGGAACTGGAAGCGCTGGTGGCGGGATTGGATTACGAGGTCGAACAAAAGACCTATCCAGCCCGCTTCCGCGATCTGGCTCTGCATGCCGGCTTCGAGATCGTCAAGCACAGCCGGCTATACGCCACGCAGGGCGACGATGACTGGGATGCCGGCACGCATTTCTTCGTGCTGAAGGCGATGCCATGAAGCCCGCTCTGGCCATGCGGAATGGCCTGAAAGCCTCCGTCCCCATCATGATCGGCTACCTTCCATTGGCAATGACTTTCGGCATCGCCGGCGCCGCGGCCGGTCTTTTGCCCTGGCAGGTGTTGGCGATTTCCGGTCTGGTATTCGCGGGCGCCAGCCAGTTTCTGTTGCTGGCTTCCATTCAGTCCGGCATCGGCTGGAGCTGGGTGGTCATGCTATGCGCGTTGCTGAACCTGCGGCATTTGCTGTACGGCCCTTTACTGAGCCGCATGCTGCCGCCGCGATTACGCACCCGGATGCTGCTCGCGTTCGGCTTGAGCGACGAGGTGTTTTCCATTGCCTTGAACCGCTTGCCGTCGGTCGGCGCGGAGCGTGGCGCCTGGATGGCGGGACTTGGCGGCGGCGCCTGGATCGCCTGGGTCGGCGGGACCGCACTCGGCGCTTTCGCCGGAACCCGGTTTACATCGGCATTTCCATTTCTGGTGCAGGTGCTGGCATTCGCCTTGCCGGCGCTGTTTCTGACGCTGGCGATTAAAAGCACGAACAGAGCGAGCCGCCTGCCGGCCTCGGCCTCGGCACTGACCGCCGGCGGCTTGACTTTGAGCAGGCACGGCAGCCTGGGCATTTTGGCCGGGGCGGCGGTGGGCTGCCTCTGTTATTTTTTGCTGCACCGAAAACGAAAGGATGGCCGCTGATGGATGCAATCGATTACCGTTTCTGGATCGCCGTGGCGGCAATGGCGTCGATCACCTGGTTGACCCGAGCGTTGCCATTTTTGGGCGGACAGCGCCGGCTGGATGCCTTGTCGCGGCCGGATACGCCATTGTCGATGCTGGGGCCGTCGCTGCTGGCGGCGATTTGCGCGGCGGTGATTCTGCCGGACCTGCTGCACGCGGCCGAAAATGCCCTCTTGCCGCCCTATCTGTCGGGATTGCTGTTGACGGCCGTTTTTGCCGTGCTGATCGAAAATGCCGGCATCGCCGTGCTGATGTCGATTTTTTCGTATGGCTTGCTGCTGGTCATGTGGCCGTTGCATTAATGGGTTATTGTCTGGAGCGGTGAACCGGCGGCATTCAGCACGGTCAATCACCGAATCGATTTCACAGTCACTCAGGAGAATCCCATGTCGAAAGTTCTCGTTCTGTATTACTCGTCCTACGGCCATATCGAAACCATGGCCAACGCCGTTGCCGAAGGTGCGCGCGGCGCCGGCGCCACTGTTGACGTGAAGCGTGTGCCGGAAACGGCGCCCAGGGAAGTCGCGGAGGGTGCGCATTTCAAGCTGGATCAGCAGGCGCCGATCGCCGTCGTCGACGATCTGGGCAATTACGACGCGATTATCATCGGCTGTCCTACGCGCTTCGGGCGCATGCCGTCGCAGATGGCGGCGTTTCTGGACCAAGCCGGCGGCTTATGGATGAAGGGGACGTTGAACGGCAAGGTCGGCGGCGCGTTCACCTCGACGGCATCGCAGCATGGCGGCAATGAAGCGACCTTATTCTCGATCATTACCAATCTATTGCATTTCGGCATGACCGTGGTCGGCTTGCCGTATAGCCATCAAGGCCAGATGACGCTGGACGAAATCGTCGGCGGCAGCCCTTACGGCGCGACCACCATCGCCGGCGCCCAGGGTCAGCGCCAGCCCAGCGAAATCGAATTGCAGGGCGCGCGCCATCAGGGCGAACTGATCGCCAAGACCGCCAATAAACTGTTCGGCTGATGCCCGGTTTCGGAGCGGCTGCTTATGCAGCCTGAAAGACAAAAGCCGCTGTGATCGTTTCACAGCGGCTTTTTTAATGGTGGAATTCCCGGCTTGATGCCTGTTTGGCCATTTAGCTATGCGGATGCACATGCATATGCCCGACGCGCACGTATTTGTCGGATTTGATATCCATCGGCACGATATGAATATTGCCGTGCCGCACGCCGGTCTGGGAGACGATGGCGTCGGCGCAGGCGCGCACGTCGCTGATCTTGCCGCGCAATATGAGTGTTTCCAGGCAGTTGTCGTGATCCAGGTGGATGTGCTGGGCTGCCACCGCCACGTCGTGATGGTCATGCTGCAATTGGGTGACGCGATTGGCCAGCTGGCGCTCATGGTGATCGTAGATATACGTCAGCGTCGCGACGCACCACTTGGCCTTGCCTTCCGACATCTCGGCCTCGCCCAATTGCCGGCGCACCAGGTCGCGGAAGGCTTCGGAGCGATTCAAATAGCCTTTTTGTTCGACCATCCGGTCGAATGCGTCGGCCAGATCGTCGTCGACTGAAATTGTTAAGCGCCGCATGGTATCCCTAAATTGATTGAATTTTCGGGATGATGACACTTTCCATGCGGCTTTGCCACGACATACGCAAAAACGCTTTAAAAATTGTGCGCCAGGGTCAGGCGGAAGCTGCGCGGTTCGACCGGATGGAAGGCAATGCCGTTGACCGGCGCGGCTTCGCCCGGCAGTTGCGACGGATACAGATAATCGATATCGCTGGCCTGGCGGTTGAACAGATTGAAGACGTCCAATGTCAGCCTGGTCTTCGGCGTGAACTTGTAGCCCACGCGCGCATAGGCCAGGGTGGTCGATTGCGAATTCACGCTGTTGTCTTCGATCAGCGGGCGCGGGCCGAAATAACGCAACTGGAACGCGCCCGACCATGGACCGCGATCGTTGACGCTGAAACCGAATGACGCCACCTTGTTGATCGAGCCGGGAATGTAATTGCCGACCGGATCGTCCTGCGTATAGCGCGCATGCGACATGGCCAGGTCCAGATCGATGTTCAGCCAGGAATTGGCGATGTAGTGGTTATTCCACTCGATGCCGTGACGGGTGCTCGGCCGGCTCGGCGACGTATCCCCGGCGTCGCCGGAAAACACCAGTTCGGAATTCAGATCCAGGCGCCACAGGGCAAACGAGCTTTGCAGGCCGGGGATGATTTCCGAGCGCACGCCGATCTCGGCGCCGCGCGTGCCCACCAGCGGCGTAACCGGATCCGAAGGGCCGCCGCCGTTCGGCAATTGCGTCTGTGTGGTGCCGCGGCCGTCATTGCTGTGGAAGCCCTTGCCGTAGTTGAGGAAGTATTCGGTCTTGGCCCAGGGTCCGAAGATCAGCGACAGCTTCGGCGAGAGCGCGTGATCCCGCGCCGAGCCGGAGTTGCCTTGGATGCTGCTGTTGACGTTGAAGTGATAGATGTCATAGCGCAGGCCGGCCACGGTGCGGAATTTGTCCAGCCATTGCGTGGTGTTTTCGCCGAAGATGCCGATGCTGCCTTCCTTGACGGTGTCTTCGCGCGTGGTCGAAACGTATTGGCGGTTTTGCGTGCTGTACAAGCCGATCGGCGAGATATCGTCATAGCGGGTTTGCAGGCCGATCTTGTTCTGCACGTCGAAGCGCCCCATCTTGCCGAACCAGGTCTGGGCGGCGTTCACGCCAACCATATTGCGCTTTTCGCTTTGATGGAACTGGTCGCCGGTGACCGGATTGTCCTGGAAATAGGTGAAATCGCTGAACAGATCCAGTTTCGAATGCACCACGTAAGCGTTCATTTCAAACAGATGATCGGCGTCGCGCTTGTGCCGGGCGTAATTCAGGCTGTAGCGGGAAGTGCTGCCGCCGTCGCTGGGATCGATTGCGCCGAAGCGGTCGGTCAGGCCGGACTGCACCGCACGTACCGGAATTTGATCGGTCGAATTCCATGTGTTGTGATAGGCCATTGCCGTCAGGTTGAAGCCGTCGGCCTTGGTGCCGCCGGTGTAGCGCAGAATGCCGTTGTAGCGGCGCGCCTCTTCCGGATTGTCCCAGGGGCCGTTGTTGCGGCCCAAGTCCAGGCCGTACAGCAGCGTGCCGTCGTGCGCCTTGAACGAATCGGCCACCAGGGCGCGCATATAGCCGTTGCTGCCCGCGGTGACCGAAGCGATGCCTTGCGGCAACTCGTTGACCAGGCCCATATGGGCCGCGCCGGCCGAGGCGAAATCGCCTTCCTCGGCGAAATACGGTCCCTTTTTGTAGTCGATGCGGCCGACCAGTTCGGGAATCAGGAAGTTCAGGTCGGTATAGCCCTGGCCGTGCGCATGGGTGCGCATGTTGACCGGGACGTCGTCGACATAGGTGGCGAAGTCGGTGCCGTGGTCCAGATTGAAGCCGCGCAGGAAATATTGGTTGGCCTTGCCGTCGCCGCTGTGCTGGGTGACGATCAGGCCGGGCACGAATTCCAGCAGTTCGCCGGTGCGCAGGGCGGGGCGGTTCGCGATCAGCCTGGAGGTTACCGTGCCCTGGCTGGCGGCATCCGAGGTGCCGACGGCGTTGTCGTAATGTCCGATGACGGTAATGGCGTCGAGCTGGGGCGATGCATCGTCGCTCTTGGCGCCGGTGCTGTCCGCAGCGGATGCGGCGTTCAAGCCGAAGAGCGCGAGAGCGATCGCCAGCGCCAGTTTGGTCTTGTCGAGTTGCATGTTGATTCCCGTTGATTGTTGAGGTTGCGCCCGTCGGCTCGCCGTAATTTCCGATATATGGAACGTCGTTCTGTTTTATTGGGCGAATAATATCGGCCGGAATATTTCTCTGTCAACGAAAATGTATGATTATTTTATAATTCGTCATACTATCCAAGGCGCCCCATTTCCGTTCCTTTATATGGACCGACGTTCCTTTTATTGAATTTTGTGGTATCTTTCGGATTCCCCGGTTTCGGCATTTCCGGTATGAGCAATTATCGAATGCTCATACGAACCGTAAAAAACCGCTGTCGCGTATGATTTTTTTTAAAAAAGTAGTAACGGTCCAACGGTAACAACCAAATTCAGAGGAGGCGCGATGCGCCGTTCGATTCAGGCTTTATTCAACGATGCTTCCGCCGATGTGAAGGGCAAAGTCATCGGCATGTACACCTTGCTGATCGCGATGAACGTCGGCGCGTGGCTGTGGGCGTTCATTACCTTCCGCGACTATCCGCTGCTGATGGGGACCTCGTTCCTGGCCTACAGCTTCGGCCTGCGCCACGCGGTCGACGCCGATCACATCGCCGCCATCGACAACGTCACGCGCAAGCTGATGCAGGAAGGCAAGAAACCGGTCGCGGTCGGCTTCATGTTTTCGCTGGGCCATTCGACCGTGGTGTTCCTGGCCTGCGTGGCGATTGCCGCCACCGCCGCGGCATTCCGCACGCAGATCGATTCGGTGCGCGAAATCGGCGGCCTGATCGGCACGCTGGTATCGGCATTCTTCCTGCTGATCATCGCGGCCATCAACCTGGTGGTGCTGCGCTCGGTGTACAAGACCTTCCGCCGCGTCTGCCGCGGCGAGCCGTATGTTGAAGAAGACATGAACATGCTGCTGGCCGGCCGCGGCTTCCTGGCGCGCATTTTCCGTCCGATGTTCCGCATCATCACGCGCAGCTGGCATATGTATCCGCTCGGCGTGCTGTTCGGCCTGGGTTTCGATACCGCCACTGAAATCGCCCTGCTGGGCCTGTCCGCGACGGAAGCCACGCGCGGATTGTCGATCTGGTCGATCCTGATTTTCCCGGCCTTGTTTACCGCCGGCATGGCGCTCATCGACACCACCGACGGCATCCTGATGCTGGGCGCGTATGGCTGGGCTTTCGTCAAACCGATCCGCAAGCTGTACTACAACATGACCATCACTTTCGTCTCGGTGCTGGTGGCGGTGGTGATCGGCGGCATCGAAGTGCTGGGACTGATCGGCGACAAGCTGCATCTGTCCGGCGCGTTCTGGGACATGGTCGGCGACATCGCGGGGCATTTCGGCATGGTCGGTTATCTGATCATCGGCCTGTTCATGCTGAGCTGGATCGCTTCCTGGGCGATCTACAAATGGTATCGCCTCGACGATCTGGAAGTGCGGCAAATGCCGGCGGACGGCGCGGCGGCGGGTTAAGTCAGGCGGCGCGATCCGGAACGATTCAGGCAGATCCGGATTTCACGCAGGCGCAGATTTCGGCCGGGTTCAAGCGACCCGGCCGTTTTTGTTTACATCGATCCGGCGCCCGATCCCGCCTTTTTCTGACGCCACAGCGTCACGCCCACCATCACGGTGGTAGTCATCAGAATGGTGATCACGCTCATGGCCATTCCCTGTCCGACCGATCCCTGTTCGAACTGCCGCCAGATAAACAGCGACGCGGTCTGCACGCCGGTCGGCGCCAACAGCAGCGAAGCCACCAGTTCGCGCGAGGCGACCGCGAATACCAGCAGCATCGAGGCCAGCACGCTCGGGAACAGCAGCGGCATCAGAATCTTCAGCAAAGTCCGGCGCAGCGAGGCGCCGTGCACGCGGGCGGCCGATTCCATGTTGTCGCCGATCTGCGCCAATGCGGCGCTGGCGTAGCGCACCGGATACGGCAACAGCAGGCAGCAATACGCCAACAGCAGAATGGCCCAGGTGTTATAGGGCGTGGCCGGCCAGAACGGCTGGTTCCAGGCCAGGATCAGCCCGACGCCGACCACGATGCCGGGCAGCGTATTCGGCATGACCGACAGGGCGTCCAGCAATACGCGTCCGCGCATGCGGGTCTTCACCACGCAATACGCCACCAGCACGCCGAGCACGCCGGTCAGCAGGGCCGTTGCGCCGCCCAGCGCCATGCTGGTGCCGAGCGCGCGCAATGCGGCATTGCCGCTGCCGAGAATGGCCGAGAAATGCACGGTCGAAAGGTTTTCCGCATGCAGGCCGCCCGACAAGGTGCGCATGAACGAGGTGACGACAATCGAGAACAACGGCGCGCAGGCCGCGACCAACGCCGCCAGAGCGAACAGCGCCGTGACCGGCCAGCGCCAGGCGCCGAGCGCGCGCAGCGAGGTGTCGCCGGGTTTGCCGTTCAGCGTTTCATAGACATGCTTGCCCTGGATCCGGCGCTGCAGCAGGAAGGCCAGCATCGCCATCGCCACCAGGATCACGGAAAGCGTGGCGGCGCCGGGCAAATCCACCGGCCAGTCCGAGAAACGCCGTTCGATGCCCGTCACCAGAACGAAGAAGCCGGCATTGGCGGCCAGCGCGGCCGGCGTGCCGTATTCCTCGATCGCCATGGCGAACACCAGCAGCAGGCTGGCGGCGATGCCCGGCGTGGCCAGCGGCAGCGTAATGCGCAGGAAGCAGCGCCACGGCGAGCCGCCGCAGACGCGGCCGACGTCGGCCAGCCGCGATCCCGAAGTGGAAATGCTGCGCGACACCGCGAAATACACCACCGGGAAAACATTCAGCGTCATCACGAACACCACGCCGCCGAACGAAAACAGGAAGCCCGCCGCATGCACGCCAAACAGCTGTTCGACATAGCCGTGCGGCTGCAGAAGCATGATCCAGCCCAGCGCGGCGATATACGGCGGGATCATGAACGGCACCAGCAGCATCAGATCCCACAGCGGCGCCAAAGGCAGCTTGAACAGGCCGCGCAGCGCGCCGAGCGGAATGCCGATGGCCGCGCTCAGCATCACCACGCAGGCGCCCAGGCGCAAGGTATTGAAGGTCAATCCCATCAGATCCGGATTGCCGAAAATACCGGCCAGATGCGAAAACGGCGCGGCCAGGGAACCGTCCGCCAGCGACGGAAATATCGCCTGCAGTAAAACGAAGGCCAGCGGCAGGGCGACCACCGCGATCAGCGCGGCGGCGGTGCCGACGGCCAGAGGCGACCAGCTGTTTTTGGATTGGTTGGACACCGGCCGGCCTTTACGCGGGGATGATCGGGATTACTTGCGGCCGAACAGCGTCGAGAAGCGATACAGCAATGCCGCGCGCGAAGCGTATTGGGCGTTGCTTTCGGCGTCCGGCAGCAATTTGATGTCTTTCAGGGCCGGGCGCTTGATGGCGATATCCTGGCGCGCCGGCACCAGATAGGCTTCGGCCACGCGCGCCTGGCCTTGCGGCGACAACACGAAATCGATGAACTTGCGGGCGTCGTCCTGCGCCTTCGACGATTTCATGATCATCATCGGACGCGGCGCGATCACGGTGCCGCTCTTCGGGAAAATCACTTCGATGCTTTCACCCTTGGCCCGCGCTTCCAGCGCGACGTAATCGACCGCGCCGAACACCGCCGCCTTGGCGCCCTGCAACACCGGATTCATCGCTTGCGCATTCGGGCCGGCGATGACCATGCCATTCGCTTTGAGCGCGCTGAACAGTTGCCAGGCGCGGTCGCTCTGGCGGCTTTGCAGGCCGGACAGCAGATCCAGCGAAGCGCCGGATTGCGCCGGATCGGGCATGGTGACCTTGTCCTTGAAAGGCGGCAGGGTCAGATCCATCCATTCGGCGGGGCGCGGCGTGCCGCTTTTGCTGTTCCACACGATCGCCAGCGCCGACAGGCCCTGGGCGACATACGACGGCGTCTTGTATTTGGCGGCGACCTGTTTGGCGTTCGGGCTTTCGTATGCCAGCAGCCAGCCGCGCTTGTCCAGATCCTGCGCGCTGTCCCAGGAAGCGGAAATCACGACGTCGGCATGCGGATTGGCGGCTTCGGCCTGCAGCCGCGCCATCACCTTGCCGGTGTCGGCCTGGAAGACGTCGACATTGATGCCGGTGGCGCTCTTGAAATCCGAGGCCAGCGTTTCGATCAATTTGCCGGGGCCGGCGCTGTAGACAGTCAGGGCCTGCGCAGCGGGCGCGGCCAACGTAGCGGCGAATGCCGCGCAGACGGCGGCCGGTTTCAATAATTTACGCATGAGATTCCTTTAAATGGATTGGGGCAGCCAACGCAGACGTTGCCAATCCAATGTCAGATCGACGATCTGGCCCGCGGACAGGCGCGTATCGGTGCTCAGGACCAGGCTGTGCGGCATATGGGCGGTGCGGACTTCGGTGGTGAAGCGGCCGTGCCGATAGCGCTGCGCCAGCACTTCGCCGCGCAGGCTGTCGACCGCATCCGATGTATCGGCGTGAACGGCGAGCCGGGATTCGTGGGTGAGCGTGACGGCCGATTGCGGAATGAACAGGTGCTGCATGCTGACCATGTCGACCATGTCCGCGGCGATCGCGCGGCTGCGGCCCTGGCCTTTGGCGCGCCAGGTTTCGGGCACGTGGTCCGCATGCAGCAGCGTGCCGAGCTTCAGGAATTCGGCGACCAGCGTACTGGCCGGTTCGCTGATCAGCAGCTCCGGCGAGGCCAGTTGGCGGATGCGGCCGCCCTGCATGACGGCGATACGGTCGGCCAGGGCAAAGGCTTCTTCCTGATCATGTGTAACGTAGACGGCGGTGGTGCCCATCTCGCGCAGCAGCGCGCCGATTTCATGGCACAGGCTTTCGCGCAGATCGCGGTCCAGATTCGACAGCGGTTCGTCGAACAGCAACACCTGCGGCCGCGCCACGATGGCGCGCGCCAGCGCCACGCGCTGCTGTTGGCCGCCGGAGAGGCTGGAAGGATTGCGCGCTTCCTGGCCCTTGAGGCCGACGGTCTCCAGCGCCTGCGCCACGCGCGGCGCGCATTCTTTTTTGGACAGTCCGCGCATTTCCAGCGCGAACGCAACATTCTTACCGACACTCATGTGCGGCCATAGCGCGTAATCCTGGAACACCATGCCCAGGCCGCGCGCTTCGGGCGGCAGAAAGCGCCCGTCGCCGGCCACTACCGTCTGGCCGAGCAGAATCCGGCCGTGGCCCGGCTCGACCGGCAACAGGCCGGCCAGTAATTTCAACAATGTGGTCTTGCCGCAGCCGGAGGGGCCCAGCAAAGCCAGCACCTGGCCGGCATCGAGATGGATATCGATGCCGTCAAGCACCGGATTTTGCGCGAAGCGATGACTCAGACCTTCGATCGTGATCGAAGTACCGGCGTTTTTCTCAACGATACTGTCCGTCATCGCTGCCCGATCAGAATGTGTGGCGAATGCCGAACATTGTACCGAACTGATTGCTGCCAGGCGTGATGTCGGTGGTGGCGGTGCCGGAACCGAATCCGTTGACGCCCAGATTCGAGCCGCCCCGGTTCATCACATACGAATTGATCAGGTACAGATCGGTGCGCTTGGACAGGTTGTACTTGACCAGGGTGACGATCGACGACGGATCCTGAGCCGATTCCTTCTGGTTGAGATGGTAGTACGACGCGCTGAGCTGCCACGGGCCGATAACCTGCCATGTCGCGCCGATCCAGTACATATCGGCGCGCGTGACGACGTTCGCCGTGTCCTGCTTGCGGAACAGATAGCCGCCCATGGCTTCGACAGACTCGGTGAAGCGGTAGCGCGCGCCGAATGTCAGATGGCGGTCGGTATCGGATGCGGCGACGGCGGTCTGGCCGTTTTTCGAATCGTACAACGCTGCCAGCCGCAACGTGCCGCCCGTGTATTGGGTGCCCAAGCCATATTCGCGGCCCGCCTTGGCGCTGCCGGCGATTTCGCCGCCCTTGGTCGAGTCGAAGCCGGTGCTGTAGTAGGCGGAGACATCAAGCGGATCGGCGACTTTCACGGACAATTTGACTTCATTGTCGACGCGGTCCGAGAACGAGGCGTCAAGCACCTTGGACGACCAGGTGGCGTTGTCCATGGTGTTGTATTTGCTCATCCAGTCCAGTTGCAGGCTGTTCTGGCGGCCCAGCAGCAGGCTGCCCCAGTTGCCTTGCAGGCCGACGAAAGCCTGGCGGCCGAACAGGCGGCCGCCTTGCAGCGCCGCGCCGGTGCTGACGTCCAGGCCGTTTTCCAGTGTGAACACCGCCGCCAGGCCGCCGCCCAGATCTTCCACGCCGCGAAAGCCGATGCGCGAACCGGTCAGGTTGCCCGAGCTGATGCGTTCCAGCGTGTTGGCGCTGGCGCCGGCGTTATTGATGATTTCCGGACCGGCGTCGATGATGCCGTAGATGGTGACATTGCTGGTTTGCGCGGCGGCGGTGCCGGCCATCAGGAATGACGCCGCGATCGTGCCGGCGGCGATGCCGAGTGACTTGAATTGCATGGATTTCCCCTTCGTTTGAAATTCTTTGATGCGTCCGGCGCATCGGATCTGGTCTATTGCAGAGCAGCAAAGGGTCGGAGAATAAAGAGGATATATGTCTGCTTCGTGACATGGCCTACTGGAGGCGGACGGCGTTGTTGCGCTAAAACAAATTTAAAATTTTTTAATGTTTGGCGCCGCGGCGCGCTGAACGTGCATTTGCAGCAAACTGTGCGGCCGCCGCGCCGTTATCGGCATGGCCCCGCTTTTGCATGCCCGGATTTCGGGCCGATAAAATTTACATTTGTGCGATAAGCATTTTGTATTGCTCTTTTGCTGTTCGCGCAACTGTGGACGTTAGAATGCCGCAGGCCGCAAAACAGGCGAGTAATATAGGCGTGCGGCGCTTTTGGGGACGCCGAATTCATTTTTTCTAGGGTGGCATGCGCATTACATCAATACTTCCGGATTACGCCAGATCGCGAGTCGCCTTGGGAGCGGCTTTCTTTGTCCTGCTGGTTTGCCTGCTGATCGTGGCGATCACCGCATTGAACGCGTGGAACGCGCGCGCGGTGCAATTGAAAGAACTGAAAACCGCCACCGAAAATATGGCGCGTTCATTGGCCCAGCATGCCGACGATGCGCTCAGGGCCGCCGATACGTCATTGGTGGGCGTGACGGAGCGCGTGGCCAACGACGGCGTTTCGCCCAAGGCGCTGGCGCGCTTGCAAAAATTGCTGGCGTTGCAGGTCTCCGAATTGCCTGAATTGAAGGCCCTGTTCATTACCGACAAGGACGGCCGCTTGCTGGCGACGTCGCGTGCCGCATTCGATCCCGCCAACAATTCTGCCAATCGCGAATACTTCGTGTATCACAGAACGCATACCGACTTGGGGCCGCATGTCGGTCCGCCGGTGCGCAGCCGATCCACCGGCGATTGGGTGATTCCGCTGTCGCGGCGCCTGAACGACGCCAACGGCAATTTTGCCGGCGTCGCGCTGGCGACCATCGGGATCGATTATTTCAGCGAATATTACAATAGCTTCGATATCGGCGAGCAGGGCGCAATCCTGCTTGCGCTCAATAACGGCACGCAATTGGTGCGGCGGCCCTTGCTGCCGGATTCGGTCGGCAAGGACCTGCAAGCCGGTCCGCTGTTCCAGTTGTACAGCCCTTTCAATCTCAGCGGCAATGCGGAAATGGTTTCGCCGACCGATGGCGTGGTGCGGCTCAACAGTTATCGGCATCTGGGGCATTTTCCGCTGGTGGTGAATGCCGCGCTGTCGAAGGACGAGACGCTGGCCGAATGGCACCGCGCCACCCTGCTGGATGCGACCGTGATTGCGATCATCATCGTGGTGCTCGCTTTTCTCGGGTTCCGGCTGGTCGGCCAGATCGGATTGCGGGTGCAGGCGGAACGGGAAGCGCGCCGCACCGGCGAGGCCTTGCGCAAACTGAACCATACTCTGGAGAAGCTGGCGCTGCAGGACGGCCTGACCGGGCTGGCCAACCGGCGCCATTTCGATATCGTGCTGAAGGACGAACTGAGCCGCGCCACGCGTTCGGCCAGCTCGCTGGCGCTGATCATGATCGACGTCGATTGCTTCAAGCAATATAACGACCTGTACGGCCACCTGGCCGGCGACGAATGCCTGCGGCAAGTGGGGCTGGCGCTGCAGGGAACCGAAGGCCGGCCCGGCGATCTGGCGGCGCGCTACGGCGGCGAGGAATTCGCATTGCTGCTGCCGAATACCGACGTGGCGGGCGCTTTGCGCGTGGCGGAGGAAATCCGCAAAACCATTCGCGAACTGGAAATCAGGCATGAACGAAACCTGCCCGGCGTGGTGACCGTGAGCGCCGGCGTCAATGCACTGATGCCGGTGCCGCCCGACGCCATGCCGTCGCACCTGATCGGCGCCGCCGATGAAGCCTTGTACCTGGCCAAGTCCAGCGGCCGCGACCGGGTTATGGCAAGCAACGCCAATTAAGCCGCCGCCGCGCCCGGCGCGATTTGCCAATTGCCGCTTTGCAGCGTGCCCGGCGCGGCGTCGATAAACGACCAGCGCAAGGGCAGCGCCCCGGCGCGCCGCCATCCGCGCTGCACCCGAAAGCGCCAGAAACGTTCCGCTCCCTCGAAATGCCGCATCGCTTCCGGCCGCCAGTGAATCTCCGCTTCGCCTTGCAGATGCAGCACGCCGCCGCTATCGAAATCGATGAAAAGCAGGGCGGCGCGGGGCTCGCCGCGCAGATTGCCCAGTGTATTGAAGAAATTGTTGCCGCGGAAATCCGGCACCCACAAATCCTCTCCCTCGATGTGCACGAAGCCTGGCCGTCCGCCGCGGTGCGAGATGTCGGCGCCGCCGCCGGGGCCGTCGGTGCGCGACCTGCTGGCGATGAAGAAGGTGTCGGCATTCGCGATCGCGGTGCGCGCTGCCGCATCGAGTCCGGAAAAGGCCTCGAACGCGGCGGGCCCATTGTTGTCCGCGCCATCGCCGCCGAGCCCGGGATGCACGCGGCGGCTCTGGATATATTGCGGGCAATTGCCGAAGCTTTGGTCGATTGCGATCGTGATGACGAGCGCGCCGCCGATGCGGGCGCTTGCCGTTATGCGGCCATTGGCGCGATTGCGGCGGCGGGTCATCAGGTCGATGCCGAGCAGGCCGATTTGCCGGCCTTCGGCGAACAGGCCGTTCTCCGTTTCATCCGGGCCGTAGCCTGTGACGGTCTGCGGCGCGATGCGCAGGGTTTGCGAATCGGGCGTATCGATAAAGCCCGGTTCGCCCGTCAAAACCATCGCAACCGGCCAGCCGTCGGCGGCGGTGGCGGTGGCGAACACGTAGCGCAAACCCGCGAAAAACAGACGATGCTGATCCGGCATGAATGCCCGGATGCCGGCGCCGGAGGCCGTCACGCCGGCCAGATGCTGGGCCGCCACCTCGTCGCTATGGTATGGAAACGTGTTCATGGCAATACTCCCTATGTGCTATGAAAAAGCCCGGACCTAGACCGCCGCAGGCAATGGCGTGGCGGGCATGCGGCGGAAACGCGGCAATGCTTCGACGCGTTGCAGCCATGCCCTGACCGACGGGTACGGCGCCAGCGAAATGCGGCCTTCCGGCGCATGCGCGACATACGAATAACAGGCGATATCGGCGATGGTGGGCTGTTCGGTGGCGAGCCAGTCGCGGCCATGCAGGTGCGCTTCCATGAACGCCAGCAGCCGCGCAGCGATGCGCTGGGCCGGCGCGGCATCGCCCTCGACCCAGCCAAGACCGATCAGGCGCGCCTTGGCGGGGCCGTACATCACTTCGCCCGCGGCGATCGAGAGCCAGCGCTGCACGTGCGCGGCCGCCAGCGGCTCCTCGGGCAGCCAGTGGCCGCCCGGCGCATATTGGCGCGCCAGATAAACCAGGATGGCGTTGCTGTCGGCCAGCGCCAGATCGCCTTGTTGCAGCATCGGAATCTGCCCGAGCGGATTCAGGCGCAGGAACGCCGGCGTGTTCCTGACTTCGGCCGGCGCATCGACCCGGCGATAAGGCAGGCCGAGCATCAGCAGCATCAGCTCGACACGATGGCAATGGCCTGAAAGCGAAACGCCGTGCAATTGGAATTCCGTGATTGCGGCGGTGTTGTTGGCGGTTTGCGTCATGAAAATTCTCCTCGAAAAATGTTTGATGCACGGATTCTAATAATTTCATTCGTGATCTGGAATCTGGCAAAATGGAAAAGAATAATTTCAATTAGTGGAAGAATTGAGGCGCCGCATGGACAGGCTCGATGAGCTGGCTATTTTTATCGCCGTGGTGGATGAGGGCGGCATGGCGGCGGCCGGGCGCAAGCTGCATCGCTCCGGTCCGGCGGTCACGCGCGCGCTGGCGGCGCTGGAGGACCGCGTCGGCGCCCGCTTGGTCGAACGCAGTACGCGCCGGCTGGCGCCGACCAAGCTGGGGTTGGAGCTGGCGGCGCGGGCGCGCGCCCTGCTGGCCGATTACGACGGTCTTGCGGGCAGCGCGGCCGTGCAGCCTTTGCGCGGTTTGCTGCGGGTGACGGCGCCGACGCAATTCGGCCGCCGCCATGTGGCAACGCTGGTCGACAGTTTTCTCGACGCCTTCCCGGAGATGCAGGTGGAGCTGGTGCTCAACGACCGCAACCTGGACATGATCGACGAAGGCATCGACGTCGCGGTGCGGATCGGCGATTTGCCCGATTCGTCGCTGATCGCCAGGAAGGTCGGCCAGGTCAGCCGGATATTGGTGGCCAGTCCGGCGTATCTCGCCGAACGCGGCGTGCCGCACCGGCCCAAGGATTTGATGGCGCACGACACCATCTTCAGCGCCATCTGGTCTGGGCCGCGCGAATGGCGTTTCCAGGGCCTGGGCGCGGGCGGCAAGGAATCGGTGGTGCGTCTGGCGCCGCGCTTTACGGTCAACGACATCGAAGCGCAGATACTGGCGGCGCGCGCCGGGCGCGGCATTGCGCGCCTGCTTTGCTATCAGGTCGCCGACGATCTTGCCGCCGGCGCGCTGATCCGGATAATGCGTGAATACGAAGCGCCGCCGCTGCCGGTGCAGGTGGTAACCGGCGGCGGGCGGCATATGGCGCCGAAGGTGCGGGCTTTCCTGGATCATGCCGTCAAGGGTTTGCTGGCCTTGCCGGTGATTCACCGATAACGTGTCACAATCGAAAAATGAAAAAAATGGACTTTCCCTGTACGGCTGCGCGGGCCGCGGCATGACGGCCCGGCGCGAGGAGATCGACGCGACAGCAGCGGAAGCGGCCGGAACCGCTTTTTCCCTCGAAAAATTCGAATTCCTTTGCTATTCGCGCCAGCATGAAACCGCCGCGCGCGAACTGGTGCGGCTGCTCAAGCTGATCGACACCAATTACGGCCGGCTCGATACGCACGTCATGCTGCCGCGTTCGGCGGCGATGGAATTGATGCCCGAATCGCTGCGCGAACAGCATTTGCTCAACCGCGTCGCCGGCGCCATTTCGGCGCTGTTTTCCGATCCGGATTTCCAGATTTCGATCGACGGCTTCGGCCGGCTGATTGTATTCCAGCGCTGGCTGGCGGCATTGTTCGCGGCCAGCGCATTCGTGAACTGCGATCACATATTGAAGTCGCTCAATGCGCTCGGTCCGGATGCGGCGGAATTCCAGGTGACCGAACGCGACCTGCCGAAATTCTGCATCCTGTATTCGCCCGAGTCGGAACTGCCGCTGAATGTGGAATTGCTGTGGCGGCAAAACCGGCCGATGGCGGCGGGACTGTTTCTGGCCTTGCTGTCGCCGCGCTTCCTCGGCACGCCGATCGCGCACGGCAAGCGCGAAGCGCTGCTGGGATGGCTGCCCGCGCATCTGGACGAGATCGAATCGCTGGACGGGCTGCCGCTGGGCATCCTGCATGACGTCTACATGCATTGCAGTTACGCCGATCTGCCGGGACGCCATGAAATCAAGCGCCCGATCAATCGCCTGATCCGCAAGCAATTGGCGGCGGTCGGGCTGCACGATGTGGCGGCCAAGGGCGCGTATGTATCGCCGGCGCCGAAGTCGGCCGATGCCGCCAAGCCGGTGATGCTGGTGCTGCTGGAGTGGTTCGGCCGCACGCATTCCATCTACCGCACGCATGCCAAAACGCTGACGGCCGCGCGCGCGCGTTTCCATGTGGTGGCGATGGCGTCGGCGGCGCACATCGACGACGCCGGCTGCGCGGTCTTCGATGAAGTGATCGAACTTGGCGCGCCGGACGATATGCGCGCCGGCCTCCAGCAACTGCACGCGTTTGCCGCCGCGCGCAAGCCGGCGGTGTTTTACATGCCGAGCGTAGGCATGTTCCCGATCACCATGTATGCCGCGAATCTGCGCCTGGCGCCGCTGCAGGTCGCCGCGCTGGGCCATCCCGCGACAACGCATTCGGATTGCATCGATTACATCAGCGTCGAAGACGATTTCGTCGGCGATCCGGCCTGTTTCAGCGAAAAGCTGCTGCGCCTGCCCAGGGATGGGCAGCCGTATTGGCCGCCGGTGCTGAAGGCTAATGACGGCCGCAATGCCGCGGCGCGCGCGCAACGCATGGCGGGCGCCGAACGCATGGGCAAGGAGGAGGGGGCCGACCGGCCGCCGGTCAATATCGCCGTCGCCGCGACGATCATGAAGCTCAATCCGCGTTTCCTGCTGGCCTGCCGCCAGATCCAGGTGCAGGCGCAAAGCCGGATACGCTTCCATTTTCTGGTGGGCCAGGCGCAGGGCCTGACCACGCCCCAGGTATTGCGGCTGATACGCAGCTATCTGCCGGGGGCGGAAGTGTATCCGCATCGGCCGTATGCGGATTACATGGCCACGCTGGATGCCTGCGACATGTTCATCAGCCCGTTCCCGTTCGGTAATACCAACGGCATCATCGACGCGGTGATGCTGGGCGTGCCGGGGGTCTGCAAGACCGGCCCGGAAGTGTTCGAGCATATCGACGAAGGGCTGTTCCGCCGGCTGCGTTTGCCGGACTGGAGCATCGCCGCAACCGTCGAGGCGTATATCCAGGCGGCGGTCCGCATGGCCGACAACGGCGCCGAAAGAGCAGCGCTGTATCGGCAACTGGAACAGCCGGCGGCGCTGGACGTCTTGTTCGATGGCCGGCCGGAGGCGCTGGGGGAAGCGCTATATCACTTTTTCCTGTAGACGCCGAGTTCCTTCACCGCGGCTGCGGCGAATGACGTATCCAGCACATCGTCCACGGTTACATTGCCCTTGACGTCACCCTGTTCCTTGAAGAACGCCAGATCGTTCTTCAGGCTCGGCTCATATACGGCGCCGTCCGGATTGCAGAACTGCAGGTGCATGGCGCGATACACGGCGGGATCCTTGACGTTGGTGTAGGCGGTCAGGATAGCGATCACGTCTTCGGCGCCCGGGCCGGCCAGCCGGCCGTCTTTCAGCGCATCGTTATAGTCGCGCGTGGCGCGCAGATAGGCACGCATGAAGCGCTTGGCGGCGTCCGGATTGTTGTTGATGAAACCGCCGGAATACAGCACCACGGACAGTTGATGGTTCGGATAGATTTCATCGTCGCCCATGACGCGCACCGCGGCGCCGCTCTGCACCGCCTTGGTGGCCGACGGTTCGGTGGTCATGGCGGCATCGACCGCCTTGTTCTGCAATGCCAGCACGTGCTGCGGGAAGGCCAGGAACACGCGCTCGACGTCCGAATATTTCAGGCCGCCTTTTTTCAATGCCTCGTTCAGGGTTGAAGTGGAACCGCTGCCCGGCGCGCTGCCGGCGATCTTCATGCCCTTGAGGTCCTTGAGCGATTTATAGCGGCCGCTGTCGACCAGATCCTTGCGCACCAGCAGAGGCTGGAAGCCAAAGCCCGGCGGCGTCGATCCCTTGTCCGCCACGATCTTGATGTGAATGCCGCGCGTGACGGCGTTATACAGGCCGGCCGATGGCGAGCCCGCGCCGACTTCAAGCTGGCCGGCGCCGAGCGGCGCGATCATCTTGGCGGCGGAATCGAAACTCACGAAGCTGACCGCCAGGCCTTCTTCCTTGAAATAGCCTTTTTTGTCGGCGATGAAGAAGCCGACGCCGCCGGCATCTGCAGACACGCCGACTCGTACCGGGATCGGATCGGCCGCGTGCGCGGATGTGCCGGCGATCAGCAGCGAAACGCCGACGGCCAGGCCGGCGCAGCGCCGCGCCAATGTCGAAAATTGCATGGTTTTGTCTCCCGAACTTATATTTCTTCTTTTGCTTGTCAAACAGCCTTGATGTTGTAGTTGATCGGTTCCATGGCGCATACCAGGCCGACTTTGGCGAGCTCTTCATTGAACAGCTTGCGGATCGCCGGATCCTCGTCTTCGTATTCGATCTGCGCGCCGCCGGTCTTGGCGTTTTCCTCGATCTTGTAGAGTTCGCCCCAAGGCCGCGGGTACTTCTTGCTGCCCCAGCGCAATGCCAGATAACGCGCCGGCGTGGTGCCGGTATTGAAGTGCTGATGGAACCACCCTTCCGGCGGCACCACCATGCTG
The DNA here is from genome assembly GCA_004134995.1 of Oxalobacteraceae bacterium CAVE-383. Lineage (GTDB taxonomy): Bacteria > Pseudomonadota > Gammaproteobacteria > Burkholderiales > Burkholderiaceae_D > Herbaspirillum. The sequence continues at coordinate 115,823 of REGP01000007.1, read as the reverse complement.
CCTTCGCGCCAGTCGAAGCGCTGCGGTTCTTCGCCCTCGGGCCACATCAGCGAATAACCCTGCCCGCTCAGAATCACCACGTGCGCGCCGGCGCCGTGGCGGTGCGCTTTTTTATAGCTGCCGACGGCGAACTGAGAGATGTGCGTCGTCATCGAGTTTTCGGACAGCTCGATCATCAGCGAACTGCCGCCGCCGCCGCGCTGGGCCCATTCATACAGCTCCATATTGCGTACGTCCGGCACGAAATTGGTGTCCCAGACCGTGTTGTTTTTGACTTTGTACGACTCGCCGGCGCCCGAAAAGCTTTCCGGATCGGGCTCGAAGCGGCCGTTGAAGGCGAATGGATTATTCGTGATGAAATCGAGATCGCGGAACAGATTGAACAACGGGGGCGCCGAGGTCACGACCAGGAAGCGCGCCGGATTTTCGCCGCTGCCGTTGAAGTGCTGGCGCCATGTATTGACCGGCGGCGAGAACAGGCTGCCCTTCTGCCATTCGAATGTGACTTTCTGCTTCTCGTCGTTCCAGACCGAGGTCGAGCCGCTGCCGTCGACCACGTAGATCAATTCTTCGAACAGCACGCGCTGCGGCTTCGTATGCTGGGCCGGCGGGATTTCGAGCACATAGGCATCGTTGACATCGCCGGTGCCGATCAGATTCATATAGGCGCCGTTCACGCCCTTCCATGCCCATGGCGCAACCTCGATTTTGCTCAGGTCTTCGATATAGAATTCCCTGACGATCGGAATGCCCTGGCTTTCGACCCATTTCTGATAAAAACTCTTTTGACCGAACTCGGCCTTGCTGCCCTTGATCATGACGCCTCCGTATGTGGTGAATTATTTGCGGTCGAGGAACAGATCGTTCCAGGCTTTCTCTTTCTTGCCGCCGATATCGAGCGAGCCGGGGACGTCGACCACCGTGAACGGGAAGTTGATCAGCTTGTTCTTGATCTTGGTGCTGGCCGGGAAGCGGCCCATGGTGTCAAGCAGGCCCTGGCCTTCAGGCGAGAGAATGAAGTCCGAGAACAGCAGGGCGGCATTCGGATGCGGCGCGTTGGTGGCCAGCGCGATGCTGAACGACACCGCGATGACCGGCTTGACCGGCGCCCAGTCGACCGGCTCGCCATGCGCTTTGCCGGACTCGACGTTGGCCAGATAGGCGGTCAGGCCGACTTGCACTTCGCCGGCGCCGATCAGCTTGACCAGCAGCGGGTGTCCCTTGCGCAGGTCGGGATGCAGATCGGCGAGCTGGCGGAAGAATGCCGTGCCTTTGTCCTTGCCCATGGCGCCGATCATGGTGTCCATCCAGATGAAGTCGCTGGCTTCCAACGCCAGGCGGTCCTTCCATTTCGGATCGGCGAAACCCTCATAGGTTTTCGGAATGTCGGCGGCCTTGACCTTGTTGGTATTGAATGCCGTGACGATGTAGTTGAAGCGGTCCGGCATCCATTTGCGGTGCGGTGGAATGGCGGAAGGCGGCAGGTCGGCGATGAAGGGGCTGTAAAACTCGGACGTCAGATTTTCGCGCGCCAGCTTTTCCGTCTGGTTGGAGTCGCTTTCGATGATGTCGAACGTATAGTGGCGGGCCTGCGCTTCGGTGATGATGCGTTGAAGCATCTGCTCGCCGGGCGCGCGCCACAGCGCAACCTTGATGCCGTATTTCTTCTCGAATGCCGCGGCCAATGGGCGCGATTCGGTCGGCGCCATGGTGGTGTACCAGGTGACTTCGCCTTCCTTTTTGGCGGCGTCGATCAGCTTCTGGTTGCGATCCGCGCCGCGATACATGTAGAGCGCCGGTGCGGCCTGTGCTTGCGCCAGCGCCGGCGCGGCCGGTGTCATGCTTGCGATCGCCGCAAAGGCGGCAATGGCGAACGGATAGGTGCGGCGCCATTGCGTCCCGATTTTTCTTATCATCTCCAGCTCCTTGTTGTAATTTGCAGTGCAAATTAAATATTCGTTATGCGAATGAATTATACCAATCGAATGTAGAACGTCAACCGCTAATTTGTATCGGAGAAAAGGCGGTGCAACGGGCGTCGGCGCCTTATGGGGCAAGGGATGGAATGGGCGCGGGGGCGGGTCAGCTTGCGGGCGAAATGGCCGGCGAAAGGGTAGGCGTAAAGAGCAGCGATTTGATGACGATCGGCACGACATAAGCGGGTTCGATCAGCGCGCCGATATCGACGAAATCCATTTCGTCGAGCTGTACGCCGTCGACCGACACCACCGGCCTGAGCACCTTCAATTCATATTCCAGGATATTGCCCATCACCTTGCCGACGTCGCCGTCGATCACCAGGATCAAGGGCGATGCGGCAGTGTTGTCGAGCGCGACGGCGATGCCGTTGGCAAGGGTGCGCAGGATCGAATAATAGGGATCGCCGCGCCAGCGGATCGCCACGGCGACGGTCTGGGCGGCGTCGAGATCGCTGCGCTTGAGGGCGGCCCGGATTTCGCGCACCACATCGTCGGCGCAGAATGGCCGGTCGACGGCGATGCGAGGAAATATCACCGGCACGTTATGCAGCGGCAGCGGGACATTGCGCGACAGATGAATCGTCTTGCCGCTGACCTGCACGGTAAATTGGGACGCGCCGATCACGGTGGCGCGAATGCCGTTGCCGGGATCGGTGAGCGCGGCCTTGATGCGGCCATCGGCGAATGCGCGGCCGATGCGGCCGGCCAGCGGCTTGGCGATATCGCCGTAGTCCCTGGTTTCGCGGTTGAACAGATATTCGGAAACGCCGCCGGAAAACGTGATCAGGTCAGGCGCGCGGTCCATGGCCAGCTCTTCGGTCAGCAACAGGGTTTGCGCGAGGCCGCCGGGCGGTTCGCCGCGGATGCAGGCAATGACGACTTCGGCGAGGGCGTCGGCGATGCGGTCGATGGCCGCATTGTCGATTGCGCCGCCGAGCTGCAATCGCAGGCCGAGGCTGTCCGCGGTCTGTTGCGCGGCCTGATCCAGGCGTGTGCAACGCAAGTCCGCGTCGCGCACGATCAGGCGCCCGCCGACCGCGACAGCGCAAGTGGCGACAACCACACCGTTTTTGATCCGTGCGAATTTGGTGGTGCCGCCGCCGATGTCGACGTTGAGCACGGTGCGATGGGTTGCGCGCGATATGGCGGCGGCGCCCGAGCCTTGCGCCGCCAGCATGCATTCGAGGTGGTGTCCGGCCGAGGCGCAAACGAATTTGCCGGAATCGGCGGCGAACAATGCCGCGATGGCTTCGGCGTTGCTGCGCTTGATGGCTTCGCCGGTCAGGATCACGGCGCCGCTGTCGATGTCGTCCCGTTCCAGTCCGGCGGCGCGGTAGGCATCCTGGATGAACCGGTTGAGGCGGCCGGCGTCGATGGAATTGTCCGGCAGGAACGGCGTCAGCAGGATAGACGATTTCCACAGGATGGTGCGATTGACCACGATGTAGCCGCTGGACAGCGATTTCGATTTGCGCTGCAGATGCACTTTGGCGAACATCAGATGCGAGGTCGAACTGCCGATATCGATGCCGACGGTGGTCAGTTCGATGTTGTCTTCGCGCCAGATGAATTTCGCAAGCGCGTCTTTTTCTTCGTCGCTCAGTTCATGAAAATGCTCTTCGCCATCGTCGTGCAGACGGATGCCGGCAAACCGGCCGCCGTGCATGGCGGCGGCATCGATCGAAAGATGGGGGCGCAACATGTTCAGGCCGGGCCGGTGCGGTTCCAGTTCAGCAGCCGCATCAGCGGGTCGTCTGACACCTGCAGCAGGACCGCATCCTCGGCCGCTTCGTACCAGTGCGCATTCCAGCTCGGCACGGCAAACATGTCGCCGCGCTGCCAGTTGAATTCAAGTTCGCCGGCGCGCGACCGGCCCTTGCCGGCAACGACGGTATAGATGCGGTTGCCGGTACTGCGCTCGCAGGTCCACTTGGCGCCGCTTTTGATGCTGACGACTGTGCGGTCGAATGTGACGAGGGTTGGCGGGCCGAGTTCGAGCAGGCGCACGCCGGGCGAAGTTTCGGCCGCGGCCAGCAGCTTCGGGTGGTAATCGTGGAATGCGAAGCGCATCGGATGTTTGGCGTCGACGCCGGTGACCGGCTCCAGGCCGTTCGGATGCTCGTTGTAGAACATCGGCCCCAGGTATTGCACCAGCGGCGCGTCCAGGAAATCGATCCAGTAAGCGTCCTGCCGGCTGTCGTTCGAATGGCCGTGATAGCACCAGTTCGGGGTCAGCAGGATATCGCCGGGCAGCATCGGAATCTTGATGCCGTCGACCACCGTGAACGTATTCTCCGCGGCTTCGATGACGACGCGCATCGCGTTCGGCGTGTGGCGATGGCTGCGCGCGGTTTCGCCGCCCTTGACCATTTGATACGCGCCGACCAGGGTCGATACGGTTGGATAATCGTTGCCCGGAATCGGGTTCGCCATGATCAGGTTGCGGCGTTCCGCCCATTCGGTGCCGACCAGGCGGCCGGCGGCGTGCAATGCCGCGCGCGCGTCGGCATAGTGCCAGTGCGCCGGGATGAAAGCCTGGCGCGGCGTCGGGTAAATGGACGGCGTCGGTTTGGCCCAGCCATTTTTCATCTTGACGCCATCGAGCAGTTTGTACAGAGCGGGAAGGTCCGCGGCGCTGTCGAAGTCGTTGTCCGTGCGATTGATGGCTGGCTGATTCATGGCGTTTCCTCCTGACGGATTAGCGAACGTTGACTGTCATTTCGCCGACGTGATCGATAGCGATGCGTATCTTGTCTCCGGATTTGACCGGCCCGACGCCGGCAGGCGTGCCCGTTGCGATAATGTCGCCCGGATACAGCGTTGCCACGCGCGAAGCGAGTTCGATCATGCCGGGGATATCGACGATCAGGTCGCGGGTGTTGGCGTCCTGCTTGAGTTCGCCGTTGACCCACAGGCGTGCCTGGATATTGGCGGCGTCCGGCACTTCATCGGCGGTGGTGATCCATGGGCCGAACGGGCAGAACGTATCGTAGGATTTGCGCATGACGCGTTCTTCCTTGCCGCGCACCACCATGTCGAGCAGGCAGGCGTAGCCGAAGATGTGGTCCCACGAATCTTCGCGCGTGATGTTGCGGCCGCCTTTGCCGATGACGATGCCGAGTTCGCATTCGTGATGGATCTCGCGGCCGGGCAGATCCGGCAGGATGACGTCGTCGTTCGGACCGGACAGCGACGAGTTCGCCTTCAGGAAGAAACCGTTCAGATCGGCGCGGTTGATCGAATTCATTTCCACGCCGTGCGCCACGTAATTGACCGGATAGGCCAGCAGCTTGTTCGGCCATTCGATCGGCACTTCCAGGCGGACCGCGGCGAGATCGATGCGCGTGGTCTTCGGATGCGTGGTGATGCCTTTCATCTTGGCGCTGAAATCGGCGATCAGCTGCACCATCTGCACCGGCGGCCAGGCTTTGGTATCGATGCCGAGCGCGTCGGTGATGTCGTAGGAATTATTGTCCAGCGAGACGCCGATGCGGCCGCCGTTAAACCGAAATAGTTTCATTGATTGTCCTCAGGTTTCCACTAATTTTGTCCAGGATCTGGCTTGCGTCCGATGGGATGGCATCGGCGCGCCAGGCGACATGTCCATCCGGGCGTACAAGAACGAAGCGCCTGGAATACGCTTCGCGCACTTGCGCTTGGCCGATGCGGATGATCTCGATCGGTATTGCTTTGCGGCGGGCGGCGTCCAGCAGGGCTTGCAGGTCGCCACTCACATCGGCGCCCGGTTCGTCGAACGCCAGCAGGACGAAGCCGCGGCCGAACAGATCCAGCGTGGAGCGGCCGTCGTCGAGCCACACATGCGGTGCGCGGCAGCCGGGACGGGTGCTCGGCACGTAATTGATCGCGTCCTCGAATTCGGCGGCGTTCTGCGCATCGTTTTCGGGTTCATTGTAGACGTTGACCGGCGAGCCGACATAGCGGTTGCCCAGATGCATATTGGTCGAGAACCATTCGCGCTTGAGGCCTTCGCCGAGCGCATGGCCGGCGCGCTCGCGGATCGAGGCGCCTTCCGGCGTATCGTCGTAGATCTGCTCGTTGGTCGGCACCAGCTTCATGGTTTCCAGATTGCCGGTCGAGAAGCGCGTGATGCGGGTGGCGATCGGCCGGCGTTCGACTTCGTACGATTCGAACAGCGCGGGACCGCCCCAGCCTTCCAGCGCGGCAGCCAGTTTCCACGACAGATCGACCGCATCGCCGATGCCGGTGTTCATGCCCAGGCCGCCGGTAGGCGAAGTCAGATGGCATGCATCGCCGCAGATGAAGACGCGGCCTTCGCGGTAGCGGTCGGCGACCAGTTCCGCGCGTTGCCAGCGCAGCACGCTGAGAATTTCCATCTCGAACGGACGGCCCAGCGCCTTCTGCGCGAACCCTTTCAGTTCATCTTCCGTATAGTCGCGTTTTTCTTTCGCGTTGCCGATGATGGACATGCGCCAGTTGTCGTTGCCGTTGATAGCCACGATCGTCGCCCAGGTGCCGGTGGGGCCGACGAACATATAACGGTAGCCGGGCTGCTTGTCGTGCAGGCGATTGAATTCCGGGCAGCGGAAAATGAAGTTGGTGGTGTACGTCAGCACGCCCTTGCCGTTCATCGCGATGCCCAATTGTTCGCGCACCTTGCTGCGGCCGCCGTCGCAGCCGACCAGGTAGCGCGCGCGCAATGTGAATTCGCGCTGGGTGTTCATGTCCACCACTTGCGCCGTGACGCCGTTTTCGTCCTGTGTGAACGAGAGGAATTTATGCTGGAACATCAGCTTTGCGTTCGGCGTCGATTCCGCGAACTTGCGCAGGATCGGATCGAACATGTTTTGCGGGCAGCGTTCGCGTTTCTGCGGGCTTTCCGGACCGGGCCGGTCGTCGCGCATCGACGGCATCGGCTGGCGTCCGAGCTCATAGCCGTTCAAGGCGGTCAGATAGACATTGTCCTGCGGATAGTCGCGCTTGTAGGGACTTGCCTCCACATCCGCCACAATGCCCCAGCGGCGGCAGAATTCCATGGTCCGTACGCCGACCATATCCATCTTCGGCTGGAAAATGGAGCCGTCGCCCTGATCGATCACAATGCTCTTGCGGCCGCGCCAGCCGAGGTCGCCGGCTAGCGCCAGGCCCACCGGGCCAGCGCCGATCACCAACACTTCGGTTTCAATTTCGTCGAGAATATTGCTTGTCATGTTTTTTTATCCTGGAATTGCGGCTCTCGCCATTCCCGCTGAAAATTTATCCTACAGAGCGCGCATCTGGATTCTGTCCTGTGCACGCCTCGCGGCAAGCGTCATTTAGTCGCTATCTTTAATTCACTATGCAAATTTATCATCTGCACAGTGAATTGATTATACCTCGCCTGTTTTAGTCATATCAAATCTTTTTTGCATGCAAAGCCATGTTTGCACGCAAATGCCATGTGACGCGTATACCCCACATTTGCGAATAGTTAATTCGGTATACGAATTAATCTTTGATTCTCCGCGCTTGTCATGCGTATAATAAATTAATGCGAATAGTTAATTCGCATGACGAATTATAGGTCAATCGATCGTTTTTTCAATGGAGGGGACTCAATGTTGGACACAAAAAGTAAATTAATGGCAGCAGCAATCGGCGCCGCTTTTGCGTTGCCTATGGCAGCACATGCGCAAACGAACGTCGTCGTATACGGCAAGCTGTATCCGGATATCACGCATGTGAACGTGAGCGGTGCGTTGCCCAACAACGCTGCCACGAGCACGCTGTCGCCGACAGGAAAGGGTACGAACAATACCAATCTGACGGCAATGGATTCGCCGAACTCGCGTCTGGGTTTCCGGGGCACCGAAGATCTGGGCGACGGCCTGAAAGCCATCTTCCAATTGGAAATGGGCTTCAGTTCCGATACCGGCCAGGCTACCGATGCCAGCGCGCCATTCAGCCGCAACACCTTTGTCGGCCTGTCGGGCAATTTCGGGACGATCCGCCTGGGCAACATGGATACTGTCTATAAGGACCTCGGCGATCAGATGAACATGCTGGGTATCGTCAGCGGCAATTTCATGGGCACCAGCAACATCCTGTCGAAGCCGAGCTTTACGGTCAACGGCGCGTCGAGCTTCCACCTTCGCCGCACCAACAGCTTCTACTATGAATCGCCCCAAATGGCCGGCTTTACCGGCCTGTTCGACTGGTCGCCCAACGAAGTCGCGGGCAGTGCAAGCTCCGGCGTGATTTCGACCGGCGTCAAATATGAAAACGGTCCGGTCTACGCCGCGCTGGCTTATGAGTCGCACAAGGATATGTTCGGCGGTTCGAACGGCGTGGCGGGCAATGGCGGCACCGCCGCATTGACGTCGAATCTGACGACGCCTGGCGCAAGTTCGAAGGACGATGCATTGCGCGCGACTTTCCAATACCGCTTCCCGGATTCATGGAAAGCCGAACTGGACGTTGCGCAAATGCGTTATCGCGAATCGGGCCAGGTCGGCGCCGGCAAGTTCAACGAATACAAGCACAACAGCTGGGCGCTCGGCATCGAAAAACTGATCGGCGCCGTGACGCTGGCAGGCTCCTACGGCCAAATGACGGCGGGCAGCTGCTCGCTGACCGGCGGCGTGGATTGTAATACCAACGGTCTGGAAGCCAAGATGTTCAATGCCGGCGTTGGCTATTCGTTCTCCAAGCGCACCATGTTGTTCGGCGTGTATTCGTACATGGGCAACAACACCGGCGTGGCAAGCAACTGGCTCGACGGCAAGCCTACAGCCGGCGCAGACATCAGCACGTTCGCGGTGGGCATCAGCCACAGCTTCTGATTTATCCGCAACCAAAAAAACGGGCCGCAGTCAGGCCCGTTTTTCCATGGCGCCAACGGCGCGAAAGCGATTTTATGATGGAAAGCGAAGTCATCTTTGCACCGGAAGACGCCGAAAGCCACTTGTCGTCGGTGTTCAATGCGATGCGCCTGATCAAAATATTTTCGGACGAGCGCTATGAGATCGGGCTCAGCGAATTATCCCGCCGGCTGGATTTGCCGAAGAGCTCCGTGCACCGGCTTGCCACGGCCCTGGTGGAATCGAACATGCTGAGCCACAACGAAAGAAACGGCAAATACCGGCTGGGCTTGCTGATGTTCGAGCTGGCATCGCTGATGGAACGCAGGCAATTTGCGGGCGCCGAAAACCGGCATCATCAATTGGCGGCGCCGGCCCGCGCGAGCCGGCAGCCCCAATGCATGACTTAGTTTAATGCGGTTTTTTCATCTCGCTGGCCGTATTGACCATGGCGTGCAGGCTGCGCGCATAGTCGGTGGCCCCGCGCGCATCCATGCCAGGCGCAACGCGCATATATTCCTTCAGGCCGCGCAATGCCGGCCGCGGCGCCTTGGATAATTTTTCGCAGAAGGCGGCCACTTCCTCATCCAGCCGGGCAGCCGGCACCACGGTGCTGACAAGGCCGTAGGCCATGGCGCGCTGGGCGTCGATAAAGTCGGTGGAGTAAGTCATCCACAGCACGGCGTTGCGATTCATCCGGTCGCACAAGGCCGACATCACCATGGTGGGCATCACGTTGTGCTGCAGTTCCGGAATATTGAAACGCGCCGCATCGCTGGCGAAGGAAACGTCGCACAGCGCGGCCACGGCGGCGCCGAAACCCATGGCGCGTCCGTGAATGACGCCGATGACCGGAATCGGGCAACGCCGGATCGCGTCATAGCAATTGAAAATCGGCTCATATTCGGCGCGCCGGACATAGGCTTCGCCGGACGGCTTCGGCGCATTCGGGTCGCGCGCGCGGCCGGTGCAGAAGTCATCGCCGGCGCCGCGCAGAACGACGAACTCGGATGTCTCCGCCGCGCGATCCAGCGCCGCCACGAAGGCATCCGCCATTTCGTCCGAGACGCCGTTCCCCTGCTCAGGGCGGTTAAGCGTGATATGCAGAACCGCGCCCTCTTGCCGCACCAACAATTGCTGGGTCATTGCCACTCTCCTCGAAATTTTCTGAAAAACTTTGATCGCACGATGCGATGGTGCGTATAATATGCGAATAGACAATTCGCTTGTCGAATTATAGGCGATGACCCTATTTTGTGCAACGATGGCGCGGTCGACAGGCTGAAGGGCAGGCGGCAGGGAGGCTTGCAGGAAACATTGCAGAAACCGCAGCGTACTGCAGAGCGCTATGATGCGCGCAGGAATATTACGCCGATTGGAGATTTTATGTATGCCACCACTTATATCCGTCCGACCTCGCTGGCGCAGGCGGTCGAACTGCTGAAGGCATCGCCCGAGGCGAAGCCGCTGTCGGGCGGCATGACGCTCATTCCCACGCTCAAGCAGCGCCTGGCGGCGCCGTCGCATCTGCTGGATCTGAGCCATTTGCCCGAGCTGCAGGGCATCCGCCTGGACGGCAAGCTGTTGCGCATCGGCGCGGCGACGCCGCATGCGGTCGTTGCGAATTCGCCGATTGTCGCCGAAGCGCTTCCCGCGCTGGCTTATCTGGCCGGCCTGATCGCGGATCCGCAGGTGCGCAATCGCGGCACGATCGGCGGATCGGTCGCCAATAACGATCCGGCTGCCGACTATCCATCGGCCGTCCTGGCCCTGGGCGCGACGGTCGTCACCAGCGCGCGCCGCATTCCGGCCGAGGAATTTTTCACCGGCATGTTCGAGACCGCGCTCGCGCCGGACGAATTGATCACCGAGATCGAATTCCCGCTGCCGGATCGCGCCGCCTACGCCAAGTGCCGCCACGGCGCGTCGGGCTATGCGGTGGTCGGCGTCTTCATCGCGCAGACCGGCGCCGGGTTCCGGGTTGCGGTGACGGGGGCGCAGGCGTTTGTCTATCGCTGGCGGGAAGCGGAAGCGGCGTTGCAGAAACATTGCGACGAAAGCGCGCTCGACGGCCTGAACGTCGATGCGGATGAATTGCTCGACGATGTGCATACGTCGGCGCGCTATCGCGCCAATCTGATCGGGGTCTACGCACGCCAGGCCGTTGCCGCGCTGAAGGCCGCCAAATAAACAGACACAAAAGCAGACACAGAAGCAGACACAGAAGCAGAACAGAAACAGGAGATTGCATGGAATTCAAAGGAACACAAAAGATCATGGCGCCGCGGCAAACCGTATGGCAAAGCCTGAACGACCCGGCGATGCTGCAGGCCTGCGTGCCGGGATGCACCGCCTTCACGGCCAGCGGCGCGGATGAATTTCAAGCGGTGGTGGTTGCTTCGGTCGGCCCGGTGAAGGCAACTTTCAAGGGCAACCTGACTTTGTCCGAACGCATTGAAGCGACCAGTTATCGCATTGTCGGCAAAGGCGAAGGCGGCATTGCCGGCTTTGGCAAAATGACGGCATTCGTGTCGCTCGAGGATGATGGCGATGCAACGCTGCTGACCTATGTATCGAATGCGGAAGTCGGCGGCAAACTGGCCCAGATCGGTTCGCGCCTGGTATCGTCGGTGGCCAATAAATTGGCGGATGAATTCTTCAAGCGCTTCAACGACAATGTCAGCGCGTTGGCCGGCAACGGTGCGAACGCCGCCTGATTCAACAATTCCTCGATAGTTTGACGCGATGTGCGTTTATAATTTGCGCTGCGAATTATGAACAAGGGAAGAGATGAACGCTCCGCAACAGGAAGAAGAGAAAAAAGACCGTCAATTTGTGACGGCATTGGCTCGGGGCCTGGAAATCCTCAGCTGTTTCTCGAAGAAAATGCCGGCGCTGGGCACCACCGAAATTTCCCGCATGACAGGCCTGCCGCAGCCCACGGTCTGGCGCCTTTGCCACACCCTGGTGCAGGAAGGCTATCTGATTTATACGGATGGCGGCGACCGGCTGCGGCCGGGCATTCCCGTGCTCAGCCTCGGCTTCGCGGCACTGGCCGGCATGCCGATCGCGGACCTGGCCAAGGACGACATGCAGGCCATCGCCATCAAATACGAAGGCGCGGTTTCGCTGGGCGTGCGCGACGGCTTGAACATGGTCTATGTGCAGCGGGTCCAGGGTTCGGCCATCGTCATGCGCAATCTCGACGTCGGCTCGCGCGTGCCGGTTGCGCGCTCGGCCACCGGCTGGGCGTATATAGCGGGCCTGGACGATGCCGGCCGCAAGGCGCTTTACAAGGAACTCTCCGGCGCCGAAGGCAAGGCCTGGCCGGAAATGAAAGAGAAAATCCAGGCGGGGCTGGAAGGCTTTGCCGAGACCGGCTATATCGTCAACAAGGGATTGCTGCATCCGCAAATCAATGCGGTCGCCGTGCCGGTCATGTCGGAAGACAACAAGGTATTGCTCGCCTTGAGCGCGGGGGGCATCAGCCCGTTTTTCGACGACGCCAAACTGGCGCTGATCGGCGTTGAACTCAAAAAGCTGGCGAAGACGCTGACGCCGGTCGCGAAGTAATCATTTAATGCGGCGCCAGCCGTAATCAGTGTGCCGCATCCGCGGGATACATTTCCTGCGCGGCGTGGCGCACCGCCTTGATGATATTCACATAGCCGGTGCAGCGGCAGATATTGCCTTCGAGCGCATGCTTGATGCTTTCGTCATCCAGCGAAGCCGGGCGCTTGCTCAGGAAATAATCGATCGCCATGATCATGCCCGGCGTGCAAAAACCGCACTGCAGGCCGTGGCATTGAACGAAGGCATTCTGGATCGGATGCAGCGCGCCGTTTTTCGACAGGCCTTCCACAGTAGTCACCTTGCCGCCGCTGGCGGTTGCCGCCAGAACCGTGCAAGACTTCACGGCCGCACCGTTCAGATTGACCGTGCATGCGCCGCATTGGCTGGTATCGCAACCGACGTGCGTACCGGTCAGGCCGCACGATTGACGCAGAAACTCCACCAATAAAGTCTGGTCTTCAACCGAATGGCTGACATTCGCGCCGTTTACTTCCAATTCGACTTGCACCATATCCTGATCCGCCCGTAAATTTGCCAACGCATTATCTATTCGCAATGCGGATTATTAAATCGCATTGCGAATACTTTATCGCGTTTTCGCTGCGTCTGTCAAATCTGTTTGCACCGCTTGCGCAATGAGAATCAGGGGGCTCCGAAGCGCATTCCCTTGGCTGCCCGAAGAAATACAAACAAATTGAAATATCAAACCGGAGTTGTTATAATGAATTCGCAATGCAGTTTATAAATTTGCACTGCGAATTGCGCGGCATGTGATGCACGAGGAATTTTCCGGATCATTTTATGTCAGTTGCCTATGCCGCGCCCGCGCTTCGGATTTCGACTCTCAAAGAGCATAGACCATGAACAACAATAATCAGGCCGCGGCCGCCAATGTGCCGATCACTTTCGCCTGCGGACTGTACGACCGCATGCAAGCCTTGTATACAGGCGAAGTAAAACCGATAGGCATCGATCTCAATTTCCTGAACATCGATGCGCCGCGCATTATTTTCGACCGCATGGCCGGCGACCAGGCATACGATGTATCGGAACTGTCCTGCTCCGAATTCATCACGCGTCAAAGTGCCGGCAATAACGCGTTCGTGGCGCTGCCGGTATTTCCGTCGCGCGCATTCCGTCACGGCTTCATCGCCATCAACAAGCGCGCCGGCATCAGCAAGCCGAAAGACCTGGAAGGCAAGCGCATCGGCGTCCCGCTCTATACCATGAGCGCCGCGGTCTGGATCCGCGGCCATCTGGAACATGAATACGGCGTTGACCTGTCCAATGTTCACTGGGTGGAAGGCTCCATCAACAGCCCGACCGGCCACGGCGAGCCCACCGTGCTGCCGATGCTGCGCAAGGTGCCGATCACCGTCAATAAAAGCGGAAAATCGCTGAGCCAATTGCTGGATGAAGGCGAAATCGACGCCATCATCGGCACCACCTTGCCCGATTCGCGCCGCCACAATCCGGAAATCGTCCGGCTGTTCCCCAACTTCCGCCAGGTCGAGCAGGACTACTACAAGCGCACCGGCATTTTCCCGATCATGCATCTGATCGCGATCAAGCGCGAAACCTACGAAAAGAATCCCTTCATCGCGCAATCGCTGTACGACGCATTCAATCAATCGAAACAGGTCGGCCTGAACAAGATGCGCAACCTGGCCGCCCTGCGTTACATGCTGCCGTGGCTGGGCGACGACCTGGACGAACTCGACACCGTATTCGGCGGCGATCCATGGCCGTACGGCGTCGAAGCCAACCGCACCACCATGGCCACGCTGATGCAATATATGGTCGAGCAGGGCGTGCTGAAGGCGGAAATTCCCGTCGAAGATCTGTTCCTGCAGGTCAAGTAAATTCACAGAGGAACGCGATGTTGAATGGTTATCTGAAATTGGGCCGGGGCTCGCGCAAGGTGCTGGTGCTGAGTGGCTGGTTCGGCAGTTCGGCCGATTGGGACGGCGCCGCCAATGCGCTTGACCTGGATGCGTTCACCTACGTGTTTTTCGACTACCGCGGCTATGGGCGGTCGATGCATATCCCCGGCGCCTACAGTTTCGCCGAAGCGACCGATGACGCGTTGCGGCTGATCGACCATCTGCGCTGGGACCGCTTCAGCCTGATCGGCCACTCGATGGGCGGCATGGCGATGCAGCGCGTCATGCTGGCGGCGCCGCATCGCATCGAATGCATGGTGGCGATTTCGGCGGTACCCGCTTGCGGCGCGCGCATGCCGGCGGAACGGCTGGCCAATTTCGAGCGCGCGATCGACGATATCGCAACGCGCGAAGCGATCCTGAATGCCTCGACCGGCAGCCGCCTGTCGAAAGCCTGGATTTCCCATATGGCGCGGCTGTCGTCCGATACCTCGCTGCCGCAGGCGTTCGGCGCCTATCTCAAGCAATGGACCGGCGACGATTTTTCGGCGCTGGTCGAAAACAATCCGACGCCGGTCAAGGTGATCATCGGCGCCACCGATCCGTCGATGACGGCCGAGCGCATGAGCGGCACCTGGCTGGCCTGGTATCCCAACGCCGAACTCGAAACCATCGCCAACGCCGGTCATTATCCGATGCAGGAAACGCCGGCCGCGCTTGCGTCCACCGTGCAGACATTCCTGATGGCGCACGCAGGAAAGGAAATGCAATCATGATCGGTCAACCGCTTCCGCGCCTCGAAGACCGGCGCTTCGTCACCGGCAACGGCCGCTACACCGACGACATCAGCGTCGAAGGCCAGGTCTATGCATCGTTCCTGCGCTCGCCGCATGCGCATGCGCGCATCCTTTCCATCGATACCGAAGCCGCCCGCAACGCGCCCGGCGTGCTGGCGGTGCTGGTCGGCAAGGATTATGTGGACGGCGGCTACCAGGGCGTCAATCATCACGCCAATCCGGTCGGCGCGGTCGATCACACCATTCCGGCATTCGAAGAATCGCTGACAGGGTACATCTTCAGCCAGCGCCATATGCCGCTGGTGGTCGACAAGGTGCGCCATGTCGGCGAGGCCGTCGCCATGGTCATCGCGCGCACCGCACGCGAAGCCCGCGACGCCAGCGAGCTGGTGCAGGTCGACTACGACGTATTGGACGCCGTGGTCAGGGCCGACGATGCGATGCTGGACGGCGCCCCGCAATTGTGGGACGGCGCGCCGAATAATCTCTGTTTTGAAACCCAGTTCGGCGATCGCGAAGCAGCGCAAAAGATTTTCAGCACGGCGGCCCATGTGGTGCGCCGCGAATTCCGCATCAGCCGCACCGTGAATTGCCAGATGGAACCGCGCGCGGCAATCGGCGATTACGATGCCGCCAACGATTTCTACACCTTGATATCCGGCAGCCAGGGCGTCACGCGCCAGAAGCAGCAAGTGGCCGAAGCGCTGAAGATTCCCGCGGACAAGCTGCGCGTGGTGTCGCCCGACGTCGGCGGCGGCTTCGGTTCGCGCACGCCGCTTTACATGGAACAGCTGGCGGTGGTCTGGGCCGCGCGCCAGGTCGGCCGGCCGGTGAAATGGACCGGCGACCGCAGCGAAGCCTTCCTGACCGATTACCAGGGCCGCGACGCCATCGTGCGCGCCGCCATGGCGTTTTCCGCGGAAGGCCGCATCCTCGCCATCGATCATGAATGGATCGGCAATGTCGGCGCGCATCCGGTCAGCTATGTGCCGATGTCCAACGGCACGCGCGTGCTGACCTCGGTCTACGACGTGCCGAACACGGCAGTGCGCGTCAGCGCGGTATTGAGCAATACCGTGCCGGTGGCGCCGTACCGCGGCGCCGGCCGGCCGGAAGCGATGCACGTGATGGAGCGCCTGCTCGACATCGCCGCGCGCGAACTGCAGCTGGACCGCGTCGAGATCCGCCGCCGCAATATGGTGCGCCACGACATGCTGCCCTACCGCAATCCGATGGGACTGACTTACGACAGCGGCGACTTCCCCGGCAACATGGCGCAGGCCCTCAAGCTATCGGACTGGGACGGCTATGCCGCGCGCCGCGAAGCCTCGCGCGCCAACGGCAAACTGCGCGGCATCGCCGTGGCCAATTACATCGAAGCGCCGGTCGGCGCGCCGCGCGAACGGATCGAAATGACGGTGATGCCGGACGGCGTGATCGATATCGTCTCCGGCACGCAATCGCAAGGGCAGGGCCACGAAACCAGTTTCGCGCAGGTGGTGGTATCCCAGTTGGGCGTGCCGATCGAAGCGATCCGGCTGCGCACCGGCGATACCGATTTCGTCAAGAACGGCGGCGGCACGCATTCCGACCGTTCGCTGCGCCTGGGCGGCACGCTGCTGGTCAGGGCCGCGGCCGAGATCATCGAATCCGGCCAGGCCGTGGCGGCAGCATTGCTCAACACGAACGCGGACAAGCTGCGCTTCGCCGATGCGACCTTCTGCGACGCAGCAACCGGCCGCGGCGTCAGCCTGGTCGACGTGGCGCGCCATATCGCCGAGCACGGCATGCCGCATGACGACACTATCCGCGTATTGCACTCGGCCAAGGAATTCGTCGGCCGCATGCCGGCGCATCCGACCGGCTCGGTAGTCTGCGAACTGGAAGTCAATCCCGATACCGGCGACGTCGCGCTGCTCAACTACACCTCGGTCGACGATGTCGGCAAGCCGATCAATCCGATGATCGTCGATGGCCAGGTGCATGGCGGCCTGGCGCAGGGCATCGGCCAGGCGCTGTCCGAAGGTTATTACGTCGAATCCGGCAGCGGCCAGGTCATCAGCGGATCGTATATGGATTACGGGGTGCCGCGCGCCGGCGCCCTGCCGCCGTTGACCATCGCGCTGACCGAAGACCCGACGCTGGGCAATCCGCTCGGCGTCAAGGGCGGCGGCGAAAGCGGCATCACGCCCGCCACGGCGGTGATTTTCAATGCGCTTGCGGATGCATTGGCCGAGTTCGGCGACGAAGAGTTGACGATGCCGGCAATCCCCTCCGCGATATGGGAATTCATCCATCGTGCCGGGCCCGCGGCGGCCTGACGATTACATTAGATTATTGAGGAGACACGATTGAATTCACCGACCAATTCCGGCCTATCCGGCCTATCCGGCCAGGCAGCGCAGCCCCTTCAACCCGACCTGGAACAGTTCAATCTGCGCCGCTTCCTCGAATCGCTGGGACCGGACGAATTCGAAACCCGCGACGGCGTAACCGAACTGGCCTCGGTGGCGCAGCAGCTGGACGGCAATCCGAAAGCGGTGCTGTTCAAGCAGCCGGCCGGGTCCGCCGTGCCGCTGTGCGGCAACGTCGCCGGCAGCCGGGCGCGGCTGGCCAAAGCCTTCGGCACCACGCCGGATCTGCTGCTGCAGGAAGTCATCGCGCGCGGCCGCAAAAAGGGCGTCGTGATCGAAGTGCCGCGTGAAGCGGCGCCGGTGCAGCAAGTGGTGCTGATGGGCGACGAATGCGACCTGACCGCATTGCCGGTGCATCTGCAGCACGGCCTCGACGGCGCGCCGTATATTTCGGCCTCGATCGACTTCACCCACAATCCCGCCACCGGCTGGACCAACGTCGGCATCCGCCGCCTGATGCTGCGCGGCCGCCGCACCGCCGGCATCGATCTGATCGCGCCTTCCGATCTGCGCGCCATCTACGTCGGCCATGCGGCCAAAGGCGAACGCCTGCCGATCGCCTTTGCCGTCGGCACCCATCCGATCGACCACCTGGCGGCCGCGATGCGCACGCCGACCGACGAGCTGGCCCTGATCGCCTCGCTGCGCGGCGCGCCGATGGGCGTGGTCAAATGCATCACCAACGATCTGCTGGTGCCGGCCGACGCGCAATACATTCTCGAAGGCTATCTGGACGAACGCGGCCATGTGGAAGACGAAGGTCCGTTCGGCGAGGTGCTCGGCTATTACGGCGGCGTCAAGCAGAACCCGGTATTCCACGTGACCGCGATCACGCACCGCCGCGATCCGGTTTTCCAGACCTTCACCATCAGCGGCCGCACCATGGCCCACACCGATACCGCGCAAGTTTGCGCACTGCGCACCGAAGCCGTGGTCTGGCGTTCGCTGGAAGCGGCGGTGCGCGAAGTCAAGGCAGTGTATGCAATGCCGTCCACCGGCGGCACCTTCAATGTGCGCGTGGCGATGCAGCAGCGCGTGCCGGGCGAAGCGCGCAACGCGATTGCCGCCGTATTCGGCTCGCTGGCCAACGTCAAGCATGTGTATGTGGTCGATCCCGATATCGATATCTTTTCCGACGCGCAAATGGAATGGGCGCTGGCCACGCGCTTCCAGGCCGACCGCGATCTGGTGGTGCAGGGCGATTTCCGCGCGCTGCCGCTGGATCCGTCGCTGGTCACGCCGCGCATTACCGCCAAGGCCGGTTTCGATCTGACGCTGCCGCATCTGCGGCCGGACCAGACCCGTTCCTTCGAATACCTGGTGCCGGCGCCGCCGGTATACGACGGTGCCCGTTTCGCTTCGCTGGAAGCGGCCCTGGAAGCCGGACCGAAGCGCTTTGCCGAACTGATGGCGGCGACCGGCACGCGCGACGGCCGCGAAATCGTGCGTTGGCTGGAAGATGCCGGTGCCAAGCGCGCCATCGTCCGCACGCCGGAAGGGCATTACAAATTCGCATAACAACATAGCGCTTCGCCGGTATCGGCAAAACCACAGGAGACGACAGTGACAGATAAAAAATCGGATGCAAAGCGCGGCGCCGGGCCGGACTTCAACCAGTTCCGCCTGCGCACCTTTCTCGAAAGCCTGCAGGCATTGGACGGCGCCGGCGAAATCGAGGTCCGCAAGGAAAAGGTCAGGCTGGCCGACGTTGCCGGCATTCTGGAAAGCTCGCCCAAGGCCGTGCTGTTCGAAAAGGCCGGCGCGGGCGGCCATGCGCTGGTCGGCAATGCAATCGGCAGCCGCAAGCGGATGGCGCATGCCTTCGGCGTCGCGCCGCGCGATCTGTTGCCGGAGGTGTTGAAGCGCCTGCGCAACAAGCCCGAGTTCGTCTCGGTGCCGCGCGAACAGGCGCCGGTGCAGGAAGTAGTGATGACCGGCGACGACATCGACCTCACCAAATTGCCGGTGCATCTGCAGCACGGGCTCGACGGCGGTCCCTACATCTCGGCCGCCATGGATTTCGCGCGCGACCCGTCGGCCGGCTGGACCAATGTCGGCCTGCGCCGCCTGATGATCCGCGGCCGCAAGGAAACCGGCATCGACCTGATGGCGCCCAGCGATCTGCGCGCCATTTACCTGGCCAGCCTGGCTGAGAAAAAGAGCCTGCCGCTGTCCATCGTCGTGGGCGGCCATCCGATCGATTATTTTGCCGCGACCATGCGCGTGCCGATCGACGAACTGGGTTTGATGGCATCGCTGCGCGGCGCCCCGCTGCCGCTGGTGAAAAGCATCACCAACGATATCGAAGTGCCGGCCGATGCCGAGTGGGTCATCGAAGGCTTCCTGGATGTGGCCGGCTACGTTGAACCGGAAGGCCCTTACGGCGAATTCCTCGGCTACTACGGCGGCGTCAAAAAGAATCCGGTGTTCCGCGTCACCGCGATCACGCACCGCCGCGATCCGGTATTCCAGACCCTGACCATCGGCGGGCGCGCCATGAGCCGCACCGACACCGCGCAGCTTTGCGCGTTGCGCACCGAAGTGCTGGTATGGCGCGCGCTGGAAGTCGCCGTGCGCGAAGTGGTGGCAGTGTACGCATCGCCGGCCACCGGCGGCGTCTACAACGTGCGCATCGCCATGCGCCAGCGCGTGCCGGGCGAGGCGCGCAACGCCATTGCCGCGGTGTTCGCCTCGCTGGCCAACGTCAAGAATGTTTTCGTGGTCGATCCCGATATCGATATCTTCTCCGACGAGCAGATGGACTGGGCCATGGCCACGCGTTTCCAGCCGGACCGCGATCTGGTGGTCCAGGGCGGCTTCCGCACCTTGCCGCTGGATCCGTCGCTGGAAGGCCGCAATGTCGGCGCCAAGGCAGGCTTCGATCTCACCTTCAAGTTCGGCGGCGGCAATCATCTGGAAGGCCGCGTGCCGGAGACGCCGAAGTATGCCGGCGCGCGTTTCGAATCGGTGCGCGCGGCGCTGGCCGACGGTCCGAAATATTTCGAGGAGTTGATGGCGGCGGTTGGCAGCGACGACGGCGGCGACGTCGTCATCGCGCTCGAAGCCTTGCGCAACGAAGGCCTGCTGGGCCGCGATCTGGAGCAGGGGCAATATCAGTTGATCAAGAAGGCTTAGCGGGCTTAATGACTCGCAATGCATATTAAAAAAAAGGAGACAAAAAATGAACAGCAAGATAAAAATACGCGCGGCCTTGATCGCCCTGACCGCATTGATCCACGTATTCGCCGCGCCGGCGCAGGCGCAAACCAATGTCGTCGGCAAGTACGACAAGGAATATCTGTACAGCGGCGCCGACCGCCTCCCGCGCATCATCGAAAAAGCCAAGGCCGAAGGTACGATGACCTTCTATACCTCGATGTCCACCGTCGAATCGCGTCCGCTGGCGGCCGCATTCACCAAGAAATACGGCATCAAGGTTGAACTGTGGCGCGCGCCCAACGAGGAACTGCTGCAACGCATCCTGACCGAGGCGCAAAGCAATCGCAATACCTTCGATATCGTGGAAACCAACGCCACGGAAGCCGAAGCGATGTCGCGCGAGCAGCGCCTGTCGGCGTTCTACACGCCGTATCTGGCCGACTATCCGGCCGCGGCCATCCCGCCGCATCGCATGTGGATGCCGGACCGTTTCAACTTCCTCGTCACTGCCTACAATACCAACAAGGTCAAGGCCTCCGACCTGCCGAAGACCTATGAAGGCTTCAAGGATCCGAAGTGGAAAAACCGCATCTCCATCGAAGCAGGCGATTGGGACTGGATGGCCACCGTCATCGCCAGCATGGGCCAGGAAAAGGGCATGGCTTTCTTCCAGGAATTCGCCGCCACCAAGCCGGAACTGCGCAAAGGCCATCCGCTGATGGCGCAATTGATCGGCTCCGGCGAAGTCCAGGTCGGGCTGACGACCTTCCTCGCCAACGTCCTCTCCGGCAAGGAACAGCACATTCCGATCGATTATGCGCCGGTGCAGCCGGTGCTGGCGGTGCCGTTCGCCATCGGTGTGGCCAAGCAGGCGCCGCATCCGTATTCGGCGCTGCTGTTTGCCGACTACGTGCTGTCGCCGGAAGGCCAGGAAGTGCTCAATGAAATGGGCCGTCTGCCGGCCAGCAGCAAGATCAAAAAGAATAGTGTAAATTTCCCTTACACCGTACTCGACGTCAATGCGTCGCTGGCCGAATCCCGCCAGCGTCAAAAAATCTGGAATGCACTGTTTCTGAAATAAGGTGCATTAATCGGTCACTGGTGGCGGCAATGGTTGGTCCCCTCCGAAGGTACTGGCCCCCGTCCTTGAACACGGGGCGCAAAGGCTGAAAGAGAAACGCCGCCACTGGTGAACCTGCATAAGAAGTTATTGCGAAATCTGGCGAGACGGGGTGTTGTGCGAAGTGAGGTAAAGGGGGAGGGGGCCGAAGGCACCCGGAGGACACGAACGCAGTACAACGCCCCGTATCGCCAGATTTGCAACACCGCATAAGGAAAAATATGGAACGCGAGCGTGTCAAAGACCCTTCGGTCATTCAGCAGTCGACCTACGAAAAGAACATCCAGTATTACCAGAAGTGGAGCGACCGCCAGAAGACCGGACAGGTTCTGGTGCGCGGCGCCGAGCGCGAATACGAGCAGTCGCGCCAGGGCTTCATCAAGTTCTATCTGGCGCCGCTGATCACCGAAACCGCCAGCAGCAGCTGGGCGGTATTCGAGCAGAATATCAAGAAACAGTCCGGCCGCCATAATCATCAGGGCGGCATCATCATTTACGTGCTCGAAGGCGAGGGCGTCACCGAGACCAACGGCGAAATCCTGGAGTGGAAGCAGGGCGACCTGTTGCTGCTGCCGATCCAGCCGGGCGGCTGCACCCATCAGCACTGGAACAAGGACGAATCCAAGGGCTGCCGCTGGGTCGCCTTCCGCGATCTGATGGTCGCTCCCTACATCGCCAA
This sequence comes from Oxalobacteraceae bacterium CAVE-383, assembly GCA_004134995.1. Taxonomy (GTDB): domain Bacteria; phylum Pseudomonadota; class Gammaproteobacteria; order Burkholderiales; family Burkholderiaceae_D; genus Herbaspirillum. Next base: position 93,401 of record REGP01000007.1, on the reverse strand, counting down.
CACCATCGACCAGGTCAGCATGATGCCCGAAGGCGGCGCCGGAACCACGGTTGCCAAGGGCAAGGTGCGCAGCGAATGGAAAGCCGAAGTCAGCGGCGAACAAATCCCGCTGGTCACCCATCCCGACCAGCTCGCAAACGTCAATCTGTTCGACCGCCTGATCGCCTTGCGCGACGTGCAGCGCAAGCGCCAGCAGGCCGCGACCTGGATGATCCGCGGCGACGAAGTGCCTTTCGAAACCAATGCGCACGGCAAGATGCAATGGTATCTGCATCCCTGCATCGCCTACAGCGCGGTGCAGACCAATCTGTTCTACCGCCAGGAAATTCCGGTCGGCAGCCGCAGCGGCGTGCAGCGCCACGGCGGCGACGCCGTGTTCTACATGCTGGAAGGCGACGGCTACACCGAAATCGACGGCGTGCGCCATGTCTGGACCGGCGGCGACGTATTGACGCTGCCCTCGCTGGAGACCGGCGTGACTTTCCGCCACGTCAACACCGGCAAGACCCCGGCGCGCCTGATCTGCATGGAGCGCAATCTGGCGCATACCGTCGGCGTCGACCGTCATTCGGGCTTTGAAGAGCTGCAGTCCTGTCCGGAATACCGGCAGCAGCAAACGCAAGGCTGACCGGGAACGCGATGGAACTGACGATAGAGCGCTCACTGCGGGAATATGCCACCGGCAGCGCATCGCTGGCGACCATCGATCCCGACGTCATGGCGCAACAAAAGCTTGGCGTTGGCGATTTGCTGCGCGTCTCGACCTTCCACCAGGAAATCCTGGTGCGGCTGGATACGCCGGACGAAGCCGACCGCGGCAGCGGCCGCATACGTCTCGACCGTTTCCAGCGCCAGGCCCTGCGCGCCAGGCTGTACGGCCGCATCGAAGTTTCGCCGGAGCCGCAACGCTTCACCGGCCGCGTGCGGCTGCAGCCGGCGGTGGACTTGTCCACCGCATCCGCGCATCACATGGAAGCGCACCTGAAAGAGGAGCTGGCGCATCAGCGCAGCCCCGTCATCGTGGGCGCGCTGCTGTTCCTGCATTTCCATCATTCCGTCTCCGGCACCTTGTACAAGGTGGTGGAAGTGGAGGGCGGCCACGGCGTCGTCAATGCCGATACCGACGTCGTGCTCGACACTGCGCCCGACGGCTTCAGCGGCACGCTCGGGCTCGACCTGACCTTCGAAGACCTGGGCGGCCTCGACCGCGAGATCGGCCTGATCAAGGAACTGGTGCAACTGCCGCTGCAGTTCCCGGCCATCTACCGCCAGATGGGCATCGCCCCGGTGCGCGGCCTGATCCTGTACGGCCCGCCCGGCACCGGCAAGACCTTGCTGGCGCGCGCCACGGCCAACGAACTGGAAGCCCAGTTCTATTACATCAACGGCCCCGAAATCATCGGCTCGACCTACGGCGAGAGCGAAGGCAATCTGCGCCGCATTTTCGGCGAGGCGATCCACCATTCGCCGTCCGTCATTTTCATCGACGAACTCGACGCCATCGCCAACAAGCGCGGCGACAGCGGCTCGCACGCCGACACCCGCCTGGTCACGCAACTGCTGTCGCTGATGGACGGCGTCAACAAGGTGGACGGCGTGGTCGTCATCGGCACCACCAACCGCATCGACGCGCTGGACGTTGCGCTGCGCCGCCCCGGCCGTTTCGATTACGAACTCTATATCGGCTCGCCCGACAAGGCCGGCCGCGAGCAGATCCTGAACATCCACACGCGCGAAATGCCGCTGGATGCCTGGGCCCGCGAATACCTGCCGGAACTGGCCGCCGAAACCTCGGGCTTTGTCGGCGCCGACCTGATGTCGCTGTGCCGCCTGGCGGGGCTGTCGTCATTGCGGCGTCATTTGCCGTCGATGTCGGCGGCCGCGCAATTCCGCGCCGAAGAGCTGCGCGTGCAGCGCCAGGATCTGGTGGCCGCGCGGCGCCAGTGCCGGCCGTCGTCGGCGCGCGGTTCGCTGGTGGTTGATGCCGACCAGGGCTTCGACAAGGTCGGCGGACTGGCGACAGCCAAAAAGCAACTGGCCGCGGCATTGATTGCGCCGCTGGCCGGCGACCAGGGCGTGCAGGACGGCGTGCTGCTGCACGGCCCTTCCGGCGTCGGCAAATCGCTGTTGGCCAAGGCCGTCGCCAAGGAAGCCGGCGCCAGCCTGATCGTGGTCAACGGTCCGGAGCTGTTCAGCAAATGGCTGGGTGAAACCGAGGAGGCCGTGCGCCACGTTTTCAAGCTGGCGCGCGAACTGGCCCCGAGCCTGATCTTCTTCGATCAGCTGGACGCCATCGCGCCGGTGCGCGGGCGCAGCAACGGCAGCTGGAGCACGGAGCGCGTGGTGCATCAATTGGTGGCCGAGCTGGACGCACTCGGCGCCGGCGGCACGGTCGGCGCGATCGCGACCACCAATCGCCTGGATCTGGTGGATGAGGCCTTGTTGCAGCCCGGCCGTTTCGGCACGCGGATTGCGCTCGATCTACCCGATACCGGCGAACGCGAAGCGATACTGGATCTGTATCTCGGCGCCGGCAGCAGTGCGGCGATTGCCGCGCTGACCAAGGGATTCAGCGGCGCGCAATTGCGCGCCTTGGCCGAGTTCCTGAAACGCGAAGCCGCGCACGATGCCGATGCATCGTGGGAACAGTTGTTTCAGCGCTGGGAACAGCGCTGAAATTGCAGCAAGCCGCGGCTAGCTTTTCTGAAACGGCTTGAGCAGCATTTCCCCAATCTTCGCCGCCGCGCCACGCTTCGGCAGTTTCCATTTCGGCCGCACGAAATGGCAGGTATAGCCGTTCGGAATGCGCAGCAGATAATCCTGATGTTCGATTTCGGCCTCCCAGAACGGGCCGGCCGGCGCCACTTCCGTCACCACTTTTCCCGGCCATAAGCCGGACGCATCGACGTCCGCGATGGTGTCTTCCGCAATTTGCTTCTGCCGCTCGTCCAGGTAATAAATGCCGGAGCGGTAACTGCTGCCCATATCGTTGCCCTGGCGGTTCGGCGTGCTCGGATCGTGAATCTGGAAGAAAAATTCCAGGATGTCGCGATAGGTAATGACCGCCGGATCGAAGATGACTTCGATGCCTTCGGCGTGCGTGCCGTGATTGCGGTAAGTGGCATTGGCCACGTCGCCGCCGGTATAGCCGACCCGGGTGGAAAGCACGCCCGGATAGCTGCGCAATAAATCCTGCATGCCCCAGAAGCAGCCGCCCGCGAGAATGGCGGTTTCGGTCGCCTTCGCTGTGCCTGCGGTGGTGGCCGCCGATGTCCCTGCTGTCGCTGTAGTCGTCATGTCCTTGCTCCCGTGTCTCTGCAATAGCGCCAGTATAGAGATAGAATCCGCGGTACGTATTCTTCTATCGAATTGGAGCAGCAATGCCGCAAGCAGGGCCGGATCGGAAAGCGCAGGCAAGCCAGGAAGGCCACGCCGTCGCATGCTCGGCTGCGGCTGCGGCAGCGCACGCGGCCCTGGTAGTGCAGGCCTGCCATCTGATCGAACAGGCGGAAACGCCGCCCTCGCTGGAACAACTGGCGGCGCAACTCGGCATGAGCCGCTTCCACTTCCATCGCATCTTCAAGGCCGAGACCGGCCTGACGCCGAAAGCCTATGCCGATGCCTTTCGGGCGCGCCGCCTGCGTGCCGGCCTGGATCGGGCCGCCGCCGGCGGTTCAGGTTCAATTACGGATGCCATCTACGACGCCGGCTTCAACGCCAACAGCCGCTTCTACGAAACCGCCGAGGCCCGGCTCGGCATGCAGGCGCGCGAATACCGCGCCGGCGGCCGCAACGCCACGATCCGTTTCGCGGTCGGCCAGACTTCATTGGGCGCGATTCTGGTGGCGCAAAGCCGGCGCGGCATCTGCGCCATCCTGCTGGGCGACGATCCGGACCGTTTGGTGCGCGACCTGCAGGATCAGTTTCCGAAGGCGCAATTGATCGGCGGCGACAGCGGCTTCGAACAACTGGTCGCGCAAGTGGTGGGTTTCGTCGAAGCGCCGGCGCTTGGATTGAATTTGCCGCTGGACGTGCGCGGCACCGCGTTCCAGGAACGCGTCTGGCAGGCGCTGCGCGAAATTCCGCCCGGCGTGGTGGTCAGTTACGCGCAGGTCGCCGAGCGCATCGGTTCGCCAAAATCCGCGCGCGCGGTGGCGCAGGCTTGCGGCGCCAATGCAATCGCGGTGGCCATTCCCTGCCATCGCGTGGTGTGCAAGGATGGCGACCTTTCCGGCTATCGCTGGGGCGTGGAGCGCAAGCGCGAATTGCTGGAGCGCGAACATGGACCGGAGCGCGAACGCGGCTGAATCCATGAGCGTGACCCTGACACAATCGCAAGCCCGCCGCATCTGGCTGCGCGCGCAAAGGCTGGATACCGACGCTCCCTTCGGCAGCGGCGCCGAGGCGACACGGGCGGCCGTGGAACATCTCGGTTACGTGCAGATCGACACCATCAACGTCATCGAGCGCTGCCATCACCATATACTCTGGACCCGGATTCCGGACTACCGGCGCCGGCATCTGCAGCAGGCGCAAAGCGTCGACAAGTCGGTATTCGAATACTGGACGCATGCCCTGTCGTACGTTCCCACCGCCGATCTGAAATATTTCATCGCCGACATGAAGGCGCATGCCAAGTCGGGGCGCAGCCGCTTTCACGCCGCCACGCCGGCTGAAGTCAATAAAGTCATCGCGCGCATCCGCGAAGACGGCGCGTTGTCGATACGCGATATCGACGATGACGAGCTGGTCGATAAAACGCACGCCTGGGGCAGCCGCAAGCCGTCCAAACGCGCACTGCAGTTCGCTTTTTATGCCGGCAAGCTGGTCGTCAGCGAACGCGCCGGCATGCTCAAAACCTACGAGCTGGCGGACCGCCATTTCCAATGGGAGAAAGCGCCGCGGCCCGCCTCCCAAAGCCAGATCACGGACTATCTCATCGACCGCGCATTGAAATCGCAAGGCCTGGTCAGCCTGGATTCAATCTGCCATCTCAACGCGCCGCGCAAGCCGCTGGTGCTGCGCGCCATCGAATCCCGCGTGCGGCGCGGAACGCTGCTGCCGGCCGCGCTGGCGCATGGGACCAAGGCGCAACATTGGATCGCGCCGGCGGCGCTGGACGATATTCCCGATGCGGTGCAAGGCGTGCACATCCTGTCGCCGTTCGATCCCTTGATCATCCAGCGCAAGCGATTGCACGCCTTCTTCGATTACCAGCATGTCTTCGAAGCCTACGTGCCGAAGGAAAAACGCCGGTTCGGCTATTTCGGCCTGCCCGTCCTGGTCGACGGCGAGATCGCCGCCGTGCTCGACCTCAAGGCCGATCGAGAACGCGGCAAGCTGTTGCTGCAGCAATGGAGCTGGGTCGGCGCGGGCGGCCGGCCTGCGCGCCAGACCGCGCGCCACAAGAAAGCCATCGAAGAGAAACTGCATCGCTTCGAGGCATTTCAGTTTACGGCGTAAGTCCGTTCAGCCCCAGTTTTTTCAGCAGCGCGACGTCGGCCTGCACATCCGGATTGCCGGTGACGAGCAGCTTGTCGCCATAGAAAATCGAATTGGCGCCGGCCAGGAAACACAGGGCCTGCACCGCTTCGCCCAATTGCTGGCGCCCCGCCGAAAGACGCACCCGCGCTTTCGGCATCGTGATGCGCGCCACCGCGATCACCCGCACAAAATCCAGCGGATCGATGGGCGCGCTATCGGCCAGCGGCGTGCCGGGCACCTGCACCAGGCTGTTGATCGGCACCGATTCCGGATACGGATCCAGATTGGCCAGTTGCGCGATCAGCCCGGCGCGGTGCACCGGCTGTTCGCCCATGCCCACGATGCCGCCGCAGCATACGCTGATGCCGGCCGCGCGCACATGCGCCAGGGTGTCGAGCCGGTCCCCGTAAGTGCGAGTGTCGACCACCTCGGCGTAATAGTCGGGCGCGGTGTCGAGATTGTGATTGTAGTAATCCAGGCCTGCCTGTTTCAGGGTTTGCGCCTGGCCGGCTTCCAGCATGCCGAGCGTGGCGCAGGTTTGCAGGCCGAGACCCTTCACGGCTTCGATCAGCCGCGCCACTTTTTCCACATCGCGATCCTTTGGTGCGCGCCATGCGGCGCCCATGCAGAAGCGGGTCGCGCCGGCGTCCTTGGCGGCCTGCGCGGCGCGCACCACCTCGTCCACGGCCATCAGCTTCTGCGCCTTGACGCCGGTATCGAAAGCCGAGGACTGCGGGCAATAGCCGCAGTTTTCGGGGCAGCCGCCGGTCTTCACCGACAACAGCGTGGCCAGTTCGATGTCGCCGGCCGGCCAATGTTGGCGATGCACGGTCTGCGCCTGGAACAGCAGGTCCATCAAAGGCATGTCGAACAGTTCCTGGATGGCGGCCAGGGTCCAGCGCCCGGATTGCGCATGCGCTGCCGGCGGCGCGGCAGGACGATGCAGGACGACGGGCCGGGCATGTTGGCCGGCGGAAGCGGCGGTGGAGGTGGAGGTGGAGGTGGAGCTTGCGTTCGGTTCGGTAATATTGGACATGGTTTTCCTCAGATCAAAGCGCGCGTATAGCGCTTGAGCGTAGCGGCTTCGCGGTCGGCCCAGGCTTGGCTGGGCGCCGTCGCGGGTGTCGCCTGCGGCCACGCATATTGTTTTTCGAGTGCGTCGATGGTGAAGATCCGTTCCACGGCGACGCCGTCGGCGGCTTCGGTCCGCTGATGCACTGTGCCGTCGGCTCCGAGCGAAAAACCGTCGAGCGGCAACAGCGCTTGTCCCGCGCGTCCCGGCAGCGTTGAATGCGTTACCTCATAGCCGCTCGCCATCGAACCGCGGGCGATAGAGGTTTCGAAATTGAACAGCCGGCCCAGCGCCGCCGCATCGCCGGCCGCCGCCAGCACATGCCGCAGCAGCGGCTCCTGCGTCTGCTCCGGCTCCTGCGCCCGTCCCAGCACCAGTCCCGCGTAGTCGCCGCTGACGATCAGTCCGCCGCCGCGATGGCGCAGCTTGCCGCCGGCGAGTTCGCGCTCTTCCGTCAGGCGCAGGCCGATCAGCGGCCCCGGCTTCGACGGCTGCAGCCGCCAGTCTTCGACATAGATGCCGCTAGGCGCGAACTCGATCATGCAGTTGCCCACGCGTTGCAGCGGCGCCGGCTCGGGCCAGCGGTCGTGCAGTTGCAGCGCGGTGGGTTCGCGCCAGACCAATTGTTTGCCGTCCCAGACCGACTGCGCCACCCATCCTTCGTATTGGCCAAGCACCCGCAATTCGGCTTCGGCATATTGCGCCCACGGCTTGGCTGCGGCCACCAGGCCGTTGTTGCGCGGCAAGCGCAGATCGATGGAGAAATTGCGGCTCTGCAGCCAGAATACCTGGGTCTCGGTATCGCTCGTTCCGTCGGCGAAGGCAATGCAATGACGGCGGTATAAACCCATCATCCAGTCGGGAACGTGATGCGCGGAAGGGAAGGCGTGCGCTTGCAGCAGCTCGCCGAGATGCATGGTTCTGCTTTGGACCTTGGACACTTTGCAACTCCTTTGTAAAAGTGCCTGGCCGTCCAGAGTGTCTGCCGCGCATGCAAGCGATGCCGGCCCAAGTCGTCTTGGCTCGCGGTTGCGAGATGAAAAGGATCATGCATGATTTATGCCAAACGCCGTGCGATGCAATGAACACATCGCGGCATGCGGCGCCGCGCACCAACTTGGAAAGTTTTTCCGCAATTCGCACCAAACTTGCGCCGGTTTTTGATTTTGCGGACGCGCCGCGGCTTTTTTTTACGTCAAGCTTTCGCTGCGCTTTCAAAGTGCGGACACAGGAACTTACAGGATATTTACAGAAAAGCGCAGCTTGCCGCCAAAAGCTGGCACGGCTCGTGCTTTGCTGTTCATCGGGAGCCGGCGCTACACCGGTTTGCACAATACAATTTGCAATGGACGGCTAGGGTTCCGATTCGCGTTGAGCGAGTGCTGGTCCGAGAGCTGTCGACCTCGGAAGGGGTTACACGGCGGGATAAAAACCCGGGAGATGGTCGCGATCGCAAGGTCGCGCTGCTCCCAGCATTTATCCATCCACCCTTCATGAGGATATCCCCATGTCAAAGCTTTCTCGTCTTCTCTGTACTTCGGCGTTCTGTTTTGCATCCCTGACCGGCATCTCCTCGGCGCAAGCCGCTCCGCGCACCGACTTCAAGGTCTGCTCCTCGATCTATGCCGGCTTCATGCCGTGGATGGAAGCGCAATCGCAAGGCATCTTCGCCAAATGGGGCAAGAAATACGGCGTCAAGATCGAGGTTGTTCAACTCAACGATTACGTCGAATCCATCAATCAATACACCGCCGGCAAGTTCGACGGCTGCGCCATGACCAATATGGATGCGCTGACCATTCCCGCCGCCGGCGGCGTCGATTCGACCGCCATCATCGTCGGCGATTATTCGAACGGCAACGACGGCATCGTGATGAAGGGCAAGAACAAGAAGCTCGCCGATCTGAAAGGCCAGACCGTCAATCTGGTGGAGTTTTCGGTCTCGCATTACTTCCTGGCGCGCGCGCTGGAATCGGCCGGCATGAGTGAGCGCGACCTCAAGGTCGTCAATACCAGCGATGCCGACATGGTCGCCGCTTTCGCCACGCCGTCGGTGAAGAATGTCGTCACCTGGAATCCGATGCTGGCCGATATCGCCGCCGGCAAGGACGTCACGCAAATCTATACGTCCAAGCAATTGCCGGGCGAAATCATGGACATGATGGTGGTGAACACCAAGACCCTCAGCGAGAATCCCAACTTCGGCAAAGCCCTGACCGGCGCCTGGTACGAAATGCTGGCTGTGATGTCCGCCAAGGACGATCGCGCCACCAAATCGCTCAACGCAATGGCCAAGGCTTCCGGCACCGATCTGGCCGGCTTCAATGCGCAACTGGCCGACACCGCACTGTTCAGGACGCCGAAATCCGCGCTGGAATTCGCCACCAATCCCGACATGCCAAAGGTCATGACCAAGGTCGCCAAGTTTTCTTTCGATCACGGCATTCTCGGCAAGGGCGTGCCTAACGCGGATGCGATCGGCATCGCCTTCGACGGCGGCGCGGTGGTCGGCAACAAGAAAAACGTCAAGCTGCGCTTCGACCAGACCTATGTGCGCATGGCGGCCGAAGGCAAGCTGTAAGCACGGGCGCGGCTGAACCCAAATAAAACCCAAACGAGAGAATCCAACCCATGCGTCTTATCAATCGGCGTCCAGGCAAAGGAAACGCAGTCTTCCTGATGCTGCTGCCTTTCATCCTGCTGATCGCCATCTACATCGGCGGATCGACGGCAAGGCTGGCGGACAATCCGGACGACAAGCTGCTGCCGAGCGTCGGGCAAATGGCCGACGCCGTCAAAAGCTATGCCTTCGTCGAAGACAAGCGCACCGGCGAGTATCTGCTGTGGGTCGATACCGAAGCCAGCCTGAAGCGCCTGGCCATCGGGCTGACGGTCAGCGCCGTCCTGGCGCTGATCGCCGGCATCCTGCTGGGCAGCATCCCTTTGTTCGCGGCGGCGTTTTCGCCGTTCGTCACGGTGGTCTCGATGATTCCGCCGCTGGCCTTGCTGCCGATCCTGTTCATTGTGTTCGGTCTCGACGAACTGTCGAAGGTGGTGCTGATCGTGATCGGCATCACGCCGATCATGGTGCGCGATCTGCAACAGCGCGCCAACGAAATCCCGCGCGAAATATGGGTCAAGGCGCAGACGCTGGGCGCCAGCAGCTGGACCCTGGTGCTGCGCGTGATCCTGCCGCAATTGATGCCGCGGCTGCTGGTGGCGATCAGGCTTTCGCTGGGATCGACATGGCTGTTCCTGATCGCGGCCGAGGCGATCGCCGCGACCGACGGCCTGGGCTACCGCATCTTCCTGGTGCGGCGCTATCTGGCCATGGACATCATCCTGCCGTATGTGGCCTGGATCACGCTGCTCGCATGGCTCATGGATTTCGCGCTGGACCGCATCACCCGGCGCGCCTTTCCATGGTTCGGAGGGAGCCAGTCATGATTGAAGTGCGCAACGTCTGGAAAAAATACGGCGATCAGGTGGTGCTGGAGCAGCTCAACCTGAGCGTCAAGGAAGGCGAATTCTGCTCGATGGTCGGCGCTTCCGGCTGCGGCAAATCGACTTTCCTGCGCATGCTGCTGGGGCAAGAGCAGCCGACCAAAGGCAGCATTCTGCTGGACGGCGAGGCGCTGCCGCAGGAACCCGACCGGCATCGCGGCGTGGTGTTCCAGCGCTACTCGGTGTTTGAACATTTGAGCGTGCTGCGCAATGTGCTGATCGGCCTCGAACTGCCGCAAGCGCCTTTCACCGGGCGCCTGTTCGGCGCGCGCCGCCGGGCTGCCATGGAGGAAGCCGTCGCCATGCTGGAGCGGGTCGGCCTGCAGGGTTCGATGGATAAATATCCGAGCCAGCTTTCCGGCGGCATGCAGCAGCGCCTGGCCATCGCGCAGGCGCTGATCATGAAGCCGCGCATCCTGCTGCTGGACGAGCCGTTCGGTGCGCTCGATCCCGGCATCCGGCGCGACATGCACGAGCTGCTGCTGAAGCTGTGGCGCGAGACCGGGCTGACCATTTTCATGGTCACGCACGACCTCAAGGAAGGTTTCACACTCGGCAGCCGCGTGCTGGTGTTCGACAAGGTGCGCATCGATCCGCAGGCGCCCATGGCTTATGGCGCGCGCATTACCTACAACATCGCGCTGGATCGAAGCGTCGATTCGCAATCGGCGTTGAGCTCCGCGCAAGCCGATGTGGAATGCACGGCAACGGTTGCCACGGCTGCAACTGCAACGACAACTGCAACTGCCGCATCGGCCATCCAACGAGAGAAACAACATGGCATTACTTCTTGAAGAAACCGTGCCGGGCGGGGGGCATGCCTCGCTGGTGCTCAAGCGCGGCCAATCGCTGTGCATTACCGACATCGAAGGCGGCGCCAACGTCAGCTTGCTGCTGCTCAACGCCCACGAAAAAAGCGAGCGGCTGAATCTGCCCGATACGCTCAAATGCCAGCACACAGCGAAGCTGACCGCCGGCCATTGCCTGTATTCCGACATGGGCCGCGTGCTGGCCGCCATCGTGCAGGACACCTGCGGCTGGCACGACCCGATCGGCGGCGTGTCCGACGCGGATGAAGTGCTGCGCAAGTACGGGCAAGGGCGCTATCAGGAACTGCGCAACGGCTTTTACCGCAACGGCCAGGACAATCTGCTGGTGGAAATGGGCAAGTGGGGCTTGACCATTTCGGATCTGCTGATGACCTTGAACCTGTTCAGCCGGGTCGACGTTTCCGCCGACGGGGCTTTCCGCTTCGCGCCGGGCAATTCGAAGGCCGGCGACCTGGTCGAGCTGTATGCGCCGATGGATACGCTGGTGCTGTTGACGGCGATCCAGCACCCGCTCGATCCGGCCGATCGCTACGATCCCAAGCCGGTCCGGCTGGCGCTGAACCGGGTCGACCCGGCGGTGGCCGAAATCTGCCGCACCGCATGCGAAGAAAACGTGCGCGGCTTCATCAACACCGACCGACTTTATCTGTGAGGCCAGACATGCAAACCAAGCTGACCCAAAGCACCCTGACGCCGGAAACAGCCGCCATGCGCGCCATCCTGCCGGCCGGCGAACCGTGGGTGCAGGAAATCAAGGCCGGCCAGACCGTGCGCATTCTCGATCTGGAAGGCAATCAGGCGGTAGACACGCTGTTTTTCAATCTGCACGAAACCGAAGAGCGCTTCGATCCGCAATGCACGCTGCGCCGCCAGCAAAGCCTGTACATCACCACCGGCACCGTACTGTATTCGAACCGCGGCAACGCGCTGCTGACCGTCACGGCCGACACCTGCGGCCGCCACGACACGCTGGGCGGCGCCTGCGCGCAGGAAAGCAACAGCGTGCGCTATGCGCTCGACAAGCGCTACATGCACAGCTGCCGCGACAACTTCCTGCGCGCCTGCGCGCACGACAAACGCATCGGCAAGCGCGACATCGGCGCCAACATCAATTTTTTCATGAACGTGCCGGTCACAGAGCAGGGCGGCCTGACGTTCGAAGACGGCATTTCCGCGCCCGGCAAGTATGTCGAACTGCGCGCCGAAATGGATGTGCTGATGCTGATTTCGAACTGTCCGCAGTTGAACAATCCCTGCAACGCGTACAACCCGACGCCGGCGGAATTGCTGATCTGGAATTAGCGCTGCCGCGAGGGGAGTAAATAGAAAGACAGTGCTGCACACAGCACCGCGCCGTGGACGACCTCGGCGCACAAGAGCAACCCGGCAGGACGGCCCGCCGATTCGGACTATTTGATCCATGTTTACTAAAGTCTTAATTGCAAATCGGGGCGCGATCGCTTGCCGGATTATCCGTTCCCTGCGCGCGCTGGGATTGCAGTCCGTGGCCGTATATTCGGAAGCCGACGCCGATTCCGCCCATGTATCCCAGGCCGATGAAGCGGTCTGCATCGGCCCGGCGCCGGCCGCGCTCAGTTATCTGAATGCCGAGCGCATCCTGGCGGTGGCGCGCGAAACCGGCGCCGGCGCGATCCATCCCGGCTACGGCTTTCTCTCGGAAAACCCGGGCTTCGCGCAGGCCTGCGAAGACGCCGGCATTGCCTTCATCGGACCGACGCCGCAGCAGATGCTGGCCTTCGGCCTGAAGCATACGGCGCGCGCGCTGGCCGAGCAGCACAATATCCCCTTGCTGCCCGGCAGCGGCCTGCTGGCCGATCTGGCCTCGGCGCAATCGGAGGCGCTGCGCATCGGTTATCCGGTGATGCTCAAGAGCACGGCCGGCGGCGGCGGCATCGGCATGCGGCTGATCCGCGATGCGGCCGAGATGGCGCCGGCCTTCGAAGCCGTGCAGCGCCTGGCGCAAGCCAACTTCAAGGACGCCGGCCTGTTCCTGGAAAAATTCGTGGAGCAGGCGCGGCACGTCGAAGTGCAGCTGTTCGGCGACGGCCGCGGCAAAGTGATCGCGCTGGGCGAACGCGATTGCTCGGCGCAGCGGCGCAATCAGAAAGTGGTGGAGGAAACGCCGGCGCCGCATCTGGATGCCGCCACCCGCGCCGCCTTGCTGGAAGCCGCGGTGCGCCTGGGCGAGGCGGTGTCGTATCGCTCGGCCGGCACGGTCGAATTCGTGCTCGATGCCGAATCGCAGGCTTTCTATTTCCTCGAAGTGAACACGCGGCTGCAGGTGGAGCATGGCGTGACGGAGCAAGTGACCGGCATCGATCTGGTGAGCTGGATGGTGCGGCTGGCGCGCGGCGATAATTTTGAACTCGCTGCACCTGCCTCGAAAGGCGCATCGATCCAGGTGCGCCTCTACGCCGAAGATCCGGCGCGCAACTTCCAGCCCAGCGCGGGACGGCTGACCGAAGTCGTCTTTCCGGCCGATGCGCGCATCGAAACCTGGGTCGCCACCGGCAGCGAAGTGCCGCCCAATTACGATCCGATGATCGCCAAGCTGATCGTCACCGGACGCGACCGCGCCGACGCCGTGCAGCGGCTGCAGCGCGCGCTGGCCGACTCGCGGCTGGCCGGCATCGAAACCAATCTGCGCTATCTGCGCGCGATCGCGGCTTCCGACGTCTTCGTCGAAGGCAGGATCGTCACGCGCTCGCTGGCCGATTTCGTCTATCGGCCGGAAGCCTTTGAAATTCTCGAACCCGGCGTGCAAACCACGGTGCAGGACTGGCCGGGCCGGCAAGGCTATTGGGACGTCGGCGTGCCGCCGTCGGGGCCGATGGACGATCTGGCCTTCCGCTTCGCCAACCGGCTGGTCGGCAATGCGGATCACGCCGCCGGCCTCGAATGCACCATGAGCGGCCCGGCTATCCGTTTCCATGGCGATGGCCTGGTCGCGCTGTGCGGCGCGGCCATGAGCGCCACGCTGGACGGCAATCCGGTCGGCCTCTGGCAGGCGATTGCGGTCAAGGCCGGCAGCGTGCTCAAGGTTGGCGCCGTGACCGCGGGCGGCGGCAGCCGGGCCTATCTGGCCGTGCGCGGCGGCATCGACGTACCGGCTTACCTGGGCAGCCGCGCCACCTTCACGCTGGGGCAATTCGGCGGCCACGCCGGCCGTACGCTGCGCGTGGGCGACATGCTGCACGTCGGCGGCGATGCCGGCGCCGATACCAATATCGGCATGGCCCCCGCGGCCCGGCCGGTCTATGCCGATGGCGCAACGCCATGGGAAATCGGCGTGCTCTATGGTCCGCACGGCGCGCCGGATTTCTTCACCGACGGCGATATCGACACCTTCTTCGGCACCGACTGGCAAGTGCATTACAACTCCAGCCGCACCGGCGTGCGCCTGATCGGCCCCAAGCCGGTCTGGGCGCGCCACGACGGCGGCGAGGCCGGGCTGCATCCTTCCAACATCCATGACAACGCCTATGCCATCGGCGCCATCGATTTCACCGGCGACATGCCGGTGATCCTGGGTCCGGACGGCCCCAGCCTGGGCGGCTTCGTCTGCCCGGCCGTGGTGGTCGCGGCGGAGCGCTGGAAGCTGGGCCAATTGCGCCCGGGCGACAGCGTGCGCTTCCGCCGCATCACGCCAGAGCAGGCCTTGGCCTTGCAGGATGCGCAGGATCGCTGGGTGGCGACGCTGGAAGCGCCGGCGTCCGTCATGACGCAAGCCGGTTTCAGTGCGCAATCTTCGCCTGCGGACGATTCGCCGATCGTCTTCGAACGCGCCGCGCAGCCGGGCCGTCCCGGCGTGGTGGTGCGCCAGGCCGGCGACCGCTATCTGCTGGTGGAGCTGGGCGACCTCAAACTGGACATCGCCCTGCGCATGCGCATTCATGCGCTGCATTCGGCATTGCAGGCGCGCGCGCTGGACGGCATCGTCGATCTGACCCCCGGCATCCGCTCGCTGCAATTGCATTTCGATCCGCGCCGCATCGGCCGCGCCGCCCTGCTCGAAGCGATCGCCGCAGCCGACGATGCGCTGGGCGACACGGACGATCTGACCGTGCCCTCGCGCACGGTTTATCTGCCGCTCTCATGGGACGACAGCGCGACGCGCCTGGCCATCGAAAAGTATATGCAATCGGTGCGTCCCGACGCGCCATGGTGCCCCAGCAATATCGAATTCATCCGCCGCATGAACGGCCTCGACAGCATCGAAGACGTCAAGCGCATCGTGTTCGACGCCAGCTATCTGGTGCTCGGCCTGGGCGACGTGTATCTGGGCGCGCCGGTGGCCACGCCGGTCGATCCGCGCCATCGCCTGGTGACCACCAAATACAATCCGGCGCGCACCTGGACCCCGGAGAATGCGGTCGGCATCGGCGGCGCCTATATGTGCGTGTACGGCATGGAAGGCCCGGGCGGCTATCAGTTCGTCGGCCGCACCTTGCAGATGTGGAACCGCTGGCGCGACGCGGCCAGCGGCGCGCTGGCGTTCGAGGCCGGCAAGCCCTGGCTGCTGCGTTTCTTCGACCGCATCCGCTTCTATCCGGTAGGCGAGGAAGAGCTGCTGCAGATCCGCCGCGATTTCCCGGCAGGCCGCTATCCGCTGCGCATCGAAGACGGCGAATTCAGCATGCGGCAATACAGCGAATTCCTCGACGCCAATGCCGAAGACATCGGCCGCTTCAAGACGCGCCAGCAGGATTCGTTCGAAGCCGAACGCGAACGCTGGCGTGTTCAAGGGCAAGCCGAATACATCGACGAAACCGAAATCGCCGCGCCGGCGGCGGATGCATTCGACATGCCCGAAGGCGCCAGCGCCATCTGCACGCAGGTGCCGGGCAGCGTCTGGAAAGTCCTGGTGGCCGAAGGCGACGTGGTGGCCGAAGGCGACACCTTGCTGGTCGTGGAGTCGATGAAGATGGAATTCGCGGTAACCGCGCCCGGCGCCGGCCGCGTCCTGCGCATTCGCTGCGCCGAAGGCAATGCGGTCGGCGCCGGGCAGGAGGTGGCCGTGCTCGGCGCGCTGACGCCGTCCATCGAGAACAAGCAGAACAAGCAGAGCGATAAGGAAGGGAAAGGGGCATGAGCATGCAGACAAATATTCAATCCGGCGGCGCCGGTTTTTCCATGGAAATCGCCAGCCTGCAGGCGGACTACCGCAACGGCGTGCGCACGCCGCTCGACGTCATCGAGGCCGTGATCGCGGCCACCGAATCCGATCCGCACCATGCCTGGATCCTGCGGCTCGAGGCCGACGCGCTGCGCGCCCGCGCCAAAGAACTGCAGCAGCGCGGCCCTGAAGGGCTGCCGCTGTACGGCATTCCGTTCGCCATCAAGGACAACATCGATCTGGCCGGCGTGCCGACCACGGCCGGCTGCCCGGAATACGCTTATGTGCCGGCGGTCAACGCCTTCGTGATCCAGCGTCTGCTGGACGCCGGCGCGATCGCCGTCGGCAAGACCAATCTGGACCAGTTCGCGACCGGCCTGAACGGCACGCGCTCGCCATACGGCGCCTGCCTCAATGCCTTCGATCCGAAGCGCGTTTCCGGCGGCTCCAGCTCCGGTTCCGCCGTTTCGGTGGCGCTGGGCCAGGTCAGCTTTTCATTGGGAACCGATACCGCCGGCTCCGGCCGCGTGCCGGCCGCCTTCAATAATCTGATCGGCCTGAAACCGACCTGCGGCCTGCTGTCCACCAGCGGCGTGGTGCCGGCCTGCCGTTCGCTGGACATGCCGTCCATCTTCGCCCTGACCGCCGAGGATGCGCAGCGCGTGTTCGCCGTCGCGCAAGGCTATGACGCCGCCAATGCCTATGCCCGGCCCGCAGCGCCCTACGGTTTCGATTTCGGCCTGGCGCCGCGTTTCCGGCTGGGCGTGCCGGCGTCCGATCAGTTGCGTTTTTTCCAGGACGGCTACAAGGAAGCCTTCGACGCCGCCTGCGAACATGCGCGCAGCATCGGCGCCGAGCTGGTCACGATCGATTTCGCGCCTTATCTCGAAGCGGCGCGGCTGCTCTATGAAGGCCCGTGGGTGGCGGAACGCTATCTGGCGATCAAGGAATTCATCGATGCGAAGCCCGAAGCGGTGTTTCCGGTCACGCGCGACATTACCTTGGGCGGCGCCAAGCCGCTGGCGGCGGACGCCTTCGCCGCGGCCTACCGCCTGCGCGATCTGGCGCGCCGCTGCGAACAGACCTGGAACAGCGTCGACGCACTATTGCTGCCGACCGCGCCTTCGCATCCCACCATCGCCGCCATGCTGCATGAACCGATCGCCCGCAACAGCGAGCTCGGCCTCTATACCAACTTCATGAACCTGCTCGACTACGCCGGTGTCGCCGTGCCGTTCTCGATGCTGGCCGACGGCCTGCCGTTCGGCGTGACCTTCGCCGCGCCCGCGCATCAGGACGTGCCGCTGCTGCATCTGGCAAGGCGCTGGCAGCGGTCTTTGCCGGCCGCTATCGGCCTGGGCCTGGGCCTGGGCGCGACGGGATTGACGGCAACGGCCATGCCGCAAGATCTTCCGGCGGCCGGACAGGACGGCCAGATCCGGGTCGCGGTCTGCGGCGCGCATCTGCTGGGCCAGCCGCTGCATCACCAGTTGAGCAGCCGCGGCGCAAGGCTGGTGGCGGCAACCGCGACGGCGCCTTGTTATCGGCTGTATGCGCTGGCCGAGGCTGGCGTCGGCATCGGCGTGCAGCGTCCCGGGCTGGCGCGGGTTGAACCGGGCGCGCAGGGATATGCCATCGAAGTGGAAGTCTGGGAAATGCCTGTTGCGCAGTTCGGCAGCTTCGTGGCCGGCATTCCGGCGCCGCTCGGCATCGGCCGCACCGAGCTTGCCGACGGCAGCTGGACGTCCGGGTTTATCTGCGAGCCGGCCGGCCTGGCCGGCGCGCTGGATATCAGCGCGTTCGGCGGCTGGCGCGCGTGGCTGGCGCGCAAACAATGAAATGCCTCAATGCAATGCAAGAAGTGAAATGTCTCACCTGTAGTTCGATCCGTAGCCTCGTCCTTAAATGCGTTATCTCAACCAACCAAGCCTTTTGGAGAAATGAAATGTCTACTCTGCATTCCTTGTACCGTTCCGTTAACGCGGGCGCTCTTGCCGTAATATTCCTGGCCGCGGGCAATGCCGCCGCGGAGACCGCCGATATGGCGCCGGCGCCGGAAGCCCCAGGCCCATGGACCGTCACCAAGCACATCGATCTTGCATCGCGCTATGTGCTGCGCGGCGCCACCACGACTTACGGCAACGGCGCGCCGCTGGGCAATTCCGGCGGCGATGCGCCCGAGTCTTCGTCGGCCGCGCTGCAATGGGGTTTCGATGCCGTGCACAGCAGCGGCTGGAGCTTCGGCTACTGGGCTTCCACCATCAATTATTCGTATGAGCAGCTCGGCAAATCGTATGCCGACCGCAGCATCACGGATTTCGGGAAAAACAAATCGATCGAAAACGATTTCTACGGCGCCTACAGCGGCAACATCGCGGGCGACCTCGGCTACACCCTGGGCGGCACCGGCTACTACTACATCAACGGCAGCCACGCCAACGCGCTGGAAACCAAGGCCGGCCTGACGTATGGCGAACTGGCGTTCAACGCGCAGACCTTGCTCAACGACACGGTGTGGGGCAACAAGGGCGACACCTACTGGACCGCGGTCTGGACCAAGCCGATCATGTGGGGTCTCACGTTCACCGGCACGCTGGGCGCGTATACCTACAAGAAGGAAGGCAAATACCTGGGCACGACCGACACCGCCACCGGCACGTCCTGCGCGGCCAATGAATCGTTCGTGATCAACGGCTGCTTCGCCGGCAACCGGCCAAGCAGCGGCGGCTTCCGCCATCTGACGCTGGCCGTGGGCGGACCGATCGGCAGCACGCCGGTGTCGTGGAATGTCCAGGGCATCATCGGCGGCCAGAACCGTTTCGGCATCCATCAAAACAATCGCATCGTCGGTATGCTGAGTCTCGGCTTCTGATCCATGCGAAGCCCGGCGCGAATAGTCTGGGCAGCGTCGATTCCGATGCCGCCCGGGCTGTTCCACCGGCATGGGCGATTCAGCAGCAGTTGGCATGGATGATGCTAAATGCAGGGGACGGCTCCTGCATTCAGAGTTATCGCCGGGACGACCCGGCACAGCGTGAATGATGAAAACATGATCACTGGCCTTTTCAAAACAAAACAAGGATTCCTCCTGCACGGCCTGGCCCTGGGCTATGCCGTACTGGCCTATACCATCGGATTGGCCGGCCTGTTCAGCGGCGACTGGCGCATCGATGCGATTGCCACGCTGGTGCTGGCGCACGGCATGATCATCTCGGCCTATATGCTGCACGAATGCGCGCATAACACCATCTTCAAAAAAAACGAGCACAACGCCACGCTGGGCCGCATGCTGATGTGGCTCAACGGCAGCTGCTACGGCACCTACGAGGATGTGCGCCACAAGCATTTCCGCCATCACGTCGATAACGGCGATCTGTGCTGGTTCGAATACCGCAAGTGGTTCGAGCGGCATCCGCTGATGCTGAAGCTGGTGCTTTTCCTGGAATACATGTTCATTCCGGCGCAGGAAGTGCTGATGCATATCGTGCTGATATTCGGTTCGTTCATCATCCCGCAGCGCAAATCGCAGCGTATGAAAAACGTGCTGACCATCCTGATCCGCGGCGGGCTGTACGGCGCCCTGTTGTGGTTTCATCCTGCCGCGGCGGCGTTGTATGCCGTGGCCTACCTGATCATGCTGACCGTGCTGCGCTTCATGGATACGCTGCAGCACGATTACGCCGGCACCTACACCCTGTTCGACAAGACGCCGCTGCCCTTCAAAGGCGACCGCGACTACGAACAGGCGCACACCTTCAGCAATCCTTTGTCGCTGAAATACCGCTGGGTCAATCTGCTGGTGCTCAATTTCGGCTATCACAACGCCCATCATTCGCGCTCGGTAGCGCCCTGGTATCAGTTGCCGGCCTTGCACAGGGAAATGTATGGCGAGCGCACCGACAATGCGATTCCGTTCATTGCGCAATTGCAATGTTATTGCCGCTACCGGGTAGCGCGCGTGATGGTGGTGGAGGAAGAAATGAGCGGGACCGATTACATGGCGGCGGTCAAACAGGGGCGCAGCCCCGGGATCAATGCGGTGTCGTTCCTGACGGCGTTCTAGAAACGGGGGATTTGTAGCGTTTTGTATCTGCCGGCACGGCGGTACGCGCGCATACAAACAAGGCGGGTTGCGGACACATCGCGGATACACTGGGCAGGCTTAATCTGTTCATCCCAACCCGACTGGAGAAATAGATGTCCGCCGATACCGTCAACCAGAACCGCCGCCGCCTGTTCGGCACTGCCGCCGCTACCCTCGCCGCCGCCCAGCTCGGCATGATCGGCGCCGCGAAAGCGGCAACGGGCGCTACGCCTTCATCGTCCGGGACTGCATCCGGCCCGAATACCGCTTTCGCTTCCATCAGACAGATCGACGCCGGCCAGTTGAATATCGGCTACGCCGAAGCCGGTCCCGCCGACGGCCCGCCGGTCATCCTGCTGCACGGCTGGCCCTACGATATCCACAGCTTCGCCGACGTCGCGCCGATACTGGCGGCGCAGGGCTACCGCGTCATCGTGCCGTATCTGCGCGGCCACGGCAGCACGCGTTTCCTGTCCGCCAAAACCTTCCGCAATGCGCAACAGTCGCGCGTTGCGCTCGACATCATCGCCTTGATGGATGCGCTCAAGATCGACAAGGCCGTTATCGGCGGCTTCGACTGGGGCGCGCGCACCGCCTGCATCATGGCGGCGGTATTTCCGGAGCGTTGCAAGGCATTGGTGTCGGTGAGCGGCTATCTGATGACCAATATCGATACCAGGACCGTACCGCTGCCGCCCAAAGCCGAGTTCGCCTGGTGGTATCAATTCTATTTCGCCACCGATCGCGGCGCGGCCGGCTACGAAAAAAACCGGCGCGATTTCGCCAAACTGATCTGGGAACAGGCATCGCCGCGCTGGAAATTCGACGACGCCACGCTCGACCGCAGCGCCGCTTCTTTCGACAATCCGGATTACGTCGCCATCGTGATCCACAATTACCGCTGGAAGATGGGCATTGCCGCGGGCGAAGCGCAATACGACAGCCTGGAAAAGCGGCTGGCGCTGGCGCCGGCCATCAACATTCCGGCGATCACGATGGAAGGCGACGCCAACGGCGCGCCGTTCTTCGATCCATCCGTCTATCGCGGCAAATTCACCGGCAAATACGCGCACCGGACCTTGACCGGCGGCATCGGCCACAACTTGCCGCAGGAAGCGCCGCAGGCGTTTGCGCAGGCGATTATCGACGTCGACCGGTTCTGACCGTCAGGCCTGGATCGCGCCCGGACTCCCGCTGCGCCGTGCGAGATGTTCCGTCTGCATCAGACCGGGCAGTTCGGCGATCAGCGTCGCGGTGAAGTCGGCCATGACGGGCGTTTTGCCGCGGCCCCGTTTGCTGATCTGGTGCAGGCCCAGCGAGACCCGCGGCACCAGGATGTCGCACCGCACCGGATAGCGCTGGCATCCGATCAGCGCCAGCGAAGGCAGCACCGTGGCGCCCATGCCGCTGGCGGTCATGGCGATCAGGGTTTCAAAGTAATTGAATGCCGGCTTTTCTTCATGCCGCGGGCGCACGGCGGCCAGATGCGTTTCCACCAATTGCTGTATCGGATTATCCGCGGGCAAGGCCAGCAAGGAGGCGCTTTCCAGCGCCGACCAGGGCGCCTTGCCTGCAACCATGGCGCCCGGCCGGAGGGCGGCAAGGTCGGCATGGGCATCGGCATCGGCATCGTCGAGCGCTGCGATGCGCATCAGAGAGAATGCATGCAGCAAGGTGCGTTCAATGCCTCTGGAGGCCTTGAAAAAGAAACCGAAGCCAAGATCGGCCTCGCCGTTTTCAACCAGGGCATGCACCTGCTTGAGCGCGCAGTCGACAAATTGAATCGCGACTTCCGGATAGCGTGTCCGGAAAAGACGGCAGATGGGCGGCATCAGGTTCGACGAGACGAACGGCGTGGCCGCAATGCGCAGCGTATGCCTGGCCTTTTCGCCGATCGCATTGATTTGCGCCGCCGCGTCTTCGATTTCACTCAGCGCCCGGATGGCCGCCGGCAGGAATTTCTCGCCGGCGCCGGTCAGGGTCACCGTGCGCGTGGTGCGGTCGAACAGGCGCGCGTCCAGCTGCGTTTCCAGTTCGCGCATCATGACGCTCAGGCCGGCCTGGGTGAGATGCATGACTTCGGCCGCCTTGGTGAAATTGCCGAGGCGGGCGGTCAGCAGGAAGGCCTTCAATTGGCGTGACGATATATTCATAAATTCATAATAAACAATTATTAATTCATATCATATTCAAATTTCCATAATACTTTAACAAGGTATGTAATGCCTGTATCGCGAAACCCGCGCCTGTACGCGGAAAGCAAAAACAGCCATCAAGGAGAAATGCATGCAAAAAGACTGCGATGTCGCCATCATCGGTGCGGGCATCGGCGGATTGACGCTGGCGCTGAATCTGCATGAAGCGGGAATTTCATGCCGCGTCTATGAAAGCGCGGCGCAGCTCAGCGCGCTCGGCGTCGGCATCAATCTGTTGCCGCACGCGGTGCGCGAACTGGAGCGTTTCGGCTTGCTGGAAAAGTTGGCCGCCGTCGCGGTCACCACCAAGGATTCCGCCTTTTTCAATCAGCACGGCCAGTTCATCTATAGCGAACCGGCGGGGCGCTATGCGGGCTACAACTGGCCGCAATTTTCCATCCATCGCGGCGATCTGCAGGGCATCCTGCTGGAAGCGGTGCGGCAGCGGCTCGGCCATGACGCCGTACTCGAAGGCCATCGCTGCACCGGTTTCGAACAAGATAAGGAAGGCGTGACCGCGCATTTCACCGGTCCGGCCGGCGAAGCGCGCGACGATGCCCGCGCGGAAATTCTGGTGGCATGCGACGGCGTGCATTCCGTGGTGCGCAAGGCTTTGCATCCGAACGAAGGCGCGCCGCGTTATTCGGGCGTCAATATGTGGCGCGGCACGGTGGCGGTGAAGCCGTTCCTGAGCGGCGCATGCATGGTCCGCGCGGGCTGGTTCCCGGTCGGGAAAATGGTGATCTATCCGATCCGCGACGCCATCGACGCCGAGGGCAACCAACTGGTCAACTGGCTCGCGGAGCTGGCCTCGCCGGAGCCGGCGCGGCGCGACTGGAACGGCATCGGCAAGCTGGACGACTTTTTCCCGACCTATGCCGATTGGCATTTCGATTGGCTCGATGTCGCCGCCATGATCGAGGCTACGCAAAATATCCTGGTCTATCCCATGGTCGATCAGGATCCGCTGCCGCGCTGGAGTTTCGAGCGCGTGACGCTGCTGGGCGACGCCGCGCATCCGATGATACCGCGCGGCTCGAACGGCGCCGGCCAGGCCATCCTCGATTCGCCGTGCCTGGTGGCGCAGTTCAAGCGCTTCGGCCTCAACGCGCAGGCGCTGAGCGTCTATGACGATATTCGCCGCAAGGAAACCGGCGACGTGGTGCTGATGAATCGCAAGGCGCCGCCCGACGCCATTTTGCAGAAGGTCTACGATCTCACCGGCGGCAAGCGCTTCGGCAAGATCGAGGATGTGATCAGCCAGGAAGAACTGCGGGCCATTTCGGAGAATTACAAGAACGTCGCGGGATTCAACAAGGACGTGCTGAATCGGGGAAAAGCCGTTGCACGGTAGCGCCAGCCAAAAAATGCAATCAATAATAAAAGGAGACAGCATTGAACAGGACATCATCCATCGATGTGCGCGATTTCATCGACCAGCGCAAATTCGGAAAATACCAGCTCGCGGTCACGGCCATGTGCGCCCTGGCCGTTTTTCTCGACGGCTTCGATACGCAGGCGATCGGCTATGTCGCGCCGGCGATCATCAAGACCTTCCACGTCAGCCGGGCCGCGCTGGCGCCGGTGTTTTCCGCCAGCCTGATCGGCTTGATGCTGGGCGCGCTTCTGGGCGGCCCGCTGGCCGACCGCTTCGGCCGCCGGCCGGTGCTGCTGATGGGCATGCTGGTATTCGGCGTGCTGTCGCTGCTGACGGCATCCGCAACGTCGATTGAAAGCCTGCTGGTGCTGCGTTTGCTCACCGGCCTCGGCCTGGGCAGCGTCATGCCCAATGCGGTTGCGCTGACCAGCGAGTTTTCGCCCGAGCGGACGCGCTCGACCTCGGTCATGTGGATGTTCTGCGGCTTCTCGCTGGGGGCGGCATTGGGCGGGCTGGCCGCTGCCGGGCTGATCCAGGATTTCGGCTGGAAATCGGTATTTGTGGTCGGCGGCGTGCTGCCTTGCATCGCCGTCGTCGGCTTATGGATCTACCTGCCGGAATCGGTGCGCTTCCTGGTGCTCAAAGGCGGGCAGGAAGACAGGATTCGGCGCACCTTGCTGAAAATCGATCCGGCCTTCGATCATGCCGCCGCAACGCAATTTGCGACGGATGAACCGGCCTCCGCGCATTTCCCGGTCCGGGAGTTGTTTGCGGATAAGCGGACGATGCTGACGCTGCTGCTGTGGATCGTCTTCTTCATGAGCCTGATGGACCTGTATTTTCTGTCGAACTGGTTGCCGACCGTCATCAGCGACGCCGGCATATCGGTATCCTCGGCGGCGCTGATCACCTCGATGCTGCAGATCGGCGGTACGGTCGGCACGCTCATGCTGGGACGCGTGTTCGACAAGATGTCGCCCTTCCGGGCGCTGTCGTTCATCTATTTCATCGGCGCCATATCGATTGTGCTGGTGGGGATGGTCGGCACCTCGGCGCCATTGCTGATCATCACCATTTTCGCCGCCGGATTTTGCGTGGTCGGGGGTCAGATCGGCGCCAACGCGCTGGCCGCGAAATCCTATCCGACGGCGATCCGTTCAACCGGCGTGGGCTGGTCGCTGGGCGTCGGCCGGATCGGATCGATCATCGGGCCGGTGGTCGGCGGCGTCTTGCTGTCGCTGCAGTGGGAAATGCATCAAGTGTTTCTGATTGCGGCGATCCCGGTATTCATCGCCGGCATCGCCGCGTTTGCGATCAGCCGGATGGCGCTGGTAAAACGGTGAACGCGCTCAAATGTGAATCCCGCCCGACACCTCAATGCGCTGCGCATTGACCCAGCGGTTGCCTTCATCGAGCAGGGCAGCCATGGCGCCGCCGATGTCGTCGGGCAGGCCGACGCGGCCCAGCGCGGTCTGGCCGGCGATCATGGCGTTCATCTGTGCGTTGTCGCGCACCATGCCGCCGCTGAAATCGGTTTCGATGGCGCCCGGCGCCAGCGTATTCACGGCGATACCGCGCGGACCGAGTTCCTTGGCCATGTAACGCGTCAATACTTCCACGCCGCCTTTCATCGCGGCATAGGCGGATATGCCGGGCAATGTGAAGCGGGTCAGACCGCTCGACAGGTTCACGATGCGGCCGCCGTCCTTGATCAGCGGCAGCAGTTTCTGCGTCAGGAAAAACGTGCCTTTCAGATGCACGTTATAGAGATCGTCGAACTGCTCCTCGGTGGTTTCCGCGAAGGCGGCGTGGTAGCCGATGCCGGCGTTGTTGATCAGATAGTCGAAGTTGCCGCGCTGCCAGGTATCGGCCAGCGCGGTCTTTACCGTCGCAGCAAAAGCCGCAAAAGTCTTGCTGTTGCCGACGTCGAGCTGCAGCGCCACGGCGCGGCGGCCCAGCGCCTGGATCTCGCGGACCGCATTTTGCGCTTCGGCTTGGTTGCCCTTGTACGTCAGGATCACGTCGACGCCGCGCCGCGCCAGGTGAAGGGCGGCGCTGCGCCCGAGGCCGCGGCTGCCGCCGGTGATCAGGACGATGGTGTTGGCTTGCGTTGTCATTTTGAATCTCCTTAAGGGTAAAACAGTGGAAAGCGGGGAGTGGAACAGGCGTACTTTATTCATTCCTTAAACTGCGATAAAGCCATCAAAAACGGCTACACTGTTTTTATATAAAAACAATCAAGGTGTTTCAATGGATTTCGATGAGCTGCGCATCTTTGCGCGGGTAGCGGATCTGGGCAGCTTCAGCCGCGCCGCCGAACAGCTGGGACTGGCCAAGGGGCATGTATCGACTTCGGTGCGGCGGCTCGAAGCCCGCTTGGGCGCGCGCCTGCTGCAAAGGACCACGCGCAGCGTGCGCCTGACGCAGGATGGCGAGCGGTTCCTTGAGCGCTGCAAGGAATTGCTGGCCGAAACGGAACAACTGCAAACCATGTTCGGACCGATATCGGGCGGCTTGCGCGGACGGCTCAGAATCGATTTGCCCAGCAGCATCGCGCGCGACGTCATCATTCCGCGCCTGCCCGAATTCCTGAATGCGCATCCCTTGCTGGAAATCGGCATCAGCACCACCGACCGCCGCGTCGACCTGGTGCATGAGGGATTCGACTGCCTGCTGCGCGTCGGCGCGCTGGGAAATTCCGATCTGGTCGCGCGGCCGCTGGGCAGCATGCAGATGGAAAACGCGGCCAGCCCCGCTTATCTGAAAGAATACGGCGTGCCGCATACGCTGGCCGATCTGGCGCGCCACCGGCTGGTGCATTACACGCCGAGGCTGACCGCCAACGACGCCGGATGGGAATATTTCGACGCCGCCGAGAACGCCTGCCGCATCCTGCCGATGCAGGCGATGGTGACCGTCAACGGCACCGATGCGTACCAGGCCGCCGCGCTGGCCGGGCTGGGGATCATCCAGGCGCCGACGCTGGGTTTGCGGAAAGCGTTTGCCGAGGGGTCGCTGGTGCCGGTCATGCCGGAATTTACCGCCTGTCCGATGCCGGTGTCGCTGCTGTATGCGCACCGGCGCCAGTTGGCGCCAAGGGTGCAGGCGGTGATGGCCTGGCTGGGGGAAGTTGTGGTGCCTTATCTGATCGAGGCGGATTGAGGCCGGAAGTGTCAGCGATCGCCGGCGCTACATTTTCTCCCTGCGCTTTCGCACGAAGGCGACTTCCAATCCGAAAATTTCTCCGATCTGATTCAATGTTTTCACGGTCGGGTTTGCGGTGCCGCGCTCCAGTTCCTTGATGCTCTTGACGTTGAGCCCGCGATGTTCCGCAAACTATTGATAGGACATCCATTCGAAGCGGACCGGCATTGCAGCCGACGATGTCTACGATGCCGGCACTGCGGCAGCCTGGTTCTTCAGCAAAAAGTCCCACAAGGCATTCAAGCCCGGGTTGGTATTTGCGTAAGCCCGGAACAGGCGTATCTCCAGTTTGACAGTCCATTCGTCGCCGCCGGCCCGCACCAGTTTGCCGTCGGCCCGCTCACGCGCAATCGAGCTTTCCGGCAGCCACGCCAGGCCGTGGCCCGCCAGCGCCATGGTCTTCAGCAATTCGGCCAGATCCGATTCGTGGACGGCGCTCAGATGGCTTGCCTGTTTGGCCTTGGAGCGGATCAGATTGACGACCTGCCCAAAGAACGACCCGCCGGTAAACGATAACGCCGGCGTCGGCGCGCGTTTGCTGCCCGGCAGCGCAAACATCGGATTGCCGCCGCGGTCCGGAATCGACATTGGCATCACTACTTCGGCGCCCAGGCAGACATGGCCGTAGCGGGCGGGGTCGAGCTCGACCGGCAGTTCCGGATGGTGATAGCACAGCAACAGATCGCAATTGCCTTCGACCAGCGAGAGCACCGAGTCATGCACATTGGTCGGCAGGATGCGGGCCCGGATTTCGCCGTGCCGCGCGCGGATGCTTTCGATCCAGAGTGGAAAAAAATTCAGGGATAAAGTATGGCCGGCGGCGATCCGCAGCATATTGGCGTCGGCGCGCTGGCCGCGCAGCAGCGAACGCGAATCGTCGAGCAGGCGCATGGCGTCGCGCGCGGAATCGCTGAAGAGCTTGCCGGCCGGCGTCAGCGTCAACGGATAGGTGCTGCGGTCGATCAGATCGGCGCCGACCCAGGCTTCGAGCGCGCGGATGCGCCGGCTGAATGCCGGCTGCGTCACGGCGCGGTTTTCCGCCGAGCGCGAAAAGTTGCGGGTCTGCGCCAGGCTTAGAAAATCTTCAATCCACTTGATATCCACAGCCGAATCCCCTGTCGTCGCCTTGGCAAGGCCCCCAGTTTATTGGATATTCGACGCGCTATGCGCGCAATGCATGAAGCCGGCCCGAATTTGCATAATGCCGCACGGATTTGCGGCTAACCTTTCATGGTCGCTTTATTCATTGTATTCATTGTATTCATTGCATCGGGATCCGGGATCAATCATGTTGTCCACTCACCATAAACAGAGCATCGGCATTGTCGGCGGCCTGGGCATGCTGGCCGGCGCCGATCTGTTCTTCAAGCTGGCCAAGGCGATTGCCGCCGATCGCGAAACCGCGGCGGGACATGATGTCGTATTCGAGCAGCAGCCGTTCCAGGACGGCGGCATGGACGGCGAAGCCAACGGCAGCCCGAACCGCAGGAAGCTGTATGTGTTCGACATGATCCGGAAACTGGAGGCGCGCGGCGTGCACAGCGTGCTGCTGCCGTGCTTTATCAGCCATACCTTCCTCGGCGAACTGCAGGCCGAAACCCCGCTGCCCTTGGTCTCCATCATGGATGCCCTGCTGGCGCATCTGCGCAAGCGCCATCCGGCGCCGTGCAGGATCGGCGTGCTGGCATCGAACTATGTCAAAAGCAAAGGCCTGTTCGAGCGTTATTTCGCCGCGCGCGGATATGAGGTCGTCTATCCCGATGCGGAACTGCAGGACGGCTGTGTCATGCCGGCCATTTATGGCGGCAGCGGCGTCAAATCCGGGCATCTGCAAGGCGAGCCCATCGAGTTGCTGCACCGGGCCTGCGAGCATCTTCTGGAGAAGGGCGCACAAGCGATTCTTCCCGGCGCGACCGAAATCGCGGTGGTGTCGGATGCCTTGCAGGCGCGCGGCGTCAGCATCGTCGACGCCAATCGCGCCTATGTGCAATACGCATTGTCATGCCGCGGCGACGCCCCGGCCAAGCCGTTCAAGGTGGGCGTGATCGGCGGCGTGGGACCGGCCGCCACGGTCGATTTCCTGGACAAGATCGTGCGCAACACCGCCGCCGGACGCGACCAGGACCATATCAAACTGGTGCTCGAACACAATCCGCAGATACCGGACCGCACCGCGGCGCTGATCGGCGACGGTCCCGATCCGACGCTGGCGCTGTATGCCGCCTGCAAGAAACTGGAGGCGGGCGACGCCGATCTGATCGCGATTCCCTGCAACACCGCCCATGCCTTCGTCGAGCGGATTCAGCCTTATCTGTCGATTCCGATCGTCAATATGCTGTTCGAGACGGCCCGCCATATCGCCGATCGTTGCGGCAATCGCAAAAAGGTGGGTTTGCTGGCAACCTCGGGCACGATCGCCAGCCGGGTTTATCAGGACGTGGCGGATGCCGCGCATTTGATGCTGCTGACGCCGGACGATGCCCATCAGGCCTTGGTGATGGAGGCGATTTACGGCGAGCGCGGCGTCAAGGCCGGCTATCTGGAAGGGGCATGCAGGGAACAGCTGATGCAGGCATTGGCGCATCTGGCCGAACGCGGCGCGGAGGTGATCATTCTGGGCTGCACCGAATTGCCATTGCTGATTGCGCAGAGCGATCATTTTTCGGTGGCCGGCGAAAGTGTGATGGTGCTGGATCCGACCGATATCCTGGCGCGCAGGTGCGTCAGCCTGTCGAGGGCGCAATTGTGAACGAACAATAGAGCGGCATGGACCTTTTCGGCCGGGACATCCAGATGGCATTCACCCGCCGCCGAGATGCGCCAGCAGGCTTTGCATCGGCGCAGACAGCGTGTGCCATTGCCGGAAGCACAGACAGAGCTGCCTGCGCGCCCAATCATCGCTGATCGCGAGGGTCCTGAACGGATACCTGCCCCGAAAGCGCTTTGCGGCTCCCTGCGGAACGATCGCCACCCCCACCCCCTGCGACACCATCTGGCACGACCCCTCGAAGGTCTTCATGCGGATACGCAATGCCAGCGTCTTGCGCAGATCGGCGGCATGTTCGTCGATATGGTCCTGAAGCGCACTTCCGGCCTCCAGGCCAACGAACTGCTCACCCGTGATGTCGGCAAAGCGGACCGCCTTCGATCCGGCGAGCCGGTGCGCAGCAGGAACAATCAGGACGAGATGGTCGCTGGTGACCGGCTGGATTGCGAGGCCTGCGGGGTCTACCGCATCCGATACCACACCCGCTTCGGCCAGCCCTGCGCCGATCATCTTCACGATTTCGGCACTCGTACGCTCTCTCAGATCAATGTTCAGGCGTGGACGCTGCGCCAGCCACGGCGCGAGCCTCTGCGGCAGAAAACCCGTCAGCGCTGCCGTGTTCGCATACAACAGCAGCGTACCGCGCGCGCCGGCGCCAAAGTCACGCAGCTCTCCCTGCAAGAGGTTGTGCTGCCTGAGTATCAGGCGCGCATGATGCGCCAGCGCCTCCCCCGCCTCGGTGGTCACCACCCCCGTGCGGCTTCTTTCAAGCAGGGCGACGCCGGCATCCGATTCGATGTTGCCGATGCGCTCGCTTGCCGAGGCCAATGCGAGATTTGCCTGTCTGGCCCCGGCCGTAATGCTGCCGGCATCGACCACGCAAACGAACAGACGCAGATCCGTGAGATCGAATCTCATACACCCTCCAAAACAGATGCCTTCGGTAAATCCGAAGGAGGTATCGGAAAAACCGCATTGTGCCAGCTTCCGGCCGGATGTGTAATGGCCCTATGAATACTCTGACCATTGAATTGATCTGCCTGCTCTTTGCCACGTTTCTCGGAGCCGGTGTCGTTAAAGGCGTGACCGGTATGGGCTTGCCAACGGTTGCCATGGGCGTGCTTGGGGCCGCCATGTCGCCGCTTGCGGCCGCGGCGATCCTGATCATTCCATCCTTCGTGACCAACGTGTGGCAAATGCTGGCGGGCCGAGACACACTCCGCCTCATGCGGCGGTTGTGGGCAATGATGCTCTGCATCGTGATCGGCACCGTTCTAGGGGCGCGACTGCTGGTAATCGTTGACCCTGTCTGGTCGGGACGTGCGCTGGGGCTTGCCCTGATCGCCTATGCGGCCTATGCACTGTTCCTGCCGACGCTCTCGGTGCCGGAACGGTTCGAGTCCTGGCTTTCGCCCCTCATCGGCATGATTACCGGGTTGCTGACCGGCGCCACCGGTGTCTTCACGCTTCCGGCCGTGCCTTATGTGCAGTCGTTGGGACTTCAGAAAGATGAACTCGTGCAGGCCCTTGGCCTTTCGTTTACGGTCTCCACGGTTGCGCTCGCAGGAGGGCTCTTCAGCCAAGGCGCGTTCCGGCTTGACCAGCTTGGCCTGTCGCTGCTGGCGGTTCTTCCCGCTCTCGCCGGCATGTGGCTGGGCTCGATTGTGCGGCAGAAGATCAGCCCGAAAGTTTTCCGCCGCGGCTTTCTCCTCTTCCTCGTGGTCCTGGGCCTCGAGCTGGCGCTGCGTCCGTTTTCCTGAATCCTGGCCACATAATGAAAGGTTCCGCCATGAGCCGTATCGCTATTCCCGACATCGCCTCCGCCACCGGCGCCACTGCCGATATCTATGCGCGGGTGAAGAAGATTTCCGGCGGCCGCGTCCCCAATACGTACGCCGCGTTGGGCTATCTTGTACCGGCGTCTTTGGCTGCGGTACTCGACGCCCAGGGCACATTGAATTCGGGCAGCCTGAGCCGGCAAGAGCACGAAACCATCAAGCTGTTAATCAGTGAGAAGACCGGTTGCGACGTTTGCGTGGCCGCACACAGCTTCGTGGGCAAACTGGCGGGCCTGCCGGTCGATGCGCTGCGTGCCATTCGCGCGGGGCGGCCCACGGGCGACGCCAAACGTGATGCCTTGGTGCGCTTCGTGTCCGGCTTGCATGCCACGAGCGGCACGATCAGCGAGGACGAGTTTAATGCCATCCGTGCCGCCGGCTACACCGACACCCAATTGGCCGAGATCTCGCTGACCATTGCGCTCGGGATCTTCACCAATACCTTCAACCGCATCAACGGCACCGACGTCGATTTTCCACCCGTCGAGTAAGCCGCCTCGCCGGGTTGGGACGCACGTCTCACTCCACCGTCACCGACTTCGCCAAATTCCTCGGCTTATCCACATCCGTCCCGCGCGCCAATGCCGTGTGATACGCCAGCAACTGCAGCGGCACCACATGCAGGATCGGCGATAGCTGTCCGTAGTGCTCAGGCAATCGAATCACATGCACGCCTTCGCTCGGATGGATATTCGAATCCGAATCGGCGAACACATATAACTCCCCGCCGCGCGCGCGCACTTCCTGCATGTTCGATTTGAGTTTTTCGATCAGTGTGTCGTTCGGGGCCACCGTCACCACCGGCATTTCCTTGGTCACCAGCGCCAGCGGGCCGTGCTTGAGTTCGCCGGCCGGATAGGCTTCGGCATGGATGTATGAAATTTCCTTGAGCTTGAGCGCGCCTTCCAGCGCGATCGGATAGTGCAGGCCGCGGCCCAGGAACAGGGCGTTTTCCTTGAGCGCGAAAGCGTCGGCCCAGGCGATGATCTGCGGTTCCAGCGCCAGCACGCTTTGCAGCGCGGCCGGCAGGTGGCGCAGATTTTTCAGGTGCAGATACTCGTCTTCGTCGCTCAGGCGGCCGCGCAGCTTGGCCAGCGTCAGCGAGAGCAGGAACAGCGCCGTCAGCTGGGTCGTGAAAGCCTTGGTCGAAGCCACGCCGATTTCGACGCCGGCGCGGGTCAGGTACGACAATTCCGTTTCGCGCACCATCGCCGAGGTGCCGACGTTGCAGATCGACAGCGAATGCTTGTGCCCCAGTTCCTTCGCGTATTTCAATGCGGCCAGCGTGTCGGCGGTTTCGCCGGATTGCGAAATCACCACGATCAGCGCGTTCGGATTGACGGTCGGCGTGCGGTAACGGTACTCGCTGGCGATCTCGACGGAAGTCGGAATGCCGGCCAGCGCTTCCAGCCAGTACTTGGCGGTCATGCCGGAATACAGGCTGGTGCCGCAGGCCAGGATCTGGATGGCGTCGATATCCTTGAATACGCTTTCCGCGTGCATGCCGAACAAGGGCGGCACGAAGCCTTCGACGCCTTCCAGCGTGTCGCCGATGGCGCGCGGCTGTTCGAAGATTTCCTTCTGCATGTAATGGCGGTACGGGCCGAGGTCGATGGCGCCGGAATAGGCGTGCACCGTCAGCACCGCGCGTTCGGCCGGCTGGTCGTTGAGGTCCGTGATGGAAATGCCGTCCAGCCGCACGTCGACCACGTCGCCTTCGCCCAGGTAAATGATCTGGTCGGTGGTGCCGGCCAGCGCCATTGCGTCGGACGCCAGGAAGTTTTCGCCGCTGCCCAGGCCCACCACCAGCGGGCAGCCCAGGCGCGCGCCGACCAGGCGATGCGGCTCGTCCTTGCAGAACACCGCCAGCGCAAACGCGCCTTTCAGGCGTTTCACGGCTTTCTGCATGGTGCGCAGCAAGTCGCCGTCGTACAGATGGTTGACCAGATGCGCGACGGCTTCGGTATCGGTCTGCGATTCGAAACGGTAACCCAGGCCGATCAGCTCGGTGCGGATTTCTTCAAAATTTTCGATGATGCCGTTGTGCACCAGCGCGATGCGCGGCGTGCCGCTGCTGTCCGACGAAAAATGCGGATGGGCGTTGACGGTGGCCGGCGCGCCATGCGTGGCCCAGCGCGTATGCGCGATGCCGGTGGCGCCGGTGAAGCCGCTGGCGTCGACCTGCTCCTGCAGTTCGGCTACGCGGGCCACGCTGCGCGCGCGCGCCAGGCCGCCGTCTGCACGTCCGTCGTGCACGGCGACGCCGCAGGAATCATAGCCGCGATATTCGAGGCGCTTCAGGCCTTCCAGCATGATGGGAACTATATTGCGTTGCGCTACCGCGCCGACGATGCCGCACATGGAAAATCCTATCTCTTATTTCTTGGTTTTGACCGGGCGCGCCCAGCCTTCAATGGTGATCTGCTTGCTGCGCGACAGGGTCAGCTTGCCCGGCGGCGCGTCCTTGGTCAGCGTGGTGCCGGCGCCGAGCGTGGCGCCCGCGCCGACCCGCACCGGCGCCACCAGCTGGGTGTCGCTGCCGATGAAGGCGTCGTCCTCGATCACGGTGCGCGATTTGTTCACGCCGTCGTAATTGCAGGTAATGGTGCCGGCGCCGATGTTGACGCGCATGCCGACGTCCGAGTCGCCGACGTAGCTCAGGTGATTGGCCTTGCTGTGCGCCGCGATGTTGCTGTTCTTGACCTCGACGAAATTGCCGATGTGCACATCTTCGGCCAGTACCGTGCCGGGACGCAGACGGGCATACGGGCCGATCTGCGCGGCGGTGCCGATGACGGCGTCCTCGATATGGCAGAACGCCTTGATCTGCGCGTTGGCGGAGATCTCCGCGTTGCGGATCACGCAGTTGGCGCCCACCGTTACGCCGTCCGAAAGCGTGACGATGCCTTCGAATACGCAGCCGACGTCGATGGAAACGTCGCGTCCGCAATGCAGGGTGCCGCGAATATCGATGCGGGCCGGATCGGCCAGGGTCACGCCCTGTTCCAGCAGCTGCTGGGCCTGCGCCCGCTGATGCAGGCGCTCCAGTTCCGCCAGTTGCACCTTGCTGTTCACGCCCAGCGTTTCGGCCAGGGTATCCGGCTGGGCGTCAACCACGGGCACGCCGTCGGCTACCGCCTGGGCCACGATATCGGTCAGGTAATACTCGCCTTGGGCATTCTGATTGGACAGCCTGGAAAGCCAGCCGCGCAATTGCGGCGTGGGCGCGACCATAATGCCGGTATTGATTTCGGAAATGGCATTTTCTTCCTTATTGGCGTCTTTTTGCTCGACGATCCGGGTAATTCTGCCGTTTTCCCGCACGATGCGGCCGTAGCCGTTGGGATCGGCCATCGCTATGGTCAGGATGCCGAGTTTGTCATTGCCGGCCACGTCGAGCAGGCGGCGCAGGGTGCTGGCGCGCGTCAGCGGCACGTCGCCGTAGAGAATCAGGGTGGGTTGGGCATCGTCCAGGAAAGGCAGGGCCTGCATCACGGCATGGCCGGTGCCGAGTTGCGGCGATTGCAGCGCGAACGCCAGGTCCGGCGCGGCCAGCATGGTCGGCACGGCATCGCCGCCGTGGCCGTAGACGATGCACAGGCGCGACGGCTCCAGCACGCGGGCGGTGTCCACGACATGCGACAGGAGGGGTTTTCCGGCTAATGGATGCAGCACTTTCGGCAGGGCCGATTGCATGCGTTTGCCCATGCCGGCGGCCAGGATGATGACATTCATGAAAGGGTTCCGAACCTTGGGTTGACGGGTTAATGAAGCCAGCAGTTGGCGTGGCGGAAGTTTATCATGCGGCGGCGGATCGATTTGCGCATAAAACTTGGTGGAAACCGACAGAATGTTGCGACGCGGAATTGTTTTGGGCTTGGCTAAATGTAAAGCCAGGCGGCGTTTCCTGCCGTTATTCGTGGTTTAACCCGTGAGGCGGGCCTGCAATAATGATGATTGGTTATTGGCTGGCATTTTGATAAGAAAAAGACGCGCATGAAGATTCTGCTGTTGAACGATGAGTTTTACACCACCGGGGCCAGTATCGCGATGCTGCGTTTGGCCGAGCGGCTGGTGCAGCACCATGAAATTTCCGTCATGTCGCGCATCAAAGGCGAAGGCGAAATCAAGAAACAGTTCCAGGCGCTGGGCGTGCCGATCGTCGATAACGTCAAGGAAGTGGACCTGGTGGTTTCCAACACGCTGATGACGGGGGCGCATGTCGGAGAAGCCGGCAGCCGGTGTCCGGTGATCTGGTGGATCCATGAGACCGAAATA
This sequence comes from Oxalobacteraceae bacterium CAVE-383, assembly GCA_004134995.1. GTDB lineage: Bacteria > Pseudomonadota > Gammaproteobacteria > Burkholderiales > Burkholderiaceae_D > Herbaspirillum. Next base: position 57,630 of record REGP01000007.1, on the reverse strand, counting down.
GGACGCGACATGCTGTTGCTGCATCCGCAACTGGCCGCGGGGTTCAAAAGCGCCATGCAGATCGTATTTCAGACGGAGTATCAGAAGAAGGTTTATGGCAGTTTCCTGTTCGATAGCCCTGCCTCCGTCCAGGTGCTGCCGTTCTGGAATGACGCCATTTATAAACGCGAGCCGATTCAGCCGAAGCCGAAACAGAAGAAACGCATTGTCTGCATCGGCACGATCGAGCCGCGCAAGCGGATGGAAGACACGATTCAGGCGGTCGATCTGCTCGACAAGGAGACCAAGGAAAATGTGGAGGTCGTTTTCATCGGAAAATACCTTCAGATGTCGCCGGGAATCAGATCCCTGGCCGAAGCCCATCCGAAACGTTACGTTTTCCTGGGCGAACAATCCAACGAAGCGACATTGGCCTATCTGGCGTCGGCGGATGCGTTCGTGCTCGCCAGCTTCAGCGAGTCGCAGCCGTTGACTATCTGGGAAGCTTTTGAACTGGAAGTGCCGGTATGCCTTTCGGATCTGGAGACTTATCGCCACATCGGTTTGCATCATGGCCGCAATGCGCTGATGCATCCGGTTGGCAATGTGGAGATGCTGTCGGTGAATTTGCGCATGCTGCTGACCAGTACGGCGTTACGCTCGTCGCTTACGCGTGGCGCGAAGAGTCTGTTGCTGAAGAACCTGTCGCATGACTGGAGCGAGGAATTCGAGCGCATTATCGGCCGCGTTGCAACACGATGGGAAATCAAGAAACTGGGTTACTGATTCAGATAACTGTACAGGCGCATTCGCCTGATTCCGGAAAAAACACTCAACCGAGCGAGACTATGGCGACGACTTTCAATGAACGCATCAATGCATTATTAAAAACCCCCAGCTTGCCGTTTACCTGGGACAGCATCATCAAGGAATGCGATCGCATTGAAGATGACTTTGCGCATATCCGCTCCGAGTTTCAATGGGCGCTTGATTACAAGCGATTCCAGGTGGAAGACTCGCGCGGAAACCGGTCTGCCGGCCTGGCCGCGTTGAAAGCAGCGATTGCCGCGGCGCCGGAAAACAAGGATATCCTCGGCGACTACAAGAATTATGTCGGCAAGCCGGCCATAGCGGAAAATATCGTGCTGATCGTTGCGACCAAGAAGAACGAAGAAAAAGCGACCAAACTTGCCTGGCAGCTCGACAAGGGAAATATCCAGTACCTGATCGTCAGCGGGTCGGACACGGCGCCGATCGATCATATCCGTGCGTTGCAGGTGGACGCCGCGGATAATTTCGAGAGCACGCCGAAAAAAGTCGCCGCAGCCTTCGCATGGATATATGAAAACCTCGGCAGTAATGTGGGCGTCCTGAAAATGGACCTTGAGTTGTCGGTGCAGGACGCCGGCAAAATGGCGCGCGCCTTGTCGCGTATGTCCGGCGCCAATGCCTACGCCGGCGTACCGGCCGCGATCGACCAGTTCGACCGATGCGCGCATTGGGGTAAATGCCAGGATAACGCCATGAATCGGCGCGTATACGGCCGGCCGGCATTGCGGCCGTGGGCCGAGGGGAAGGCTTATTATGTCGGTCCCGGCCCGCTGGAAAAGCTTGTGTTTGCCTTGACGCGCTTCCCGGGCCTGCTCGATGGCGAATTTTACGAAGACAAGCTGGTGGGCGATGTTCTGTCATCCGAAGGCGTGGCGCTGGCATCGATGGCCAACTATGGCGAGATCGGTTTGGGTACGGTTTCGCAATTGACCCAATCGCCGCAATTGCCGAAGTCGCCGCAATTGCCGAAATCGCCGCTCGGAACTGGCGTGGTCAGTCGCCTCGGCAAGATTTTGTAGGCACATGGCAAGATGAAAAAAGCGACATTGTTTTCGATCGTTGTGACTACGCATAGCCGGCCGCACTTGCTTGAACGTGCCTTGCTGTCGATCCTGGCACAAAGTTTCGATGACTTCGAGATTGTGCTGGCAACCGATGAACCAAGCATCGGCACCAAGGAAATGGCGATCCGTTATCTGCGGGACGGCGATATTTTTCTCGTTCTGCCGAATGCCAGAGGGCCTTCCGAAACACGGAACGCCGGCATTCATCACGCCAAAGGCCGCTATATCCTGTTTCTGGATGATGACGATTCATTTGCCGAAAATTATCTGCGGGATATTGTCGAGAGCCAGGAATTCCGGACCGACGCGATCAATTACGTCAACTATGACAAGTTGACGGAAATCCGGACGGGGACAAGCGTGCAGGCAATTTCGACGGAAAAAATGCACATCGGCGCCACCAGTCCGGACAGCCTGCTGGCGAGCAATTTCATACCCAACAACTGCTTCGTCTATTCCGCGCAGATTGCCAAGACCACGCATTTCGACCAGCACCTGAACAGCCATGAAGATTGGGATTACCTGATCTCGCTGGTGATGAAATATGAGTTCAACTTCCTGGATATCTACGGGCCGGTCGTGCACGTCAACGAAGGCGAGAGCCGGAATAACGATGCCAAGGCCGATGGCACCATCGTGCTCGATTTCCTGTCCATCTACCGGAAATGGCCGGTAAAGGAACAGCCCGTAAAGCAGCAGCGAAAAGAGACGATGCAATACCTGGGCTTCGATCTTCCGCTGCATTTACTTTGATCAAGAATCCGGATGGCCGCCGGGCCGCGGTCAAAAAACGGCCGACGCGCTGCTGAACAATATGTAGACGCCATTGCCGTTGCGTCAGAAATAATCGTGGCGCGGGTCGGCCTCGTACCCCGGCTCGCAGCGCGTCAGGACCTCCTGGCGCAACCTGTAGAACTGCCGCAGATAGGCGGTATCCTGGGACTCCCGATAGGCAATTTTCAGCGCGTTGAGCACCATCATCTCGTTGCGGCAAGGGTAGTACAGGACATTCCCCCACGGCATGGCGTTGAGGTCGTAATGGGCAACCTTCAGATCCGGGATCAAGGCCATTACCAGCGAGCCGATCCGCTCGATGATGAACACTTTCATCTGGACTTCGCTTTTGCCGTAATCGGTAATTTCGTTGAGACTGGCGCTTAGTGGATGGTTCGGGTTTTCGCCGATCTCGAACATGCGTTCGGTGATGGCGAACCAGCTTTCCCAGAACACCGGCTTGGCGATGATGTAATTGCAATACACGCAGCTGCGGAAATCGTTGATCAGTGTCGTGAAGTCGACCGGCAGGTCAATGGCGTTCAGAAAATCCCGCGCCACGTCGATCATGCCCGGATGGCATTTGTTGCCCTGCTCAAAGACGTTCAGATAACACGCGGAATATTCAAAGCTCGGTGAGAACGTGTAGACATCGCGGCCGGGATTGCTGTCCATGAAGTGCTCTACCTGCTGCGCACTCAGATTGGTCTTCTGTTTGAAGATGGGCGACAGGAATCCGTAATATTCATCCGGGTTGAGTGTATTTTCCAGAAAACAATTCCGGATCGCCCAGTACTCGCGCCAGTCCGCGCGCGGATTGCCGGGAATCTCCAGCGGGATGAAACCGGGATCCAGCATTTGCTTGCTGGCCGCATCGTAATGAATTTGCAGGATATTTTTTTTCATGGAATTCGCTGGCGCTGGAGTGGCTGGAGTGTTTTCAGAGCAGGCTGCCATACACCTGGTCGTAAAGTGCCGATTTTTCGCGCAGGTCGTAGTCGGCCTTGACTTCGCGCTGGCCGGCGCTTGCGAGCGCCTGCCGTTTTTCGGGATGCTCGATCAGCATCGTGACGGCTTGCAGCCACGCTTGCGCGGCATTCGGCAGCAGGAAGCCGGTGACGTCATGCGTGACGACCTCGTTGTACACCGAGACGTCGCTGAATATGCTTGCGATGCCGGCGGCTGAATAATCGAGCCACTTGATATAGCTTTTGCACTGGTTGTATTCATCCTTTGCCAGCGGAATCAGCGCGATATCCCAGTTCCATTGTTTCAATTGCTCGGCATAGTTTTCGTATTCATGGATGAAGCTCAGGAATTCGGCATTCGGATGGTTTTGCCAGCCGGCAGGGCATTCCCATCCGACGAAGTAGATTTTCAGCCTGGTCCCATAACGTTTGCAGAGCGCCTGCAGCGCCTGGTCGACCAGCGCGAAATTCGAGGGCTGGATTGACGAACCGAGCAGGCCGATGGTGACGGTTTGTTGCTGGATGGGCGGCACATCGCGGTGGAAAATATCGAAATCCAGGAAATTCGGCAGGACATGGACCTCGGCGTTGAGGCGGCGGTATTTTTGCGCCAGGAACTGGGTCGATACCACAATCGCCTTGGCGTTCCGCGCCGCGAACTCGATGCCTTCCTTCCAGCTCGCGCCGGTGGCGGCTTCAGGATGATCGTGCGGGATTTCGTTGAGAAGATCGTCGGATTCATAAACGATCGGCTTTCCGAGCGCGAAAATCGACTCCAGCGTTGCAATGGAAACCAGGCCGGGGGTGAAGCGGTGAAAAATGATCAGGTCCGCCTGGGAAAGTGCATCGGTGTCGATGACGCCGTCCTTGACGCCCCAGATCAGCTCCCACCGGTCTTCGAGATGCTTGAACGGCCGTATCAGGCGAATCTGCGGGCAGGGGCTCCATGTCGATTCCACCGTAAATACGGCGATGCGTTTTTTGCTCATCTCTTGCTTATCTGGTCCATTTGGCGGAAATCATGAAAATACCGTTCATTTCTGAGGATGCGGGTGGCGCTTTCCCTAATAATATAACGTACAATTTTTGCGGAACTTGATGCTGTGCAAAATACCGTTGCGCGGGGGTGACGGCGCTGCGCGATTCGATCAAGAGTCTAGTGCCGCATAGTCCGGATTGCAAACAATATTATGTCGCTTCGGCATCCGTGCCGGGCCGGCAGCTGACGGGGTTGGGAAAAGGTATGAAAGTTGTCATTCTTGCGGGTGGGATGGGTACGCGTCTGGGTGAGGAAACCGATGTGCGCCCGAAGCCGATGGTCGAAATCGGCGGCAAGCCGATCTTGTGGCACATCATGAAAGGCTACTCCCATTTCGGTTACAACGAATTCGTCATCCTGCTCGGCTACAAGGGCTATCTGATCAAGGAATATTTCGCCAATTACTTCCTGCATCAGGGCGATGTGACCATCGATCTTGCGAACAACAGCGTTGAAGTGCATCGCAATAAATCCGAACCGTGGAAAGTCACGCTGCTGGAAACCGGCTTGCATTCCCAGACCGGCGGCCGCCTGCTGGCCGCGCGCGACCATCTCGGCGATGACGATTTCATGCTGACGTATGGCGATGGCGTGGCGAACGTCGATATCGGCGCGCTGGTCCGCCATCACGACAAGCACCGCGCAGTGGTAACGATGACGACAGTGCAGCCTGAAGCCCGTTTTGGCATGATCAGCGCCGATGCGCAGGGGTTCATCCACGATTTTCGCGAAAAGCCGCCTGGCGATCTGGGCTGGATCAACGGCGGTTTCATGGTTTGCCGCGCCAAGGTGTTCGATTACCTGCTCGACGGCGACGGCACCATTTTCGAGCGCGCGCCGCTGGAAAATATCGCGCGGGACGGCTTGTTGCTGAACTGCCCGCATTCCGGCTTCTGGAAGTGCATGGATACCTTGCGCGATAAAGTACAGCTCAATCAGTTATGGGACCAGGACACCGCGGCATGGAAAACCTGGGACTGACCATGGGCCAGAACACGATGCCGGACAGGCGGGCCGGCATTTGCCATCCCGCTATCGGAATGCGTTGAATGCAGACGACCCCTACTGACATCGCCGGCGTATCGATGGTAGGCACCGATCGCCGATGCGACGAGCGCGGCGGGTTTGCGCGCTGGTTTTGCGATCAGGATCTCCAGCCCGAGCTGAACGGCGCCCGCATCCGCCAGATCAATCAGTCGCATACGCGGCATCGCGGCACCATACGCGGGATGCATTTTCAGTATCCGCCGCACGCGGAGAAAAAACTGATCCGCTGTCTTGCCGGCAAAGTCTTCGATGTGGTGGTCGACTTGCGCCAAGCCTCGCCGACCTTCCTGGCATGGCGCGGATTCGAACTGGAAGCCGGCAACGATCGCGCATTGCTGATTCCCGAAGGCTGCGCCCACGGTTTTCAGACGATGAGCGATGACGTGCAATTGCTCTATCTGCATACGGCCTTGTACACACCGGAAGCGGAAGGCGCGCTGCGCTACGATGACCCGCGCATCGGCATTGCATGGCCGCTGCCGCCCCGGAATTTGTCACCTCGAGACCTGCAGCATCCGTTGCTGCAGGCCGATTTTAGTGGAATCAAGCCATGAAATGCCGCCATTGTTCGACCGAGCTGACCGACACATTTGTCGACCTCGGATTTTCGCCGCCATCCAATGCCTACCTGCGCCGGGAAGACCTGGTGCGCCCGGAAACCTATTACCCGCTGCGCGTCATGGTATGCCGCTCATGCTGGCTGGTGCAGACCGAAGATTATGCGCATCATGAACAGTTGTTTGCCACCGACTATGCGTACTTCTCCTCGACCTCGACCACCTGGCTGGCGCATGCCGCGGGCTATGTCGAGATGATCGTGGGCCGGCTGGGGCTGGACGGCGGTTCGAAGGTGGTTGAACTGGCCGCAAATGATGGCTATCTGCTGCAGTACATGCAGCAGCGCGGCATTCCGAATCTTGGCGTCGAACCGACCCGCAGCACCGCCGATGCGGCGCGCGCCAAAGGCATTCGTGTCGTGGAGGAGTTTTTCGGCGTGGGCCTTGCGCGCAAGCTGCTTGAAAGCGAAGGACCGGCCGATTTGATGATCGCCAACAACGTTCTTGCGCATGTGCCGGATATCAACGATTTCCTTGGCGGGATCGCATTGCTGCTCGCGCCGGACGGCACCGTCACCATCGAATTCCCGCATTTGTTGAATCTGGTGCGGTTCGCGCAGTTCGACACGATCTACCACGAACATTTTTCCTATCTGGCGCTGGGTTCGGTCGAGACCATGATGCGCGCGCAAGGTTTGCGGGTCTATGACGTGGAAGAATTGCCGACCCATGGCGGCAGCTTGCGGATCTATGCCTGCCGCGAGGACGCCGCGCTGGCGTTGCAGCCGGCGGTGGAGGCGATGCGCAAGCGCGAACAGGACTTTGGCCTTCAGGACATGCGGACCTACCAGGGTTTCCAGGCCAGGGCCGAGACCATCAAGGTGGATTTCCTGTCTTTCCTGCTTGAGCAGAAACGGCTAGGAAAGAAAGTCATGGCGTACGGCGCCGCGGCAAAGGGCAACACGCTGATGAATTATTCCGGCGTGCACGCCGATCTGGTGTCGCTGGTGGCCGACGCGGCAACTTCCAAGCAGTCGAAGTACATGCCGGGCAGTCATGTGCCGATCGTCTCGCCGGAGACGCTGATTGCGGAAAAGCCGGACTTCGTCGTCATCCTGCCGTGGAACCTGAAGGATGAAGTGGAAGAACAATTGTCATGCATTCGCGGCTGGGGCGGAAAGTTCGCCGCGGCGGTGCCGGCATTGCTGGTCTGGTAGATAAGGATCCTCATGAAAAAGGTGATTTTCCAAATCGGCAATGGCACGGGTGAAATGCCGGCGGCGGATGGCGGCTTTGATCGTCTGGAACGGGTAGCGGATGCGCCCGCCGGATGGGGCGATTACCCGACCATACGCGCGTATTTTCTCGGCAACGAAATCGACGAGGAGACGCTGTACGGATTTTTTCCGTCGGGATTCACCAAACAGACCGGCCTCGGCGCGGCCGAAATAGCTGCGTTCATCAGTGCCAATCCCGGACGTGACGGCTATACATTTTTCCCCTTTATCCAGGACGCGGCATGTTTCCTGAATGTGTTCGAGCAGGGCGAACTGCAGGCGCCGGGCTTGCTGGCAACGGCGCAGGCGTTCCTGGATTCGATCGGATTGCCGGTCGTATTGGCGGACGTGGTCACCGATTTCAGCGAGACTGTGCATAGCGGCTATATGGTCGCCAAGCCCGTGTTCTGGCGCACCTGGTTCGACCTTGCGGAGCAAATATTCGGCCTTGACGCCAAGCCGGCGATGAAACAAGCCATCGTCGACCGCCTCGCATCGCTGGTGCTGGCGCTGGACGGGGCGCTTGCGATCGCGCCGTTCGATATCACGGCGATGCCTTGCAGCGATAGCGCCTACCTGCGCTATTGGGACGGCATGGAGCGCTTGAACGCCGAGAAGCAGTCATTCCGCCTCGATGGCAGCCGCGATCACCTCAATGCGTTTTTCAGGTTGCGCAACAAGATATTGCTGGCGTGCGAGCCCCGCTTCGAAGCCAGCGCAATGAATAAGCCTGTTTCAGAAGCCTCCATGCCGGTTTCCGGCGACCTCGTGTATGGCTGCATAACCCATGTGCCGCTACCGGTGGCGTTTCCCGATTTCGTGTTGCCGTTCTATCTCGGCGATTCGCAAGGGCCGGAGCGGTTGAACCTGCGCGACTGGGCGCCGGAATGGGAGCCGTATCATCCGATCGTGGCAGGGCAGCTGGGCAATTTCGCGTTAAAGAATTACATCCTCAAGCATCATCCCGACGTCAAACGGATCGGCGTCTGCCTGTATCGCAAGTTCATCTCGCGCGAACGCATCAGCGGCGTGCCGGCCGAAGATAACTGGATGATGGATGTGGTGTCGGACAGCGATTTTGAAAAGCAGGATCTGGCCGGCATGATGGCGCCGGGTGAGCAGGACTTCCTGATCGGCCAGACCTGCGGGTTTACGCTGAACGGCGAGAGCGCGGGATACCTGCTGCATTACTCGCACGCCCATCATGCCGAGGATTTGCTGCGTTTTACCGCGGAAGCGGTCGAGCTTGGCGTGCTGCAGGCAAGCGAAGTCGATGCGTTCTTCAACGAAAAGGTCTTCTTGATGGGAGGCATCGAGATCGGCGTTTTCCCGGCTGCCTTCTGGCTGGCGGCGGTCGCGGCGATCGAATCGACGATCTGGGCCTGCGTGCAGCGTTATCCGGTACAGCGTGAAGGCTATCAGACCAGGGCCTGGGCATTTTGCGCGGAGCGTCTCGGCAGCTACCTGTTGCTGAAATACCTTCGCCAACAATACGGGGATCCGGGCTACGAGAAATTTTTCGGCCAGCTCAATCTGATCACCAAGGGCGACGCTACCTTGTACGTGCCCAGCAACTGAAGCGGCGGCATCCGCCGCGGCCTCATTTCGGCAGATTGTCGATGATTTCGTCCAGGCACCGGACGGCATCGGAACGCCAGTGCGGCATCTTCATCCTGAATGTCGATTCCAGCTTGTCGAGCGACAGCCGAGAACTCTTGGGACGGTCCGGCAGCACCGGCGCGGTCGGGATCGGGACGATCGCCGCGCTGCCCGGCGTCTTGGTCGGTACGCCGCGTTCACGCATATGATCGACGATGAACGATGCGTACTCATACCATGATGTTTCGCCGCCCGCGGTCATGTGATAGACGCCGCTGGTGTGTCGCATGTGGCTCAGGACTCGCGCGGCATCGCCATGGCTGCCGGCCAGTAGTTCGCGTGTCACGCGGCTCACCGTGCGCGCCCAGGTCGGTGCGCCGAATTGGTCGGCAGTCATTGTAAATTCGGATTTTTCCTGCGCCAGCCGCATGACCGTTTTCATGAAGTTGCCGCCGTGGACGTTATAAACCCAACTGGTGCGGAATATCCAATGCGTTTCGCAATGGGCGGCCACCGCGAGTTCGCCGGCCAGCTTGCTGCTGCCATACACATTGATCGGGTTGGTCTGGGCCGTCTCGTCGTAGGGGCGGGTCTGCTTGCCGTCGAATACGTAATCGGTTGAATAATGGATCATGCCGATGCCCAGCCGCTGGGCTTCTTGCGCGATCACCCCGGGCGCCTCGCCATTGATCAGCATGGCCAGCGCAGGTTCGGATTCCGCCTTGACGACGGCCGTGTACGCGGCGGGATTGACGATCAGATCCGGTTTAACGGCGCGGATGACATCGCGCACCTGATCGAGATCGGACAAATCCATGCCGGTGCGCGGGAAAAAAATAACTTCGCCGAGGCTGCGCATGCTGAGCGCAAGTTCGCCGCCGAGCTGGCCGCTCTGGCCGGTAAGCAGGACTTTCATTCGAAGGTCTCCGCCAGCGCCAACGGCTTGCCTGCCTTGTCCTTGTCGGACAGCAGAGGCTGTTCAGAGAGATTCCAGTCGATGCCGATTGCGGCATCGCTCCACAGGATGCAGCGTTCGTGTTCGGGCATCCAGTAGTCGGTCGTCTTGTACAGGAATTCGGCGGTATCGCTCAACACCATGAAGCCGTGTGCGAATCCCGGCGGCACCCACAACATGCGCTTGTTCTCGGCCGACAGTTCGGTGCCCGACCATTGGCCAAAGAAGGGAGAACTTTTGCGAATGTCCACGACAACGTCGAGCACGGCTCCCGCTGTCACGCGCACCAGCTTGCCTTGCGGACATTTGATCTGATAGTGCAGGCCGCGCAATACGCCCTTGGCGGATTTCGAGTGATTGTCCTGCACGAAATTGGCCTGTATGCCGGTCAATTGCTCGAAGGTCCGTGCGTTGAAGCTTTCATAGAAAAAGCCGCGGCTATCGCCGAAGACTTTCGGCTCGATGCAAAGGACGTCCGGGAATTTGGTGGGGATGATATGCATTATTAAAAACTCATGTCAGTCAATAACTGCAACAGATATTGGCCGTACGCATTCTTTCTGAGCGGCGCGGCAAGTTGCTCCAGTTGCCCGGCTGTGATGTAGCCGCGCCGGTAGGCTATTTCTTCAGGGCAGGCAACCTTGAGACCCTGGCGCTTCTCGATTGTAGCAATGAATTGCCCCGCTTCCAGCAGCGATTCGTGGGTGCCGGTATCGAGCCAGGCGATGCCGCGGCCCATGACTTCCACCTGCAATTGATCGCGCTGAAGATAGGCCTGGTTGACGTCCGTGATTTCGAGTTCGCCGCGCGCCGAAGGCCGGATGCCGGCGGCGATATCGCAAACCTGGTTGTCGTAAAAATACAGACCGGTAACCGCGTAATTCGATTTGGGGACGAGCGGCTTTTCGACGATGTCCACGGCGCGCCTTTGCTTGTCGAATTCCACTACGCCATAGCGTTCCGGATCGTTGACGTGGTAGGCGAAGATGGTTGCGCCGCTGGCCTGTTGCGACGCCTTGCGCATTTGCGTTTCGAAGTCGCGGCCGTAAAAGATATTGTCGCCGAGGACCAATGCCGACGGCGCGTTGCCGAGAAATGGGCGTCCGATCAGAAATGCCTGCGCCAGTCCGTCGGGGGAAGGCTGCACCGCATATTCCAGATTCAGTCCCCATTTGGCGCCGTCGCCGAGCAGCTCCGCGAAGCGCGGCGTATCCTGCGGCGTGGAGATGATCAGGATGTCGCGGATGCCGGCCAGCATCAGGCTGGTCAGCGGATAGTAGACCATCGGCTTGTCGTACACCGGCAGCAACTGCTTGGAGATGACCGTGGTTGCCGGATACAGCCGCGTGCCGGAACCGCCCGCCAGGATGATGCCTTTGCGTTCCGGCGTGCGCGCGGACTCGCCGATGATGGCTGTGATTGTGTCGGTCATCGGCTCTCTGCGCTCTCTGCTTTATGCGCCGCCCAATGGCGCATTACGTCAACTTCTGGAAAAATTCGATCTGCGCTTCGCTGCGCGCGCGCAAATCGCCCTGGCGCAGATAGGTTGCGTACCAGTCGGCGGTCAGTTCCAGCGCGGTGTACAGCTCCATCTTCGGAATCCAGTCCAGACGCTGCCGCGCTTTCGAAATATCCAGGCGCAGCATGGCGGCTTCGTGCAGCGGCGGCGTGGTTTTTTCGAGATTGATTTCGACCGTGCCGACGTCGTATAACTGCAGCGAATGTCCCAGCGTGGCGCAGATCTGCGCCACGGTCTGGGCATCGGTTTCGGTCGGGCCGAAGTTCCAGCCTTCGGCATAGTCCTGTCCGGACTCATATAAAAGTTCGGCGATCGTCAGATAGCCGCGCAAGGGTTCCAGTACGAATTGCCAAGGACGCACGGCATTCGGATTGCGGATGGTGACGCTCTCGCGCCGGATCAGTGCACGGATGATGTCCGGCACCAGCCGGTCGGGCGCGAAATCGCCGCCGCCGACCACGTTGCCCGCACGCGTCGTGGCGACAGCGGTCTGGTTGTCGCCGTTGCCGTTGAAGAACGAGCGGCGATAGGATGCCGTCACCAGTTCCGCCGCGCCCTTGCTGGCGCTGTACGGATCGTGGCCGCCCATCGGATTGTCTTCGCGATAACCCCAGAGCCATTCACGGTTCTCATAGCATTTGTCGCTGGTGATGACGACCACCGAGCGGATGTCCGGCACCGCGCGCACGGCTTCGAGCAGGTTGACCGTGCCCATGACGTTGGTGGAGAAGGTATCGACCGGAGAGCGGTAGGACTCGCGCACCAGCGGCTGCGCCGCCATATGGAAAACGATGTCCGGCTGCGCCTTGATCATGGCGTCGGTCAGGGCTTTCTGGTCGCGCACGTCGCCGATGGTCGAATGGATGGCGCTTTTCAGATGCGTCAGCTCGAACATATTGGGTTCGGACGGCGGCGGCAGCGAATAGCCGGAAAGTTCCGCGCCCATGCGGTTGAGCCACAGCGTCAGCCAGCTTCCCTTGAAACCGGTATGTCCGGTGATGAACACCTTCTTGCCGCGCCAGAACTGATTGCTCATGGGCGGGCTTTCGATGTGGCGAGGAAGCTGCGGCGTTGGGCAGCAATGTCGACAAGTCCTGGTGCGGTGGCGCGGTTCACGACTGACATATTTTAATTTTGAGGCCGTCCGCACGAGGAGGAAGGCCGACTGTTAATGAATTGACGGTCAAATTAAAACATGTCGCCAATCGTGTCGAAGCGCCAATCAAAAGGGTTAATACGCCGCTTTTGTCTTTTACTATGCGCTATTGCCCTTCTTTACTGGCTTATTCGTCAAATTGGACGGATTTGTGCAATGCAATCACGCCCGGTATTGCCGCCATGGCACGCACGGCCGGCGCCGCACACGGTTCCTCATCGAAAGCAATGTCGCCGTTCGGGTCGGCCTCGCCGCTGGCTTGCAAACCTGCGAAATCGAATAAGCTGCGATCCATCAGATGCGACGGCGCCACGGTGGCCAGCGATGCGAAGATATTGTCGACCCGGCCCTTGTGCGTTTTTTCCCAGTCGCGCAGCATATTCTTGATCTGCTTGCGCTGCAGGTTTTCCTGGCTGCCGCACAGATCGCATGGAATGATCGGAAACTGTTTTACTTCGGCGTAGCGGATCAGGTCGGCTTCCTTCACGTACGCCAGCGGCCGGATCACGATGCGCTTGCCGTCGTCCGATTGCAGCTTGGGCGGCATGCCCTTGAGTTTGCCGCCGAAGAACATGTTCAGGAAAAAAGTTTCCATGATGTCGTCGCGGTGATGGCCCAGCGCGATCTTGGTGGCGCCGAGTTCGCCCGCGACGCGATACAAAATGCCGCGCCGCAGCCGCGAGCACAGCGCGCACGTGGTCTTGCCTTCTTCGACCACGCGCTTGACGATGCTGTAGGTATCCTGGTTCTCGATGTGATAGTCGACGCCCAGCTTGTCCAGGTAAGCCGGCAGCACCTCGGCCGGGAAATTGGGCTGTTTCTGATCCAGGTTGACGGCGACGATGTCGAAATGGATGGGCGCGCGTTCGCGCAGCGTCAGCAGGATGTCGAGCAGGGCGTAGCTGTCCTTGCCGCCGGACAGGCAGACCATGACCTTGTCGCCGTCCTCGATCATGTTGTAGTCGCCGACGGCTTGCCCGACCAGCCGGCACAGGCGCTTGTGCAGCTTGTTGTTTTCGTGCGCGGTCTTTTCGGCCTGGCGCAAGCCGGGCGCGGCATCGGCCGCATTGGCCATAGCGCCGGCGGGATCGGTCAACAGTTCAGTGGACATTACACACCTTCCTTTACGCGGAATACTTCGACGCCGACCGATGCGCAATCCGGATAGACGTCGGGTTTTTCGGTCGAGACCCGCACCGCGCGCACTTTCGGATGCGCCAGCATGGCCTTGACCACATCGTCGCACAGGGTCTCCTGCAAATGGATATGGCCCTGCGCCATGCGCCTGGCGATGGTGCTGCGGATGAAATCGTAATCCACCACTTCATCGAGCTGGTCGTCCTTGGGCGTCGAGAGGATCAAGGGAATGAACAGGTCGACATTGATCAGGATGCGCTGCTCGCCCTTCTTTTCGAATTCATGGACGCCGATGTTGATCAGCACCTCGTAGTCGCGCAGGAAGAGGCGGCGGCAATCGTTCAGGCCGGCGTAGGAAAGGGATGGCAACATGGGGTGGACTGGCCTTATGGATTTCGGTGGATTGATGGATGCGCGATGGATGGGTTATGCATGCATTGCAAACTATTGCGCCAGGAACATCACGTCGCGCTGCAGCGGGATCAGATGCTGGCCGCCGTCGACCAGCAGCGTGGCGCCGGTAATGGCGCGGGCCGAGGCCAGGTAGCAGACCGCCGCGGCAACATCCTCCGGCGTGCTGGACTTGCCGAGCGGCGTCACGCCGTGCGCATTGGCGAAGCCGGCGGCGCTCTGTTCGCCCGATTGCATGGTCAGCCCGGGCGCCACGCCGACCACGCGCAGTTTCGGCGCCAGCGCCTGCGCCAGCATTGTGGTCGCGCATTGCAGCGCGGCTTTCGACAAAGTATAGGACAGGAAATCGGGATTCAGGTTGTACAGCTTCTGGTCCAGCAGATTGATCACCACCGCCTGTGCGCCGTCCGGGGTGGCCGCATGCAGCGCCTGCGCCAGCAATAGCGGCGCGGCCAGGTTGACGCGCATGTGCGCATCCAGGGCGGCGGGACTGAAGGCGGTGGCGCTGTCCTGTTCGAACATCGATGCATTGTTGACCACGCAGCCGACCGGGCCGAGCGCCGCGGCGCGCCGCAAAAGCGCGGTCACGGCGTTCGCATCGGCCAGGTCGCATTGCAGAGCGACGGCGCGGCGGCCCAGGGCTTCGATCTCGGCGGCGGTGGCCTGCGCTTGCTGTCCGGAGGCGTGATAGTGCAGCGCGATGTCCCAGCCGTCCCGCGCCAGGGCGAGCGCGATCACGCGGCCGATGCGCCTGGCGGCGCCGGTCACCAGGGCCACCCGGGGTGCTTGGGGCGGCTGCTGCGATGCGACTTTTTCTGGATCAGGAATCATGGTTTCCAATACAATACGGCGATGCAACTGCAACTGCCCGCTCCCTCCGGCGACGCGCTCGCCGCCTCCGCCTCCCTGCAACGCCTGATCGCCGATGAAATTCGCCATCGGCAGGGATGGATTCCGTTCGCGCGTTATATGGAGTTGGCGCTGTATGCGCCGCACGTCGGGTATTACAGCGGCGGCGCGGCCAAATTGGGCAAAGACGGTGATTTTACAACCGCGCCGGAACTTTCGCCGCTTTTTGGCGCAACACTGGCCCGCCTGGCCGCCGAAATGTTCGCCCCGCCGTTTCCCCAAACCGCGCCGGCGATCATGGAATTCGGCGCCGGCAGCGGCAAGCTGGCCGGCGATATCCTGACTGAATTGGCCGCACACGGCATCGCGCCGGAACGCTATCTGATCGTCGAAATATCGCCGCAATTACGCGCCCGGCAGCAGCAGACCCTGGCGGCATTCCCGAATGTGCAGTGGCTGGACCGCTGGCCCGCGCAGTTTTCCGGGGTGGTGATCGGCAACGAGGTGCTCGATGCGATGCCGGTGTCGCTGGTGGTCAGGCGCGCCGACGGCTGGTGCGAGCGCGGCGTGGCATGGAACGAAAGCGGCGAAGGCGAGGGCGGTTTCGTGTTCGAAGACCGTCCCTGCGAGCCCGCGCTGGTGGCGCAGATACCGGATGCCGATGCATTGCCGATCGGCTATCTGACCGAAGTCCATCCGACCGCGGCGGCCTTCATGCGCTCGCTGGCGGCGCTGCTGTGCGGGGATGGCGATGATGCCGCCGCGGCCGCAAAACAGCCGGAGCCGGAGCCGGAGCCGGGCGGCGCGTTGGCGTTGCTGATCGATTACGGTTTTCCGGGCCACGAATACTATCTGGGCCAGCGTTCGCAGGGGACGCTGATGTGCCATTACCGGCATCACGCCCATCCCGATCCGTTTTATCTGCCCGGCCTGCAGGACGTCACGGCCCATGTCGATTTCACCGCCATGGCGCAGGCGGCCGTGGAGGGCGGACTGGATCTGTTGGGTTACACCAGCCAGGCCGGCTTCCTGCTGGGTGCCGGCATCGGCGATCTGTTGCTGCGCACGCCGCCGGAACAGGCCGCGCAATACTTGCCGCAGGCGAATGCGGTGCAAAAGCTGATTTCGCCGGCCGAGATGGGGGAGTTGTTCAAGGTGCTGGCGCTGGGCCATCGGGTGGAATGGCCGGCGCGGATGCTGCAGCATGACCGCAGTTACCGGTTGTAAGGCCGGCCGATAAACATAGGGGAAAGCCGCAAATGATTCGTTGGGTATTGGTGATTTTTCTGGCGCTGGTGATCTTTTCCCAGTTGCTGCCGTGGCTTGAAAAGCTCGGGATCGGGCGGCTGCCGGGCGATGTCCGGTTTACGCTGTTCGGTCGCCATTACTCGCTGCCGTTCGCATCGACGATTCTGTTGTCGACGGTGGCGTTTTTGCTGGGGCGGTTTCTTTAGAAGCGCTTGCGCAATTTGGCAAGGCTGGGCGTTGTACTTCGTTCGTGTCCCCCGCCGGCCTGCGGCCGGCTCCTCCTTTACCTCACTGCGCACAACACCCAGCCTCGCCAAATTGCGCAAGCGCTTCTAAAGCCGGCCGTTAGCCGTTAGCTGCTAACCGCTAACCGCGCTTCAATTCCCGTTCTTCCTTGATCATTTTTTTCTTGATGCGGTTGCGCTTCAGGGGCGACAGGTATTCGACGAATACCTTGCCCTTCAGATGATCCATTTCATGCTGCAGGCAGACCGCCAGCAGGCCGTCGGCTTCCACTTCGAAAGGCTTGCCGTCGGCATCGAGCGCGCGGGCCTTGATGCGCGCCGGGCGTTCCACGCCGTCATATACGCCGGGCACCGACAGGCAGCCTTCGTCGTAGAGTTTTTTTTCTTCGCTGGCCCAGAGGATTTCCGGATTGATGAAAACGCGCAGTTCGTCATTGGTTTCGGAGATATCCATGACCAGCAGTTGCTGATGGACGTCGACCTGCGACGCGGCCAGGCCGATGCCGGGCGCGTCGTACATGGTTTCGGCCATGTCGGCGATCAGTTGTTTCAATCGCGCGTCGAATTCGGTGACCGGCTTGGCCACCTTGTGCAGGCGCGGATCGGGATAGCGGAGGATAGGTAATAAGGCCATTCGGTTTCAGTAATGCGTAGTGCGGCAGGGTTAAAAAGAACTTGAGGGCAATCCTTGCCAGTTCAAGTTCCAGGCAGAATCGTTAGCATGTCGCGTTTGCGGGATGGAAAACTGGAAGATGAGAATGGCGAACACGGAAAATTTTATCACAGGCGCCGGCGCCGGCCGTACTTCGGCGGCAGCCTGGATGCATCTGGCGCACGCCAGGGGTGGCCCGGGCCGCGCCGGGGCGCGCGCCTTGCTGGCGCGTTTCGGGCTGCCGGAAAGCATATTGGGCGCGTCCCGGGCGGCGTTGTGCGAGGTGGTGGCGCCGCATCATGCGGATGCCCTGCTGGCGCCGCCGGATGCCGATGCGCGGGCGCTTGCGGGGCGCACGCTGGCCTGGCTGGAGGCGCCGGGCCATCACTTGCTGACGCTGGCCGATGAAGCCTATCCGCAGGCCTTGCTGACCGTCGCCGATCCGCCGCTGCTGCTGTATGCATTGGGCCGGCCGGCATTGCTGCAGGGGCCGGCGGTGGCAGTGGTCGGCAGCCGCAACGCCAGCCGGCAGGGCCTGCAGCATGCCGAGCAGTTCTCGGAGGGCCTCAGCCAGGCCGGCATGCCGGTGGTTTCGGGCCTGGCGCTGGGCATCGACAGCGCTGCCCACACGGGCGGCCTGCGCGGCGCCGGTGCGACGGTGGCGGTGATCGGCACGGGCATCGATATCGCGTATCCGGCCCGCAATCGCGAGCTGGCCGGCAGAATCGCGCGCGAGGGCTGCATCGTCAGCGAATATCCGCTGGGCATGCCGCCGCTGGCGATGAATTTTCCGCGCCGCAATCGCATCATCTCGGGCATGTCGCGCGCGGTGCTGGTGGTGGAAGCGGCCTTGCGCTCCGGCTCGCTGATCACGGCGCGGGTCGCGGCCGACCAGGGGCGCGATGTGTTGGCGATTCCGGGTTCGATTCATTCGCCGCTGTCGAAGGGCTGCCATGCCTTGATCAAGCAGGGCGCGAAGCTGGTCGAGTCGCTGCAGGATGTGCTGGAAGAACTGGACTGCCGGGTGGGCTCTGGCGACGGCCGGGATGGCGGGAATGCAGGCAGCGGTAAAGGCGCGCAGGCGGGGCTGTTCGATGCCGCCACTGTCACCGATGCCGGTTCGTTGCTGCATGGGATGGGATACGACCCGGTGACGCTGGATCAGCTGGCATTGCGCAGCGGGCGCGGGGCGGCGCTGCTGCAACAGGAATTGCTGATGCTGGAACTGGACGGCAGCGTCGAATTGCTGCCGGGCGGCGATTATCGCCGCATTGCGTGATTTATCGTCGGCGCATCATGCCGGATACAGCGCGCCCAGCACGCGCGGGCCGGCCGCGCCGGTCACCGCCGGCACGTTGCCCGGCAGGCGATGTGTAAAGCGCTGCGCCAGCCAGGCAAACGCCAACGCTTCGACATGATTCGGCGCCACGCCCAGCACGGCGGTCGATTGCACCGCCGGCGCGCGGCCCGGTTCGCATTGCAGGGCCGAGGCCAACGCCTGCGCCAGCGCCTGCATCAGATGGCCGTTATGCGCGCCGCCGCCGCAAACATATACCGCGGCCACGTCCGGCGCATGCCCTGCAATCGCCTGCGCAATGGTGGCCGCGGTCAGCGCGGCAAGCGTGGCCTGCACGTCGGCTGCGGGCACGCCGGCGAAAGCCTGCAGTTTGTGTTCCAGCCAGGCCGGATGGAACAGATCGCGGCCGGTGCTTTTGGGCGCGGGCAGCGCAAAGAAAGCCTCGTCCAGCAGATGCTTGAGCAGCGCCTCATGCACCTTGCCGCTGGCGGCCCAGGCGCCGTTTTCGTCGTAGGCGCGGTTCTGATGGCGTGCGATCCAGACATCCATCAATACATTGCCGGGACCGGTGTCGAAGCCGCTGGCGCCGATCGCGCCGATGGCATCAGGCGCGCCGGCCGCGGGAAGAATGGTGATATTGCCGAAACCGCCGATATTGACCACGGCCCGGGTTTGCTGCGGCGAGCCGAACACCGCGCGATGAAACGCCGGCGCCAGCGGCGCGCCCTGGCCGCCCGCGGCGACGTCGCGGCTGCGGAAGTCGGCAATGACGTCGATGCCGCTGAGTTCGGCCAGCAAGGCGGGATTGTTGGTCTGGCGCGTATAGCCGAGTTCGGGACGGTGGCGAATGGTCTGGCCGTGCACGCCGATGGCGGCGACGGCCTCGGCCCCGGCATGCGGGCGCAATTGCGCGACGCATTCGGCGTAATGCCTGGCCAGTTGCGCGGCGACCAGTGCTTCGCGATGGATTTCATCGGGGCCGCCCGACTGCAGCGCCATCAATGCCGCGCGCAGGCTGTCGTCGAAGGGAATATAGGCGGTGGCCAGGGTGGCGATGCGCGAAGCATCGCTTGTACCGTTTGGATTGCCGGCATCATCCGTTGGAAACGCGGCCAGCACGCCGTCAACGCCGTCCAGGCTGGTGCCGGACATCAGCCCGATATATAAAGCCGACAAAGCCGTGGCCGGCGCGGCCACGTCAGTTGCTCGCCAGTTTGGTCGGGCCGCTTTCCGGCGCGCGCAGCAAGGCCAGGCGGCGGCTCATATCGCCGGATGCGGCGCGGAAACGCTGCATCTGCATGGCGTTGAGCGGCTGTGCATTCGGCACGTCGACCGACATCGGATCGCGCGGCTCGTTGTTGATGCGGAATTCATAGTGCAGATGCGGCCCGGTGGCCCAGCCGGTCTGGCCGACATAGCCGATCACTTCGCCCTGGCTGACTTTTTCGCCCTTGTGCACGCCGGCCGCGAAACGGCTCATGTGGCCGTACAGCGTCGAATAATTGCTCCAGTGCTTGATGGCGATGACGTTGCCGTAGCCGGTCTGCTGGCCGACGAACTCGATCACGCCGTCGCCCGAGGCGCGGATCGGGGTGCCGGTCGGCGCGGCGAAATCGACGCCCTTGTGCTGTTTCCAGATTCCCAGGATCGGATGCATGCGCATCGAGAAGCCGGAAGAAATACGCGTGAACGCCAGCGGCGACTTGAGGAAGGCTTTCTTCAGCGATTTGCCGTCGAAACCGTAGTAGCCGCCTTGTCCTTGTCCCTGCCGGCCGTCCTGGGCATTCGAATCCGAATCGTCGAACCAGACCGATCGATACTCGTCGCCGTCGTTGCTGAACTCGGCGGCCAGGACGCGGCCGCTGCGCACCGGTTCGCCGTTGTGCCAGAAGGTTTCGTAGACGACGCTGAAGCGGTCGCCGCGGCGCAGGTCGGAGGCGAAATTGACTTCGGTCGAGAACATGTCGACCAGTTGCGAGGCGACGCCGTCGGGAATCTGGGCGGCGTCGGTGGCGGCGAACAGCGAGGAGCGGATCTGGCCCGAGCGCATTTCGATGCGGCGTTCCAGCGTAGCCGGCATTTCCATCGATTTGAAGCGGTCGCCGTCGCGCGTGATCAGCAGGTTCCTGACCGCCTGGTCGCCATCGGCCATGGTGGTGCTCAATTGCAACAGTTCGCCGTCGGTGGTGGTCTGCGCGCGCACACGCTTGCCCGGATGCAATTGCATCACGTTGTGCGCCAGCGGATCGGATTTGATGAAGGCGGCGGCGGCATTGTCGTCCACGCCGAGCCGGGTCAGCAGCGTGGCCAGCGTGTCGCCGGCGCGCATGCGCTCTTCGGACGAATAGTATTGCTCCTGCTCCGCCAGCTGTTCGACTTGCTGCGACAGGTCCGGCAACGCCAGATTCATCTGGATCGCATGGACCGACGGGTCGGCATTGTCAGGATTGTCGGGTACGACGCCGGCGGCGCCGAATGCGCAGGCCGCGAAGAACAGCGCGGTGGCGGAGACGATCTTGGTCTTGCGCGTGGTGCCGGTGAGCAATTGCGGAAGATTGGAAACGCCATGCGCGACATGCTCGAAAGCCGAATGAATCCGGGGGCGGAAAGCGCCGGAAGAAAAGCATTCTGAAATGAGCAGAGAGACGCGGTGACGGATAATGCGCGTGAATTTATCGAGAAGTAACATGCAATAAGTTAAAATTTGCCGGTGATGAAACCGGCAGTGTGAATAAGTGCGGAAAAAGCACGCAAAGGAGCACGCCAAGAAGCACGCAAGGGCCATGCCATGCTGCATTCAGGAAACATGTGGGATTTTTCCGAAGCGCACGATGGAACCGGCATTGAAAACACAAGGCGCTCACGAAGAAATACAATGCGGGCGCCGAAAAACGATCACGCATTATAGCAAAGCGCTTTTCCCGAACTTCCGACAAGAACCAACTTTTTAGTTATATCGATGACTTCCGAATTGCAATCCAAGGCCGCATCCGCTGTTACATCTTCCACGGCATTGTCCGATCAGGTTCGCCACGCGCTGGCGGTGACCAGGCGCGGCGTCGACGAGCTGCTGATCGAAGCCGAATTCACGCAGAAGCTGGTGCGCGCCGAACAGACCGGCAAGCCCCTGCGCATCAAGCTCGGCCTCGATCCGACCGCGCCGGATCTGCATCTCGGGCACACCGTGGTGCTCAACAAGCTGCGCCAACTGCAGGACCTGGGCCATCAGGTGATTTTCCTGATCGGCGATTTCACCTCGATGATCGGCGATCCGTCCGGCCGCAACGCCACCCGTCCGCCGCTGACCAAGGAACAGATCGACCTCAACGCCGAAACCTATTTCGCGCAGGCCAGCCTGGTGCTGGATGCCGGCAAAACCGAAATCCGCCGTAACTCGGAATGGTGCGACCAGTTGGGCGCGCGCGGCATGATCCAGCTGGCTTCGCGCTACACCGTGGCGCGCATGATGGAGCGCGACGATTTCACCAAGCGCTACAAGGAAGGCACGCCGATTTCCGTGCACGAATTCCTGTATCCGCTGATGCAGGGCTACGATTCGGTGGCGCTGCACGCCGATCTGGAGCTCGGCGGCACCGATCAGAAATTCAATCTGCTGGTCGGACGCGAATTGCAGAAGGACTACGGCCAGGAGCCGCAATGCATCCTGACCATGCCCTTGCTCGAAGGCCTCGACGGCGTCGAGAAAATGTCCAAGTCGAAAGGCAATTACATCGGCATCACCGAGCCCGGCAACACCATGTTCGCCAAGCTGATGAGTATTTCCGATCCGATGATGTGGCGCTATTACGAACTGCTGTCGTGGCAGTCGATCGAGGCGATCGCCGCGCTCAAGGCGGAAGTCGCCGCCGGCAGGAATCCGCGCGACGTGAAGGTCGCGCTGGCGCAGGAAATCGTGGCGCGCTTCCATTCGAAGCAGGCGGCCGAGGATGCGCTGACCGATTTCGTCAACCGCGCCAAGGGCGGCATTCCCGACGATATCGCCGAGCTGTCGCTGGGCGGCGCGCCGCTCGGCATCGGCCAGTTGCTCAAGCAGGCCAATCTGTGCGCTTCGGCTTCGGAAGCCTTGCGCATGGTGGAGCAGGGCGGCGTGCGCATCGACGGCACGGCCATCAGCGACAAGGGCCTGAAGGTCGATGCCGGCACCTTCGTGCTGCAGGTCGGCAAGCGCAAGTTTGCGCGCGTGACCTTGTCCTGATGCGGTCCTGAACCTGTATTGCCAAAACCGGTTAAGCTACGCGGCTCCAGCCCTCATTTTTTCTTCAAGGAGTTCGCATGCAAGTTACCAGCGAGTCATTTCAGGACGGGGACATGATTCCCGTCCAGTTCGCGTTCGGCAAGATCGATCCGGTCAAGCAAGTCACACTGTCGGACAACCGCAATCCGCATCTGGCATGGCGCGATGCGCCGGCCGGCGTCAAATCGTTCGCCGTCATTTGCCACGATCCCGATGTGCCTTCGGCCGGCGACGACGTCAATCAGAAAGGCAAGACCGTGCCGGCGAGTTTGCCGCGCGTCGATTTCACCCATTGGCTGCTGGTCGACTTGCCGCCGTCCGCCGCTTCGATCGCCGAGGGGCAGTTCTCCTCCAGCGTGACGCCGCGCGGCAAGCCGGGGCCGCAGATCGTCGGCAATCCGCTGCCGCCCGCACGGCACGGCCTGAACGGCTATACCGACTGGTTTGCCGGCGACGCCGACATGGGCGGGGATTATTTCGGCTACGACGGCCCATGCCCGCCGTGGAACGACGTGCTGATGCATCACTATGTGTTCACGGTGTATGCGCTGGATGTGGCGCAGTTGCCGGTTGATGGCAAATTTACGCGGCAGCAGGCGCTGGCGGCCATGCAGGGCCATATTCTGGCGCAGGCCGGCCTGACCGGTCTCTACACGCTGAATCCGAGCATGGCATAGCAGTACTGGAACACGCCCGCGGCGACCAGCACCAGCAACGGGCTGGAGCGCGGCCGCATGATCATGGCCACGGTCGATACGATGGCGATGAACAAGATCGAAAAGGTGTGCGGCGAGGAACGCAGCACGGACAGCCCGCCGGCGAAGATCATGCCGGCGGCGATCGGGGTCAGGCTGCGTTCCAGGCAGTGGCGCACGCGGCTTTTGCCGACCCGGCTCCAGTAATGAAAAGCCAGCAGGGCCGCTGCCGAAGACGGCGCGAACAGGGCGAAGGTCGCCACCACCGCGCCGGGTATGCCGGCCACGTCCCAGCCGATCAGCGTCGTCAGCAGGGCGCCCGGCCCCGGCGCGGCGCGCGAGATCGCGAACAGATTCACGAACTGCGACTGGGTCAGCCAGTTCTGCTCGATGACATGCCGGTTGATGTCGGCCACCACGCTCTGGCCGCCGCCGAACGAGACCAGCGACAGCGGCGCGAAAATCAGCAGCAATTTCAGATAAATATTTTCAGTCATCCTTGTCGATCTTCCATGACAGGGCGAACGATACCGGCAGCAGCATCAGCACGGTATTGATGAGGGAAACGTGGAAATAGCTGATGGATACCAGCGTCAGCGCCGTAATCGGCAATGGCCACAGATGCACGCGCGTGGCATTGCGCAGGCTGCGGTAGCCGACGCAGGCCGCGGTGCCGATGGCGCCGGCGGCGACGCCCTGCAGCACGTTTTCCATGGTGGGATTGATGCCGTAGCGATGGATCAGCATGGCCAGCGCGATCACCACCGCCATCGGCGGCAGCAGCAGGCTGACCACGGCGGCGATGCCGCCGGCAATGCCGCGCTGGCGGTGGCCGATGAAGATCGACAGATTGAGCACATTGGGACCGGGCAGGATCTGCGCCAGCGCCAGGCCGGCGAAGAATTCGTCGTCCTTGAGCCAGCGCCGCTTTTCCACCGATTCCAGGTAAATCCAGGCCGACAATCCGCCGCCGAAGCTGGTCAGGCCGATGCGGCCGAACAGCAAAATGATCTGCCATAGCGAACCGCGCGAATGGCTGTCGTTCGCGTCCCGTCCCGCTTCAGGGCTGTCTTCCTCGTGCACGCGGCCCCCACTGATATGGATTGATTTTGATGGGCATTATATCTCAGCGTGCTGATATATAGACTGCTGGTCCGTATGCAGGAACCATGCGTGAACCATGTAAAAATGGCCGCGGATTGTATCGAGTTGTTTCATTAATAATGTTTAACAAATCGTCCATCTTCGTTTAACCGGAGGGCAGGCAGAATGCAATCGTCAACTCAACCTCTGAAGGAAACATCATGAAAACCAAACTGCATTTTGCCGCTGCAATGATCCTGGCCGCCGCCAGCCTGTCCGCCCTGGCCTCGACCGGCGCCCATACCGGCGCGCATACGTTCCTGAACGGCGACCGCGTGTCGGACGACGCTGCCCAGCGTACCGTCACCATCACGCCCGACACCAAGTACGTCAATGTCAAGGCCGGCGAAACCGTGAAATTCGTCGCCAACGGCCAATCGACCACCTGGTCCTTTGACAACCCGAACATCTTTGAAGTAAAACTGCGTAAGATCATGCCTGCCGGCTCGCTCGACCACAAGGTCATGGTGTACGTGGCGCGCAATCCGGATTTCCATACGAATTAATCGGCAGGGCGACTGACAGGTCCTGAACAGGCCCGCTTGAATGAGACCCATGAAAATATTGATTGTTGAAGACAATGAACGCGTCGCGCTGTTTCTGAAAAGCGGCCTCATGGAAGCGGGTTATACGATCGATCATGCCGAGAACGGCCGCGACGGCATGCTGTTTGCCGCCAGCGAAAATTACGACGTGATCATCATGGACCGGATGCTGCCTGGCGGGGTGGACGGCCTGGCGATCATCGAAGCCTTGCGCAAGACCGGCAACAAGACGCCGATCATGATCCTCAGCGCGCTGTCCGACGTCGAGGAGCGCATTCGCGGCCTGAAGGCGGGCTGCGACGATTACCTGGTCAAGCCGTTTGCCTTCGGCGAATTGCTGGCGCGGCTCGACGCCTTGCTGCGGCGCACGCAGGAAAAGCGTGACGAAACCACGCTGACCGTGGGCGACCTGACCATGGATCTGCTGACTCACAAGGTCAAGCGCGGCGGCCGCGCGCTGTCGCTGCAGCCTACCGAATTCAAGCTGCTCGAATACCTGATGCGCCATTCCGACCAGGTGGTCACGCGCACCATGCTGCTCGAGAACGTCTGGGATTATCACTTCGATCCGCAGACCAATGTGGTCGACGTGCACATCAGCAAGCTGCGTCAGAAATTCGATACCGGCGCCTCGCGGCAATTGCTGCGCACCATCCGCAATGCCGGCTATATGCTGACCGCCAATGATTGAGCTGCGCCGCTTGCGGTTGGGGCGCCTGCCGTTGCGCCGCCTGCCGTTGCGCCGCCTGCCGTTGCGCCGATTCTCGCTGCGCCGGTTTTCCGTTTTCACGCTGGCGATCTGTTATGTCGCGCTGAGCATCGGCGTGCTCGCGGTGTTCGCGATTCCCTTGTCCTATGCGTGGGAGCAGACCATCGAAAAAGGCGGCATGGAAATGCTGCAGGAAGACACGCAGCGCATGGTTTCGGCCTTCTACGAACAAGGTCCGGAAGACTTGGCCAAGGTCATTCATCAGCGGGTCGGATCACAGCTGGTCGGCGAAAAGATCCTGTTGCTTACGGATGCCTCTTTCAACAAGCTGGACGGCAATCTGCCGGGCTGGCCGGCGGAACTGCCCGATGCGACCGGTATCTCCCGGGGTTTCATCAAGGTCGACGGCACACGGGTGCGCGCGGTGCTGGTGCACACGGTGCTGCCGGGCGGCTATCATCTGCTGGTCGGCCGCGACGTCAATCGCTACGATGCATTGAAGAGCTCTTTCTTCTACGGCTTGACCGGCGCGGCGGCGGTGGTGGTGCTGGTCGGCGTGCTGGGCGGGCTGCTGATCCGCCGCACGCTGCTGGTGAAGGTCGGCAATCTGCGGCAGACCGCGCAGGCGATCGTCGAAGGCGATCTTTCGCATCGCCTGCAGACCCAGGGCGGCGACGACGAACTGGATATGCTGGCGCAGACGGTCAACAGGATGCTGGACCAGATCGAACACCTGATTCACGGCGTGCGCAATGTTTCCAACGCGATCGCGCACGATCTGCGCACGCCGCTGACCGAGCTGCGCTTCCGCCTGGAGGCCGTTTCGGTGGGACGGCCTTCGGCCGAAATCGCCTTCGCCGAAATCGACAGCGCGGTGGCCGACGTCGATCGCGTGATCCAGATTTTCAATGCGCTGCTGCGGCTGGCTGAAATCGATACCGGCGCGCGCCGTTCCGGGTTTGTGCGGGTCGATGTGGCAGGCGTGGCGCGCGATATCGTCGAGTTCTATCAGCCCGTGGCCGAACTGAAAGGCATTGCGCTGAGTTTCAGTGCGGACGGCGGCCTGGCGCTGGCGGGCGATCCGGTGCTGTTGGCGCAGGCAGTCGGTAACCTGATCGACAACGCGCTCAAATATGCGCAGGAAAACGGTTCGATCAAAGTCGAGGCCCGGCGCGCCGGCGAAACCGCGATCGAGTTGAGCGTGGCCGACGACGGCCCCGGCATTCCCGACGATGAAAAGCCCAAGGTCAGCAAGCGCTTCTATCGCGGCGACGCCAGCCGCGGCACGCCCGGCGTCGGCCTCGGATTGAGCCTGGTCAGCGCGGTCGCCGAATTGCACGGCGGCGCATTGATCTTCACCGACAATGCACCCGGCCTGCGCGCCACGCTGCGGCTGTTCGCCACCGCCACGCTGGCGTCGGGGAATGTGCGTTCGGGCTGAGGCCGCCACTGGCCATTGCGTGGGATAATGCGCCAAATCATCAGTTGGCACGAATACGCGATTCCCGAACATGAAACCAGGCCGTAACGATCCCTGTCCCTGCGGCAGCGGCGAAAAATACAAGAAATGCCATGGCAAGGTCATTCAATTGGCCGTTGCCCCGGCCCCGCTGCCCGCGCCGGCCGCATCCGCCGCCAGGCGCGAATGCGGCACATGCACCGCATGCTGCGACGGCTGGATGGTGGGGACGATCCGCGGCCATGAAATGCGTCCGGGCGTGCCTTGCCATTTCGTGCATCCCGATCACGGCGGCTGCACCATCTACGACGAACGGCCGCAATCGCCTTGCCGCAATTTCACCTGCGCCTGGATGCTGCCCGACAATCCCTTCCCCGACAATTTCCGGCCGGAACAGCTCGGCGTCATCATCGTGCGCATCAAGTGGCGCAATCAGCCGGCCTATCTGTTGCGTTCGGCCGGACGCGATCCGGACCAGGCATTGCTGGAATGGATGCAGCAGTACAGCATGCGCACCGGACATCCGTTTTTCTATGAAATCAAGGGAGAAAAAATGGGCTTCGGCCCGCCGCTGTTCCAGCAGGACATGCTGGCCAAGCAGCGCCGCGGCGAACCGATGTGGTGATCTTGCCGCGAGCGGGCGTCTGGAGAAACAACTAGAGAAACAGCTTGAGCAGCATGCCGGCCGCGACCAGGCCGGAGACCAGCCCGAATCCCTGCTGCAGGCGCGGTCCCGAAAGGCGGTTGGCGACGCTGCGCCCCGCCAGCATGCCCAGCAATGCGCCGCCGGAAAAAGGCAGCGCCACCATCATGTTCAAAAGTCCGCTCAATGCGCTCGATACGACGCCGGTCGCGGAGACCAGCGCGATCACGGCCAGCGACGTGGCGACGATCGATTTGATCGGCAGATCGGTGCAGCGCTGCAGCGACGGCACCATCACGAAACCCCCGCCCACGCCCAGCAGGCCCGACAACAGGCCGGCAACCGCGCCGGACAGCGCCAGCGCCAGCGCGCAGGGCGAGGTCCAGACGATCTTGCCGGTTTGCGCGCTGACCAGGCAGGGCGGACGGCGCGGTTTCAGCCCGTTCTGAAGCTGATCCTGCAGCCGATCCTGCAATGGATCCGCCGGCAAAGCCGGCTTCATGCTCTGCCGGATCATCCGCGCGGCCACATACAGCAGCGTCGCCGCGAACAGCACGGTCAACCAGCGGTTGTCGGTGCGATGCGCCAGCCACAGACCCGGCGGCGCGCACAGCATGCCGGCGGCGGCGGTCAGCAGCGCGGCCTTGTAGCGCACGATGCCGGCCTTCAGTCCCAGGATGGCGCCCAGCGCGGCCGCCATGCCGACCGCCATCAGGCCGATCGGCGCGGCCTGCGCCACGCTGAGCCCGGCGCCGAAAATAAGCAGCGGCACCGCCAGGATGCCGCCGCCGGCGCCGGTCAGCGCCAGGATGACGCCGACCACCAGGCCCAACACCAGATTCAGCGCCATATTTATTTTTGCACGATGTCCGGCTGGAACAGCAGTTCGCGTCCCTTCAGCATGCCTTGCCAGTACAGCATCGGCAGCACCTTTTCCTTGAGCAGCCAGGCCAGGTGCGAAGGCTTGGTGCCGTCGATCAGCCAGGACGGGAAGCTCGGCGCGACCTTGCCGCCGTAGAGGAATTCGGCCAGCACGATCTTGCCGCGCTCCACCGTCAGCGGGCAGGCGCCGTAGCCGTTGTAATGGCTTTCGCCGGCAGCCAGGCCCAGCCCGCCCAGCACATTGTGCGCCACCACCGGCGCCTGCATGCGCGCCGCGGCGGCGGTCTTGGCGTTGGCGGTATTGCCGACGTCGCCGAGCGCATATACGTTGTCGAACCGGGTATGGCGCATCGAGGCCGGATCGATCGTGACCCAGCCCGAAGCCGCATCGGCCAGCGGGCTGGAGCGGATGAAGTCCGGCGCGATCTGCGGCGGCACCACGTGGATCATGTCGAATTCCCATATGACCTGGTCCTTGGCGCCGTCGGCGCCGGTGCGCGCGAAGGTCGCTGTCCTGGAGGCGCCGTCGACCGCGATCAGATTGTGGTTGAACTGCAGATCAACGTCATAGGCCTTGATGTATTCCATCAGCGCCGGCACGTAGGCGGCTACGCCGAACAGCACCGCGCCGGCGTTGGCGAACGTGATGTCGATGTCCGCCAGCACGCCGCTGCTGCGCCAGTGATCGGCCGACAGGTACAGCGCCTTCTGCGGCGCGCCCGCGCATTTGATCGGCATCGGCGGCTGGGTGAAGATGGCCTTGCCGCCGCGCAGCTTCTGCACCAGTTCCCAGGTGTAGGGCGCCAGGTCGAAGCGGTAGTTGGAGGTGACGCCGTTGCGGCCCAGCGTGTCGGACAGCCCTTCGACGCCGTCCCAGTTCAGCTTCAGGCCGGGGCATACGATGAGCTGCCTGTATTTGACGCTTTGCGCATCCGCCAGCACCACGGCGTTGCGTTCCGGCTCGAAGGCGGCGACGCCGGCCTTGATCCATTCCACGCCCTCCGGAATGCGCGATTGCATGGTGCGGGCGGTGCTGTCGGCGCTGAAAATGCCGGCGCCGACCATGGTCCAGCCGGGCTGGTAATAATGCATCCCGGCCGGATCGATCAGCGCGATGCTGAGTCCCCACGGATGGCGCTTGAGGATGCTGGCGGCGGTGGCGATGCCGGCCGCGCCGGCGCCGACGATCACGATGTCGTATTCTGATTTTTGCGGTGTCATATTGTTGTTCTCCAGAGGTTGATGGCGCCTGCTTTATGCTGCATTGAGGGGAATCTTCAGATACCGGATGCCGTTCGATTCGGGTTCCGGCAAATGGCCGGCGCGCATGTTGACCTGCACCGAAGGCAGAATCAGCACCGGCATCGCCAGGGTGGCGTCGCGCGCGGTGCGCATGGCGACGAATTCGTCTTCCGTGACGCCGTTGCCGATATGGACGTTGTGCGCCCGTTCCTGCGCCACGGTGCTGACGAAGCACACTTCGCGTCCGCCGGGCCGATAGTCGTGGCACATATACAGCAGCGTATCGTCGGGCAGGCTCAGGACTTTGTTGATGGAGCGGTACAGGGTATGCGCATTGCCGCCGGGGAAGTCGCAGCGCGCGGTGCCGTAGTCGGGCATGAACAGGGTATCGCCGACGAAGGCCGCGGTATGCATGCCGTCGTTGAACACATAGGTCATGCAGGCCGGCGTATGGCCCGGCGTATGCATCGCGGTCACGTTCAGATTGCCGACATGGAATTGCTCGCCGTCGGCGAACAGATGATCGAACTGGCTGCCGTCCTGCGCCATCTGGCCTTGCGTGTTGAAGAGTTTGCCGAACACGTTCTGCACGGCGGTGATGTGCTGGCCGATGCCGATGCGTCCGCCCAGCTTTTCTTGCAGATAGGGCGCGGCCGACAGATGATCGGCATGCACGTGGGTTTCAAGTATCCATTGCACGGCGCCGTCCAGCTGCCGCACCCGCGCCAGCAGCGCGTCGGCGCTGCCGTAACCGGTGTGGCCGGCATTCGGATCGTAGTCCATCAGCGTGTCGATCAGCGCGCAGGCGCGCGTGGCCGGGTCCATCACGATATAGCTGACGGTGCCCGTGGCTTCATCGAAATGGCCTTCGACCAGCATCGGCAAATTTGGCATGGCGATTTCCCCTTCGCTTTCCTTCCCCTTTTTCTTTCTTATTTGCCGCCGAATTCCTTCATCTTCAGTTCGATGCCGTTCTTCTTCATTTCATCGACGAACATCTGGTGCACGTGCGGCGCCTGGTCTTCGTATTCGATCTGGTCGCCGCCTTCCTTGACGCTCTTGAACAGATTGCCGAACAGCGCCTTGCGCTTGCCTTCGGTGAACGGGAAGCGGAAGCTGCCCAGCGCCGTGGCGAAGTAGCGCGCCGGCTTCGCGCTGCCGTTGAAATGCTGATGGAACATGTCGTCCAGCGGCGCCAGCACGGTGCCGTACTTCCAGTCGACGCGCTGATAATCGGTATCGCCTTCGTACCACAGCAGGGAATAGCCCTGGCCGTCGATGGTGAGCACATGGAAGTCGGCCGGATGGCGGTGTGCCTTCTTGTAGGTGCCGACCGGCATTTCGGAGATGTGCGCATTCATGGTGCCGTCGGCCAGCGCGAATTTCAATGTGGTGCCGCCGCCGCCGCGCTCGCCCCAGTTCTTCAGCTCGATCGCGCCGCTGTCGGCGATGAAGTTGGTTTCCCACATGAAGGTGCCCGGACGGCCCGGCACGAAATCGCCGTCGCCGGTGAAATATTTTTCCTTGCCGGTGCGCTCGTCGAAGGTCCAGTCGTTCTTGAAAATGAAGTCTTCGTTACGCAACAGATTCATCATGATCGGCAGGCTGGTGGTCGATACCAGGCGCGCGCTTTCGGCGCCGCTGCCGTTGAAGATGCGGTACTTGGCGTTGAGCGGAATCGCAAAGATGCTCTTCGGGCCCCATTCGAAGGAATGCTTGCGGCCGTCTTCGAATTCGATCACGGTATTGCCGCGGCCGGCCAGCGCGAAGATGACTTCTTCGTACAGATGGCGCTGCGGCGACGTGGCGCGGCCAGGCGCAATATCGAACAGGAACATCGATACGAAGTCGCCGCGGCCGGCCAGATGGACCGCCGCGCCGTTGACGTCGGTGCGCGCCCAGGGCTTGGTCTCGACACTGAACAGATCCACCGCGATGGCGTCGATGACCGGAATGTTTTCCTTCTTGACCCACTCCAGATAAGTATCGATGCCTACTTTTGGCGTTTCGGCTGCGGGTTCGGCTGCGGTTTCAGCTGTAGTCTCGGCGTTCGTCATCGCGGTGTCCTCATACATTGTTAGTTATCTATATTAAGTACTAAAGCATTTTCGGCGATTATAGGGGGGGCAATTAACGCTTGCAAGCATAATTGCCGCTATGCATATCGGGTCGGCAATATCAGGATAGAATCCGCGATTCCCGTCACTCGCCATTGGCAGCCCGGCCCGCTTGCGCGCCGCTTGACGGCGTGCAGCATTGAAACTTATTGACTTAAGTATTTAACTTAATTAATGTGTGCCAAAACATGAAAGGAACGGAGATGAAACAAGGATTCTTGAGGGCATGCCTGATCCTGTCGGCAATGAGCGCGGCCCTGATGGGCATGGGGCCGCAAGCGGCAGCAGCGGCGCCGGTGGCCAGCGAAACCATCATCAGCCAAGTCAACGCGATGCCGGCCGCAACCCGCCAGCAGACCATCGAAGCCGAAGCGAAAAAAGAAGGCACGCTGACGCTGTATCACGTCAACATCGAAGATATCCCGGTCATGGCCGCCGCCTTTACGAAGAAATACGGCATCAAGGTGGTGCTGTGGCGTTCGAGTTCCGAAACCGTCTCCAACCGGCTGATCACGGAAGCGCTGGGCAGCCGTTTCGATGCCGACATGATCGACAACAACGGCCCCGGCATGGAAGCGTTGTCGCGCGAAAAACTGTTGCAGCCGGTCAAATCGCCGCTGGAGAAAGATCTGATTCCGGAAGCCTTCCCGGGCTCCAGGGATTGGGTTG
Organism: Oxalobacteraceae bacterium CAVE-383; assembly: GCA_004134995.1. Taxonomy (GTDB): domain Bacteria; phylum Pseudomonadota; class Gammaproteobacteria; order Burkholderiales; family Burkholderiaceae_D; genus Herbaspirillum. The sequence goes on along the minus strand of REGP01000007.1, from coordinate 24,667 downwards.
CGACCACCGTCGACGTCTTCGTCCAGGCCTACAACACCAACAAGATCAAGAAGGCCGATCTGCCGAAAACCTATAACGACCTGCTCGATCCGAAGTGGAAGGGCATGTTGACCGTGGAAGCCGACGATCAGGACTGGTTCGCGATGACCTCGGAAAAACTGGGCAAGGATAAAACCCACAAGCTGTTCCAGGACATCGTCGCCAAAAATGGCATTTCAGTACGCAAGGGGCATTCGCTGCTGGCCAATCTGATCGTCTCCGGCGATGTGCCGATGGGCCTGACGCTGTACGGCTACAAGCCGGAGCAGCTCAAGAAGAAGGGCGCGCCGATCGACTGGTTCGTGATACAGCCGCAGATTGCGCAGATCCGCGGCATCGCGATGCCGAAGAAGGTGCAGCATCCTTATGCCGCGCTGCTGTTCTATGACTTCATGCTGACCGACGGCCAGCAGATGTACGCGGACCGCGAACAGTATCCGACCAACAGGAAAATCAAGGGCCATGCCGGCGCCATGCCCCTGGTCTACATCGATCCCGCCCGCAGCATGGATGAGGGCGCGGCGTGGACCAAGGACTATGAACGCATCATTACCAAGGCGAAGTAAGCGCAAGGTTAATCAGAATGCAATCGAGATGAATCCAGCTATCAGCACCGGCGGGCGGCAATATGCCGCCCTGTTTGCCTCGCCCCTGAAAATGCACGGCGACGACGAGGATCATTCCCACGAATATTCGATGGCCTCGAACGGCGCGATGATCGAATACATCCGCAAGATGGACAACGTGATACTGACCACGGTCGGCATCGATATCGGCAGTTCGACCTCGCACCTGATGTTCGCCAAGGTGCACCTGCGGCGCAAGGCGAATTCGCTGTCGAGCCAGTTCATCATCGTCAATCGCGAAATCCTGTGGCGCTCGCCGATCGTCATCACGCCCTTCAAGCCCGACAACAGCATCGATGCGGATGCCCTGAAAGCCTTTATCGGCGAGGCCTACAAGGCGGCCGGTCTGTCGCCTGCGCAGATCGATTCCGGCGCCGTGATCCTGACCGGCGAGGCGATCAAGAAAACCAACGCCGAGGCTATCGCGCAACTGTTCGCCCACGATTCGGGCAAGTTCGTCTGCGCCTCGGCCGGGCATCATCTGGAATGCACGCTGGCGGCCAACGGTTCCGGCGCCGTGGCGCTGTCGCTGGCGCAGAAGAAAACGGTGCTGCACGTCGATATCGGCGGCGGCACCACCAAGCTGGCGCTGATCGGGAACGGCGAGATCCTCGGCACTTGCGCAATCGCGGTCGGCGGACGCCTGATGGTGCAGGATGCCGACGGCAAGCTGATCCGCATCGACGACGCCGTGCGGACGATTGCGGCGGCGCGCGGCCTGAAAATGGCAATGGGCTGCGTGCCGGATCCGGACCACGTGCAAGACATCATTGCTTCGCTGGTGCAGGCCGTGGCCGCGCTGATCCGGCAGCAGCCGGTGCCGGCCGAAGCCGAGCCGCTGTTCCTCACGGCCAGGCTGCCGAAGGCCGGGAAGATCGACGTCGTGACGTTTTCCGGCGGCGTCTCCGAATATATCTACGGGCGCGAAGCGCGGCTGTACGGCGACATCGGCAAGTTCGTCGCCGAAGGGATCGTCGAAGCCTTCAGGAACAAGGCCATCGAACTCCCGATCGCCGATCCGGGGCAGGGCATACGCGCCACCGTGATCGGCGCCTCGCAGTTCACGGTGCAGGTCAGCGGCAAGACCATTTTCCTGTCCGACAGCAGCATGCTGCCGATGCATAACGTGCCGGTGCTGTCGCCGGCGCTGGACCTCGACCAGACCATCGACGTGGCCGGGATTGCCGCCCGCATCGCGCCGACGCTGCTGCTGGCCGAAGGCGGCGCGGAGCAGCCGGTGGCGATTGCATTGAAGTGGCGCGGCGAACCGATCTACTGGCGCTTGCGCAATCTGGCCGAAGGGCTGGTGCAGGCGTTCCGGGAGCAGCCCGTCAAACGCGGCGCGCTGATCCTGATCGTCGACGGCGACGTCGCGCAGTCGCTGGCGCACATCATGAAGGACGAGCTGGGCGTGCAGGAAAAAATCATCGTGGTGGACGGCATCGAACTGCGCGCCTACGATTATGTCGATCTGGGCGAATTGATCCTGCCGGCCAATGTGATTCCGGTGGTCATAAAATCGCTGTTGTTTTCGGCCGGCGTGTAGCCGCGGCGCCTGCTGCACGCTGCATGCCTGGCCTGGCGTATGCTTAACTATCATTAATACCAAGGAGTAGTCGAAATGAACAAACCGGCTGAAGTCAATACCAGCGCCTCGTATGCGGATCTGCACGAGCATATAGAACGTCTCGACAAGGCAGGCCTGCTGCATCGCATCACCGAGCCGGTGAACAAGGATACCGAGCTGCATCCGCTGGTGCGCTGGCAGTTCCGCGGCGGCATTCCTGAAAAAGACCGCAAGGCTTTCCTGTTCACCAACGTGGTCGACAGCGCCGGCCGCAAATACGATATTTCGGTCGCCGTCGGCGTGCTGGCGACCAATCCGGAAATCTACCGCATCGGCATGAACGTGCCGACCGTGGAAGACATCGGACCGGCCTGGGAGCGCGCGATCGCCAATCCGATCCCGCCCGAAATGGTGGCCTCGGCGCCATGCCAGGAAATCATCATCGAAGGCGCCGCGCTGGAAGGGCCGGGCAACGGCCTGGAATCGCTGCCGGTGCCGATCTCCACGCCCGGCTTTGACGCCGCGCCGTTCTTTACCGCGGCCTGCGTGGTCACGCGCGATCCGGAAACCGGCGTGCAGAACATGGGCACCTATCGCGGCCATCTGAAGTCGCCCGACCGGCTCGGCATGATGATGCTGGCGAACCTGCGCGCCGGCGGCCTCGAACACTGGAAGAAGTACAAGGCGCGCGGCGAACGGATGCCGGTCGCGATCGTGGTCGGCTGTCCGCCGCTGGTGAATTTCCAGGGCCCGCAGAAGCTGCGCCTGGGCGTTGACGAATTGGGCGTGGCCGGCGCGCTGGCCGGCCGGCCGATCAAGGCCATTCGCGCGCATAGCGTCGATCTGATCATTCCGGCCGAAGCCGAAGTCGTCATCGAAGGCTATGTCGAAACCGACTTCCTGGAGCCGGAAGGCCCGTTCGGCGAATCGCACGGCTATGTCGCGCTGGAAGACTACAACATGGCCATCAAGGTTACCGCGATCACGCGCCGCAAACAGGCCATCATCACGTCGATCATTTCACAAGTCACGCCGAGCGAATCCAGCGTCATCAAGAAGCTGGCCTATGAGCCGCTGTATCTGGCGCATCTGCGCGATACGCTGGCGATCAAGGGCATCAAGAAGGTGGTGCTGCATGAAGCGCTGACCAATCTGCGCAAGGTGGTGTTCCTGCAATTCGCCGCCGGTTCGACCAAGACCGAGATCTGGCGCGCGCTGCACGGTTCGATGACGCTGCAGGCGGCGATCGGCAAGTTCGTGATCGCCATCGACGAAGACATCGATCCGGGCAATGTCGATGCGGTGCTGTGGGCCATGTCGTACCGCTGCGATCCGGCGCAGGACACGCAGATCGTGCGCTACCGCGAGCCGGGCCACGGTCCGCGCAGCGAATTCACGCCGGATATCGATTCCGCCATGCTGATCGACGCCACCATGAAATTCCCGATGCCGCCGCTGGCCTTGCCGAAACGCGAATTCATGGAAAACGCCAAGGTATTGTGGGAGAAGCTGGGCCTGCCGAAGCTGACGCCGGAATCGCCATGGTTCGGTTATTCGCTGGGCGACTGGACCGAGAAGTGGGACGCCAATGCCATGCAGGCGACCCGCGGCGAATGGATGCAGCGCGACGCCGGCTATGCCGAAGGCCGCGTCAAGGGCGCGACGCCGAATACGCCGGTGAGCAACTATAAAGAGTAAGCAGGCCAGGCCGGGCCTGAAGTAAAAAATCCCTGCCGTGCAGAAGCATGGCGGGGATTTTTTTGTGCCGTTTTTTTGTGCCGTTCTCCGGCGATTACGGATGCACATCCTCCGAAAACCAGTCATCCGGCAGCTCATGCCCGATCTCCATGCTGCGCGCCTTTTCCAGCACCAGCGCGCCGGCCGCAGCGAACTGCAGGCCGATGCCGACGTTGTTCAGGAAGCAGGTGATTTCCTCGGGATTCTTGCGGCCCGGCGCCTTGCCGGCCACCAGCTGCGCCAATTCCGGGTAAGTATCGAACTTGCTGCCCGGCGCCTTCCACCAGCCTTTTTCGTCGAGCTCGTTAACATTTTTTGTGCCGGCCATGATGTTGTCGGCCAGCTTGGCTTCCTTGCTCACGTGCACCACCACGCGGTCGCAGACGTCGAGTATTTCCTGGTCGACTTCCAGCGTCTTGATGCAGCTCAGATGCATGCCCGGCTTCAGCCAGGACGGCTCCAGCACGCGCTGCATGGATGAGGTGGCGGCCATCGCCACGTCGGCGCCGCGCACGGCTTCTTCGGCGTTGTCGATATCGAGGATCCGGATGCCGGGATGCAGCCGCTTGGCTTCGGCGGCAAAGGCGGCGCGGCGCTCGGCGCGCGGGCTGAAGATGCGCACTTCGCTGAACGGCCGCAAGGCCATCGCCGCCATCAGCTGGCCGCCGGCCTGCCAGCCGCTGCCGATGATGGCCAGCGTCCTGGCGTCCTTGGGCGCGAGATATTTGAACGCGATGCCGCTGGCCGCGCCGACCCGCATGCGCTGCATTGCGCCGTCCGGGAAAATGCCGAGCAGGGCGCCGGTCTCGCTGCTGAACATGAACACCAGGCCGACCCAGCGGCCGTCGGCGCGCGGGTCCTTGACGCGGCGCTGTTTGCCGGCGATGACGGGATGCGAAATGATGTCCGAATTGATGCGCAGCGCCTGCACCTTCTTGCGCGGCCATGCGCCGCCCATCTGCTTGAAGCCGTAATAGGCGTCGTCTTCGCTCGCCGGCGAAATATTGTCGAGCCGCGGCACCATCAGCGCCTGGCCGTTGGCGTAGTCCAGATACATCTGTTCCAGCGTGGCCATGCATTCCGGCATGGTCAACAAGCGGTCGATATCCTCGTTGCTGAGAACGCGCATGTCATCTCCTGTGCGTGATTATTATTTGATGTTTCGGCCGTGCTCAGTTTACCGGTTTCCTCTGCTTGGCCCGCATGTAATGCACCACGTTGTCGTTGTTCAATGCCACCCCCGGCCGGTATTCCGGCGCGTCTTCCAGTTGCTGGATATCGTTCAGCCCGAGTTTCTGATAGATGCAGCTGGTGGCCGAAATCAGGCGCGCCGGCCGTTCGGAATCGCTATTGAAAAACTGATGCACGGTATTGGGGGGAATGTAGAAGACGTCGCCGGTCTTCCAGTCGTGGCGCTTGACTTCGTCCTGCTGCTTCCAGCGGTAGGCGTCGGTGATCTCCACGTCGCAGTCCTGGTACAGCACGTAGCCGTCGCCTTCGGCCACGTACAGGCTTTCGTCGCCCAGATGGCGATGCTTGCCGGAACGGCTGCCGGGCGGAATCATCAGCATGTAGGCGTCCACCGGTTCCATGTGCCTGCTCAGCTTTTCGTTGAACAGATGCTTCAGGATGCCCTGGCGCGACAATTCCCACGGCATGGCGTTCGGCCGCAGAATCTTGAGGCGGTCGCCCTTGGCTACCGGCTCCATCGAAGTCGCGTCCAGCAGGCGCCGGTACCAATCCTGTTTCAACGCATTCATCAACCACGTTTGCGAATCGCACCATGCCATGTTTATCTCCTTCGATGGATGACGACCGGACTGCCGGCGCTCGATACTTTCCGATGCTTGTTGCGCGCCCTATGCATCCACCGGGCGCATGCCGCCCAGGCAGATGTACTTGATCGTCAGGTAATCATCGAGGCCGTAGTGCGATCCCTCGCGCCCCAGCCCCGATTGCTTGACGCCGCCGAACGGCGCCACTTCGTTTGAAATCAGGCCGGTATTGACGCCGACCATGCCGCTTTCCAGGCCTTCGGCGATGCGCCAGACGCGGCCGATATCGCGCGAATACAAATAGCTGGCGAGGCCGAATTCGGTATCGTTGGCCATGGCCAGCACTTCTTCTTCCGTGTTGAAGCGGAACAGCGGCGCCATCGGACCGAAGGTTTCTTCGCGCGCCACGCGCATGCCGGAGGTGACTTCGGTCAGCACGGTCGGCTGGAAGAAATTGCCGCCGAGCGCATGGCGCGCGCCGCCGGTCAATACCCGCGCGCCCTTGGAGATGGCGTCGGCAATATGTTCCTCGACCTTGGCGATGGCCTCCGCGTTGATCAGCGGGCCTTGCGTGACGCCGGCCTCCAGGCCGTTGCCGACCATGATCTTTTCGACCGCCTTGGCCAGTTTCTGGGCGAAAGCATCGTAGATGCCGGACTGGACATACAGGCGATTGGCGCAAACGCAGGTCTGGCCGCCGTTGCGGTACTTCGAGGCCATCGCGCCTTCCACGGCGGCATCGAGATCGGCATCGTCGAACACGATGAACGGCGCATTGCCGCCCAGTTCCAGCGACAGTTTTTTGATGGTCGACGCCGATTGCCGCATCAGCAGGCGGCCGATTTCGGTGGAGCCGGTGAAGCTCAGCTTGCGCACAATCGGATTCGAGGTCATCTCGCCGCCGATATCGGCCGGCGAACCGGTGACCACGCTGAAGATGCCGGCCGGCACGCCGGCCTGTTCGGCCAGCACCGCCAGCGCCAGCGCCGAGAAGGGCGTCGCTTCGGCGGGTTTGAGCACCATGCTGCAGCCTGCGGCCAGCGCCGGCGCGACCTTGCGCGTGATCATCGCGGCCGGAAAATTCCACGGCGTGATGGCGGCGCAGACGCCGATCGCTTCCCTGGTCACGACGATGCGGTTGGCGGCCGCCGGCGACGGAATCGTATCGCCATAGGCGCGCTTGCCTTCTTCGGAAAACCATTCGATGAACGATGCCGCATACTCGATTTCGCCGCGCGATTCGTTCAGCGGCTTGCCTTGTTCGGCGGTCATGATGGCGGCCAGGTCATCGATATTGGCCAGCATCAGTTCGTACCATTTGCGCAGGATGGCGCCGCGCGCCTTGGCGGTCTTCTGGCGCCAGCTCTGGCCCGCCGTGCGCGCCGCTTCGATCGCGCGCCGGGTTTCGGCCGCGCCCATCAGGGGCACTATGCCGAGCTGCTTGCCGGTGGCCGGATCGGTGACGGCCAGGGTGCGGCCGTCGTCCGCGCCGCACCAGCGGCCGTCGATATAGGCTTTTTCGATGAACAGGGAAGAGTCTTTGAGTGACAGCATGAGCGGATTCCTATCGGAAGACTGCTTGTTCAGAAGTATTTCAAATGTACTGCGGAAAGCAACGATCCCGCGCCGGCACAGGCCGGTCACGGGATGCGGTAAAACGTATCGGCTCTATCGCAATCCGATTACTTGCCGGCCGAGGCCAGAATCCCCGCCAGCAAACTGGTGCCCAGCGCCGCTGCTTCATTGAAGCCGGCGTTTTGCGTCGTGCCCAGGAATTGCTTGACGCCGATCAGCGCTTCACGCTCTTTCGACACCAGCGTTGCGATCACTTCATCGGCGGTGCGCTGCAGATCGGCGCGCGGGGCCACGGTGCTGACCAGTCCGGCGCGTTGGGCTTCATGCGCATTGATCACGTTGCTGGTATAGACCAGCCAGCCCAGCGTCTTCAGCGGCACGCGGTCGAGGACGGCCGCCATGGCCAGCGTCGGCGGCATGTTCGCTTTCAGTTCCGGAAACGAAAATTTGGCGTCGTCGGCAGCGATGGTGATGTCGCAGGAACCGGCCAGCGCCGCGCCGAAGCCATGCGCTTCGCCCTGCACCACGGCGACGATCGGTATCTGGATATCGCGCAGCGCCTGGTACATGCCGATGATCGGCTTCATCATGTTGTTGCGCAGGTCGACCGCAGTGGGCGCCGGCGCCGACGGGTCTTTCTTGCCGGCGTCGCGGCCCTGGCAGAAGTGATCGCCTTCGCTGGAAATGACGATGGCCTTGATGGCGGTGTCATTGCCCAGCGCCAGCAGTTCCTCGGTGATCCTGGCGATCAGCGCGTGCGCGATCTTGTTGCCGGTTTCCGGCATGTTGAAGCGCAGGTAGCCGACTTCGCCTTTTTTGCTTGCTATCAGTTCATTCATTGTCTCTCCGCGTAGCGATTATTTTTATGGGATCAGGCCGTATAGCCGGTCTTCGCGTAGAAATGTTCCAGTGCGGCTTCCGCTACCTGCTGATCCTGTGCGGCCGTGCCGGAGCTGACGCCGATGCCGCCGACGATCTCGCCTTTCACGGTGACCGGCAGGCCGCCGCCGATGATGCTGAAGTGTCCGCCGTTGGTGACGTGGATGCCGAAAGTCGGCTTGCCGGATTGGCACAATTCGTTATAGACGTGCGTGCCCTTGCGCGCCACGGCCGAAGTGAAGGCCTTGTCGATGGCGATCGAAATGCTGCTGACCTTGCCGCCGTCCATGCGCGTGAAATCGATCAGGTGGCCCGATTCGTCGGTCACGGCAACGCATTGCGGCGTGTTTTGTTCGGCGGCCTTGGCGGCGGCGCCTTCGATCAGGATGCGTGCTTCCGCCGAAGATAATCTGTTGACTGTAAGCATATTATTTTCCTTTTGGTGTGAGGTCGGTCGATTGAATGTAAGTCGTGAGTGCGCCGATTTCTTCTTCGGTAAAAGTATTGAAAGGCGGATACGGCTCGCCGATGGAACGGCCCAGGATTTTCATTGTAGCCTTCATTGTCGGCGTCAGGCCGCGATGCATCCACTTCGACGGGAAGTACGAAAACTGGCGCTGCAGACGTACCGCTTCGGCACGGTCGCCGGCCTGGAACGCTTCCAGGATCCTGGCGCCGAGTTCAGCCGCGGGCGGCGGAATGGCCGCGCCCGAACCGCCCAGTTCCAGCGTGATCAACAGCATCTGGATGGTGGTCAGGTAGGCCGCCAGGCCGCCCTGGTCGATGCGTTCGATCAGCAGGCCGACCCGCGACAGGTCGCGCGAGCTTTCCTTGACGTATTTGACCTTGTCCAGCGCCGCCAGTTCGATCGTGGTGTTGACGTCGACGTTCGCGCCCGGCCCCGGGTTCAGGTACAGCATCATCGGCAGCGACGATTCGCGCGACACCATTTCGAAGTACGACACCAGTTCGGCGCGCGTCGGTTCGCCGCCGAACGGGCGCAGCGGCGCCAGCAGCTGGATCATGTCGGCGCCCTGCTTTTCGGCGAAATGGGCCAGTTCGATGGCGGTGCGGTACGACGGATGCGAAATGCCGACTGCCACCGGCCGGCGCTTGCCGACGAATTCGATGGTCTTGCTGATCAGGTTCTTGCGCTCGTCCATGGTCAGGAAGTGGTACTCCTGCGCTTCGACGCCGGCGGCGACCACCACGGCCGCATTGCAGCTGTCGATCACATAATCGATTTCACCTTTCAGCAGCGCTTCGTCGACCTTCAGATCGCTGTTGAACGGCGTCAGCGGCGGTACGGCTAATCCTGGTATTTTCATGAGTCTGGGCTTTCAAGATAAGGGAATGCGGCCCCCCGCGGCAGGGGATATTCAATACAAATACGTCTTTATAAAAAAAGGAAAGAAACGGGCGCGTCACGATGAGGGGCGCCGCGGAGCTATCCTAAACCGGCGCCACCAGGGAGGTCGGAATCAGCGACGAGTCGTAGACGCAGAGGCGGCTCTGGAACAGCAGCCGGCCATCCTTGCGGACGATTTCATCGACATAACGGCCTGCCATCACAATTTCGGTCATGCGTTCGAACAGGGTCTGCACCACCAGGAAATTGGCGCCGCTCTTGATGCGCCCGCCTTCCGCGCTTTCGATCCTGAGGCCTGAAATGAAATGGCGCAGCACGCGCGGCTGCACCATATTGAGTTCTTCCACCGCATAGGCGCGGTCCTGGATCATGCCCTTGCTTTCGCAATGCATGGTGGCGATCGGCAGGCCGCGCACATGATTCTCGCGCGGGACGATGCGATACAGGGCGTCGTCCATGAAATATTCCGGCCATTCCTGGTATTTCGCCTCGTCCAGCGTGTGGGCGTAAGCGGTGTACAGATCGTCGATTTCGAAACGCAGTTCGGTTGGAATGCTCATAAGCCCATCACCTTGATGTAGTGATTGTAAAAGCCGCGGATGCCGGCTTCGGTGATCATGTGCGGGGTGTCTTCGGTGCCCTTGCCGCCCATTTCGACGCAGGCGTCGACCTCCGGATAGGGCGTAATGCCTTGCTGCGACATCGACAGGATTTCGCTGTCGTCGACCGAAACCAGGCCGGCCGGTCCCATCAGATTGGCCTGGCGGATGCGCCGTTCGCGCAGCTCCGGGGTGTCGTCGGCATAGCCGAAGAAAGTCCAGTTCAGGTCGAATGCGCCCGGACCGCGCGGCACGATATGGCGCATCGCCAGCGTGTTCGACTGCTGCTGCACGATCACATTGGGCCAAATGGTCTGCATGACCACGGTGACGTCGCCCGGGAACTCGCGCTGGACATCGATCAGGCGCGGATCCTTCAGCTTGAAGTCGCTCTTGAAATTGGTCATCTGCTGGGTGGCGTTGTTCAGCGCCTGCGCGCCCCTGCGGCTGATCAGCGCGCCGTGGCGGCCGGTGGCGTCCATTTCGACCGCGGATTCCTGGTCGAGGCGGAACAGGCCGAAGGTGATCAGGAACACATGCAGCACGCTGGCGTGATACGGGTCCTTCAGGTTCTCGAACATCAGCTTCCAGTTGGAATCGATGCGCTGGCGCATGTAGCCCAGCACTTCCAGCTTGCGGCCGTCGAATACGCGATCGAAATAGCCCAGCATGTTGGGGCCGAGGTAATCTTCGAACGGTTCCACGTCTTGATCGAAGGCGGCGAAAATCACGCCGTGGCGCTCATGCACTTTCAGTTGCTGCGCGCCGTGCTCTTCCAGCTTGAAGTCCGCGCCCATGCCGCCCTGTCCCTTGTAGCCGCGCCGGAACGGCACTGCGGTCAGGTCGCCCTTCAGGTTGTAGGTCCACTGATGATAGGGGCACATGAAGCTGTTGGCGTTGCCGTGGTCGTTCTTGACGAAGGCCGCGGCGCGATGGGCGCAGCGGTTGACGAACACGCTGGCGGCGCCGTCCGCGCCGCGCGTGACCACCACCGACTTGTCGCCGACGTTGGAGCGGACATAGTCGCCGGCGTTCGGAATTTCGGCGCTCAATGCGACGTAGTTCCAGTTCGCGCCGCCGAATACCTTGGCCTGTTCCTGCTGATAGATATCGGGATCGCTATATATCCATAACGGCACTGCGGAAATGTCTTTGCCGGGCCAGCGCCGACCTTCGGATTGCGCAGGAGATTCGCTCATTTTTCTTTCTCGTCTCGGAATATTTGCAAAACACTTATTGTCGCTAGCGAACAATAAATGTACTTTATGAATATCTGTAAGTCAATAACTAAGTAGGTGGGATTCTAGCTTGTTCAGTGATTTGCTTATATGTCGGCATGACAATTAGCGAAATAAAGATGTTACTCCAAGGCGGAATTCAGCGTATGCGGCGCCAAGTGCGGACAACAAGCCAAGCATTGGACCGGAGAGAATGCATGATGCAGCGAAGACGTAGCCGGGCGAGGCGAGATGGGGTGTTGTGCGCAGTGAGGTAAAGGGGGAGGCGGGCGCAGCCCGCCGGAGGACACGAACGGAGTACAACGCCCCATCTCGCCTCGCCCGGCGGCACCGCATACAGCGGAAGGGAAATCACATCGAATGTTTCTCGCCGCCGTCAACGTCGACCAGCGACCCCTGCATGAACGAAGCGCGCCCCGACGCCAGAAAAGCTGCAACCTGCCCGATTTCACGCGGCTCGCCGAAGCGCTTGATATGGCAAGCCTGCAGCAGCTCGCCGGCCGCTTCCCCGACCGGGATATCGCGCATGCCGGCGATGCGGTTGATGTTCCTGGTCAGCCGTTCGGTGGCGATGCGGCCCGGATTGATCGCATTGACCCGCACGCCGTCTTGCTGCCCGATCTGCGCCATCGCCTTGGTGAAATGCAGCAGCGCCGCGTTGACCGAGCCGCCGATGGTGAATTCGCTCTCGGCGGTCCAGCCGCCGACGCCGATGACATTGATCGCCGATCCGCCTGCGTCGCGCAGATGCGGCCAGGCGCTGCGCGTCATGCGCACGCAGGCGCGGAATTTCAGCCCGAAGCCGTCGTCCCAATCCTGTTCGGACAATGCGAAGAAATCGCCGCGCGCGGTCGCGCCGGCGTTGTTGACGAGAATATCCAGTTTGCCGAAGGCCTTCACCGCCTCCGCAATTGCCGCATCGGCAGCATCGGCCAGCCGCAGATCCGCCGCGACGGTAATAATGCGCACCTTGAATTCGGCGGCCAACTCGGCGGCCTTGCTTGCCAGGGCATCCTTGTCGCGCGCCACCAGGCACAGATCCACGCCTTCGCGCGCCAGTTCCGCGGCGATGGCGGCGCCGATGCCGCGATTTCCGCCGGTGACGAGCGCGGCTTTCCCTTGCAGTTCGAGATCCAAAAGATGTTCCTTAAATTTCTAGCGATGGTGAAGAACGGTGGCGCGGTAGCACGGCGGCATCAGCGATGCGCCATCGGCCAGACCTTGGCGAACTGGGCTTCTTCGCCTTGCCACGGCCTGGCGATCGGCGCGCCGGCCGGCGCCTTGTCCTGCTCTTCCGTGTCGGCAGCCGCAGCCGCTGCCGATATGGTGCGCGCGGCCGCCGGACGGGCCGGCATCCTGGCCGCCGGTTTGTCGAGCGCCGGCCTTGCAGCGGCGGCGGCCGCGACGGCCGCGGCCGTTGCCTCGATGGCCGGCTGCGACAGCGTCACCCCGCCCAGATTGTCCATGCTGGCCGCGATCAGCGCGATCACATCGCGCACGTTTTGATCGGCAATGCTGTAAAACACCGACTTCGCGCTGCGGCGGGCTTCCAGAATGCCGGCCTTGCGCAATTCCGCCAGCTGCTGCGACAGATTCGGCTGCTTGATCTCCAGGGATTCTTCCAGCGTGGCAACCGACAATTCGGCATGCAGCAATGCCAGGGTGATGCGCAGACGGCTCGAATTGGAGAGCGCCCGCAGCACCACGGCTACTGATTCCAGATTTTGGAACAAGGTCGATTTAACTTTACGCATGAATGTTTTCCGGATGCCTGTATGAGTAATGCTGTTTATTTCTCTTTACTGCTGTTTGGTCCGAAAATACCAGGTGCGCGCATTGGCGGCGCTTGCATTCGCGCTGGCATTGCCGGAGGTGGTCGGCGGCGGCATCAGCAATTCCTCGCCCGGTTTCCAGCCTTCCGGCGCCAGCAGCTGCTGGTCATCGGTGGTCTGGATCGCCACCAGCAGGCGGTAGATTTCCTCGACATTGCGTCCGACGTTGGTCGGGTAAAAACTGATCGAGCGGATCACGCCGAACGGATCGATCAGGAACACGCCGCGCACCGTCGCCGAGCTGGTGGCGTTGGAGCGGATCATGCCGTAGGCGCGCGCAATCGACATCGAGGGATCTTCGATCAGCGGAAACTGGATATCCACTTTGAATTCATCCGAAATGCTGCGCATCCATGCCAGATGGGAATACAGGCTATCCAGCGACAGGCCCAGCAATTCGCAATTGCGTTCATGGAAGCGCTCGGTATAAGTGGCGAATCCGATGATTTCGCTGGTGCAGACCGGCGTGAAGTCGGCCGGATGCGAAAACAGGACCAGCCATTTGCCGCGGTAGGACGACAAGCTGATTTCGCCCGAAGTGGTGCGGGCCGAGAACTCGGGCGCCTGGTCGTAGAGCATCGGCATCGATATGGAAGCCGGCGCCGACGCGGATCGCGGCTCGGAAACCCGGTCTTCCTTGAATTCAGATTCGTTCATTTAGCCTCGAAATTTGTGCTGCGTTTTTTATGTCTTACTGGAATTTACACTCAAATTGACTGGAATTCGCGCCTGAAAGGGCAAAACATCAAAATATAGAGCGAATGTAAGGAAGCCGCCATGACATTTTTCAACCGAGTATAACAGTCTCTTACTTAGCCTAATTAAGCAATCGGGGCTTGTCAACACGTTGTACGACAATATTCTACGGAGAGGGCGCATAGTGCGCTCAGGCGAACGGGGCGTTGTACTGCGTTCGTGTCCCCCGTCGGCCTTGGGCCGCCTCCTCCTTTACCTCACTTCGCACAACACCCCGCCCGCCTGAGCGCACAACACGCCCCCGCCCGATTTTAAGTTCTATATATTGGAATGCTGTCCCATAAACACTTAGATACGTGTTTAAATAAAGCATAAAAAAATAATGTTCTTATTAAAGTAATAAGAGGAGACAGAATGAACGCTGGCGATTTCCTGCGCGGGGGCGGCTGCGTCCTGGGCGCTGTGCTTCTGGGAGCAGTCATGCAAGCCGCCGTGGCGCAAACGGCCTTTGCCGATCTGGCCCTGCGCGACGCGCCGGCCCGCCATCAGGCTTTGGCGGAAGCGGCAAAAAAGGAAGGCACGCTGACTTTCTATACCTCCATCCCCGAAAAGGACATGGCCCAGCTGACCGAGGATTTCACCAGGCGCTACGGCGTAAAAATCGTCATCTGGCGCGCGTCGACCGACAAGATCCTGCAGCGCCTGGTCGCCGAAAAGCGCGCCAATCGCTGGGATTTCGATGCGGTCGATATCTCCTCGCCGGAACTGGAAGCCCTGTATCAGGAAAAGCTGCTGCAGGAAGTCAATTCCAGCCTGCAAAAGGAGTTGATCGACGATGCGATGCCGGCCCATCACGGCTGGGCGCCGCAATTCCTGACCGCCTGGGTGCAGGCCTACAACACCAATGCGGTCAAGAAAGAGAATCTGCCGAAGTCCTATGAGGATCTGGCGGATCCCAGATTCAAGGGTTTGCTGGGCGTGGAAGCGACCGACAGCGACTGGTATTGCGGCCAAGTAAGGGCGCTGGGACAGGAAAAAGGCACCAAGCTGTTCCGCGACATCGTCACCCGCAACCGCTGGTCGGTGCGCACCGGGCACTCCCTGCTGGCGAACATGGTGGTGTCGGGCGAAGTGCCGATCGGCCTGACGGCCTATAGCTACATGATCGACCAGGCCAAGGCCAAAGGGGCGCCGGTGGACTGGTTTGCGCTCAATCCCGTGATCGCGCGTTCCAACGGCATCGGCGTCTCGCGCAACCCGCCGCATCCGAATGCCGCCCTGCTGTTCTACGAATACATGATCAGCGATGCGCAACCGATCATGGTCAAAATGAATTATCTGTCGCCCGCCAAAAAGCTGGCGTCGTCGCTGAATGGCGCCAAACTGCAGTTCGTCGATCCGCTGGCGAGCAGGGCGGAAATCGAACGCTGCGACGCGGCTTATACGGCCCTGAACAAACTGAATTGAGCATATGGAGAATACAAGGTTCGATTGATCGAGGATTCATCAGAAATCCGGTTTAATTTTGCAGGCTTTGATTATTGTCAGGAGACTAAATTGACTATCACCGTTACACCGCTGGCCGCCGCCCTCGGCGCCAGCATCGAAGGCCTGGATGCCGCCCACATCACGCCGGAAGACGCACAGGCGCTGCATGAAGCCTTTCTGAAGCACCACGTTCTGGTGGTGCACGGCCCGCAGATTTCGGAAGAGCAATTGATCGAATTCGGCAAATGCTTCGGCACCATCGAGAATGCGCGCAAGAAATCCGTGCTGGCGTCGCATCCCGAGATCATGGTCATCTCCAACATCCGCGAAAACGGCGAAACGGTGGGTTCGCTGCCGGACGGCGAGTTGACATTTCACTTCGACCGCATCCACCAGAAAGTGCCGAACAAGGCCGGCGTGCTGCATGCGATCGAAATCCCGACCAAGGGCGGCGACACCTGTTTCGCCGACATGACCCTGGCCTACGATACCTTGCCGGAAGCGACCAAGAAAAAACTGGAAGGCCTGAGCGCGCTGAATACGTATGAATACGGCCAGACCCATACCGAAAACAAGAAACTATCGGAAGAGGCGCCCACCGCCGTGCACCCAGTGGTGCGGACGATTCCGGAAACCGGCCGCAAGGCTTTATATATTTGCCGTCTGATGACCGATCGCATCCTGGGATTGCCGGACGACGAAAGCCGCGCGCTGCTGGATGAGCTGTGCGATCACGTCGAGAACCAGAAATTCGTCTACGCGCATCACTGGAAGGTGGGCGACATCCTGGTCTGGGACAACCGCTGCACGATCCACGCGCGCGAAGACTTCGACGGCAGCCAGCGCCGCTTATTGAAGCGAGTGACCGTTGGCGATACAACGCCGCCGGTGCATTAATAAGAAAGGATACGAAGGGCGCAATCAAATGCCCCTTCATTGGCTGTGCTGCGAGAGCGGCTATAGGGGTTGCCGCCCCGACGAACGTTTGAAGCCGAGAGGAGGGGTGGTAAGCCCTATAGCCGCTCTCGCAGCACAGCCTTCGAAGGATGCCGCAAAAAGAAAAATCAATTATCCGCAGTCACATGCGCCACCCGCATGACCTCCGCCCACTTGGCCATTTCCGATTTGATCAGCGCGCTGAACGCCGCCGGCGACGACGCTTCGATATCCATTCCCATATCCAGCAGCTTCTGCCGTATGTCCGGCATCTGGCTGATCTTCACGATCTCCGCGTTCAGCCGCGCCACGACGGCCGGCGGGGTGCCGGCCGGCGCCAGAATGCCGTACCAGGTAGCGATCTGATAACCGGGCAGCGACTCGGCAATCGTCGGCAGATCGGGCGCCATCGACGAGCGCTTGTCGCCGGTCACCCCGAGCGCGCGCAGCTGGCCCGCCTTGACGTACGGCAGCGTCGACGGCATCGCGTTGAACATCATCTGCACATGGCCCGCAAGCAGATCGTTGATGCCCGGCGCGCTGCCCTTGTACGGCACCAGCAGAATATCGCTCTTCGACATCGAATTGAACAGCGCCGCCGCCAGATGCTGCGTGGTGGCGCTGCCGAGCGTGGCCGCGCTCACCGCCGACGGCTTGGCGTGGGCAAAGGCAATCAGCTCCTTGACCGACTTCACCGGCAGCGAAGGATTGACCACCAGCATGTTCGGCACCGAACCGATGACCGAAACCGGCGTCAGGTCTTTCAGGGTGTCGTAGGGCAGATTCGGATACAGCGTCGGCGCCATCACGAACGGCGGCGAAACCAGCACGATGGTGTAGCCGTCCGGATTCGACTTCGCCACGAAACTGGTGCCGATGGTGCCGCCGGCGCCGACCCGGTTTTCGACGATCACCGATTGCCCCATCGACTCCGTCATCTTCTGCGCGAACAGGCGCGCAATCAAATCGTTGCCGCCGCCGGGCGGATAGGTGACGATCAGCTTGATCGCGCGATTGGGATAATTCGATTGCGCCCATGCCGGCGCGGGCGCGGCGGCGGTCAATGTCAGCATCAATGCAACGGCGGCGGCAAATACACGAGCGGAAAAAATCACGGCGATCCCCTTGTTCGTTCAAAGAATTTGAAACAGGACGTGCAGGCGTGCAAGACGTGCAAGGCGTGTCGAACGCTAACTCGGCTTGCCGCCCTTGACCGTGACCCGGCGCAATTTGCGCAATTCGTCGGCGCTGAAATTGGTGCGCGCATGCAGCGTGCAGCGGTTATCCCAGATCACCACGTCGCCCGGCGTCCAGCGATGCTCGTAGATGAATTGCGGCTGCTCCTGATGATCGAACAGCGACTCCAGCAGCGCCGTGCTTTCCTCGCGCGGCATGCCGACGATCGATTCCGTCATCAGGCGGTTCATGTACAGCGCCTTGCGCCCGGTGACCGGATGCGTGAAGACGATCGGATGCGCATAAGAGCGCGCGGTCGGCGAGGGCGCGGCCTGCATGCGCGTGCGCATCGCCGCATAATTGCTGTTGCCCGGATCGTAGACGTTCACCGCCTTCAATCCCGCCAGGCGTTGCTTGGTGGCGTCGGGCAGCGCCTCGTAGGCCTTGTACATATTGGCGAACAGCGTATTGCCGCCTTGCTTCGGAATCACCATCGCATACAGCATGGTGGCCATCGACGGCCGTTCCAGATAGCACATGTCGGAATGAAAATACATCTCGCCATCCGGCAGCGCGCCGACGAATTTGCCGTCCTTCTTCTCGTTGGTGACGTACATCAGCGCGGGATGCACCTTGCCGGCTTCGTATTCGTGCAAGGTCATCGCCAGTTCGCCGAAGCGTTCGGCAAAGCGCACCTGATCCAGGTCGCCCAGCTGCTGGCCGGGCAGGCACAGCACGCAGTGCTCGTACCATTGCTGCTGCAGGGCCGCGAAGGTTGCGTCATCCATCGGCTGCGACAGATCGACGCCCTTGATTTCAACGCCCAGCGCCGGCGACAGCGGCCGGGTCTGCAGGGTTTGGGCTTGCGTTGCATGTGCGGAACTGTTCATGGCATCCTCAATGTGTCAGTTGCAAAATCGATTCGAAACGCTTGAACGACTTTTCCTCGTTATCCAGCAGCGTGCCCGGATCGAGCACTTTCAACTTGATGTTCTTGATCGGCGGCTCGACCTTTCGGTTGGTCGCGTAATAGCCGATCTTGGCCAGGATGGCCTGGGCTTCCGGGCTGATCATATAGTCGTAGAACAGCAGCGCGGCGTTCGGATGCGGCGCGTTCTTCGGGATCGCCATGGCGTCGGCGATGGTCACCGCCGGTTCGATCACGAACCAGTCGATCGGCGCGCCCTTGGCCTTGGCCTGCGCCGCGCTGTATTGATACACGGTCAGCGCCAGCGGCACTTCGCCGGAAGCGACCAGATTGGTCAGCAGCGGATGGCCGGCGCGCACCGAGAGCCCGTTGCCGGCGGTCAGGTCCTTGAAGAATTTGACGCCGGCGGTCTCGCCCATGTCGGCGATGACCGAACTCATCCATTCATGATCCGAGCCTTCGATGCCGAGCTTGCCTTTCCATTTCGGATCCAGCAGATCCTGATAGGTCCTGGGCAGATCTTCCTTCTTGATTTTGTTGGTGTTGTAGGCTTGCGCGAATACATACTGCAGCGTCGATACCCATTGATGATGCTTGGGCGCGGCGGTTGGAATCAGGTCTTTCTGATAGGGCGAAATCACTTCCTGCAAAACGTTCTCGCGGCGCAGCGCTTCCATCGGCGGCGCGATGCTGTCGATCACGTCGCTGACCGCCTTGTTGGCGCGGGTTTCGTTGAGCACGCGCTGCAGGATCAGCTCCGAGCGCGCGCGCCAGATATTGACCTTGATGCCGTATTTCTTTTCGAACGGCTCGGTCAGCAGGCTGACGTATTCGGCCGGCGTGGTGGTGTACAAGGTCAGCGAGCCTTCCTTCTTCGCGCCTTCGACCAGGCGCTGCTGCCGGCCTTCATCGGTGGCGGTGGCCAGCGTCTGCAGGGTTTGCGCCTGCGCATTGCAGATATTGCAGGCGAATGCCGCGAGCGATGCCGCGGCGAAAGTGATGCGGGCCAGCGTGCGCCGGAAGTCAGTTGCCACAGCTTGTCTCCTCTTGAACCATCGGTATCTCTAGTGGATCCGATTGGTTCGATGTCCGGGTTTTGCTTCGAATTTTCTTTGTAGAAAAAACCGGCTGCGGTGCATTGCGGCCGGTTTGCTGCAGCATTACATCAATACGACACGTTGATATTCTTGATCTGCGTATAGCTCATCAACTCGCCGATCGAGTGTTCGCGGCCGATGCCGCTGTCCTTCCAGCCGCCGAACGGGGCGCCCTTGAAGCGCTTGCCGCCGTGGCCGTTGATCCACACATAGCCCGCTTCCACCGCATCGGCCATGCGCAGGCCGGTCTTGATGTCGTTGGTCCAGATGTTGCAGCACAGGCCGTAGTCGCTGTCGTTGACTTCTTCCAGCATCTTGGCCTCGTTGTCCCAAGTGATGATGCTCATCACCGGCCCGAAGATCTCTTCGCGCTCGATCTTCATGCCGTGCTTCACATTATCGAAAATGGTCACGTCGACGAACGCGCCCTTCTTCAGCAGATCGCCCGGGGCATGGCCGCCGCCGCGCAATACGCGCGCGCCGTCGTTCTTGCCGGATTCGATATAGCCCATCACGCGATCGTATTGGCGCTTGCTGATCACGGGACCCATGCCGGTGGCTTCCAGCTCCGGCAGGCCGATGATGATCTTGCCCGCGCGCGCCAGCACCGCTTCGACGAACTTGTCCTTGATCGCGCTGTGCACGAACACGCGCGAGTTCGAACCGCAGGATTGGCCCTGCGACACGGTGAAGTTCATGCCGGCCACGGCCGCTGCCGCAACCTTTTCGATATCCACATCCGGATAGATGATCAGCGGATTCTTGCCGCCCAGTTCCAGGCTCAGGTTCTTGATGCCGGCCGCGCGCGTGATCGCCTTGCCGGTTTCGACACTGCCGGTGAAGGCAATGCGCCGGATTTCCTTGTGCGCCACGATGGCGTTGCCGCAGACCGCGCCTTCGCCGGTGACAATGTTGACCACGCCCGGCGGGAAGCATTGCTGCACCAGCTTGCCCATCCACAGCGCCGACAGCGGCGTCTGGTCGCCCGGCTTCAGGATCACGGTATTGCCCGCGATCAGGGCCGGCGCGATCTTGCCGGCGGCAAACGAGATCGGATGATTGAACGGAATGATGCGGCCGACCACGCCGAACGGCTGCGGACGGGTGTAATCGAGCCCGCCGCCCGGCGTCGGAATGGTCTCGCCCTTGACTTCCATGCCGAGACCGGAGAAGAAGTCGTGCAGGGACGCGCCTTTCTTGGCGTCGTCGACCATCGACAAAAACGAGTTGCCGCTGTCGATGGCGTCGAGCATGCCCAATTCCTTGGCCACGCCGCGCACCTTGACGGCGAAATCGCGGCAGTACTTGGCGCGGTCGTCGAAATGCAACTGGCTCCAGGCCGGGAAGGCGGCCTTGCCGGCCTCAAAGGCAGCCTGGATATCGTCGCCGTCGGCGGCCGGCACTTGCGCCAGCACTTCGTCGTGCGATGGATTCACGGATGTCATGGTCTTGCCGGATTTCGCGCTGACGAACTTGTTGTTGATCAGCATTTTCCAGCCTTCGGTTTCCTGCTCCGCGCGTTTCAGTACTTCCAATGCAAACGGGTCGCTCAAACTCATGTGAAGCTCCTCAATAATTAGAATGAATCAATGCAGGCAATAATGCGGCAATCAATGCAGGCAAGAACCGCCATCCACCACCAGCGTCTGGCCGGTGATGAAGTCGCTGTCGGCCGAGGCGAAGAAGACGATGGCGCCGGTCAGGTCGTCCGGATTCTGCACGCGCTTCAGAGCCCGTCCCGACGATGCATCGCTGCGCATCTTGATGATGCCTTCGTCCGGATTCTCTTCCGACAGCGTGCTGCCCGGCGCCACGCAATTGACGCAGATATTGTCCTTGCCGACTTCATTGGCCAGGGTCTTGGTGAAGCCCAGGATCGCCGCCTTGGAAGTCACATAATGGATGCGGCTGGGCGAGCCCTTCAGCGCGGTGCCGGAACTGATGTTGATGATCTTGCCGTAGCCCTGCTTGCGCATCTGCGGAATCACGGCGCAGGCGGCCAGCCAGGCGCCCTTGACGTTCACGCTCATCATGCGGTCCCATTCCGGGATCGTGATCTGGTCGAAGGGCGAACGCGACATCGGCACCGTGGCGAAAATCGCCGCGTTGTTGACCAGCACGTCGATGCGGCCGAATTTGGCCACCACTGCCGCCGTCATCTTCTCCAGGCTGGCGGGATCGGCCACGTCGGTGCCCATGCCCAATGCTTCGTGGCCGGCCGCCCGCAATTCCTCGGCCACCGCCAGCGCCGCCTTCTCGTCGATTTCCGCGATCACCACTTTCGCGCCTTCGGCCGCCAGCCGCGTCGCGTAGGCCTTGCCGATGCCATGTCCGCCGCCGGTAACGATGGCGACGCGGTCTTTAAGTCTGCTGCTCATTTCTTCTCCTGACTATATGTAAAACCCGAAAACCCGGCCGATCCCGCGCCGGAATAGATGCTGCAAAGGTGTGTTCCCGAGGCGTTCTTTACTTTACTTGACGCCCTTGATGATTTTGTTGAAAGCCGAAGTCCATTTTTCGCTGTTGTCGAGCGCTTTGCTGGAATCGATCAGTTTGATCGGAATCTTCTTCAGCGGCGATTCTACGTTACGGCTGGTCGGCACGTAGCCGCTCTTGCTCATGGCGCGCTGCATGTCGTCGCTCAGAATGAATTCGTAGAACAGCGTGGCCGCATTCGGGTGCGGCGCGTGCGCGGCGACGGCGATGCCGTTGGCGCGGGCGATGGCCGGCTCGATCACGAACCAGTCGATCGGCGCGCCCTTTTGCTTGGCCTGTTCCGGCATGTAGTTATAGTCGGTCAGCGCCAGCGGCACTTCGCCCGCCGCCACCAGATTGTTCAGCAGCGAATGGCCGTTGTTGACGGACAGGCCGTTGGTGGCGACCAGGTCGCGGAAGAATTTCAGGCCGGCGGTTTCTCCCATGCCATCGACCACGGTGTAGAACCATTCCTCGTTATTGCCTTCGATGCCGAGCCGCCCCTTCCAGCGCGGATCGAGCAGATCGGCGTAAGTTTTCGGCAACTCGTCCTTTTTCACCTTGTTGGTGTTGTAGGCCTGCACCCAGACATTCAGATAATGCGCGGCCCATTTGTGATGCTTCGGCACGGCGCCGGGAATCAGGTTGGCGAAGCTCGGCGAACGCACTTCCTGCAAGGCGTTTTCGCGCGTGAGCGCTTCCAGTTCGCCGCTGGCGATCTGGATCGAATCGACATCGTAGCGGCGCGCCGCCTGCTCCGCCATCACGCGCTGCAATACCTTGTCGTTGGCGGCGCGCCAGACCGTCACCTTGACGCCGTATTTGCGCTCGAACACCGTGGTCATCAGCGACACGTCGCCGGCCGCGATGGAGGTGTAGAGCGTCAGCGCGCCTTCTTTTTTCGCGCCGGCGATCAGGCGCTCCATGCGGTCGGGACCGTCGTAGGTCGCCACGGCCGCCACGCCCGCGGAGGCCGCCGCCCCGGTCCCGCCTGCCGCGGTTTGCGCGAAGGCCGAAAGTGCGCTGCACAGTGTCAGCGCCGCCGCGCACGCGAGCAGGCGCAATTGCCGTCCTTGCCGTTTTTTCCGATTCATCCCTGTCTCCTTGGTGTCGATTTATTTTTTTATCGTTTTTGCCGCAGGCTTCAATGCTTCAATAACTTCATACTTCAATGCGCCAGATTCAGGATGCGCTGCGGGTTGCGGCACATCATCACATCGATCTGGCCGGCGCTGACGCCGCGCTCGCGCAGCATCGGGAAGAAATCGGAAAACACCGCGCCATAGCTGGAGCCGCCGTGCCGCATCAGGCGGTCGCGGCGCGCCACATCCGATGACAGGATGATCTGCTTTTCCAGGCCGGCTTCGCATGCGTCGCGCACCAGATCGGCGAGTTCGGCATTGGAGCGGCGCGCGATGAAGCCGACCTTGTCGATGCCGAGCAGCGAACCGCGGCGGGCCACTTCGACCAGTTCGACGATGTCCTTGGCGGCGCCCATATGGCTGATCAGGATGCGCGCCGGATCCATGCCGGCGCGCTCCAGCGTATCCAGATGCCAGAATGCCTGGTCCACTGCCGAGGTATGCGTGACCACTGCCGCGCCGGTCGCCAGCGAAGCCATCGCGGCCGCTTTGAAGAGCTTGTCCGCTTCGGGAATGATGGCGCCGCGGTGCGTGCCGATCTTGATGATGCCGGCGCGGATATCGGTGCCTTCGACGCCTTCGGTGACTTCCCTGATCATGATGTCGCGCAGTACTTCGATCGGCGAATCGTAGACCGCCTGCGGCGTCGGATCCCAATAGAAGCCGGCCGCGCAGATCACCGGCAGTCCGGCGCGTTCGCTGATCTGCCGGAGGCCGGGGGCATTGCGTCCGGAACCGAACACGCTCAGGTCGACCACCGCTTTCAATCCGAACTTCATGGCCGCGCCCAGATCGTTGATCACGTCTTCCTGGTCGGCTTCGCCCAGCACCACGTCGGGGCCTTTCTGGCAGCACAAATCGATTTGCAAATGTTCGTGACAGAGAATCGGGCCAGTGATGGCGGCAAGGTCTCCAGTAACTGTTCGGATCATGAAACGCGCTTCCTTGTGAAAGAGAGGGAGTCGGAAATTAAAGGCGAATTAAAGGCGAATTAAAGGCGAATACCTGCGGAGCGCGGCGTGTTCCATATCCGGATATGGCCGCATTGCGCCCGGCACGGTTTGCCGAACGCCGCGCGCGCCGGTGCGGCGCCGTCGAGTGATGGGTTGTGTCTCCTTTGGCATGCGCAACACGGCCGTTGGTGCGGCAGGCAGCGCCTACTGATATATATGTTTTATGAATCGATCATAGGGTTCGTCATCAGCGATTGTCAATAGTTTGGTTCCATGTAAAAGAACGTTGTCCCTTATGTCGGAATCAATTTCCTTATTGCTTTTACAAATTATTTATCGCCATTCGTCGAATTGACATTTGAAAGTGCGGCGGTTAGCATCGAATTCTAAATAGGAACGACGTTCCTTATATAAGAACACTAAAACACACACTTGCAGGACATCAAGGAGACGCACCATGCCGCACGATAAAGACCGCACCCATTGGCACGAACCGGCGGGCGGGAAGAAGGCCGGCTACGGGAAGTTCGACAAGCAGCC
>REGP01000006.1 GCA_004134995.1 Oxalobacteraceae bacterium CAVE-383 | reverse complement strand
GGCGTTGTGCGCAGTGAGGTAAAGGGGGAGCCGGCCGCAGGCCGGCGGAGGACACGAACGAAGTACAACGCCCCTTCCGCCCCGCCTGCCGGCGCCTTGACGGAACAGCATCGTAAAAAGGAAGCAGCTAGATCGCCAGAATCGCCAGTATCTGATCGATATCCGCCGGCTTGACCAGATGATGGTCGAAGCCCGCGGCCAAGGCCTTTTCCCTGTCGTTGGCGGAACCGTAACCGGTAACCGCAACCAAAGTCACGCCGGCGAATTTCCTGTCGCTGCGCAACAGACGCGCCAGTTCGAAGCCATTGGTGCCCGGCAAACCGATATCCAGCAAAATGACATCGGGCAAGCGCCGGTGCGCCAGCACCAGCGCGGCTTCGGCATCGTGCGCCGTAAACGTGGAATGGCCGTATGCATTCAACAGCATTGCCATGGTCTCGGTCGCATCCGCATTGTCGTCGACAATCAACACGCTGCACGCAATGCTGGTGCGCTCGCCGCCGGCCGCCTGCTGCTCAAGCGTATCCTGCGCCGGCGCCGCCGCCGTGCCCTCGACCGGCTGGACGATCGGCAGCGCCAGGATAAAGCGGCTGCCCATGCCGCGCCCCGCGCTTTCGACGCTGACATTGCCGCCGTGCAGTTCAACCAGCCGCTTGGCCAGCGACAGGCCGATGCCGAGACCGTCCTGCGCCAGATCAGGCGCCGCGTCGCCCTGCGCAAACAGGTTGAAAATGGTATCGAGCCGATCCTTCGGAATGCCGATGCCGTTGTCCTCGACGATGACTTCAACCCGCGTGTCGGCATGCGGGATCAGGGACAGGCTGATGTTGCCTCCCTTCGGCGTATATTTTGCGGCGTTGTTCAGCAGATTGCTGATGGCCTGCGACAATCGGACCGCATCGCCTGTAATGAAAATCGGCCGGTCGGAATAGCGCACGTCGAAGCCGTGCTCGCGCTTGGCGATATACGGCAGCGACGTTTCGACCGCGGCGCGGATCAGCGCATTCAGATCGACCGGCTCCTGCTGCAGCGCAATCTTGCCTTGGGAGATGCGCGCGATATCGAGCAGATCGTCGACCAGCCGCGCCATATGATCGACCTGGCGCGAAATGACATTGCGCGCATAACCGTTTTCATCGTTCTCGATCGGCGAAGACTTCTGGATCATTTCGACCGCATTGCGGATCGGTCCCAGCGGGCCGCGCAGCTCATGCGCCAGCGTGGCCAGGAATTCATTCTTGTGGGTATCGGCATCCTGCAACAATTTTTCCGCATGCTTGGAAGCCGAAATATCGCTGGTGATGCGCGCAATCCGATACACCGTATCGTCATTGTTCTTCACGGGAAAGGCGCGGTCGCGTACCCAGCGGGTATCGCCGTCGGGCAGCACGACGCGGTATTCTTCCTCGTAATGCCGGTTCTTGAACAGCAGATTGAAATGTTCTTCGACCCGGTCGCGGTCTTCCGCGTGAACCGATTCCAGCCAGGCTTCCGGCATGCTCGCCAGATCGGCGCGCGGCGCGCACCACAAGGCGTCGTAAGCGGGGCTGACATACAGCATTTCCCGCTCCGCAAGCGAAAATATCCAGAATACGTCATTGATGTTTTCGGCCATTTGCCGAAAGCGCTCTTCGCTTTCCCTGAGCTCGGCCTTGGCGCGCCGCAAGCGCAGCAACCCATTCACGCCGGCCGCCAATCTTTCCAAGACGTCCTGGCGCAAGCTGCGCCAGCGTTATCGTCGACATTCAGGATCAGGATCGGACAAGTGGACGCATTCATTTGGAGACACCTTCATGGTTGCCGGACGATGGCCGCGCAGGCGCCCGGCCTTTCCTCGATTTCCTCGTAGAGAACAACCACGCCGCGATGCGTATCTTTGCGGGCTGCCAGTGATATTGCAAGCCGAAAGCGCCGTCGATTATAAGATAGGGGATTATTGCAAGGCAGGTAATGGACCTAGCATTCGCTATACGGAGTTTGTCTTACAAAAATGATTGAAATCAGACCTGCGACCATTGCCGGATCAGGTTATGGTAATGGCCGGTCAATCCGATCACCTCGTCGCAGTCGCCGATGCGGGCCCGCAATTTCTGGATATTCTGGTCGAGTTCGAACAGCATGGCGCGCCTGCCATCGTCCTGGATCATGCTTTGCGTCCAGAAAAAGGAACACAGCCGCATGCCGCGCGTCACTGGCTCGACCCGATGCAGGCTGGTCGACGGATACAGAATCAGGTCGCCGGCCGGCAGCTTGATTTCGTGGCTGCCGTAAGTATCGAACACCACCAGCTCGCCGCCTTCGTACGCATCCGGTTCATTCAGGAACAGCGTCGACGAAATATCCGTGCGCACCGGCAGCGGACTGCCGGCGACATTGCGCACCGCGCCATCGATATGCGCGCCGTAATGCTCGCCGCCGGCATAACTGTTGAACATCGGCGGCACGCCGCGCAAAGGCAGCGCCGCGGCGAAAAACAGGGGATTGCGCGCCAGCGCGGCCTGGATGATGCCGCCCAGCTCGCGGGCCAGCGGCGACTGCTCCGGCAACTGGCGGTTCTGCTTGACCTTGGCGCCCTGCTCGCCCACGCTGACGCGGCCGTCGACCCAGTCGGCCGCTTCCAGCCGCGCGCGCATATCGGCAACCTGGTCTTTGCTCAATACAGCGGGAATATGCAAGATCATGAGATATCCGTTAGAACCGCAGATTCGCCGTGAGCGTGAACGAACGTTCAATCCCCGGCGTATACCGGTAGCCGCTCTTGTTGATGGCGGCCACGTATTGCTTGTCGGCCAGGTTGTACAGATTCAGCTGCAGGTCCAGATTCTTCGAAACGGCGTAACCGAGCATGCCGTCGAACACCCAATATGCATTGGTGTATTTCGGCGTGCCGACGGCGCCGTCGGAAGCGCGGATCAGCGCATCGACGAAGCGCGCGCCGCCGCCGATGGTGAAGCCGCCCGGCAGCTTGTAGCTGGTCCAGGAAGTGAAGGCCTGCTTGGGCGTATAGGCCAGGTTGCTGGAGCCGTCGCTGCTGACCGACGATCCGCCCACCCGGGTATTCATCCGCGTGTAGCCCGCGCTGAGCGACCATGCCTTGGTGATATTGCCGATGGCGCCGATTTCAACGCCCTGCACTTTCTTCTCGCCGGTCTGGAAATACGCCAACGTCACCGGATCCTGCGATACCTCGTTGGTCACCTTGGTGCTGTACAGCGCCGCGGTCAGGCCAAGTTTTTCTTCCAGCACATCCCATTTGGCGCCGATTTCCGCCGAGGTGGTCGCCTGCGGCGCATAGCCGACGTTGCCGGCATTGTTGGCCGCGGTGCTCAGCGTGAAGTTCGATCCGCCCGGCGGCTGCCTGGAGGTCGAATAGGAACCGTACAGGCTGCTGTCGGGCGTCAATTTGTAGACGGCGCCGAGCTTCCAGTTGAACAGATAGCCGGAGGTTTTCAACGACGGTTGCGTGACGCCGGTTCCGACCGGCAGCGCAGGCTGCGCCGCCAGGGTCGATGCCGTGGCGTAATCGAAATCCAGATCGTAATGGTCGAGGCGGATGCCGGCGCTCAACAGCCAGCGCTCGTTCAGTTTCAGCGTATCGAAGCCGTACAGCGACACCGTATTCATGGTGCCGCTGGTATCGACGCCGCTACGGGTGGGGTTATAGCCGACGACCGGATCGGAAGGATTCGGATTGTACAGATTGGCCGGCGCCATGGTCCCGAGCGAGGCGCTGTAATAACCGTAGGTCTTTTGTTTTTCCTGCGTCAGTTCCAGGCCGCCGACTGCGGTGTGCTTGATGCCGCCGGCATCGAATTCCCTGGTCAGATTGGTCTGGTTGGTCAGGATTTCGTTGGCCTGGTCCTTCATCTGGCGCGTGCGCGCCAGCGTCCAGGTAGCCGGATTGGATGGATCGGGAGTGGTGAAGGCGCCCATGAAACCGGTGATCTGATAGTTCTGTTTGGTCTTCGCATAGCGCGTGATGTTCTGCAGCTTCAGGCCTTGCGAGAAATCATGATCCAAGCGCACAGTAAACATATCGGAGGTGACTTTATCGAAGTCATTGCGTGAACCATAATAATTATTCGGATTGACCGGCGCCGCGGAACTCAGCGCAGCGGCGGTCGCCGCGCTTATCGGCGGCGTCGAGGTTGCATTGGGGGCCAGAAAATAACCCGGCAAACCGATGGTCGGCACCCCATTCTCCGGCGTATTGTTCTGATCGATATGCAGATAATCGACGTACAGCCGGGTCGGGCTGTTGAGGCCGAAAACGAACGACGGCGCAACGCCCCAGCGCTTGTTGGCCACTTCATTGCGCCCTGCCACGCCGCTGTCCTGATCCATCAGGTTCAGCCGCATCGCCATGCCGCGGTCCGCATCCAGCACTTTGTTCCAATCGGCGGTCACGCGCTTGTTGCTTGCGCTGCCGGCGGTCACGCTGGCGGCAAAGGAATCGTCCAGCGCCGGCTGCGCGGTCACCAGATTGATCGAGCCGTTCGGCGCGCCGCGGCCGTTGTCCGTGCCCGACGGACCTTTCAGCACTTCGACCTGGTCGATGTTGAACATGTCGCGCGAGACCGCGCCCAGATCGCGCACATTATCGACATAGATGTTGGCCGATGCATCGAAGCCGCGCATGTAGATCGCGTCGCCGGTCGACGTGGCGCCGTTTTCGCCGAGCGAGAAAGTGCCGACGCCCGGCGTATTGCGCAGCGCCTCGGTCAGCGTGGCGCCGCCCTGCTGCGTGATCAGTTCCTTTTTGATGACGGTAATGGTCTGCGGCGTATCCAGCAGCGGCTGGGTGTATTTCG
Organism: Oxalobacteraceae bacterium CAVE-383; assembly: GCA_004134995.1. Lineage (GTDB taxonomy): Bacteria > Pseudomonadota > Gammaproteobacteria > Burkholderiales > Burkholderiaceae_D > Herbaspirillum. The sequence continues at coordinate 268,199 of REGP01000006.1, read as the reverse complement.
GCGACGAAGCCTTCCCGGCCTTGATGCTGTCCTGCGCGGCGCTGACGCTGACTGCGGGCAGCGTCTGATCGTCGTCCGGCGCTGCATGCGCGGCCAGCGGCATGGCCATTACGGCGGCAAAGGCTGCGGTGAGACAGCAGTTCAGATGATTCGCGGAAGGTAGCGGTTGCTGTTGAAATTGCGATGGCGCATGCAGCGGCAAGTCGCGCTTGCGACTCTTGATATATGTCATGGATTTCACCCAATATAATTTTAATAAATTGGCTGACTTGCCATGCCATCATCAGGATGAACACGTCTTGCTGGCTCGCGTAACTACGTATGAAGTTCCGTAATGATAATGATTTGCATTAATAACTGCAAACATTTTCTTACAACTGGCGCAAGTGCCATAAACCGGGTCAAGGCGAGGCGCCGCGGCGAGTCCCTTCCTGCGCCTTCCCCTGCATGCCATGCGACTCGATCGCGGCTCCCCGCCTCAGGAAGCCGCGCCGGCCTCGGCCGCGAACTCCGCCGAACGACTGTCCGAAGCGAAAGCCGTGGACGGCGCGGCGCAAGGCACCAGCCGCACCGGAATCGATTTCCCGGCCGGCACCTTGCTCTCCTTGGCATGGTGCGACAGCGGAATCAGCGAATTGAGCTCCGGAAAATAACCGGCCACGCACCCCCTTGGAATATCGAAAGGCTGCACCCGCAAGCCATCCACGCCGCGATGCACGCCGTCGCGGCTTTCCGTCAGCGCCGTCACGAACGATCCCTCCGGCAGCCCCAGCCGCGCCATGTCCGCCTCGTGCATCAGCAGCACGCGGCGCGTGCCGAACACGCCGCGAAAGCGATCGTCGAGGCTGTATATCGTTGTATTGAACTGGCTGTCGCCGCGCATCGTCATCAGGCGCAGGATGTCGGGCCCGGCGGAGGGCATATCGGGATCTTCATCGAAGCTGTCCGGCGTGATGAAATTGGCCTTGCCGTTCGCGGTTTTCCATTTGCGTTCGCGCGCGCCAAGCGGCCGCGGGAAGCCGCCCGGCGTCCACATGCGGGCATTGAAATCGTGAAAAATATCCGGAAACGTGATGGCGATCGCATCGCGCACTTTCGAATAGTCGTCGCGCCAGGCGTCCCAATCGATATGCGGATTGTGCGGCAATATGCGTTTCGCCAGGGCCGCCACGATGGCGGGCTCCGACAGCAGCGTTTCGGCCGCCGGTTCCGCCGCGCCCCGCGAACCATGGATGCAGCCGGTGCTGTCTTCCACCGACACCGACTGCGGGCCGCCGGCCTGGCGGTCGATTTCGATCCGGCCCAGGCAAGGCAGCAGATACGCTTGGCGGCCGTGCACGATCGCGCTGCGGTTCAGCTTGGTGGCGATCAGCACCGTCAACGGCATCCGGCGCCAGGCCGCTTCGATGCGATCCTGATCCGGAATCGCGCGGAAGAAATTACCGCCCAGCATGACAAAGGCGCGGACTTTGTCCTGCAGGATGGCTTCGCAGGCATCGACAGTGCTCAGCCCGGTCTTGGCCGGCGGCTCGAACCCGTATTGCTGCCTGAGTTTGTCGATCGGCGCCAGTTCCGGCTTTTCGGTAATGCCGACAGTGCGCTGGCCCTGCACGTTGGAATGGCCGCGCACCGGGCAGATGCCGGCGCCGGGCTTGCCGATATTGCCGCGCAACAGCAGCAAATTGGTCAGCATGTGGATATTGCGCACGCCCTCCCGATGCTGGGTGATGCCCATGCCGTAGAGAATCATGGCGGACTTGGCCTGTGCATAGGTTTTCGCGGCGCGCTCCAGTTCGGCGCGGCTGACGCCGGAGGCCCGCACGATTTCACGCCAGTCCGCCGCCTGCGCCGCGGCCGCGAACTGCTCGAAGCCGGCGGTATGTTGCGCGATGAAATCGGCGTCGATCACGCGCGGGCCGCCAGTGGCCCGCGCGGCGTCGTCGGCTTCAATGATCCATTTCGCCATGCCCATCACGGCCGCCGTGTCGCCGCCCAGCCGGATCTGCACGTATTGGGTGCTGATCGGCGTCTTGCCCGGCGTCAGCATTTCCAGCGGCGATTGCGGATTGACGAAGCTGACCAGGCCGCGTTCGCGCAGCGGATTGAAGGTGATGATCGGCACGTCGCGCTGCTTGCGCGCGTCCTGCAGCGGATGCAGCATGCGCGGCGCGTTGGTGCCGGTGTTGTGGCCGAAGAACAATATGCAATCGGTTTTTTCGAAATCCTCCAGCAGCACCGTGCCGACCCCGACGCCAATGGTTTTCGGCAGCGCCACCGAAGTGCTCTCGTGGCACATGTTCGAACTGTCGGGCAGATTATTGGTGCCGTACATGCGCGCCATCAATTGATACATGTAGGAAGCCTCCAGCGAGGCCCGTCCGGATGTGTAAAACACTGCCGAATCCGGCTCGGCGCGCATCGTCCTCAGTTCTGCGCCGATGCCGGCGAATGCCTCTTCCCAACTGACGGCGACATACTTGTCCGAGGCCGCGTCGTAGCGCATGGGCGCTGTCAGACGGCCGGCGGATTCCAGTTCGAAATCGCTCCAGCCGGCGAGTTCGCTAACGGTGTGCGCGGCAAAAAAATCCGGCGCGACGCGCTGCGACGTGATTTCCCAGGCAGTGGCCTTGGCGCCGTTTTCGCAAAATTCGAAGGCATGCGGATCGGCCGGCTTGGCCCATGAACAGCTCACGCAGGCAAAGCCGTCCGGCTTGTTCTGCTTCATCAATACGCCGGGCCCATGCAGCAGGACATGCTGCTCGACCAGGATCGAGCCGACGGCTTTCAACGATCCCCAGCCGCCGGCCGCGTTGTTGTATTCCTTGAAAACCGCCTTTTCCGGATTGTCCTTTTTCAGCATCATGCATCTCCCGCAGCCTGTTGAGCGGTTTTGACCCGCGCGGCAGGAATATGTTCGCACCGCCGGCAGTTCGATAAAATGGCTGCTTTCCATGTCTTCGCGCAGAGCCGCCCACCATGCCCAAACCATTCCCGCCCGCCATGCAAAGCGCCGATTCCGCCGACAGCGCCGAGAAAGCCGTCGAGGCGGAACGCCTGCAAAATGTTGAAGAAGCCGTCGAGGCGGAACGCCTGCGGCTGGCGCAGGATCTGCACGACGATCTCGGCGGTCGGCTGATGGCGCTCAAGATGGCGCTGGCGCCGCTGTTGCAGCCGGCATCCGATGCCGCGCGCCGTGCCGACAAGTTGCTCGATGAAGCGGTCGATGCCATGCATGGCGCACTGCGCCGGCTGCGGCCGCCGGAACTGGATATGGGCCTGGTCGCCGCGCTGCAACAGCTCGCCGACGACTTCACATCGCCCACCCTGTCCTGCCGCTTTTCGTCCAATCAATCCGAAATCGATGCCGCCCCGGCGGTGACTTTGGGATTGCTGCGGATTTGCCGCGAGGCGCTCGCCAATATCGCCAGGCATGCCGGCGCGCGGCAGGCCGACATACGCCTGACCCAGACCGATGCCGGCGGCGAGGCCGGGGAATCTGCAATGCTGTTGCTCGACATTGCCGACGATGGTTGCGGTTATGCCGCGGACGCGCCGGACAGCGCCAGCATCGCGCACCGGGTGCGGTCGCTGGACGGCGTGCTGGAACGGCATGCCGGGCCGCCGGGAACGGCTGGCGGCAACGGTTGCCATTTGCATATCCGTGTCCCGATGGCACGCTCCGCGGCCGTGGAAACGGCTAGAATAGTGCGTTAATATCTGCCGCAGATTCGTTGCTGATATCTACGCATAATCAACACATACGCATAACCAACGCATAACCAACGCACAATCGCCAGGACTCGACCGCTTCCTCATGTCAAAAAAACCCGCTGCCGTCCTGAAAGTGCTGATTGCCGACGATCATCCGGTCGTCATCGAAGGCCTGAAGCGTATCTGCAACGACGCTGGCGATCTGACGGTGGCGGGGGTGGCGGAAAACGGGCTCGACACCATCAAGCTGTGCCGCAAGATCGATGCCGCGATCCTGCTGCTGGATATTGCGATGCCCGACCGCAGCGGCGTCGAGGTGCTCAAGCAATTGCGCAAGGAATTGCCGAAACTGCCGGTGCTGATGCTCTCCATCCATCGCGAAGAACAGTATGCGATCCGCTGCCTGAAAGCCGGCGCCGCCGGATTCCTGAACAAGCAGAGCGCGCCGGACGAGCTGGTCGATGCAATTCGCCTGATTGTGTCCGGACGCAAATACATCAGCCCATCGCTGGCGCAGGATCTGGCCAACCAGATCGGCGTCGATCATGAGGCGCCGCTGCACCGCGACCTTTCCGACCGCGAATACCAGACCCTGATCATGATCGCCTCCGGCAAAACCGTCAGCGACATCGCCAGCGAATTGTTGCTATCTGTCAAGACCATCAGCATGTACCGCTCGCGGCTGCTGGCCAAAATGAAACTGCGACATAATGCGGAATTGACGCATTACGCCATTAAAAACCATTTGGTGGACGAGTAAATTTGGCGAACGGCAATTGACGGCGTTTTATGACATATTTTGCGCAATTTTTTACCGGAGCGCGGGGTTTTTCCCACCAATCCGCGTATCGAATCGCATAGTATTGCAACACAAAAATCGCGCTGTCGAGAACAGCGGAAAGAAGGGATGAACAAACCACAACGAAGCCCGGTCGATATTGCGCGCGAAGCCTTTCAAAGCCTGGCGACGCGCAAGGTATCGCCGACCCCGGAGGCCTATCGCGCGGCCTATGAAGAAATCGCCGGCGTAACGGCCGGCGCCGACCAGGGCTCGGTACTCGCCGGCTTTGCCCAGACGCTGAGCCGCCTGCCCGGCGAGGCCGGCCGCATAGGACAGCGCCTTGCGCAGGCTTGCGACGTGCGCAATTGGCAGGAATACAACGCCGCGCTGGGCGCGCTTGCCGACCAATACCTGGGGCCGCGCGCCGGCGCCGCGGTCGGCACGCTGGCGCCGTTGGACAGCGCCCGCGAATATATCCACGACACCCGGAAGGATGCCCTGCTGCGCGAATTGCTGGCGCGCGTCCTGTCTTTCAATATCGCCTCCTTCCTCAGCGACGCGCCGGAATTGGCGAACGAGGCCAAGACGCTGGCGCAGGATCTGAAAAACGCCTTTTCCGAAGCCGCCATGATGGATGTGGCGGCGCGCGTCAAGCAGCTCAGTTTCCGGATCGAATTGCAAAGCGACGATATTGCACAGCAGCAGGAATTGCTGCTGCGCCTGTTCCAGCTGCTGCTGGAAAACATTCATGCGCTGCTGGAAAAAGGATCGTGGCTCAGCGGCCAGATTTCCAACGTGCAGCAATTGATCTCGGGCCCGATCAGCCAGACCTCGCTGGCCGACGCCACGCGCAGCCTGAAGGAAGTGATCTACAAGCAGGGCCTGCTGAAGGAAACGCTGAACGAAGAGAAAATCACCGTCAAGAACCTGATGCTCAATTTTGTCGATCATCTGGGACGCATCGTCACCAGCACCAGCACGTATCACGAAAGCATAGGCGCGCACTCCGAAAAAGTCAGCCGCGCCACCAATATCGGCGACCTGAATGCGGTGCTCAACGACATCATGCGAGAAACCCGGACCGCGCAATACGACGCCCTCAAGGCGCGCGACGAAATGATCTTTGCCCGCCAGGAAGTGCAAAAAGCGGAAGCGCGGGTGCAATCGCTGGAATCGCAACTGGTGCAGATGAGCGAGCTGGTGCGGGAAGACCAGTTGACGGGCAGCCTGAACCGGCGCGGCCTGGACGAAACGCTGGCGCGCGAAATCGTCGCCGCCAACCGGCGCGGCACGCCGCTCTGCATCGCCCTGCTCGACCTGGACGACTTCAAGCGTCTCAACGACACCCATGGCCACAATGCCGGCGACGAAGCGCTGATCCACCTGGTCAAGGTTATCAAGGACACGCTGCGCAAGCTGGACGTGATCGCGCGATTCGGCGGCGAAGAATTCCTGATCGTCCTGCCTGAAACGCCGCCGGAAGAAGCGATGGAGACGATCAGGCGAGTGCAGCGCGAACTGACCAAGCGCATCTTCATGCACAATCGCGAAAAGCTGCTGATCACTTTCAGCGCCGGCATTGCGATGATGTCGCAGGGCGAAGGCCAAAGCGATATGATCAAACGCGCGGACGCCGCTTTGTACCGCGCCAAAAATGCCGGAAAAAACCGGATTGTGATGGCGAATCCGCCGGTTTGACGCCACGGCGCCTGGCGCCGCCGTCAATCAGTCGTCAATCAGTCATCAATCGCAACGTCAATGCCTTGGGGATGAAGCCGGCGCCGATGCGCCCGCGGGGGAAGCCGATGCAGTCGCAGGAGGGGATGCCGGAACCGCCACGGCCCCCGGAGCGCTCGAACCCGCGGCCCCGGCCGGCGCCGCAACCGGCGCGCCATTCGCATCCAGCACCTGGATAAAAATCTCGTTCTGACGAATCATGCCGAGCTCGTAGCGCGCCCGCTCTTCGATCGCGCCGGTGCCTTGTTGCAGGTCGTGCACTTCCGATTCGAGCTTGGCGTTGCGCGCGCGCAGCTCATCATTTTTTTTGCGCGCAAGCTGCACCTGCCCGTCCAGCTTGCGCACGCTCAGCCAGCCGCCCTTGCCAAGCCAGAGCGGATACTGGATCAGCAAAAGCAATGCCGTCAGGCAAACGATGATCAGGCGCATCCGTCTCGGTGGCTAAGGTCGCGAAGTGGCTGCTTGGCTACTTCAGATTGTAAAAAGCGTCGCGGCCGGGATAGCTGGCGATGTCGCCCAGGTCTTCCTCGATGCGCAACAGTTGATTGTATTTCGCCATGCGGTCCGAACGCGACATTGAGCCGGTCTTGATCTGCAGCGCGTTGGTGCCGACCGCGATATCGGCGATGGTCGAATCCTCGGTTTCGCCGGAACGATGCGAAATCACCGCAGTGTAACCGGCGCGCTTGGCCATTTCGATGGCGGCGAAGGTTTCGGTCAGGGTGCCGATCTGATTGATCTTGATCAGGATCGAATTGGCGATATTCTTCTGGATGCCTTCGCGCAGAATCTTGGTATTGGTGACGAACAGATCGTCGCCGACCAATTGCACTTTCTTGCCCAGTCTTTCGGTCAGGTGCTTCCAGCCTTCCCAGTCGTTTTCCGCCATGGCGTCTTCGATGCTGATGATCGGGTACTTGTCGCACCAGGTCGCCAGCAGATCGGTCATCTGGGCCGCGCTCAGCACCAGGTTTTCGCCGGCCAGGTGATAGCTGCCGTCCTTGTAGTATTCGCTGGCCGCGCAATCCAGGCCCAGCGCGATCTGGGTTCCTGCTTCGTAGCCGGCATCCTCGATCGCCTGCAGAATCAGCTTGATCGCTTCTTCATGGCTGCTGACCGACGGCGCAAAACCGCCTTCGTCGCCGACCGAAGTGGCCAGGCCCTTGGCGTGCAGAATCTTTTTCAGCGTGTGGAACACCTCGGCGCCGTAGCGCAGCGCTTCGCGGAAACTTGGCGCGCCGACCGGGATGATCATGAATTCCTGCATGTCCAGATTATTGTCGGCATGCGCGCCGCCGTTGATCACGTTCATCATCGGCACCGGCATTTGCATCGCGCCGCTGCCGCCGAGATAGCGGTACAGCGGCAGGCCGGCTTCTTCGGCTGCCGCCTTGGCCACTGCCATCGACACCGCCAGCATGGCATTGGCGCCCAGGCGCGATTTGCTTTCGGTGCCGTCGAGATCGATCAGGGTGCGGTCCAGGAACGCTTGTTCATTGGCGTCCAGGCCCATGATTGCTTCGGAGATTTCGGTATTGATGTGTTCGCAGGCCTTCAGCACGCCCTTGCCGAAATAGCGGCTCTTGTCGCCGTCGCGCAGTTCGATCGCTTCACGCGAACCGGTTGAGGCGCCGGACGGCACCGCGGCGCGGCCCAGCACGCCGGATTCCAGCAGAACGTCGCATTCGACGGTTGGGTTGCCGCGCGAATCCATGATTTCACGACCGATAATGTCAACGATTGCACTCATTCATTTCTCCTGATCAAATTATTCTGTGATGATATTTACTTACTCGAAATCGCTTTCAAGGAACTTGGATTGCTTGGCGACCCGATCGATCGCCTGCATGGTAAACAGCAGTTCCTTCATGCGCGACAACGGCACCGCGTTCGGACCATCCGACATGGCTTCGGCCGGGTTCGGATGGGTTTCCATGAAAACGCCTGCGACGCCGACCGCAATGGCGGCGCGCGACAATACCGGAACGAACTGGCGCTCGCCGCCGGAAGTGGTGCCTTTCCCGCCCGGCAGCTGCACCGAATGCGTGGCGTCGAACACCACCGGCGCGTTGGTTTCACGCATGATCGCCAGACTGCGCATATCGGAAACCAGATTGTTGTAGCCGAATGAAACGCCGCGCTCGCAGGCCATGAAATTATCTTCCGACAGGCCCTTGGCCTTGGCGGCGGCGCGCGCCTTGGCGATTACGTTCGCCATATCGTGCGGCGCCAGGAACTGGCCCTTCTTGATGTTCACCGGCCTGCCGGATTCGGCGCAGGCATGAATGAAATCGGTCTGGCGGCACAGGAACGCCGGCGTCTGCAGCACGTCGACCACCTCGGCCACGGCGGGGATTTCGTATATTTCATGGACGTCGGTCAGCACCGGCACGCCGATCTGCTTTTTGACCTTGGCCAAAATTTCCAGGCCTTTTTCCATGCCCAGGCCGCGGAACGACGTTCCGGATGAGCGGTTGGCCTTGTCGAACGAGGATTTGTAAATGAAGGGAATGCCGAGCGCCGTGGTGATTTCCTTCAGCGCGCCGGCGGTATCGATCGCCATCTGCTCAGATTCGATCACGCAAGGGCCTGCAATCAGGAAGAAAGGCCGGTCGATGCCGACGTCGAAGCCGCAGAGTTTCATGCTGTTTCCTTGTTTTGCGCCGCCTGGTGCGCCAATGCCGCGCGTATGAAAGAAATGAACAATGGATGGCCGTCGCGCGGCGTCGATTTGAATTCCGGATGGTACTGCACGCCGAGATACCATGGATGGGCATCGGCGCCCTTGCGCGGCAACTCCATGATTTCGCACAGGCTTTCGGTCGGCGTGCGCGCCGAAACGATCAGGCCGGCCTGTTCGATGCGGTCCAGATAGAAATTGTTCGCTTCGTAGCGATGGCGATGCCGTTCGGTGACCTGGCCGCCGTAGATCTCGGCCGCCAGCGTGCCGGACTTGACGTCGCAGGTCTGCGCGCCCAGGCGCATGGTGCCGCCCAGATCGGAATTGCTGTCGCGCCGTTCGACCTTGCCGTCATGATTCTGCCATTCGTCGATCAGGGCCACGACCGGCTGTTCGGTATCCGGTTCGAATTCGGTCGAATTGGCGTGCGGCAGGCCTGCCTTGTTGCGCGCGAACTCCAGCAGCGCAACCTGCATGCCGAGGCAAATGCCGAGATACGGAATCTTGTGTTCGCGGGCATAGCGCGCCGCGGCGATTTTGCCTTCCACGCCGCGCTTGCCGAAGCCGCCCGGCACCAGAATGGCGTCGAACCTGGCCAGGCCGTCGGTGCCGTTGGCTTCAATGTCCTCGGAATCGAGGTATTCGATATTGACCCGGCTTTCGGTATGGATGCCGGCATGGCGCAGCGCCTCGGTCAGCGATTTATAGGACTCTGTCAGATCGACGTATTTGCCGACCATGCCGACCTTGATTTCGTGCTTTGGATTTTCCAGCGCATGGATCAGCTTGTTCCATACGGAAAGATCGGCCGGCGCCGGCGTCAGGCCCAGCTTCTCGCAGACGATCACGTCGAGGCCCTGGTCGAACAGCATTTGCGGAATCTTGTAGATAGTGTCGGCATCCCATACCGAAATCACGGCATCGGCATGGACGTTCGAGAACAGCGAAATCTTGGCGCGTTCGTCGTCGGGAATCGGACGGTCGGCGCGGCACAGCAGCGCATCCGGCAAAATCCCGATTTCGCGCAGTTTCTGCACGCTGTGCTGGGTCGGCTTGGTTTTCAGTTCGCCGGCCGAAGCCAGGTAAGGCACCAGCGTCAGGTGCACGAAAGCGGCGGCCTTGCGTCCCGCGCGCAGGCTCAATTGGCGCGCGGCTTCCAGGAACGGCAGCGATTCGATGTCGCCGACGGTGCCGCCGATTTCAACCAGCGCGATATCGAAGCCTTCGGCGCCGCGATAGATATATTCCTGAATTTCGTTGGTGATGTGGGGAATGACCTGCACCGTCTTGCCCAGATACTCGCCGCGGCGCTCCTTGCGGATGACGGAATCGTAAATCTGGCCGGTGGTGAAATTATTGACCTTCTTCATCTTGGCCGAGATGAAGCGCTCGTAGTGGCCGAGATCCAGATCGGTCTCGGCGCCGTCATCGGTGACAAACACTTCGCCGTGCTGAAACGGGCTCATCGTGCCGGGGTCGACATTGATGTACGGATCGAGCTTGAGCATGGTGACTTTGAGGCCACGCGATTCGAGGATCGCGGCGAGGGAAGCGGCGGCAATTCCTTTACCCAAGGAAGAGACCACGCCACCGGTAACAAATACAAACTTAGTCATTACTTTGATGGTGCCGAATGGCACATGCGGGAAATTCAAATTATACCCCAAGAAGTGCTGATTAAGCGCAGCTAACGGCCCAATCGGCGGACTCCGATGCTCACCGTACGTGCGTACGGCTCCGCTTCTCGTCCACCGCTTGAACCGTTAGCTGCACTTACTCAGCACTTCTTTTTTTGGTTTTGACGGGAGTTGGTTGGGTGATGCTGGATTTTGAGGGAGCTTGGGGGTTCTTTCTGGTCGCTTCGCTTCCTGGGCGGCTTTTTTGGCGCTTTTGTCTTTTTGTTCTTTCTGGTCGCTTCGCTTCCTTGCCGCTTTTTTTTGCTTGTTCTTTCTGGTCGCTCCGCTTCCTTGCCTCTTTTTTCCTTCTTCCTTCTGAGGAGTATCTATTCTTTTTTAGGCTGCCCTAAAATTCTTTGGATCATTCTGTGGGTGGCGTCGGCGGCTTCCGCGGGCGTGGTCATCGGGAACAGATGGCCGCCGGGGATTTGCTCGAAATTCGTTCCTGTCAGACGTCTGGTCGCTTCCAGGCCGGCCAGGCGGCATTCGACGGAGTCGATGCCGCCGACGAATCCTACGGGAACGGGGAAGGTTTGCCGGGTCAGGTGGCCCAGGTCGTGCGGGATGGTGCGGTAGACGTCGGTTTCAATGTCCCTGCTGAATACCAGCTCGGCGCCAGCCCCTTCCCTTTCTTGTATGCCGCTTTCCACGTAATCGTGCAACACTTCCGGCGGCCAGTTGGCGAATATGCGTTTTTCGGAAAAATGCTGATAACTCGCTGCACGGTCGGGCCAGGTGTTGCGGCGCTTGATCGAATAACGCGACGGCGCCTTTTTGTGCTCGAAATTGAAGGCTTTCATGATTCTCAACATGGCCGCGCGCCAGCCGCCGACGATCGGCGAATCCAGCAATATCACGCAACGCACCAGATCGGGACGGTTATGCGCGGCCAGTAAACTCAGGATGCCACCCATCGAATGCCCCACCAGGATCACCGGGGCGCCATAGCTCCGCGCCAACGCCTCCGTCAGTTCACGGCCCAGCGATTTCCAGCCGTCATCCACCGGATACGCAGGATTGTGCGCATGCAAGGGCAAGGCCCGAACGTCATAGTGATCGCGCAAACGCTCGAAAAACACGCGGTATGTCCCGGCCGGATAACTGTTGGCGTGCGCAAAGTGCAGAAGTGGCTTAGTCATTCGCTTCCATCATGGGTCCATGGGTGCAACAGGCTCGGCGGCGCGCCAATAGCGGGCATGCTGCTGTCGATACGCCTGAAAGTGCACGGTCGTGCTGAATTGTAATGTGATTGCGCCTTTCTCGTCTGTTCGCAGGCGTTCGATGCCTAAATCCCGGTAGCGCCGGTACACGGCCTGCTGCGGATGATGGAAGCGATTGCGGTAGCCGACCTGGAAGATCGCCAGTTGCGGATCGACGGCACGCAGGAAGGCGCGGGATGAGGAGGTCTTGCTGCCATGATGCGGGGCCAGCAGCACCGTGGCGCGCAAACCCGCCAAGCCGTACGCTGCCAGAAGTTGCCGTTCCTGCACCGCGCCGATGTCGCCCGGCAACAGCATGGACTGGCCGCCGGCCTTGGTTTTTGCGCTGTTTTTCACGCTGATTCGAAGTACGCAGCTATGCGCATTGGCGGACAGCTTCGCATCGCCGTAGACGCCCGGCAACGGATAAAGCATGTCGAAATCGATCCCGTCCCATTCCCAGTGCTGCCCACCTTGGCAGCGCCGGTGGCGATGCGCGGCTTGGGCAATCCGGTGCCGCTGCGGCAGCGAGGAGTAGACCACCGAGACCGGCAACGCATGCAGCAGCGACAGCGCGCCGCCCGCATGATCGCTGTCGCCATGCGACACCAGCAATGCATCGAGCCTGTCGATGCCGCGCGCCTGCAGATACGGCAGGATGACGCGTTCGCCGGCGTCGGCGTGCGGACCGTACGGCGGGCCGGTGTCGTAGATCATGCGGTGCCGCGCCGTTTCCACCAGCAGCGCCATGCCCTGGCCGACATCGAATGCAGTTACCTGGAAGGTTCCGGCTGCGGGATGCGCCGCAGTATTCAGCAGCAACGGCATCCAGCCGAACAGGCCGGCCCAGCGCAAGGGCCAGCCGCGCGGCGCCAGTAACAGCAAAGTCCCGACCGATGCGGCCAAAAACAGAGGCCAGCCCGGCAGAGGCGTACGCCAGACCGCGATCGGCAGCGCGGCGAGCCAATCCAGCCAGTAAAACATCCAGGAAAACGATGCATGCGCGAAGCCGAGGGCAAACCCGGCAAGCGGCGCCGGCAATACCGCGCCAAGCAGGGCCAGCGGCACCACCAGAAGGGTAACCATCGGAATCGCGATGGCATTGGCCAGCGGGCTGATCAGCGAATATTGCGCGAACAGCAATATCGTCAACGGCAGCAAACCGGCGCTGACTGCCCATTGCGTGCGCGCACCTGAAATAAACGCGGCGAAAAATGAAGGCGCGGGCCCCCGCGTACGTCCGATCCCTGCATACAGAATCATTCCCACCGCCGCAAACGACAAATGAAATCCCGGCCGCAACAAGGCCCAGGGATCCCACAGCAGCACGGCCGCCAAGGCAATCGCCAGTACTTGCGGCGCACTGCTGAGCCGTCCCAGCCAGAATCCCAATGCGACAACGGTCAGCATCGTCAGGGCGCGCTGGGCCGGAATGCCGAATCCGGCCAGCGCGACATACGCGACCGCGGCCAATGCCGCCGCCAGCATCGCGGCCTTCTGCGCCGGCAAATACAAGGGCAACGGCATCGGCAGCCAGCGCATCAGCCAGAACGAACGCCGCCAGGACGCCAGCGTCAAGCGGCCGAACAATCCCGCCACCATCATGATGTGCAAGCCGGAAATCGCGACCAGATGGCTGACGCCGGCGCGGCGGAAGACGTTCCAATCGGCCTTCCGGATGCCGCCCTGCTCGCCGATCACCAGCGCGACAATAACGCCGGCGTGCGGCGCGTTCGGCAGCGCGGCCAGGATCTTGCGCCGCAAACCGTCCCGCATGCGCTGCAGCGCATTGGACAGGCCCGGAACAGATGCCTGCAACAGGCGCGCGGGCGCGGCGGCATCCATCCGTACATAACCGGTAGCGCCAATGCCACGTTCCAGCAAGTGCAATTCATAATCGAAACCGTCAGGATTGGCATTGCCGTGCGGCCGTGTCAACCGAACGGTAAATCGCCAGCGCTGCCCCGGCGCGATCGGCGGCACCGGCGCCGCGCCCTTACGCCCGGCATACCAGGCCAGCGACAGGCGCGCGGGCAAACGCGGCCTGGCGCCTTCCCATGGCGATGCGTCTTCCACTTCGAACAGAAAGCGCGTGCCGCGCAGCGAATACGCAGCCAGGCCGGCTACCGTGCCGACCACGCTGATGTTTCGTCCCTCCCATTCCGGCCCCAGACGATCGCGCAATCGATGCTGGGCAAACAGCGCCGCCCAGACAAATCCGGCCAGCGCCGCGCTCATGACGATACATGCCATCGACACCGGCGGCGCCATTTCAAAAGAAGACGATTGCAGGCGCCGCGCCGCAATGCCCAGCATCGCCGCAATCGAAGCCGGCAACAGGCACAGTGCCGGCGCCGGCAATGCAGCCAGCGTCTGCACCGAGGCGATACCGGCGGCAAACGCCAGCAATGCCGGCAGCGTCGGATTGCAGTACATGCGCGGCGGATCGCAATTCAGCGCAAGATCTTCATCGGCGATCGGAACCGTGCAATTGAAACGGATTGGTCGCCGGATCCAGGAAATGGTCGCTGCGCCATTGCCTTGCCTTGGCTGCCATGTCGATCAGCAATGCATGCAAATCCGGCGCATCGATTTGCGTCAGCGCGCAATGGTGCGCCATCGTCACCCGCTCGGTGCCGGGGGTGATCGCAAACGCCGGCGCGGCGCCGCTGTAGAGGAATAAATTGGCTTCCAGCAGCGCGAGCGCGGCAGGCAGTTCGCGGCCGCGCGGCAAGACGCCGAAGTCGGCATAGATATACAGCAGCGTATTGTCGACCTGCGCATCATGCAACAGCGAAAACGCGACGTCATCGATCTGCAAGGCGCCGCCATCGCTTATTACGCCAGGCTGCGCGCAGCCGGTCAGGCGGCACAGCGCATCGATCAGTTCAAGATACTTGATTTTGGACACGGCTTTACACGGCAATTGAACGGGCCATGGCGGCCCGGAAATTTCAAGGAGGATTACGGCAGATTGGCGGCCGGATTCAAGAAGGAACCCGAGGTGGCGACTGATTGATTACTTGGTACGGAAAAGAGTTTAGATGATTTCGGCGCGGCGTATCGTCATAAAACTGACAGCTTGCAGGCTGCACGATTATTCCGCCGGACGATCCAGCAAGGCCGCCAGACGCGGCATTGCCGCGCGCGCATTGGCGCTGGTGGCCTGCGCCACATCCCGCGCATCCATGCCGCGCAGTTGCGCCAGTACTTCCCCGATGCGCGGAATCTGCTGCGGGGTGTTGTGCGCCGGATGCAGCCAGGCCGGCGAAATATCGGGCGCATCGGTTTCGAGCACCAGTGCATCTAGCGGCAGCGCGGCCGCCAGCCGGCGTATCTGCAGCGCGCGCGGAAACGTCATGGCGCCGCCGAAGCCGAGTTTGAAACCGAAATCGATGAAGCGTTGCGCCTGCTGTTCACTGCCGTTGAATGCATGCGCGATCCCGCCATGGGCCGGATGCCTGCGCAGGTATTTCAGGATAATGTCCTGCGACCGCCGCACATGCAGCAATACCGGCAGCGCAAAATGCCGCGCCAGCTTCAATTGTTCGACGAAGAAATATTCCTGCCGTTCGCGCAACGCGCCCTGCTTCAGCTCCGCGACGAAATAGTCGAGGCCGATCTCCCCGATTGCCACGAAGCGCGGATCATCCAGCGCTTGCTCGATCGCCTGCCGCAGCAGATCCAGGTCGCCATCGCCGGCCTGCGGCGTCAGCAAGGGATGGATGCCCAAGGCGTAGACGCAGTTCGGATACAGGCGCGCCAGTTCCGCCACCCGTTCGAAATTAAAAGCCGCGATCGCCGGAATGACGATCAGCGACACGCCCGCCTGCGCCGCCGCGCCGCTCAGCGCCGCCTGTGCGCCGTCGAATTCGGCGGCGTCGAGGTGGCAATGGGTATCGATCCACATGGCGTCGGCGGAATTGGCGTTGGCGTCAATGCTCTACGTAGACCTGCAGGCCGTCTTCGGTCAGCCGCAGAATCCGTTTGCAACGCTGCGCCAGCTCGCCGTCATGAGTCACGATCACGAATGCGGTCCCCAGCGTGGACGATAACTCCATCATCAGGTCGAAGGTCTTGTGCGCCGTGGCGTGATCCAGGTTGCCGGTCGGTTCGTCGGCCAGCACGCAAGCCGGCCCGGTCACCAGCGCGCGCGCCAGCGCCACCCGCTGCCGCTCGCCGCCCGACAGTTCGCCCGGCACGTGCGTGACGCGATTGGCCAGCCCGACCCGCGCCAGGATCGCCTGCGCCTGTTCATGCGCATCGCTGCGCTTGAGGCGACGTATCAGCAGCGGCATCGCCACGTTGTCCAGCGCCGAGAACTCGGGCAGCAAATGATGGAACTGATACACGAAGCCCAGCGACCGGTTGCGCAGATCGCCGCGCGCCGCTTCGCCCTGCGTGGCGAAATCCTGGCCCAGCAATTGCACGCTGCCGACGGTCGGCGTGTCCAGTCCGCCCAGCAGATGCAGCAGGGTCGACTTGCCGGAACCGGAAGCGCCCACCACCGCCACCTGCTCGCCGGCGTGCACGTCGAAATTCACGCCTTCCAGCACCTTGACCGAATAGCGGCCCTGGGTAAACGTCTTGCCCAGCCCGCGGCAGGACAGCACCGTATTTTCCGTTTTGTTTTCCATATCACGCATGTTATTCATAGCGCAGCGCCTCCGCGGGTCTGACGCGCGCCGCCCACCAGCTCGGATACAGCGTCGCCAAAAAGGCCAATACCACCGCGACGCCGCCGATGGTGCCGACATCGGCCCAACGCAAATCGGAAGGCAGCTCGGAAATCACGTACACGCTTTTCGGCAGGAACTGCACGTGCAGCAAATGCTCGATGAACGGCACGATCACATCGATGTTGTCGGCCACCAGCACGCCCAGGCCGACGCCGACGGCGGTGCCGATCAGCCCGACCAGCGCGCCCTGGATCATGAAGATTTTCACGATCGACAACGGCGACGCCCCCAGCGTGCGCAGGATTGCGATATCGGCCTGCTTGTCGGTCACTGTCATGACCAGCGTCGACACCAGGTTGAACGCGGCCACGGCGATGATCAGCGTCAGGATGATGAACATCATGCGTTTTTCGGTCTTGACCGCGGCGAACCAGTTGCTGTTCTGCTGCGACCAGTCGCTGATGTTCAGGTCGCCCGGCAGGATCTGCGCCAGTTCATAGGCCACCTGCGGCGCCTGCAGCATGTCGGTGATACGCAGCCGCAAGCCGCTCGGCGCCGGCAGGCGGAACATGGTTTGCGCGTCTTCCAACTGAATGAACGCCAGCGTGGAATCGAATTCGTAATGGCCGGCTTCAAAGATGCCGACCACGGTAAATTGCTTCAGGCGCGGCAGCACGCCGGCCGGCGTGACCTGGCCCTGCGGCGCGATCAGCGTAACCTTGTCGCCGATGCCCGCACGCAGCGCGCGCGCCAATTCGCCGCCCAGCACGATATTGAACTCGCCCGGCTTCAGATCGGCGAAACTGCCCTGCTTGATCTGGCCCACGACATCCGACACCTTCGGCTCCTGGTCGGGCAGCACACCGCGAATGACCACGCCGCGCAAGGTTTCATCGCGAGTCATCATCGCCTGGGCGGCAACGAAGGGCGCGGCGCCGATCACTTCCTTGTTCTTGAACACCTCTTGCGATACCGCCTGCCAGTTAGGCATGGCGCCGGACATATCCGATATTTCTATGTGCGACAGAACCGACAGCATGCGGTCGCGCACTTCCTTCTGGAAGCCGTTCATCACCGACAGCACCACAATCAGCGCGGCCACGCCCAGCGCAATGCCGGCCATGGAAATCAATGAGATAAAGGAGATGAAACTGTTGCGGCCGCTGCGCTTGCCGGCACGGGTGTAGCGTATGCCCACCTGCCATTCGAACGGTAGATTCTTGAAAAAACGCAAAAAAGGCTCCCTGAGATAAGTACCGGATGTCGCGCAGTGTGCCACACAAACCGGCGGCGGACTATTCGCCGCCGCTTTGTGCCGCGCACTGCGATAGCCTACAATCGCGGCATGAACAATCTCGATATTCTGCTCCCCTTCGGCTTGCCCCCGCCCGACACCGCGCGCGATCTGATCCGCGAGTGCCGCGCGCCGGCGCTGGCCACCCTGTTGGCGCGCGGGGCGCTGCAACGGCAGGCGGTCGATCCGTTCGCCCGCGCGCTGGCGCACGAGAACTGGCTGGCGCAGCGTTTCGGCCTTGTTGGCAGCCTTCCCGCCGCCGACAACAGCCCGCCGGCCGCGCATGCGGTCATGCTCGCGCTGGGCCTGCCGGCGTCCGAGGGACACTGGTTTCTGCTGCATCCGACCCATATCCATATTGCCCGCGACCATCTGGTGCTGACCGACATGCGGCAATTGGCGCTGGACGAAGCGCAGGCGCGCGCCTTGTTCGACGCCGCGCTGCCATTGTTCGGCGAAGTCGGCAAAACGCTGCTGTACGGCAGCGCCGATAGCTGGTTCATGCGCGCCGACGACTGGCCGCAGTTGCGAACCGCCACGCCGGACGCCGCCAGCGGCCGCAATGTCGACATCTGGATGCCGCAAGGCGAAGGCGACCGCGCATGGCGCAAACTGCAGAATGAAATCCAGATGCATTGGTTTACCCATCCGCTGAACGAACAACGCGAAGCATTGGGCCGAAAGCCGGTCAATTCGCTCTGGCTGTGGGGCGGCGCCGATCCGTCGGACCTGCCGGCCGGCGACCAGGCGCATGCCTATGACGCCTGCTTCAATCTGTCCGGCTGGATGCGGGCATTCGAAAGCCGGGCCGGCGCCGCGCAAGATGAATCAAACATCGATGCCGCGCAGCTCATCCGGCATCCGGGCCGGCGCGGCCTGCTGCTGCTCGATGCGCTGGCGGAACCGGGGCTGACCAATGAATGGGGCTATTGGCTGGAACGCATCGAAACGCTGGAGCGCGACTGGTTCGCGCCGCTGCTGGCGGCTTTGCGCAACGGTGAACTGGATTCGCTCAGGCTGATCCTGAGCGGCCAGGAGCGGATCGCCGAATGCAGCGTCAGCCGCAACGCCCTGCGCAAATTCTGGATCAAACCCGGTCTGCAGAGGCTGGCGCAATGATCCGCATCAATGTGCGCAAATATGCGAGCGGCGATGCAGACAAGCTGATCCGCGACGGCGTCCATCCGGTTCTGGCCCGCGTCTTCGCCGCGCGCGGCCTGATCGACGCGGCCGAACTCAACAGTGAACTGAGCGGCCTGATTCCGCCGTCAGGCCTGCTGCACATCGACGCCGCTGCGGTCTATCTCGCCGACGCCATCGCGGCCGGCAAGAAAATGGTGATCGTGGCCGACTACGACTGCGATGGCGCCACCGCCTGCGCCGTCGGCCTGCGCGGACTGCGCGCAATGGGCGCCAAGGTTGACTTCATCGTGCCGAACCGCTTCGAATACGGCTACGGACTGACGCCGGAAATCGTGGCGCTGGCCGTGCGCGAAAAGGCGCCCGACATCATCGTCACCGTCGACAACGGTATCGCCAGCATCGACGGCGTGGCCGAAGCAGCGCGGCGCGGCATCGACGTCGTCATCACCGATCATCACCTGCCCGGCGACAGCCTGCCGGCGGCGCGCGTGATCGTCAATCCGAACCAGCCGTCCTGCGGCTTCCCGAGCAAGAATCTGGCCGGCGTCGGCGTCATGTTCTATGTATTGCTGGCGCTGCGGGCCGAACTGCGGCGCCGCAATGTATTCGATCAGCAAAGCCAGCCCAAGCTGGATCAGTTGCTGGATCTGGTGGCGCTGGGCACCGTAGCCGACGTGGTCAAACTGGACGCCAACAACCGCATCCTGGTGGCGCAAGGACTCAAGCGCATGCGCAGCGGCCGCATGCACGCCGGCGTGGCCGCGCTGTTTCGCGCGGCGGCCCGGGAAGCGCGGCGCGCCACGCCGTTCGATCTGGGCTTCGCGCTGGGTCCGCGGCTCAATGCCGCCGGCCGGCTGGCCGATATGTCGCTCGGCATCGAATGCCTGACCACCGACGATGAAGGGCGGGCCTGGGCCATCGCCCAGCAACTGGATGAAATCAACCGCACCCGGCGCGATATCGAAGCCGGCATGCAGGATACCGCGCTGACGCTGCTGGACAGCTTCAACCCGCGCGACAGCATGACCATCAGCGTGTTCGATCCGTCCTGGCATCAGGGCGTCATCGGCATCGTGGCTTCGCGCCTGAAGGACAAGTTCTATCGCCCGACCATCACCTTCGCGCCCGGCGAAGACGGCTGGATCAAGGGTTCCGGCCGCTCGATCGCTGGTTTCCATCTGCGCGATGCGCTGGACCTGGTTTCCAAGCACGCGCCGACCTTGATCGACAAATTCGGCGGCCACGCCATGGCGGCCGGCCTGACCTTGCGCGCCGATGCGTTCGACGCCTTTTCCGCGGCATTCGAAGCTGTTGGCCGCGCGCAACTGACATCGGATCAGCTGGAGCGCGTGGTCGATACCGACGGCATGCTGGAGGACGCCTATTACTCGACCCAGTTCATCGCGCTGATGGATAGCCAGGTCTGGGGCCAGGGGTTCGCGCCGCCGGTGTTTTGCGACCGTTTCCACGTATTGAGCCAACGCATCCTGAAGGAAAAACACCTGAAACTGCTGCTGGAAAAGGACGGCCGCAAATACGATGCGATCTGGTTCGGCCACAGCGCCTCCCTGCCTGATTACGCCCGCGTTGCGTTCCGGCTCGACGCCAACGAATACAATGGCGTTACCCGGGTGCAATTGATGATCGAGCACGCTGAAGCCGCGTAACTAAAGAGGCTGTAGCAAAATCAGGCGAGGCTGGGTGTTGTGCGAAGTGAGGTAAAGGAGGAGACGGCCGCAGGCCGGCGGGGGACACGAACGCAGTACAACGCCCAGCCTCGCCTGATTTTGCTACAGCCTCTAATGCACCGGCAGAAATTGCAGGAACGGCCCGCCCAGCAAGCCTTGCACATAACCGATGCCCGCGCGGCGGTATTTCTCGGTAACGAAGGCCGCCAGCAGATCGAGCCGGCCGACGATCTTGCCGAACTCGCGCTCGAAGCTCAGATTGCGGCCGGCCTCGCCGATTTCATCCGACAACAGCAGGCTGCGCCCTGCCGCATTGCGCCGGCTCGACAGCAGCCAGGACGCAATTTCGACATTGCGCGCGGCGTTGTACAAATATTGGGCATCCAGGCTGTCGACCAGGAAAAATTCGGTTTTGCCGCCGTGCGCGGCAATGATCATGTCGGCCACGGCGTAAATAAAGGCGGCGACGCGGTCGCCCTCGAATTCGGGCTTCAGAGCTGTCGACAGCGCCTTGATATCGCGCTGGCCCTGCAAGCCGGGCCAATCCTTGCGGCCGATAATCGCCTCCTTGACCTTTTTGATGCAGTCGTCGCGGTCGGCGCCGGTCTTCCTGCATTCCGCGGGATTGCGGCGATACAGCTTGTCCATCAATGTGTACAGGCTGTCCAGATTGGCCTGCATGCCGATGGTGGCGACGCGATTGGTATCGGATTGCGCCATTTCGCGGCCGCTGGCGGAAGCGCCCTGCACTTCGCCATGGCTGGTCGGCGCCGTGGAGGAACAGGCCGCCAGCGTCAGCAGCAACAGCGGCACAGCGTGAAAGAACCGCAACTTCCGCAACTTCCGCAACTTCATATCCGGCGCTCCTGAAAAGCCCTATGCTCCGATAAGCCTCATGCTCCGGTATAATGCCCGGTTTGACCGCACAAGAACAGATCATGGAAGCAGAACGCTTAAATTCCCTAGAGGCCCTGCTGGGCGACCTCGGCACCCGCGCAGTTGAACTACGGAGGTATCTTTGACTTCGATGTGAAGTCGGAGAAGCTCGACCAGGTCAACGCCGAACTTGAAGATCCCACCGTCTGGGACGACCAGAAACGCGCGCAGGATCTCGGCAAGGAAAAGAAATCGCTGGAAAACATCGTCCATACGCTGATCAAAATCGACAGCGAACTGGCCGACGCGCGCGATCTGTTCGAGATGGCGCGCGAAGAGAAGGACGAAGACACGCTGGAGGCGATCGAAGCCGACGCGGCCGGTTTGCAGAAAATGGTGGAGGAGATGGAATTCCGCCGCATGTTCAGCAACCCGATGGATCCGAACAATTGCTTCATCGATATCCAGGCCGGCGCCGGCGGCACCGAAGCCCAGGACTGGGCCTCGATGCTGCTGCGCCAGTATCTGCGCTATTGCGAACGCAAGGGCTTCAAGGCCGAAATCATGGAGCAGTCCGACGGCGAAGTGGCCGGCATCAAGACCGCCACCATCAAGGTCGAAGGCGAATACGCCTACGGCTTTCTGCGCACCGAAACCGGCGTGCACCGCCTGGTGCGCAAATCGCCGTTCGATTCGGCCAACGGCCGCCATACCTCATTCTCCAGCCTGTTCGTCTATCCGGAAGTGGACGATTCGATCGACATCGACGTCAATCCGGCCGATGTGCGCGTCGATACCTATCGCGCCTCCGGCGCCGGCGGCCAGCACATCAATAAAACCGACTCGGCGGTGCGCCTGACGCACGGCCCGACCGGCATCGTCGTGCAGTGCCAGAACGACCGCAGCCAGCACCGCAACCGCGCCGAAGCCTGGGACATGCTGAAAGCAAAACTGTACGAGCTGGAATTGCGCAACCGCATGAGCGAGCAGCAAAAACTGGAAGATTCCAAGACCGACGTCGGCTGGGGCCACCAGATCCGCTCGTATGTGCTGGATCAGTCGCGCATCAAGGATCTGCGCACCAATTTCGAAACCGGCAACACCAAGGCCGTGCTGGACGGCGACCTGGACGGCTTCATCGCCGCATCGCTGAAACAGGGCGTGTAGCGCGGCCGCTGTCCGTTTTTGCCGGTTTTTTGCACGCTTACCGATTCATCCTTTACCGCAACCTTTGCCCATTACGCCATGACTACGCCAACCACGCCACATGACAACGCCAGCGCGCCCGTCGATGAAAACGCCATCATTGCCGAACGCCGCGCCAAACTGGCGGCGCTGCGTACGCAAGGCATTGCGTTCCCGAACGACTTCCGGCCGCAGCACAACGCCGCCGACCTGCACGCGCGCTACGATGCGCTCGACAATGAAGCCCTGGAACAAAATCCGGTCACGGTGACGGTTGCCGGACGCATGATGCTCAAGCGCGTCATGGGCAAGGCGTCCTTCGCCACGCTGCAGGATGCATCGGGCCAGCAGGCCGACGGCCGCATCCAGTTGTACATCACCAACGACGTCACCGGCGAAGCCGCGCATGCGGCATTCAAGCATTACGATCTGGGCGACATCCTCGGCGCCGAAGGCACGCTGTTCAAGACCAAGACCAATGAATTGTCGGTCAAGGTCACCTCGCTGCGGCTGATCACCAAATCGCTGCGCCCGCTGCCGGACAAATTCCACGGCCTGTCCGACCAGGAAACCAGATACCGCCAGCGCTATGTCGACCTGATCATCAACGAAGACACGCGCCGCACCTTCAAGGCGCGCACCGCGGCCCTGTCCTCGATCCGCCGTTTCATGGAAAAGAACGAGTTCATGGAAGTCGAAACGCCGATGCTGCATGCCATTCCCGGCGGCGCCGCGGCCAAACCGTTCATTACGCATCACAATGCGCTCGACATGCAGATGTTCATGCGCATCGCGCCGGAACTGTATTTGAAGCGGCTGGTGGTCGGCGGCTTCAACCGCGTGTTCGAAGTCAATCGCAACTTCCGCAATGAAGGCGTCTCGCCGCGCCACAATCCGGAATTCACAATGATGGAATTCTATGCGGCCTATGTCGATTATCAATGGCTGATGACGTTCACCGAAGACGTGATCCGACAGGCGGCGATCGATGCGCACGGCACGGCGGCCCTGACCTATCAAGGCCGCGAACTCGATCTGGGCAAACCTTTCGAACGCCTGACCATTCTCGGCGCAATCAAGAAATACGCGCCGCATTACGAAGATGCGCAATTGCAGGACGAAGCCTTCCTGCGCGCCGAACTCAAGAAATTCGGCCTGAAAACCGATCAGGCGCCATTGGCCGGCGCCGGCAAGGGCGCGCTGCAATTGGCGCTGTTCGAGGAAACCGCCGAAGCGCAGTTATGGGATCCGACCTATATCGTCGACTATCCGGTCGAGGTTTCGCCGCTGGCGCGCGCCTCCGACACGGTTCCGGGCATTACCGAACGCTTCGAACTGTTTATTACCGGACGCGAAATCGCCAACGGCTTTTCGGAATTGAACGACGCCGAAGACCAGGCCGCGCGCTTCCAGGCGCAGGTTGCCGCCAAGGATGCCGGCGATGAAGAAGCCATGTATTACGATGCCGACTATATCCGCGCATTGGAATACGGCATGCCGCCGGCCGGCGGCTGCGGCATCGGCATCGACCGCCTGATCATGCTGATCACCGATTCGCCGAATATCCGGGACGTCATCCTGTTCCCGCATCTGCGCCGGGAAGATTAATACGATCAAATACGAAGAGGATCCGCCCCTCTTCGTTACGTTCGCTTACTTTTCCGTTCGCAAAAACGGAACAAAGACGCCCTTCCTGTTGTCCTACACAGCATTAATCCAATATGTAAGAGGACAACCATGGAAACCGTAACCAAGAACCGCATCCATCCGCTGATCGCCAGCGCCGCGGTGGCAATCATCCTGGTGTGCATGGTAGGCGTGGCAGCCATCACCGGCCTGCTGCCGGGATCGCGCAGCGCCAATACCCCGCCGCGCACGGCGGAGTCATCGCAACTCAGCAGCGCCGACAAGGCCGCGGCCGAACGCGACGCCGAAAAATCCGCACCGCCTGCTTCACCTCCTCTATTGGCTGCGGCCGCAACGCCGGCCAAGCCCGAAATCTGTGAAAACTGCGGTGAAGTCGAAGGCATACGCGCCATCAAGCATCCGAAAAAGACCAGCGGCATCGGCATGGTCGGCGGCGCGGTGGTGGGCGGCCTGCTCGGCAATCAGATCGGCAGCGGTAACGGCCGCATTCTCGGCACGGTTGCCGGCGCGGCCGGCGGCGGCTATGCCGGCAACGAAATAGAAAAACATACGCAAACGACTACCACCTATGAAGTCGTGGTGCGCATGGAAAACGGCCGGGTGCGCGAATTTCCGCAATCCTCGTCCAACTGGCGCGTCGGCGACCGGGTGCGCGTTGTGAACGGGGCGCTGCGATCGCGCGGATAAGAAGTCGCTGCATTGTATCGATAGCGCCGCAAAGAAAAAGGCCGCTTGCTGAGTGCAAGCGGCCTTTTTTGCGTTCGGCGCCCGTTTGATGCCGTTTATTTGCTTCGTTTGTTGATGAATATCTCGTTATACAATTTTTGCCACTTGTCGTTCTCGTCCAGCACCACCAGCGGATCGACAAATTTCAGCGGCATGGCATTCAACGGCGTATCGACCGCCTTGCTGGTGGGGACATAGTCCAGCTTCAGCATGAGCTTTTGCGCATCGCTGAGCATGAAGTCGTAATACAGCACGGCCGCATGCGGATGCGGCGCGCGGCGCAGCATCGCGATGCCGTTCGGCCGCGCGAACGCCGGCGGGATCACGAACCAGTCGATCGGCGCGCCCCTGCGCTTCATCTGTTCGGCCTTGTAGTTATAGATGGTCAGCGCCATCGGCACTTCTCCGGAGGCCACCAGATTGCACAACAAAGTATGGCCCTTGCGGATGGACATGCCATTGGCCGCGACAATATCGCGGAACAGCTGCAATCCCCGGGCCTCGCCGATTTCGGTGGCGACGCTGGCCAGCCAGTCCAGATCCCCGGCTTCGATGGCGAGCTTGCCTTTCCATTTCGGATCGAGAAAATCCTCAAAGGATTGCGGCAGATCTTCCTTTTTTACCAGCTTGGTATTGTAAGCCTGTGTAAAGACGTTCAAGCGCGTTCCGACCCATTCCCCGTGCGGCAGAATAGCCGGCCTGATTAATTCCGCAAGAAAAGGCGAGGCCACCGCCTGCAGCATTTTTTCGCGGTGCAGCAATTCCAGTTCCGGACCGTTGGTATCCAGGATATCGACCTCGAACCGCCCTGCCTTGCCCTCCGCCATGGCGCGCTGCAAAACGTTCTCGGAAGCCGAACGCCAGAGCTTTACCTTGATGCCGTATTTCTTTTCGAACGCATCGATGAACACCGCCATATCGTCAGGCGGCGCCGAGGTATAAATGGTCAGCGCGTTGCCCTCCTTCCTGGCGCCGTCGATCAGGCGCTGCTGGCGGTCCGGGCCGGTATAGCCCGCCAATGCTGTATTGACGCTCTTTGTGGCTTGGGCGAAAACGGGAAAACCGAGCGTTCCCAGCGCCAAGGCCGTTGCACTGCCGAGAATTGTCTTGATCGCCCGCCGCCTTGGATACCGCTTGTACATGCAAACCCTCCCTGATCAATCGGATGGATACATCGCACAGCCATTGCCGGAACTCAAACAGATATAAAAAAACAACCTCATATGCCGCATGGACAGCATATGGGTTTGGAGGAAGGTCGGCGGCCGTTTTATTTTTTATGCCATGGATATTACGTAGCCGTTCGACGCATCGCGTCAATAAGCCGCAATGTTTTTGGATAGTAATATGCTATCCTTCAAGAGTCAACTATATGATATATATTATTAACATGGTTTTACATTTCAGACGAAAAATACTGACCTGGATCAAGGAAATCGGCAATTCAATCTTCCACACTGAGCTCACCCAGTTCATGTGGGCGTTCATCGACGGGTGAACAAGCCGGAACCACTATAAATCCAATGAAATAGAGACAGGAACAAATCATGGAGAATCATCTTCACATGGCGAAAGCCGACGATCCCAACAATCCCGCCAGTTTTTTACGCAACCGCTGGCTTCAGCTTGTTTTCGGCATCATCTGTATGGGATTGGTTGCCAATCTGCAATACGCGTGGACCCTCTTCGTCACGCCTATTGAAACCAAGCATCATTTTGGACTGACCGGCATTCAGTTGTCTTTCAGCATCTTCATCCTGGTGGAAACCTGGCTGGTCCCGATCGAAGGCTGGCTGGTCGATAGATTCGGACCGCGCCCGGTCATCGCGGCGGGCGCCATTTTCGCGGCGGTCGGCTGGATCTGCAATGCCAACGCCACCACCCTGCCGATGCTGTATGTCGCGGCAGTCCTGTCCGGCATCGGCGCGGGCTGCGTGTACGGCACCTGTGTCGGCAATGCGCTCAAATGGTTTCCGGACAAGCGCGGCCTGGCCGCCGGCCTGACCGCGGCCGGCTTCGGCGCCGGCGCGGCGCTCACCGTGATCCCGATCGCCAACATGATCCAGGATGCCGGCTATGAGAAAGCCTTCCTGGTGTTCGGCATCGCGCAAGGCGTGCTGATCTTCGCCCTGGCAATGATGATGTTCCGTCCGACGCCGCCAAAAGGCGTGCAGGCGGCGCCGCGCGTGGTCACCAACAAGGTCGACTACAGCACAGGCAAGATGCTGAAGACGCCGATCTTCTGGCTGATCTATGCCTTGTTCGTGGCAGTTGCCGCCGGCGGCCTGATGGCCACGGCGCAGCTCGGACCGATCGCCAAGGATTACGGCCTGGCCAAGCTGCCGATCAGTCTGCTCGGCATGACGCTGCCGCTGCTGACGATGACACTGTCGATCGACAATCTCTGCAATGGCTTCACACGTCCATTGTGCGGTTTCATCTCGGACCGCATCGGCCGCGAAAACACCATGTTCGTGGTGTTTCTCGGAGAAGGCCTGGCAATGCTGGGATTGATGAAGTACGGTCACGATCCGATCGCCTTCATGACTTTCGCCGCATTGATTTTCCTGTTCTGGGGTGAAATCTATTCGATCTTCCCAGCAATTTGCGCGGATACCTTCGGCATCAAGTACGCTGCAGGCAACGCCGGAACCTTGTACACAGCCAAGGGCACCGCATCGCTGCTGGTGCCGCTGGCCTCGGTGTTGTCCGCAGGCGGCAACTGGGACGGCGTATTCATCGCCGGCGCCGTGATCACGGTCACCGCGGCCCTCATGGCGAAATTCGTCCTGAAGCCGATGCGCAAGCGTTTTATCGATGATTCGAACCACAAGCTGGCGCAGCAATCGCCAGCCACAAGCGATCCATACAAGGCCGTAGCCTAAGCTTCAGTATCGCCGCATGGCAAAAAGCCGCTTCTGCGTCATTGCAGAAGCGGCTTTTTTGGTTAGGCCGTGCCTGATGAGGCTTATCCCGACAAAGGCCCCAGCGCGCCAACGCACATAGTCAATATTCCCAGGATCAGGTTGGCCCCCACCAGGAAACGAATCCGCCCCAGCGCGGCGCCGCCGGCCGGCCAATCCTGCGCGGCGACCGCGCGCTGCAGCCGTTTATACGGACTAAAGAATACATGGGCGAAAATCAGCAGCATCGCGGTGCCCAGCGCCAGCATCACCAACGCGTACGCGGGCGGCTTCCCGAGCAGCGCCATCATATGGAAACCGCTGGCAAACAACAGCGCCACAGCCAGCCATACCCAGAAAAAGAACTTCCCGAACACGCCAGCCCATAGCGGAAGACGTTGCGCCGGTTGCAGCACGGTTGCGGCGACCGGGCGCAATGCCATATAGGCGAAGAACATGCCGCCGATCCAGACGGTAAAACCCAGGATATGGATGAATCTGGCAACGAGCATCATTTTTTATCTCCCTTGGTGGCAACCCGGCATGCCGCAGCGCCTTTTGCCCCGTTGACTGAAAATCAGCCGGCGCGTTTTAACACGGTAATTTTATAAGGTTCCAGAGCATCGATGTCAGCCACGCCATGTTTATTGCGATCCCATTGAAAAATTCCTTGGAAAAAGCCACCCGCGAATGTCCCCGGCGTCGCGCCATGCCAGCCGCAAGCGATGTATACAAGGCCGCAGCTTAAGCTTAGCGTATCGCGCCATGCAAACGAATGCATTAAAACTGCAATTTACTCATACTGAATAGTTATAAAATTTTTGCCATATAGTGATTATTAAAATATCGCTACTATAGGAATTCATTGACTTTCTTTTTAACGATATTTATCATATTTTATGCAAACGTTTGCATGGAACAGGCGTATAAGCAAAAATATCAGGCGGCATTGCCACGCGCCAAAGCGTACCGGCAACCGACGCCTGAACTCGAATAACCCCATTTTGGGAGCCTGACACATGCACTTTTCTAATTTGATACGCAGTCTGATCCAGGGCGGACGAAGCCGCAAAAATTTCTTCCGGCACGGCATCCTGTTGTCCTGCATGCTTTGCATTGCCCCCGCTGAGGTCTTGGCACAACAGACTGCCGAAGCAAGCAATATGGCGCTGGTCGGAACCAATGACCTGCAAGGACGCGGCGCGTACCAGCCTGTCATTGAAGAACAGAATGGCCGATGGATTGCCTATGTCGGCCATCATGGCGGCACGCCATCGAATCCCAAGCCGATCAATCCGTTAAATGGCCAGCACGAGTTCAACGGCACCTCGATCATCGACGTAACCAATCCCGCGCAACCGAAATATTTGGCGCACATTCCCGGCGAGGAAGGCATGGGGGAAAGCGGCGGCGGCCAGATGGCGCGCGTCTGTTCGGGCAAGCAGTTGCCCAAAGGCGATCCCGCCAAATTCTACTTGCTGCGCGTATTCGGCAACCATGCGCATGAAATATGGGACGTCAGCGATCCGGCCAAGCCCAATCGTATTGCCGAAATCACAGGCGTGGAAGGCACGCACAAGAATTTTTGGGAATGCGATACCGGTGTTGCCTATCTGGTTTCCGGCGTTCCCGGATGGCGCGTCAAGCGCATGACCCAAGTCTATGATTTAAGCGATCCGGCAAAGCCGGTATTCATTCGCAATTTCGGCCTGCCCGGACAACAGCCGGGCGCCACAGGTCCCGCGCCTGAAGGCATACACGGCGCCATTTCGATTGGCGCCGCCGGCAATCGCGTGTACTTCGGTTATGGCACCAACCAGAACGGCATGCTGCAAATCGTGGATCGCAACAAGCTTCTTACCGGGCCGAAAGAACCGACCGATGCCAATCTTGCGTTCCCGGAGGTAGGCCGGCTCGTATTGTCACCGAAGAACGGTTCTCATACGACATTTCCGATCATCGGATTGGATGTGCCGGAATTCGCGAAGGATAAAGACAGCAAGCGCAATTTTGTCTTGATGGTGCCCGAATCGCTGGTCAGCGGATGCACTGAGCCGCGCGAGATGGCATGGCTGGCCGATGTAACGATAGAGAACAAACCACAAGTAATCTCAAATTTCACGGTCCCGGAATCGAGCGGCAATTTTTGCAGCCGCGGAGGCCGCTTCGGCACGCATTCGTCCAATGAAAGCTTCTCGCCCATCTATTATCGGCGCATTGTATTTCTTGCTCACTTCAACGCAGGTGTGCGGGCCGTGGATATCCGTAATCCGTACGCGCCCAAGGAAATTGGATTTTACATCCCTGCCGCCACCGACAAGACCTACCTGGCTTGCCCCGCCGGGACCAAGGAGGGTAGCACGGACGGTTGCAAGGCCGTCATCCAAACCAACAATGTGGAAGTCGATGACCGCGGCTATATTTATATCGTCGACCGGGCGGCCACCGGCATGCATATCCTGCAACTCACGGGCGATGCAAGAAAGATTGCCAATTTTCCTCTTTAAGACAACGCCGGCATGCGGGGTGCCGATTCGATCGCCCCCCCAGGATTGATCGCGTTGGAATAAGTCTGCCCTACTGGAATCGAACCAGTAACCTATGCCTTAGAAGGGCATTGCTCTATCCAGTTGAGCTAAGGGCAGTAAGGTAAGAGAGCGCGGATTTTATCACAGCAGCGCATCCGGGAAACGGTCCGGCGTCCGTCTTTCCCTGCCGTGCAAATGCAGAATACAGCACAACAAAACAAAAAGGTCTTGAAGATAAATCTTCAAGACCTTTAATTATTACTACAATACTTTTTTTACCACTTTTTATTACTGATATCTGGTCGGAGTACTAGGATTCGAACCTAGGACCCTCTGGTCCCAAACCAGATGCGCTACCGGGCTGCGCTACACTCCGAAGAACGAAATAATACCCTCCCGGGCGATTTCGGTCAACACTTCCTTGTAAATAATCAATAATATTAAGCGCCGGAACAATTTCCAGAAAGCAGGCCGTTGATGAAACATAGCTATGTAAAAATTGTATGCGCAATGCTCTTCAGCGGCCTGCTCTCATGCATTCCAATGCCCGCGAATGCGCAAATCAAAGGTACACAAGCCGCGCCCATGCCATCCTTGCAGGAACCGGCGCTGGACCGGCTCGCGGCGCCGGTTGCGCTGTATCCCGACGCGCTGCTCGCGCAATTGCTGATGGCTGCGACTTATCCGCTCGATGTGGCCGAAGCGGCCCGCTGGGCTGCGCGTCATCCCTCGTCCTCCGCCAAGGAAATCGCCGCGCAGCGCTGGAAAGCAAGCGTCAAGGCCTTGCTGCCTTTCGCGCCCGTTCTAAACTTTCTCGACAAGGAAAAAGCCTGGAGCAAACAACTGGCCGCGGCCGTCGTCGAACAGCCCGATGCTTTGCTGCAAACCATGCAGGCGCTGCGCCAGCGCGCTTACGATAACGGCGCCCTGCCGCCGGGCGCCGACAGCGGCCGCCATCAGCAGGCGCAGCGCCAGGATCGCGTTATCACCATCGAACCGGTCGACAGGCGCACGCTGTATGTCCCCTATTACGATCCCGCAAAAGTCTACGGCGCCGCCGGCAACAGCATGCTGTCGCCGGAATACTGGGCGGCCCAGCCTTATGCCGCCCCGCAGAACAAACCCGCCGGCGTGGTTTTCAGCATCGGTATCCCCGTGCGCGACCGCGCCTTCTACGACGCGCGCATCGACTGGCGCAGCAGCCGCCTGATGGCGCGCCAGACGGCAATCGACGGCAACGGCGCCACCGCCGGCCTGGCCGAATGGCGGCATGATCCGCAATATCGCAAGCACGGGACCGCCGCCGCTGCCGCCGGGAAAGGCAACAGCGCAGGCAACGGTTATTCAATCGGCACCGAGGCGCCGCCCGACACGGCCGGCACGATCAGCACCCGCGACGCCGGCAGCGCGCCGCAGGCCCCCGGCGGATACCGGATATCGACCCAGCCCCGCAGAAGCGGCAGCGGGATGTAGAGTCCCGGAACACCTCCGGGACCGTGGAGACTGCCGGGAAGCGCCGCGACATACGCTATAATCCTGCCTCCCGAATCGATAAGCCGTCCGCCGCCAATGCAAGAATCCACTCCCGATCTCAACGTCTCCGACCAGCCCGGGGCAGATGCGAATGACGCGGCCGGTGATGCCGTCAACAGCGCCGCCAAGGTCGCGCCGGAACTGATCGCGCGCGAAGTCAGGCGGCGCCGCACTTTCGGCATCATCTCCCACCCGGATGCCGGCAAGACCACGCTGACGGAAAAACTGCTGCTGTTCTCGGGCGCGATTCAAATGGCCGGCACCGTCAAGGCCCGCAAGAGCGGACGCCATGCTACCTCGGACTGGATGGAAATCGAAAAGCAGCGCGGCATTTCGGTGGCCAGCTCGGTAATGCAATTCGAATACCGCGACCACGTCGTCAATCTGCTCGACACGCCCGGTCACCAGGACTTCTCGGAAGACACCTATCGCGTGCTGACGGCGGTCGACTCGGCGCTGATGGTGATCGACGCCGCCAAGGGCGTCGAGGAACAGACCATCAAGCTGCTCAACGTCTGCCGCATGCGCAACACGCCGATCATCACGTTCATGAACAAGATGGACCGCGAAACCCGCGATCCGCTGGAATTGCTGGACGAACTGGAATCGGTCCTGAAGATCGCCTGCGCGCCGGTGACTTGGCCGATCGGCATGGGCAAAAGCTTCCGCGGCGTCTACCATCTGCTGCGCGACGAAATCATGCTGTTCTCGGCCGGCGACGCCAAGGCCAATCAGGACAACGTGGAAATCATCAAGGGCATCGACAATCCGAAGCTGGCCGAAATGTTCCCGCGCGAGATCGAGCAATTGAAAATGGAAGTCGAACTGGTGCACGGCGCCTCGCATCCGTTCGACCTGGAAGCGTTCCTGGCCGGCACGCAAACGCCGGTATTCTTCGGTTCGGCGATCAATAATTTCGGCGTGCGCGAAATCCTGAACGCGCTGCTGGATTGGGCGCCGGCGCCGCGCGGCCGCGACGCCACCGTGCGCGAAGTCGCGCCCGTGGAAGCGCCGTTCAGCGGTTTTGTCTTCAAGATCCAGGCCAATATGGATCCCGCCCACCGCGACCGCATCGCCTTCCTGCGCGTCTGCTCCGGGCACTTCGAGCGCGGCATGAAAATCAAGCACCTGCGCCTGAACCGCGATATCAAGGTATCGACCGTGGTGACCTTCATGGCATCGAGCCGGGAACAGGTCGAGGAAGCCTATGCCGGCGACATCATCGGACTGCCGAATCACGGCAATATGCAGATCGGCGACAGTTTCTCGGAAGGCGAATTGCTGCAGTTCACCGGCATTCCCTATTTCGCGCCGGATTTCTTCCGCGTCGCGCGCATCCGCAATCCGCTCAAGATCAAGCAATTGCACAAGGGCTTGCAGCAGTTGGGCGAAGAAGGCGCGGTGCAGGTATTCAAGCCGGTCAACAACAGCGATCTGATCCTGGGCGCGGTCGGCGTGCTGCAGTTCGAAGTGGTGGCCAGCCGGCTGCTCAACGAATACGGCGTCGATGCGGTGTTCGAAGGCACCAGCATCAGCAGCGCGCGGTGGGTCTCCTGCGACGACAAGAAAATGATGGCGGAATTCGAAAAGTCGTCAGCCGGTCACAACTTGGCCCACGACGCGGCCGGCAACCTGGCCTATCTGGCCAGCTCCGGCGTCAACCTGCGCCTGACCCAGGAACGCTGGCCCGGCGTGACCTTCCATGCAACACGGGAACACGCCGCAAAACTGGACTAGCTGATTGATGAACTAGGAAGTCCTGATCACGAAGTCGACACCGACATCGCGCCACCACTCCTGCTCTTTTTCCATCCAGTAGGACACCGTGGGATGCTCCGCAACCCAGGCCGACTTGATGTCGAATTCGATCTTGCTTTTCATCTTCAGGCGGAATTGCTGCAGGCTCAGTTCGCCCAGTTCCAGCGCGATATGCGAGTGCATGAACATGACCGCCAGCCGCAGCGCCAACAGCGCCTTGGCGAAATCCGGTTCGTACAGCAGGGTGCCGACCTTGCGCAGATTGCCCTTCTGGCCCAGCACCAGCATGCTCATGACTTTCTGTTCGCGTGTGGTGAATCCCGGCAGATCGGCATTCGCCACCAGATAGGCGGAATGCTTGTGATACCCGGTATGCGACACCGCCAGTCCGATTTCGTGCAGGATGCCGCTCCACAGCAGATGCTTGCCATAGGCGCCCGCGACCGGTTTCAGCAGATCGTAGAAGGTGACTGCGGCAGCCGCCACCTGGCGCGCGCGCGAGGTGTCGACCTGCAGGCGCTGCGCGAAATCCTCCACCGACTCTTCGCGCCGGTCGCGCTTGGTGGCGCGCAATTGCAGATCCCACATCACGCCCATGCGCAGGCCGGCCTCGACCGGCGCGATCACGTCCACCTTCAATTCACGCATCAGTCCGATCAGCACGCTGAGGCCGCCCATGATGACCGGCGTGCGCTCGTTCTTCAGGCCGACCAGATCGATCCGGTTCGAATTGCCGCGCGTGATCAGATACTGCTTCAGGGTCTCGACGTTTTTCAGCGTGACGCGGCCGTCGCCGATATTGTTCTTGGCGATGGTGGCGGCAATCGCGCGCATCGTGCCGGACGATCCATACGCCTTGCTCCAGTATTGCTTGCCGAACGGCGCAATCGAATCCTCCACGTGCGAACGCGCCGACAGAATCGCCTGTTCGAATGCGGATTCCGTAATCACGCCGTTCTTGAAAAAAGCCAGGCTCTGGTTGACGTTGCCGATGCTGAACGATTCGACCCGCTGCACCGCCGAGCCCTTGCCCAGGATCAATTCGCTGGAACCGCCGCCGATATCGATCACCAGGCGCTGCTCGTCCGGCAACCCGAGCGAGCTGGCCACGCCCATGTAAATCAGGCGGCCCTCTTCCTCGCCGGTGATGATTTCGATCGGATAGCCGATCGCGCGTTCGGCGTACGGTATGAAATCCTGCGCATTCTTGGCTACGCGCAAGGTGTTGGTGGCGACCACGCGCACCGCATCGAGCGGATATTCGCGCAGGATCGCGCCGAAGCGCGCCATCGATTCGACCGCGGCGGTAATCGCCTGCTGGTTCAGATAGCCCTCGGCGTTAAGCGCCGCGGCCAGGCGGATCGGATCGCGCGCGCTCTTGACGACCCGTATCGTGTCGCCTTCATGGCGACCGATATGCATGCGAAAACTGTTGGAACCCAAATCAACTGCTGCAAACATCGATTCCCTCTCAATGGGGTTTATTCATACAATAGCGCCTTCGACGTTGCGGCAAGCCGGCCGCCGTCAAATGGTCTTATACGATAGCCGCGCAATATGACCAATTGATGACGAAACGGCATTCGCGCGGCGTGCGACCATATTCCATCCATCATCGAATCGGCGACCATGACTTCAGGCACGCTCTACCTCATTCCCAATACCCTCGGCGGCAGCGACGCCGCGCCGGCCGTGCAACTCAACGCCGTGATTCCGCAGCAGGTGCAGATCATCAGCGCCGGCCTGGACTACTTCATCGCCGAAAACGCCAAGACCACGCGCGGCTTCCTGTCGCTGCTCAAAACGGTGCATCCGCTGGCCGCGCCGATCCAGGACATCCAGATCGCGGAACTCAATGTCAATACCGCCGCCTCTGCGCTGCCGGCCCTGCTGGCGCCGCTGCTGGCCGGACGCGACGCCGGCCTGATTTCGGAAGCCGGCGTGCCGGCGGTGGCCGATCCCGGCGCCAATCTGGTCCGGCTGGCGCACCAGCAAGGCGTGCCGGTGCGGCCGCTGGTCGGCCCGTCGTCGCTGCTGCTGGCCGTCATGGGCAGCGGACTGAACGGTCAAAGCTTTGCCTTCAACGGCTACCTGCCGACCGATGCCGCCTTGCGCGGCAAACGCATCAAGGCGCTCGAAGAACGTTCGCGCCAGGAACAGCAAACCCAGTTGTTCATCGAAACGCCGTATCGCAACGGCGCCATGCTGGAGGCGCTGGCCTCCGTGTGCAATCCGGCCACACTGGTCTGCGTGGCCACCGATCTGAGCCTGCCGACCGAAACCGTCGTCACGCAAAGCGCGGCCAAATGGAAAAGCGCCCTGCAGGCCGGCAAGGCGCCGGATTTCCACAAAAAACCGACCGTATTCCTGTTACTGGCCGCATAGCATCGTTCATGCGCAGCCAGACCTGCGGCGCAGCTTCTAGCGAACCTGTATATTGCCCGCGCTGACGACTGCCTTGCCGACGCCGGCGCCTACCGCCACGCCGAATTTCTTCAGCACGCGTTCAGGCAGGCCTTCGGTCTGGGTGTAATCGACGATATCTTCCTGTTTCAGCACGTCGCGCGCGACCGAATCTACCGTGCCGTAGGCGTCGGCCAGGCCGAGCTGGATGGCGCGGGAGCCGGTCCAGAACAGGCCGGAGAACAATTCAGGCGACTCTTTCAGGCGCGCGCCGCGGCCGGCCCGCACGGCATCGATGAACTGCTGGTGAATTTCGGCCAGCATCTGCTTGGCGTAATCCTTCTGGCTCTGGTTTTGCGGACTGAACGGATCGAGGAAACCCTTGTTCTCGCCGGCCGTCAGCAGGCGCCGCTCGACGCCCAGCTTGTCCATCAGGCCGGTGAAGCCGAAACCGTCCATCAGCACGCCGATCGATCCGACGATGCTGGCCTTGTTGACATAAATCTTGTCGGCCGCCGACGCAATGTAATAACCGCCCGAGGCGCACATTTCCTCCACCACCACATACAGCGGCTTGGCCGGATAAATCTTGCGCAGGCGCACGATCTCGTCATAGATCATGCCGGCCTGCACCGGGCTGCCGCCGGGGCTGTTGATGCGCAGCACGACACCCACGGAATCGGCGGCGGCGAAGGCTTTGTCCAACGCCGGAATGACCACCTGGGCCGAGCCGCGGCCATCCGCTTCGATGTTGCCGTTGATATCGATCAGCGCGGTATGCGCGCCGACAGTTTCGCTGCTGGCCACGCTGTAATTGAAGGCGGCCCAGATCGCGTAGAGCGCCACCAGCAACGCCGCGATCTTGAAAAAAATTCCCCAGCGGCGCCGGGCGCGCTGTTCGCGCACGGTAAACATCGCCAGTTTTTCCAGCACGTCGCGTTCCCAGCCGCCCTTTTTATCTTCGGCCGCCGGCACGGTTGCCGGCGTTGCCGGCGCTACGGGAGCGACAGACGCGGGCGCGCCGTCGTTCGCGTTCGGTTCCAGATCGTTATTGCTCATGTCGTTGTTCATCCAATGTCGTCGTTTTTCAATTCGCTTCAATCGTTGCAGCCGGCGCCAGGCGCATCAGGCATGTTCCAGCAGCCAGGCGTGCAGCGCCGGTATCGTCGGCGCGCTGTAGCGCGGTTTCAGCGCGCTCAGTTCGTGCACCGGATGGGCGCCGTACTCGACCGCGACGCTGGCCGCGCCGGCGTTGAGCGCCATCTGCAAATCGTGGGTGGTGTCGCCGATCATCAGCGTGCGCGCCATGTCCTGCCCCAATTCGCGCGTCAGCTCCTGCAACATGGCAGGATGCGGCTTGGAGAACGTTTCGTCGGCGCAGCGCGTGGCGTCGAATACCGACAACAGCCCGGTGGCGTTGAGCGCCCGGTTCAGTCCTACGCGGCTTTTGCCGGTGGCCACCGCCAGGAAATAATTCTGCTGCGACAGATCGGCCAGCATTTCGCGCACGCCGTCGAACAAGGTCAGATCGTGATCCTGCCCCAGGTAATGGTGCCGGTAGCGTTCGACGATGCGCGGATAATATTTGGCGTCGATGTCCGGCATCGCCGCCGCCATTGCGTCGGCCAGCCCGAGGCCGATCACGTGCGAGGCGGCCCGCTTGTCCGGCACCGGCAGCCCCAAGTCCCTGGCCGCGGCCTGAATGCATTGCACAATGGTGGCGGTGCTGTCCATGAGCGTGCCGTCCCAGTCAAACACGATCAAATCAAATTGCGTTCTTGCCATAAATAATTAAGCGCCCTGGTCCGTGCCGTGGAATATATTCATAAATACCTGAGATACCTGGCGGCGCACAGCGCCAGGTATCTCAGATATTGATGAAGTACGTTCCGCGATTATCAGTGTTAATCGTGTTTTGCGCCCGCATCCCGTGCGACTTTTTCCAAACTTTTTAAAAACCGTTCGCACTCCGGCGGCAGCGGCGCGTTCAGCGTCACCGGTTTACCGCTTTCCGGATGAATGAACGTGATCTGGAATGCATGTAAAAACATGCGCTTGAACGCAATCCGGTCGCCGTCGGCTTTCTGCAACGCCCGGTTCAGGGAGAAGTCGCCGTATTTATCGTCGCCGGCGATGGCGAAGCCGCTGGCCGACAGATGCACGCGTATCTGATGCGTGCGCCCGGTTTTCAGCTCGGCCTCCAGCAAGGCGTATTCGCCGTAACGGCGCTTGAGCGTAAATATGGTGTGCGAAGCCTGGCCGCCCTCCTGCACCGCGACGCGGCGTTCGCCGTCGGCGGTGGTGTATTTATGCAGGGGCAGCTTGATATGCTGGCGCGGATTGACCCAATTGCCGTGCACCAGGGTCAGGTAGCGCTTGTCGGTTACGCCGTCGCGCATCTGCTCGTGCAGATTGGTCAGGGCGCTGCGCTTTTTGGCCAGCAGCAGGATGCCGGAGGTGTCGCGGTCGAGCCGATGCACCAGTTCCAAGAACTTGGCGTCGGGACGCGAGGCCCGCAATTGCTCGATGACGCCATAGCTGACGCCCGAACCGCCATGCACGGCAACGCCGGCCGGCTTGTCGATGACCAGCAGATGATTGTCTTCCAGCAATATTTCGAATTCTGCGCCTGGCGCGGTTTGTGTTGTCTTTTCCGCCATCCTAATCGGCGGAATCCGCACCACGTCGTCGGCCTGCAGCCGATAGGTCTGATCGATGCGGCCCTTGTTGACGCGCACCTCGCCCGAGCGTAAAACCCGGTAGATATGGCTTTTCGGGACGCCTTTGCAGACCCGCAGCAGGAAATTGTCGATGCGTTGGCCGGCGTCTTCTTCGGAAATGGACACCAGTTGGACTTGCGGCTGCGCGGCTTGGGATGGCGTTTCAACCGAGTTCCCAGAAAATCTCGCTAAGTCCTTCATTTTGAATATATAATCATTTCTACACGGGTCCGAGGACACGTGTTGGTGTAAGAATAAAAAGACCATTCTACACAGGGGCGCTACCACCGCCTCGCCAATTTGCAAATTTGATGGAAAAATGTGTACGCACCATCCCTGCGCGATCAAGGTTGCA
The DNA here is from genome assembly GCA_004134995.1 of Oxalobacteraceae bacterium CAVE-383. Taxonomy (GTDB): domain Bacteria; phylum Pseudomonadota; class Gammaproteobacteria; order Burkholderiales; family Burkholderiaceae_D; genus Herbaspirillum. Next base: position 228,977 of record REGP01000006.1, on the reverse strand, counting down.
CCGTTAGTTGCAATCGGATAACGCAGCGGGGATGTGAACCGGATTGTATGGGATTGTTAGGATTAGTTTGGCCAGCTTGCCGCTTGAAGCTGGCCGATGATGTAGTTTAACCATGTTTCGCCGATTGATTGGCCGCCCTCGATGCATGCCTTTGCTGCATTGCGTGGCTCACCAATATTGCATACCAGCCGCTTTCGCACCCGCCCCAGGCGGCATGTGCGGCGCGGCCGTGGTGCTGCTCGGCATTCGGTTGACTGCATCCGCGCCCCGTTGTGTTCCAGCGCAGGTCGTCCGCGCTGACGCAGACTAAGGCAATTCCCTCCCCCAGGCATTTCGTTTCCGCGTACATCCCTGTACTGTTGCCGCTCGCCAAATACCAAGTATATGCAGCGGCATTGAGGACCTTCAAGGTCCACGGAGTGAAACATGAAACGTATGCTGTTCAATGCAACGCAGCAAGAAGAACTGCGCGTAGCCATCGTCGACGGTCAGAAACTGATCGATATCGACATCGAAGCCACCGGCCGCGAGCAACGCAAGTCCAATATCTATAAAGGCGTCATCACCCGCATCGAGCCTTCGCTCGAAGCCTGCTTCGTCAACTACGGCGAAGAACGCCACGGCTTCCTGCCGTTCAAGGAAGTCGCCCGCACCTATTTCAAGGACGGCGTCGACGTGCGCAGCGCCTCGATCAAGGAAGCCCTGCGCGAAGGCCAGGAAATCATCGTCCAGGTGGAAAAGGAAGAGCGCGGCAACAAGGGCGCGGCGCTGACCTCGTTCATCTCGCTGGCCGGCCGCTACCTGGTCCTGATGCCGAATAATCCGCGCGGCGGCGGCGTATCGCGCCGGGTCGAAGGCGAAGATCGCCAGGAACTGCGCGAAACCATGGACCGCCTGGATCTGCCTACCGGCATGTCGGTCATCGCCCGCACCGCCGGCATCGGCCGCAATGTCGATGAACTGCAGTGGGACCTGAACTACCTGATGCAACTGTGGCGCGCCATCGAAGGCGCGGGCCAGTCCGGCTCCGGCGCCTTCCTGATTTACCAGGAATCGTCCCTGGTCATCCGCGCCATCCGCGACTACTTCCAGCCCGACATCGGCGAAATCCTGATCGACACCGACGACATCTACGAACAGGCCCAGCAGTTCATGAGCCACGTGATGCCGGACATGGTGCACCGGGTCAAGCGCTACCGCGACGACGTGCCGCTGTTCTCGCGCTTCCAGATCGAACACCAGATCGAAACCGCCTATTCGCGCACCGTGCCGCTGCCTTCCGGCGGCGCCATCGTCATCGACCATACCGAAGCGCTGGTTTCGGTCGACGTCAACTCGGCCCGCGCCACGCGCGGCAGCGACATCGAAACCACCGCATTCAACACCAACCTGGAAGCCGCTGAAGAAGTGGCGCGCCAATTGCGCCTGCGCGACCTGGGCGGCCTGATCGTGATCGATTTCATCGACATGGAAAACGCCAAGAACCAGCGGGAAGTCGAATCGCGCCTGAAAGACGCGCTGCATTTCGACCGCGCACGGGTCCAGATGGGCAAGATCTCGCGCTTCGGCCTGATGGAACTGTCGCGCCAGCGCCTGCGTCCGTCGCTGTCCGAAGGCAGCCACGTGACCTGCCCGCGCTGCAACGGCACCGGCCACATCCGCGATACCGAATCGTCCGCATTGCAGGTCCTGCGCATCATCCAGGAAGAAGCGATGAAGGAAAATTCGGCCGCCATCTATGTTCAGGGCCCGGTCGACGTCGCCGCCTTCCTGCTCAACGAAAAGCGCGGCGAAATCCTGAAGATCGAAACGCGCCATCGCGTGACCATCATCATGATTCCGAACAAACATTTGGAAACCCCGCATTACAAGCTGGAACGCATCAAGCATGACGATCCGCGCCTGGACGACGTGCAAGCCAGCTATTCGATGGCGGAGCAGGCCGAAACCGACATCGGCTACAGCAAGCATCAGAAAGAAGAAGCCAAGCCGCGCCAGGAAGCCGTGGTCAAGGGCATCACACCCGACCAGCCTGCGCCGATCGTCGAACGCAAGGTGGCCGAAGCGGAAGCAGCGCCGGTATTCGCACCGGCTCAGGCACAGCAAGGCGGCTTTTTCGCCTGGCTGGCCGGCCTGTTCGGCGGCAAGCCGGCTGCGCCCGTGGTTGTGGCGCCGGTGCCGGTTCCCGTCAAGCCATCGCATAACCGCGACCGCAACGACCGCAGCGGCCGCGGTTCGCGCAACAGCCGCAACCGCAATGCGCGCGGCGGCCGTGAAGAAAACGCCGAGGGCGGCAATGCCCGCAACGAAGCCAAGGCGAATGCAGGCGCAGGCGTCGACGGCGAAATGAAGCCGGCGCGTCCGCCGCGGCCTCCGCGTGAGCAGAGAGAGCCGAGGGAGCCGCGCGAGCCGAAAGAGCAGCGCGAACCGCGTGAAGCCGGCGAAGCCCGCAATGAAAACGCAGGCCGCGAAGGCCGCCGCGAGCGTCCGCCGCGTCCACCGCGCGAAGACCGCAAGGAAGCCGCGCTCAAAGCCGATGAAGTCCTGAGCGCGGATGCAACCCTGGCCGCCAACGGCATCCCGGCGGCAGCCGTGGTCAAGCCGATCGCCGCAGGCGACGAAGAACTGAAGCAAGGCGTGCCGGCCGACGGCGTTGCCGGCGAAGGCGGAGAAGAACCGCGTCGCCGCCGCCGTCGTGGCGGCCGCAACCGTAATCGGCGCGATCGCGAACCAGGTACAGAGAACGCAGCAGGCGAATCGATGGCATCCGACTCGGCAGAAACAGCCGACGCCGCCGAAATCAGTGAGATTACCCAATCGGCGCAATCCGACGACAATTTCGCGCCTCCGCAGCAACGCGTTCAAGCCAAGGCCTGGTACGAAACCAGCGCGCCGGTTGAAGCGGCCGAGCAGGATGCCGATGCAACGCCGGCGACCATGCCCGCCGCCAAAGCGGACAACGACGTGCCTGCCGCGCCCAGCGCCCTGAGCAACGCCATCAGCGCACCGACGGCGCCGCAGCAGATCAGCCTGTTGCAGGATGCGCCGGAACCGGCCGCAGCCCCGATCGCAGCCGCCGAGCCTGTCACCGCCGCGCCAGCCCCGGCGCAGGAAGCCGTGCCGGAAGCGCCAACGCCGGTGTCGGAATACGCGACACAGCCGATCGCCGCGCCCGAAGCCGTTGCTCCGGTCGTCGAAGCGGCGGTCGAAGCCGTCGTCGTTGCGCCGGTCGAAGCTGCTCCTGCTCCTGCGCCTGTTGCCCCCGCCGCGGCGCCGGCGCCTGCGGTTGCAGCCATGGCCCCGGCAACGGCATCCGACGATCTGCAGCAGGTTCTGCGCGCCGCCGGCCTGACCCTGGCCACCACCGATCCGGAAAAGCTGCTTGCCGCCCAGCAGGCAGCCGCCCGGACCGCGCCGGCGCCGCATGTGCCGCGCGAACGCAAGCCGGTGGCCGCCTTGTCGAACGAACCGCTGGTGCAAATCGAAACGCGCCAGCCCTAAGCGACCGGTAAGCGCCGGCCGGCCATGAAAAAGGGAGCGTTTCGCTCCCTTTTTTTCATTCGGACAATATTGACGTCTGTCAAAGCGGATGCCTCCCGGCCGTGATATCTTCTCTATTCCAGAACCGATTTATGCATCGTATAAAAGTATGACCGTTATCCCCATCCATGACATACGCCAGAGAAGGCCGGCCGCCGCAAGCCCGCCTGCTTTCGCCATGGATTATCCGCCCGACGGCCAGTTGCTCGATCAATTGGGGCGCCCGCTGCGCGACTTGCGCATTTCGGTGACCGATCGCTGCAATTTCCGCTGCGTGTATTGCATGCCGAAGGAAATATTCGACAAGGATTACCGCTTCCTGCCGCACAGCGCGTTGCTGTCGTTCGAGGAAATCGAGCGCGTGGCCAAGGTATTCGTCGCGCATGGCGTCCAGAAAATCCGCCTCACCGGCGGCGAACCCTTGTTGCGCAAGAACCTGGAGCGCCTGGTCGACATGCTGCGCAAGCTGCCGACGCCGGACGGCAAACCGCTCGATCTGACCTTGACCACCAATGGCGCGCTGCTGGCCAAAAAGGCGCAGGCGCTGAAAGACGCCGGCCTCGACCGCGTCACCGTCTCGCTGGACTCGCTGGACGACGCCAATTTCAAGCGCATGAACGACGCCGATTTTCCGGTATCGCAAGTACTGGAAGGCATAGACGCCGCGCACCGCGCCGGACTGGGCCCGATCAAGATCAATATGGTGGTCAAGAAAGGCGTCAACGACCATGAAATCCTGGCCATGGCGCGCCACTTCAGGAATACGCCATACGTCCTGCGTTTCATCGAATACATGGATGTCGGCAGCTCCAACGGCTGGCGCATGGATGAAGTTCTGCCTTCGGATCAACTGATCGCGCGCATTGCAGCCGAATTGCCGCTGAGCCCGGTCGGCGCCAACTATCCCGGCGAAACCGCCAGCCGCTGGCGCTATGACGACGGCGGCGGCGAGATCGGCGTCATCTCCAGCGTGACGCATGCGTTCTGCGGCGATTGCAACCGCGCCCGGCTGTCGACCGAAGGCAAGCTGTATACCTGCCTGTTCGGCACCGCCGGCCATGACCTGCGCGCCTTGCTGCGCAGCGAAGGCGGCGACGACAGCAGCCGGGAGCGCGACCTGGCCAACGCCATCGGCCATATCTGGGGCCACCGCGCCGATCGCTATTCGGAATCGCGCGCGGCGCATGCCGGGGAGCCGATCGAACGGATCGCCCGCAAGGTCGAAATGTCTTACATCGGCGGATAGCATGATACCGGCCGTCGCCATCACCGGCCTGATCCTGGCAGGCGGCCGCGGCAGCCGCATGGGACATATCGACAAGGGCTTGCAGTCATTCAAGGGCCTGCCGCTGGCCGCCCATGTAATCGCCCGGCTGGCGCCGCAAGTCGGCCCGCTGGCGCTCAACGTCAATCGCAACCGGCAGCAGTATGCGGCGTTCGGCCTGCCGCTCTGGCCCGATCTGCTCCCCGAATTCCCCGGCCCGCTGGCCGGGCTCCAGGCCGGCCTCAGCCGTTGCGCCACGCAATATCTGCTCAGCGTCCCCTGCGACAGCCCGCTGCTGCCGCTGGATCTGGCGGCGCGGCTGTCGCAGGGGCTGCAGGACGCCGGCGCCGATCTCGCGCTGGCCAGCACGGATGGCGAGCAGCCCGGCCGGCCGCAGCGCCATCCGGTCTTCTGCCTCATGAAAACCTCCCTGCTGCCGCAACTCGACGCGTTTCTTGCAGGAGGCGGCCGCAAAATGGAAACCTGGATGAGCGCGCTGGCATCGGTCGACGTGCATTTCGAAGACGCCGCCGCTTTCAGCAACATCAACACACTGCAGCAATTGCAGCAACTCGAACAACCCTCCCCATGACTTCAAGCGCACATATGGCCGATACCGCCGGCAAAGCGGCCGGCACGCCGCCGGCGTCCCTCAGAGACATCGTCAGCTGCCTTTCGGATTACGATCCGAACGCGCTCACCGTGGCCAAGGGCCAGCAGGTGATCATGCAATTCGTGCAGCCGGTCACGGCCACCGAACAGGTCGCCATCCGCAGCGCGCTGGACCGCGTGCTGGCGGTTGATATCCAATCCGCCATCAACGTGCCGGCGCACGACAACTCGGCCATGGACGGCTATGCGTTTCATGGCGATGAATTGCAGGCCGATGCCGAACTGACGCTGCGCGTGGTCGGCAATGTGCAGGCAGGCGACCGCCATCAGGGCGCGGTCGCCCCCGGAGAATGCGTGCGCATCATGACCGGCGCCGTCATGCCGGCCGATTGCGATACCGTGGTGCCGCAGGAGCTGACGCAAATCGTCGGCGGCAATCCGGCGCTGCCGCAAATCACCATGGGCGCCGCCTGTGTGCGCCGTGGCGACAACCGCCGCCTGGCCGGCGAAGATCTGCATATCGGCCAGGCCGCGCTGCGCAGCGGAAAAATCCTGCGTCCCGCCGATCTGGGCCTGCTGGCATCGCTGGGCATTGCCGAAGTCACGGTAAGGCGGCGGCTGCGGGTCGCATTTTTCTCCACCGGCAATGAACTGCGTTCGGTCGGACAAGTGCTGGAACCCGGCTGCGTCTACGATTCGAACCGCTACACGCTGTATGGCATGCTGACCCGGCTGGGCTGCGACGTGATCGACATGGGCGTGGTGCAGGACGATCCGGCCGCGCTGGAAGCGGCGCTGCGCAGCGCCTGCGAAAACGCCGATGCGGTGATCACCTCCGGCGGCGTCTCGGTCGGCACCGCCGATTACACCAAGCAAAGCATGGCCGCGCTGGGCGAAGTACTGTTCTGGAAAATCGGCATGCGCCCCGGCCGGCCGATGGCGTTCGGCAGCCTGGCGTCGCACGGCAAGCGCGCCCTGCTGTTCGGCCTGCCGGGCAATCCGGTGGCGGTCATGATCAGTTTTTATTTCTTCGTGCGCAACGCGCTGCTGCAAATGGCCGGCGCCGAGCATGCGCCGCTGCCGCGGCTGCGCGTGCCCTCGCTGTCGCCGATCCGCAAACGCCCGGGCCGCACCGAATACCAGCGCGGCATCGTGGCGCCTGACCAGCACGGCAACTACTGCGTCAAACTGACCGGCGCGCAAGGCTCCGGCATTCTGCGCTCGATGTCGGACGCCAACTGCATCATCGTGCTGGACGACAGCAGCGGCGACGTGCAGGCCGGCGATATGGTCGACGTTGTGTTGTTCGAAGGTTTGATATAGGCCGGAGAACGCGTTCCGTCCCGCACTGTCATATCCGGGTTCGCCACACCACCTTTCAGGGGCTGCAAAATGACCGATCCGCACACCGCGACCGCGCTCTATTCCGTCGCCGAAATACGCGCCATCGAACAGGCGGCGCTGGCAGGCCTGCCCCCATACACCCTGATGCAACGCGCCGGCGCGGCGGCTGCCGCGGCGGCGCGCCGGCTGATACCGGACAGCCAGGCGGCGCGCATCCTGGTCCTGGCGGGCCCCGGCAACAATGGCGGCGACGCGCTGGAAGCCGCCTGCGATCTCAGCAGCGGCGGCCTGGAGGTGTCGGTGCTGCTGATGGCGCACGAACAACAGGCCGACGATGCGCGCCGCGCCCTGCAGCGCGCGCAAGCCTGCGCGATCGACTGGATAGGCTTCCCGCAGTTGAGCGCCGGCAGCGGTACCAGTGCAGCTCCCGGCTGGACCCTGGTGCTGGACGGCTTGTTCGGCATCGGCTTGCAGCGGGCGCTGGCGCCGGAATACCGCGCGGTTGTCGCTGCCGTCAATGCGCTTGATTGCCCGATACTGGCGTTGGATATCGCCAGCGGCCTGAACGCCGATACCGGCGGCATCGTCAGCGCGCCCGGCAAAGGCCAGCCGGGCGATCCCGCCGTGCGCGCCACCCATACCATCAGCTTCATTGGCGCCAAACCCGGACTGCATACTTGCGACGGCCGCGACCATAGCGGCCAGGTGCAGATCGCCGATCTGGCCATCGATCGGCAATTTTTTACGGCGCCGCGCGTCATACTGAATACGCCATCGGGCTTTGCCGCCAGCCTGCATCCGCGCGTACAGAATTCGCACAAGGGTAGTTTTGGCGATGTCAGCATCGTCGGCGGCGCTCCGGGCCTGGCCGGCGCGGTGATCCTGGCCGCGCGCGCCGCCGCCCATACCGGCGCCGGCCGCGTCCACGCGGGCTTCGTGGACCAGCCGCCCGCTTACGACGCCATGCATCCCGAATTGATGTGCCGCGCGGCGGCGTCGCTGGATTTCGGCCGCGGCGCGATCGCGCTCGGCCCTGGCCTGGGCGAAAGCCGGGAGGCCCATGACCAGCTGTCGCGCGCCCTGCATGCGCAGGCCAATCTGGTGCTCGATGCCGATGCGCTGAACCTGCTGGCCGCCGAACCGGGCCTGCAGCAAAAATTGTCGACACGGCAGCGGCTCGGCGCCGCCCTGCTGACCCCGCATCCGCTGGAAGCCGCGCGTCTGCTGGGCATCGATACCGTTGCGGTACAGGCCGACCGCCTGCATGCGGCGCGCGCGCTGGCGCAGCGTTTTCAGGCGATCGTGATCCTGAAGGGATCCGGCACCGTCATCGCCCGGCCCGATGGATTCGCGGCCGTCAATCCGACCGGCAATCCGGCGCTGGCCACCGCCGGCAGCGGCGACGTGCTTACCGGCATCTGCGCGGCCTTGCTGGCGCAGCACTGGCAGCCGTGGGAAGCTGCGCTGGGCGCCGTCTGGCTGCATGGCGCCGCCGCCGATTATCTGGTCGAGCAAGGCGTGGGACCGATCGGATTGTGTGCCGGCGAACTGGCGCCGGCAGTCCGGCAAGTGTTTAACCGGCTTATTGAAAACAGGCCGGGCAGCCGGCGCAACGGTAACTGAACATCCAATCAGCGCTTGCGGATCAAATCTCCCTGCTGTTGCTCTCCTCCCGCGGCTGCAGCAATCCCGTTCCTCCCCGATAAGCGACGACGCCGCTCCTTGGCGGAATACCGGGCGCCTTGGGAACGAATGCCAACTTGAACGTCGATAGAAATCTGGCGTAATTCCTGTCGTCAATGCTTCCGGAGGCGCCCAGATATTCCACCGCTACCGCCGCTGCATGGACATGCGCTTGCTCCAGGGCCCGTTCCGAGATTTTTCCAGCCCCTCTTTCTTCACCGAGAAAAGCATCGAATTCCTTCAAATAGATTTTTTGATATGCCGCATCGCATTCGATTTCCGCGGCGCGCAATTCAGCGCCCGATTTTTCCATCAAACCGGCGAATTTCACCTCATACCGGACGAACAGATTTTTCCGCGCCGCCGTCATGATTTCCGTGAATTTTTGCGATTCGGACAAGGTGGCAGCCGATGCCGCAACAGTCTTTGAAAGCGTCGCCCGCGGTACAAGTTCGAAGTCAAGCGTTGCAATCAACTTTCCCAAAGGCGTTGTGCTTGCCGCGCTTCGATGTTCGCCGCCACTTCCGCTTCCGCTATTGGCGAATACCTTGCGAGGCGCCATGGGTTTTGAAGGCGCCGTCGAACACGAAGAAGCGCCATGCATCACCTGAATTTGCGATATATCGATTTTCCGGTGCTTGACGCGGCCCGCGGGGCGATTGGCGCCGGCGCGCCCGAGAACACCGCCTTCCGGGCGCTCGCTGCGTTCGTATCGCAATTTTGTCTTTTCCCATTTGCCCCGAATTCTTTGCGCGACTTCCCGGCATACATTTTTCGGGAGGCCGCTAAAAACATACGGCAGGATTCGGGGAGCAAACATGAATATCTTTCTGGTCGATTTACGGAAGCGACATCCTAGATTTGTCGACAGAGCAAATCAATCGGGCGACCTCCCAAATGCATATCATCCTATGGGAGATCAGACCTCGTACTATTTCTGATGCGGCTTCAGAAGTTCATCGACGACCCTGGCCTTGAACGGCCGCCGATCGGCTGAATCAGCGCCGGGGCTGCGTGGCCGCATGACGTTCTTCGCCGCTTCTGTTTCCGCTTCCGCATCCGATAGCGCAAGCTGTTCGGGCAATCTTCCCATCAACCGGTCCGCATAGGCGATAACATCCGCGAACATCCCCTCGATCATGATAGCGCTCCCCGAATCGCTTTCCTCTGTGCTGCGGATGGAAGCAGTGTCATCGTCCGGCGCGATCGAATCGCGCGCCGCGGGACGCGTTGAAGGCGCACGCGAGAGCCAAGGCGAGCCGTGATTCGATTCCAGATGCTGGAAATCGCCGAGAAACACGGAAGTAATGTTTTTGGAATAATTGCTTGCAACAGCCGACTCGGAACGCCTGAAGCGCAAGCCGAAAAAACGTCTGCTCCTGATATGAAAGCAGTTCGATTCATCGTAAGTCCTGCGGCGCAGTTCAGCCATCGAGGTAAATGGGCCGTAAGGATCGTGAGATTTGCGCCCGCTTGAGATCAAGGATCTGAAAATGCGGATTTTTTGCCTGCCGGGCTCCGGAAAGGTATCGTGCCGCTGATATCGGGTGACGCTCCCAGACGTGGTCGAGAGCCGGGAAAAGCCCTTGGCGATGAAATTGAAAGGAACCGATAAAACCGATGGAATATGCATAGCTCTCTCTTCAGCAAAAAAATAATCGAGAGATAAATGTTAGTTTTAACGACCGGGAATATCTATCGGACTCAACTTAAATAAACGTTGGAGATGGACGATAAACCGCCGTCATATTCCTATCAACCAGTCAGGCGAAAAACAGTTCCAGCAAACCGGCCGCGATCAGCGCCAGCAGCCAGCAAACGCCGGTCAGCGCCACCAGCCGCCAGGCGCGCCGGATATCTTGTCCTTGCGCGGCATTTCCCGCGCCCAAAGCCGGCCGTATTTCCGGCTTGCCGTGATACGTTGCGCTGCCGCCCAGCAATACGTGCAATGCGCCCGCGCCCGCCGCCATCACCGGCCCGGCGTTCGGGCTTTCCCAAAGCCGCGCCTGGGTGCGCCAGCAATGCAAGGCCGCGCGGGTATTGCCCAGCAAGGCATAAGAAAACGCGGTCAGCCGCGCCGGCATCAGATTCAGCAGATCGTCCAGGCGCGCGGCGGAAAATCCGTAGGCATTGAATCGCTCGGTGCGATAACCCCACATTGCATCAAGGGTATTGGCAAGGCGAAACAGCAAAGCGCCCGGCCCGCCTGCGACGACGAACCAGAACAGCGCGCCGAAGACGGCGTCGTTGCCGTTCTCAAGCAGCGACTCCACGCCGGCCTTGGCCAGATCGGCCGGGCCGGCCTGCGCGGTGTCGCGGCTGACGATGCGGGCGGTCAGCGCCCGCGCCCGCGCCAGATCGCCGGCCGCCAAGGCGTCGGCGATCGGCAGCGCATGGTCGCGCAGGCTGCGCAAGCCGATCGCGAAATACAATAGCAGCGCATGCCCGGCAAACGCCGCGGCCGGCCATCGCATCGCCAACCGCGCCAGCAGCCAATACGACAGCAGCGTCAGCGGCAATACCGCCAGCAGCCATCCCAATGCGCCCGCGCAGTAACGGATTCGCGAGGAACCGCGATTGAGCAAGCGTTCGAGCCGGTTCGCCAGCATGCCGAAACCGACCAGCGGGTGCCACCGGCGCGGTTCGCCCAGCAGGCTATCGAGCAGCATGCCCAACGCCGCCAGCGATGCCAGCGCCAGCCAGGAAAGCCCGGCGCTCACATCAGCCTTTCAATGCCAGCGGCAGCCCGGCCGCCACCAGCAGCACGCGCTCGCAGACGGCGGCGGCCGCCTGATGCAGCCGCCCCGCCTCATCGACGAACCAGCGCGACACCGCCCCTTGCGGCACAATGCCCATGCCGACTTCGTTGGACACCAGGACCACGTCGCCGCCGGCCTGCGCCAGCGCCAGCAGAAATGCGGCGCGCTGTTCGGAAAAGCAGGCGGGCGGATCGATACGGCCGACTTCGGGATAATCGCGCGCCTCGGCAAACAAGAGATTCGACAGCCACACCGTCAGGCAATCGACCAGCACCAGGCGCTGCGGCGCGCACCATTGCGCCAGCGCGTCTCCAAGCGCCAGCGGCTGCTCGACAGTGATCCAGCGCGCGGCGTCCATTTCGGCGCGCCGCCGCCGATGCAATCCGATGCGGGCCGCCATTTCGGCGTCGTGCGCCTGGGCGGTGGCGATATAGATCAGTTCCTTGCCCGACGCCAGGGCCAGTTGCTCGGCATGCAGGCTCTTGCCGGAACGCGCGCCGCCGAGAATCAGGGTGCGCGTCAAGGTCAAGGTGTTGCTCATAAGGCCTCCTGCGCGACATAGACCGGGCGGCCGGCATGCATGGCAATCTCGATCGGATGGCCGAGGCAGGCGCTCAGCAGCGGCGCCGTCATGGTTTGCGCCACCGGTCCGGCTTCCCAGCCGCCGTCGCCCATCAGCAGCAGGGCATGGCTGGCCGCGCCATAGGCCAGGTTCAGATCGTGGCTGACCAGGATCGCGCTTTTCGCCTCCTCGCGGCACAGCGCGCCGAGCAATTTCATGACGCCGACACGGCCCGCCAGATCCATCGCGCTGGTCGGTTCGTCCATGATCAACAGCGGCGTCTGCTGCGCCAGCAGCGCCGCCAGCGCCACCCGCTGACGCTGGCCGCCGGACAAGGTGCGCACATCGCGCGGCGCCAGATGCGCCGCGCCGAGCCGTTCCAGCGCCGTCATCGCCTCGGCCTGGTCGTTCGCGCTTTCCCACTGGCGGCCGGCGTGATGCGGATGGCGCGCCGCCAGCACCGTCGCCAGCGCCGTATAGGCAAACGCATCGTCGCGCCCCGCCGGCAGAAAGGCGCGCCGCAGCGCCTGCTCTTCCGGCGTCCATTCGGACAAGGGACGGCCGTCAAGCTGCACGCTGCCGCCATCGGGTCGACGCAGACCGGCCAGCGTGCGCAGCAGCGTCGTCTTGCCGGCCCCGTTGGCGCCGATCACGCACCAGCACTGGCCCGCTTCGACATGCAGGTCCAGGCCGGCGAGCAACAGCTTGCCGCCAATCTTCAGGCTGAGTTCGATGCCGCGCATCATGGCAGTTTCCTTCTTAGATAATGCAGTTGCAGCAGGAACAGCGGCGCGCCGATCAGGGCCGTGATCACGCCTACCGGCAACTGCTGCGGCGCCAGCACGCTGCGCGCGGCGGTATCGGCCAGCATCAGGAATATGCCGCCGCCGATGGTGGCCGCCGGCAAGAGCAGGCGATGGTCCGGCCCCAATGCGAAACGGCAGGCATGCGGCACGATCAGCCCGACAAAACCGATGCTGCCGGCGCTCGCCACCGCGCCCGCCGTCAACAGCGCCGCCAGCGCGAACAGGCCGCGCCGCAGCGCGCCGACCCGGATGCCCAGCGCCACCGCGCCTTCCGCATGCATCGCCAATAAATTGATGGCGCGCGCGGCGCGCATTGCCGCCAGCAACACGCCCGCCAGCAGCAGCCACGGCAGCCAGCGCGACTGCACTGCCGACAAATCGCCGATCAGCCAGAACACCATGCCGCGCAGCCGCGCATCCGGCGCCAGCGACAGCATCAGGGTCACCAGGGCGCCGCAGCCGGACGCCACGATGACCCCGGTCAGCAGCAACAGCGAGGGATCGCGCGCGGCCTGCACCGATCGCCCTGCGTAACCGTCGTGCAGATCGCGATGCGCCAGCGCGAACAACAGCAGGCTCACCAGCAGCGCGCCGCCGAAGGCCGCCGCGTCGATCATCCAGGCCGCGCCGGCCAGCAGTATCGCCAGCAAGGCGCCCACCGAAGCCCCGCCGGATACGCCCAGCACATAAGGATCGGCCAGCGGATTGCGCAGCAGCGCCTGCATCAGCACCCCGGCCAGCGCCAGCATCGCGCCGACCGCGAAAGCCGAGGCGGCGCGCTCCAGCCGCAACTGCAGCACCGTGCCCAGCATGCCGGGCCGGCCATGCCACAACTGGCCGGCGCCATAGCCGAGTTCCTTGAACGACAGCGTCACCGAGCCGCTGACGCCGGCGATCAGGAACGCCACCAGCGCCAGCAGCAACAGCAGGCCGAGGATGACCGCGCCGCGCCGGCGCGGCGGCATGGCGGCGACGGCGGCGGTAGCGGCGGGAAGATTCTTAAACATGGGCATTTGGCCGGACAACCGGCGCAAACAGCGCCGCGGCGGCAGCGGGATTGGATGGGAAATAGGCGTGCAGATAACTGGCCACCAGGCTGCCGGCGCGGTATACCGCCTCCCCCGCGGACGTGTTGTGCAATCGCTCGCCATGCGCGATCGGCTGCATGCCGGTGCGCATGACGGAATGATGGAAAGTATGGGCCCGCAGCACGCCGCCCGGAAAAGCCGCCGATTGATAGCCGAGCCCTTGCAGCCGCGGCTGCATCGCCGCTTCGCCGGGCAGCAGGCCGGCCATGCGCGCCCGCTGTCCGCCGGCGTCGCTCAGGGATTCCAGCAGATACAGCATGCCGCCGCATTCGGCGTAGATCGGACGGCCCTGTTCATGATGCCGACGCAGCGCCTGCTGCATCGCGTTATTGTCCTGCAGCGCTTGCAAATGCAGCTCGGGATAGCCGCCGGGCAGGTAAACGCTGTCGACCTGCGGCAATGCGGCGTCGGCCAGCGGCGAGAAAAACAGCAACTGCGCGCCCATCGCCCGCAGCAAATCCAGATTGGCTTGGTAGATAAATGAAAAAGCGGCATCGGCCGCAATGCCGATGCGCACGCCTTGCAAGGCCGAAGAATGTCCGGCTGCGGGCGGCGGCCCAGTGTCGGGACCGAAGCCCACCGCCTTCGGCAACGCCGCCAGGCCGGTGCGGCCGATGGCGTCGGCGGCGGCGCCGAGCCGGGCGTCCAGATCGGCGATTTCAGACGCCGGCAACAGGCCCAGATGCCGCGCCGGCAATTTGAATCCGGCATCGCGCGGCATGCCGCCCAGATAGGCCAGCCCCGCCGACATGCCCTGTTCGATCATTTCCGCATGGCGCGCGCTGGCCACGGAATTGGCGAGCACGCCCGCGAATTTCAGGCCTTCGCGATAATGCGCCAGCCCAAGGCCGACCGCGCCCGCCGTTTGCGCCGCGCCGGCGGCATCGATCACCGCCAGCACCGGCACATCGAGCAATTGCGCCAGATCGGCGCTGCATGGGTCGCCGTCGAACAGCCCCATGACGCCTTCAATCAGGATCAGGTCGGCTTCCGCCGCGGCGGCATGCACCAGCGCCCTGCACGCCTGCGCGCCGGCCATCCACAGATCCAGCTGATAGGCGCCGGCCGCCGATTGCGCCGCGCGCTGCAGGATCATCGTATCCAGGAAGTCGGGCCCGCTCTTGAACACCCGCACCCGCCGCCCCTGCCGCGCATGAAAATGCGCCAGCGCGGCGGTGACCGTGGTCTTGCCGTGATTGGAGGCGGGCGCGCTGATGAATAGCGCCGGGCAATGGCGAAGCACTAGAATTCGACGCCTTTCTGGGCCTTGATGCCTTGCGTCTGATAGGGATGCTTGAGCGGCCTGATTTCGCTGACCAGATCGGCCAGTTCGATCAGCGCGTCGGGCGCGTGGCGGCCGGTGACGACGATATGCAGCATCTCGCGGCGTTTGGCGAACACATCCAGCACCTCGGCAATATCCAGATACTGGTATTTCAACACGATGTTCATTTCGTCCAGGATCACCATGTCGTACGAAGGATCTTCGATCATGCGGCGCGCTTCGGCCCAGCCGGCTGCGGCGGTGCGCATATCGGCTTCGCGGTCTTGCGTATCCCAGGTATAGCCGGCGCCGACCACATGGAAATCGCAATGCGGATCGCGGCTCAGCACCTGGCGTTCGGCGCTGTGCAAGGCGCCCTTGATGAACTGGACCACGCCCAGTTTCATGTCGTGCCCCAGAATGCGCAGCCCCATGCCGAATGCGGCTGTCGATTTGCCTTTGCCGGTGCCGGTGTAGACCATCAGCAGGCCTTTTTCCTTCTGCGCCGCCGCCTTCTTTTTCTCGAAACCTTCTTTATGGCGCTGCGTCATGCGCTTGTGCGAATCGGGATCGGTTTTCATGCTCAGCTCCAATGGGTGGCGGTAATGGTGGACAACAAGCCGGCGATGCGCGCGCGGCTGGCGTGATAGCCGATAAAGACCAGTTCGGAGCGCCGCGCGGGCCGCACGGCTTGCGATGCGCCATTGCCTGCATTATCGGTGGCATCGGCGGCGTCATCGGCGGCGTCATCCGCAGCCTCATTTCCCGGCGCCAGCGTCACGCGTTCGCGCACGCCCTGCACCAGCACGGACCGCGTCCGGCCCGCGGCGCTTCCCTCCGCGCGCACAAAGCCCTTGCTGCGCAAAATAGGCTCCAGCCGCGCCGCTTCCGCCAGCGCCTGCTGCAGTTGCGGCAGCGGCTGCATGGCGTCGCTGCGTAATGTAAACGAAAGCCAGCCTGGATCCTGCTGATGGAAATGCTTGTGGGTAGCCAGCCCATGGCTGTGCGCGCCGATGCCGGAATGCGCGTGGCCGTTCAGATGATCCGATGAGGGCAAGGGCGCGTATGCCATGCCGTGCGCGTGGGGCGAGGATGAATACGAGGATAAATGCGATGACAAGTCCTGCGCCGCCTGATGCAGCCGCAAGCCCAGCGCCAGCCGGATGTCAAGACGGGCTTTATAGGCCAGCTCCAGAAAGCGCACGCCCGGCGCGCGGCCGCGCACCAGTTCTTCCGCGCGCAGCAGCGCCGCATCGTCCAGCACATCGATCTTGTTGAGCACCACCACGTCGGCCAGCGCCAGTTGCTGGTCGAACAAGACCGCGGCGGCGGCCAATGCCGGCGCCGATACCGGCTCGGCCCCAGTCTCGCAGCCGCCGAACCGTCCGGCCAGCAGCAGCGGCGTATCCACCACCGCCAGCGTCGCGTCCAGCACAAAGTCCGCCGACAGCAAGGGCCCTTGCAGCAACTCCATCGCCGCGCTCGGCAGCGCCAGCCCGGAGGTTTCGATCAGCACATGGTCGACCCCGGCGCGGCGCGCCGCGATCGCCTGCATCGCCGGCAGGAACAGATCGTCGTCGCCATAGGCGATCAGGCCGTGCGGAAATTCATCGATGCGTATCGGCGGCAGCGCGCCGCCCTCGGCTTCCCCGGCGGCGGCGCTGGCGCGAATAATCGCGCCGTCGACCGATACCTCGCCGAATTCATTGATCAGCAGCGCCAGCCGGCGCGTCTTGCGGCCTTCGATCAGGCTGGCCAGCAAGGTGGTCTTGCCCGATCCGAGAAAGCCGGTGACGATCGTGACGGGGATGGGGCCGCTCATTGCAGCGCTTCGTCCCGCATGTTCAATACGTTCCACGAGGCCAATTGGCGCAAGGCGGCATCGACGGTGCCTACCGCCGCCGGATAATCCAGCACGGGACGTTTCACCACGATCAGATGAATGCCGAGCGCGCGCGCCGCGGCCAGCTTGGCGCCGTAGCCGCCGACGTCGCCGGCATCCTTGGTCACCACGCAATCGATGTTCCAATCGCGCCACAAGGCCTCATTGAAGCCTTGCGAAAACGGGCCTTGCATGGCGCATAGCCGGCTGCGCGGAATGCCGAGATCGAGCGCGCGCTGCACGAATTCCGGTTCGGCCGTGACGCGCGCAAACCATTCGCCTTGCGCCGCGCCGGGGGCCTGCAGAAACTGCGCCAGATCCTTGGAACCGGTCGCCAGGAATATGCGCTTGCCGCTTGCCGCAAATGCGGCCGCGCTGGCCGCGGCCTGTTCCATGGAATCGCACAGCTCGACGCCGCTGCCTTCCTGCATGGCTTCGCCGCCCAGACCGCTCGGCCGTTCATAGCGCAGATAGGGAATGCCGAGCTCGGCCGACAGCGCTATCAATTGCGTCGAAATCGCCGTGGCGAAAGGATGCGTGGCGTCCAGCAGCACGCGCGCGCCGCTGCGCCGCAATGCCTGGCGCCGCGCTTCGACGCCGCGCCGGCCGGCCCAGACCGATACGCCCGGGCAATCCTGCGCGGCCAGGCTGGCGCCATACTCGGTGGCTGCCGACACCACCACGGGCGCACCCTGCGCCGCCACCGCCTTGGCCAGCGCATTGCCGTCACCGGTGCCGGAAAAGACCCATACCGCGTTTGCGGGCATGGCTTCCGGCCCGCCGGCGAACGCGGATGCGGATGCCGGTCCGGTCTTATCCGCCGCCGTTGGCATTGGCACCAGCACTGGCGTCGGCATATCGGCATCGGCATCCGCCGACCAGTCGTTATAGCCGCGCGGCGTAAAAATCCAGCCGCGCTTGCGCTGCGTGAAGCGGTTGCCGATCACGATGGTGGTCAGCATGTCGAATTGCAGCGCCGGTAATTCGTCCAGCCGGTAAATCGCCACTTCCTGTCCCGGCCGGTAGGCATTCCTGATGACGCCGCACAGCGTATGCGGCGCCTTGGATTCCAGCATCAGCTTGAGCACGCGGTACACACCCTCCCGGCGGCCGGCGCTCTGGACGTTGTACAACACGCAGGCCAGGTCGGCCTGGGCGATATGGCGCGCGCGGTGTTCTATCCATTCCCACGGACACAGCAAATCGGACAGGCTCAGCGTGGCGAAATCGTGCGACAAAGGCGATCCCAGCAGCGACGCGCAGGCATTGGCCGAGGTAATGCCGGGAATCACATTCACTTCATAGGCATCGTCTTCGCGCATTTCCTCGAACGCCAGCGCCGCCATCGCATAGATGCCGATGTCGCCGCTGGAAATCAGCGCCACCTTGGCGCCGCCGCGCGCCTTCTCGATCGCCAGCAGCGCGCGCTCGCGTTCCTGGGTCAGCGGCGGCGTATGGATTTCCTTGCCGTCCAGCCAGGGCGCAACCCAGCGCAAATACAGTTCATAGGCCACGATGACGTCGCTGCCGCGCAAGGCCGCTTCGGCGCGCGGCACGATCATGTCGGCGAAGCCTGGACCGGCCGACACCAGATTCAATACACCGCTCATGCAGGGCTTCCTTCGCCGTCTCGCCAGATATCGTTCAAGTCGTGCGCGATCGCCACCGCCACGCCGTCCAATGTGGTTTTCGGCACGATCAGCTCGCCGCGCGCGCAGGCCACCAGCGCGCAGGGTTCGCAGACGCCGTCCAGGTCGATATTTTCGCGCACCCATTCCGACGGCTTGCCGCACCAGGCGCGCGCCGCCAGCGTGGCATGCGAAAACACGCGCAGCGGAATATCATGCGCGGCGCAAAACGCCTGCAGTCCCGGTTCTTCGGCTTTCAGGTCGACCGTGGCGATTTCGCGTATCTGCTGCAGCGAGCGGCCGTTCAGGGCCAGCAGCACGGCCGCCTCGATGCGCTCCACCGGCACGCCCTTGCGGCAGCCGAGGCCGAGCACGAACGGCTTCAGCGCCTCTGTCGCGGTGGTCACCACCGGCACGGCGCCGACCGTGTTGGCGACTTTATACGCCAGCTGATTGGCGCCGCCTTCATGGCCGGCCAGCAGCGACACGGCGAAGCGGCCGGCCTCGTCCATCAGCACCACGGCCGGATCGGTATATTTATCCTTGATCAGTCCTGTCAGAAAACGCAGGGCAATGCCGCTGGCGCCCAGCATGATCCACTTGGAATGGCGGCCGACGCCGTAAGCCGCCGCGAATTGGCTTTTCTGCGGCAGTTCGGCCTGCAGCCACGGGCGATACAGCGTGCCGCCCAGCCGTTCCTGCAAATGCAGCGCCAGCGCTTCCCCTTCAATCCGCACCGGCCAGATGCCCAGAGTTTGGTCTTCGCTCATCAGAGTGTCTCCTTTTCGCTGTGCTGCATGGTGATTGCTTCGGCATTTTTAGGCTTGCGCTTTTTTTTGACGACGCGAAACAGATGCGTGAAATCCTTGGAATACAGGCTCGATTCGGCCTGTTCGCCCCGGTCCAGGGCGGCGCCGACCAGCATCATCGTGGTCAGATTCCAGGCGCCGCGTTTGGTTTCTGACAATACCGTCGCCAGTGTGCCCTGATAGGTTTTCTGCTCCGGCCAGCTGGCGCGGTAGACCAGCGTCACCGGCGTCTCCGGCGGGTAATGCAGGCGCAGATCGCCGACGATCTTCTTCAGATGCGGCCCCGACAGGAAAATGCACATGGTGGCGCGATGCTCGGCCAACCGGGCGATCGATTCCAGTTCCGGCACCGCCGAGGCGCGCCCCGACACACGCGTCAGGATAACGCTTTGCGACACTTCCGGCTTGGTCAGCTCGGCCTGCACCGCCGCCGCCGCCGCGGTAAACGACGATACGCCCGGCACCACTTCATAAGCGATGCCGAGCGCATCGAGACGGCGCATCTGTTCGGCGGTGGCGCCATAGATCGCCGGATCGCCGGAATGCAGCCGCACCACGTCGCAATCGGCGGCCTGGGCGCGCTGGTAGCAGGCCTGCTGCTGTTCCAGGTCCAGCTTGGCGGTATCGATCAGTTCGGCCGCCGGATCGCAATGCCGCAGCATCTCGACCGGCACCAGCGAGCCGGCGTACAACACCATTTTTACCTGGCCCAGCAGTTTGGCGCCGCGCAGGGTGATCAGATCGGGTGCGCCCGGACCGGCGCCGACAAAATAGACTTTCATGCTCGATTTCTCTTCTTGTTACTGTTTTCTTCGGATTCTATGCTTTGGCGCCGCCGAATTCCGCTCTTTGTTCCACGGCGGTCTTGCGTATCAGCAAGGTGGCCAGATAGCCGCTGGCCCGGCTTGCATCCAGATGCTCCGCATCGGGCGCCAGCAATTCGCCCGGCAACCCGATCTTGCGCGCAAATGCGCAATGGCGCGCGATGCCCATCTCGCGCAGCAGCGCCAGCACCCACTCCAGGCGCGCGCCGATTTTCATCAGCACCACGATATCGTGCGATTCGATGTCGGCGCGCAAGGCTGCCGCGTCGTCCGGGCACGGCAGCACCAGCATGCGCTGCTTGCCCTCGCCCAGCGGCCAGTCCATCGCCGCCGCGGCCGCCGCATAGCTGGTGATGCCGGGAAAGGTGCGATGCGCGAAGCCCGGCAGGCGTTGCTTGAGCGCGGCCAGCACGTAGCCGTAGGTTGAATACGTCAATGTATCGCCGATGGTCAGATAGGCGACGCTGCGGCCGGCGCGCAATTCGGCGGCGATGCTGTCGGCCAGGTCGCCGTAATGGCTGCGCAGCACGCTGCGGTCGGGGTCCATATTGAATTCGATTTCACGCAGGCGCGCGGCGTCCAGCCCGATTCCGGCCAGGCATTGCAGCACGACCGAGGTTTCCGCCCCGCGCGCGCGCGGCGTGAAAATCAGATCCGCGCCCTGCAATGCTTCCAGTGCCGCCAACGGCAAATAGCCCTGCGGTCCCGGCCCCACGCCGATGCCCCAGAAATGGCCCATTGCTGTCGATTCGCGCAGGCTCATGCGGCCTCCGCGCCGAGCAGCTTGCCGGCCAGGTCGAACAGCCTGACTTCCACCCGCGCCACTGCCGGCGCGCGTGCCTGCACCAGTTGTGCGATGCGTTGCTCGACGCCGCGCCAGAATGCCCGCGCCTCGGTCTCGCCCAGTCCGGATTTCAAGATATCGATGGTTGCTTCCACTGTATTTGCCTGCTCCATGCTTTCCACTATTTGCGCGTTGCACCCATGTTGCCGCGCCGCTTCGGCCACGCTCGCCATGGCCATGTCGCTCTTGCTCGAATGCGTATCCCATACGCCGGCCAGCACCTTGGCCAGCTTGCCCGGATGGCCGGCCAGCCACAGCACCGGCAAACGGCGTCCTTCCTGTTCCAGCGCGGCCTGGGTGAAATCGAGCGCGTCACCCAGGAAATTGGCGATCTGCACGGTGCGCTGTTCGCTCAGGCCCAGCACGTCGCGCGCGAAACCGCGTCCGATCTTGCCGGGCAGATACGCCACCGCCGGCGCTTCGCCTGCCAGCGCCACCCGCACATACACCTCGATCGACGCCACCCACGAAGCCATCGACATCGGCTCGACGATGCCCGAGGTGCCGAGTATCGAAATGCCGCCGACAATGCCGAGCCGCGGATTGAAGGTCTTGCGCGCGATGACTTCGCCGTTCTCGCAGCCGATCGCCAGATCGAAACCTTGGTCCGCATTTTCGCCAAATTCCGCCAGCAGCTCCGCCGCCGCCTGCCGCATCATCGCGCGCGGCACCGGATTGATGGCCGGCTCGCCGACCGCCACCCGCAAGCCGGGCTGCGTCGCGGTGCCGACCCCCTCCGCGGCAAAAAACCGCAGTTGGCCGCAGTCGTTGCGCCGCACTTCGGCGAAGATCGTCGCGCCGTGCGTATTGTCGGGATCGTCGCCGCCGTCTTTCAATACATCTGCCCGCACCGTCGATGCATTCAGCCGCCGCACCGCCATGATCGGCACCAGCAGGAAATGCAGGCCGTCCGGCAGCGCCACCTCGGCCTTGTCGCGCCGTTCGCCGCGCAGCAGCATCGCCAGCGCCGCGATCACCGCGGCGGTCGCGCAGCTGCCGGTGGTGCGTCCGCGCCGCAGGCCGTTATCGGCCAGTACGCACAGGTCGAATTCGGCGCGCCGCAATTCCGGCGCCGTTTCGCGATTATTGGACGGAGCGCTCATGCAATTGCGTGACCGCGTCGATCATCAGGCCGTTCACCACGCTGGCCGCCCATGGCGATCCGCCGCGGGTGCCGGCATTGGTGATGCGCGGCACCTGCAGGCAGCGGCGCAGGTCGTCCTTGCTTTCGCGCGTGCCGACAAAGCCGACCGGCAGGCCGATCACCAGTTGCGGCCGCCAGCCATGCTCGCGGATCAGGCGCGTGGCTTCCATGATGGCGGTCGGCGCGTCGCCGATGGCCAATACGATATCGTTGCCGAATTTTTCCCAGGCGCGGCGGATTCCCGCGGCCGAACGGGTAATGCCTTGCGCCTGCGAGATCAGATGCGTTTCGCGGTCGTGCACGCTGCACCAGGTATCGATGCCGAGCTGTTCCAGCAAGGCGCGCTTGAGTCCGGTCTGCACCATGGTGACGTCGGTCACCACACGCTTGCAGCGCAGCAGCGCGCGAATGCCGGTTTCGATCGCGCCGGCGGAGATGAACAAATCGTCGATGGCCTGGAAATCGCCGCTGGTATGCACCAGGCGCTGCAGCACGGTCAAATGCGCGGCGGGGAACGCGGACCAGTCGCGGCCGGCCGCGATGATGCGGAAACTTTCGATTTCGATCGGATGGGCTTCGTATGGCGGGAACACGCCGGCCTGCGCAGTGGCCTTCTCATTGGCCTGCGCATTGGCCTGCTCCCTCGCCAGCAAACCCTGCACCGGCAGATGATGCGCGCGCTGCGCTTCGCCGACCTGATGTTCGAAGCCGACGATCTGCACCCGGTATTTGCAGAGCGAGCAATTCATCGCGGCGCGGCCTTCGATCGCCTCGCGCGCGCGTTCGATCATCACTTCGGCGACCAGCGGATCGGCGCCGAAATAACCGGCCTTCAATATTTCCAACTGCGGCTCGCGCTCCCGCATATCGTCGACCGCCGCATAGATGCGCTTGACCAGCACGCCGTCGAACAGGAAAAACGGCAGCACGATCAGGCGCCGGTATCCCTGCCGCGCCGCCATGCGCAAACCGTCGGCCACCAGCGGCGCGGCCACGCCCGAATAACATACCGCCGCCGCGCCGAAGCCCATGCCCTCTTCCAGCATGCGCGCCAGCTTGGCGATGTCGCCGTTGGCGTCAGGATCGGTGGTGCCGCGCCCCACCAGCACCAGGCAGGTGTCGGCGCGCGCGACCGTCGCGGGTGCGCCGGCCTCGGCTTCCACGATGCGCTGCTGCGCCAGTTGCAGCAGTTTCGGATGCAGATCCAGCGGCGCGCCGAAATGCAGTTCGGTGTCGGGATGGCGCCGCGCGGCCTCCAGCATTTCGCTCGGCATATCGTTCTTGGCGTGGCGCGCCGCCAACAGGACGCCGGGCACGACCGCGATGCGGCGGCTGCCGGCGGCGATATTCTGTTCGATCGCGGCGGTGATGGTGGGCGCGGCGAATTCCAGATAGCCATGCGTGACGATAGTGGATGCAGTGGATGCAGCCGACGCCTCGCCGGCGCGGGCCCGCACCAGTTCCACCAGCGCTTCGAATTCGCGCACGCTGGCCGGATCGCGGCTGCCATGGCCGGCGATCACGATGCCGAAATCATGCTCGAACTGCACCGTGGTTGCGGTTGCGGTTGTTGCTGTTGCGGCCGCCGATCGCATGGCTTCCATCAGGCGGCTCCCGGCGGCGCTTCGATCTGGCTCGCCATCGGCGCGCGGGTGCGGATCAGCATGATGCTCATGTCGCTGAACTCGATGCCTGCGCAATCGGCCAGCGTGCCGTGCCATTCGGCTTCGCCGCGGGTCAGGTTTTCCCAGACTTCGGTCGGGTGATCGGCCGCCACGCCCTGCTCCAGCAGATAGGCCGCGATATGGCGCGGCATGAACGAACGCGCCGCATCCCACGGACAGGGAATCACGATGGCGTTGCGATCGTCCTGCAGCACATGCACCAGATGGCGCTTGAACGGCGTCAGGTCGCCGCGGCGGTGGAAGGTAATGAAAGTGGTTTCGTCAAAACAGACCTTGGCGCGCGAGGCCAGGATCTGTGCCGATGAAATGCCGGGCAAGGTCTCGACCGGATGGCCGCAGGCGCGCTCGACACGTTCCAGATATTGAAAACCGCTGAAATGGATATCGCCCATGAACACCACCACGCATTTTTTTCCGGCATGGTGGGCTTGCGCGACCAGGTCGAGCTGCGCGACCTGGTCGCGGTAATTCATTTTGACCGTTTCAGCCGTGGCCGGGATGATGCTTTGCACCACCGCCAATACGGCGTCGAAGCCCGCCACCACATCGGCCTCGGCGATCAATTGCGCACCGCGCTGCGTGAGATAGCCGATATCGCCGGGGCCGGCGCCGATGCAGATAATCATGACATGCGTCCTTTTACGGCGAGCGCGAGTGAGTGTGTTGCATCCGCGCCCAAATCATCCAACCCCACGCATTGCGCGCCCAGCACCTGCGCCAGTTGCGCGGCGCGTCCCAGCCGCAGATAGCCGTTTTCGGTATCCAGCACCAGCGACGCCACGCCGTTCGCCGCCAGCTGTTCGGCCAGCGCCAGGCTTTCCTGCCAGGCGTCGCCGCCTTCGGCCAGCGCCACATTGGCCTTGCCGTCGCTCAGCAATATCAGGATCGGCGCGCATTCCTTGCCGTTGCCGGCCTGCTTGACTGTCGTCAATGCCAATTGCAATGCATGCGGCAGCGGCGTACGGCCGCCGGTAGGCAATTCGCGCAGGTCCTCTTCGGCCTGGTCGACGCTGCGGGTCGGCGCCAGCAGCATCGTCGCCCGCGGGCCGCCGAAGGCGATCACCGCCACCTGGTCGCGCCGCTGATAGGCATCGGTCAGCAGGCTCAGGACCGCGCCCTTGACCGTTTCCATGCGGCGCTGCGCGGCCATCGAGCCGGAAGCGTCGACCACGAACAGGATCAGGCTGGCGCGCTTGCCTTCCTTGACCTGGCGCCGCAGATCGGATTGCATGAGCGATATCGGCTCGGTCGATTTCCGGCCGTACATGGCCTTGTGCCGCAAATTCGCGGCGCGCAAGGTGGCGCCCACGGCAATCGCGCCGGCGCTGACGTCGGGATCGGCCACGATGCGCACCGTGCGTCCGCGTTCGGCATTGGCGGTAACGTTGCGGCGGCCGGCAATGCTGCTGGCCCGCGGATTTACAATGCGGATGCGCGGCGCGGCGGCGTTTGCCGCGTTTGCCGAAGCAAGGAACACCTGCGTATTCTGCTCGCTCCCCATATCGGAATCCTGCTCGGATTCACTATCGGAATCGCGATCTGAATCGCGACCCGAATCACTGTCCGAATCATTATCTGGACCACGATCCGAATCGCCGCCGGATTCCCGGCCGCCGTCATGGCCTTGCGTAGTCTCAGTCTCGCTGCCTATATCAGACTCCGAATCATCGCCGGATGCGGCGACCGTTTCGGCTTTTTCCGCATGCTGCCGGCCGCCGCGCGGCGACTGCCCCGCATCGGATTTCGGCGCATCCTGCATCAGCTGGTCCAGTTTCCCGCGGTCCAGGCCCGGATGTTCGAACGGCTTGCGGCGCCGCCGATGCGGCAATACCAGTTCGGCGGCGGTGCGTACATCGGCAGGCGCCGCGGCGTTGCGGCCGTCGAGCGCCGCCAGCGCCCGCACCGCCTTGTACATGACGATGTCCGCGCGCATGCTGGCGACTTCGAATTCGCAGCACAGATGGCTGATCAGTTCCAGCAAGGCATCGCTCACCTCGACATCCGGCGCCAGGCACTGCGCATTGTAGATTTGCCGGCGCAAGTCCAGCTGTTCGCGCTCCCAGCCTTTGGCATAGCCCTCGGGATCGGCTTCGAAGGCGATGCGGCGCCGCACGACCTCGGTGCGCAGCGCCTTGTCGCGCGGCGCCAGCACGTCGACCATCAGCCCGAAGCGGTCCAGCAATTGCGGACGCAGGTCGCCTTCTTCCGGATTCATGGTGCCGATCAGCGTGAAGCGCGCCGGATGGCTCAGCGACATGCCTTCGCGCTGGACCGTATTGACGCCCATGGCCGCCACATCCAGCAGCACATCGACCAGATGGTCGGACAGCAGATTGACTTCGTCGATATACAGCACGCCGCGGTGCGCGGTGGCCAGCATGCCCGGCTTGAACGCCTGCAGCGTGGTGGCGCCGCGGATGGCGCGCTCCAGATCGAGCGCGCCGATCACGCGGTCTTCGGTCGCGCCCAGGGGCAGCGTGACAAACGGCACCGTGCCGGATATGCCCGGCTCGGGATGTTCCACATTGCAGACCGTGCAGACGGCGCAGGGCGCTTCCGGCACGCAGTTATAGAGGCAGCCCGGCCGCCGCTTGATCGCCGGCAGCACCGCCGTCAAGGCGCGCGAGGCGGTGCTCTTGGCGCTGCCCTTGTCGCCGCAGATCAACACGCCGCCGAGGCTGGTATCGATCGCGCACAGCAACAGCGCCAGTTTCATGTCCGGCTGGCCGACGATCGCGCTAAATGGGTAGTAACTCATGAATCGACTTTCATTGTTGTGTTTGATGTAAATTTGCCGGCTTGCACGCTTTGGGCGCCACGTCCGACCTCGCCGCGCGCCTCCAGCAGGCTTTCGCTATGGAGATACAGTTCGCGCAAGCCCTCCAGCGTACCAGCTTCCGGCGCCTCCCACATGCCGCGTCCGGCCGCTTCCAGCAGCCGTTCCGCTATGGCGTTCAGCGCCCAGGGATTGGCTTCCTGCAGGAATTCCTGCATTTTCGGATCGAAGGCATAGGTTTGCGCGACCTGCTGGTACATCCAGTCGTCCATGACCTGCGCCGTGGCGTCGTAGCCGAACAGGTAATCGACGGTCGCGGTCAATTCCAGGCCGCCCTTGTAGCCGTGCCGCCGGATGCTGTCCAGCCATTTCGGATTGACCACCCGGGAACGGAACACCCGCAGCGTTTCTTCTTTCAGATCGCGCACCTGGGCGCGCGCCGGATTGTGGCTGTCGCCAAAATAATGGCGCGGCTGCTGGCCGGTCAGAGCGCGGATGGTGGCGATCATGCCGCCGTGGAATTGCAGGTAATCGTCGCTATCGAAAATATCGTGTTCGCGGTTGTCCTGGTTATGCAGGGCCACCTGCACGCCGGACAAGCGCACGCGGAATGCATCGCGCTGGTCGCCGCCCTGCAACTTGCGGCCATAGGCATAACCGCCCCAGTTGACATAGGCCTGCGCGAAATCGGCGTCGGTCTGCCAGTTCTTTTCCTGGATCAGCGGCAGGATGCCGGCGCCGTAGCTGCCGGGCCTGGCGCCGAATATCCGATAAGCGGCGCGCGCGGCGGCATCTTCTTGCGCCAGGCCCTGCCCCAGCCAGTCCTGCAGCTCGGCCAGGTAATGCTTGCGCACGAAATTCTGCTCGGGCGGCTCGTCCAGCAGCAGCACGGCGTTGACCGCGTCGTCGACCAGTTCGATCAATTGCGGAAAGGCGTCGCGGAAGAAGCCGCTGATGCGCACCGTGACGTCGATGCGCGGCCGCTGCAGTTGCGCCAGCGGAATCGGCTCGACGCCGATCAGTTGCCGGTTCTCGGGACGCCATACCGGCCGCACGCCGAGCAGCGCCAATATCTGCGCGACGTCGTCGCCGTGGGTGCGCATGGCGCTGGTGCCCCAGACGCTGATGGCGACGCTTTCCGGATAGGCGCCGGTTTCGCGCAAATGGCGTTGCAGCACTTCGTTGGACAATTGCCGGCCGACGCGCCAGGCCGATTGCGACGGCACGCTGCGCGGATCGACGGAATAGAAATTGCGGCCGGTCGGCAGGATATGCGCCATGCCGCGCGTGGGCGAGCCGCTGGGGCCGGCCGGCACATAGCCGCCGGACAGGCCGGCCAGCAGATTGCCGATTTCATCGGAGGCTCGGCCGAGATTCGGCACCAGTTGCGCGCAGGCGAACTGGAGTATGCGGCGCAAGGCGCTGAAGTCGGCGACGGATGCGGCAGGGATGGAAGCAGCAGCAACAGTGGCGGCAGCGGAAACGGCCGTGGATGCGGCAATGCCTGCCTTCGGCGCGATCCGGACGCGCTGCCGCGCCTGCGCCAGCACGCTCACGCCGGCATTGCGCACCGGAGCGGCCGGCTGCAAACGGCTTTGCGCCACGCCGGCGCCGTCGATATCGAGACCGTTGAATACGGTTTTCAATACATCATTGATCCGTTCCGCGGAAAATCCATCGGATTGCAGCGCCGCGAACAATCGCACCGAAAGCGCTTCGATGGCTTCGAGCGCATCGGCCCGAGTGACCACAGCCCGTCCCGCCAGCCGCGCCAGCGCGCCGGCCACGTTCAGGCGGCGGCCTTTTTCATCCAGCAGCATGTCGATCTTCAGTCCGAACAGGCGCGCAATTTCCTCCTGCAGGCCCGGCACATCCTGGTTCGGCAGGCGCGTCAGCGATACCAGCATATCGACCATCTGCGTGCTGTCGGGCGCCTGGCCGAGGATATGCAGGCCGTCGCGGATTTGCGCCGCGCCGAGTTCGCACAGATAGCCGTCCAGATCCTCGATCAGATGCGCGACGTCGGCGCCGCCCATGGCGCGCAACTCGGCCGGCAGCGCTTCGTCGTGTCCCTCGTGCGCCCCGTGCGGATGCGGATGATCGTGATCGCCGTAGCCATGCGCATGATCGTGGTCATGGTCATGATGCAGCAGCCGGGCCTGCAGATCGGTATCGAGATTGGTCTGTTTCACCAGTTCCCAGATCTGCTGTTGCAGCAGCGGCAGCTTGCTTGGGTCGAGCACTTCGACCTGATAGTACTCGTCGACCAGTTGCGTCAGCTGCGCCAGCGCGCCGTAGGTATCGGCGGTGGTCATCGGCGGCGTCAGATGGTCGACCACCACCGCGTGCGCGCGCCGCTTGGCCTGCGCGCCCTCGCCCGGATCGTTGATGATGAACGGATAGAACAGCGGCATGTCGGCCAGCAGCGCATCCGGGAAGCATTGCACCGACAATCCCACGCCCTTGCCCGGCAGCCATTCCAGCGTGCCGTGCTTGCCGACGTGCACGATGGCGTCAGCGCGCCAGGTATCGCGCAGCCAGCGGTATAGCGCATGGTAATGATGGGTCGGCGGCAGGTCGGGCTGGTGATAGATCGCATCGGGATCCATGCCGTAGCCGCGCGGCGGCTGCAAGGCCACGAAGGCGTTGCCGAGTTCGATGCCGGCCAGCGCCAGATGGCCGTCATGCACATAGGCCGCGCCGGGAGCAGGCCCCCATTGCGCGGTCATTTTGTCCTGCATTTCGGGCGGCAGGTCGGCCAGCCATTCGGCATATTGCGCGGCCGGCACGCGGCCGGCGGCGCGCGCCAATTGCTGTTCGCTCAAATGGACTTCATCGTATGAACAACGGTCGACCAGCTCGTGGATCAGCGCGGTGCCGCTGCCGGGCAGATCGCCGATGCGGTAACCCGCGTCCTGCATCGCGCGCAGGATATGCATCAGCGAGGCCGGCGCGTCGAGGCCGACCGCATTGCCGATCTGGGAAGCCTTGCTGTTGGAATTGGTGAAGATGAATGCGACGCGCTTGTCGCGGTTGGGGGTTGATTTGAGGCGGGCGAAACGGGCGGCCAGGCCGGCGATGCGCTGCACGCGATCGGCCAGCGGCCGGTATTCGACCAGGCTCGCCGATGCTGTCCCGGCTATGGTCGCCGCCACCGGTTCCTTGAACGACAGCGGCACGCTGATGATGCGCCCGTCGAATTCCGGCAGCACCACGTTCATCGCCGCATCCAGCGGATTCATGCCGCGCGGCGACTGCCGCCAATGATCGAGCTGCATGCCGCTGGTCATGGCCTGCAATACCGGTATGTTCAGACGCTCCAGCGCCGCGACCGACCAGCCGGCCGGGGTGGCGCCGCCGGCATTGATTTCGCCCATCGCAAAGGCGGTGGTATTGATCAGCACGGCAACTTGCGCGGCCTGGAAAAACGCCAGCGCGGTCGGCAAGCCGTCGCCCGTGCCGGCGCGCAGCGAAGAGGTAAATACCGGCAGCACATTCATGCCTTGCCGTTCCAGCGCGTCGATCAGGGCGTCGATGAAACGCGTATTGCCGCTGATCCAGTGCGCACGGTAAAACACGATGCCGGCGGCAGGACGCGAGGGATCGCGCCGCGCCAGCCATTCGTCCACGCCTTCGCCCTGCGCCAGATCGGGATGATAGACGCCATGCTCCGGCAGCGCCTGCACCGGATCGTAGCCGAAGCCGCTGAGCAGCAGGCGGTCCGACAGGTAGCGCAGCAACTGCGCCAGGTTGATGCTGCCGCCGGCCTGGAAATAGGCCATGACCTGCTGCAGCACATCGGCCGGCACGGTCGACACTGCGGCCAGTTCGGGATCGGGTTCGCCGGCGCCGCTGACGGCGATCAGATACATGCCGTCGCGCTGCGCCGCGCGCAGCAGTTCGCCGATGCCGGGCACGCTGCCGAGACGGCCCAGCACGCGCAGTACCACGATGCGGCCGCCCTGCAATTGGCCGGCCAGCAGCGCGGCCATGTCGGCGTCGTTTTGCAACGCCTGCAAATTCACGCCGGCGATCGGCGCGAACTCGCCGGGCAGCAGCGTGCGCGCATGCTGCAGGACGGTCAGGTCGTTGGGTGCGTGGGTCAGCAGGGCGATGGCGGCGGATTGGGGCGCGGCCGGGCTTTGATGCGGTTCGCTTGTATCGGAGGTGCCTGCATCGGGCATCGTTGTATCGGTCATGATGGTTTCAGGCATCCGGATTTTCGAGGCAAGGCACGTCGCCGCTGCCGAGGCGATGAAACACAAGATCCTCGACCTCACGCCCCTGTTCCAGATGTTCGCTGACGATGCGCTCCAGGGACGCCTCGTCCAGGCAGCGATACCAGGTGCCTTCGGGATATACAACCAGGATCGGCCCCAGATTCTTGCAGGCCACCATGCAATGGGTGCGGGTGCGCTTGACGCGCAGTTCGGGACGGGCGTCGATTTTGGCGCCCATCAGCTCGAACATCGCTTGCGAGCGTTCACCGTTTTCGGTGCAGCGGGGGCCGGTGCACATCAGGACGTGCCGGGTGTGGGTTCTCATAGAAATTCTCTGGGGATGGGTTCCAGAGCCTGCCAAGAGGGGAAAAGACGGGTGCGCAGCAAGGCAATCCGCCTGGATCGCCCTCCGCGATGCAAACTCACCAAATACACGACAGGCCGGTATCCGGGCTCACGAATCAAACGGCTGCGCCGTTTTGCCTGCCGCGCCTTCCCGTGCATTTGCACAGTGGCATTTCGCGAACAAGCTTATTCGATGACCGTTGCGGGGGCAGCGCCGGCTTTGCCGTCACAGCGACGCACCGGCTTCCCGTTTAATTTCAACAACGACTGTTGTTGAAACACCTGAAGTTTTGCTACCCGCGCAGTATAGGGGGCGGCCTGTGAAGTTGCAAGCCGATGGGTGGTCGTTCGGTTGCCGTCAAGTCGCCATCAGGCGCGGCGCAATGGGGCGTTGTACTCCGTTCGTGTCCTCCGGGGGCTGCGCCCCCTCCCCCTTTACCTCACTGCGCACAACACCCCATTGCGCCGCGCCTGACGGCGCCTTGACTCCTGCGGCATGTTTTTCATTGCTTTTTGGCAATGATGTTTTTTGGCTGCCAGACCACCACTTCGCCATATTTCGGACTCGGCGTGCCCTTGACCAGAGCGGCGATCTGTTCAACGCTGCGATCCGGCGCGCATGCCGCCAGCACGCGCATGCTGCCCGAGTGGGCCACCACCACCAGATGCGGGTCGTCGCGCTCGAGCAGCGATAGGTAAAAGTCGTGCACGCGCCGGGTCAATTGCATGACGTTTTCGCCATCGCCGGGACGGTAATGCAGCAGGTTTTCGGCCCAGGCGTCGATTTCGCCGCGGGCGATTGCGTCCCAGCGCTGCATTTCCCATGCGCCGAAATGCATTTCCTTCAGGCGCGCGTCGAACGTCACGGCGGCGCCGGGCAGCGCCAGCGCCAGGTCGGCGCAGCGGCGCAATGGACTGGAAATAACCGGTATGCCGGCCAGCGATGGCGGCAACAGCGGCAAGGCATCGCGCAGGGTCGCGGCCTGCTGTTCCGGCGCGCACGTCAGATCGGTATGGCCGTAGCAAACCCCGGCTTCCACCAGCGGCAATGGATGGCGAATCAGATAAACATGCATGATTGAAATGACCGAATGATTGAGCGGCTTGAATGCTAGATGCGCAAGGCCGCAGCGAGGCCAAGATAAAACAGCACCTCGGCGCTCTGCTGCACCGCGCCCAGGCAATCGCCGGTATAGCCGCCGATGCGCTTGACGAACAGGCGCGCCAGCCACCAAACGCCCAGCAACATCAGCAGCAAGCCGAACAACAGGCCGGCCCGCGGCAGCCAGCCGCCCGCAGCGATCAGCAATAACAGCGGCAGCACCGTCGCCGCGCCGATCCGGTACTCCGCCACGGTAATCTGTTCGGCCAGCGCCTTGGCTTTGCCTTCCTCCCGCAGATAGTCCAATTTGCGGATCAGCGGAAAACAGGCCAATCGCGACAAGGGATGCGCCAGCACCAGCGCGATGCAGGCATGATGCGGCGGCAGCGCGGTCAGCGCCGCGCACTTCAGCGCCAGCGCCATGATCAGGCCCAGCACGCCGAAGACGCCGGTGTGCGAATCGCGCATGATCCGTAAAATCCGTTCCGCGCCGCCGCCCGCGCCCAGGCCGTCGCAGGTATCGGCCAAACCGTCTTCATGCATTGCGCCGGTAATCCAGAGCCCCGCGCCGACCGCCAGCAGCACCGCCACCACCGGCGGCCAGAACAGCATGGCGAGCGCATATACCGCGCTGGCGACGATGCCGACCAGCAGGCCGGCGGCCGGGAAATAACGGATTGCATGGCGCTGCCAGGCGGCATCGAAACCGACCCAGCGCGGAATCGGCAAGCGGGTGAAGAATTGCAGCGCCAGGAAAAACAGCCGCAGTTCGTGCACAGCCTTGCGGCGCATGCCGACGGCCGCCTGGGCTTCAGGCAGATCAGGCAGATCGTGCAGATCAGGCGGCGATGCCATCCGCTGCTCCGTTTTTGCCGCTGACGCCGGCGCCGTCGAAAGTCGCCATGTCGCGCAGGAAATTGACGGCGGCATGCAGCAGCGGCAAGGCCAGCGCCGCGCCGGTGCCTTCGCCCAGGCGCAGATCGAGTTGCAGCAAGGGCCGCGCGTCGAATTCCTGCAACAGGCGGCGATGGCCATGCTCGTCCGAGCAATGCGAAAAAATACAGTAATCCAGGATCGCCGGGCGCAGCCGCGCCGCGACCAGCAAGGCGCTGCTGACGATGAAGCCGTCGATCAGCAATACCTTGCGCATGGCGGCGCCCTGCAGCATGGCGCCGGCCATCATGGCGATCTCGAAACCGCCTAAAGTGCGCAGCGCCTCCAGCGGATCGGCCGGATCGACGCCGTGCAATTGCGCCGCCGCCGCGATCACCCGGCCCTTGTGCGCCACGCCGGCGGCATCCAACCCGGTGCCGGCGCCGACGCAATCGGCCGCGGCGATACCGGTCAGCGCATGCATCAGCGCGGCCGCGGAAGTGGTATTGCCGATGCCCATTTCGCCGAAACCGATCACATTGCCTTCGACTTGCGCCGCCAAGGCGAAACCATGTTCCAGCGCCAGCCGGCATTGTTCGGCGCTCATCGCCGGCTGCCGCGCGAAATTGGCGGTGCCGAAACCGACCTTGCGATCCAGCAAGCCGGGCAGCGCGCCGAAATCGTGGTTGACGCCGGCATCGATGACTTTCAGCGCGCAGCCGTTCTGGCGCGCGAAGACATTGATCGCGGCGCCCTGCCCCAGGAAGTTATGCACCATCTGCCAGGTTACGCTTTGCGGAAACGCGGAGATGTTCTCGGCCACCACGCCGTGGTCGGCGGCAAATACCAGGATTTCCGGCGCCGACAGTTGCGGCGCCACGGTGCCCTGAATCAGGCCGATCCGGGCCGCGACCGTTTCCAGCATGCCGAGGCTGCCCGGCGGCTTGGTCTTGTTGACGATGGCGCGGGCCAGCGCCGCGGCCAGTGCGGCATCGTGCGTCGCGGCGATCGCGGGAAGGGTGATGGAAATAGGCATAATCGATTCATTGGAACAACGAGCAGGCAAGATACACCGCCGCGCCGGATTCGTCATGTTTTGTTGCGCTACAGAGGCAGCTCCAGTTGCGGGGACGCCGGTTTCGGCGGCGCGGGCGGACGTTGCACGGCCTTCGCCGGCAGGCGCCGCAACAGCGCCGCGACATCCGCATAAGCCAGCCGCGCGCCCAGTTCCCCTTTGATGCGCGCATTCGACAAACGGCGCGATTCCGACATGAACGACAACAGCATCGGCGAAACCTGCCGCGCCAGTTCGGCGCGCGGCAGCCGCGGCGGGCGCGGCAGGGCGAAGGCGTCCGCCACGGCGTCGAAATAGGCGCCCATGGCCAGGTCGGTATCGTCGACGGCGTTATACACCCGCAATGGACGCGCCCTGAACAGCGCCAGCGCCGCCAGCCGCGCCAGATCGTCCGCGTGAATATGATTGGTGAACACATCCTCCGGCGCCGCCAGCGCCGGGGTGCCGTTGCGCAGGCGTTCCAGCGGCAGCCGCTCGGCCGCGTAAATGCCGGGCGCGCGCAGTATCGCCAGACGGCCGCCGGCGCGCCGCGCCCAGGCCCGCAGCGTCTGTTCCGCATCGACCCGCCGCAGGGCCCGCGCATTGCGCGGCGCGACCGGACGGGTTTCGTCGATCAGGGCCCCGCCGCAGTCGCCGTATACGCCGGTGGTGCTGATATAAACCAGGGTGGCGCGGTCGGGTAAAATAGCGGCCAGATTACGGCTGCGGCGGTCGCGCACGCCATCGGATTGGGGCGGCGCCAGGTGCACCACGAAATGCGCCAGCCGCGCCAGCCGCGCCAGGCTGGACGGCCGGTCCAGGTCGGCCACGATGGGCACCGCGCCGGCCGCGCGCAATGGCGCGCAGCGTTCGGCGTTGCTGGTTACGGCGAACACGCGGAAGCGATCGCGCACCAGCGGCAGCAAACGCATGCCGACGTCGCCGCAGCCGACGATGAGCAGCCGCGGCAAGCCGATTTTTTTAGAGATGGCGTGTTTTTTCATTACCGGGATTGTATGAGTTTCCAAGTCACTGTCCAACCGAGCGGCCATCAATTTCAATGCGAAGCGGATGAAACCATCCTCAATGCGGCCATTCGCGCCGGCGTCGGCCTGCCCTACGGCTGCAAGAACGGCGCCTGCAGTTCCTGCAAGGGCAAGCTGCTGGAAGGCAGCGTCACCCATGGGGCGCATCAGGACAAAACCCTCAGTGCGGCCGACGAGGCGCGCGGCTGGTCGCTGTTCTGCGTGGCGAAACCGCATTCGGACGTCGTCATCGAAGCGCGCGAAGTGGCCGGCGCCGGCGATTTCCCGGTGCGCAAGATGCCGGCGCGCATCGCCAAACTGGAAAAAGTGGCCGACGACGTCATCGTGATGTCGTTGCAATTGCCCGCTTCCGACCGCCTGCAATACCTGGCCGGGCAGTACATCGAATTCATGCTGCGCGACGGCCAGCGCCGCAGCTACAGCCTGGCCAACGCGCCGTTCAAGGACGAATTGATGACGCTGCATATCCGGCACATGCCGGGCGGCCTGTTTACCGATGCCGTGTTTTCCACCATGAAGGAACGCGACATTTTGCGTTTCGAAGGGCCGATGGGCACCTTCTTCCTGCGCGAGGATTCGGCCAAGCCGATGATCCTGCTGGCTTCCGGCACCGGCTTCGCGCCGCTGAAGGCGATCATCGAACAGGCCGCGCACAACAAATCCGAACGCAGGATGATCCTGTACTGGGGCGGCCGCCGCCCGCAGGATCTGTATATGGATGCGCTGTGCCGCGAATGGGCCGAAACGCTGCCGAACTTCCGCTACGTTCCCGTGATTTCGAACGCAAGCGCGGAAGACGGCTGGCAGGGCCGCTCCGGCTTCGTGCATCGCGCCGTGGTGGAAGACCATCCCGACCTGTCCGGCTACCAGGTATACGCCTGCGGCGCGCCGATCGTGGTGGAATCGGCGCAGCGCGATTTCGTCGCCCAATGCAATTTGCCGGAAACCGAGTTTTTCGCCGACGCCTTTACCTCGACCGCCGATCTGCTGGGCTAGATAGGATGCCTCCGGTCACGATTTCGTCATCCGGACGCGTTACAGTGGCGGGCTTATGCCGTTATCATGGCGGTTCTTTATTTTAATTTCCTGTGCAGGAGTCTCAATGGAATTCAAGCAATTCGATACCGACAAGCTGATGTATGTCACCAACCGCCCGCCGCTGGTGTTTACCGAAGGCAGCGGCATGTTCATGACCGACAACAACGGCAAGCGCTATCTGGATTTCCTGCAGGGCTGGGCGGTCAATGCGCTGGGGCATTCGCCGCAATGCATCCAGGACGCGCTGGTGGCGCAATCCAAAAAAATCCTGAACCCCTCGCCTGCATTCTTCAACCAGCCGTCGGCCGAACTGGCCGGGCTGCTCACCGAACACTCCTGTTTCGACCGCGTCTTTTTCGCCAACAGCGGCGCCGAAGCCAACGAAGGCGCCATCAAGCTGGCGCGCAAATGGGGCAAGAAGCATCGCAACGGCGGCAATGAAAGCCGCTACGAAATCATCACCTTCAACCACAGTTTCCACGGCCGCACGCTGGCCACCATGTCGGCCAGCGGCAAACCGGGCTGGGACACCATTTTCGCGCCGCAGGTGCCCGGTTTTCCAAAAGCCGAGCTGAACGATCTGCGCAGCGTCGAAGCGCTGATCAACAGCCGCACCGTCGCGGTCATGCTGGAGCCGATCCAGGGCGAAGGCGGCGTGCTGCCGGCGACGCGCGAATTCATGCAGGCGCTGCGCAAGCTGACCAAAGAGCAAGGCCTGCTGCTGATCGTCGACGAAGTCCAGACCGGCTTCGGCCGCACCGGCGAAATGTTCGCCTATCAATTGTCGGGCATCGAACCGGACATCATGACCCTGGGCAAGGGCATCGGCGGCGGCGTGCCGCTGGCGGCGCTGCTGGCGCGCGAGGAAGTGGCCTGCTTCGAAGCCGGCGACCAGGGCGGCACCTATAACGGCAATCCGCTGATGACCGCGGTCGGCACGGCGGTCATGCGTGAACTGCTGAAACCGGGCTTCCTGGCGTCGGTCAGGGAAAAAGGCGATTATCTGAGCGCCGAGCTGCTGAAGCTGTGCGACAAGCACGGACTCGAAGGCGAACGCGGCGAAGGCTTGCTGCGCGCCTTGAAACTGGGCAGCGATATCGGCCCGCAAATCGTCGAGATCGCGCGCGAACGCAATCCGCTCGGCCTCCTGCTCAATTCGCCGCGCCCGAATCTGCTGCGTTTCATGCCGGCGCTCAACGTCAGCAAGGACGAGATCGATCAGATGATCGCGGCGCTGTCCGAGATCCTGGGCCAGTTGAAAGCGGCTTAGGGCGAACTAAAAGGCGAATTGCAATGCAACCAAACGGAACAGGCCGCGGCGACTCGTATTCAGAGTCCTCGCGGCCTGCCGTTTATTTGGCGCGACTGATTTCGTTATTCGCAGCGTTTTTTGCTGCATCCCTGCTTGCCGCCTGCAGCGTCGTCCCCACATCCCCTTCGGTATCGCGCTTTTCCACGCCGCCCGCCCCGCAGCCGGCCAGCGAGACCGGCAACGAAGTCGCCCTGTATGCGCTCGATCTGATCGGCACCGGCTACCGTTTCGGCGGCAAGAATCCGCAGGCCGGCCTGGATTGCAGCGGCATGGTCAGCTACATTTACCGCCAGGCCGCAGGCATCAGCGTCAGCGGCAGCGCCGCCGATATCGCCAGGCGCGGCAGGGAAATCGATCCGAAAACATTGCGCCCCGGCGACCTGGTTTTTTTCAACACCGAACACAAGCCGTTTTCGCACGTCGCCATTTACATCGGCGAAAACCGTTTCGTGCATGCGCCGTCAACCAACGGCCACGTCCGCATCGACCGGCTGGACAATCACTATTACGCGGAGCGCTATGAAATGGCGCGGCGCTATTTCGATTAAGCCGTGATCGACGGCGCCGCGATCGTCCCCAAAGTCCACTTCCCTTCGCCCAGCAATTCCAGCCCTTCGCCATGAAACGCCATGAGGCTGCTGCGATGGCCGACGCTGATCATGATCACGTCCGGCAGCCGCGCGCGCACCAGGGTGTACATCGCATGTTCCAGCGATTCATCCATCGCCGAACTGGCTTCGTCAAGGAATACCAGTTGCGGCCGCGCCAGCAGCACGCGGCCGATCGCCAGCCGCTGCTGCTCGCCGGGCGACAGGATGCGGCTCCAGTCATCCTCGTCGTCTAGCCGTGGAATCAATTTGGCAAGCAGGCAATCTTCCAGTACCTTCGCCGCTTCGCCGCCGTCGACCGGAACCGCCGGATAATACAGCGCGGCGCGCAGCGTGCCGAGCGGCAGATACGGCTCCTGCGGCAGAAACAATGCGCGTCCGCCTTCAGGGCGCAGCACCGTACCCTTGACGAACGGCCACAAACCGGCGATCGCGCGCAGCAGCGTGGTCTTGCCGACGCCGGAACGGCCGCGCACCAGCAAGGCGCTGCCCGGCGCCAATTGCAGATTCAGATCGTTCAGCAGCACCTCGCCCGAAGGCACCGTCACGTCAAGCCCGCGCACGCCGAAATTGCCCGGCTGAGAGGCGATCGCGGGCCCCGGCAGCGCTTCGGTGCTTTCCATCAGATCGAGGAAACCGTTCAGGCGCAGCAGCACCGCGCGGTAGCCGGCGAAATCGTCATAGGAACTGCGGAAAAAAGACAGGGCGCCCTCGACCTGGCCGAAAGCCTGCGAGGTCTGCATCATGTCGCCCAGCGTGATCTGCTTGCTGAACAGCCGCGGCGCCTGCACGATAAACGGAAATACCACGCTGGCCTGCGAAATCACCAGATTGAAACCGCTGAATTTTAGGCTCCGGTACATGAGCGCCCAGGAATTGCCGATGACATGCGCAAAGCGCCGGCCGAGGCCGCTGCGCTCGACATCCTCGCCCTGGAAAAACGCGATGCTTTCGCTGTATTCGCGCAGCCGGATCAGCGCATAACGGAAATTCGCATTGAATTTCTCGGCCAGGAAACTCAGGCGTATCAAGGGATGGCCCAGCTTGACGGCGAATACCGTGGCAATCAGCACATACACGTACACCACGAAGATCATCCCGTGCGAAATCTCCATCCCGGCAATCGCCAGCGGGCCGGACAGGCTCCACAGAATAATGCTGAAAGCGAACAGCGACACCACCGCGCTGAGCAAACCCATCAGCAGGGTCAGCGAGCTGGTGACGAAGCTTTCGATATCCTGCTGGATCCGCTGATCCGGGTTATCCGTGACTTCGTCGACGTAGCGGCTGCGGTAATACACCTGCTTGCCGAGCCAGCGGTCCATCAGCGCATTGGTCATCCAGGCGCGCCAGCGGATCAGCAGCGCCTGGCGCAGCCAGAAGGTGATCAGCGCGCGCCCGACATGGATGGTCGCCAGCACCGCGAATACCCCCAGCATGAACCAGAATGCCCCGATATCGAGTTTTTGCAATGCGCTGTAGAAGCCGTTGTACCAGAACGAAAACAGCACCTCCATGCGCACCGCGAACAGGGTCAGCAAGACGATCAGGCTAAGCCACAGCAAAGGCCGCTTATTACGCCGCGGTGAAAAGTATTCCCAGGTCAAGCGGCGGAACTGCCGTCCCCATACCGTAAAACGCGCGATCAGCAGAATGCCTGCCGTCAAACCGATCATGCTGATGACAAAGGCTTGCGCCAGCCAGGTCAGGCTGGCAACCAGTTCACGACTCCAATCCATCCGGCATCCTTCCGCTTGCAAAACTAGTTGAAAACAGGAAAAGGCGAGAAAGCCGATATCGCGCCTTATTATTTTATAAACACGAATTATGCGTCAGAAAGAATGCGTTCGTCTTAACAATGACCAGCCAGGAATTGTTAAACTGTTTAAATTGACGTTCGTTCATTTCAGCCACGATTCCAATGTCCAATGCCTCAACATAACAATCCGCCGATGGAGAAGCCGGTGGCGCCAGTGCAGCCCGATCTCGACGATTGCTGCAATCGCGGTTGCTATCCCTGCGTGTTCGATACCTATGACGACGCAATGGATCGCTATCGCGCGGCCATGAAATTGTGGGAAAAACAGAAAGCGGGCAAGCCGTAGGATCGGAGCTCCCGCAAGGCCCTAAAGCCACGCCGTTTGCGCTATGCTGTGCGCCGCAGCCTTTCCGCCTTGGGGAAACGAAAAAGGAGCAGACATGCGGTTTATCGACAATTTCAATCTGCTGGCGCTATCCGACACGCTGATCAGCGTCGCCACCGCTTTCGTCCTCGGCAGCATCATCGGCTTCGAACGCCAGTACCGGCAGCGCACCGCCGGCCTGCGCACCAATGCGCTGGTCGCCGTCGGCGCCACTGTCTTCGTCGATCTGGCCGGCCGCATCAACGGCAATGCCGGCACCACCCAGGTGATCGCCTATGTGGTGTCGGGGGTCGGTTTCCTGGGCGCGGGCGCGATCATGAAGGACGGCATGAATATCCAGGGCCTCAATACTGCCGCCACTTTGTGGGGCTCGGCCGCGGTGGGCGCCTGCGCCGGCGCGGGGCTGGGCGCCGAGGCATTGGTGGCGGCCGCCTTCGTGCTGAGCGCCAATACGCTGCTGCGGCCGGTCGCCAATGTCCTGAGCCGGATGCCGATCGACGAAATGTCGAGCGAAATGACTTATCAAATGTGCATCATCACGTCGATGGACGAGCAGAAGCATGCGCTGACCTCGATGGAGCAATTGCTCGACGTCGCCAAATACCCGATCGGCGATATCGAGGTCGAGGCGTTCGGGGATGAGGATGTCGAAATCAAGGTTACCCTGATGTCGACCTCGGTCGATGCCGACGACCTGGACCGCATCATCGCCCATTTGAGCGCGAAGCCATATGTATCGCAGGCGTTCTGGAATCCCGTTACCTCGGAATGACGCCTCCGGACGATGCCTCCGCGCGATTCGGCTACACTTAGCGCACCTTTACAGAAAATTACATTTCATGACCGAACGCCATACTCATGCAGCTCATTCAGATCACGCCGATCATTCAGGCCATGCGCACGATGACCATGCCAGCCATGCCAGCCATGCCGGCCATAAGGGCCA
The DNA here is from genome assembly GCA_004134995.1 of Oxalobacteraceae bacterium CAVE-383. GTDB lineage: Bacteria > Pseudomonadota > Gammaproteobacteria > Burkholderiales > Burkholderiaceae_D > Herbaspirillum. The sequence goes on along the minus strand of REGP01000006.1, from coordinate 187,775 downwards.
TGAAGGACATGGACATGATCACGGCCATTCGCACGGACACGGCGGCCATCATCATGGCGTGCCGGCAGATCACAACAACGCCTTCACGATTGCGGTAGCGCTGAATACGATCTTTGTCGCAATCGAATTCGCTTACGGCTATATCGCCAATTCAACCGCCCTGATGGCCGATGCCGGCCACAACCTGTCGGACGTGCTGGGACTGCTGCTGGCCTGGGGTGCCGCGGTGCTTGCCAAGCGCGCGCCGAACGCCCGCTATACCTATGGCCTGCGCAGCACCTCGATCCTGGCGGCGCTGGGCAATGCGATGCTGCTGTTGCTGGCTTCGGGGGCAATCGCGCTGGAATCGATTCACCGCTTCGCTTCGCCGCCGGCAGTGGCCGGCATGACCGTCACGCTGGTGGCCCTGGCCGGCATCGCCGTCAACGGCCTCTCGGCCTGGCTGTTCGTCAAGGGCAGCAAAGGCGATCTGAATATCCGGGGCGCCTATCTGCATCTGATGGCGGACGCCGCCGTATCGCTCGGCGTTGTTGTGGCGGGCGTGGCGATGCTGCTGACCGGCTGGTACTGGCTGGATCCGGTGATCAGCCTGGTGATTGTGATCGTAATCGTGATCGGCACCTGGGGCCTGCTGCGCGAGTCGGTGCAACTGGCGCTGAATGCGGTGCCGGCCAACATCGAAAGCGACGCGATTGCCGCCTACCTGCGGCGCCAGCCGGGCGTCAGCGACATCCATGATCTGCACATCTGGGGCATGAGCACCACGGAAAGCGCCCTCACCGTGCATCTGGTGATGCCGGACGGCTATCCGGGCGACGCCTTCATGGACAAGGTGATGTGCGAATTGAAGGATCGATTTTCGGTGCATCACAGCACCCTGCAGATCGAACAGGGAACGACCGACCATTCCTGCATCCTGCATCCGGCGACGGCTTGAAAATCAATCGGCGCGCCGGCGCCATTCGGTTAAATAATGCTGCGGCGTCTTGCCGAGAATGCGGCGGAACATGGTGGTGAAGGCGCTCGGGCTGGCATAGCCCAGCGCGCTGGCAATCTGGCCTACGCTCTCGCCGCGCGCGAGACGGCAGAAGGCATCGGCCAGATGCACCTGCTGCACCCACTGGCGATAGCGCAAGCCGGTTTCCTTCGGGAACAGACGCATCAGGGTGCGGCCGCTGGCGCCGGCGTCGCCGGCCCATTCTTCGATGGTGCGCTGCGCGCCGGGCTGGCGCATGATGGCGCTGCAAATGCCGGTCAGGCGCCGGTCGCGCGGCCACGGAATGGCGATCGGCACGGTCGCGGCGGCGGCGATTTCGGACAGGATCAGCGCCGCCAGATGTTCGCCGCGGCCCGGCAATGGATATTCGATCGGCTCCGCGACCAGCGCCAGGATCAGTTCGCGCAGCAGGCGGCTGACTTCAATCACCCGGCAGCCCGGCCCAAAGCCCTGCGCGGCGCCCGCTTCGATGTAAAGCGTGCGCATGCTGACCTTGCCCAGCATGATCAATTCGTGTTCCACGCCGGGCGGAATCAGCAATCCGCGCTGCGGCGGGATCAGCCAGACGCCGTCCTCGCTGCTGACCTGCATCACGCCCTCGCTGGCATACAGCAACTGGGCGCGCACATGCGAATGCGGCGCAATGGCGGCGCCATGCGCCTCCTCTTTGGCCAGGGCGGTGACGATCCGGGGAACGAACTGATACGCCAGCGCGTCCCTGCTACGGGAAGGAGTGTCAGGCATTTTTGTCACATATTCGACGATTAATGGCACATACGTTTGAAAGAACAATATTACACTGATGGCCGGTAAATTATCATTTGATTCTATTCAATATGCCTTCCACCGCATCCTCCCCTGCCGCCGCTGCGGCCGCCGCGCCGGCCTCCCACCATTCCGGACACGCCCAGGAAATCGTACTGCGCATGCTGGGCGCCGTTGCCTTCGTGCACTTGCTGAATGATCTGATCCAATCCGTGCTGCCGGCGGTTTATCCGATGCTGAAAACCGAATTCGGCCTGAGCTTCACGCAGATCGGCCTGATCACGCTGACTTTCCAATGCACCGCCTCGCTGCTGCAGCCGTGGATCGGGCTGTACACCGACCGCCATCCGAAACCGTATCTGCTGCCGATCGGCATGTGCTTCACGCTGGCCGGCATCGGCATGCTGGCTTCGGTGCACAGCTTTCCGATGCTGCTGCTGTCGGCCGGCATGATCGGCGTCGGTTCGTCGACCTTCCATCCCGAAGCATCGCGCGTTGCCCGCATGGCGTCCGGCGGACGCTACGGGCTGGCGCAAGCGATGTTCCAGGTCGGCGGCAATGCCGGCAGCGCGCTCGGGCCGTTGATGGCGGCGCTGATCATCATCGGCCACGGCCGCGGCCATATCGGCTGGTTCATGCTGTTCGCCGTGCTGGCGATCTGCGTGCTGTATACCGTGAGCCGCTGGTATGCCGGCCACTTGACGCTGTTCAAGCTGAAGACCGGCCAGCGCCACGGCCCGCAGTTGTCGCGCGGCCGCGTGCTGGGCTCGCTGGCGGTGCTTGCCATGCTGGTGTTTTCCAAATTTATCTATATGTCGAGCCTGACCAGTTACTACACGTTTTATCTGATCGATAAATTCGGCCTGCAGGTATCCACCGCGCAGATGTATCTGTTCCTGTTCCTGGCCGCGGTGACCGCCGGCACCTTCTTCGGCGGTCCGATCGGCGACCGCATCGGCCGCAAGCGCGTGATCTGGATTTCCATTCTGGGCGCCGCGCCGTTCACGCTGATGATGCCGTATGTCAGCCTGTTCTGGACCGGCGTGCTGACGGTGGTGATCGGCTTCGTGATCGCCTCGGCGTTTTCGGCGATCGTGGTGTATGCGCAGGAGCTGGTGCCGGGCAATGTCGGCATGATCGCCGGCATTTTCTTCGGCCTGATGTTCGGCATCGGCGGCCTGGGCGCCGCCGGCATGGGGCATATCGCCGATATCGCCGGCATCGCCTATGTCTACAAGCTGTGCTCGTTCTTGCCGCTGCTGGGCATGCTGACGATTCTGCTGCCGGACATCGAGATTAAAAAATAGAGAGCCGTATTTAGCAGTATTTAATTTGAATAAGGCCGCACTTCCAGCGGATGGCCCTGTGCATCGAAACCGCTGGCGATCGCCAGCGCGTCGACGCCGATGGTGCCCAGCGCATCGTAGACGTCGTCGATTTCATTCTGCAAATCCAGGTCGCTGCCGATGCCAGCGCCGAACGGCTTTTCGGCGGTGACCACCAGCGCGTCATCGCTTTTCCGATACAGATTCACGCGCAGGAAAATATCGTCGCCCAGATTGACCGGCCCGGCCAGGGCATGCGTGGCTTCCGGCTCGATGCCGCAATCGGCCAATCCCTGATTCAGGGTGGACATCATTTGCAGCATGAAATATTCGGCGATGCCGCGCTCCTTGCCGCCATGGAACAGATCCTGATACAGGAAATTGACGTCGATCGCGGCGCCGTCGTCGACCAGCAGGCGCTTCAGCAGCGGCGCGGCGGATATCGTCCATTGCTGGAAACGCGCGGCGCGCTGCTCGAAATAGGCATCCATGCCCGCTTCGTCTTCCGGCACGCGGTAAAAAGCATCGTCGACGCGCTTTAATGCGAATCCCAGCAGAAAGCGCAATTCGATGGCCTGATCGCCGGGCAGAAACAGATTGTCCGGCCAGCCGCCGAAACTGCGATCGATGGCCGGCGTCGCCGCCGCTTTTTTGTCGGTCATCGAGGCGTAGGCATCGCGCAGCATGTCGCTCAGATGCGAATAGGTAATGCTGTCGATTTCATCCAGATGGTAAGCATGATTGATCAACACCACCTTGGCCTCCGGGCTTTCCAGGCCGGCCTGCTGCATGCTTTTGCCGAGCTGCTCGAACGCTTCCTGATCGGTAAAGCACTGCTCCGCCTGCAAGCCGCCGTCGGTGCGCGCGAACACCGGAATCACGAAGGCATTGATTTCGACATCGCCCTCCTGCTCGCGCCGGATCACCGCGACCTCGGACGCTTCGGCCATGGTTTCCCGCAGCAGCTGCCATGCCGCGACGTCCAGATCCTTGCTGGATTCAAGCGCTTCGTACAGGATATCGTCCTCCTGCCGATGCAGGCATTTGCGGATGATCTTGTTCAGCTCGGCCGCATCGTCCTGGCGCTTGCGCATCGCAGCTTCGTCGGCGCCATCCTCCTGCTCGGCCAGCATGAGCGCCAGTTCGCCGATGCGCCGGATCAGCGCGTCTTCTTTTTCTTCCGGCGACGAAACGGTTTTGTCGGGCGTCGGGCGCTTGTTCTTTGGCATGGTTTCGGGCGTTGGACATCAACGTCGGTAAGTGAAAAGGAAGGGAAAGATTGGAATAATGCCAGCCGGTTAGCCGACCAGGGACAGCGTTTGCGAACCGGTCCAGCTCTGGCCCGGCGCCAGGCGCACCGGCGCATCGACGCAGGCGGCTTCGACGCACAGCATATGCAGCCAGCCGTCATCGGGAAAGTCGGCCAGCGCGACGGCGTTCAACGGCCCGGGATTCCAGACCACGCTGTCCGCGAATCCCTGCTGTTCGATCAGCAGCGGCGCCACGCCAGGCTCATGCAAGGTCAACCGTTGCGGCGGCGACAGATAAACCCGGTCCAGCTCCCCGGCGATGCGCAGATCCGGCTCGGCCTGCGCCACCAGCACATTACCGGCCGTGGCATCCTGATACGACACATCCTGTAAACCCTGCAGCCGCGCATTGCGCACATCGCCGACCCGCAGATAGGTATGCAAGGCCACGGTGAATTCGCAAGGCGCATCGCCGGTATTGGTAACGGTCAACGCCATGTGCAGGCGCTGCGCGCCGGCATGCACTTCCATGCGCGCGGCAAAGGCATGCGGCCAGAGGCGCCGGGTGGCGGCATTGTCGCGGCAGTTCAGCGTGAGCGAGGCCCCGCCGTCGTGGGCAGCCGGGGTCCAGCGCATGTTTCTGATAAACCCATGCTTGGGCAATGCGCCGCGTCCGGAAAATTGCGGAAAACTGATCGGCGAACCGCCTCTGATGGCCTTTGCCCGCAGATCGCCGCCATCGCCGTCGCCATCCTTCAGGCCGCCGGTCAGCGGCGACAGGTACAGCCTCTCGCGGTCCGCGCCGTCGCGCCAGGATAAAACCTGGGCGCCCTGCCCGGCCACGAATGCATTGCCGGCAATAATGCCGGGCAGGCCGCTCAGCGTATCCGGAAACGGCGCGCTATCCATGCCGGCATCTTTAGAGTCGCTCATCTTCATTCCGTGGAATATTGATCTGAGCGACATTATCCACTAGTCAGAAAAAAAGTCCGCAAATACAAACGCCCGCAGACGCATAAACAGCAGTCAAAGCGTCTTCAGGCTGGGCGCAATGGGGGTTTGTGCGCAGTGAGGTAAAGGGGGAGCCGGCCGCAGGCCGGCGGAGGACACGAACGGAGTACAAACCCCCATTGCGCCCGGCCTGAAGACGCTTTGACGGAACCCCATCAAACGCGGGCCGGCGTGGTTTCGCGCGCAAAAATACGATGCGTTCCCAGTGCTTTCACGAAGCGCGCCAGCCCGTTTCCGGATTCCCCGGCGCCGACCACGATCACGCCTTCGTCCGGACCGCCGTCCGGCAGCGACATCGACAGGCCGGCCTTGTCGAACAAGGCCTTGGCGGCGCCGATCGCCAGCATCGGCTTGCAATGGCGGTACTGATCGCGCAGAAATTCCAGCGCCGGCCCGGCCGCGCTCCAACTGCCGGCCGCCATCTCGCCATCCGGCACGATCACCGCGTCGTACAGCACGGACGGCAAGGCTTCCAGAGAAACGTCAACGTTCAGCACTTCGTCATTCTTGCCGCCGTTGCCGCCGTTTCCACCGCCGATCTGCCCCAACTGCATGCCCACAAAACGCGGCACCGCGCCATCGGCCAGCAAGTCCGTATACATCCGGCGCGCCGAAACGACATCGATGCCGTCGGCCACCAGAATGGCGATCCGGCGCGTCTTGATCGAGCCGTCGCCCGGATGCCCGAACAGCGACAAAGCCGGCGAAGGCTGGAATTGCGGCGGCTTCAAATCGCTGGCCAGCGGCGCGGCCGGCGGTACCGGGAAGCCCAAGCCCCCCGCCACCCCTTCGGCCAGCGCCGCATCGACATTGGCCAGCAGCGAGACCACGCGCTCGCGGATGGCCTGGGTCTGGACCCGGCTCAATTCAAAGCGGAAAGCATTGACGATATGCTGCTGTTCAAGCGGCGTCTGGCTGATCCAGAACAGCTTCGCCTGCGAATAATGATCGGCGAACAACTCGGCCTTGCCGCGCACCTTGTCTTCCGCGATATGCTCCGGAAAACTGGTGAAGCCATTCTGCATGCCGGCCTGGAACGGACAACCGCCGCCCAGCGAATTCGGCTCGTAGGAAACGCGGCCGCGATTGATCGCCTGGCGATGCATGCCGTCGCGCTGGTTATTGTGGATGGCGTTGACCGGCGTATTGATCGGAATCTCATGGAAATTCGGGCCGCCGAGACGCGAAATCTGCGTATCGACATAGGAATGAATACGCCCCTGCAGCAAAGGATCGTTGGTGAAATCGATGCCGGGCACGATATGCGCGGTGCAGAACGCGACCTGCTCGGTTTCCGCGAAAAAATTGTCGGGATTGCGATCCAGCACCAGCTTGCCGACCGCCACCACCGGAATCATTTCCTCCGGCACCAGCTTGGTCGGGTCCAGGACGTCGAAGCCGAATTGCGCGGCCTGTTCTTCGCTGAATACCTGCAGGCCGAGCTCCCATTCCGGCGCGGCGCCCCCCTCGATCGCTTCCCACAGATCGCGCCGATGAAAATCGGCATCGGCGCCGGAAATCTTGACCGCCTCGTCCCAGGCCAGCGAATGCGTGCCGGCCAGCGGCGTCCAGTGGAATTTGCAGAATACCGATTCGCCTTGCGCGTTGACCAGCCGGAAGGTATGCACGCCGAAACCCTGCATCATGCGATAGCTGCGCGGAATGGCGCGATCGGACATCTGCCACATCAGCATATGGGTCGATTCCGGCATCAGCGAAACGAAATCCCAGAAGGTGTCGTGCGCACTGGATGCCTGCGGCATGGCGAAATGCGGTTCCGGTTTCAAAGCGTGCACCAAATCCGGAAACTTCATGGCGTCCTGGATAAAAAATACCGGAATATTATTGCCTACCAGATCCCAGTTGCCGGCATCCGTATAGAACTTCACCGCGAAGCCGCGCACGTCGCGCACGGTATCGGCCGATCCGCGTTCGCCCGCCACGGTCGAAAAGCGGACGAACACCGGCGTGCGCTTGCCGGCTTCGGCGAATGGCGCCGCCTTGGTCAGCGCGCTCAACTCCTTATAGCATTCGAAATAGCCGTGCGCGGCGGAGCCGCGTGCATGCACCACGCGCTCGGGAATTCGTTCGTGATCGAAATGGGTGATTTTTTCGCGCAGGATAAAGTCTTCCAGCGCAGTCGGGCCGCGCAGGCCGATCTTCAGGGAATTCTGATTATCGGCAATCGCAACGCCCTGGTTGGTGCTCAGCATCTGGCCGCCGGAATCGACGCGCACGCGATCGAGCGGTCCCACGGTGCGGTTCTCGCCGGCGGGCGCGACGCCGTCGCCAACCTTGCCCGACGCCATTTTCTCGCTCACGGTACTGGCGCAGGCCAATGGCGAATCGGGCGCCGCGGTGGCGCCGGCCTGCGGCGTACGCGCGTCTTCGCCATACTCGCCGGCCTTGTTCGCATTGGCAGGCAAGGCGGCCGACAATGCCGAAGAAGAGATAATTTTTTGCAGCAGATCGCTGGGGGCGGGACCGCCCTTTTTGGCCTGGGCGGCCGGCAAGCCGGTGGAGGGGCCGGAGACGGTGCTGAGAACGGAACCCAGCCCGTCGGGCGCTTTGGTAGTGACGGGAGTGCGAGGGGCGCGGGAGGCCATCGCTTACCGAGCCCGGCCGCGACGCAACAGATTGACGATCGCCAGCAGAATCAGCGCGCCGACGAATGAAACCAGCAGCGACGCCAGGCTGAAATCGTTCTGATTGATGGTGCCGGCGCCGACCAATGGCGAAATCAGCCATCCGCCAAGCAATGCGCCGATAATGCCGACCACGATATTGAGAAACAAGCCCTGTTGGGCATCGGTGCGCATGACCAGGCTGGCCAGCCAGCCGATGATGCCGCCAACAACGATCCAGATGATGAAATTCATGATATCCCCGCTGAGTGAGTATTTGTCGATCAACCGCATTGCGCCAAGGATTGGCGCGATTAATCATAGGCGGGGACTTCGTGAGGAATTAATAGGACAAGAGCGGATTTCCTTGTAAGAAAAAGAGATGGCGTTCAGTTAATTCGGCATGGGGCGCTGCCGTGAAAGGGCGTTGTACTCCGTTCGTGTCCTCCTGCGGCCTGCGGCCGCATTCCCCCTTTACCTCACTGCGCACAACGCCCTTTCACGGCAGCGCCCAATGCCGAATTAACTGCCGCTCCGGATATTCAGGCGTCGTAGTTATGCTCCGAAATATAGCGCGAGGCATAGGCATGCGCTTCTTCCAGCGCCTCTCTTTCGGTACCGCTGATACAGACATCGTAGATTTTTTCCCGCTCGGGCGGCGCGCCCTCGATTTTGTGCGAGACATGACCCGAATAAGTACCGTCGGGCAGCTTTTTGGCGAACACGCTGAAAACATTGACGCGCTCAGGGGAAATGAATTTATTCATTGCATGCTCCCGGATTCGACTTCATTCGGCGATGCCGATGCCGCAAGTGTCGGCCGAAACAGTTTATACCGTCTCAAGGCGATCGAGTATCTGGTCGCAAATCCGCAACGATTCCACGAAAGCGGAGGCATAGACGCCTTCCGCCGTGTCGCCTTTGGTGAAAGGATAAATCGTTTTGACGACGACGTCCTGCTCATCCGCATTTGCGTCCAGACAGATAATGCGCAACTCGCATTGCCATTTCCTGTCGGACAGCTGGGGGCCGACCTTGTGCGGATCACTCAACCAGAATTCAAAACTCTTGTAACGCTCTACAGTCCATTGGGGGGTTGCTGCCATGCCAAGCCTCATCAATAAATCAGCGCGACAGATTCCACATGCACACAGATTGTGTACTTGTCGCATTGCTACGATTATGCCCCGATGCCCGCTTCTTCTGCTCCGCATTTCCTTGTAGGCGCTTGCCGTACAACCCCTTTGCAGCAATCGTTCTTAAGGTACTCCTACAGAAATATCGGCACTCGTCCTACTGTCGAACAAATTAACCAAGCCTATAGTTTGTCCCAGCCCCCTCAACAAGAAAAGGACATCATCATGTATATCGGCGTCGGCACCATCATCCTTATTATTGTCTTGGTCCTGCTGTTCCGCTAAGACGGCCGCCCTTTCCTTTTGGGCAATAAAAAACCCGCAAAGCATGTGCTTTGCGGGTTCGGCGTCTCCTACTCATCCCCTCTAGGAACAGGATTATTTGCAGACGATTGTGTGCCATTCAGTTTGGGAAGTCATGCCGCACCGCAGAATTTTGAGTCATTTATTAAAGTTTAATTAAACTTTTATCAAAAAACCCACAAAAAAAAGCCCGCGGACCTTACGGCGCGGGCTGAATCCAATTTCTTGAAGAAGATTGGAGGAGACAGGTGCAACTATAGCCTGATCAAGATATAGGCGATACTTTATCTTATACATATCAGATATATAAAATACAGATAACTATCCGCATTTCCTCAACGCCAAATACTTGTCAAATACTGGCAATCGATTCTTAAGAATTTCAAAATAACGCCGATATCGAATTTGTAATATTGCAAAATAAGCAGGAAATAAAAAACCCGCGAACCTTGCGGATCGCGGGCTAAAATCCAGTTCTAGGGGGAGAACTGGAAAGGGGAAGCACAACTATAAAACAAATATTATTTACGTGCCGTGCTTTTACAATGTGTTACGGGTTTCGAATGCCACATAATAAATTGGCGCAAACCGACAGGCAAAATTTCACCGTTTGCGCTTATCCAGCAAGATCAGCACCGCCCCGATGCACGAAAAGACCGACAGCGCAGCGGCCGCATTGACGAATACTCGACCGTATCCGAGCCGTATCGCATCGATGAACGGATAAGCATAGAACCCATCGACGGCGCCGCGCAGCAATGCAACGATCAAATATGCCGCGGGCAGCAACGCCCAGTGCAGGACAGACCGCCACCCCGCACGCGCCGGCGCGACAAACAGCCACCAGAAAATAAGAAACAGCGCCGGCACGGCCGAATGCAATAGATTATCGGCCAGCAATTGCGTTCCGGCCGGATTCCAAAATCGGCTCAGCACCGCATGGTAAGTCAAGCCGACCAGGGCGACACAGCAGGCGATGCCGGTCATCGCGCCGGGCCTGGTCAACGCAAGCGCAAAGCGCGATTGCGCCTGCAACGCCTGACAGCTTAACGCAATGGACGCCAGCAGATTGCTCCAGATGGTGAAATAGCCAAGGAAATTGATCAGGCCGCCCAGGGCGCCGAGCCCGGCGGCATGCCGCGTTTGCAGCACCACCCAAAGTTGCAGGCCCAGTCCAAGCCAGCCCAATAAAGCTGCGCTTGCCGCAAACAGGCGCAAGCGCTGCGCGTGACGTTGTTGCCGCAAAGCGCGTTCGCTCATTGCGTGGCGGCCGTGGTGAAAAAACGCATCATCTCGGCCGACGCGTCCGGTCCGCCGGCCGCCGTATAACTGCCGTCGCTGCTGCCGCCGGACCAGGCGTGCGCCGTGCCGTGCAGCGTCCATAATTCCGCCATCGGGCGCTGCTTGCCGTCTTCGTAGATGGCGCGCGTGTACAAAGGCACGCCATCGACAACGGCGTCGCCCTGCTCCTTGCGTTCGGTGCTGGCGATATGCGCGAGCGCCTGTTCGATGATCTGTTCGCCGTTGCGCGGATGGACGGTTTTGTCGATGTCGCCGTGAAACACGATGACCGGCAACGGCTTGCCTTGCACAGTGGCGCCATGGGCGCCGTTGATTTCGGCATCGACCGCGCCCCTGCGCATTGCGGCCATCGCGGAAGTCAGGTCGCGCGCGGCGGCATATGGCAGGCCGGAATGCACCCCCACAGCGGTATACAGCTCCGGATAGCGATTGCCCATGATGACCGCCATCGCGCCGCCGGCCGACAGGCCCGCCACGAAAACACGCTTGCGGTCGCAACCGTAGGCGTCGATCACGCTGCGCGTGATGTCGGCAATGATCGACGCTTCGCCGCGGTCGCGCTGCTGATCGATGGCGCTGAACCAGTTCCAGCATTTATGCCCGTTGGCGGCCTTGCTTTGCGCCGGATAGGCAACAAAGCAGCCGGCTTCTTCCGCGATCCGGTTCATGCGCGTGCCGGCCGCGAAATCGTCCGGATCCTGCGTGCAGCCATGCAGCATGACCAGCAAAGGCAGCGGCTGTCCGGCATATGTCTTGGGAATGTACAGCTTGTATTTGCGGGTGCCGGCCGCGTTGGTCAGCGAGCGCGCGATGAATTGCCCGGCCTGGGATGGCGCTTCGTGCCGGTCCGCCTCGCGCGTCGGCGCCCAGGCCGGCGCGCGCGCGGCCGGCGGCCGCTTCTTCGGCCTGGTCGCCAATCCGTCGGCGGACCAGCCATGCTTGAACGTATTCTGCAGCGCCGCCACCGCTGCTTTCATTGCATTCTTCTGCATGGCGTGCGCGGTTTTGCGCGTCGCCGTGCGCGTGGCCTTGAGGATGGCGTTGACAAATGGATTCGAATTGCGAAATTTCATCTGGTTCCCATGTTCAGCCGGTATCCCGCGTTGACTGCCAACCGTCACCGGTTCCCCGTTGCAATACCCTGTCATTGGCCAGCAGCGCTTCGGCGCCGATGTCCGCCGTTTTTTCCAGCGCGCGATAAATCGGCGCCAGATCTGCTTCGGTGGCCTCGAACAAGGCCTTGAAGCTGTCGATGACAAAGTACGTCTTTTGAAAGCTGTCGATCCGGTACCGGGTCGACATCACGCGTTGCAGATCGAACTGCACACGGTTCGGCGCGGCGCTTTCGAGGCTGTAGATCGACTCGCCTTTCGACGATAGGATACCCGATCCGTAAATTCGCAAGCCCTCCGCGGTATTTATCAGGCCGAATTCCACCGTATACCAATATAGCCGCGCCAGCCTGCCCAATGAATTCAGGCAGTTCGAGCGCAACCCGCCCTCGCCGTAGGCCTGCATGTAGTCGGCAAATATCGGATTCATCAGCAGCGGCACATGGCCGTAGATGTCGTGAAAGACGTCGGGTTCCTGCAAGTAGTCCATTTGGGCCGGCTTGCGTATCCACCACGATGCCGGAAAATGCCGGTTCGCCAGCAATCCGAAAAAAACGTCGTCCGGCACCAGCCCCGGCACGGCGACGATGCGCCAACCGGTGGCTGCATGCAGCAGTTCGTTCAATGCGTCGAAACGCGGAATGCCGTCAGCCGCCATGTCGAGGCCATGCAGGCCCGCGATGAACTCCTTGCAGGCCCGTCCCTGCAATATGCCGGCCTGGGTCGCAAACAGCGTACGCCAGACCGCATGGTCGGCGGCGGTATAGGCATGGCAGGGCTGTTTCATGATGTGATCGAGATATCGCTGTTCCATGCCATGCCCCTCGTTCAGGATAGGTTCGGCGTCATGTCATGCCGACCGCAGCACGCCGCGCCGGATCTGGTCGCGTTCGAGCGATTCGAACAGGGCCTTGAAATTGCCTTCGCCGAAACCCTCGTCGCCCTTGCGCTGGATGAACTCGAAAAACACCGGACCCAGCGTTGCCGCGGAAAATATCTGCAGCAGCAGGCGCCGCTCCCCATTTTCCGAGACGCCGTCCAGCAGAATGCCGCGCCGCTGCAGTTCGGCGGTGGGCTCGCCATGACCCGGCAAGCGGCCTTCCAGCATTTCGTAATAGGTTGCAGGCGGCGCCGCCATGAATGGCGTTCCCATTTTCCGCAAGGCATCGACGGTCGCCGGCAGATCGTCGGTCTGCAATGCAATATGCTGGATGCCTTCGCCGTTGAAGCGCATCAGGAACTCCTCGATCTGCCCCGCGCCGCGCGACGCTTCTTCGTTCAGCGGAATCCTGACCTTGCCGTCCGGCCCGCTCATTGCCTTCGAGGTAAGGCCGGTATATTCGCCCTTGATGTCGAAATAGCGCACCTCGCGGAAATTGAAAAGGCGCTCGTAGAACGCGGCCCAGTGCGCCATCCGGCCGTGATAGACATTGTGCGTCAGGTGGTCGATGGTCCTCAGGCCGGCGCCGAACGGATTGCGGTCCACGCCTTCGAAGAATTCGAAGTCGATATCGTAGATCGACTTGCCCGGTCCGAAACGATCGATAAGGTACAGCGGCGAACCGCCGATGCCCTTGATCGCCGGCAGACGCAACTCCATCACGCCGGCCGGTATCTCCATCGGCTCGGCGCCGAGTTCCAGCGCGCGTTTATAGGCCCGGTGCGAATCGGCGACACGGAACGCCATGCCGCATGCCGACGGACCGTGTTCCTGCGCAAAATAATAGGCGGCGCTGCGCGGTTCGCGGTTGACGATGAAATTGATCCCGCCCTGCCGGTACAGCACCACATCCTTGGAGCGGTGCCGCGCGATTGCCGTGAAGCCCATCGCCTCGAACGCCGGCTCCAGCACATTCGGCGCCGGCGAAGCGTATTCGACGAATTCGAAACCGTTCAGGCCCATCGGATTTTCAAGGATATCGGACATGTCGTTCTCCTTCAGCGCACCACGGTTTTCGCGGATTTGATCACCTCGTCGGACAGCGTCAGCCCCTGCTTGCGCGCCGCTTCCGGATTGACGAACAGTTCCACCGTATTGCTGGTCTGGATGGCGATGGCGCCCGGCGCTTCGCCTTTCAGGATGCGCGTCACGATCTTGCCGGTCTGGCGGCCGAGGTCGTAATAATTCAGGCCGATCGCCGCCGCCGCGCCGCGCTTGACAGCGCTGGTGTCGGCCGAGACCACCGGCAGCCGCATCTGTTCGGCGACCTTGACGATGCCTTCGAACGCCGACATGACATTGTTATCGGTCGGCGCATAAATCACGTCGGCTTTGCCGACCAGGCTCTGCGCGGCGCTGGCGACGTCGACCGAACGCGGCGCGGCCGCTTCCACCAGACTCATGCCGCGTGCGCGCAACTGATTTTTTAATTCCGAAACGATAACAACTGAATTCGCCTCGCCGGGATTGTAAATAATGCCGACGCGCTTGGCTTGCGGCACGATTCTCAGCAACAAATCGATCTGCTCTTTCAACGGCGACATATCGGACACGCCGGTAACATTGGTGCCGGAGGCATTCCAATCTGGAACCAGCCTGGCCGCGACCGGATCGGTGACTGCTGAAAATACGATGGGAATCGACTTGGTCGCCGCGATCAGCGCCTGGGCCGACGGCGTCGCGATGGCCACCGCGACATCGGGCGCGTCGCCGACGAATTTGCGCGCGATCTGCGCGGCGGTGCCGGTATTGCCCTGCGCGCTTTGATATTCGAATCGGAGGTTCCTGCCGGCTTCGTAGCCGTCGGCTTTCAACTGATCGCGCACGCCCTCGCGCACGGCATCGAGCGCGGGATGTTCGACGATGGCGGTGATCTCCACGGTGCGCATGGCGGCGCCGGCAACGGTTGCGGCATTGGCGCCGGCGGCAACCAGCATGGCGGCGACTGTGGCGACTGCGGCGGAAGCGACCGCGCGCGCGAAAGAAAATTTCATGTTTTTGCCTCCGGTTGTTTTGTATTGAAAAGCGAATACACGCTTTTATATTACAGCACGGAAACTCTTTGACCTGTACCCAATCTCATTGCTGAAAAATAGAAACATTCCGCATCAAAATCAAGTAATGAGGCTCATGTTCATATTGCTCGCATTGAGCTTATTTTTGGAAATTTAATTTCCTGTAACCGCGTCAAGAGGAGACAAACTTGTACAAATCGGATATCGATACGATCGATCGAAAACTTCTCGACCATCTGCAGCAACATGGCCGCGCATCGAATCTGGAGCTGGCCGCGATTACCCGGCTGTCGCCGGCGCAATGCCACCGGCGCCACCGCCGGCTGGAATCGGCAGGCTTCATCGTCCGCTACGAAACCAGGCTCAATCCGGAAACGCTGGGGCTGTCGGTGATCGCCTTCGTCAATGTCTCCATGGAAAAAACGCATGCGCACGATCTGGAAAAATTCCGCCAGGCGGTCGCGGATCTGCCGCATGTTCTCGAATGCTATTCGGTAACGGGAGATTTCGATTACGTATTGAAGGTCGCCGCCGACGATCTGAAATCGCTTTCGCATTTTCTGATGGAAAAACTGATGCGGGTGGCCGGCGTCGGCAGCGTCCGGTCCAGCGTCTGCCTGGATGAAATCAAGGCCACCGGCGTGCTGCCGCTGCCGTGAATGCGCACCGGCACGCGCGCGCAGATTACGATCCCTGCCGCGCGCTGCCGCCGGCATTTATTTCTCCACGGCAACGGCGTTCGAATTCCTGTCCGAACCCGGCAAGGCACGCAAACGTAAATACTTGCAGGGGCGTTAAAGTTACACAGCGGTGCGCCGTAATAGAGCTATGTTCATCACGACGGGCTACGCAAAATGCTTAAATCGAATTCCGCACAAATGGCCGCCGTATTGGCCCGCGGAGATGCCCGTCGCCTCAAGAAAAACGATACCCCGCTGCGCGATATCGTCGAGAAAATCGTCAACGGCGCCACCAGCGTCCAGCGCAACCTGTCCACCTCGATGCTGTTGGCCGACCATCGCCGCCTGCGCGACGACGCCGACCAGGCGCAGCGCGAACTGACGCAAGCGCGGACGCGCATTCGCCAGCTCGAATCGCAGCTGCGGCAGATGGATGAACTGGTGCACGAAGATCAATTGACCGGCGCGCTGAACCGGCGCGGCCTGGATGATGCATTCGAACGCGAATTCGCGCGGGCCGCGCGCGGCGGCGTTGCATTATGCGTGGCATTGCTGGATCTCGATAACTTCAAGCAGGTCAACGACAATTACGGCCACGTCGCCGGCGACGCGGTGCTGATGCATTTCGCCAGGATCGTCAATACCACGCTGCGCAGCATGGATGTGCTGGCGCGTTTCGGCGGCGAAGAATTCGTGATTCTGCTGCCGGCGACCACGCCGGTCGAGGCAATGATCACGATCGCGCGGATCCAGGCGGAACTGGCGGCCCGTCCCTGCGAGCACGAAGGCCGTTCGCTGCCCGTGACCTTCAGCGCGGGCGCCACCGCCTACCAGGCCGGCGAAGAAAAACATGCCTTGATGAAACGCGCCGACGCGGCCGTCTATAAAGCCAAGCACGCCGGCAAGGACCAGGCGATTTTCAGCGGCTGGACGCCGCACCTGGTGCAGAAGGCGATGGCGGCCTGAGCGGTGCTCGCCTGACTACGGTTCCAGCCATGGATCGCTGTTCGGCTGCGGAAATTGCTGCGTCATGAAATCGACGAAACTGCGCACGGTAGCGGACAGCAAACGCCGGCTCGGATAGGCCAGCGTGACGCTGAACGTACGCGCATAATAGGCCGGCAATATCCGCACCAGCCGGCCGCTTTTCAGATCGTCCCCCAAGGTATAACTGGGCCGCAGAACAATCCCCATTCCCGACCGGCCGCAGTAGCTCAGCAAGTCTGAATTATTCGCCACCAGCTTGCTTTTGACTTCAATCTCCAGCTTGCCCTCGGGGCCGATCACGGTCCAATAATCGCGCAAATTTTCAAAAGCGTAACTCAGGCAGGTATGCCGCGATAAATCCTGCGGCGTGCGCGGCAGACCGAAGCGCCGGATATAATCCGGCGATGCGCACAGGATGACGTGCGAGACGCCCAGTTGGCGTGCGATCATGCCGCTGCTGAAATTCTGCGCGTCGTTATAAATTCCCACATCGAATCCATCTTCCACCAGATCGACGCTTCGATCGGACAAAGTCACATCCAGCGTCACGTCCGGAAATGCCTCGGCGTAGGGCGGCAAAAAACGCGGCAATTGAAATTCGCCGAAACTGATGTGGGAATACAGCTTGAGCATGCCGCGCGGATTCGTGGCCACCGAGGTGGCAACGGCATCCGCGTCTTCAACCTCGGCAAGAATCTGACGCGAACGCTTCAGGTATTCCTGGCCGATCTCCGTCAACGACAGTTTGCGCGTACTGCGATGCAGCAGCCGCACGCCCAGGTGGTTCTCCAAATCCGCGACGTAACGCGTCACCGCCGCGTTCGACAGATCGAGCTGAATCGCCGCCCGCGCGAAATTTCCCTGCTCGGCCACCTTCACGAATACCCGCATCGACTGAAGCCTGTCCATTGCCGCCCCTTTAACTATTGCAGATTACGCAATAGTACATTGTTTCCAGCACTGTTTTTTTCGCAAAAGAATGTCAATACACTGGGGACCATCAAAGAGCGATCCTGAATCTTGAATGAATGAAGTTGAAACGGTTGATCAGGATAAAGACTCCGCCAAACGCCCCGGCAGACAGGCGCAAGGTCATTTATTGCATCGTCAACAATCTAACTTTAGAGGTCCGAAAATGAAAACCAAGAACATGCTCGTCGCCGCAGTCCTGCTTTCCTCTGCCGGTTTGACAGCCTTCAGCGTCAACGCTTCCGCCGCTTCGACCAGTGTCGATGCATCGGGTAAAACCCGCACGCAAGTGCGCGCAGAACTGATCCAGGCACGCGCCGACGGCTTCCAGCCAAGCAGCGAAGCACCCGAAATTTTCTACAAAGAGCCCGCCCGGAGCGGCAAGACCCGTGCACAAGTGAAAGCGGAACTGATTCAGGCGCGTGCCGACGGTTTCCAGCCGAGCAGCGAAGCGCCGGAAATCTTCTACAAAGAGCCGGTCCAAAGCGGCAAGACCCGCGCCCAGGTGAAGGCGGAGCTGCTGCAAGCCAGAGCGGAAGAAGCTGCCTCGAAACACCATCCTTCGCCTGAAGAATAAGTTTCGATTTATCGATTTTCTCACGCCCCCTCGTGATTTCTGGCCGCCCCTCCAGGCGGTCTTTTTTTTGCCGATAAAAAAGCCCGCAAACGCAATTTGCGGGCTTTTCATTGGAACATCGACACTATCGCGCGGCGGCAACAAACCGGCATGCGCTCTTAAATACCAACTTGATCAAATCCTGCCCTGGTCCCGCAACTGCTTGCCGATGCGCCTGATTTCGGTTTCGCCTCGCGCCAGTGCTTCGGGCGAGGTATGCACCGAGTAACTGCCCATCACCAGTTCATGCGGATGCTTCACTGCGGAACCGAAGATGAATTCCGCATCGCCCAGCGCGATGAATTCGAGCGCCGCTTCCGATTCGCTGAATACCGCCAGCTCGTTCGTCAGCGTTTGATCCGCCACCATCAGGCTGCCCTGGCGCACATGCGTCCAGGCCACGGTATGGCCGGCCGGCGGCTGATAGCGCCAGGTCTGGCCATCGGCCAAGCGGACGTGCAGCAGATTCATGCCGGCCGGGGCCAGCACTGTGCTGTGTGCGCCGCCGTGGCTGCCGAGGATAACGCGCGCCGCGCCCGTATCGGGCACATCTTCCGGGGCCACATACTGGCTTTGCGCAACGCCGTTTTCCCGCTCCCGCGGCAGCGCCACCCAGACCTGATAGCCGGTCAGCTTCTCGGCGCCCACCGGATCGCCGACGTGCCAGACACCGTTGCCGGCCTGCATCCATTCGACGCCGCCGGGGCCGAGCACGCCCGAAGCGCCGGTGGTGTCCTCATAAGAAAACGCCCCCGACAACAGCACGCTGACGGTCGCAATGCCCGAATGCGGATGCATCGGAAATCCCGGCGCGCCCGGCGTGAAATCGAAATGATCGAGGAAGACGAAAGGCTTGACCAATTGCCCGATGTCGCCGGGACTGAAGACCCGCGTCACCGGCCCATGGGTTCTGCCCCGGGTGCGCGCGACGATATCGCGGCCGCCGGCGGCATCGGGCGTATGGGAAGCAATCGGAGCGAAAGTAGTATTCATGGCAGCAAGTCTAAACGCTGGACATCCATCATGGAAGCCTATATCTTTCGATGGAATCCATCTACAGGAGCGATACATGCTGGACGGTGTCTCGACAGATCAATTGCGTACGTTCATTGCGGCCGCCGACGAAGGCAGCTTTTCCGCGGCGGGACGCAAGCTGCGGCGCGCGCAATCCGTGGTCAGCCAAACGCTGGCGGCGCTTGAATTCCAATTGGGCGTGACCCTGTTCGATCGCTCGCGGCGCTACCCGCGATTGACCGAGGAAGGCATAGCCCTGCTGGGTGAGGCGCGGACCGTGATCGGCAGCATGGATGCCTTCAAGGCCAAGGCGCGCACCATCGCCGAGGGACTGGAACCGGAATTGTCGGTCGCGGTGGATGTCATGTATCCGATGGCGTCGCTGACGGCTGCCGTGGGCGCATTTCGCGAAGCGTTTCCGCATACGCCGCTGCGGCTGTATGTGGAAGCGCTGGGTGCAGTGGTGCAGCCGGTCATGGACGGCATGTGCCAGCTCGGCATTATCGGTTCGATGCCGGATGCGCCCGATGCACTCGAGACGGAAAAATTGCGCGACGTACCGATGATTGCCGTGGCCGCGCCCGCCTATCCGCTGGCCGCGCTGCGGCGCGTGATCCGTCCGCGCGAACTGAAACCGCACGTGCAGCTGGTGCTGACGGACCGCTCCAAACTGACGGAGGGCAAGAATTTTTCGGTGTTTTCGACGCAGACCTGGCGCCTGGCCGATCTGGGCGCCAAGCACGCATTTCTGCGCGCCGGTTTCGGCTGGGGCATCATGCCGCTGGCGATGGTGAAGCCGGATCTCGAATCCGGCGCGCTGGTTGAAATCAGGTTGGAGACGTTCCAGCCGTCGACGCCGTTGATGCCGATGTCGGCGGTATATCGAAAGGCCGCGCCGCCGGGACCCGCGGGGCGCTGGTTCCTGGAACGGCTGAAGGCCGCGGAGACCGACGGCCCGGCCTAATTCAAGTTTTCGCGATTTCTGCCGATTTACGCATACGTCATTCAATTTGCGAGATCCGTCATGCCGATATCGGCCGTAAGCAGTCCCGCCGTCGCGTTCTACCAGCCCGTTTTCGACGGCAGCGCGGCATTCGCGCCCCCGCCGGATACCGGCGCATCGCAAACATCGAGCATCGTCACGCTCGGCAACGCGCAGGGCAGCAGCGTGACGCCGATGTCGACTGCCTCCCTTTCCTCGATGTCGCTGAGCGAAGCCTGGGCGCCGCAAATGCATGTGCAGGCCGATGCCGATCACGACAATTTATTAAGCGCCAGTGAATTCGAAGCGCAGATGAAACGCGTCGGGATCGACGCCGCGCAAGCGCAAGAGATGTTCCGGAATTTCGACAAGTCGGGAGATGGCCACATCTCGGTGGAAGAATACGTCGCCGGCGTGAAAGCCAGCAACAGCAGCGGCAGCATGTTGTTCAACAAACTGCTGGACACTTACGTGCGCGGCGCCGACGGCAAGATTGACGACCAAGCCGAAACGGATTTCCTGAGCAAGGGTTCCGCGGCCGCGGAAAAATACTGGGGTGGCAGGCGCTAGCGGACTGCAACAGTCCGCCGGTATTTATTTTTCAATGCGCTTCGCCAACATGTGCCTGTCCACAGCCCAGCAACTCCAGATCAGCAGCGCGTCGAGAAGTATGAGCGCGGCGTTCGTAAGATTGATTGCATGTCCCATGATGTACCCCTTTCGATGACCGGTAGAACCGCGGAAAGATTGATTCAGCAGTTTCATCTTATCGATCATTTTTTTGGAGGGGTATCGGGGAATTCCTGATCCATACACCTAGCTTTGGTCAAGTATGAAGCACTTCAATGCAATCTGCTGCTCTGATTCAAGCTGATCGAATTCGATTCCGTGCACGATCAGCTCATCAGGCGGCTCGCCCTTCTGCACATTACGGATGTTCGCGACAGCATCAATGTCCAGATTGAATTCGTCCGTCTTGATCCGAAACCCTACGCGCAGACGATCGCCTACCTTACCCAATTCCATCGGCGCCGCCAGCGACATTCCCGTTGGGCTAATGTCAGATCCGATCCCGAGCCCTTCATAGTCGGTACCTGTTGCGGCAACCGCATACCTGACAGCAAGCTTCACACGGGTACGAGCAGATTTACGCGAACGAAGCCGGCGGATTCCGAATGGTTCCGACAATATCAGGTAGTTGAAGGGAACGGAGCACACTGTGCCGACTGCGCAAAGGAACAGGAATACCGCCCTGGCCGAGACAACCACCGCCTCCATTTGCTCGCCTTGCCGGAAGGATAGCGGTTGGCCCGCCTCCAATGGCGACATTACAAATAAAGTATGGTTCTGGGCCAGGCCAATCAGCTTGCTCGAATGCATCGGCCCACCCTTGCCAGTCTTTGCGCGGATGCCGAGCGACATACCGATCGTCAGGTCCAAATCCTTGACGCTTATTGGTGCCTGTTGGTTAGCTGGGTCTTCATTGGCCGACGAGGAAGCAGGTTTGATGTCCAAGTCACCACGGTGCGGCTCAAAGTGTTGGAATAAAAATGTGCGGTCTTCCATCTTCGATAAAGTCGCGCCTCTGTCGAACATGAGCATGCCACCGGCGTCGACAATCGGCCATTCAAGTGGCGTTCCAATAGGAACATCATCCGGTTGTAACAGCGTGGTTGGCGCGTCTGACTTCTGTTCTTCGCCATTTTCATCCGTCATAGTTAACTTTCTAATTTGAAATGAATAACCGGCATTTAAAAGCGCTCTCGTCGCGAGTTTTACCATGCTCCCCCCGATTTCGCAACATACCCTGATGGTGTTGTTTTGCACCGAAATTTGCGGACCATACCGGCGGCATGGCAAATTCAAAATTCAGGTCCGCGGCGCCATGATCTAAAAGGTGACGCACGGAATTTGATCTGGCGAATAAAATATGAATTATCCTTGGTGAACGCATGAAAGCGGGAAGCGAACATCGCGTTCCTGTTTCAACGTCGGCGATGAAGCTATTACGTAAATCTCACCATCTTAGAGCGGATATGAAAAATGAAATTCTTCAGCAGGCAGTCGCGGACTCTCGAGATGGAATTACCATTTCTGACTGCCGCAGGGACGACAATCCGTTGATATTCGTCAATCCCGCATTCGAACGAATGACCGGCTACTCGTTTGAGGAAATTACCAATATCAATTGCCGCTATTTGCAAAACGACGACCGTGAGCAACCCGAACTGAAGATCGTCGGGGAAGCCATAGAAAACGGAGAATATTGTCTTGTCGTTGTCCGAAACTACCGTAAAGACGGGTCGATGTTCTGGAACGAATTAAGCATATCTCCGATTTACGATACAAGTGGTTCTGTAAGTAACTTTATCGGCATTCAAAAAGACGTGACGGCGAGGATATTGATACAGCAGAGCTTGCGCGAGGAAAACAAATCGCTCAAACAGATGCGCTTAGCCTTGGAACAGCTTGCCATCAAGGATGGCCTGACGGGGGTTTACAATCGCCGTTTTTTTGATATGCAATTGGATATCCAATGGGGAATTGCCCGGCGTACTGCTGAATTAATCACCTTGATAATGATTGACGTGGATCATTTCAAAGATTTCAATGACATATACGGTCACCAAGCCGGTGACGAGGCGTTGAAACATGTTGCGATCTGCCTTGATCAGGCGTTCCTTCGCAGTTCAGACTTTCTTGCGAGATATGGCGGCGAGGAGTTTGTCATACTATCTGCCGGCATGACACTAAAACAGGCAACTGCCTTTACAGAGGCATTATGTGAACGGGTGCGTAACCTCGAAATACCGCATTCCGCTTCGCATACCGGCTATCTGACCATCAGCGTCGGTTTCTCCATCCGCGCTGTTGGCCTCAATGAGCATGCAAGCGTATTACTGCTGGAAGCCGATAAAGCGCTTTATGCCGCCAAGATAAATGGCAGGAACCAATCCTTTGGTCATTAGTTAAATAATGCCGCCCCGGAAATTTCTCCGAATGAGCGGCACTGATTTTGCGGTCATTTTGATAGATGAAAACAAAAAACCCCTGATTCCTATGAAACCAAGGGTTTAGAGTTGTTTTTGGCGGAAGCGGTGAGATTCGAACTCACGAACGGGTTACCCCGTCGCCAGTTTTCAAGACTGGTGCCTTCAACCGCTCGGCCACGCTTCCGTAAGGGGGGCATTATACCTAAAGCCCCGGCGTTGCGGTTGCTTGCAGTTGCTTGCAGTTGCTATATCCGGCGCGAAATCAAATCTCGAAGCGCTGTTCCAGCAGCAGCATGCGCTCGAAATCCTCGGCCGGTATCGCCGGTGAAAACAGCCAGCCCTGCATTTCATTGCAGCCGGCTTCTTTCAGGAAGGCCAGTTGCTCGCGATTCTCAACGCCTTCCGCAATCACTTTATGCTTCAGCTGATTGCCGATGCTGATGATCGCGCTGCCGATCGCGCAGTCATTCGAATCGTCCGGAATGCCGACGGTGAACGAACGGTCGATCTTCAGGGTATTGATCGGGAAACGCTTCAGATACGACAGGCTGGAATAACCGGTGCCGAAATCGTCCAGTGAAATCGTGACGCCGAGCTGGCAGATCTTTTCCATGATGCCGACCAGGCGGTCGGTGCTGTGCATCAGCATGCCTTCGGTAATTTCCAGTTCCAGCCAGGCGCCGCTGAGTCCGTGCCGTTCCAGCGCGCCGGCAATACGCTGCGGCAGCGAACGCGTGAATTCGACCGCGGTGACGTTGATCGAAATGCGCACCGGCGGCAGGCCGCTGTCTTGCCAGCTCTGCGCTTGCGCGCAGGCGCGCTCCAGCACCCATTCGCCCAGTTGCCCGATGAGGCCGGTCTTTTCCGCGATCGGAATGAATTCGCCCGGCAGCAGCAAACCCCGCTCGGGATGCTGCCAGCGCACCAGGGCTTCGGCGCCGCTGATACGGCCGTGCTGCACTTCGACTTTCGGCTGGTAGTACAGCAGCAGTTCGTTGTGCTCCAGCGCGCGCATCAGGCCGGTTTCGATACGCAGCAGTTCCAGCGTGTTGTCGCTCATGTCGGCGCGGTAATAGGCATAACCGCCGCCGTCGTTTTCGACGCCGCGCTTGGCGCGGTACATCGCGATGTCGGCCAGCCGCAGCAGCGTTTCGGTATCGGTGGCGTCCTGCGGATACATGCTGATGCCGATGCTGGCGCCCAGGCGCAAGGCATGGCCGTCGATGAAGAAAGGTTCGTGGAACAGCGCGATCAGTTTCTGCGCCGCGAAGCCGGCGTGGTAATCCTTGTCGATGTCGAACAGCGCCACCGCGAACTCATCCGCGCCCAGGCGCGCCACCACATCCTGCTCCGGCATCGCCTTGCGCAGGCGGCGCGCGACTTCGACCAGTATCTTGTCGCCGATCAGATGGCCCAGCGTGTCGTTGATCGGCTTGAAACGGTTCAGGTCGATGAACAGCAGCGCGCCGTAGGCCCCGCCCTGCCCCGATGCCGATGCGCTCAGCGCGTGATCGATGGTGCGCGTGAGCATGGTGCGGTTGGGCAGCTTGGTCAGGTCGTCGTAATACGCCAGGTGATGGATCAGCTTTTCGGTATTCTTGCGCTCGGTGATGTCGTTCAGGTAACCGATCATGCCGACCGGGTTTTCGTCGGCGTCGCGCATGATCGAGAGCGACAGGCTGGCCCAGAATATTTCGCCGGATTTTTTCTTGCGCCGCACTTCCATCTCGCGGCCGCCGGGCTGCATGAACAGGTCGTTGATCTGGTGGATGTCGTCGTCTTCGTCGTTCTCGTACAGAAACAGCACATTTCGTCCAACCGCTTCGATCGCCGTATAGCCGAACAGGCGTTCGGCGCCCTGGTTCCAACTGGTGATGAAGCCGGCCTGATCCATGGTAATGACCGATTCATGCATCTGGTGCAGGATCTGCGCCTGCTCTTCCAGTTTGCGTTCGATCTGGTTCAGTTCGCGTACACGCAAGCCGGTTTCGCTGCGGGTATGCAGCAGGCGTGCGGTCAGCGCCGCGAATTCGCGCAGGCGCGCGCGGTCGATTTCCTCGGCGCCCGGCGGCAGCAGATAATAGCCGTACACCATGCCGTCATGGGCAATTGGCTCGACCAGGCCGTGGTAATCCGGGGATTCGGGCAGGAAGCAGCCGTCCGGCAGGGCCAGCATGCGGCATACGATGTCGCTCAGCGCCTCGTGCAGCGGCGGCCCTTCCAGCGACCAGATGACGTCGAACAGCGCCGAGCACACCGCGACGTCGTTCGGCCGGAACGTCGTCGTCATGCCTGCGCCTCGGCACTGACATGCGAGGCCCAGCGATAGGCATGCACCAGCGAATGGCAATAACCCTGGGGCGTCAGCCCGCAGCCTGCCAGGTCGGCATGGCGCAGCGGCACCTCGCCGTATTCGGCGCGTTCGACCAGCCGCAGCAGGCTGCCCAGGCGGCCGCGCCGTTCGGTCAGCGCAACCAGCACGTCCAGCGGCAATTTCAGCGGGCCGATGATTTCCAGCATCGGCATCGACAGCAGGACGCTCAGCAGCGAAAACATGCCGACGATGAAGGCGCGGTCCTGTTCATCGCGATCGCAGCCGAGCTTCTGGCACAGCGCTTCCATCAGGCCGGCCCTGGCCGCTGCCCGCGGCAGCAGAGGATTGTTCGATTTATCGCTGGCGTGGCGCGCATACAACAGTAATTGCAGCCAGCGCTGCAATTGCCGGCGACCGATCAGGTTCAGCGCCTGGGTGTAATTGGAAATGGTCGAATTGAAGCCGAATGCCGCCGAACTGACCAGCTTGAACAACTGATAGGTCAGTGTCGGGTCATGCTTCATCTGCGTTTCGATTTCATGCGAATCGACATCGCAGGCGACCATATCCAGCAGCCGCAGCAGGCGCATGCGCGAAGTCGGATCGCGGCGCGAAGCCTGGGTCGAGGCATGCAGGGGATATTCGCCGGCAAACCAGCGGAAGCCGATCTGCTGGCAGGCGTCGAAGGCGGCCTGGTCGTTGACGTCTTCGGCCAGATGCATGCCGGCCGCGCTCACGCCCAGCCAGGCCTTGGCCTGCGGATAGACGGCCGCGCTGTAATCGACGGCGACTGCGGAAACGCAATCGCCCAGCAGGCAGGGAGCGCCCGGCAAGCCCTGCGCCACCAGCGTAAAGCCTTGCCGCTGCAGGCGCGCCAACGCGTCGGCGTGGGCCGGATCGCGGCAAATTTCGACCGGCACCCGCAACACCAGCTGCGCAGGCTCCAGCGGCGCCTCGAACGCCGCTTCGAAGGCGACCGGATCGGCGACATTCAGCACGCAGCGCAATTTGCCGAGCGCCGCGCCGAACTCGTATTCATTGAATAACTGATTGAATAAGGGGGTGTTGTTGCCGTCCGACGGCGACAGGTGCAGAGCCAGCGCCACCCATTGGTGATGCGCGTCTGCAATCGGTTCTAAAAAAACCAAAGGAAAAGACGGACTGCTCGTATTTTGGACAGCCATTTCAGGTGTCAGCATTTCTTTGCGCTGTTCATAAAATCATTAATGGTTCGCGCTACTTCCAACGCAGCAACTCAATTGGTTCCTGATACATCTACTAACGGCAAATCCTAATAAAACTATAGATTAGTATTATCAAGATGCCATTTTTTGATCAATATAACCCAGAATCCCAAAGGGTATATTAGTTGTCATACAAAAATATTTGTTGCAAATCATTCAAGAAACGTTGGCCCAACGCCGTCGGACGGATATTTTGGTGATCGCGCCGCAGCAATCCGCGTTTTTCGGCGTCATTGAGCGCCGCCTCGATCGCCCCGATGCCGAGGCCGGTGCGCTCGGTAAACAGGTTGGGCGCGAAGCCGGCATTGAGCCGCAGCGTATTTAGCATGAATTCAAACCCGAGCGCATCGCGCCCGATTTCGGCCGACTCGGCGATCGGGTTGCCGGCCGCCGTCCGGGTCAGATAGGTCTGCGGATGTTTGTAGCGCATTTGCCTCACAATGCGGTGCGGAAACGACAGTTTGGAGTGGGCGCCGGCGCCGATGCCCAGGTAATCGCCAAATTGCCAATAATTCAGGTTATGCCGGGCCTGGCGCCCGGGCTGCGCATAGGCCGATACTTCGTAATGCTCGTATCCGGCCCCCGCCATGCGCTGCGCGATCATGTCCTGCATGTCGGCGCTGGCGTCGTCATCCGGCAACGGCGGCGGATATTTGGCAAATAAGGTATTCGGCTCCAGCGTGAGGTGGTACAGCGACAGATGCGGCGGCGCATAGGCCAGCGCGCGCGCCAGGTCGGCTTCGGCTTCGGCCAGGGTTTGTCCCGGCAGCGCGTACATCAGGTCGAGATTGAAATTGTCGAAATCCTGCCGCGCGATGT
The DNA here is from genome assembly GCA_004134995.1 of Oxalobacteraceae bacterium CAVE-383. Lineage (GTDB taxonomy): Bacteria > Pseudomonadota > Gammaproteobacteria > Burkholderiales > Burkholderiaceae_D > Herbaspirillum. Next base: position 160,377 of record REGP01000006.1, on the reverse strand, counting down.
CTACCGCGCGCCGCGCCTGGTCGCCGTCGTGGATGCGGCCCAGCGCCTGCAGATGCGCGGGGTTGAAGCTCTGGATGCCGATCGAGAGCCGGTTCACGCCGCTGGCGCGATAGGCGCGGAATTTCTCGGCCTCGAAAGTGCCGGGATTGGCTTCCATCGTGATTTCGATATTGCCGTCCAGCGGCAGCAAGGTGCGGATATCCGACAGCAGCCGGTCCAGCCCGGCCGCCGACAGCAGGCTGGGCGTGCCGCCGCCGATGAAAATGGTATAGATCTTGCGGCCCCAGATGAGCGGCAGCGCGGATTCCAGATCGGCGCGCAGGGCGTCCAGATACTCGGTTTCGGGGAAGCTGCCCTTGACTTCATGCGAATTGAAATCGCAATACGGGCATTTTTTGACGCACCAGGGGAAATGCACGTAGAGCGACAACGGCGGCAGCGCGCTCAGGTGCAGATTGCCCGGCTTCAGGAAAGTCAGCGCGACCTGCGCCGGCGATGCGCCCAGCGCGTCAGAGTCGGCGGATTCGACTGTATTGGCCGCATTGGCCGGCTTGACCGCGGAAATCGGCTTGATCGGAATCATCGCGGCGCCGATATGGAAACCGGTCCCAGCTTGGCCACCAGCGCGCGCAGAGCCTGGGCGCGATGCGAATCGCGGTTCTTTTCTTCGGCGCTGAGCTGCGCGGCGGTTTTGCCGAGCTGCGGCAGCCAGAAATGCGGATCGTAGCCGAAACCGCCGTCGCCGCGCGGCTCCGCCACGATTTCGCCGTCCCAGCGGCCGTCGGCAATGACCGGCTGCGGATCTTCGGCATGGCGCACGAACACCAGCACGCAGTAATAATAGGCCGAGCGGTCGGCCAGCGGCGCCAGATCGGCCACCAGCTTGCGATTGTTGCCGGCATCCGATTTCGGCTCGCCCGCATAACGCGCCGACAATACCCCCGGCGCGCCGCCCAGGGCATTGACGCAGACGCCGGAATCGTCGGCCAGCGCCGGCAGGCCGGTCAGCCGCGACGCATGCCGCGCCTTGGTCAGCGCGTTCTCGACGAAGGTCATGAACGGCTCGTCAGCTTCCGGCACATTGAATTCGCTTTGCGGGCGCAAATCGAAACCGGCCGGCCCCAGCAAGGCATTGAATTCCCTGACCTTGCCGGCATTGTTCGACGCCAGCACGACAGTGCCGCCGGCTGTTTTGCTTGCAATATTCATTACGCTTACCTCACTGCACCAATCAGCCCAGGCCCAGCGTCTGCTTTTGCAGGGCGATCAATTCGGCCACGCCGCTCTGGGCCAGATCGAGCAACTGGTTCAGCGTGCCGCGGTCGAACGCCGCGCCTTCGGCCGTGCCCTGCACTTCCACGAAATGGCCGCTGTCGGTCATGACCACGTTCATGTCGGTATCGCAGTCGGAATCCTCGATGTAATCCAGATCCAGCACCGGCAGGCCGCGGAACACGCCGACCGAAATGGCGGCCACGAAATGCTTGACCGGCACCGCGGCGATCTGGCCGGACGCGGCCAGCCTGGAAAATGCATCATAGGCCGCCACCATGGCGCCGGTAATTGCCGCCGTGCGGGTGCCGCCGTCGGCCTGGATCACGTCGCAATCCAGATGCAGGGTACGCTCGCCGAACGCCTCCAGATCGAATGCGGCGCGCAAGGCGCGGCCGATCAGGCGCTGGATTTCCTGGGTGCGGCCGGACTGCTTGCCGCGTGCGGCCTCGCGATCCATGCGGGTATGGGTCGAACGCGGCAGCATGCCGTATTCGGCGGTCAGCCAGCCCTGGCCCTTGCCTTTCAGGAATCCGGGCACCTTGTCTTCGATGCTGGCGGTGCAGATCACCTTGGTGTTGCCGAACTCGATCAGGACCGAGCCTTCGGCATGGATGGTGAAATTGCGCGTCAGGCGCACATTGCGCAAGGCGTTGGGGGCGCGGCCGGCGGTGCGGGTTACTAAAGTCATTGGAGCCATCTTTCAAAATCGGAGTAAGCCGAAGCATACACAAAAGACCCGCGCTTTTCTTGAAAAGGTCGATTCCACACGCACCGGAAAAGCGCAAAACGGGCGCAAAGTCTTGCCCGGAAGGTACAATGCGCGACAGATTATTGCCATTACCGGAGAGCTACTTTGACTATCTGCAGCATGACCGGCTATGCCATCCACACCCGCGAAACCGCCGCGGGCACCGTCACAATCGAACTGAAAAGCGTCAATTCGCGCTTCCTGGACCTGCAATTCCGCGTCAACGACGATTTGCGCTCGCTGGAGCCGGCGCTGCGCGAAGCCATCATCGGACGCGTGGTGCGCGGCAAGCTGGAGTGCCGGCTGAGTTTCGGCCGCAAGACGGCCGGCGCCAGCCAGACCGTCAATGCCGAGCTGCTGGCCTCGCTGGCGTCGCTGCAGCAGCAATTGCGCAGCCGCCCCGAATTCATCGACGCCGCGCCGCTGTCGATTGCCGAGCTGCTGCGCTGGCCGGGCATGATCGAGGAAAGCGAAGTCGGCCAGGACAGCCTGCAGCAGGACGTGGGCAGCGCCATGCAGGCCGCGCTGGACGCCTTTATCGAGAGCCGGGCGCGCGAAGGCGCCGCCTTGCAGGAAGTGCTGCTGTCGCGCATCGACATGATGGAAGCCATCGTGGCCCGCATCACGCCGCTGGTGCCGCAGTTGGTGGCCCAGTTCCAACAGCGCGCCAGCGAGCGCCTGCAGGATGCGCTCGGCCTGGCGCATGTGCAGCAGAACGGCGCGCCGAACCTGACGCGCGAGGAAACGCTGGAGCGGATCCGCCAGGAAGTCACCTTGTACGGCATCCGGATCGATATTGCCGAGGAACTGGCGCGGCTTGGCGCGCATCTGAGCGAAACGCGGCATATCCTGAAAAAAGGCGGCCAGGTCGGCAAACGCCTCGATTTCATGATGCAGGAACTGAACCGGGAGGCCAACACGGTCGGCTCCAAGGCCGCGATGAAGGAATTGGCCGATGCGGCGATGGAATTGAAATTGCTGATCGATCAGATGCGCGAGCAGGTGCAAAACCTGGAATAGACGATTTCGGCCCGGCCCTCCTGCCGATGCGCCGTCGACAGGAGCGAGCATGAAAGCATTCTTTCTCAGGACTGCGGGAAGCGTTGCGTTGGCGGCGCTATTGGCGGCCGCGGCCCATGCCCCCGAAGCCGCCGCGGAAACCAATGCCGGCCTGCGCCGGCCCAATCCCGACCAGCCCTTCGTCGCGAAAAGCGTCGCCACTTTCGCGTTTCCATGGGCCATCGCATTTCTCCCGGACGGACGCCTGCTGGTCACCGAAAAGGCCGGCCGCCTGTTCATCGCCACCCAGCAAGGCAAAAAACAGGAAGTCAGCGGCGTGCCCGAAGTGGAATACAGGGGCCAGAACGGCTTCCTGGACGTTGCCGTATCGCCGCGCTTCGCCAGTGACAGCACCATCTATTTCACCTTCTCCGAACCCGGACCGGGCGGACGCGGCGGCAGCAGCCTGGCGCTGGCGCGCGCCCGGCTGGCAGAATCCGGCGACGCCGCGCATCTCGACGGCCTTGCCGTCATCTGGCGCCAGGAGCCGAAAGGACAAGGCGGCCAGCCCGGCGGCATCATCGCCTTCGCCCCGGACGGCCGGCATCTGTTCCTGACCTCGGGCGACCGCCAGCGTCCGCAGACCGCGCAGGATCCGGATCAGGCGCTGGGCAAGGTGCTGCGCCTGAATCTCGACGGCTCGACGCCGGACGACAATCCCTTGGCCGCGGCCGGCGGCGTCCGGGCCCAGACCTGGAGCACCGGCCATCGCAATCCGTACGGACTGGCATTCGCGCCGGACGGCCGCCTCTGGCTCGACGAAATGGGGCCGCGCGGCGGCGACGAACTCAATTTGATCCTGCCCGGACGAAATTACGGCTGGCCGGTGGTCTCGAACGGCGACAACTACAACGGCGCCCCGATTCCGCGCCACGCCACGCGCCCCGATTTCGAAGCGCCCGTGGTTTACTGGACGCCCGTGATCGCGCCGGCGGGGCTGGCTTTCTATGCCGGCGACATGTTCCCGGCCTGGCGCGGCTCGGCGTTGATCGGCGGCCTGGTCCAGCGCGGCCTGGTGCGCATCGCTTTCGACGGCAAAGGCGGCGCGGACGAAGCAGAGCGCTGGCAACTGGGCCACCGGATCCGCGATGTCGCCGTGGCGAGCGATGGCGCGGTATGGCTGATCGAGGATGAAAGCGAGGGGCGCCTGCTCAGGCTGACACCGCGTTGACGGCGCGCCGATACCCCTATCGGCAGGATCGGCTCCTCTGATAAACTGCGGGCAATCCCGGCATCCAACATCCTGAAAATAAACCGCCCATGTCCACAATCCATACTCCAGGCTCTTCCAGTTCCTCCGGCAGCGTATTCATGGTGGTTGCCCCGTCCGGCGCCGGCAAATCGACGCTGGTCAACGCCCTGCTGCAGCAGGAACCGGCGATCGCGCTGTCGATTTCGACCACCACGCGGCCGCCGCGCCCGGGAGAACAGCACGGCCGCGAGTATTACTTTACCGATGCCGCCGATTTCCAGAAGCGGCAACTGGCCGGAGAATTCCTGGAATGGGCCGAAGTGCACGGCAATTTCTACGGCACCTCGCGCCTGATTACCGCGGAGAAAATCGAAAAAGGCATCGACGTGCTGCTGGAAATCGACTGGCAGGGCGCGCAGCAGGTGCGCGAACAGTTTCCCGACGCGGTCGGCATTTTCATCCTGCCGCCGTCCATCGCAGCTCTGGAGGAGCGGCTGCACAAGCGCGGCCAGGACGAACCGCACATCATTACCCGCCGCATTCTGGCCGCCGGCGGCGAGATCGCTCACGCTCCCGAGTTCGAGTATGTTATTATCAACAACGAATTTGCTACCGCCTTGTCTGAATTAACAGCCGTTGTCAAAGCGGCACGCTGCCGGTTCTCCCGTCAAGCGGCGCGCAACCCATCTCTATTCAACCAGTTTGGCGTCCACGCCAAGTTCAGCTGAAATCGTTTTCCAGGAGTTTTTATGGCCCGCGTTACCATCGAAGATTGTGTCGAACAGATTGAAAACCGCTTTAAATTGACTTTGTGCGCAACCTACCGCGCGCGTCAATTGCTGCAGGGTCACACCAAGAAAGTGGACGGCCGCAACGACAAGGCTACCGTCACCGCGCTGCGTGAAATCGCCGCCGGCAAGATCGGCCTGGAAATGCTGAAAAAAGTCCCTTCCTGATACCCTGCCCTATCGCGTAGCATTTCCGATACCGCCCCCAATGAGCCTGCTCCCCACAGATTCAGCGGTATCCGCACCTCCCGCAAAAACACGCACAAACGCAGGTCGCGGCGCCATCGAACACGACGATGCGATCGTGCCGAATTCGCGCGTCGCCACTTTTTCCCATCTTACCGTCAAGCTGAGCGAATACCTGACGCCTTCGGAATTGAAGAAGGTCAAGGAAGCGTATCGCTTTTCGGACGAAATGCATCTGGGCCAGATGCGCAAATCGGGCGAGCCGTATATTTCGCACCCGCTGGCGGTCGCCGAAATCTGCGCCGACTGGAAGCTCGACGCCCAGGCCATCATGGCGGCGCTGCTGCACGATGTGATGGAAGACCAGGACGTCAAGAAAGACGAATTGATTGAACGCTTCGGCGCGCCGGTCGCGCTGCTGGTGGACGGCCTGTCGAAACTGGACAAGATCGAATTCCAGACCCAGATCGAAGCCCAGGCCGAAAACTTCCGCAAGATGCTGCTGGCGATGGCGCGCGACGTGCGCGTCATCCTGGTCAAGCTGGCCGACCGCCTGCACAATATGCGCACCCTCGGCTCGATGATTCCCGAAAAGCGCCGCCGCATCGCCAATGAAACGATGGAAGTCTATGTGCCGATCGCGCATCGGCTCGGCCTGAACAATATCTACCGCGAATTGCAGGAACTGTCGTTCATGCATCTGCATCCGCTGCGCCACCGCACCCTGGCCAAGGCGGTCAAGGCGGCGCGCGGCAACCGGCGCGAAGTGGTCACCAAAATCCTGGAGTCGGCCAACAATACGCTGGCCGCCACCGGCATCGCCTCGCAAATCGACGGCCGCGAAAAAACCCTGTACGGCATTTACCGCAAGATGCGCAGCAAGCAGCTGTCGTTCTCGCAGGTGCTCGACGTCTACGGTTTCCGGGTGGTGGTCGATACCTTCGCCAATTGCTATGTCGCGCTCGGCACCCTGCATGCGCTGTACAAGCCGATGCCGGGCAAGTTCAAGGATTACATCGCAATTCCCAAGCTCAACGGCTACCAGTCGCTGCACACCACGCTGATCGGCCCCTACGGCACACCGGTCGAATTCCAGATCCGCACGCGCGAAATGCATCATGTCGCCGAATCTGGCGTGGCCGCGCACTGGCTGTACAAGGAAGACGACGATAACCTGACCGATCTGCAGCAGCGCACCCATGCCTGGCTGCAATCGCTGCTGGATATCCAGAAGCAGACCGGCGACTCGGCCGAATTCCTGGAACACGTCAAGGTCGACCTGTTTCCCGATTCGGTTTACGTGTTTACGCCGAAATCCAAGATCATCGCCCTGCCGCGCGGCGCCACCGCGCTCGACTTCGCGTACAACATCCATACCGACGTCGGCGACCAGACCGTCTCGTCGGTCATCAACCACGAAGCGGCCGCGCTGCGCACGGAACTGCATAACGGCGACATCGTCGAAATCGTCACCTCGCCGACCTCCAAGCCGAGCCCGAACTGGCTCAATTTCGTGCGTACCGGCAAGGCGCGTTCGGCAATCCGCCATCGCCTGCGCGCGGTCGAACACGATGAATCGGTAGCGCTGGGCAAGCGCCTGCTGACGCACGAACGGATTGCGCTGGGCCTGGAAAGCGATCTGCCGCCGTCGCTGGTCGAACGGCTGGTGCGCGAATCCAGCGCCAAGACCATGGAAGAAATACATTTCGACATCGGCATCGGCAAGCGCATGGCGCATCTGGTGGCGCGCCATATCATGAGTTTGGTCGAAGTCGGCAGCAGCGGCGTGCCGCTGCTGGACCGCGAAGGCAAGGCCGTGCAGACCAAGGCCGAACCGGTGGTGATCGTCGGCGACATCGGCAGCTCGGTGCAGCTCGGCAGCTGCTGCCTGCCGATTCCGGGCGACCAGATCATTGGCCAGCTCAAGCAGGACCAGGCGCTGATCGTGCACACCCAGGATTGCGACGTCACCAAACGCTACGTCAAGAAAGAACCGGATCGCTGGATCGAAGTGCAATGGGGCGCCGACCTCGACCGCCGCTTCGAATGCCGCCTGAAAATCCTGATGCTCAACGACAAGGGCGTGCTGGCCCGGATCGCTTCCGAAATCAACGAATCCGACGCCGACATCATCTACGTCGGCATGGACACCGACCACGACCAGCGCATGATGCAATTGCGCTTCACCGTCGGCGTCGAAGACCGCGTGCATCTGGCGCGGCTGATGCGCAACATCCGCGGCATCAGCAGCGTGACGCGCATCCTGCGCGAACGCAGCAATTAAATCCTCGTACTGATTTTCGGCGTCTTCGGCGTCAATTGCCGGCTGGCGCCGGATATGCCACATCCAGTATCGTCAATTCCTCGATACCCGAGGGCGTATGCAGCGTCACCGCATCGCCGACGCGCGCCTTGGTCAGCGCGCGGGCAACCGGCGATACCCAGCTGATTTTGCCGTTCAGCGGATCGAATTCATCGATGCCGACGATCGTCACGGTATGCTGCTCGCCGTTTTCATTTTCGTAGGTGACGGTGGCGCCGAAGAAGACCTGGTCGCTGCCATGATGCACGGACGGATCGAAGACTTCGGCGGCGTCCATGCGCTTGGTGAGGAAGCGAATGCGGCCGTCGATCTGGCGCAGGCGGCGCTTGCCGTAGATATAGTCGCCGTTTTCCGAGCGGTCGCCGTTGGATGCGGCCCACGAAACGATCCGCACCACTTCCGGCCGTTCAACGTCGATCAGTTGCAGCAGTTCGTCGCGCAGGCGCTGATAGCCTGCCGGTGAAATATAGTTCTTGAGACCGGCCGGCAGCGCGGGCAAGCCGAATTCGGCGTCGTCATCGCCTTCGCCGTCTTCTTTTACAAATGCCTTGTTCATGCCGGCATTGTAATGCGTTTAAAGCATCAGTACCGGCCCTAGTTTCCCATGTTGCTGGAGATGGTGTTCGTCCACTCGAAGGCAATCAGTTGCAATTCGTACAGATCGTCCAGCGTCAGCTTCAGATGGCGCAGCATTTCCTGCATTTCCTCGCCGCTTTTTTCCATTCGTTCCGAACATTCCGCCAGTTTCAGCAGATCGCCGTAGAAGCCGGTGCGGCTTTCCAGCGCCTCGCGGATTTCTTCGCTGACCTTGGTTTCCTTGAGCACCAGATCCATCGGCATGCCGAACAAGGCATCGACCAGGGACATGATGCCGACCGTAAACGCCGTCTCGGCCGCCTTGCGGCGCCCCGGATGCAGCCGTTCCGCCAGCAATTCCAGCATCTTGCCCCGCGTGGCCGCCAGCAGCACCAGCGGCGACAAGGCATGCGAGCCCTTTTGGGTGTTGGCGTACAACAATATCTGCAGCCAGCGCTTCAACTGGCGGCGGCCCAGCGCGAACAGGGCCTGGCCCAGCGAATCGATATGGCGCAGGAAGCCGTAGACCGGCGTATTCACCAGGCGCAGCAGCGTGATGCTCAACGCCACGTCCTTTTTGATGAACGCCACGATTTCGCGATTGTCGACGTCTTTCACCAGCAGCGCCAGGATCTGCATGATGACGACCTTGGAGGAATCCAGTTTCTTGCCGCGCATGACCATCGGCTTGGCGAAATAATATCCCTGGAAATAGTCGAAACCGAACGCCAGGCATTCCTTGTACTGGTCCACCGTCTCGACTTTTTCGGCCAGCAGCAATTTGCCGGCGCGCTTGAAATGCACGGCCAGCACCAGCAGCTTGCTCGGATCGATCGCCATGACGTCGATCTTGATGATGCGGATCAGCGGCAGCAATTGCTGAATGTCGGGAGAATCGGCCACCACGTCGTCCAGCGCGAAGGTAAAGCCGGCGCGCGACAGCTCGGCCACCCGCGTCACCAGTTCCGGCGTGACCTTGACCGTTTCGAGGATTTCCAGCACCACCCGGTCGCTCGGCAGGAACTTGATGAAATCGCTGTACAGCACGGCGGCGTCGACGTTGACGTAGCCCGGCATATTGCCGATCACATTATTGATGCCCAGCTCGGCGGCATGCGCGATGACGGCCGCGGTGGCGGCAACGTCGTCGCTGACATTGGCCGGGCCGCTGGCGGCGCTGCGAAACAGCAGCTCGTATCCGACCAGGCTTTGCTCGCGGTCAAGAATCGGCTGGCGCGCCAGGAAAAAATCCTTGGCCTGCAGCGGCTCGATCACATCCGCGGGCGCGGCCGGATCGTTGGAATCCATGGGCGGTTTGGCGGCAGGTTCGCTTTTCTTCGGCATATTTTTTTAGGTTTTTTTATTCGGTACGCTGTTTGCGCGCGGCGGCAGGCTTGGGACCGTTGCCGGACTCCAGTGTAAAGCCTGCGTTCGGATCCGTGCCAAGCGTTTTGACCAGATACGGCATCAAATCGCGCAACATCGGTTCCAGAGTGTAAGGCGGATTAATAACATACATGCCGCTGCTGTGCAGGCCGAACCCGTCGGGCGACGGCGTGGTGACCGACAAGGTCACGTCCAGCCAGGTGCCGGCTTCGAGTTTTTTGAGCTTGTCGGGCAATTGACGCGATTCCATCCGGTTCAGCACCGGATACCAGATGGCATAGGTGCCGGTGGGAAACCTGGTCAGCGCATCCTGCACGGTATCCTTGACGTGCTGGTAATCGCGCTTGTCCTCGTAGGGAGGATCGATCAGGATCAGGCCACGCCGCGATGGCGGCGGCAGCAGCGATTTCAGGCTCTGGAAACCGTCCGCGCGCTGCACCATCACGCGCTTGCCGCGCTGGCGCGCGCCCTGCTCGGCGGCATGCGCTTCGAGCTTGCGAAAGTTGTCGGCCAGAATTTTGCTTTCGCTCGGATGCAGTTCGAACAGGCGCAGGCGATCCTGCTCGCGCATGGTCTGGTCGGCGCAGTAAGGCGAGCCGGGGTAATAGCGCATCTTGCCGCTGGGATTGAGGCCTTTGACCAGATTGACGTAATCGGCCAGGGCCGGCGGCAGATCCTTGCGGTCCCACAACCGCGCAATGCCGCTTTCGAACTCGGCGTTCTTCGTTGCATAGGCGCCGTCGAGCGCATACACGCCGGCGCCGGCGTGCGTGTCGATCACCATGTAGGGCGTCTCTTTCTGCCCCAGATAACGCATTAACTGAATAGCCACCGTATGTTTAAGCACATCGGCGTGATTGCCCGCATGAAAGGCGTGGCGGTAACTCAGCATAAAATATTTTTAGTTTTGACCAGCGGATTGAAGGAGCGAACCGTACAGGACGCAAGTATGAACGGCATTCTAACAATTACCCTGAGAATAGGCATTATTTACATTGAAACAAAAAGCATCGCTATTCGGAGGATCAAACGCCCCGGTCCAGGCGGAAATAGGCATCCAGCAATGACGTTTTGTAGACCGCGCCCAGCAGCAGCGGCTGCTCGAGGCTCTGAATCGCCGGCAGGCGTTCGCCCTGGTGATCGAGAAAGCGCTGCAGGCCCTCTGCCAGCGACATGTCGGCCGTGACCACATGCAGGAAGCCGCGCCGCAGGAAATCGGCCGCGGTCCTGGCGGCGGCGCTTTCCGTGGCGGCCTTGTCCAGCAATGACGAAGTCAGATCCTGCAAGGCCACGGCGCCGCAATAATGATTTTCCTGGTCGACGATATAAATATATTTGACCGGATGCCGCAGGAACATGGCCGTCAATTCGGCGAATGAAGCGTCGAGCGGCAACACGGTTTCGGCCGGTTTGATCAGATCGCGCATATGCGAGCCGCGCAATGCCAGGCGCGCCTGTTCGTCGCGATGCCGGCGCGACGTGATGTCGTACATCGACAGGCCGCCGATCCCCGCCGCCGTGAAATACGCCACCACGCAGGACAGCATCAGCGGCAGCAGGGTCTGGTGGCTCAGCGTCATTTCGAAAATCATCAGCATCGCCATCAACGGCGCCGAAGTCGCCGCCGCCAGGAAGGCGCCCATGCCGACCATGGCATAGGCGAACGGCGCCGAGGTGGCGGCCGGCCACAGCAGATGCACGCCCTGCCCGAACAGGATGCCGAGCGCCGCGCCGACAAACAGCGTCGGCGTGAAAATGCCGCCCACCGCGCCGGAGCCGACGGTCAGCGCCGTCGCGGCCACCTTGAACAGCACGATGGCCAGCACGCTCCACCACAGCCAATCGGTATGCAGCAGGGAATTGACCACGCTGTAGCCGTTGCCCCAGACTTGCGGCGCCTGCACCGAGACCAGCCCCATCAGCAGGCCGCCAAGCCCCAGCCGCAACGGCAGCGGCAAGCCGGTCTTGCGGAACTGCTCGCGGGATAATTGCAGCAGCCGCAGGAATTGCGGCGCCAGAATGCCGGCGGCCAGGCCCAGCACCACGAACAAGGGAATCTCGACGCCGCGGATCTCCGGAAATTCCGGCATGGCGAATACCGGCATATAGCCCGGCAGGCTGCGCATGGTGATGTTCGAGACCACCGCCGCCACCACCACCGGGCCGAAATTTTTCATGACGATCGCGCCCAGCACGATTTCGGAGACGAAAAAAGCGCCTGCGATCGGCGCGTTATAGGCTGCCGCGATGCCGGCGGCGGCGCCGCAAGCCACCAGCAATCGCAGCCGCGCGGCGGGGAAGCGCGCAAAACGGCCCAGCCCGGAAGCGCCCAGCGCCGCCAGTTGCACCATCGAGCCTTCGCGCCCGATTGAACCGCCGCTGCCGATGGTCACCAGCGACGACAGGCTGCGGATCAGGGTCTGGCGCACCGGAATGCTGCCGTCGCCGATGCTGACGGCCTCCATGTAATCGGCATTGGCGGTCTTGCTGCTGCGGCTGCAGCGTTCGGCCCACACCAGCAATGCGCCGGCCGCGACGCCGCCGGCGGCCGGCACCAGTATCCGCGCCGGCCAGGCAAAACTGTCGGCCATGTCGACAAAACTGCCGTGGCGGCCGCTCAGCGCCACCTGGACCAGCGCAATGCATTCGCGAAAGCCGACCGTGGCCACCGCGCCCAGCACGCCGGCGGCGGCTGCCCATAGCAGCATGATGTGATCTTCGGAGAATCCGGACGAATGCAGCAGCCGCCGCAGGCGTATGCGCCACGCGGATATCGACGGTTCGGTTTCTTCGGAAATGGATTCGGAACGGGTTTCAGGCATCGCTGTCGCGCATCAGGGCTTGCAGATACGCCAATTCGTCATGCGTCGACGCGGCCGCCTTCTGCTGCATGGCCTGGTAATGGGCCAGCACGTCCTGCGCCAGTTCGGTGATCTGCGCGCCGCCGCCCTTGATGCCGCCGGTCGCGGTCTGCACCAGCGGCCCTTTGAAGCAGCGGTTCATCTGCTCCACCAGCAGCCAGGCGCGGCGGTACGACATCCCCATTTCCCGCGCACCGCCGGAAATCGAGCCGCTGCGTGCAATCGCCTGCAGCAGGGAAGCCTTGCCGGGCCCGAAGGCAATGGTGTCGTCGGCAATAATACGGATGCGAATCGAATTTGAGATAGCCATGCGCCAGATTGTAGCAAGGCGCGGCCGGTCTGTAGGAGGTTTTATGCGCGGCATTGACCGCCCGCTGTATCCTGGCGTATATTCCGCAGCAATCCACCTCTTGCATGGAGCTTTTTTGCACGCATTTTTGGCCATGAGCCCCGCTTCCGGCACGCTCCCGACAGGACGCCGATGAACCTTTCTTCCAGCGTCTGGGTGCCGCTGCTGCTGACCCTGAAAGTGGCGGTCTGGGCCACGGCGATCAATCTGATATTGGGCGTGGCCGTGGCCTATGGCCTGGCGCGCTGGCGCTGGGCGGTGCGGGAGGTGGTGGACGCCATCCTGACGCTGCCGATGGTGCTGCCGCCGACCGTGCTCGGCTATTACCTGCTGGTGCTGCTGGGCCGCCGCAGTCCGTTCGGCCAATGGCTGGCGCAGTTCGGCATCGAAATCGTTTTTACCTGGCAAGGCGCGGTGATCGCGTCAAGCGTGGTGGCTTTTCCGCTGGTGCTGAAAGCCGCCCGCGCCGCGTTCGAACAGGTCGATCCGCAGCTGGAAGACGCCGCGCGCGTTCTGGGCGTCTCCGCGCCCGGTATTTTTTTCCGGGTCACGCTGCCGCTGGCGCATCGCGGCATCGCGGCCGGCGTGCTGCTGGCGTTCGCCCGCGCGCTCGGCGAGTTCGGCGCCACGCTGATGCTGGCCGGCAGCCTGCCGGGACGCACCCAGACCCTCTCGGTCGCCATTTACGAGGCGGTGCAGGCCGGCGACGACAGCACCGCGGCCGCGCTGGTCCTGATCATTTCCCTGATCTGCATCGCGGCGCTGCTGCTGGCCAGCCGGCTGATGCCTGGCCAGCGCCGTCTGCGGCTGAGGTAACCATGACGCTCGATATCCAGCTCCGCAAATCCATACGCGCCGCCGACCGCAGCTTCGAACTCGACGTGGCATTCCGTTCCGACGCCCCGCGCATGGTGCTGTTCGGGCCGTCCGGCGCCGGCAAGAGCCTGACGCTGCAGGCGATCGCCGGACTGATCACGCCGGACGCCGGCCGCATCGTCTTCAACGGCCGGGTGCTGTTCGACAGCCAGGCCGGCGTGCGCCTGCCGCCGCAACAGCGCCGCGTCGCCTATCTGTTCCAGGATTACGCATTGTTTCCGCATTTGACGGTGGCGCAGAATATCGGATTCGGCTTGCGCAGCGGCTGCTGGCCGCTGCACCGCCCCGAACGCCATCCGCTGGTGCGGCAGTGGATGAACGCGTTCCGCATCGAAAACATCGCCGCCAGCTATCCGCTGCAGTTATCCGGCGGCCAGCGCCAGCGGGTTGCGCTGGCGCGTGCGCTGGTGGCAAGCCCGGATCTGCTGCTGCTGGACGAACCGTTCGCGGCGCTCGATCAATCGCTGCGCCAGCACATGCGGGAAGAATTGCGCGAAATGCAGCAGCGGCTCAAGCTGCCGATGCTGACCATCACGCACGATCCGGCCGACGTCGCCGCGCTGGGCGACGTCGTGTTCAACATGCAGGACGGCCGCATCGTCGAACCGGCGGCGCTTCAGGTTCAAGGCCCGGTTCAAGCCTCGGTTCAAGCCTAAGCCACGCGTTTCAACTTCGATTCGTCGGCATGGCCATCGAGGAACTGTTCGTCCTCGGTCGAACCATGCAAGGCCGTCGTGGACGACTGGCCCTGCTGGATCGCCTGCGTCACGGCATCGAAATAACCGGTGCCGACTTCGCGCTGATGCTTGACCGCGGTGAAACCGCGCGAGGCGGCCGCGAATTCCGACTCCTGCAATTCGACGAAGGCTGACATCTGATTGCGCGCATAGCCGTGCGCCAGATTGAACATTGAATAATTCAGGGCATGGAAACCGGCCAGCGTGATGAACTGGAATTTGTATCCCATCGCGCCCAGCTCGGTCTGGAATTTGGCGATGGTGGCGTCGTCGAGATTCTTCTTCCAGTTGAAGGACGGCGAGCAGTTATAGGCCAGCATCTTGCCCGGAAATTTCGCATGCACGGCTTCCGCGAAGCGACGCGCGAAATCCAGATCCGGCTTGCCGGTTTCGCACCACACCAGGTCGGCGTAATCCGAATAGGCCAGCGCGCGCGCAACCGCCTGGTCGAAGCCGGCGCGGGTCTTGTAGAAGCCTTCGACGGTGCGCTCGCCGGTGCAGAACGGCTGGTCGCGCTCATCGACATCCGAAGTCAGCAGATCCGCCGCTTCGGCATCGGTGCGGGCGATCACCAGCGTCGACGTGCCGGAAACATCCGCCGCCAGGCGCGCCGCATTCAGTTTTTCAACGGCTTCGCGCGTCGGCACCAGAACCTTGCCGCCCATATGGCCGCACTTCTTGACGGATGCCAGTTGATCCTCGAAGTGCACGCCGGCGGCGCCGGCGTCGATCATCGATTTCATCAATTCATAGGCATTCAGCACGCCGCCAAAACCGGCTTCCGCATCGGCCACGATAGGCGCGAAAAAATCGATATCGTTGCGGCCTTCGGACCATTGGATCTGATCGGCGCGCTGGAACGTGTTGTTGATCCGCTTGACCACCAGCGGCACCGAATTGGCCGGATACAGGGATTGGTCCGGATACATTTCGCCGGCCATGTTGGCGTCGCCGGCAACCTGCCATCCGGACAGATAAATCGCTTTCAAGCCGGCCTTCACCTGCTGCATGGCCTGATTGCCGGTCAATGCGCCGAGCGTATTGACGAAGAGCTCGGCATGCAGCAAGCGCCACAGCTTGTCCGCACCGCGCCTGGCCAGCGTATGTTCCAGTTGCACCGAGCCGCGCAGATTGACGACGTCGGCCGCGGCGTAATTGCGCCGGATGCCGTTCCAGCGCGGATTATGTTTCCAATCGTCGGCCAACGCCTGGATTTGCTGGTCGCGGTCAAGATTTGCAGTATTTGTCATGGCAGTTCTCCTTGGTGGGTTGCTTGGATGGATCGCTTAACAACATGACTTAATAGTAGGCCGGCCGCCGCAGCACAACAATTTCAAATCGATAATTTTAAAAATAATTTTTTTGTTTAAAATCAATTAGTTGAATTTATTATTTTGCAATGCGGCATCGAATATCTTTGGATGAAATCCTGATTTGATGCACCGCAACCCACCGTTTCATATTATGAAAAGACGGTGGCGATAATGAAAAATCATGCGGAATTTACAGGTTGCGGCCATGCGGCTTGGCCACGGCCGCGCCATGGTTGTCTATTCACGGCCGAAAGCCCAGAATAGCGTGACCGAAAAATTACACGGCCCTCATCCGCCGCAGCCGCATACATGCATTACGCCCTGGACATCCGCACCTTTATTTTCAGCCACTATTTTTATACGGGCGTGCGGATCGGCATCGGCGTGGTCGGACTGACGCTGGCGGTCATGTACGGCGTCGATCTGCCGACGGCGATGACGGTATGCATCGGCGCCATGTGCACCAGCCTGATGGATCTGCCGAGCCCGCTGCGCCACAAATTCAATGAAATGCTGGCCAGCGTGCTGCTGTGCACGCTGGTCGCGCTGGTCGTCAGCTTGTGCGCGCCGTATCACTGGGGGCTGCGGCTGGCGCTGGTGGCGGTCACCTTTACCGCCAGCATGATGGTGGTGTACGGCAAGAAATCCATGCCGCTGCAATTCGCCGCCCTGTTCATCATGACCCTGTCGATCGAAAACGACCTGACGCTGCCCGAGGCATTCCGGCACAGCGCGCTGTTTTTCTGCGGCGGCATGGCTTACCTTGCGTATTCGATGACGGTTTCCTGGTTTCTGCGCAATCGCATCAAGCAGCAGGTGCTGGCCGAGGCGCTGTTTGAACTGGCGCGCTATCTGCGCATCAAGGCCGATTTCTACGACATCCGCAGCGACCTGGCCGCGCAATTCAATCTGCTGGTGCGCCAGCAGATCATGGTGGCGGAAAAGCAGCAGACCTCGCGCGACCTGCTGCTGCGCGACATGCACACCAAGCAGGACGGCCTGCTGGTGCATGTGCATCTGGTGATGCTGGAGCTGTACGAGCAAGTGCTGACCACGCATACCGATTACGCGCTGCTGCGCAGTTACTTCGCAAATAATAATGTGATGGTGTTCCTGCGCGACGTGGCCAACAAGGCCGCGGCCGACATCGAAGACATCGCCTATTCGGTGACGCGCAAGCGGGTCTCGGCGCCGACCGTCAACTACCTGGCTGAAATGCGGGCCATCCAGTTCGAGCTGCAGCAACTGCAGCAGGACAACCTGGCCGGCCAGATTCCGGACGAGGCGCTGAGCCTGCTGCGCGGCACCTACGACAAGATCCGCGAGATCATCGGCACCATCGAAGCCCTGCACAGCGCCACGCGCACCCCGGTCGATCCGCTGCCGCTGCTGCCCGGCATGGACATGACGCCGTTCCTGACGCAACAGAAATATCAATTCGGCGTTCTGCTGAAAAACCTGCGCTGGCAATCGCCGGTATTCCGCTTTGCGATCCGCGTGATGCTGGCGGTGTCGTGCGGGCTGTGGGTGGCCGACCATCTGCCCTATACTTCACATGGCTACTGGATCGTGCTGACCATCGCGGTGATCCTGAAGCCGAATTACAGCATGACCAAGCGCCGCCGCAGCGACCGCCTGGTCGGCACCGTGATCGGCTGCGTGCTGACCGCGGTCATTCTCAATTTCGTGCACGAGCCGGTCGCGTTGCTGGCGCTGCTGTTCGTCGTCACGGCCGCCGCGCCCGCGTTCATCCAGATCAAATACCGCTATACCGCGATCGCGGCTTCCATGCAGATCCTGCTGCAGATCAACCTGCTCATCCCGGCCAGCCATGCGGTGATCGGGGAACGCCTGATCGACACCATCCTCGGCGCGGCGATCGCCACTGCGTTCAGTTTCGTGCTGCCGAGCTGGGAATACCGCACGCTGCCGCGCTTGCTGACGGCGGTGCTGCAGGCCAGCCAGAAATACATACAGGCCAGCCGCGACATGCTGGAAGGCAAGGTCAATGACGATTTTTATTACCGGGTCGGCCGCAAGGGTTTCATGGACAGCCTGTCGCTGCTGGTGTCGGCGCTGGTGCGGATGATGGACGAACCGCTCAGCAAGCAGCATGCGGTGCGCGAAATCAACCGCTTCGTGGTGCAGAATTATCTGGTGGCCGCGCATATCGCCGCGATGCGCGTGCTGCTGCGCCGGAATCCGGACGGCTTGCCGCGCGAGCCGGTCAACGATGTGATCGACCATGCCTGTGCCGACGCGCTGGAGGCATTATCGAAAGCACAACGCATCATCAACCCGGCGGTGCCCGCGCCGGGGGCGCTGAAAGCGCAAGAGAAGGCGTCCGAAAAGGCCCCCGAAAAAGTGCGCAGCCTACCGGCGCTGAATCCGCCCGGCCCCGACGTCACCGGCTGGACCGCCTGGTACCCCTTGCAGCGCCGCGCCGCGCTGCTCGACAACGACGCCCGGGAAATCGTCATCGAAACCGAAAAAATCAAGCAGGTATTGCGCAAGGCCTGAAACGGCCCGATTCAATAATCCGGGCAATAGTCCGAACTAAGCGCGCTTGCCGGACGTCCAACCCTGACGGAAAGGTGTCACAATAAATCTTCCCGAGCGTCAATTTTTTGATCTATATTTATCTATCTGAACGTGAACGGGGGCGATCATGCCGCATAACCCTGAAGACATGTCTTATCTGATGATCGAGCTCAGCATCGCCCTGCGCGAGCTGGCGCACAATATGAGCAACCTCGCGGTCGCCCTCGAAAACGACTATCTGGAACAAGCCTCTCCCGCCACCGACGCCATGCGCCAAAGCGCCATCGAAGTCATCGACAAGGCCAAAGCCCGCTAAAAAGTTGCTATTCAATAAATATAATCGTAAACGCAAATAGAAATGGATATCATTTAGATTATCAATATATAATCGCGCCTATAAAATTCAGCGACTTCGAAAATTTATGGGCCTTTTCAAGAAAATCCTGTTTCAAATCCATTGGTTTGTCGGCATTACCGCGGGGACATTGTTGATGATGGTCGGCGTGACCGGCGCCATGCTGTCGTTCAGCGAAGAAATCATCGAGGCCTTGAATCCCGATGTGCTGCAGATCGTCGCGCAGCCTGTACCGAAGCTCGATGCGCCGCAACTGATCGCGCGCATTCAGGGGCAACGTCCCGAAAGCCCCATCAGCTCGCTGGTGCTGACCGCGGATCCGGCCGGCGCCAGGCAGGTGCATCCGGCACGCGTCATGTTCGCCGCCCCGCCCGGCCAAAAACGCGGCGAGATGCGCTACGTCGATCCGTACAATGCGCAATTGCTGCCCATGCCGCGCGCCGAACCGTTTTTCAAATGGATAGAATTCCTGCATCGCTTCCTGCTGTTGCCGACGCCAGCCGGCAAGGTCGTTATGGGCAGCGCCGCAATGTGCCTGCTGTTTCTCGCGCTGTCCGGACTGTACCTGCGCTGGCCGCGCCAGGCGCTGCAATGGCGGGCCTGGTTCCGGCTCGACTTCAGCCTGCGCGGCCGCTCTTTCTTGTGGCATCTGCATTCGATGATCGGCACCTGGGCCTTGGCGGTCTATGTGATCTCGGCCTCGACCGGGGTTTATTGGTCGTTCGATTGGGTCAAAAAAGGCGTGGACGGCATGCTCGGCCAGACGCAGGCCCAACCCCGGCCGCAGGCGCCGAAAAAACCGCAAGCTGAAACACGAATCGCCGCCCCGCCCAAATCCGCGCTGCGCGAACCGATATCGCCGGAACAGGCAACCCGGATATGGCAGGCGTTCAGCGATGCCGTGCCGGCCTATCGCAGGGCTTTGTTCCGTTTCCCCGAACGCGCGAACGAGGCGGTACAAGTCACCTTTCTCGATGCGGATGCGCCGCACGACCAAGCGCAAAGCCGGCTGCGCATCAATCCCGAAAACGGCGCGGTCAGCCAGCGCCAGGATTACCGCGACAAGGACATCGGAGGCCGTTTGACCAGCGCGGTCTATCCGCTGCACATGGGCACCTATTTCGGTTTGCCCGGACGCATCGTCATGACCATCGGCGCGCTGTGCCTGCCGCTGTTCGGCATTACCGGATGGATGCTGTACCTGGACCGGCGCCGCAAGAAACGCGCCGTCGCCAGGGCGCGCAGAAGCATGCAGGCCGGCGCTCCGGCGGCCGGCGGCGCGCAGGAAAAAATCCTGCTGGTATTCGCCAGCCAGTCCGGCTATGCCGAACGGATCGCGCTGAATACCGCGGCAGCGCTGCAGGCCGCGGGACTGCGGATCGATCTGCAATCGGCCGCCGCGACCGGCGTGGAGCAATTGCGCCACTATCACCGCGTGCTGTTCGTCGCCAGCACTTTCGGCGACGGCGAACCGCCCGACAGCGCGCGCGGCTTCACGCGCCAATTGATGCATCAGCCGGCGTCGCTGGCGCATCTGCGCTATGGCGTGCTGGCGCTGGGCGACCGCCACTACCGGCATTTCTGCGGCTACGGACACACGCTGGACTATCATTTGCAGGCCCAGGGCGCGCAACCGGATTTCGCGCTGATCGAAGTCGACAACGGCGATTCGGCGGCGCTGACGCTGTGGCAGCATGCGCTGGCCGACTGCTGCGGCATTGCCGATCTGCGCATGCCGGACGCCGGCATCACCACGCCGGCCGTGCCTGCGCCCTATCATCAATGGCAATTGCTGGAACGCAGACACCTGAATCCCGGCAGTCTGGGCGAACCGATCTTTCATCTGGCGCTGGCGCCGCATGGCGATGCGAAATGGCAATCCGGCGCGCTGGTGGAGATACTGCCGCGCCAGGCGCCGCGGCAGGTTGAAGCATTCCTGCGGCAGAACGGCCTGGACGGCGCCGCGCCGGTGCGGTTTCTTGACGCACCATGCACCCTGGCCGAAGCGCTGGCGCGCGCCGTGTTGCCGGCCCCTTTCGCGGCGCAGGCTCCGGCCCCGCAAGCGCTGGCCGACACATTGAAGCTGCCGGCGCCGCGCCGTTATTCGGTCGCATCGATCGCCGAAGACGGCAGCCTGCAATTGCTGGTGCGGCAAAGCCTGCATGACGGCGGCATGGGACTGGCGTCCGGCTGGCTGACCGCGCATGCCGCGCCCGGCGGCGCGATCGAGGGACGCCTGCTGGACAATCCGTCGTTTGCCCTCAGCGGACAGGACGTCCCCGGCATTTTCATCGGCAACGGTTCCGGCATGGCCGGTTTGCGCTCGCATCTGAAGGCAAGGGCGCGCGACGGACGGCGCCGCAACTGGCTGCTGTTCGGCGAACGCAATCTTGCGCACGACGCGCTGTATGCGGACGAAATCGCGCAATGGCAAAAGGATGGCTTCCTGGAACGCGTCGATCTGGCGTTTTCGCGCGACCAGGCCGAACGGATTTACGTGCAGGACAAGCTGCGGGACGCCGCCGCGCAATTGCGGGCATGGCTTGCCCACGGCGCCGTGATTTACGTTTGCGGCAGCATGGAAGGCATGGCCGCCGGCGTCGATGCGGTGCTCAACGATCTGCTCGGCGACGATGGGCTGGAAGAACTGATCGCGGCCAACCGGTATCGGCGCGATATTTATTGAATAGTTTGATTAAATATTTCCGGCGGCTGTAACTTCCTGCCGCTCTCCCGCGAATTACCTCTCGATTGCCGCGCCTTGCGCAATCGGGGGTATTTTGAAATCGCACCGTTCATGGGGAGAAAAGCAATGGCTTCAGCACTTTCGGCTATCAGCAGCCTGATAGCGAGCACGACCGGCAGTTCCACGCAGGCCAATCAGGCTTCCGGCCTGCAGAAACAATTACAGGCGCTGCAAAAGCAATTGGCGTCCACCGACTGCATCACTTGTTCCGATACGCGGCAAAACAACCAGCAAGTGATCAATCAGCAGATCCAGAAGGTTCAGACGCAACTGGCTCAAGCGCAGCCGTCGCAATCGGCTCCTTCGCAACAGGCCAACAACAGCAACAACAATGCGAATTCGGGGCAGTCGTCCCAAAGCCAGAGCGGCGGCACGTCGGCGCCGTCGATTTCGTTTTCGCATCTGGGTGGCCTGATCAATACGACTGCTTGACGACTGCTTGACGACTGCCTGGGCAATCGGGGCCGGAAAGGCCTTTTTGAAGACTCACTATTGAAAACGGGCGGCATTCCCATGAATGCCGCCCGTCTGTATATGGAGCGGGAGAAGAGTCTCGAACTCTCGACCTCAACCTTGGCAAGGTTGCGCTCTACCAACTGAGCTACTCCCGCATTGTCGCAATCTCGCATTGCGCGAGGGCCGAATTATATAGGTTTTCGGCACGCGCGTCCGAATTTTATCCGCGAATCTTATTGCGCATCCAGATTGCGCTGCTGCGCCCGCTTCAGGCGCTTTTTCGGTTCCTTCTTGCCCGGCGGCGGCGCGGTCGGCGCAGTGCTGGCTTCCGACAGCAGCCCGGCGCAATCGGTATCCTCCGTGCGTCCAATATTGATCAATGGCGCCAGGGCAGCCAGCGGCGCCACCGCGGCCAGGCCCGCGGCCGCTCCCGCTTTCAGCGCAATCATGCCCTTATATAGGCCGATGTCGGGGTTCTTGAAAGTGCCCTTGGCGTACAAGGGCGTGCGCAGCGAAATGACGCGCAAGCCCTTGCTCTTCGGACGAATATCCAGCGCCAGCAATTCCTTGGCCAGATTGATGTCGCCGCTCACGTTGACCACCGCATCGCTGGTATCCATGACGAACGAGCGCGTCTGCATCAAGCCGTCGGTCACCGCGAAATCGGCCGCCAGGCAATTCATCTGCACTTGCTTGTCGCCGAATATCTTGACGAACGCCGCATTGGCGATATTCAGCCCCGCCGCCTCCAGGATAAATTTGCTGACCGACCCTTTGCTGACCACCGCCTTGATTTCGCCATTGGACGTGCCAAGCAGCGCGCCGACCGAATTGCCGACGCCGGACAGCGATACATCGCCGTTGACCTCGCCGAAACTGGCTTGCATCGATTCCAGCTTCGGAAACAGCTGCTTGATCTTCAGATGGCGCGCCGCCATTTTCATCTCGGCCTTGATCGGCGTCGCGCCGCCGTCCAATGTGATGTTCGATGTCATGTTGCCGCCGGCCACGCCGAAATTGAGCGGCGTCAGCGACAGCATGCTGTTTTCCAGATGCAGGACGGCGTGCATGTCCTGGATCGGCAGACTGGCATCGCGGATGATCTTGCGTCCGGTGAAATCGATGTCGGCATCCAGCACGCCCCAACTCTTGGTATCGAAAGGCTCGGCCGGCAATACCTTGCCGGCGGGCTGGACTTGCGCCGCGCCGCGATTGGCTTTGCTGGCATTGGAATCGGCCTTCACCAGCGGCCCCAGGTCCGCCAGCCGCAATTGCGCCGAAACCAGCTTGCCGCGCAGCAGCGGACGCGGCTGCCGGCGCAAATATTCCAGCGTGCCGGCGATATCGCTGTCGCCCACCTTGCCGGTGAAATTCTCATAGGTCCAATCGTCGCCGCCGGCCTGGTCCAGCTTGCCGATTAAATGCCCCTTGGTGGCGTACGGCGGCGTGTCAGGCAGCAACACGCCGGTCAGCGGATACAGGTTGGCCATGCTGGCGCCCGCCAGCGACAGTTGCAGATCGATGGCGGTGACGGCGGTCGGCTTGGTGATCCTGCCTTCCACGCCGATGGCGTTCTTGCCGAGTTTGATGTCGGCCTGGATCGGATAGACGGCGTCCGGATTTTCCAGCGACAGGATCCCGCCGGCCTTGCCGCCGCCGGTGACGGGCGCCTTGTTATAGCTGCCGTCGAGCTTGAATTCCAGGCCGTACCCCTGCGGATTGTTGTCGGCCAGCGTATTTACGCCGGCATGCATATCGAGCTTGATGAGCGGATCCAGGTAATGCACCTGCGCCTGCTTCAGGATCAGCCGCTGCAGGGCGAAGCGCCAGGTCGACGGCGTATTGTCGTCTTTCTTGAAGGTCCAGTTGTTCGGCGCCTGGGCCGGGTCAGTGCCGCGCTCCAGCGCCAGGGCCAGGCCGTCGGCTTCCAGTTCCGGCACCACCACGGTTTTGGCCAATAGCGGCAACGGGCTCAACGAAAAGGTCACATGCGTCAACTGCACCATCTGCGGACCGGTTTTGGCCCAGCCGGGATTGCTCAGTTGTATATCGTCGGCCGACAGGCGCGGCCACGGCACCAGGCGCCGCCAGCCCGAATAGGTACTCGCCGCCGGCCCCTCGGCAGGACGCTGCCAATGCAGGGCCAGATTGCCGCGAATCTCGAACACGCGGCCGGTGGCTTCGCTGACGCGCCGATTAATATAGGGTTTAGCGCGATTCCAGTCGAAAGTCAGCAGAAACACGACCAGAACCACGATCAGGACCAGCAAGGACAGCACGGTCCACATCAGAATTTTTTTGATTGTCGGTTTTCTCATGCAGGTACGACTGCTCAATCCGGGCATTGTTCCGGTTCTGTCGCAAACGGCCAACTCGTTGACGGAAATTAATAAAAATCTCCAGGAAAATGGCGATTTCGACAACAAGCGCCCGCATAATCGACTATCGGCATTCACCACAGTGCCGACAGGAAGCAAAAGGCCGCGACAAGCGGACGGTACGGAGAAAGCCCCTTTGCTGAATCACGTCGATTTTCAAGTCGATTTTTTGGGGAAAACACATGAAACTCAGTCAGAAACTGCCTTTGGCCTTCACGGCCATTTCACTGGTTGCCGCGGCGGCCGGCCTGTTCGGCATCCACGAGATGAACCAGGCAACCGATACCTACGCGAATGTCATCGACGTCGACTACGGCAATGAACAGCTGGCGGCATCGATGCAAGTCAGATTCAAGACCCAGGTGCAGGAATGGAAGGATGTATTGTTGCGCGGCAAGAATCCGGAACAATTGAATAATTATTGGACGGCATTCCAGAACGACGAAAAATCAGTTGCCGAACAAGCCGCCAAATTGCAGACGGCATTGCCGGACGGCGCAGCGCGCGCCCTGGCCGGCGATTTCATCCAGGCCCATCAGCGCATGGGCGTCGATTACCGCAAGGGACTGGAAGCCTACAAGGCAGCCGGTTTCGATTCCGCCGCAGGCGACGGCGCGGTCAAGGGCATGGACCGCCCGCCGACCGAACTGATCACTAAAATCCGCGCCGCCATCGTCCAGGCGACCGAGGCGCGCGTGGCCCGTGCGCGCGCCAGCAGCCGGCAAGCCATGCTGGTCAGCGTGGGCCTGATGATCGCGGGATTTATCGGCAGCGTGCTCGGCGGCGTCCTGTTTTCCAGATCGATTTCACGGCCGCTCGACAAATGCGTCGGACTGGCGCAAATGGTCGCGGCCGGCGATCTGACCGGCAGCATCGTGGTGTCGTCGCAAGACGAAATCGGCCAGCTGTTACAGGCGCTGAAGGATATGAACCACAGTCTGGGCACCATCGTCACGGAAGTCCGCCTGGGCACCGATGCCATCGCCATCGCATCAGGTGAAATCGCCACCGGCAATCTCGACCTGTCGTCGCGCACCGAACAGCAGGCAGCCTCGCTTGAAGAAACTGCCTCTTCCATGGAAGAGCTGACGTCGACCGTGAAACAGAATTCGGATAACGCAAACCAGGCCAAACAACTGGCCAACACCGCTGCAGAAGTCGCCACCAAAGGCGGCGACGTGGTCAATCAGGTGGTGCAGACGATGGGGTCGATCAACGAATCGTCGCGCAAGATCGTCGATATCATCGGCGTCATCGACGGCATCGCTTTCCAGACCAATATCCTGGCCCTGAATGCCGCCGTGGAAGCGGCGCGGGCCGGCGAACAGGGCCGCGGCTTTGCGGTGGTTGCTTCGGAAGTGCGCAGCCTGGCGCAGCGTTCGGCGATAGCGGCAAAAGAGATCAAGCAACTGATCGGCGATTCGGTCGACAAAGTGACGGCGGGCGGCACGCTGGTCGGCCAGGCCGGCAGCACCATGGTGGAAATCGTCGACAGCATCCAGCGTGTCAGCGATATCATGGCCGAAATTTCAGCGGCGGGCCGGGAGCAAAGCGCGGGCATCGACCAGATCAACCAGGCCGTCGGGCAGATGGACAACGCCACGCAGCAGAATGCCGCGCTGGTCGAACAAGCCGCCGCGGCCGCGGCCTCGCTGCGCGAACAGGCCGGCCGCCTGGTGCAGACCGTGAGCGTGTTCAAATTGAATGACGGCCAGGATGCAGCACCGCGGCAACTGCCGGAGGTCGTCGCCGGCAAACCGGTGTTGAAAACAACAGGATCCGGTTTGAACTATATTTCGGGATGATTTTGGAAAGGATTTTGGAAAAAACCAGCCGGGAAAGATGGCTTCCGGCTGGCTTCTGAATATCTGGAGGCGGGGGTCGGGATCGAACCGGCGTAAACGGCTTTGCAGGCCGCTGCATAACCACTTTGCTACCCCGCCAGGGGTGGTGTTGATGGCATAACAAGCGTTGCGAATAAAAAAAGGAAGCTTTGAAGGCTTCCTTTCGTATCCTGGAGCGGGAGAAGAGTCTCGAACTCTCGACCTCAACCTTGGCAAGGTTGCGCTCTACCAACTGAGCTACTCCCGCATTCACAACAGACCGCTATTATAAAGGCCTGACGTTGGTTGTCAAGCATCGCGGCGCAACTTTTAATGCTTGCGCGTTTGTTTATTTTTCAGGCTATTGCATCTTTTTGATGAGGGGCCAGGCTTTGCGTAAATAATATAGCATCGACCAGACCGTCAACAACGCCGCGATGCCCAGCAGCACATCGCCCCAGAAGCGGGTATCCACGCCCCACAGCATGTCGTAATACAACAGCATCGGAATCGCGATCATTTGCGCGGTGGTCTTGATTTTTCCGAGCGAGCTCACGGCGACCGACTTCGATGCGCCGATCTGCGCCATCCATTCGCGCAGTGCCGAGATGGTGATTTCGCGGCCGATGATGACGAACGCGAAAATCGGATGCACGCGTCCCAGATGCACCAGCACCAGCAATGCGCCGGTCACCATCAGTTTGTCGGCGACCGGATCGAGGAACGCGCCGAAAGCCGAGGTCTGATCCCAGCGCCGCGCCAGGAAGCCGTCGAACCAGTCGGTCGCCGCGGCGACGATGAAAATAATGGTGGACGCCACGCCCTGCTCGAAGCGCGACAGTCCCAGTTCCGGCAAATAAAATACGCCGACCACCAGCGGGATCAGCGCAACGCGCAACCAGGTCAGCAGGATCGGGATATTAAATGGCATAGGCGGGCATAGGTCCGTGGCATCAATTCGTGACGTAAGTGTATTTTTAAAAGTCGAAACCCTGCAATCTACCAAATCTTCAATGTAATTGCTTATATATTTCTTCGGCCAGCTGGCGCGATATGCCTTCGACCGAGGCCAGATCGGCCACGCTGGCGTCGGTCACGCCGCGCAGGCCGCCGAAGCGCGCCAGCAGTTTTTGCCTGCGGCGCGCGCCGATGCCTTCGATTTCCTCCAGCCGCGATGTCTGGCGCGCCTTGGCCCGTTTGGCGCGCATGCCGGTGATGGCGAAGCGGTGCGCCTCATCGCGGATCTGCGCAATCAGCATCAGCGCGGCCGATTCCTTGCCGAGTTCCGCGGCGGGCCGGCCGTCGGCGAAAATCAGGGTCTCCAGGCCGACCCGGCGCCCTTCGCCTTTTGCCACGCCGACGATCAACCCGATATCCAGTCCGAGTTCCGTCAAAACCTGGCGCGCCATTTCAACCTGGCCTTTGCCGCCGTCGACCAGCACGATGTCCGGCATCACGCCATCGCCGTTGGCGACCTTTTCGTAACGCCGCATCAACACTTGGCGCATCGCCGCGTAATCGTCGCCGGGCGTGATGTCGTTGATATTGTAGCGGCGGTATTCGCCATTCTGCATGGCGTGATGATGAAACACCACGCAGGACGCCTGCGTGGCCTCGCCCTGCGTGTGGCTGATATCGAAGCATTCGATGCGCAGATTGTCGAGGTCTTCGATGTCGCAAGCCAGCACTTCGGCCAGCGCGCGCGTACGCGACTGCTGCGAACCCTGTTCCGACAACAGCCGCGCCAGTGCGATCTCGGCGCCCTTCTGCGCCATTTCCAGCCATTGCCGGCGCTGCTCCTGCGGCTGGAAAATGACATTGATGCGATGGCCGCATTGCTCCATCAGCGCCAGCATCAGCGCCGGTTCGTCGATTTCGCAATTGACCACCAGCGAACCCGGAATGAATTTGTCGATGTAATGCTGCGCCAGGAACGCTTTCAGCACTTCGGCGGCAATCGAATTTCCGGGCGCGCCGGGCGCATCCGATGCTTCCGAACTGACTGCGGCGGCGTCGACATGCGCCGGGAAATAGGCGCGGTCGCCAAGATGGCGGCCGCCGCGCACCATCGCCAGATTGACGCAGGCGCGGCCGCCCTGCACCACCACGGCGATGATGTCGACGTCGGCGTCGCTGCCGGTTTCCATATTGTGCTGGCGCAAAACGCTCGACAGCGCGGCGATCTGGTTGCGCACCAGCGCCGCGCGTTCGAACAGCAGTTCCTCCGCGAAGCCGTGCATTTTCTGCTCCAGCGCGGCCAGCACTTCGCCCTGCCGCCCGCGCAGGAAACGCGCGGCGTTTTCGACATTGAGCGCATAGTCTTCCTGCGTGATCAGATTGACGCATGGCGCGCTGCAGCGCTGGATCTGATGCAGCAGGCAGGGCCGCGTGCGATTGGCGTAAACGGTGTCTTCGCAGGTGCGCAACAAAAATACCTTCTGCAGGATCTGGATCGATTCCTTGACCGCCCAGGCGTTCGGAAACGGGCCGAAGTATTGATTGCGCTTGTCCACCGAGCCGCGGTAATACGCCATGCGCGGAAATGCATGGCCGGTGATTTTCAGATACGGATAGGACTTGTCGTCGCGAAACAGAATGTTGAAACGCGGCTGCAAGGTCTTGATCAGATTGTTTTCCAGCAGCAGCGCCTCGGCTTCGCTGCGGGTAACCGTGGTTTCGAGGCGCACGATGCGTTCGACCATCATGGCGATGCGCGGGCCGGTCATGGTCTTCTGGAAATAACTCGATACGCGCTTTTTCAGGTCGCGCGCCTTGCCCACGTACAGCAGGTTGTCGTCGATATCGAAATAACGATACACGCCGGGCAGATTCGGCAGCTTGGCGACGGTTTCCAGCACGGCCGCGCGCAGTTCATGCGCGTCCGGCCGGGCCGGGGACGCGCCCGGCAAATCGGCGTGGGGGTCGGAATTGGAATCGGGCGGCAATATATCGGCCATGGCGAATCAGTCCTTCATCAGCGCCCGCACGATATCGAGGGCGCCGCGGTAACGGGGGTCATCCTGCAGGCGGTTCCAGCGGTCGGCCGCGCTCATGCCCTGTTCAGGCCCCGGCTGCGGCACCAGTGCGGCAACCCGGTCGGCGGAAGCCAGGCTTTGCTTGCGGTTCAGTTTCGCAAGCAGCAGATCGGCCTTGTCGGGCGAATTGCACATCAATACCATATCGCAGCCGGCCGCCAGCGCGGCCTCGGCGCGCGCCAGCGCATCGCCGGCGACGCTGGCGCCTTCCATGCTCAGATCGTCGCTGAAGATGACGCCCTGGAAGCCCAGATCGCGGCGCAGAATGGACAGCCATTTTTTGGAGAAACCCGCCGGACGGCTGTCCACTTTCGGATAGATCACATGCGCCGGCATCACCGCCGCCAGGCTCATTCCCAGCCATTGGTATGGACGGGCATCGTCTTGCAGTATCTGCGCCAATTCGCGTTCGTCGACCGGCATCGCCACATGCGAATCGGCCTGCGCAAAACCATGGCCCGGAAAATGTTTGCCGCAATTGGCCATGCCGGCCAGCAGCAAGCCGTGATTCAAACTTTTCGCCAGCAGCGTCACCACGCGCGGATCGCGATGGAAGGCGCGGTCGCCGATCACGCCGGACTGGCCGTAATCCAGATCCAGCACCGGCGTAAACGACAGATCGATGCCGCAGGCGCGCAGTTCAGCCGCCAGCACGAAGCCGGTCGCGGTCGCGGCTTCGGTGCCCTGCAACACGTCGCGCTCCCACAATTGGCCCAGCAGGCGCATGGCCGGCAAGCGGGTAAACCCGTCGCTGCGGAAGCGCTGCACGCGCCCGCCTTCGTGATCGACCGCAATCAGCAAACCCGGCCGTTCGGCATGGATGGCGGCGGTGAGCGCGCATAATTGCGCGCGATCCTCGTAATTGCGCCCGAACAGAATCACGCCGCCGGTCAGCGGATGCCGCAGGCGGCGGATATCATCCGGCGCCAGGGTCTTGCCGGCCACGTCCAGCATGACCGGACCGAAGCCCGCGGCCGGGGGGATCATGCCAACCGCCATGCCGGTTTCAACTTGCATTGCGCCTTCCATCATTTCTCCACGATCACAAAAGCCACGCCATATTCAACCTCGTCGGTGATGGTGACGTGCGCGCGCAAACCCTGTTCCGTAAACCATGCCAGCAAGGCGCCGCTCAGCACCACCACCGGCTTGCCGCCGGGCGCATTGAGCACCTGCATCGAACGCCACGTCATCGGCATGCGCATGCCGAGGCCGATCGCCTTCGAAAACGCTTCCTTGGCGGCGAAACGCGTGGCCAGGAAACTGATGCCGCGCGCCGGCACCCTGGCGCTGCGATCCTTGAATTTTGCCATTTCTTCGTCGCCCAGGATACGCCCGGCAAAACGGTCGCCGTTGCGCGCCAGCGCCGCCGCGATGCGGTCGATTTTAATGATGTCGGTGCCGATGCCGTAAATCACCGCGCGCTCCCCGCGGCCGAATGTGCCTGCACCCGCGCCTGCACCATCAGTGCCTTCATTTCGCGCACGGCGTTCTGCCAGCCGGCGAAGATGGCATGCGCGACGATCGCGTGGCCGATATTGAGCTCGGCAATGCCGGCGATGGCGGCAATGGGCTGCACGTTGGTGTAATGCAGGCCGTGGCCGGCATTCACGCGCAGGCCGCGCCGCATGCCCGCCAGCACGCCCTGTTCGACGCGCGCCAATTCCTGCGCCTGGGCCGCGCCCTCCGCTTCGGCATAGCGGCCGGTATGCAATTCGATGACCGGCGCGCCGGCTTCCGCGGCGGCCTGGATCTGATCGGGATCGGGATCGATGAACAGACTGACCCGGATGCCGGCCGCCTGCAGTTGCCGCACCGCCGCCTGCACCTGCGGAAAATAGCGCACCACGTCGAGGCCGCCTTCGGTGGTCAGTTCATGCCGCTGCTCCGGCACCAGGCAGACATCGTGCGGGCGGATGCGGCAGGCGAAATCCAGCATTTCCGCGGTCACCGCCGCTTCCAGGTTCATGCGCGTGGCCAGCTGCGGCCGGATCGCTTCGACATCGGCGTCGCGGATATGGCGGCGGTCTTCGCGCAAATGCAGGGTGATGGCGTCGGCGCCGGCCTGCTCGGCTTCCAGCGCGGCCCGCAGCGGATCCGGATAGACGGTGCCGCGCGCATTGCGCACGGTCGCCACATGATCGATATTGATGCCGAGTTCGATGCCGGGGCCCGCGGGTTGTAGATAACTCATAATGGAACGCAATAAATTGTCAGGATTATTCGATGTTATCGCAAAGCGGCATCACAATTGCATCAAATCGATCAGTATCTGCCGTGTATTCAACTGCACGCCGCCGAGATAATGGGCCAGCAGAAAGCGCATCAGGAATTTGCTCTGGGTCTGGGTGGTGCTGTCGCTGTAATCTTCGCGCTCCATGTCGAGCAAGGTTTGGCCGTTGATGCGCGGCCAGACATCGGCCGCCAGCGCGGGACGGGTGCCGCGTTCGGGATCGACCACATAGATGCGGTCGGCCTCGACCAGGCCGCCGCCGGCGGTGCAGTGCGCGAGGTCGGCGGCGACGCCGCTGGCTTTCAGCAGCGCGCGCTCGAACTGGCGCAATACGATCGGCGGCGATTCGCCGTGCGCGAGCTGATTCAGCGTCGCCACGTAGTGATCGAACAATTCCGGATGCGGATCGTCTCGGGCCAGCAATTTGACCAGCAATTCGTTCAGATAGAAACCGCACAGCAGCGCCGATTTTTCCAGCGGCAGCAGCCCGCC
Source organism: Oxalobacteraceae bacterium CAVE-383 (assembly GCA_004134995.1). Taxonomy (GTDB): domain Bacteria; phylum Pseudomonadota; class Gammaproteobacteria; order Burkholderiales; family Burkholderiaceae_D; genus Herbaspirillum. Next base: position 128,649 of record REGP01000006.1, on the reverse strand, counting down.
GACCCATTCGGCCGCCGTCAGCGTGCGCACTTCCGCTTTGCCGGTCCAGTTTACCGACAAGGGCTGGAAGGTTTGCAGCACGCCGCGCAGCTTCGAATGCGGCCGCTTGGCGCCCTTGGCGACCAGCGCGATGCGGCCGTGGTCGCGCGACAGCAGATCGATGATCAGGCTGGTTTCCTTGTAGGGATAGCTATGCAGGACGAAGCCCGGCTGGGCGACGATGCGCGAATTGACATTGGCGGTACGGCTGCGGGCGCTGGAATCGGCCATGGAGAAAGGTGAACGATGCCTTATTCGTAGCCGTACGCGCGCAGCCCGATTTCATTGTCGGCCCAGCCCGATTTGACCTTGACGAAGATTTCCAGGTAGACGGGACCGCCGAACAGGCGTTCCATATCCAGCCGCGACTGGGTCGAGATTTCTTTCAGGCGCGCGCCCTTGTTGCCGATCACCATCGCCTTGTGCGTATCGCGCTCGACCAGGATGGCAGCGAAGATGCGGCGCAGATCGCCTTCCTGCTCGAACTTTTCGATCATCACGGTGCTGGTGTACGGCAGCTCGTCGCCGACGAAGCGGAACAGTTTTTCGCGCACGATTTCGGAGGCCAGGAAAGTTTCGCTGCGGTCGGTGACGTCGTCGGCGTCGAACATCGGCGGATTGTGCGGCAGCAGCTTCGCGATTTCCTGCTGCAGGCTGTCCAGCTGAAACGCCTGCTGGGCCGAGACCGGCACCACGGTCGCGAAATCGTGCTGCGCGGCCAGTTTCTGCGCGAACGGCATCAGGACGGCCTTGTCCTTGACGCGATCGGATTTGTTGATGACCAGGATCGCCGGCACGTTCTTCGGCAGCAGGTTCATGACCTCCTTGTCGGCATCGGTGAACGTGCCTGCCTCGACCACGTACAGAACGACGTCGGAAGCCATCAGGGTATTGGTTACGGTGCGGTTCAGGGTCTTGTTCAGGGCATTGCTGTGGCGGGTCTGGAAGCCGGGCGTGTCGACATACACGAATTGCGTGTTGTCGATGGTCTGGATGCCGGTAATCCGGTGGCGCGTGGTTTGCGCCTTGCGCGAAGTGATGCTGATCTTGGCGCCGATCAGCGCATTCATCAGAGTCGATTTGCCAACGTTGGGACGTCCGATGATCGCGATGTAGCCGCAACGATAGTCGGACTCTGGGCTGGCGGTGGATTCTGTCATGCGCTTTTCGATTTGTGGGTGGTCGGCGACAAGGCCGGATTTTTGTCGGTCTTCTCTTGTTTCTCGGATTTTTCCGACTTGTCGGCTTTCGCCGTTGCCGTCTTCGGCGCCGCCGGGCTCGCCGCTACGGCATTGACGGCCACAGCCTCGGCGGCGGGATCCGGCTGGATGGTGGCGATGCCGGCCAATTTAAGCTGCGCGGTACGGGGACGCGGCTTGCGCGCGGATGCCGGCGTTTTTACCAAGGCCGCCTGCACTGCTTCCAATGCAAGCTTGGCCGCGGCCTGTTCGCCCGCGCGGCGGCTGCCGCCGGTGCCGAAGACCTGGATTTCCAGCTTCGGCACCAGGCATTCGATTTCAAATTCCTGGCTATGCGCCGCGCCATGCGTGGCGACCACGTTGTATTGCGGCAGCGGGATCTTTTTACCTTGCAGATATTCCTGCAGCAGGGTCTTGGCGTCCTTGCCCAGCGTTTTGGGATCGACCGTATCGAGAATCGGGATGTACAGCGCGCGAATCACGTCGCAGGCGGCATTGAAGCCGGCATCCAGGAAAATCGCGCCGAACAGCGCTTCCAGCGTATCGGCCAGAATCGACGGCCGGCGGAATCCGCCGGATTTCAATTCGCCTTCGCCCAGCCGCAGGAACTGCGACAATTCCAGCCGCTGCGCAATTTCATACAGCGACTGCTGCTTGACCAGATTGGCCCGCAGGCGCGACAGATCGCCTTCGTCGATGGTGCGGTAGCGTTCGAACAGCAGCGATGCGACCACGCAGTTGAGGATCGAATCGCCCAGGAATTCCAGGCGTTCGTTATGCAAACTACTATGGCTACGATGCGTCAGGGCTTGCTGCAGCAGATTGGCATCCTTGAACGTGTGGCCTAGCCGATTTTGCAATAATGGATCCATGTATGTCGCTGCTCCTTGTCCGGCATCTTACGCCGTCCTGCACAAGTAGGTACTCCCCCGTGCCACTGCCTGATGCGGATACTTATTTAAAATTGCCGATGCGCTTCAGATCGCCGAAGTTCATCCACACAAAAAATGCCTTTCCGACAATATTTTCATCCGGGACAAACCCCCAGTAGCGGCTGTCCAGGCTGTTGTCCCGATTATCGCCCATCATGAAATATTGCCCTTCGGGAACAGTGCAGCTGAAACCTTCGATGTCATACGAACACAGCTCGCGGTGCGGGAAGTTATGCGGATTCTGCACATAGGTCGGCGCGCGCTGGTCGTTCAGGATTCGATGCGCCACGCCGCCCAGGGTTTCCTGCAGCTGTCCGGAATAGCTGAGTGTCTGCTCGTCCAGGAAGTCCGGCAGCGCCTGATAAGACAGCGCTTCGCCATTCACGCTTAACCTCTTGTTTTTATACACTATTTTATCGCCCGGCACACCAACTACGCGTTTAATGTAGTCCACCGAAGTATCTTCCGGGAAGCGGAACACCATGACGTCACCGCGCTGCGGCGTGCCGACATCGATGATTTTCTTGTTGACGATGGGCAGCCGGATGCCATAGTCGAATTTGTTGACCAGGATCAGATCGCCGATCATCAGGGTCGGCACCATCGAGCTGGATGGAATCTTGAACGGTTCGTACAGGAACGAGCGCAGGAAAAACACCAGTGCGATCACCGGGAAGAAACTGCCCGAATATTCGATCCAGACCGGCTGCTTCATCAGCCCGGCCTCAATGCTGGCGCGGGTCTGGTAGTCCGGTTGCACGCCTTGCCCGGCCAGCGCGGCGTTGCGCGCATCGAATTCGGCCAGCGCGCGATCCGCGTTGGCGCGGCGCTGCCTGGCCAGATAAAAACGGTCGAAGAACCAGATCGCGCCGGTAATTACCATCAGCACGAATAAGATCAACGCGAAATTGCTTAAGAGAGCCTGCAGGTTCATTTTTCGTCCACTTGTAAAATTGCCAGGAATGCTTCTTGAGGTATCTCGACAGAACCGACCTGCTTCATGCGTTTTTTACCGGCTTTCTGTTTTTCCAGCAGTTTGCGCTTGCGGCTGATATCGCCGCCGTAGCACTTGGCCAGTACGTTCTTGCGCAATGCCTTGACGTTTTCGCGCGAGATGATGTTCACGCCGATGGCGGCCTGGATCGCGACGTCGAACATCTGGCGCGGAATCAGTTCCCGCATCTTGGCGGCAACGGCGCGGCCGCGGTACTGGCTGTTGGCGCGATGGACGATGATCGCCAGCGCATCCACCTTTTCGCTGTTGATCAGCATGTCCACCTTGACCACGTCGGCCTGGCGGTATTCCTTGAATTCGTAATCCATCGAGGCATAGCCGCGCGAGGTGGATTTCAGCTTGTCGAAGAAATCCAGCACCACTTCGGCCATTGGAATTTCGTAGGTCAGCTGAACCTGCTTGCCGTGATAGCTCATATTGGTCTGCATGCCGCGCTTGGAGGTGCACAGCGTAATCACGGCGCCCACGTATTCCTGCGGCATGTACAGATTGACCGTGACGATCGGCTCGCGGATTTCCTCGATCTTGACCGTTTCCGGCATCTTCGACGGATTGTCCACCATCAAAATGGTGCCGTCCCGCATCACGACTTCGTAGATCACGGTCGGCGCGGTGGTGATCAGGTCCATGTCGAATTCGCGCTCCAGCCGCTCCTGGACGATTTCCATATGCAGCAGGCCGAGGAAGCCGCAGCGGAAGCCGAAACCCAGCGCCTGCGACACTTCCGGCTCGTATTGCAGCGCGGCGTCGTTGAGCTTGAGTTTTTCGAGAGAGTCGCGCAGGGCGTCGTACTGATTGGCTTCGACCGGGAACAGGCCCGCGAAAACCTGCGGCTGGACTTCCTTGAAGCCGGGCAGCGCGGCCGCGGCCGGCCGGCCGGCCAGGGTGACGGTATCGCCGACCTTGGCGGCCTTCAATTCCTTGATGCCGGCGATGACGAATCCGACCTGGCCGGCCGACAACGATTCGCGGCTTTGCGATTTTGGCGTGAACACGCCGACGCTTTCAGTCAGGTGCTGGGTGCCGCTGGCCATCAGCATGATCTTGTCCTTCGGACGCAGCGTGCCGTTGATGATCCGGACCAGCATCACGACGCCGACATAGTTGTCGAACCAGGAATCGACGATCAGGGCCTGCAGCGGCGCATCGGCGTCGCCGCTCGGCGGCGGCACCTTGGCGATCAGCGCTTCCAGCACTTCCATCACGCCGAGACCGGTCTTGGCCGAGCAATGCACGGCATCGGAAGCGTCGATCCCGATCACGTCTTCGATTTCGGAAATGGCGTTGTCCGGATCGGCCGAGGGCAGATCGATCTTGTTCAGCACTGGCACCACTTCGACGCCGAGGTCCAGCGCCGTATAGCAATTGGCGACCGTTTGCGCTTCGACGCCCTGCGATGCGTCCACCACCAGCAGCGCGCCTTCGCAAGCGGACAGCGAACGGCTGACTTCGTAGCTGAAGTCCACGTGGCCCGGCGTATCGATCAGGTTCAGGTTGTAGACCTCGCCGTCCTGCGCCTTGTATGACAGCGCGGCGGTCTGCGCCTTGATGGTAATACCGCGTTCGCGTTCGATATCCATCGAATCCAGCACCTGCGCTTCCATTTCGCGATTGGACAGGCCGCCGCAAAGCTGGATGATGCGGTCGGCCAGCGTCGATTTACCGTGGTCGATGTGCGCGATGATGGAGAAGTTGCGTATGTTTTTCATTAAGGGCTGTTTGCAAAACGCGATCACAAAAAAGGCGCTCCGAGCGGGGGTAATTACCCCAGGCGGGCGCCTGTCCGTAATGAAGTTCTGCAGATTATTCGATGCCGCATTTTACCGGATTCCGCCCTAAAAAGCCCGTCAAATAAGGGCCATGCCCTGCTTCCGGCATACCGCTCCCGCCGGGCAAAGCGACTCGAAAATGACTCAAACGTGGCTCAAACCGCCAAAAACGCCGACAATCGCTCACGATCAAGGAAATAATGGCAAAGTTGCACCATCTGCCCATCATTCTTTCCGGCAAGCAATACCGGCACCAGTTCATCGTATTGCGCCAGCAAGGCCGGTTCGGCGTCGATATCGACCATTTTTATTGCATATTCGCCAACATCGGCGGGCGCCAGGCCCCTCGCCTCATCCATGGCCGCTGCCAATGCATCGCGCATGTCGTCGCATAAATGGCAATAGGAGCGGGAATAGATGGTGAACCGATAGCGCGGCATGGTCGAGGCCAAATACAGAGGAAAGACGAACGGTAAAAGAAAAAGGCTGCAAACCTGGGAAAGTTTGCAGCCTCGGCTTGAGATCGATCAGTTCGAACCGGTTGGCCGCAACGGCACGAACTGGGACGAATCGCCGCGGCGCACCAGCACCACCGCCATTTTCTTCGGATCGAGCTTGGCCACCAGGCCGTTGAACTGCTTGGCGTCGCGGATATCGGTATTGTTCAGGCGCTGAATCGTATCGCCCGGACGGATGCCGACGCGCGCGGCATTGCCTTCGGCCGATTCAACCAGAACGCCGCCATCGACTTTCAGTTCCTTTTTCTGCGCATCCGTCAGGTCGCTGACCGCCAGCCCCAATGCATTCGCGCTCGGTTCCAGCTTGGAACCGCCGCTATCGTCGGCCTTGGCGACCTTGTCCGGCTCGACTTCCGCCACGGTCAGCGTTATGTCGCGGCTTGCGCCTTTGCGCCAGATGGTCACCGTTGCCTTCGTGCCCGGCTTGATGCTGCCGACCATGCGCGGCAGATCGTTGGGACGGTCAATGACCACGCCATTGAATTTCTGAATGATATCGCCGGCCTTGATCCCTGCTTTTTCGGCCGGGCTGGCAACTTCCACGCTGGAGACCGAGGCCCCCTGCGCCTTGGGCAGGCCCAGCGATTCGGCGACTTCCTTGGTCACTTCGCCGATCTGGACGCCGATGCGGCCGCGCGTCACGCGTCCGCCCGCCTTGAGCTGGTCGGCCACACGCAGCGCTTCATCGATCGGCACGGCGAACGAAATACCCATGAAACCGCCGGAACGGCTATAGATCTGCGAGTTGATGCCGACCACTTCGCCCTTCAGGTTGATCAGCGGGCCGCCCGAATTGCCTGGATTGACGGCCACGTCGGTCTGGATCAGCGGCAGATAATCGCCGGTATCGCGCGCCTTGGCCGAAACGATGCCGGCGGTGACGGTATTGTCGAGCCCGAACGGCGAACCGATCGCCAATACCCATTCGCCGGCGCGGATCTTGTCGGAATCGCCGATGGTCAGGCGCGGCAGATTACCGCCTTCGATCTTGATCAGCGCAACGTCGGTGCGCTTGTCGCTGCCGATGATCTTGGCCTTGAATTCACGCTTGTCGGTCAGGGTGACATAGACTTCGCTGGCGCCTTCGACCACATGCGCATTGGTCATGATGTAGCCGTCCGGCGAGGTAATGAAGCCGGAGCCCACGCCGCGCGGCACTTCTTCCTGCGATTGCGGTTGCGCCGGCGCACGGCGGCGCGGAGACGGGGTCGGCTGCTGCGGCATCGGCACGCCGAAGAAACGGCGGAAAAATTCCTGCATTTCCTCATCGCCCTGCGCCGATTGCGCCGGATCCGACTTCACGCGCTCCGTGGTACGGATATTTACCACCGCCGGACCTGTTTTTTCGACAATGTCAGCAAAGTCCGGCAGATTGATCAGGGCGCCCGCCGGCGCTGCCTGCGCCAGGCTGTATGGCGCCAAAGCGGCGCCGCTCAGCAGCGCCGACAAGCATAAAGTGGTAAAGCGTAAGGTCATTTTCATAAGCTCGTCCATCTATTATTGAAGTTTGCAATCGCAATGCGTAAATCGCGCAGATAGGATATAGGGATGGGCTCCCGAATCACAATGGCATAATCACCCGTATCCCGCCGACCGCGTGAAAATAAGCGTAAAGATATAAACCGAAAGTATGTGGAATTGTAAAACATGAAGGCCACGATTCTAAACGCATCGGGCCGGAAATGGCGGGGCTGAAGAAAGAAACCGGCGGAAGTGGCGATACATGCTGAAACAAAAATGCCCGCTCAGCATGCGCCATGAGAAAGGCGCCGGACTCCGAAGGACCCGGCGCAAAAACTTATTTATCCGCGTCAACCTTGAACGCGGCGGAGCGGCTGTACTGTTCACTGCCTTGCTGCGGGGTAAAGCCATCATGCTTGCCGAGGAACTTGTCGATCTTCGGATCGCGCACGACTTCGCCATCCTGTACCAGGGTCGCCACTGCAGGACCGGTTGAAGCGGCAGGCGCGGCAGCCACGGTCTCGGCGGGCACGCCGGTCGCGGCGGCCGGAGCAGGCGTTGCGGTCGCAACCACGGCGGCGGGCTGCGGCTGCAGCATGAAGACAATCGCGGCAGCCAGCGTCAAAGCCACTGCGGGAATCGCAAAACGGCGCACAGTGCTCGATTTCGCGGCGCGGCGCTGTTCAGCCTGATCGGCGTGGACAGGCGCAATAATCGTCGGTTCAGCTTCCAGGCGGGCCGAAAATTTCGAAAAGAAATCCGGACTCATCGCCACGGCGGTCTCGTCCGAGCGCGCGGCATCGCCAATCAGATGATAGGCATTCCATGCAGCCAGCCCCTGCTCTGTGCGCAGCGCGGCCAGCACAACCTCGGCCTGCGCGTCCGACAGTTCCCCATCGGCAAAGGCCGAAATTTGTTCCATACTCAATTCTTTGGTGTCCATGGCTTAAAGCCTCGTTCCTTTCTTCCCAATTGCAAAAGTTACCAGCGTTTATCTATGGCCGTTCCCAGTAACGGCCTCAATTTATCAGCTATGGCCTCTCGTGCGCGGAAGATGCGGCTGCGTACAGTGCCAATAGGACAGCCCATCGCCTCGGCAATCTCGTCATAGCTAAGCCCTTCGATCTCTCGAAGCGTTATAGCCATGCGCAATTCGTCAGGAAGAGCATCCATAGCCAGATTCACCGTTTGCGCTATCTGCTTAGTCGCCAACATCGATTCCGGGGTATTGATATCCCTTAGTTGCTCTCCGTCGTCAAAAGTTTCAGCTTCTTCCGCATCTGCTTCAGTTGATGTAGGCGCACGCCGCCCCATTGTTACCAAATAGTTCTTGGCGGTATTGATTCCGATGCGGTAAAGCCAGGTATAAAAGGCCGAATCGCCCCGGAATTTTGGCAAGGCGCGGTAAGCCTTGATGAAGGCTTCCTGCACGACATCCTCGGCTTCGGCCTGGTCGCGCACGAGCCGCAGCACCAGCCGCATCAATTTTCTCTGGTATTTGATCACCAACAGTTCAAACGCTTTTTTATCGCCGCGCTGAACCCGTTCGACTAAAAGCTGATCAATTTCGCGTTCTGTGGACAAGAACCGTTCCTTTATTATTTTCTACGGCTCCAGGGAGCCATAACTGCGAATAATTCGCGTAATAAGCCGTTTTTACCGGGAATCGGCCTGATGAGCCGACTGCGAAACATCGTTTCGCGCAGCAATCCATCGGCAGGCAATCGAAAGCCGGCGAAAAAGCTGCGGTGAAAGACTTCCCCAAAAAAACGGCACGATTATCGTATTTTTATTTTGTTGGCGTAAGCGTAACAGAATAAAGAATGGCCATAGGGTCGATCCCTGCATCATTTGCACGATTTCAACCTCATTCCCGGCAGGAAAGTGTTTTTTTCCATGGCGCATCATACCGATTTCGCCATTTCCGGCAATGATCAGCCTGATTTTCCCGCCGGCGGCGGCCGGTATTACCGCCTGCAGCCGCCAGGCCGACAATGCCAATCCAACAATGCCGACGCACCCGATGCCAGCCGCCATCGCGTTGAATATGCCAAAAAATTGCAAAAAAGCAATTGTGCCGGCCGCTATCAAAGCGATCGGCACAATTGCCATTAACAACATCCGCCCCATCGAAAGTTCCGATTCCACCGATACCGCGATCGACATGATTCGATGCCTTTGATCAATCCACCATCATCAAGATAGGAATCAGGCCAATTTTTTAAACACCAGCGTGCCGTTGGTGCCGCCAAAACCGAAGGAATTCTTCACTGCATAGTCGATTTTCATGTCCCGCGCGGTATTGGCGCAGTAATCGAGGTCGCAGAGCGGATCCTGATTGTCGAGATTGATGGTAGGCGGTGAAACCTGGTTATGCAGCGCCAGCACCGTGAAGACGGATTCCAGGCCACCGGCGCCGCCCAGCAGATGGCCGGTCATCGACTTGGTCGAATTGACCACCAGCTTTTTGGCATGGTCGCCGAAAGCCGCCTTGATGGCATCGCTTTCGTTCTGGTCGCCCAGCGGCGTCGACGTGCCGTGCGCATTCAGATAATCGACTTCATCCGGATTCACGCCGGCGTCCTTCAAGGCCGACAGCACGCAGCGGCGCGGACCGTCCAGATTCGGCGCGGTCATGTGATAGGCGTCGCCGCTCATGCCGAAACCGACCAGTTCGGCATAGATCTTGGCGCCGCGCGCCTTGGCGTGTTCGTATTCTTCCAGGACCAGCACGCCGGCGCCTTCGCCGAGAACGAAGCCGTCGCGATCCTTGTCCCACGGACGGGATGCCGCCGCGGGATCGTCGTTGCGCGACGACAGCGCGCGCGCCGAAGCGAACCCGCCCACGCCCAGCGGCGAAATGCTGGCTTCGGCGCCGCCCGCGATCATCACGTCGGCATCGCCGTACATGATCATGCGGCCGGCCGAGCCGATACAATGCAAACCGGTGGTGCAGGCAGTCACGATCGCCAGGTTCGGCCCTTTCAGGCCGTACTTGATCGACAGATTGCCGGAAATCATATTGATGATCGAGGCCGGAATGAAGAATGGGCTGATGCGCCGCGGGCCGCGATTGGTGAGTTCTGCATGGGTTTCCTCGATCAGCGGCAAGCCGCCGATGCCGGAACCGATAATGACGCCGATGCGATCCGCGTCTTTTTCATTGACAAGATGCTCGACAGGCATCCCCTCGACAAGCGTCTTTTCGACCAGGCCGCTATCCCGAATTGCCTGCATCCCGGCCGCCATGCCGTAATGGATAAAGGTATCCATGTGGCGGGCTTCCTTGGCAGGCATGTAATCTTCGACATTGAAACCTTTTACTTCGCCGGCGAACCGGGTCGAAAAGTTCGAAGCGTCGAATTTGGTGATGGTAGCGATGCCGGAGGTGCCTGCAAGAATGGCTGCCCAGGCATCGGCAACGGTGTTGCCGACGGGTGAAACACAACCCAGACCGGTAATGACTACCCGGCGTTCACGTGAGCGGCTCAAGCAGTTCTCCTAGAGTCGTTCAACAGATTCAAGCCTTCAGGTGTGCCTTGGCGTAATCGATCGCCTGCTGCACTGTAGTGATTTTTTCGGCTTCTTCGTCCGGGATTTCCATTTCGAATTCATCTTCGAGGGCCATCACCAGTTCGACGGTGTCGAGAGAGTCGGCGCCCAAATCGTTAACGAACGACGATTCGATTTTGACGTCTGCCTCGGCAACACCAAGTTGTTCAGCAACGATTTTTTTAACACGTTGTTCGATATCGGACATTGTCATACCTCCAGTTGGATCGGTTACAGAAAGTGCGCGCATTTTAGCAGATTTGCGCGTTGAAAATTTACTTTTAGCGACTGCCGCCGCAATATCGGCAATCGCCCGGCGCCGGACCGGGATTTAACCCATGTACATCCCGCCGTTCACATGCAATGTTGTACCGGTAATGTAACCGGCTTGTGACGAAGCCAAAAACAATACCGCGGCCGCCACGTCTTCCGGCGCGCCCAGCCGGCCGAGCGGAATTTGCTGCAGCAGCGCGGCGGTTTGCTGTTCGCCCAGCGATTTGGTCATGTCGGTATCGATGAAGCCCGGCGCCACGCAATTGACCGTGATGTTGCGGCTGCCGATTTCGCGCGCCAGCGCGCGGCTCATGCCCGCCACGCCGGCCTTGGCCGCCGCATAGTTCATCTGGCCCGGATTGCCGGCGGCGCCGACCACCGAGGTGATATTGATGATGCGGCCCTGCCTGGCTTTCATCATGCCGCGCAGCACGCCGCGCGACAGCCGTCCCACCGCGGTCAGGTTGGTCGCGATCACGCTGTCCCATTCCTCGTCCTTCATGCGCATGGCCAGCTGGTCCTGGGTGATGCCGGCATTGTTGACCAGGATCGAGATCGCGCCGTATTCCTTTTGCACGGTATCGATGATCGCGCCGCAGGCGGCGGCATCGTTGACGTTCAACACTTCGCCGCGCCCGTTGCCGGGCGACAACTCTTCAAGATAGGCGGTAATGGATTCCGCGCCCTGCTGCGATGTCGCGGTGCCGACCACGCGCGCGCCGTGCGCGATCAGTGCGGCCGCGATGGAGCGGCCGATGCCGCGCGATGCGCCGGTAACCAGTGCGACCTGGCCTTGCAAGGAATTGTTCGTCATGCCAGCAGCTCCATTATTTTATCCAGGGACGCCTGGTCGACGATGGCTTCGCCGGTCAGGTCCGCATTAATCCGTTTGGTCAGTCCGGCCAGTACTTTGCCGGGACCGCATTCGACGAGGTGCGTCACGCCTTCGCCGGCCATTTTCTGCACCGTTTCGACCCAGCGCACGGCGCTCGCGGCCTGGCGCACCAGCGCATCCTTGATCGCGGCGGGATCGTCCTGCACCGCGACGTCGACATTATTGATCAGCGTCAGGGTCGGCGCGTTGAAGACGACGTCGTTCATGTAGGCGCGCAAACGGTCCGACGCCGGACGCAGCAGGGAAGAATGGAAAGGCGCGGACACCGGCAGCACCAGCGCACGTTTGGCGCCCTTGGCCTTGGCGGCTTCGCAGGCGCGCTGCACGGCATCCTTGTGGCCGGCGATGACGACTTGCGCCGGCGCATTGAAATTGACCGCTTCGACCACTTCGCCCTGCGCCGATTCGGCGCAGACATCGCGCACGTCCTGGTCCGACAGGCCGAGAATGGCCGCCATGCCGCCCTGCCCGACGGGCACGGCTTCCTGCATCGCCTGCGCGCGGAAACGCACCAGCGGCAACGCATCGCGGAAACTCACCACGCCGGCGGCAACCAGCGCCGAATATTCGCCCAGGCTGTGCCCGGCAACCAGCGTCGGCGCCTTGCCGCCCGCCGCCAGCCACGCGCGATAGGTGGCCACGGCCGCCGTCAGCATCACGGGCTGCGTATTGGTGGTCAGGTCGAGCGCTTCCTTCGGCCCTTCGGCAATCAGTTTGGCCAGATCGAACTGCAATACATCGGACGCTTCGGCCACGGTGTCGCGCACGACGGCGTTGTCGGCAAAGCCGTTCAGCATGCCGATTGCCTGCGAACCCTGGCCCGGAAAAACAAATGCGAATTTAGTCATATGAATAGCTGATGCTGTAAATGATTTTTATTGTAGTTACATCCGCGCCAATACCGCGCCCCAGGTGAAGCCGCCGCCGACCGCTTCCATCATCACGGTATGGCCGGGCTTGATGCGGCCGTCTCGCACCGCATGGTCCAGCGCCAGCGGAATCGACGCCGCCGACGTGTTGCCGTGCTGGTCGACCGTTACGATCATTTTATCCAGCGGCAGTTTCAATTTTTTGGCGGTGCTTTGCATGATGCGAATATTCGCCTGGTGCGGCACCAGCCAATCGATTGCGTCACTGCCGAGGCCCGCCGCGTCCAGCACTTCGCCGGCCACCTTTTCCAGCAGCGAAACCGCCAGCTTGAATACCGCCTGGCCGTCCATATAGAGGAAGGCGTCGCGCACGATGCCGTCGGCAGGGCCGTTCGGCATGCAGAGGATACTGCCATGCCTGCCGTCGGCATGCAGCTTGCTGGCCAGGATGCCTGGCTGCGCGGATGCCTTCAGCACCACCGCGCCGGCGCCGTCGCCGAACAGCACGCAGGTAGTGCGGTCCTGGAAATCCAGAATGCGGGAAAAGACTTCGGCGCCGATCACCAGCACGTTTTTGTGGGCGCCGGACTTGATGAAATTGTCGGCCACCGCCAATGCGTAGACGAAGCCGCTGCAGACCGCCTGCACATCGAGCGCGGCGCAGCCGTTGACGATTTCGAGTTTGCGCTGCACCACGCAGGCAGTGCTCGGGAAACCGCCCAGGTGGTCGGGCGTGGAGGTGGCGACGATGATCAGATCGATATCGTTCGGCTGCAAGCCGGCCGCTTCCAGTGCGCGCTTCGATGCAATGGTGGCCAGATCGCTCGACAGCACGTCGGCCTCGGCGAAATGGCGCGCGGAGATGCCGCTGCGCGTAACGATCCATTCGTCGCTGGTTTCGATATTGTTCTGCGCGAGCTGTGCCGCCAGTTGATCGTTGGTAATGCGTTTCGGCGGCAGATAGCTGCCGGTGCCTGCAATTTTGCTATAAAGAGTCATCGCTTGATTGAATAATGATGCGTTGTATTAATCGGCAGCGGAAATAACCGGGGCCGCGGCGGAAGCAGCGCCTGCGCTCACGCCCGCGGATGTTGCCGCGGCCGCCGGCAGATCGGCGGCATCGGCCGGATCGGCTGCCGTCGGCGCGGATGGAATAAGTTTGTCGATGGTGACCTTGATGCGCGACAGCACATCGTATTTGGCGGCATCGTAGGCGCGCTGGATCGCCCATTCGAATGCGTACATGTCGGCGCCGCCATGGCTTTTGAAGACCAGGCCGCGCAAACCCAGCAGGCTGGCGCCGTTATAGCGCGACGGATTGAGCCGCCGCGACAGCGCCTTGATCGCGCCGTAGGCGATCAGGGCGCCCAGCATGTTGAGCCAGCCCTTTTTGAATTCGGTGGTCAGCACGCTCTTGACGAAACGGCCCAGGCCCTCGGAGGCTTTCAGGGTCACATTGCCGACGAAGCCGTCGCATACGACGAGATCGGTGGTGCCTTCGAAGATATCGTTGCCTTCGACGTTGCCGTAGAAATTCAGGACGCCTTTTTCATGTTCCGCGCGCAGCAGCTCGGCGGTATGCTTGACCAGATCGTTGCCCTTGATGTCTTCCTCGCCGATATTGAGCAGGCCGACCGTGGGCCGCGGCTTGCCTTCCATCGCGGAAACCAGCGCCGAACCCATCAACGCAAACTGTTGCAGATGCTGCGGTTCGCAATCGACATTGGCGCCCAGATCGAGCATATAGGTCGGTCCGTCGTTCTGGTTGGGGAGGATGGTGCAGATGGCGGGACGATCGACGCCGGGAATGGTTTTCAGCACATAGCGCGAAACTGCCATCAGGGCGCCGGTATTGCCGGCGGAAACCGCGGCCTGCACCGCATTTTCCTTTACCAGCGTGACCGCCACGCGCATCGAAGAATCTTTTTTGCGGCGCAATGCCACCTCGATCGAGTCGTCCATGGTGACGACTTCGGAGGCATGCCGGACCGACAGGCGCGGGTGATCCGCCGCCTTGTGCTTCTTGAGTACCGATTGAATGACGGCTTCCTGGCCGACCAGAATCAATTCAGCGTCAGGCTCGCGCTTGACGAATGAAATGGCGGCAGGAATGGTGACGGACGGGCCGTGATCGCCACCCATGCAGTCGATAGAGATTTTTATTGTCATTATCTTGATTCAGGGCCTGCCGCCAACCCGCTTGCCGGGCCAGATTGGGCGCGATTCAAAATGACATTGTTTTCAGGCATATAAAAAGCGACGCAAACCGAATAGTTACTGCGCCGCTTTTATCGAAAACAACAATTTATTACTCGTCGTTCTTGGTCTTGAGAACCTTGCGCCCACGGTAAAAACCGTTAGGGCTGATGTGATGACGCAGATGCGTCTCACCGGTTGTCGGTTCGATAGCCAGCGGCGGCGCGACCAGGAAATCGTGGGCGCGATGCATGCCGCGCTTCGAAGGGGTTTTTTTGTTTTGTTGAACAGCCATGACAACTCCTAATTCTCAATTCCGAAATATTAACATACCCAGCATAAAACTGGCTAAAGAAGAAATAACGATGCGCTTGCACTCCGGCGGCGCCTCAACTGCCCGGAAACGCATCCTGCAGCGCAAAACATCGTCACTTCAGATTTTTCAATACCGCAAACGGCGAGGGCTTCTCGCTTTTCGCCGGCTCAGCCGCTTCCGGCTGATCCGGACACACTTCGTGCTTCGGCGCGAAGGGCAGCGACAATAATGCCTCGTCCTCGACCAAATCACGCAAATTCAATTCTTCCGGCACCGGAATGACGTCGATTTCGTCGTCCTCCAGCTGCGCTTCTATTTCATCGGCGCGGGCTTCATCCCTGGCCAGCACCAATACCGATGCCGAATCGATATCCACGCGCATCGGCGTCAGGCAACGCTGGCACAGCAGAGTGATCGCACCGGCCACCTTCAGCGTCAGTTGCGGATACCCCAGCCGATGCTGCCCGCCCTGCAGGGACCATGCAATGACCCCTTGCTTGTCCTGTGCGACTTCCGCCACGCGCGGCATCTCGGCGACCGGCGTTTCACCTTCGAGGCGTTCCGACAGCTTGCTGAATTTAAACGCGTCGATCAGGAAAGGATTCATGCCGATGGAATCTGTAAAACCGGCGATAATAGCAGTGTTTTCCCTTATCCGTCAAAGTGTTACGATACTTTTTTGACCGCATCGACCAAAATAAGACAATATGCCAATCCCGTCCGGCAAGCCCCTGCCCGCATCCTCCTCCGCCCCTCCCGCCCTGATCCTGGGCTCCAGCTCCCCATACCGCCGCGAATTGCTGTCGCGGCTGGGGCTGCCCTTCGAGGTCATGACGCCCGATATCGACGAAACCGCCCGGCCCGGGGAAACGCCGGAAGCCACCGCCATGCGGCTGGCGGTGGAAAAAGCCCGTGCGATCGGCCTGCGCGCGCCCGGACGGCTGATTATCGGCTCCGACCAGGTCGCCACGCTCGACGGCGCCCAGATCGGCAAGCCGGGCAATCACGAAAATGCCCTGCGGCAACTACAGGCCATGCGCGGACGGCGCGTGATCTTCCATACCGCCTTATGCCTGTGGGACGGCCGCAACGGCGGCGAACCCGCGGTTCAGACCGAAAACGTGCGCACCCTGGTCGATTTCCGCGATCTGCCGGATGCCGAGCTGGATGCCTATTTGCGCATCGAGCAGCCCTACGATTGCGCCGGCAGCGCCAAAAATGAAGGATTGGGGATCGCCATACTGGAAAAGATCGAGAGCAGCGATCCGACCGCCCTGACCGGCCTGCCGCTGATCGCCCTGACCGGCATGCTGCGGCAACGCGGTGTTGCGTTTTTTGCACAGCAACATTAATTCATCGAAAAGCGGATTTTTGCGCCGCATCCGCGCCGTTATCCCAATCCCGGTTCAGGACTGGCGGCGCGGATAGCCTTGCGCCAGGATGCGCTCCCAAACCAGGTCCTTTTGTTCTTTCGACATCACCACCCACTGCGATACCTCGTCCGCCGTGCGGCCGCAGCCGCGGCAAATATCGTCGAACAAGGTGGAGCAGACAGCCACACAGGGCGTATCGGGACGTTCTGGCACGGGCATGGCAACCTTATCTGTAAAACGGAAACGGCAAATGCGGCGCCGGCGAATATCGCCGGCGCAATACTGCAATACTGCAATACTTTAACATCGACGGGCAAAAAAAAGCCCGCTGGCCTTTCGGCGCGGGCTGAATCCAATTTCTTTAGGAGGAGATTGGAGGAGACGGATTCAATATATCGCAGCGCAACATTGCGGTCTAATTTATTGTGTGAATATGAGTTATTAACCCTATTTTCCAACCCGCTTTCCGCGCCATATCGGTGCAGGTGCGAGCCGGTCACACTCCCGTAATAGAAGTCATCTACCATTGCCGCTTTCCCAAGAATACGCGCGCAATGGACACTGAATTTCATGTGATGCCGGCTATCAGCCGTATTATTCAGCAACCGTCCGCCAGCGACCTTGCTGTTTCGGTGCCGACCGTCACATCCGAACAGTCCAACGGCACCGTGCTTGAGGTATTCGGCCGGCATCGCGAGCTGATCAGCCTGCCGGTGCTGGAAAACGAGTATCCGATGGGTCTGATCAGCCGCAATATCTTCATGTCGCAGATGTCGAAGCCCTACCATCGCGAATTGTACGAAAAGAAATCCTGCATCGCCTTCATGGACAAGGATCCGCTGATCGTCGAGGCCGCAACGCCGATCGAGGAACTGGCCGCGCAGGCCGTGGCCTCCGGCGACAAGAGCCTGGCCGACGGTTTCGTGATCGTTGAGCAGGGCCGCTTCGCCGGCGTCGGCTCCGGCCTGGATCTGATGCGCATGATGGTCGAGCTGCAATCGGAAAAGAACCGCCAGGTCATGCAGAGCATCGACTACGCCAGCGTGATCCAGCGCGCCAAGCTCAGCACCTCGCGCGAAGCGATGGGCGCGACGTTGGCGGACGCCTGCGTGGTCTGGGAGCCGCGCGATCTGGTCGGCGGCGATTTTTATCATTTCGAAGCCTTTCCGGAAGGCTGGTTCGCCGCCGTCGCGGATTGTACCGGCCATGGCGTGCCGGGCGCGTTCCTGACGCTGATCGCCTCGTCGGCGCTGGCGCAGGCAATGAACCGGCACGGCCCGCGCGATCCGGCCCAGTTGATGGGCGAGGTCAACCGCGGCATGAAGGAAGCGCTGGGGCAGCACGCCGCCAATAACCGTCTCTCCGAATCGGACGACGGCATGGATGCGACCTTTTTCTGGTTCGACGCCGCCACCCGCGTCCTGACCTGCGCCAATGCCAGGATGCCGCTGTTCATCCTGGCGCCGGACCAGGAGCAGGTACAGACCATCGACGGCGAACGCACCGGCCTCGGCTATGTCGACACGCGGCACGACATGGTCTGGAAAAACCGGACTGTCGAGCTGGCGCCGGGGGCTATCGTATTCGCCACCACCGACGGCATCATCGACCAGATCGGCGGCGCCAAGAATATCGCTTTCGGCAAGCAGCGCCTGCGCGACGCCCTGGTGCGCCATCGCGGCGCGCCGATGCCGGCCGTGGCCCAAGCGCTGATGCAGGAACAGCAGCAATACCAGGGACGCCAGCGGCGGCGCGACGACCTGACTTTTTTCGGTTTCCGCGCCGGCTGATATCGCTGTAGAACATACCGAACACATTATCCGAATCACCGAATGACCGAATTACTCCAGGGAACAGAATCAAAGATGGAAAGCAAATCGATCGGCGCACAATTACATGATTTTTGCCATTGCTCCGGCACAGGCGAAGTCATCTTTTTTTATGTCGGCTATTTTTCGCAGAATATCATCGCCGCCATGGCCGATGCGGTGAAGATGCGCGTCGAACACGTCGGCGCCGAAGGACTGACGCGGCGCAAGCTGTTTTCGTCGTTCATCGAGATGGCGCAGAATATCGTCCACTATTCGGCCGACTCTTACGAAAAAGCCGGCCAGACCGAACATGCCATGCGCCACGGCTCGGTCTGCATCACCTCCAAGGACGAACATTATTATCTGCATTGCGCCAATCCGATCCTGGCGGACGTGGCCGGGCGGCTGCGCGAAAAACTGGAGCATTTGCGCACGCTGACCATCGATGAAATCAAACGCGAATACAAGGAAATGCTGCGCTCGGAAACGCCGGAAGACAGCAAGGGCGCGGGCCTGGGATTGCTGACCGTGGCGCGCGACGCCAGCGAACCGCTGGAATTCGCCTTCACGCCGGCAGAAGACGGCAACTCCATGTTTTTCCTGAAAGCAACCATTTGAGATGCCGGCATGCCGGCGGCAGAACCGTCCTAATTTATTGAAAATAAAAACATGAAAAATTTCTTTATCGCGGCAACGGCGAGTTCCCCTGAGGTCGATTTCCGCTTCGACCAGCACCTGCTTTCGATCAAGGGCGAATCGTATCCGGAAAACGCCGCCCTCTACTGGGGCGACGTCATCGGCGTGCTGCGCGAGTATCTGCTTGAAGATACCGCCGGCGCCACCGTGACGGTGCATGTGGCGCTGGCCTATTTCAACAGCTCCAGCACCAAGATGCTGTTCGCCCTGTTCGGTGCGCTGAACGAAAAGGCCAAGGCGGGCACCACGATCGAACTGCTCTGGTATCACGACGAAGACGACGACACCATCTTCGAATTCGGCCAGGAATTGCGCGAGGACTTTCCCGACCTGAAATTTAACGATTGCGTTGTGAAAACCTGATGACCGACATCGACCTCTTCGAAGCCGAAACAGCCGCGCTGGCGCGCGCCTACAAGGCGCTTGCGACCAACGGCTTGCCGGCCGACGGCTATCGGCCGGCGCTGGAGGATCTGATCAAGCATTATGAGCGGCTGATGCGCGAAACGCGGCGCCTGATCGCCCGCAGCGACCGCACCGAGCGCGAACTCAATTCCGCCAACACCACATTGCAGCAGCTCAGCCGCGAACTCGATTACAAGGCGCGGCACGACAACCTGACCGGCGCCTTGAACCGCGGCGCGGTATTCGAACGCGCCGCGCGCTACCTGGAGCAAGGCTCGTTGTCGCTGATCGTGCTGGACATCGACTTTTTCAAGCGCATCAACGATGCCTTCGGCCATCCGGCCGGCGACGCCGTGATCCGCGAACTGGTGGCGCGGCTGACCACGACGCTGGAAATGGCCGGCCATGGCGACGTCGGCCGGGTCGGCGGAGAAGAATTTACCGTGCTGCTGCCGCGCATGGACATCGCCGAGGCGATGCGCCTGGCCGAAACGGTGCGGCGCGCGATTGCCGACAAGATATTTCTTTGCCTGCCCGAACACCAGGTCACCGCCAGTTTCGGCGTGAGCTGGAGCGAACAGGGCGGCGATTTCGAAACCGCCTACGGCCATGCCGATGCAGCGCTTTACCAGGCCAAGCACGCGGGCCGCAACCGGGTCGAGCAAGCCTGCTCGGTCACGCCGATCGGCGAACTGCAGCAGCATTTGCAAAACTGACCCAACGCGTTCACGCTTCCTAATTTGAAAACGATACGGATCGCCGCATCGGGTTCCATTCGACCATTGCCGGAACAATGAATCCCGCGCGGCCTGTTTATTTCGCGGCCGCCAAGCGATACAGTATAGCAATCCGACAATTCACAGGAAGCATCATGAACACGACTCCCCTGCCCGCGCTTTTCATTTCGCACGGCTCGCCGATGCTGGCGCTGACCGATACGCCGGCGCATCGCTTTCTGAGCGAGTTCGGCAAGGCCCTGCCGCGCCCGCGCGCGATCCTGATGGTTTCGGCGCATTGGGAATCGGCCGGCGCGCCCGCGGTCAGCCTGGCGCGGCAGCCCGACACCATTCACGATTTCGGCGGTTTTCCGCAGGCGCTGTTCGATATCCGATACCCGGCCGGCGGCGCGCCGGAAGCCGCGGAGCAAGCCGCCGGATTGCTGGAAAAGGCCGGTTTCGCGGTCAAGCGCAGCGACACGCGCGGACTGGATCATGGCGCCTGGGTGCCGTTGAAGCTGATGTATCCCGACGCCGACATTCCGGTCGCGCAGATCGCCCTGATCCGCGGCGGCACGCCGGCCGAGCATGAACGCATGGGACGCGCCTTGAGCAGCCTGCGCGCGCAAGGCGTATTGATCATCGGCTCGGGTTCGATGACGCATAATCTGCATGAATTCCGCAGCAGGGAAGTCGATACGCCCGTTCCCGCGTGGGTCAGCGAATTCGCCGGCTGGATGAAGCAACGCCTGCAGGACAACGATTACGACGCACTGCTGCACTACCGTTCGCTGGCGCCGTCCGGCGAACGCAATCACCCCACCGAAGAACATCTGCTGCCGCTGTTCGTGGCCATGGGTGCTGCAAGAGGGGGCACGGAGGGCGATCAGCCGCCGGCGCGCGCCGAATTGCTGCATGACAGTTACGAGTACGGCATCCTCTCGATGGACATGGTTGCCTTCAGCTAGGCAGGCATAGAGAAATCCCGAAAACGCTAAAAGTTTTTAGAATGACAACTTTGTCGCGCTACGTGCTCAGTACTCCTACTTAATTTTGCCAACACTGCACTGGGGATTCGCTGGATTAAACGATATTACTTCTGTATATTTCCATTCAGAAAATACATCGGATTCAATAAGAATATCCACCAGGGGAATTTCCCATGAAACTCAATAACCTGCGCGTCGGCGTGCGGCTCGGCGGCGGCTTCGCCATTATTCTTCTGCTGTTGGCGGCCATGCTCGGCGGCGGCATCTGGCATTTGCAAAGTACCTCCGCGGCGGTGCGCAACATGATGGCCACGCCATTGACCAAGGAGCGCCTGACCGAGGAGTGGTTTCGCAGCGTCGTCGCCGGGCTGACCCGCGCCAAGGCCGTGGCCAAGAGTTCGGATACCAGCCTGGAAGCGATGTTCGCCAACGAAGGCGTCGAATCCAACCCGCGCGGCGGCAACGCCAATATTGCCAAGGACATCGCGGCGCTCGGTCTGGAGCCTGAAGAACAGAAGCTGTTCGACGCCGTCAACAAGAACCGCAACGCCTATACCAAGGCGCGCGATGCATTGATGAAAGCCAAGCGCGCCGGCGATTCCGATGAAGCCACGCGCATCTTCGACAACGATTTTGCGCAGATCTCGCCGCGCTACCTCGCCAGCCTGCAAGCCTTCCTCGATTACCAGCGCAAGGAAATCGACAATACCGCCAAAGCCATTGAAGAAGCGTCCCGCCAAAGCACCATCCTGCAACTGGCGCTGGGCGGCCTGGCGCTGCTGATCGGCGCCGTATTGGCGCGCACCCTGACACGCTCGATCACCGTGCCGCTGAGCCAGGCGGTCGAGATGGCCGAAAGCGTGGCCGGCGGCGACCTGAGCCGCAACATCGAGGTCAACCGCGGCGACGAAACCGGCATGCTGCTGCAGGCTTTGAAGCACATGAACGACAGCCTGGTGAAAATCGTGGGCGAGGTGCGCAACGGCACCAATACCATCGCCACCGCTTCCGGCGAAATCGCCAGCGGCAATATGGATCTGTCGAGCCGCACCGAACAGCAAGCCAGTTCGCTCGAAGAAACCGCGGCCTCGATGGAGGAATTGACATCGACCGTGAAACAGAACGCCGACAATGCGCGGCAGGCCAACCAGCTCGCAATTTCGGCATCCGAAGTCGCGATCAAGGGCGGCTCGGTGGTGTCGCAGGTGGTCGACACCATGGGATCGATCAATACCTCGGCGCGCAAGATCGTCGACATCATCGGCGTCATCGACGGCATCGCCTTCCAGACCAACATCCTGGCGCTGAATGCGGCGGTGGAAGCGGCGCGCGCCGGCGAGCAGGGCCGCGGCTTCGCGGTGGTGGCCTCGGAAGTACGCAGCCTGGCCCAGCGTTCGGCCGCCGCCGCCAAGGAAATCAAGGTGCTGATCGACGATTCGGTCAGCAATGTGGACGTCGGCGCCAAGCTGGTCGACCAGGCCGGCGTGACCATGCGCGAAATCGTCGAAAGCGTGAAACGCGTGACCGACATCATGGGCGAAATCACCGCCGCCAGCCAGGAGCAGACGGCCGGCATCGAGCAGGTCAACAAAGCCATTACGCAGATGGACAACGTCACGCAGCAGAATGCCGCGCTGGTGGAAGAAGCCGCCGCCGCTTCCGAAGCGATGCAGGCCCAGGCCGGCAATCTGGCGCAGGCGATCAGCGTCTTCAAGCTTGCGGGCGACGATATGCAGCTGGCCCAGCCGCAGCACGTCTTGCATGTACCGCCGAAGGTGGTGAATCCGCAGGCGGCGATCGGCGTATCGTAAGGGTATCGCAGGCGTTCAGCCAAGGCGCCAAAAGGCGTCAGGCGGGCGCAATGGGGTGTTGTGCGCAGTGAGGTAAAGGAGGAGGCGGGCGTAGCCCGCCGGGGGACACGAACGAAGTACAACGCCCCATTGCGCCCGCCTGACGCCTTTTGGCGCCTTGGCTGAACAACCTAAGCCGGCACCGCGGCGCCGGCCATCAAACGCCGCTCGAAATCAAGCGGCGTGAGCGGCTTGTCCAGCAGATAGCCTTGCGCTTCGTCGGCGCCCCATTCCGTGATCATTTCGAGCGTCTCGCGCGTTTCCACGCCTTCCACCACCACCCGGTAATCCAGCCCCTTCGCCAGCGTGATCAGCGCGCGCACAATGCGCTGGTCGCGCGGATTGCTGCACAAATTGCGTATCAGCGACTGATCCAGTTTCACCACCGTCGCCGGCAACTGCTGCAGATAAGAGAAGTTGCTGTAGCCGGTGCCGAAATCGTCGAGCGCGATGCCCATGCCGAGTTCGCGTATTTCATGCATGGTGCGCAGCGCCGACGGGCTTTCCATCCAGACGCCCTCGGTCGCCTCGATTTCGACGTAACGCGGTTCGATGCCGAATTCGACGCAGGCCGCATGCAGCCGTTGCGCGATGCGCGGCTCTTCGAAATTGCGCGCCGAGAAATTGATCGCGATCTTGACCGGATAACCGCGCGCATGCCAGCCGCGCATCTCGGCCAGCGTGTTGCGCATCACCCAATCGGTCAGCGGCGTGATCAGCGCGGTCTTTTCCACCAGCGGAATAAACTCCATCGGCGGCACTGCGCCCAACTCGGCATGATCCCAGCGCAGCAGCGCTTCGGCGCCTTTGTATTCGCCGCTGTGCAGGTCGAGTTTGGGCTGATACATCAGGCGAAAGCCTTCGCCCTTGACCGCCTGATGCATATCGTTGAGCAGGCGGAACGAGCGCTGGTGGCTGACGTCGTCCCGTTCGCTGTAAACCGACCAGCGCTGCTGGCCCATCAAGGCCTGATGCACCGCCGACAAGGCCTTGCGCGGCGCATCGACCGCCACGCCCGGGCCGACCTCGAAATCCAGGATGCCGCCGAAACTGAGCAGATTGATCGGCACATTCATGCTTTCCACCGGTGCCAGCAAATCCAGGCCGCGCAGCTGCGCGCAGAAGGCGGCGGTGTCGCCATGCCTGGAGAGCAGGCCGAAACGCGTGTCGCCGATGTGATAAACGTCGGCCGCGCCGTCGACCATGTCCTTGATCTTTTGCGAAACATTGCGCACCAGCTTGTCGTAGACCGCGACGCCGAGCACGGTGGCGATTTCAAACGCGCTGGAAGTATCCGGCATATCCACATATGCCAATACGCGCCGCTGGCCGGCAGCCGCCTTTTGCAAGGCGGCCAGGTCTTCGGCCAGTTGGTATTTGTTCGGCATGCCGCTGACCGGATCGACACGGCCCACCGTGCGCCGCAACAGAATATGCGACATCACGAATGCGGCAAGCTCCTGCAGATGCGCGCGCTGCGCCGCATCCAGCCGGCGCGGCTGGCGGTCCATCAGGCACAACGCGCCGATTGCATAGCCTTCCGGCGTGATCAGCGGCGCGCCGGCGTAAAAACGTATCTGCGCCGGTCCCGTCACCAGCGGATTGTCGCAAAAGCGGCTATCCAGCGTGGTGTCTTCGATCACCAGCAGATTCGCCGCGGCCACGGTATGCGTGCAGAAAGAAGCATCGCGCTCGACGATTTCATATTCCACGCCGAAACGCGATTTCAGCCACTGGCGATCGCTGTCGATCAGCGAAATGTAGGAAGTCGGCACATCGAAATGCGACGCCACCAGGCGCGTGACCGTATCCAGATCTTCCGTGTTGCCGTTGACGACTTCCAGCCGATGCAAGGCGGCAAGCCTGCCGCTTTCGACGGCGGCATCCATCAGGTACCTGATTTCAAAGCCATCAGCGGCGGCGTCACGTCGATCTCGCGCCCGCCGGCAATCATCTGCAACTGCTCGATCTTGAACACGCCGACAGCCTGATTCAGATGATCGGCCTGATCCTGCAGCGCCTGCACTTCATTGCTGGCTTCCTGCACCAGCGTCATGTTTTTCTGACGTACGTGATCCATCGAAGCGATCGCGCGGTTGACTTCCTCGATGCCGAGATGCTGCTCATGGCTGGCGGTGGTGATGTCGCCCACCATGTCGGTCACCTTGCGCACGCTGCTGACGATTTCGTCCATCGTGTTGCCGGCGGTTTCAACCAGGCGCGTGCCCGCGTCGACGCGCGAGACCGAATCGTCGATCAGCGTCTTGATTTCCTTGGCGGCAGCCGAACTGCGCTGCGCCAGGCTGCGCACTTCGGAAGCCACCACCGCGAAGCCGCGGCCCTGCTCGCCGGCGCGCGCCGCTTCCACCGCCGCGTTCAGCGCCAGGATGTTGGTCTGGAAAGCAATACCGTCGATGACACCGATGATGTCGACGATCTTGCGGGAGGAAGTGTTGATCGAATTCATGGTGTCGACCACTTCGCCGACGATGGTGCCGCCCTTGACCGCGATGTCCGATGCGTTCACCGCAAGCTGGTTGGCCTGGAAGGCATTGTCGGCGTTCTGTTTCACGGCGGAAGTCAGTTCATCCATCGCCGAAGCGGTTTTTTCCAGTGCGCCGGCCTGCTCTTCCGTGCGTTCCGCCAGCATGTGGTTGCCGTGCGAAATCTGCCCGCTGATCTCCGAGACGCCGTGCGCCGTGTCGCGCACGTCGGAAACCGTGCGGCGCAGATTGGCGCTCATTTTTGCCAGCACCGACATGATGCTGTCGACGTCGCCGTCGCGAAGCTGGACATCGTGGAACAATTCGCCGCGATCGACCGCCGACGCCAGCGCCTTGACCTCGTCCGGCTCGGCGCCGAGCGCCTTGCGGATATTGCGCGTGATGACGATCGCCACCGCCGCGCCGATCAGCAATGCCGCCAGGCACAGCGTGAGCATCACGACATGGAAGTCATGCGCGACCTGGCGAGCTTGCTGGGACTCCATCTCGCTTTTGAGCTGCTCCAGATCGATGAATTTGTTGATGCTTGCCAGCCAGTCGGTAAATGCCGGTTTCGCCTTCTCCAGCAGCATCTGGCGGGCATCGTCCATATTGCCGGCCTGGCGCGCTTCGACGATGTGCTTGATCATCGGCATGGTGCGGCTTTCATTGCCCTTGATTTCAGCCAGGATGGCTTGTTCGTCGCCGTTCAGGCCGGCTTTTTGTCCGGCGTAGATGGCGTCCAGCGGACCGGCCGACTTCTGGTATTCGGCGTCCAGGCGGCTGATGGTGTCGAGCACCGGCTTCAGATCGGCATCCGGCACCAGGGTGACGTCGCGCAAGGCGATCGCACGGTCATGGACGCTGCCGCGGAAATTGATCGCATAACGCTGCTTTACATTATTCACATCGCTGATACGGGACAGCCCGCCCTCGATGGCATTGACCTTGACGATACTCAGACCGGTCAAAATCAGCATCATCACGAATATTAAGGAAAACCCGATACCCAGCCGGGCTGCAACAGTGATCTTGTTCTTTGAAGCTTCTGTTTTCATGATATGTAGTTAACAATTGTTAATCGGGACAGCGATATGATTCGGAAATAACGTAGCGAAGAATGACGTGCTTTTATGACAACGTCAAATCTCAATTTTAGATAATATTAATAGAATTATTCTATTTGATAGAATATATCAATAGATTATTTCTTGTTATCAACCCTGCATTCCACTTGCAGGATGTTGCATGCCCGCTAACCCGCAGGCGCCATTTCCGCCTGCCGCGCCAGATAGGCATGCAATTGCGCCACGACGCCAGAACCTTCGCCTACGGCCGCCGCGCACCGTTTGACCGAACCGGCCCGCACATCGCCTGCCGCGAATACGCCCGCCACACTGGTTTCCTGCGCGGCGCGTTCGCCCGGCAGTGCGGCGCCTGTCAGAATAAAGCCCTTGGCGTCGACTTCGACGCCGCAGTCGCCCAGCCAATCGGTGTTCGGATCGGCGCCGATAAACAGGAATACGCGGCGCACCGGATAAGCCTTCTCGCTGCCGCTGTCGCGGTTGCGTATCCGGACGCCCTGCAATCCCTCGCTGCCGGCGCTGCCTTCCAGGCCGACAATCTCCGTGCGCGTATGCAGTTCGATCTTGGGATTGGCCTTGATGCGCTCGATCAGATAGCTCGACATGCTGTCCGCCAGCCCGGTGCCGCGCACCAGCACGTGCACGCGCGCCGCATGGTTGGCCAGAAACACAGCCGCCTGCCCCGCGGAATTGCCGCCGCCGACCAGGATCACTTCTTCGTTGTGGCATAGCTTGCCTTCGATCGGCGAGGCCCAGTAATGCACGCCACGGCCCTCGAAGTCCGCCAGATCGGCGAGGTCGGGACGGCGGTAACGCGCGCCGGAAGCAATCAGCACGCTGCGCGCGGAGAGACGCATGCCGTCGCTCAATTCGACCTGCAATGGATAGGATTCGCAATGCAGGCGGATGGCCGGCGCCGGGATCGCGATCTGCGCGCCGAACTTTTGCGCCTGCACAAACGCGCGGCCGGCCAGCGCCTGCCCCGAAATGCCGGTTGGAAAGCCCAGATAGTTTTCAATCCGCGAGCTGGCGCCGGCCTGGCCGCCGAATGCATGGTTTTCCAGCACCTGCACCGACAAGCCTTCCGAAGCCGCATACACCGCCGCGGCCAGGCCGGCCGGGCCGGCGCCGACGATCAGCACATCCACCAGCGCCGCCGGATCGAATTCCGGCAGCATGCCGAGGCAGCGGCCGAGTTCGGCTTCCGTGGGATTGCGCCAGACTTCGCCGCCCGGGCAGACCACCAGCGGCGCATCCTGCGGGCGCTCGGCATAGGTTTTCATCAGCGCCGAGGCTTCGCTGTCGCTATTCGAATCCAGCACGCTATGCGGCTGCCCGTTGCGCGACAGGAAGCCCGCCAGCCGCACCACGCCCGCACTGCCGGCCGGGCCGACAATCGTCGGGCCGGCGCCGCTATTGATCAATTCGACCCGGCGCAGGATCAGCGCGCGCATGATGCGTTCGCCCAGTTCCGCTTCGGCCACCACCAGCGCGCGCAGCGACGGCGAACTGATGACGATCGCCTCCACCTCCCCTATGGCGCGGCAATCCACCAGCGCCGGACGTCCGCTCAACTGTGCGATTTCGGCGATGAACTGGCCGGGGTCCTGCTCGATGATGACCACCGATCCGCAGCGCGCCACCCGGCTGATCGCCACCCGGCCCGACAGAATGACGAACATGCCGGCGCCGGCCTCGCCGGAGGCGAACAGCAGTTCGCCGTCGTTCCAGCGGCCGATTTCGCCGAAACGGCGCAGGCGCGTCATTTCGGCTTCAGTCAGCGCCGGGAATATCTGGTGGCGGCGCGTGGCCAGGTTGGAACCGGCGGGGATGGAAGAACCGGCAGCGGCCGCGCCGGATGCCAGCGGCAGCGATTCGGCCTGGTCGTCCTTGAGATCGGCTGTCAGGTCGGGGGGCGAGAGGGTGGACATGGTGCGTAGCCTGCTTTCCGTAGGTTCAGAAACCGCATATTAGATGTCGCTTATGACAACAATACGATAATCGGATCAGCAAGCGTGAAAAGATTCATTCTTTTTTGTATCCTGCCTCGCGCCTCCCTGTGATTGCTTGCTTGTCCTACTTGCCGGCCATCGTATCGTTGTAGATCTTGTTCCATTTGGCCCACTGATCGATGGTGGCGACCGGGTCTTCGATCTGGATCTTGACGTTCTTCATCGATGACGCCACGGTTTTATTGGTCGGCACGTAATCGCGCGAGGCCAATATCTTCTGGCCGTCCGGCGACAGGATATATTCGTAGAACAGCAGCGCGGAAGCCGGATGCGGCGCATGCGCGGCGATGCCCACCGCATTGGCGCGCGCGATCGCCGGCTCGATGACGAACCAGTCCACCGGCGCACCGCTGCGCTTGATGCCCGTCACCACATAGTTGTACTGCGCCAGCGCCAGCGGCACTTCGCCGGCGGCCACCAGGTTCTGCAGCAGGGTATGGCCCTTGCGCACCGAAATGCCGTTGGCCGCGGCGATATCGCGGAACAGCTTCACGCCTTTGGCCTCGCCCAGATTGCCGGCCACCGCGGCGAACCAGTCGGCATCCTCGGACTCGATGCCGAGCTGGCCTTTCCATTTCGGATCCAGCAGATCCTGGTAGCTTTTCGGCAGCTCACTCTTTTTCACCTTGCTGGTGTTATAGGTCTGCACCCAGACCGTCAGCATGGTCGAGGCCCATTCGCGATGCGGCGCCACGGCGTCCGCGATCAGGTTCTTGAAAACGGCCGAATTCACCGGCTGCAGGATTTTTTCGCGATGCAGCCCCTCCATTTCCGGCGCGCCGATATGGATGGCATCGACCTGATAGCGCCTGGCTTCGGTTTCGGTGATCGAACGCTGCATGACCTGCGCGCTGCCGCCGCGCCAGACCGTCAGCTTGATGCCGTATTTCTTTTCGAAGTCATCCTTGAGCAACGGCATGTCGGCGCTGGCGATGGAGGTATAGAGCGTCAGGCCGCCTTCCTTCTTGGCCTCGGCCAGCAATTTTTCCGCACGGTCGGGACCGCTGTAATTGAGGATCGAATAATCCTGCGCCGCGCACGGCAAGGCGGAGCCCGCAAGCAGCATGCCGAACAGCGCCGCGACGGCTGCGAACCGGATGTTGACGATCGATGGAATGGTCATTTTTGTCTCCCTCTATGTTGAACGGCTGAAGCCGCTTTTATCTTCCCGATGCCTCCGGATCCATGCTGAAATGAATCCGCCAGGCATCCAGGCGTATCCGCAGATTGCGGTATTTCATGAGATAGCGAACGCCGACGCTCACCGCGCACAGGCCCGCCGCCGCACCCACGCACAGCGCCCAGCGCGCGCCGAAGGTATCGGCGACCCAGCCCACAATCGGCGCGCCGATCGGGGTGCCGCCCACGGTGACGGCAAGCAGGATCGCCATGACGCGGCCGCGCATGCCCGGATCGGTCGACAACTGCACGATGCTGTTGGCGGTGGTGGTGAAGGTCTGGGCCGATATGCCGATCACGATCAGCGTCAGGCCGAACAGCCAGTAGGTCGGCATCACCGTCGACATCGTCAGCCCGACGCCGAACACGGCGGCGCCGGTCAGCATGAAGGCAATATGCGGCCTGGCGCGCCTTGCCGCCAGCAGCGCGCCCATGACCGAGCCGACCGCCATGAACGACGTCAGGAAGCCGTAGGCGCTGGCGCCGGCATGGAACACGGTGACCGACATGGTCGAGAGAAAGATCGGAAAATTCAGGCCGAAGGTGCCGATCAGGAACACCATCAGCAGAATCGCGCGCAGATCGGGCCGCCTGCGCACATAGCGGAAGCCCTCGATGAGGCTGCCGCGGGTGCGCGCTGCCCGGTCCTTGATATGCAGTTCGCCCAGGCGCAGCATGCTCAGCGAGCCGATCACGGCGGCGAACGAAAGCGCATTGAGCAGGAACACCCAGCCGGTGCCGATGGCCGCGATCAGCAGCCCGGCGATGGCCGGCCCGATCATGCGCGCGGCGTTGAACGAGGTGGAATTGAGCGCCACCGCATTCGACAGCTCGGCCTCGCTGACCAGGTCCGAGACGAAGGTCTGGCGCGCGGTGGCGTCGAACGCGGTCACGCAGCCTAGCGAAAAAGCGAAGATGTAAACATGCCATAGCTGCACCAGCCCGCTGACGGTGAGCAAACCCAGGCCCAGCGCCAGCGTTCCCAGCAAGGTCTGCGTGGTCATCAGCAGCTTGCGCCGGTCGAGATGGTCGGCGGCAAAGCCCGTCAACGGCAGCAACAGCACCTGCGGGCCGTATTGCAGCGCCATCACGACGCCGACCGAGGTCGCGTTATTGTGCGTCAATTGGGTCAGCACCAGCCAATCCTGCGCCGTGCGCTGCATCCATGTGCCGATATTCGATACGATCGCACCGCAGGCCCACATGCGGTAATTGAAATTTTTCAGTGAACGGAAGGTACTCAAGCGATCTCTTATGCGCTGTTTACGCGCTGTTTGCGGTGCGCGATATATTTACAAGTCATTTATATGATTTTAGCCGCATAAGTCCCTCCCCCGCCACTCTTTTAAATGCATCGCAATTTCGGGCAGCGCAAAAAAAAAAGGAAAATCAAAAGATTTCCCTTTAAATAATAAAGACAGGAGAAGCGCTGGGGGAGCGTAGCGAGCGGTTCAAGTTCGGGGTTGAGAAGCGCAGCCGTACTTTACGTACGGTGAGCATCGCAAACCCCGAAATTGGGCCGCGCAGTAGCGTCCCCCGGCGCCTTCGGCGCTTAGAAGCTGTGGGAGATACCCATGGCGACGATGTCCTGGTCCTGGCCGTTGCCGGCCTTGCCGTTCAGCCAGCTGGTGGTCACGGCGGAGAAGTCGTTGCTCATCCGTGTGTAGACGCCGAACAGCAGCGTGCGCTTCGACAAGGCATAGCCGACACCCAGGTTGTACATGCGGGCATTCAGACCGTTCGTGTTACAGGCAACGCCGCCGGACAGCGTACAAGTACCCGCGCCTTCCATGCCGGTCGAACCTGCGACTGTCCATGCGCCGGTTTCCTTTTGCACGCCGATCGCCCAGGTATTGTGCTTGTACGAATCGAACTTGCCCGCGGAAGTCTGGCCCGATTCCGTATAACGCAGATTGGAGACGTCGACTTCACCCTTCCAGCCGTTTTCCCAGGTGTACTGGAATGTACCGCGCACAGCCTGGTCTTTCGAACTGTCCGCACCCGGCGTTGTGGTCGGATTGGCGATCGCGGCAGGCAGGCCGGCGGAACCGCCGAACATGTCTTTATGCACTTCATATGCCAGTGCAGCGTAGATCGGACCGTTTTCGTATTTCACACCGGTCGAAATCACGCCGCTGGAAGCATCGCCAGCGACTTCATTCGGCGACCAGTCGAACAGGCCGGTGAAACCGGCCACGTTTGGCGAGGTGTAGTAGAAGCTGTTGGTACGGCGCAAGTGGAAGCTCGATGCGCCGTTGGTAGTGAAGGTCGGCTTCGACAGAATGTTGCTGGTCGACATGAAGTTGCCGCTGGTCAGGCCCATGAACGGCATCTGGTCGCCCAGCTCCTTGTACACGGTATCCATGTTGCCCAGCTTGATCGTACCGAAACCGCCGGTCAGGCCGACGAAAGTGTTGCGGCTGAAAGGCGCGCTGGAATCGGTGGCCGCGCCGGTATCGGAGCTGAAACCCATTTCCAACTGGAAGATGGCTTTCAGGCCGTCGCCCAGATCTTCAGTACCCTTGAAGCCCAGCCGCGAATTCGGCGAATCCATGGAAGTTGCGCTGATGTTGTTCTTGTTCGTCGGCGCAGCCGACAGGCTGCTGAACGCGCCGCCTGCCTGTGTGCCGCCGCTGACGTTGACGTGCGTGATGTCCGGATACAGCTTGCCGTATACCGTGACATTCGTTTGCGCCTGTGCAGCGATCGGCAATGCGAACGCAGCGCCCAGCGCCGCGACGATTAACTTGCTCTTTGTCTCCAACATTAAAACCCCCTTGATGAAAAATTACTCGAAGTCCTGCCCAATTTTCTGCATCAGCGTCTGGCCCAATCGTTTTGTAACCGGAGTGTTCTTCCGGCCCGAGACAGTCGGCTGATTGTAAAAAAGCGTTCCACAAAAAACTTGGGAAAAACGCTAAAACATAATGAAGAAAATCTCATTTACTGAGGGAATTGGCGTTAAGTTTTTAAACCGTTTTACACCTGAAACAAAATGAAGTTTTCTGTAAAGATCGATGGATGAACGCGGCACGGACTGCATTAAATTGACGCAGAAAGACGGTATAAATCGATATAAATAATTTTATGACCGGGGAGAAAACGGTCCGGAAATACCGCGCCGTGCCGCGCCGCCGCAAGAAATGCCATGGCACCATGGCAGGATCAGGGGGTCGGCAGATCCAGCGGATCGTCCACGGCAAATGCGCAAATTTGCCTGTCGACAGACAATTAAATCTTTACATATTCACTACAAACCCGCGCCGCAAGCACCTTACAGGTGTTACATGGCGTCGCATGAATGCGACATAAATGCCGGCCTGGAAATCCATTCGCGCCGGACGTTCTTGCCGAAGCCGGCATCCGCACCGGAAGCGCATGCGAATGACAGCCTCTTTCGGGGGCCAGGCATCGGCGCGGTTCAGCGACGCCGGCGCGCCCTCAAGGGCGCCGCCGGAGCTGGCACGATTCGCGATTTTGGATATAAATATTTATATATCTCATTGATTTTTATGGAGATATTAAATTTCTTATAAATTAAATTATTTGTATCGTATTAAAATAAAAAAAACACACTAGGGGAAATTTTCAATGACGTCATTGTCGCAAAGCAACATCCGCAAGACCTTCGCCATCGCCGCCATCGCTGCCGGCCTGTTCATATTGAGCGGCTTCGCCGGCGCCCAGGACGCCATCAGTTATCAAGGACCCGACCGGCAGCAGCGCCTGCTGGAAGGCGCGAAGAAAGAAGGCGAACTGCAACTCTATACATCGACGCCGGCCGATGAAATCGCGGTGCTGATCACGGCATTCGAAAAGAAATACGGCATCAAGGTCAAGCTTTGGCGCTCGGGTTCCGACATGGTGGTGCAGCGCCTGGTCAGCGAAGGCCGCGCGCGCCGCTTCGAAGCGGACGTGATCGAGGCCGACGGCACCAATCTGGAAGCGCTGTACCGCGAGCAATTGCTGCAGGAAGTCCGCTCTCCCAATCTGGCCGACCTGATCCCGCAGGCGATTCCGCCGCATCGGCAATGGGTGGCCGCGCGCGTGAACATTTTCACGCTGGCCTATAACACCAAACTGGTCGCGAAAAGCGATCTGCCGAAAACGTGGTCCGATCTGCTGGATCCGAAATGGAAAGGCAAGCTGGGCATCGAAGCCGCCGACGCCGACTGGTTCGCCACCATCGTCGGCGAACTGGGCGAAGCCAAGGGCCTGAAGCTGTTCCGCGACATCGTCGCCACCAACGGCGTCTCGGTGCGCAAAGGGCATACGCTGCTGGCCAATCTGGTCGCTTCGGGCGAAGTGCCGCTGGGGCTGACCGTGCACAACTTCAAGGCCGAGCAATTCAAGCGCAACGGCGCGCCGATCGACTGGTTCATCATCCCGCCGGCGGTCGCGCAGCTCAACGGCATCGCGGTCTCCCGGAATCCGCCGCATCCGAATGCCGCGGTCCTGTTTTACGATTTCATGCTGACGGACGGACAGACCATTCTTGCCCAGCACGATTACATGACCACCAACAAGAAATTCCCGACGCCGCTGAGCAAACTGCCGCTCAAGTTCATGGACCACAAGACGGTGCTGGATGAAACCGACAAGTGGAACAAGCTTTACCAGGACATCATCGTCAAGCAAACGAAATAAACCACCAGGAGATAGTCATGTTGCCAGCACTGCCAGGCTTACGACAGGTTTTCGCGTTATCCGCATTATGTTTGAGCGCCCACGCATTCGCCGCGGGCGATTGGCAACTGCCGCCCGACAAGGGCATGGTTGACAGCAAGGAAGTCGGCGTCATTCTCGGCGCCAATGACTATCCGGCAACGTCCGGCTATCGCAAGAAAATCGACTACATCGATTTCGACGCCTACGGCCAGCAATATACGCAAGTGGTCGTAACGCTGACGCCGGACAAGCCGCGCCTGCACAACGGCCGGAAGATCACGGTGGTCGGCGGCGAACCCGGCAGCGAATATGCGATGGATTTCCTGCAAACGCCGGAAGGCAAGGAAGGACCGGCGGTATGGCTGACCAAGCGCGGCGTGACCTTCATCGCCCTGACCCGCGTCGGCCGCTGGAATTTCTTCGACAAGAGCGGCAACGGTTCCTGGAAGGACATTCCGATCGGCATCCGCATGCCGATCTTCAATCGCGCGCAGAAAGCGCCATGGACCGCCGACGATTTCACGCTCAAGACCACGGCCGGCAAGGAGGCCACTTCCGGCGACAGCAGCACCTACCGCTTTCCCAAGGAAGGCACACTGCTGTACAAACAGATGCTGGCCGCTACCGGCCAGACTTTCCTGACCGGCTACACCAAGGCGATCGAACACGTGCTGCCGGGCGCCGAGCGGGACAAGGCTTATCTGCTGTACTGGGGCATGTCCACCGGCGGCGCATTCATGTATCCGCTGGCGAAATATATCAAGCCGGACGGCTATCTGAACTGGGGCACCAGCACCACCGGCCTTGCTTATGTATACCGCAAGGCCACGCAGGGCGATTTCAAGACGCCGTATGCCGAAACGGCGGTGCGCCTGCGCGAACGCGGCTATGACGACTTCGAGTTCTACACCAGGAATATCGATGAAAAAACCAAGCAGCAATGGTGGCAAGGCGCCTTGAACGATCCCCGCTTCAAGAGCGGCGAAGACGCGCCGATGCAGTTCAATTCCGGCGCCCTGACCGATACCGCATTGCGGCTCTGGATGGCGGACTGGCTGCCGCAGGCCGATCGCCAGCGCGGATTTGCCGCATTGATGCGCGACACTTTCGAACCGAGCTATCCGCCCGCCGCGCTGAAAGATATCGCGGTGCTGGAAATGAACGGCACCGCCGATGAAGCCATGCCGCCGAAGGTGGTGGATGCGCATCGGGAAATCATGGAGCCGTATACACGCAAGTTCAAGGTGGTGCGCGTACAGGACTTCCATCATTACCTGTTCACGCAGGACGCCATCAAGGTGGTCGGCAGCTTGTGGCTGCGCCACATCGACAGCAACTATTTCGATTCGAATTAGGCGGTTGCGAACTGGGCGGTTGTTGCAAAGTCAGGCGAGGCGGGGCGTTGTACTGCGTTCGTGTCCCCCGCCGGCCTGCGGCCGTCTCCTCCTTTACCTCACTTCGCACAACACCCCGCCTCGCCTGACTTCGCAACAACCTCCAGGCGCCGGCTCAAGTACTATGCGCCGGCCTTCAGCATTTCGGTGACTTGCGCCGCGCTGCGCACGCGTCCCATGCGCGGGAAAATGCGGCGCATGAACTGGTCGTGGTTGTCGGTTTCCGGCGAACCCGAGGCGTCGCTGACGAACACCAGGTTGTAATCCATGTCGCGCGCGGCGTACGCGGTGCTGGCCACGCCGACGTCGGTGGAGCCGCCGGCGATGATGATGGTGTCGACCTTGCGGGTGCGCAGCGCCAGATCGAAATAGGTTTGGTAGAAAGCGCTCCAGCGGTATTTGGGAATAATGTAATCTTCCGGCATCGGCGCGATTTCGTCGATGATCGCCGCTTCCCAGGTGCCGCCGTCGAGCACCGCCTTCAGGTCCGGCGGCTGGTCGACCGGAATCGGATTGAGCCGGCCGTCGGTATCGCGGATGGTATGCGCGCTGGTGAGATTGTCGGCACGGTGATTCGCGGCGGCGTAGGCCACCATCATGCCGTTTGCGCGCGCGGCCTGCAGCACGGCCTGCGAAGCGGCGATGATCGGCGCATAGCGCGCCTTGGTTTTCGGGTCGTCTTTTTTGACATGCCCGTTCAGCATATCGAAAAACAGCAATGCGGT
The DNA here is from genome assembly GCA_004134995.1 of Oxalobacteraceae bacterium CAVE-383. GTDB lineage: Bacteria > Pseudomonadota > Gammaproteobacteria > Burkholderiales > Burkholderiaceae_D > Herbaspirillum. The sequence continues at coordinate 92,229 of REGP01000006.1, read as the reverse complement.
GCGGGCCGGAATAAGGGTGTCGATCGCCATGTAAAAAATCCTTGGAAGCGTGGTTAAGTTCCAGATATAAATCTATTTATACCCGGGGAAATATCATTGCGCCATTATGGCAGAAGGGCGCAATATCCACGCAAAAATTATAAGGATTTTATCCGCACATCAATCACCGCCGAACGGCCGGCCCGCACCGATTGCATGGCCTGCTTCAGGATCGCCGGCACCGCGTCGGCGCGCTCGATCGTGAACGCCAATGCGCCGCCGGTCGCTTCGGCCACCTTGGCGAAATCGGCCGACGGGCCCAGGCTGATGCAGTCGCCAAGCGTTTCGGCGCCGCCCTCCGGATGCAGCAGCTTGAAGTTTTCCTGGGTGGCGTTCCAGCCCTGGTTATTGAAAATGATGGTCAGGAACGGCGTCTTGTAGCGGCGCGACATCCAATAGACCGCCGACGGATTGCCGAGGAAATACGCGCCGTCGCCGGTAAAGCAGACTACATCCCGGTCCGGCGCGGCCAGCTTGGAACCGATCGCCGCGCCGCCGCCCCACCCCAGCGAGCTGCCGCCGCTGCCGAACAGCGTGCCCGGCTTGTTGCGCGGCAGATTGTGGAATATCGCGGTGGCGTTGGTGACGGCTTCGTTGATCAGAATCGTGTCGTCGCTGATCTCGCTGCGCAGGCAGGCCGTGATCCATTCCGGCGTGCAGACGTTATCGGCCGGCATCTGCGCTTTCTTTTCCCAGCGCGCCTCCAGCTCCGCGCGCACCTTGGCGACATGCGCGCGCCGCGCGTCGTGCTTGCCTTGCGCCATCGGCGCGGCGGTATCGAGGAAGCGATTCAACTGCGTGACGGCCAGCGCGGTGTCTACTTTGTAGAAGCGTTCCGACGGCATGTACCAGAGCGGGATAGTGTCTTTCAGCGGATCGACGTCGATGTAGAACACCTTGCAATCCGGATTCGGCACGTCCTTGCTCGAAGGTATCCATGGCACGTCGCAATCGAGCACGACAATGACGTCGGCCGCCGCGATGTTGGGCGCGGCCAGATAGCCCATGTGCAGCGGATGATCGGCCGGGAAGCATACATTGATCGGGCGCTCTTCGATCACCGGAATCGAAAGGCGATCGCACAGCCGCGCCAGCTCGGCGACGGCGGCCGGATTGCGGCCGTAGTAGGACGTCACCAGCAAGGGGTTTTGCGCCTGCATCAGCGCTTCGACGATTTCCTTCACACCGTCGGGCGGCAGCGCGGCCGGCTCGATCGGCCGCCATTTTTCAAGCGGCAGCGGCGTCGCCACGGCTTCCTCGGCCAGCACTTCGCGCGCGCCGGTCAGATACACCGGCCCCTTCGGGTCGCTTTCGGCGATCTGCACCGCGCGATGCACGATCTGCTTGACGTTCTTTGCGGTGCGCAGGCTGTAATCCCATTTGACGTATTGGCGGATGATGCCGCCCTGGTCCGGCACGTCCTGCCAGAAAGTCGCCGTGCGGTTGCGGCTGCCGGGCAGCTCGCCTTCGATGGTGCATGGCGTGAGGCCGGCGAAAATGAATACCGGCACCCGGCCGTGCAGCGCATTGCTGATGCCGCCGCCCATGTTCTGCGTGCCGACGTCGACGTGCACGAACACGCCCTGGGCGCGGCCGCTGACCTGCGCGTAGCCGTGCGCGGCGGCGATGGCCACGCCTTCATGCGGGCACAACACGATTTTCGGCATCTTCATGCCGGGATTGCCGGCGGCCGTGGTGACGGATTCGATGATGTCGGCATGATCGCTGCCGAGATTGCCGAAAATGTACGAGACGCCGACTTCCTGCAGCGAAGTCAGGAGGGCGTCGGAAGCGGTATAGCGTGGCGTATGCGGTGTGGAATTGCTCATCTTAGTTTGTCCCTTTTGCGTTCTTGTTGATGTCCGCGATGACGTTCTTGTTCAGGCTGATCGCGTGATGTTCGATGTATTCGGCCATGCCGATGGTGGTGCGCACGCGGCCGATGCCGCTTTGCTTGACGCCGCCGAACGGCAGATGGCGGTCGCCCAGCGCGGTGCGCGCGTGGCTGTTGACGAAGGTAAGGCCGGCTTCGATGCGTTTGGCCAATTGCATGCCGCGCTCGAAATCGCCGGTCCAGACCGACGAGGCCAGACCGTGTTCGGTGCTGTTGGCCATTTGTATGGCTTCGTCTTCGGTGCGGTACGGCACCAGGGGAATGATGGGGCCGAACTGCTCGCAGGTGACCACTTCGGCGTCCGGCGCAACGTTGCTGATGAGAGCCGGCCGCAGATAATAGCCCTTGTCCCAGCTGGCCGGATCGACCTTGCCGCCCAGCTCGCTCACGGTGGCGCCGCCGGCGCGGGTGCGCTCCAGCAGGCCCTTGATGAAATTGAACTGATTCTTGTTGTTCACCGGCGCCAGCGTCGAGCGCGGATCCATGCCGTAGCCGACCTGCAGCTGGTCGATCGCTTCATACAGCGCGCCGTGAAATTTGTCATGCAGCGCCTGCGGCACGTAGATGCGCTTGACGGCGTAGCAAACCTGGCCGGAACGCGGGAATATCCGCCGTATCAATTCCGGCACCACATCGGCCGGCCTGGCGTCGTCCAGGATGATGGCCGGGTCATTGCCGCCCAGCTCCAGGCCGATATTCTTCACCGATTCGGCGGCGGCCGCCATGACGGCCTTGCCGACCGGAACGCTGCCGGTGAACGACACCTTGCGCACCAGCGGATGGCGCGTCAGCGCGGGACCGCATTCGCCGTCGCCGTTGACGATATTGACCACGCCCGGCGGAAAAAATCCGGCGATCAGTTGCAAGGCCTGCGACAGCGCGATCGGCGCGAACGGCGACGGCTTGAGCACCAGCGTATTGCCGCAGGCCAGCGCCGGCCCGACCTTGGTCATGGCCAGCCCCAGCGGCGCATTCCAGGGAATGATTGCCGCGACCACGCCGATCGGCGCCTTTTCCAGGCGGATCAGCGTTTCGCCGTCTTCAAAAGTTTCATCCTGCAGGAAGGGTTCGGCGATGGCCACGGTTTCGCGCAAGGTCTGGACCCCATTGGCGGCATCGCGCACGGTTTCGGCCAGCAGGATGCCCTGCTCCCGCACCAGCGTCTCGGCCAGTTGCGCGCCCATGATTTCCATCGCGCCGGCTGCCGCCAGCAAGCGGTCGAGGCGTTCGCGCACCGGCGCGTTGCGCCAGGAATGGCCGGCCCGGTAGGCCGCCGTTACGGCGTCGTCCACATCTTTGGCGCTGGCGGCGGCGACCAGGCCCACCACTTCGGCGAAATTGCCGGGATCGCGCACTTCAAAATAATGATCGCCGGCGACCGCTTTCTGATTGATGAACAGATCGATTTTTATCGGGGTGGCATTATGCATTTTGTCTCTCGTTGAATAATAATTTTTATATATTCCTGCCCCGTCATTGTAGGCTCCGCCTGCGCGCGGCAGCCATCGCAATCGATTAATAGTCCATCGAATTTTCTTATATGCCGGCCATTTCGCTTGCCACCTCCCGGATCGCGGCCATCAGCGCGGCGCTGCCGGAAGACGGGCGGCTTTTTGCGCGCTGCGTCAGGACAATCACCCGCTCGCTCTTGTCGAATTCGAAATCGAGCATGCGCAAAATGCCGAGCCGGTGCTCCAGATCGAGCTGCTGGCGCGAGATCGCCGTGATCAGATCGCTGTCGAGCAGCAGGCCGCGCAGGATTCCCATATCGCCTGTTTCGATCGCGCCTTTGGGCAGGGATCCGCTCATCTCGATAAAGGCCTGGTCGAACAGCATGCGTTCCGAGGTCAGCCTGGCGGGGAGTATCCATTCGGCGCGCATCAGATCGCCGGGCGTGACTTTCGGCAGCCGCGTCAGCGGGTGGTCGTTGCGCACGAAGACCGACATTTTGTCGGTCATCAGCGGCAGATGGACCATGTCCGGCGCGGTATGGCCAGCAGGGCCGGGGCCGGAGCCGGGAGGGCGCGTGCCAAGCACGAAATCCAGATCGCCGGCGCGCAGTTGCGCGGCCAGGCCTTCGATGCCGGCGTCGATAGTTGAAATCCGCACCTGCGGATGGCGTTCCAGCACGCGCGCAATCGCGCGCGGCAAAATCAGGGCACGGCTCAGCGGATCCGCGCCTACCGTGACATGCCCTTGGGTCTGGCCCCGCAACGCGGCGATATCGCCTTCCACGTGGCGCAATTCGGCCAGCGCCAGTTTGGCGCGCAGCAGCAGGATCTCGCCGCTTTCGTTGACGACCAGGCCTTTCGCCGTTCGCAGGAAAAGCGGAATGCCGAGGCTGGCTTCGAGTTCGCCGATCGCGGCGCTGACGGCCGGCTGGGTGACGCCGAGCAGATTGGCCACCGTCTGCATGTGGCGCGATTCGGCCAGCGCAATAAATATCTGCAGGCGGTCGCGGTTGAACAGCAGATCGAACACCGGCGCATTCAGCGCGCCGCCGGCTTTGCGGATGCGCGTGGCCAGGCTGTCGCGCGCCTGCCTGAATTCATTGGCCGCGCGATGGCCGCGATACAAGAGCGCCTGGCCGAAAGCGGTCGGCAGCATGCCGCTGGCTTTGCGTTCGAACAGCTCGACGCCGAGCGCGCTTTCCAGTTCATGGATCGAACGCGATATGGCCGATTGCGCGCGATAGATGGCCTTCGCCGCCTGGCTCACGCCGCCGGATTCGGCGACCGCGATAAACGCCCGCAAATGCCGCAAGTTAATGTCGGTGATCATTTTTTGCTCTCATGCCGGCGATATTGCCATGGTTTCGGCCAGGCCGGCCATGCGGGTATAAGCAAATTCGAACGATACTTAAGCGAATTGGGATGGTCAGCGCCGGCGGAACGGGCCAGAATCATCCCCAGTGCAGGCACAGGACTGCGGAAGTCAGGCCATGCCGCCCGGCAGCGACAGAAGCATAACTATAAATACACGGAGACTATTTTGAATCGCACTCGCTTGAAGTTCATTGCGGCCCTGCTTTCGATCGCCACGGGCCTGCCGGCCTGGGCCGCCGATTCCCCGCCCCAGTCCATTCCCGCGCTGGCTGCCTACAAGGGCCCGGACCGGCAGCAAAAACTGGTGGCCGCGGCCCAAAAGGAAGGCTTTCTCACGCTTTACACTTCCATTGCCGGCGACATCGGGCAGTTGATCGCCGCCGATTTCGAGACCAGATACGGCGTCAAGGTCAAGCTGTGGCGCTCGGGCGACCGCACCGTGCTGCAGCGCATCCTGTCGGAACGCAGCGCCAACCGCCCCGCCTTCGACGTGGTGCATATGGCGTCGACCGAAATGGAAATGGCGCACCGGGAAAAACTCCTGCAATCGTTCAAATCGCCACCTGCCGGCAATCTGATCGACGGCGCGGTCGGCAGCAACAATGAATATGTCGCCACCTTCGTCAACGTGCTGGTTCAGGCGTACAACACCAACAGCGTCAAAAAGGCCGATCTGCCGAAAACCTACCAGGATCTGCTCGATCCGAAATGGAAGGGACGGCTGGGCATAGAAGCAACCGACGAGGAATGGTTTTACGAACTGGTGATGTCGATGGGAGAACAAAAAGGATTGCAGTATTTCCGCGATCTGGTCGCCGTCAACAAGCCGTCGCTGCGCAACGGCCATACGCTGCTGGGCAATATGGTCGCCAGCGCCGAAGTGCCGCTCGGATTGAACGTATTCGCGCATACCGTGATTTCGGCAAAAAAACTGGGAGCGCCGGTCGACTACACGCTGCTGCAGCCGATCGTGGCATCCTCTTACAGCATGGGCATTTCCACTCAGGTACAGCATCCGAACGCCGCGCTGCTGTTCTACGAATACATGCTCACCGACGGCCAGAAAATATTCGCCGGCCACGATTACGCGCCCACCAACAAGGATATCGATTCGCCGTTCAGGAACGTGCGCTATCTGCTGACGGACCAGCCGGCGTTCATCAATCAGTACGACAAGTGGGAAAACCTCTGGAACGATATCGTGGTGAAGCAGAAATAAGGTATTTGCCGGTCAAGGGCGGTCGAGGGGCGGTCAGGCAAAATGGGGGCGGATGTTGTGCGCAGTGAGGTAAAGGAGGAGGCGGCCGCAGGCCGCCGGGGGACACGAACGAAGTACAACGTCCGCCCCCATTTTGCCTGACCGCCCCTCGACCGAACAACATCCCGGGCTATCTTAAAACTGCTCCCAATCGTCCTCGCCTGCAGGAGCGGTTGCGGTTGCCGCCGCAACCGGCGCCGCAAGTTTTTTCCTCGGCGCCGGAATGGCCGCCGGTTCCGCCTTTGTTGCCCTTTCCGCTTTTTCGCGCGGCAAGGTGCGCGCCGCGGTGTTCACATTCACGGTATTGAGCTTGGGCGCGGCCACGGCCAGCTCATGTTGCGCATCGAGCTGGAACACGCTGACCACCTGCAGCAGCGCCGCCGCCTGGTGCTGCAGCGATTCGGCGGCCGCGGCCGATTCCTCCACCAGCGCCGCGTTCTGCTGCGTCACATGATCCATCTGCAACACCGCCTGGTTGATCTGCTCGATGCCGGCGCTCTGCTCGCTGCCCGCGGCCTCGATTTCGGTCATGATGTCGGAAACCCGCTTGACGCTGTCGACCACTTCCTGCATGGTCGCGCCGGCCTGGTCCACCAGCTTGGCGCCGGCGTCGACCTTGCTGACCGAATCGCCGATCAGCACCTTGATTTCCTTGGCCGCCTGCGCGGAACGCTGCGCCAGGTTGCGCACTTCCGACGCCACGATCGCAAATCCGCGTCCCTGTTCGCCGGCGCGCGCCGCTTCCACCGCCGCATTCAGCGCCAGGATATTGGTTTGAAACGCGATGCCGTCGATGACACCGATGATGTCGACGATCTTGCGCGACGACTCATTGATCGCGCCCATGGTGTCGACCACGTCCGACACCACCGCCCCGCCCTTCGAGGCGACTTCGGATGCGGACGTCGCCAGATGCGTGGCTTCACGCGCATTGTTCGCATTGTGCTTGACGGTCGAGGTCAATTCTTCCATCGATGACGCGGTTTCCTCCAGCGCGCCGGCCTGCTCTTCGGTGCGCGCGGAAAGGTCGAGCGTGCCGGCCGCGATCTGCGACGAGGCGACCGCGATCGTATCGGTGCCGGCGCGGACCCGGCCGACGATGGCGGTCAGGCTGTCGCGCATGGTCTTGATGGCGAACAGCATGCTGCTGGTGTCGTTGTCCTTGGTCGTCACGGAGGTGGTCAGATCGCCGCGCGCGATCTTGCCGGCGATATCGGCGGCATAGGCCGGCTCGCCGCCGAGCTGGCGCGTGATGCCGCGCGTAATCAGCAAACCGAGCGCCACGCCCGCGAGTACGCTGCACAGAATCAGCCCGCTCATCAGGACGCTGCTGCTCTCATACATGGCGGCGGCTTCCTCGGAGGTGGCCTTGGCGCGCTCCTCCTTGAGTTTGGTCATCTGCTCCAGCAGATCGTCGAGCGCGTTGGATTCCTTGCGTCCTTCGACCAGCTCCGCCGACAGCTCGGCGCTGCGCTGATGCATGTCTTCGGCCTCGGCAAGATCGAGGGTCTTCTTTATCAGTTCGTTATAGGACTGCGAGAGTTTGCCGTATTTGTCCAGCAGCTCCTTGGCCTTTTCGCTGCCGAACAGCGGCCGCGCCGCTTCCAGATTGGTGGTCACCGCGGTCAGATATTGCAAAGTGCGCTCGCGGGAGGACTTGCGTTCTTCCGCCGTGGTGGCGAGCAGGAAATTGCTGCGCGAACGTCCGGATTCGACCAGGCTGATATTGGCTTCCTTGACGTACGACAGGCCCAGCAGATCCTTGTTGTACATGCGATCGGCCATGGCGTTCATTTTGCGCATATTGACGATGCCGATTCCCGCTACGATGGCGCCGACGATGGCGATCAGCAGAAAACCGATGATCAGCTTTGTTCCCACTTTCATCTTTCCGAACATTTTTTATCTCCCGCCCCCCCGGGGCTGTTGAATGTTTTCAAGAAATGCGCCGGCATGGCGCGCGGATGCGCAGACGAATTGCCAGATGATCATAGTGGAAATTGTAACGAGCGGTTAAGGCCGGAAATCCGCGTTCCGTTTTGGAAAAGGCGCACGCGCTGTCCGGCGCCGCAACGGGAAATCGGATGATTTAATGATTGTCTGACAGGGGATTAGCGGAAGAAGGCGGAAACTGTTTACAAAAGCACAACAAAAATACAGCAAAAACAAGCGTCATCCGCCTGTCACGCACGCATCTTCCCACACATTTATTTTCTGACGGATTCTGACAATCGCCCCGCCGCGCGCTGTTTTATGCGGCCTGCATATAATTCGATATCTAACAATGCTGCGGCTTCTGCGCCGCGCGCAGCAGACAGTAGCGCGACGAAGCCATCTCCGCCGACGGCCGTTCGACCAGGCTTTCGCGCCAGTCGCCGTCGAAGCCGAACAAGGGAGCGGGCCAGGTGTCGGCGCTGATGAATTCCACGGCTTCATCGCAGACGGCCATGATGTGCCAATAGGCTTTGCCGTCGCGCGACATCGACCACCACCTGGCGCCAGCCGGCGCATTGGCCCAGTCCACATCCGGAATCGGCCGCGCATCGAGAGAAGTCGTCATTTGGAAACCCTGATTGAGATGAACTGCGCAAATTATCGCCATCGCGCAATCGCCCCACCATCGGGGAATTCCTTATGACGACGCCCGGCAAACCCGGCCATCCGCTCCGTCAATCCATTGCCTACTGCGCCGCGCCGGGCGCGTTGCGAATGACGGCGCCGGGCAGCAGGCCGGCGCCGGCAAAGAAAACCACCGGACAGTTGACCACGATATTGCTCTTGGCGATGGTCACCTGCCCCTTGTCTTCCGCATCCAGTACCTCTTCTTCCGCGCGCAGCTCATGCGGCGTCGCGCCCGCGGCCCAGGTCACCACATACACCTGCCAGATCGGCGAGTAATTGCGGTTGCGATTGGCGGCGCCGACCGGATCCGGGATCGACGGCAAGATACTGCCCTGCATGAAATTGGCGACACGGTAAATACGCTCCACCGCGCCCGGTTTTCCAGGCGCGGCCGGGACGATGGCATTGGCCAGCCGGGGCACGTAGTTCGCGCCCATTTCGACGGCGGCATCCGGATCCGACACATCGGTGGTCACATATTGCACTTCGCGCCCTTCGAACCAGCCCGACACCAGCGGCAATTCCACCACCTTGTGGGCGGGCGCCGCGGCAGCCGCGGCCTCATCGGCATGGGCCAGCATCGGAGAAAACAGCGCGGCTGCAATCGCGCAGAGAGCGCTTATCGTTTTGGTTTGCTGCATCATCGGGTCGTCCTTTATTTAAAGTTACATGGAATCTCGTGAAGTAATACGGCGCATCGTCCTCGCCGGTTACAAAAAACGCAAAATATTTCTGTTTTTTCAGATGTTTCTGTAACCGGACGGTCCCGCTGCACGAACAACAAAAGGAGATGGATCGAAACTGACGAAACGCCGCGCCAACCTGAGGAATGAAATGAAAACGCATGAGCTGGTATCCATGCTCGCCGCCGGCGTCGAAGCGTCCGACCCGCTGACGCTGGAGAAGCGCTTCGGCCTGGCGCTGTCGCTGAGCCTGCTCGGCACGATTGCCTTGCTGGTCACCGTGTACGGCATACGCAGCGACATGCCGCAAATGCTGGTGACGCCAATGTTCTGGATCAAATTGCTGTTTCCATTGGCGATGCTGGGGGCGGCGCTGCAGCTCGCCGCCAGCCTGTCGCGTCCGGGCGGACGCGCCGGATTCGCCTGGATCGGTCTGGGCTTGCCGCTGGCGACAATCTGGATCGCGGGCGCCCTGTATGTCGCGGCGGCGCCATCGGAATTGCGATTGGGCCTGGTGCTCGGCCGTTCCTGGCGGGTCTGCGTCATCAATATCGTCCTGCTCTCGATGCCGACATTCATCGCGATGTTCTGGGCAATCAAGGGCCTGGCGCCCACGCGCCCCGGCAGGGTCGGCGCGCTGGCCGGCCTGGTGGCGGGCGCGCAGGGGGTGCTGATCTACACTTTGTATTGCACCGAAATGGCGGTGCCGTTCTGGGGCATCTGGTATGCCCTCGGGATGCTGGCGCCGACTGTCGCGGGCGGATTTCTGGGCCGGCGCCTACTGCATTGGTAGTCCGTATGGCATGGCGCCAGACCGGATCGGCAACGATTGCCGGTTCCGTATGTCAATGCGCAGGGCATGTCCGAATCCGCGGTAAAGTAAAGACTGGCATGCCCAGAGGTTTGAAAGCATTATCGATAAAATTTCCACAACCCTTAATCTGAAAGATCAATCATGGAAAAATTCGCAATTCTGGCGCAATTGACGGCCAAGCCCGGCAAGGAAAACGAAGTCGAGGCCTTTTTGAAAAGCGCTCTACCCCTTGCCAACCAGGAAACCGGCACGACAACCTGGTTTGCATTGAAAATCGGCCCCTCCGTATTCGGCATTTTCGATACGTTTTCGGATGAAGCGGCGCGCCAGGCCCATTTGGCCGGTCCTATTGCATCGGCCCTGATGGCGAAGGCGTCCGAACTGCTGGCCGCGCCGCCGGATATCAAAATGGTGGACGTCCTGGCGGCAAAATTGCCGGATTGACCCAGTATTCGGATCAAGTGCCCGGCAAGGTCATTTCCCTGCTTTCCAATCCCAGCAGCAGTTTCTTCACGCCGAGGCCGCCGGCGAATCCGGTCAAGTCCCCTGACGCGCCGATGACGCGATGGCAGGGGGCGACGATGGAAATGGGATTGCGGCCGTTTGCCGCGCCTACGGCGCGCACCGCCTTCATGTTGCCGATCTGCCGGGCGATGTCGCCATAGCTGCGCGTTTCGCCGAACGGAATGGTCAGCAGCGCCTGCCATACCTTTTTCTGGAATGCCGTCCCCGTGAACTCCAGTTCCAGTTCGAAGCGGTTGCGCTTGCCCGCGAAATATTCATTGAGCTGGCGCTCTGTCTCAAGCAGGACGGGATGGTCGTTGTCTTCATGCAGGGCGCCCAGCTTCACCCGGTTCGGCTTGTCGTTCTCCCAAAGGATGGCGGACAGCTTTTCGTCTTTTGCAACCAGGGTCAGCTTGCCGGCGGGCGAATCCATGACTTTATAGGCGTGTGGCATTTTCGATCCTCAAGATTAAAAATTTCGGACCTTCAGATTAACGGCCATGCCGCGCACATGCTCTCTGATTCTTGCTTTTGAATTTTTCCGCCTTCAGCCCTGCACCGCCGTCATCTGGAACCGCAGCGCGGCCTCGATCTCGCGCGCGCCGGCCTGGATCACGCTGGCCAGGAATGGAATCAGCTTGGCGTCGGTGCCGTCGGGAATCACATAGCTGAGGCCGCCGATGACCGAACGGTCTTCGTTGAGCAGCACCGCGCCGATGCCGATGCGGCCCTGGTCGATCTCGCCGTGCGATATCACATGGCCGGCCTTGCGCAGCTTGGTCATCGCCGCGCGGAATTCTTCCCAGGTGCGGCCGATGCCGCTTTCGCCGATTTCCTTTTCGTGCCTTGCATACAGCGCCTTGAGCAGGCGGGTCGGCTGATACGCCAGGATGATGCGGGAGGTGGCGCCGCGGAACATCGGCATCGGCCGGCCGCGCTCATAACTGACAAACAACTGCGGCCCGCGGGTGTGCACCTGATGCATGCACAGCACGCTTTCGCTGTACGAGCGGCACAGCAGCACCACCGAACTGTCGGGGCCGAATTCGGCGATTTTCTGCATCACCGGCCGCGCCGCCGCCAGCAGCGGATCGGTGAGCTGTATCTGGCGATCGAGCTGGATGATGGCCGGGCCCAGGATGTATTTGCCGGCGCGGGCCGTGGTCACCAGGCCGACCGCCTCCAGCGCCAGCAGATAGCGGTAAGCCGTGCTCATGGATACCTGGAGTTCATTGCTGACTTCTTCGGCGGTCCAGGTCGGCGTATCCAGTGAGAACAGTTTCAGGACGCTGAGTGATCGATCGGTTGCAGCCATGACGCCATTTCGATTAGAAGTAATTAAATACGCACAAACTCAAACTGTAATGCAGTTCAGTCAAGGACGCCAAGCGAGGGGGTGCGGCTTCGACGAACGTTTGAAGCCGAGAGGAGAAGGCGTGCGCCCTCGCTTGGCGTCCTTGACTGAACGGCGTCACTGCCCTGACCGCATATTATGACCGAATCCAGGCGCGGCCCCATGAATTCAGCGTGTATTCGCCGTGCTCCCAAACCCCCGCCACGGCGCCCGGCTCGACCACCTGCATTTCGGCCGACAGCTCCAGCCGGTTGCCGTCCGGATCGTTCACCATGAAGAACAGGTTGTTGCCCGGGCCGTGGCGGCCGGGGCCGAAGAAAATCGGGATGCGCTGTTTGGCGAACTTGTCGCCCCAGTCGCGGATATCGTTCCATTCATTGGTTTCGTAGCAGTGATGATCCCATTCGTTGCGCGAACCGCGGAAGAACGCCATGGTGTGATGCTCGTTATCGGAACGCATGAAGACCACCATCACCACGTCGTTTTCGTCCACCACTTCATCCGAAACGATGAAGCCGATTTTTTCCACATAGAAACGGACGATATCGTCCAGCGCCGTGGTCTGGAACACCGTGTGCTGCAAACGCGCCGGCTCGGCGTCGGTGCCGCGCGGATATTTCGGCACGCCGAACGACACCTTGCGGCCCTGCGGATCGGCGATTTCCAGCGCGCCGGGCTGATACAGCGGATCGTCGATATCGGCCGGCGCGGCGCCGCAGGCCTGCAAGCGCTCGCGCAAGCCTGCCAGCTCGGCCGCGGTGCGGATCGAATAACAGGCGCACGCCAGCGCGCCCGGCGGCCCTTCGCTGATGATGAACGAACGGGCGCCGCCGCGCAAAACGCGGCGCCCCTTCGCGTCCACCGGCTCCGGCAGCAGATTGAATTGCCTGCAATAGAAATCGGCCAGCGCCTGTGGATTGCCGCTGGTGATGTGCAGGTGATGCAGCGCAGCGGGCGTGCTGAGCTGCAGGCTTGCTTGTGGATTGCTCATGCTGCAGTTCCCTCTTTAATATTGACTTCGGCCTGCGCTTGCGGCTGGCCGTATGCCGCATCGGGCGTGCGCCGTTGCGCGGCCGCATGGCCGAGCGCCGCCGAAAATGCATCAGCGAAGACCGCTTCCTGTTCGGGCGTGAAACAACCCGCGATATACCGGTCCGGCCTGATCAACACGATCTGTCCCTCCCGCCCGGCAAAGAAATTGCGCAAGGCGCCGTTCTTGTCGCAGACGGCCACCGCACCGGGCGGCAGGCTGAGGCCGGCCATTTGCGGTTCCTGTTCTTGCGGCAGGATGCAGATGCGCGCCGCGCCCAGGGTGCGCCATAGCGGATGCCCGAGCGCGGGACAATGGCCGTAGCCGACCAATGCAAACCCGTGGCCGATGATGTCATCCAACAGCGCTTCGCGGCCGTCCGCGGTGCGCACGGCAGGCTGCGCGAACATGCGGCCGCGGCCGCCCGGCGGCTGGCCGGCAGCCGGCGCCGGCCCCAGCAAACCCTGCGCATATTGCGGCTTGGGCTTGAATTTCATTTGCAGGAAATAATCGCGGATCGGCGGAATGTAGGCCGTCACGGTAAAAAACGTCTGTGCGAACCAGGCGTGAAACTGCGTGCGCGGCGCCATCACCATGCCCAGGTTCAGCGCCAGCCGGATCAGCGCCCAGGCATGCGGGCGGCGTTCGGTTTCATAGGAATCCAGCGCCTCGGCCGAGATCAGGCCGGCGTTTGCCGCCGCCAGTTTCCAGCCCAGGTTATGCGCGTCGCGGATGCCGCTGTTGAGGCCCTGCCCGGCGTAAGGCGGCGTCAGATGCGCCGCGTCGCCGGCCAGGAAAACGCGCCCGGCGCGCCATTTGTCGGCCATCCGCGCGTGAAAGGTGTAGACCACCTTGCGGATGATATCGGTGGCGCGGCCCTGGCGGAACGGCCGCAGCAATTCGGCGACGCGCTCCGGCCGCATGGCCTCGTCGGCATCTTCGTGCGGATGAATCAATATTTCATAGCGGCGGGTATGATGCGGCCCCGGCACGTCGACCACCGGCCGGCGCGCATCGCAATAGACGCGGGTCTGCCAGAACGGATCGTCGTCGTTTTCCGTATCGATCACCAGCCAGCGCGATTTGAAGGTCGAGCCGGACATGCGCATGCCCAGCATGTCGCGCACCGGGCTGCGGCCGCCATCGGCGCCGACCATGTAATCGGCCTGGACGCGCACCATGCCGCCGTCGGCGCGCCGGATGGCCGCGGTGACGCCGCCGGCATCCTGGGTGAATGTTTCCAGCGTGTGGCCGAACCACATGCGCACCGATGGAAACCGCGCCAATCCCTCGCGCAGGCTGGCTTCGAACAGGGGCTGGCGAAAGGCGTTGCGGCGCGGGTAGCCGTATTCGCTGGCGGTCGGTTCGACCTTGGCGAAACAGCGCCCGCCCGGCGCGGTCAGGTAATGCACGCCGTAGCCGGTCACCACATTTTTCAGCACGTCGCCGGCCAGGCCGATGGCCTGCATCGTGCGCAGCGATTCGTCGTCGATCGACACCGCACGCGGTTCGCCGACGGTGGTTTCCTTGCGGTCGATCACGATCGTGTCGACGCCGCTTTGACCGAGGATGTTGGCCAGCGTCAGGCCGGTCGGCCCGGCGCCGACGATCAGGACGGCGGTCTTGAGTGTCTCGATTTCCATGGTGCTATTCCTCACTGTCATGCTGTCGTGCTGTCATGCAAAACTGGTGCTCACGAGGCGGTTGCAAATGCAGGGGAGGCTGGGCGTTGTACTGCGTTCGTGTCCCCCGCCGGCCTGCGGCCGTCTCCTCCTTTACCTCACTTCGCACAACACCCAGCCTCCCCTGCATTTGCAACCGCCTCTTATGCATCAGTTATGCATAGTTATCCATCAATTCAGTTTGTCCTCGTCCTTTACGGTATTGCTCAGAATGCCGATTTTGGAAATTTCGACTTCGATCACGTCGCCATGCTTCATCCACAGCGGCGGTTCGCGGAAAGCGCCGACGCCGCCGGTGGTGCCGGTGATGATGACGTCGCCCGGTTCCAGCACGGTAAAGGTGGAGCAGTATTCGATGAGCGCCGGAATCGTGAAGATCAGATCGTCGATGCCGGCGTCCTGCACGACCTGGCCGTTGAGGCGCGTGGTCAAGTGCAGTTTGGACGGATCGCCGACTTCATCGGCCGTCACCAGGTACGGACCGAAGCCGCCGGTGGCCGGGAAGTTCTTGCCCGGCGCGAATTGAATGGTGTGGCGCTGCCAGTCGCGCAAGGTGCCGTCGTTGTAGCAGGAGTAGCCGGCCACGTAGTCGAATGCATCGGCTTGCTTGACCTTGTGCGCGGTGCGGCTGATGACCACCGCAAGCTCGCCTTCGAAGTCCAGCTTTTCGGAAACCAGCGGGCGCACCAGCGTTTGCCCATGGCCCATCTGCGTATTGGCCCAGCGCGTGAAGATCATCGGATATTTCGGAATCTCGCGGCCGGTTTCCTTGACGTGCGACAAATAATTGATGCCGATGCAGATGATCTTGTCCGGCACGGTAATCGGCGGCAGCAAAGTGATGTCCGCCAATGGAATGCGGCCCTTGGCTGTTTTGGCCCAGGATTCGATTTCGCCCAGCTTGTCGGCGGCAATCGCTTCTTTCAGCGTCTTGCCGACGGCGCCGGCCAGCGGCGCCAGGTCGATCACCTGATCGCCGTCGACCACGCCATAGGATTCTTTTCCTGCATGCATAAAGGTTGCGAGCTTCATAGCTTCTCCATTGAAATCAGAACGTGGATATTATCAGGTTGAAGCGAATTTTACTCTTAAAAATCGATTTAAAACAATTAAATTCTCAAAATAAGACATAAATTAATATTTAATATCATTTAAAAAATCTTATATTGGTAATTTTTAAAATTGATATTAGAATTAAAAACAGCGCTGGACGATTTGCCGCCATCGAATCCGTTACAAATAAAAAACAGACGGCGAGGCGGGACAAATCGTGCTGCAAGGCGCGCACCGCACCTTTATTACGAAACGCAATTCCATCTATACGATAGTTCGGTTTACAAAATAAGGCTCTTGCGCCAAAGTCCGCGACATTCGAAAAAGAATCGATAAGTCGCGCCGGCGGCACAAAAAACAGGCCTTCGGTCAGTAACGATTAGGAGACAATCATGAGTTCCGAGACAACATCCGCAACATTCCCCGGCGGCAGCCGCACGGTCAACGTCACGCATCTGATCGACGGCATGCGCTTTACCAAAATGCAGTGGATCATCGTCACGCTGTGCGCGCTGGTCGGCCTGCTGGACGGGGCCGATACGCAATCGATCGGCGTCACTGCGCCCTTCATCGCGGAAATGATGGGCATGAAAATCAGCGCCTTCGGCCCCGTATTCGCCGCCTCGCAGCTGGGCGCGGCGCTGGGCGCGCTGACCTTCGGCTCGCTGGCCGACCGCTACGGCCGCAAGCCGATGCTGGCCGTCGCCATTGCCACCATCGCGATCTTCACGCTGGCCACCGTGCACGTCACGACGCTGCCGGAGCTGATCGTGGTGCGCTTCCTGGCCGGCATCGGCCTCGGCGGCGCCACGCCCTGCTTCCTTTCGATGACCTCGGATTACTCGCCGAAAAAACAGCGCGGCACCATCGCCACCATCATCTGGGCCTCGTATCCGCTGGGCGCGGCGCTCGGCGGTTTCATGAATGCCTACATCATCAAGAATTTCGACTGGCGCACCATTTTCTACGTCGGCGGCGTGCTGCCCTTGTTCATCATGCTGCTGTTGCTGCTGGTGATGCCGGAATCGGTGCAGTACCTGGCCACGCGCGGCAATGCCGCCGACCGCATCCGCAAGATCCTGGCGCGCATGGGACAAAGCTTCGAGCAGGCCGACGTCCAGTTCGTCGCCGAGGGCAAGAAAATGACCGGCGTGCCGGTCAAGCATCTGTTTTCCGATCGCCAGGGCCTGACCACCCTGATGCTGTGGGCCGTGTTCTTCCTGGCCTTCGCCACCACCAACATGATGGTGATGTGGACGCCTACCCTGCTGCACGCCAACGGCGTCGAGCGCGCCGCCACCGCGGTGGTGCTGGGCTTCTTCAACCTGGGCGCGTTCATCGGCATGGCCGGCGCCGGCCGCCTGGTGGATCGCCTCGGCCCGGTGCGTTCGCTGGGCACCGGCTTCGTGGTCGCGGTGGTGGCGGTCGCCGCGCTGGGCAGCGCCACCACAACCACTTCGGCATCCGCGATCGGCTTTGTGGTCGGCCTGGGAATTGGCGTCGGCGGCGCCGGCGCGATCGCGGTGGCGACACTGCTGTATCCGGCGTCGATCCGCTCGACCGGCATCGGCTGGGGCATGGGCATGGGCCGCATGGGCCAGTTCGTTTCGCCTTTGGTCATCGGCGGCCTGCTGAGCAGCGGCCTGCCGACCGGCCAGATCCTGATCGCCGCCGCGGCCTATCCCGGCCTGGCGCTGATTTTCCTGTTGCTGCTGTGGGCGCGCGAGTGGCGCGGCGGCGGCCGGGCCGCGCGCGAGACGGCGGCTTCGTAGAAATATCCGCATCGGGCAAGTACCGAAATAACGCATCAATATCCGCATCAAAGGAGAGCATCGCATGTCCGAAACAACCCTCAGCGCCGTGCTTGGCGACATCGCCGGCGCGGCGCGGCGCCTGGACGTGGAACCGCAAGTCGTGGAAGACCTGGTCATCGCCAACCGCATTCTGTACAACCAGGGCGTGGTCGACGCCTTCGGCCATGTCAGTCTGCGCCATCCGGCCCGCCCCAACCGCTTCCTGCAATCGCGCAATCTGGCGCCGGGATTGGTGCAGGCCGAAGATCTGCTGGAATTCGATCTCGACGGCCTGGCCGTGGACAAGGATGCGCCGCGCCAATTCCTGGAGCGCTTCATCCATGGCGAAATCTTCAAGGCGCGGCCGGAAGTGATGGCGGTGGTGCACAGCCATTCGCCGACGGTGGTGCCGTTCTCGATATCGCAAAAGACCCCGTTGCGCGCGGTCTGCCATATGTGCGGCTTCATCGGCACCAAGCCGCCGGTCTTCGAAATTTCGGACGAGTTCGGCGACGGCACCGACATCCTGATCCGCTCCTGCGAAATGGGCGCGTCGCTGGCCCGCTCGCTCGGCAAATCCGACATCGTGCTGATGCGCGGCCACGGTTCGACCGTGGTCGGCAAGGGCATCCGCGAAGCGGTCTACCGCGCGGTCTATACCGAGGTCAATGCATCGACCCAGCTGCAGGCGATCCAATTGGGCGATCCGCGCTACCTGACCGAAGCCGAAGCGGCCAAGACCGCCAAGACCATGGACAGCGAAGTGCAGCGGCCATGGGGCTTGTGGCGAACGCTGGCGCTGGAAGCCGCCGGCGGATAAATTTTCGAAGTGCCTGTAAGTACCGCCTGTAAGTAATATAAATATTCAAATCAGGAGACAAACAAAAATGATTGATAAAACAGAAAAGAAAGCTGGCCGGCGCGGCTTTTTGAAAGGCGCGCTGGCTGCCGGCGCGGGGGCTGCAACCGGCGCCGTGGCGCTGGTTGCGTCCGACGCCGCGGCGCAAAATACGCCGCAGAACGGGATGCAGCAGGGCTCGGCGCCGGCGCCCTCCGCGCATACCGCCGCGGCGGAAAAGATGGGCGGCAACGGCCATCCGATGCCGCCGCTCGAACCCGGCCACGTCGTGGATCCCGGCTCGGATTTCATGGTCGACGTGATGCGCGAAGCCGATCTCGAATATGTTGCCGTGATGACGGCGTCGTCCCTGCGCGGCCTGCAGGAATCGCTGGCCAACTACGGCGGCAACAAGAAACCGGAAATGATTGTCTGCGCGCATGAAGAAGGCGCGGTCGCCATGGCCCACGGTTACGCCAAAATGGCCGGCAAGCCGATGGCTGCGATGGTGCACGCGGTGGTCGGCTTGCAGCATGCATCGATGGCGCTCTATAACGCCTGGTGCGATCGCGTGCCGCTGATGCTGATCGTCGGCAATATTTTCGATGCCACCAAGCGCCGTCCCGGCGTGGAATGGATGCATACCGCGGTCGACATGGGCGCGCCCGTGCGCGAAATGGTGAAGTTCGACGACGCGCCGACATCGCTGCAGCATTATGCGGAGTCGTTCATGCGCGCCAGCGCCTTGTCCATGACGCCGCCGATGGAACCGGTGATGATCGTGGCCGACGGCGAACTGCAGGAACTGCCGATCGAGGACCGCAAGGCACTGAAGATTCCGAAGCGCGTGCAAGTGTCGTCGCCGGCAGGCGATGCCGAGTCCGTGGCGCGGGCGGCCAAGGCGCTGGTCGCCGCCGCCAACCCGGTCATCGCGGCCGATCGCCTGGCGCACAATCAGCAAGGCATGAATTTGCTGGTGCAGTTGGCGGAGTTGCTGAACGCGCCGGTGATCGATCTGTACAGCCGGATGAATTTCCCGAGCAATCACTATCTGCAACAGTCGGCTCGCCGCGGCCCGCTGCTGGCCAAGGCCGACGTGATTCTGGCGCTGGAAGTCGGCGACGTCTGGTCGCTGGTCAACCGCGTGGCCGATATCCCTGGCCGCCCTTCCTCGCGCACCGCCAAGCCGGACGCCAAGGTGCTGGCGATCGGCGCCAATCTGCTGTATTCGAAATCGAACTATGGCGACATCGAACGCTATCTGGCGACGGACATCGCGATCGGCGCCGACGGTCAGGCTACGCTGCCTCTGCTCATCGATGCGGTCAAGCGCGAAATCGCCAACGCCGGCGGCAACATTGCCTCCACTATCGCCGCCCGCAAGGACCCGATGGTCAAGGCCTTCGACGAGATGCATGAAAGCGCACGCAAGCGCGCCATGGCCGGCTGGGATTCGAGCCCGGTCAGCACTGCGCGCCTGTGCATGGAAATCTGGGACAAGATCAAGAACGAACCGAAATGGTCGCTGGTGTCGGATGCCCAATTCGAAAGCAATTGGCCGCAGCAACTGTGGGAATTCACCGAGTTCAAGCAATACATGGGCAACTCGGGCGGCTTCGGCATCGGCTACGGTCTGCCGGCGGCAGCGGGCGCGGCGCTGGCCTGCAAGGCCGAAGGCGAAGGACGGATCGCGGTCAACATCCAGACCGACGGCGAATTGCTGATGGTGCCGTCGATGCTGTGGACGCTGGCGCATCACAAGATTCCGCTGCTGTCGATCATGCATAACAATCGCGCCTGGCATCAGGAAGCCATGCATATCCAGCGCATGGGCGTGCGGCGCGACCGCGACCCGACCACCTGGCGCGTCGGCACCCGCATCGAAGCGCCGTTCATCGATTACGCGGCGATGGCGAAAAGCATGGGCGTATGGGCCGAGGGGCCGATTTCGGATCCCGCCAAGCTGGGTCCCGCCATCGCGCGGGCGCTGGCGGTGGTCAAGAGCGGCCTGCCGGCCCTGATCGATGTCGTTACACAGCCTCGCTAGGAGTCACTCATGAACAATCTCAAATTGCAGGGCCTTCTGATGGCGCTCGGGTTGATGGCGGCAGGCGCTTCGGTGGCGCAATCGGCGCAATCGCCGCAGGTCAAGCGCGGCGGCGAGCTGTGGGAAAAGAACGGCTGCTATATGTGCCACGGCACGGTGGGACAAGGCGGCGTCGGGCCGGCGGTGGCGGTCGATCTGGTGCCGTTCGCCGCGGTCAACGCCTACGTGCGGCATCCGAACGGCGACATGCCGCCGTATGCGGAGGGCATTCTCAGCGATGCCGATCTGCACGATATCTACGCCTATCTGGGCGCGCAGCCGCAGCCGAAATCGCCCGACGGCAACAAGCTGCTGCCGAAGGTCGCGCCGATGTCGTCGCAAGGAAAGATGCGCTAGGCCCGGGCAGGCAAGGGGCCGGCAGGCGAGGACGTGAAGTTCATTGGCGCGCTATATGGTATGTAACCGTAATACAGGTAAATTCCGGTTAAATTGAATCAAACCGCTGTAGGTTTGCAATAAAAACCGCAGCGGCTTGACGTAGAGTGCAATGGCCAAGAACTTCACGGCCTCGCAGGCCGTTTAAAACAATGCCTCTCGTCTATTGCCGTACGCCGCATGGAAATTTCGGCGACGATTTGAACGCCATCCTTTGGCAAAGCATCTTTCCCGACATCGAACAGCTGAGCACCGGCATCGGCATCAACGGGATCGGCACGATCCTGTCGAAAAAGTCTTCCTTGATGATGCGAACCGTCGTGCTGGGTTCGGGCGCCGACCGGCCGAACATCGAAGTCAATGCAAAAGACAGCGAT
The DNA here is from genome assembly GCA_004134995.1 of Oxalobacteraceae bacterium CAVE-383. Lineage (GTDB taxonomy): Bacteria > Pseudomonadota > Gammaproteobacteria > Burkholderiales > Burkholderiaceae_D > Herbaspirillum. The sequence continues at coordinate 70,981 of REGP01000006.1, read as the reverse complement.
ATACGCTGGGTCCGCGGTCCGCGCTCGGCGCGCGCCGTGGGCGTTGCGCCGGATCTCGGCCTCGGCGACCCGGCATGGCTGCATGCCGATTTATATATGGCGTTCGAACATCGCGCCAATGCGCCCATCGGCCTGATGCCGCACCATGCGAGCTGGGAAACCTACGACTGGGAAAAAGTGGCCGGCGATGCGGGCATGATCGCGATCGATCCAAGAATGGCGCCGGCGCAGGTGATTGCGCGGATGCGGTCCTGTTCGCGCATACTTTCGGAATCGCTGCATGGCGCGGTGTTTGCCGACGCGATGGGCCTGCCTTGGGCGCCGGCGATACTGGCGCATCGCTTCCACCGCTTCAAATGGGAAGACTGGACCGCTTCCATCAACAGAAAATTCAATCCCTTCATGCCGGACCGCGCTCTGGTCAGCGAGATCGGCGCCGCCAGGGCGCTCAAGAACCGGATTGCCAGGGCAATCGCTTACCAGGCGTCGGCGCGCTGTCCCGCGATGCGCGCTGTCAGGGCCGCGCGGCCGGATGATGCGGAACAGGTCTCGGCGCAGCTATTTGCGTATGGCGCCGGCGCGTCGAATTTTTCGCACAGCCGGATCGAATTCGTCAAAGCGCGCAGGGATCGGATGCTGGAAATCTGCGCCGCATTTGCGAAGGACTATGGCCTGTCCATGGCGTCCGATGCGGCGGCCGGCAGCCGGCAATTTCCCGCCAACATCCGATCGCGGCCGAAATTCGAATGGGCAGGCGAACAGAATATCGTCCGGCCGGCATTCGGATAACCCGCGTCCGTATAATCCGCATTCGATAAGCAGTGCATGTGTTCAGGCCGGCCCAGGGATGGGCCGCGGCCATGGTTCGGCGCGGGCTGAGGGGATCGTCATATTTGCCCCACCAATCTCGCATGAAATCCCGGTAGAATCCCCCTACCAAATCCCGCGCAAGCCAAAAAAAAAGCCAATGCCTCCGCTTCTGCTACTGCTGTTGCTTCCTGCGCTCGCCTTCCTCACCGCCTGCTCGCCCACATCAACGGTATCGGCCCCGTTAACGCAGGACGCCTATATCTGGCAACGCCGTTGGACACCCGCAGTGCCGCAGGCCATGCAGGCCAGCGGCGATCTGGTGCGCACCTGGCGCGTGCTGGCCGCCGAATCGGACGATGCCGATGCCGATCGCTGGACCGATGTTGCGCCCGACTGGACCGCGCTGGCCGCGGCAAAGCGCCCGGCGATCATGGTCATGCGCATCGACGGCCAGTTCGCCGAACAGCAGGAAACGGCGATGCAAGCCGCGACAATCGCGCACGCGCTGGCACTGGTCAAGCGCTGGCAACAGGCCGGCGTACGGATCGCAGGCCTGGAAATCGACCACGATTGCGCCACCGCCAGACTGCCGGCCTATGCCCGCCTGCTCACGGCATTGCGGCGCCAATTGGATCCCGCGATATCGCTCTCGATCACCGCCCTCCCCACCTGGCTGGACAGCCCCGCCCTCGACGGCCTGCTGGCCGCGGCCGATGAAGCCGTGCTACAGGTGCATGCCGTGCTGAACCCGCGGCAGGGATTGTTCGACGCCAGACTGGCGCATGCCTGGCTGAGCGAATTTGCCAAACATACGCAACATCCCTGGCGGGTGGCGCTGCCGACCTACGGCACGCGCGTGACATGGGATGCCAACGGCCGCATCGCCGGCATCGAAAGCGAACGCCCGATGCCGGCCCCGGCCGGGCCGAATGTGGCAGCCGAACTGGTGGCGCAACCGGAAACGATGGCCGCCTTCGTCTCGCAAATCGAACGCGACCGCCCGCGCGGACTGGCGGGCCTGGTCTGGTTCCGGCTGCCGACAACGGACGACGCCCGCGCCTGGAGCCTGCCTACCTGGCGCGCGATTCTGGCGCGCCAGCCCTTGACCGCCGGCCTGGAAGTATTGGCGCGGGCCCCGCGGCCGCAGTTGCAAAGCGCGGCCGGCAGCCGCACCGATGCCGGCTTGCGCGACGTGATGCTGGTCAATTCGGGCGGCACCGACGCGGCGCTGCCTTCGTCGGTGCGGCTGGATGCCCGTTGCCGGACCGCCGACGGCATCAACGGCTATGTACTCGAAACAGATGCGCAGGGCATGTATCTGCGGCGCACGCGCGACGGATTGCTGCGTGCGGGGCGCCAGCGCAATATCGGCTGGCTGGTTTGTCCACAAGAAAATATCGCTTTCCATGTCCAATCGTAGAACGATCGCATTGCCATTCCGCCCGCGCCCCGCGCTTGCCGTCATGCTGGGCGCGGGGGCCGGCGCCATCGCCGCCACCGTCGCCGTCCTGGCCTGCGGTCCCGATTTTCCATTGCAACTGCTCGACAACCGCGCCGGCGCGCTCAAAAGCACGCCCGCCAATTCATTCGCATACGAAGTTGCGCACATGGCGCCGGTTGCCGACCGGCTGACACCTCGCGAAACGAATTTCGACCCGTTCGAAGCCGGAACAGTCGCGCCGCCCGCCGCCGCCGCGGGCCAAGGGGAAACGTCCCAGGCAGCGGGCACCATGAACGCCGCCCAGCTCGCAAAAATCAAGGCGATGCGCGCGGCCGCCAACGGCGACGCCGCCTATGCTCTGGGCGACGGCCTGCCGCCCGCGGTGCGCCTGTATACGGCCGGCGCGGTCGATTACCTGGCGGCCTCGCCGCCGCAAACCGAAAAAGTCGTCCCGCTGGCGCCGCTCAATGTGGCGCAGGCAGCGCAAGCGCAGCGCCGCTTCGAGGCCGTGCTCGACTTGCCGGCCGCGGACGGCGACCCGCGCGCGGTATGGGCCGCCTACATGCTGGGACAAAGCCATGCCAATGCCATGCGCAATGCCGGCAGCGCCGCCGAGGCGAAGTCGCTGCGCGCCGCGGCGGCCGCCGCCTATGCGCTGGCGCGCACGCGCGCCAATGGCGGCGCGCCCGATTCCGAGGGGCTGGCCGTGGCCAGCTTCGGCGAACAGGCGCGGCTTTATCTGATGCGGGACACCACGCCGTGCAGCTATCTCGATTTCGCCAATGCCACAACCACAGCCAAGACTTGCGCCGACGGCATCGCGCCCGCCGATCTGAAGCAGGCGATTCACCTGTATATCGAACAAGGCGCGCACGGCTCCGTCAGCGGCTTGCAATCCTTGCATTACATCGCCGCCTGGCTATTGGGCGACAAGGCGCGCGCCGCGCGGGTGATCGACGATCCGCTGGCGCAGCGCATGCTGGTGGCCTTCGCGCTGGCGCGCGTGGGCGACATCGCCGACGACGATCCCGCCACGGCAAGCTATTTCGGACTCGGCGAATCGACCGGGCGCACCGGCTATGTCGACGCGGCCCAGGGCAAGCCGGGCATCAAGGCCAATCCGGCGCTGCAATCGCTGGTGCTGGCGCTGCAAACCCGCGGCATCGGCGCCGGCACGCCCCTTGCCGGCGCCGATCGGCTCGCGGCGCTGGCGTACCGGACCGGCCGCTACGATCTGGCGCAAGCGCTGATCGACAAGCAGCCCAGCGCGTTGTCGAGCTGGGTGCGCGCCAAGCTGGCCTTGCGCCGCGGCGATACGGCCGCGGCCGCCAAGGCCTACGCGGAAGCGGCCAAGGCCTTTCCGCAAACCGACGCCAGCCTGGAACCCGCCAGCGCCGCGCTGCTCAAGGCCGAACAAGGCGTGCTGACGCTGTCGCGCGGACAGTATGTGGAAGCGCTCGACCAGTTGTATGCCGCGGCGGCCAGGGTCGATGCCGACGCCGCCCGATACAGTTCCGGCAATCCCTATGGCGACTACACCGGCGACGCCTTTTATGTCGCCGAGCGCGTGCTCACCACGGATGAATTGAAGACTTACGTCGATGCGCACGTGCCGGCCGATGCCGCTGGCACGCCGGCGGGCTTTGCCGCATTGACGGAGGAACAATACTGGACCTGGGTGGGAAAGCATCCCAAGCGCGTGGCCGATCGGCTGCGCCATTTGCTGGCGCGGCGGCTGGTGCGCGAAGGCCGCGTGGCCGAGGCCCTGCCTTACTTTCCGGATGATAACGATGCGCGCTACATAGAAAGAAGCGAATACGACGCCGAGGGCAATGCCAGGATTACACTAGCGGACTGGCGCATGCGCCGGGCGGCCAGGGAATACGGCGCCGCGCTTAATGACGCGCAGCATGCCTGGCGCGCCACCGCCCGCGCACAGGGATGGTACAAGGCGGCGGTGCTGGCAAGGCAGCGCGGCATGGAAATCCTGGGCTACGAACAGGCGCCGGATTTCGCCGAACTGGGCGGCGCGCTTTCTTTCGGCACCGGACGCGCGACCGCGGCTTCGGCGATCGCGCAGGACGGGCCAAGAGCCGCCTCTGCCGCAGCCGCCATAGCCGGCACGCCTGAAGCACGCGCCGCCGCCGAAGTGCCGGGCCCCCTCGTCACCGACGAGGAGCGCAAGCGCTACGCGGCCAGCGAATCCAGCCCGAACAAGCGCTACCATTACCGGGATATTGCCGTGGCAGACATCATGCGTTCGGCCGATCTGCTGCCGCCGCGCTCCCAGGCTTTCGCGGCCGTGCTGTGCCAGGGCGCAGGCTTCATCCGCTACGACGGCGGCATCGGGAAGCTGTATCGGCGCTACGTCAAGGAAGGCGCGGCCGTGCCTTTTGCCAAGAATTTCGGCTCGGCCTGCGCGGAACCCGACTTCCGGGCCGCGGCCTGGTTCCCGTACGTGCAGGCATGGCGGCGGTCAAGCCAATTTCTGCGCCAATTGCCGGCGCGCGTCATGCACCGCCTGCGCCACGGCTTCGGGACCGAAAGCCAGCCCCTGCAGCGGAAAGAAATGCACGTCTTTGATGCCGATGGACGCCAGCGCATAGCGTAGATACGGCGTCAGGAAGTCGGCCTGTTTCGCCCGTTCGCCCGCATGAAAGGCGCCCGAGCTGACCAGCACGAAAGTCGGGCGGTCCTGCATCGATCCAAGCTTGCCTTGCGGGGTCGAGGTGAAAGTGCGGTTGATGCGGATCACATGGTCGAGCCACAGTTTGAGCGCGGCCGGCACGGTGAAGTTATGCATGGGCGTGACGATAAACAGCATGTCGTGCCGTTCCAGCTCCACGATCAGGCGTTCCGAGCAGTCGAATGCCTTCGCATGGTTCGCGGCATCGGCGGTGTGCGAAGTCAAGGCCAGGGCATAATCGCGGCCGATCGGCGGAAGCGGCGACTTCACCAGATCGCGTTCGGTAATCCGGGCGTCAACGATGCCCGATGCGGCGATCGCCTCCTTCGCCAGCCGATAGCCATGGCTGGCATCGCTGTGCGGGCCGCTGTTCAACAATAGAATTCTTGTCATGACGCTTCCCGCGGAAGCTGAAACGGTGTCCCGGCCATGTTCAAGCCTTGCCCGCGGCGGCGGGAGGCAGGCGGAAGCCGACGCCGAACCGGTTGAAGGCGTTCATCAATGCAATCGCATACGTCAGGTCGGCCAGTTCCTTGTCGCTGAATTCGGCGGCGGCGGCTGCATAGTCCGCATCGGGAATATGGGTTTCGGCGACGCGGGTAACGCTTTCCGCCCAGGCCAGCGCGACGCGTTCGCGGCTGCTGAATACATCGCCGGCCTCATGCCATGCCGGCACCAGCACCAGCTTGTCCACACTCAGGCCCTGCTTGAGCAGATCGCGCGAATGCATGTCGATGCAAAAGGCGCAGCCGTTGATTTGCGAAACCCGCAGATACACCAGATCGATCAGTTCCTTGGGAAGGCCGCATTTTTGAAGATAGACGTGCACGCCGCCAAAAGCCTTGTAACCTTCAGGAGAAGCCGCGGCGTAGTCGATGCGTTTGCTCATGATGTATCCCTTTGCAGTAATCGAAAGATGCTATCGTGTCGCATCTTGGTCCATGCCGGAAGATCCATGATCGATCTTGGCCGCTAGGCCATGATTTGCGTCCTACAATAATCCGAGGATGCGCCTGCCGAGGTGTTCGGCAGTGGCCCGGGAATCGATATTCGTGAAACTGAGCAGCAGGGCCGAGGCGGCGGCGCCCTCCCTGGTCCACTTGCTTAACGCCTCTCCGTACATGCCGTCTTCCCGCATGCGCGCGGCAAGCCGGCGGTCCGAATGCCGGCCTTGCAGACGCAGGATCAGATGCATGCCGCCCGGCTGCGCATCGATGCGCACATGTTTTCCGAGCACGCTTTCCAGGCCCGCCCTTGCGGTTTCCCGGCGCTCGCCATAGAGCTTGCGCATGCGCTGGATATGGCGCGCGAAGTGCCCTTCCGCGATGAAGGCCGTGACAATGGCCTGCGTCAGCTGGGGGCTGCCCCCGGCAAAGATGTGGCTGATCTGTTGGAAGCGCTCGACCTGCGTTTCCGGCACCACCAGATAGGCCAGCCGAAGGCTCGGAAAAAGCACCTTGCTGAACGTACCCGCATACAGCACCCGCCCATCGCGATCCAGGCTCTTCAGCGCCGGCAGCGGCCGGCTGACATAACGGTATTCGCCGTCGTAATCGTCCTCGACGATCCAGGCATCGTTGCGACCCGCCCACTCCAGCAGCGCCAGGCGCCGCGGCAAGGACAAGGACACGCAAAGCGGACTCTGGTGCGCCGGCGTGACCACCGCCGCGCGCGCCCGCGGCGCCAGCCTGACGCCGTCGGCAACGACCAGGCCTTCGCCGTCCACCGGCACCGCGACGCTCTCCATTTGCATCTGCTCCAGCAATTCCCGCGTCGGCGGATAGCCGGGGTCTTCCAGCCAGACGCGATCGCCCGCCTTCAGCAAGGCATGGCCGATCAACTGCATGGTATGGCGGTATCCCGATGTCACGAAGATTTGGGACGGCGAGCAATCGATCCCGCGCGACACTTGCAGATACGCGGCAATCCCGGTGCGCAGCGCAGGCAAGCCGTAGACGGCGGGATGCGTCATGTCGAGCGGCTGCATGGCGCGCACGCATCGCGCACCCAGGCGCGCCCAGATCTTCCGGGGAAATGCGTCGAGGGCCGGCAAACCCATCTGGAACGGCAGTATCGAATCCGGTCGGAAACTGCTTGCGTGAAGACCGCTGTGGGATGGGAGCACAGGCAGCGCCGGTGGCGCCGCCCCTGCGGCAGGCATTTTCGGCTTGAGGCCGAGGCCGGGCGTGACGATGGTCCCGGCCTGGCCGCGCGCTTGGATGTAGCCCTCCGCGGCCAGCAGGGAATAAGCGGCTTCGATGGTGCCTCTGGCCAGCCCGAGTTCCTTGGTCAGCGCGCGCGCCGAGGGTATCCGGTCGCCGGGCTTGAGCACGCCGCCGGCAATGGCGCCGCGAAAGCGCTCATAGATCTGACGGTAGAAAGGCTCGGCCGCCGCCGGATCCAGCGGCGAAATGTTGCTGCCCTCATGGCGGCCCTTTGGGATCTTCATGGTCTAATTGATTTTGCAATCGATCGGAGAATAATTGCGCCATGATGACGCATAAACCGATAGGAAAGCTATGCATTTCGTCGTGGAACAATCGTGATCTCGCCATTGCGCTCCAGGATGGCATACAAGACATCCTCCGCCGCGGCATCGCCGAGTTTTTTTCGTATCGCCACTTCGATATCCTTATTGCTGACCAATCCCGCCCGCAGCTGCTTTTCGTTTTTATGGCCATCCTGGAGCAATATGCGCTCGGCCCCGTTTATCAGCGTATCGAGCGTGGAAGAGCGCATCGCCAGAATGCCGATCAGCCGATGCGCGCAAACCAGCACCGCGCCGGCGGCCAGGGTCGGCAGCACCGGCGACGCACCCACAATTGCCCTGCTGAGAACGGCGCCCAGCAGCACCGTGATGCAGAGATCGAAAGCGGTCTTCTGACCGAAGGAGCGCCGCCCCGCGATGCGCAGAAAAATTAGCGTGGCGACGAATATCGCCAAGGCCCTGATCGCCATCGGCATGGCGCCGGGATTTTCCGATACGCCCAGCAATGCGTTGATATCCATATTGATCGTCCCGGCAGGTGAATGGGTTGATTCGACTCCTTTGCGGCCGACAGTGTTCAAATACACCGCGAAGGCAAACCGACCTGGATGACAGAAATTGCCTACGGGCAGCTCAGAAAGACGCTGATTCCCAGAGCCCGCTTGCCGCATTAATCTGAAAACGTCTTGCAATCAAGACGTTCAACTTTGATCAATCACTCTGGAGAAATCATGTCGAATCAAAATCAAGGCGGTACTCGCGGCGGCAGCCACGAACAGCACGTTCAGGCAGGTCAGCAAAGCCACAAAAACACAAATACGCAGCAGGATCAGTCGTCAAGCGGATCCAGCCGGCAGCAAGGCGACAAGGATTCCAGCAGCAGCGGCTCACGTGGCGGCAGTCATGAGCAACATGTCAAGGCCGGCGAACAAAGTCACAAAAACACCAAGTGACGAGAAGTAAAGGAAGAAGCGAAACGAAGTGGCCTGCGGGCCACTTCGCATATCAAAAGCCCTATCGAAAGCCTCTTGCATTTGCCCAACAATTCAATAATAATTGAAATATTAAATAAACGTGGCCATTATGCAAACCAAGGAAACAATTTCCGCACTTGCGGCGCTTGCGCAAGAACATCGGCTGGCGGTCTTCCGCATGCTCATGCAAGTCGGTCCCGAAGGCATGGCCGCCAGCAAGATCGCCGAACAATTGGCGATATCGCCTTCCGCCCTGTCGTTTCATTTAAAAGAACTGTCGCACGCGCAACTGGTGACATCGCGGCATGAAGGCCGTTTTGTGATCTATTCCGCCAATTTCGAAACGATGAACGGCCTTGTCGGCTTCCTGACGGAAAACTGCTGTGGCGGCAATGTGTGTTCGCCGTCCGTTGCCTGCAGTCCGGCTGAAAAGACCGTTGCCTAGATACTGTCCATCCACACCAAACCCGGGGAATCCAATGAGCGCAAGCCAAAACGTCAAACCGTACAACGTTCTTTTTCTTTGCACCGGCAATTCGGCCCGCAGCATCATGGCGGAAGCTTTGCTCAATACGATGGGGAAAGGCCGTTTCGTTGCCTACAGCGCCGGCAGCCATCCAGGCGGCGTCGTGAATCCGCTTGCGATCGAACAGATCAAACCCACCGGCTATTCCCTGGACAAGCTGCGCAGCAAGAGCTGGGACGAATTCGCCGCACCGGCTGCGCCAAAGATGGACTTCGTCATTACCGTCTGCGACAACGCCGCCGGCGAGATCTGCCCGATCTGGCCCGGTCAACCGGTTTCCGCGCATTGGGGATTTGAAGATCCGGCAGCCGCCACCGGGACTGAAGCCGAAAAGCGTGCCGTCTTCTCAAAAGTGGCGCGCCAGATCACCACACGCATCAATATATTCAGCAACCTGCCGTTTCATACCCTGGAGAAAACCGCGATCAAGCGCGAGATGGACGCAATCGGCGCCACCGGCGTTTAATTTCCCAATCCCCCTACAACAAGAACAAGGTCTCCCAAGCGTGTTTACTGCATTTGCAATATTTTTAATTACGCTCACGTTTGTGATCTGGCAACCCCGCGGTTTGGGAATAGGATGGAGCGCATCCGCGGGCGCGCTGGCTGCGTTGCTGACCGGGGTCATCCATTTATCCGATATCCCGGCGGTCTGGCATATCGTATGGAACGCGACCGCGACCTTCATCGCCATCATCATCTACAGCCTGATTCTCGACCGGGCCGGCTTTTTCGAATGGGCCGCGCTGCACATTGCGCGCTTCGGCGGCGGCAACGGCCGCAAACTGTTTTTGCTGCTGATCATGCTGGGCGCGTTGGTGTCGGGCTTTTTCGCCAACGACGGCGCGGCATTGATCCTGACGCCGATCGTGATTGCGATGCTGCTGGCGCTGCGCTTTTCGCCGCAAGCCACGCTTGCCTTCGTCATGGCCGCCGGATTCATCGCCGATACCGCCAGCCTGCCGCTGGTGGTATCCAATCTGGTCAATATTGTCTCCGCCGACTATTTCAAGATCGGCTTTGCGCGATACGCGTCGGTCATGCTGCCGGTCAATCTCGTTTCGGTCGGCGCCACCTTGCTGGTATTGTTCCTCTGGTTCCGGCGCGACATTCCCGCCGCTTACGACGTGTCGGCATTAAAGCTTCCGGCCGAAGCGATCCGCGACCGCTCCACCTTTATTGCCGGATGGTGGGTCCTCGCGCTTCTGCTGGTGGGCTTCTTCTGGCTGGAAGGGGTGGGCGTTCCCATCAGCGCCGTGGCCACCGTCGGCGCCATCATTCTGCTGGCAATTGCCGCCCGCGGCCATGTGATCTCGACCCGCGAAGTCATCCGGAACGCGCCATGGCAGATCGTCTTCTTTTCGCTAGGCATGTATCTGGTTGTCTACGGGCTGCGCAACGCCGGACTCACCGGCTACCTGACCGGCCTGCTGAACGGATTTGCGCAGCACGGCCTGTGGACGGCCGCCATCGGCACCGGCCTGTTGACCGCGTTCCTCTCATCCGTCATGAACAACATGCCGACCGTCCTGATCGGCGCGCTGTCGATCGACGCTTCGACGGCGCAAGGCGTCGTGCGCGAAGCGATGGTTTATGCGAACGTCATCGGCAGCGATCTCGGCCCGAAGATTACGCCGATCGGCAGCCTTGCCACCTTGCTCTGGCTGCACGTGCTGGCGGGGAAAAACATCAGGATTTCCTGGGGATATTACTTCCGCGTGGGCGCCGTATTGACCCTGCCGGTCCTGCTGGCGACGCTCGCGGCCCTGGCCGTGCGGCTTGGCGTGTAGAGCGGCGGCGCCGATGAACCATCTATCGACCGGAGGGGAAAACATGCCGCCAAGCCTGCCTGATCTGCCGAATATCGATCCGGCGCTTTTCCGCAAAACCGCCGCGGCCGATCTTTCCGGCGTCGCAACATCCGCCCATGCGCCGAGATTTTTGCTGCTGTACGGCTCTGTCCGGGAACGTTCCTATAGCCGATTGCTGACAATGGAAGCCGCCCGCCTGCTCGACGCCATGGGCGGCGACGTCAGGGTCTTCGATCCGCGCGGCTTGCCGCTGCCGGACGGGGAACCCGATACGCACCCCAAAGTCCTGGAATTGCGCGAGCTGGCCCAGTGGGCCGAGGGCATGGTGTGGTGTTCGCCCGAAAGACACGGCGCGATGACCGGCATCATGAAAGCGCAAATCGACTGGATACCGTTATCGGTGGGCGCGGTTCGGCCAACGCAAGGCAAGACGCTGGCCGTCATGGAGGTCTCCGGCGGATCGCAGTCATTCAATGCCGTCAATCAGCTGCGCATTCTCGGCCGCTGGATGCGCATGATCACCATCCCGAACCAATCGTCCGTTGCCAAGGCCTTCCTGGAATTCGATGATGCAGGACGGATGAAGCCTTCCGCTTACTACGACCGCGTGGTCGACGTCATGGAAGAGCTTTTCAAATTCACGCTGCTGACGCGCGACGTTTCCGCATTATTGACGGACCGTTACAGCGAACGGAAAGAGAGCGCGGAAGAATTGAGCCGAAGGGTCAATCAGAAAGCGATTTAAGCCGGTTTGCCGGGCCCGGATCACCTGTTCCCGGTCAAGTCTTCGCACCGGCCGCCAACGGCAACGTATTCAGCCGCGCCTCAATCTCGCGCCGCACGGCGTCCGGCACTTCCATCTCCCGCAGCGCCTTGGGCCAGAGGTCCTTGGCAAGCGAAACCGTTTGCATGACGGCGGCTTTGGCGATGCGTTCCGAGATGTGCGCCTGCCTGGCAATGGCGGCATAGGTGTCGAGCGTTTCCTGCCGCTGCAATTTGTCGATGGCAACATTGGTGGCGAAACCCCGAAAGCCCGGCAGCGCTGAAACACAGACGATATCGTAGGCCGGCGAGAGTTCAGGACGAATGCCATTGTGGTAGAGCACGCTGAAATTCTTCAGGTGCGCATCCGAGTTGCCGATCAGCGTGTTGACCGTCTGGCGGATAAAGAATTGGCGGACATCTTCAATGCCGCGCGTGCTGAGGCGATCCAGTACTTGAATCAGCTTGATGAATTCCCTGGCGCCGGAATATTTCTGGCTCGGCATGAGGGTCAGCAATTGGCAGGCGTCTTCCATGTGCACCGCGCTGCCGGGGCCGCGGTCGAACCGGTCCACTGCCAGGAAGCGTGTATCGGCTCCCAAAGCGGCAACCAGATCCGGATGGCCGGTCATCGTGCTCATGGGAACCGGTCGGCATTGCGCGACGTTGACCCCGGCCAGGCCGGCCAAGGTCATGCAGGCATACTCGTTCATCACTTGCGCGTCGTCGCCGGCGGCCGGCAGTTTGGCGATAAGATCTGACAGCTTGCCTTTGACCGGCATGCAGTAGCGCTTTCCATCCCCGGCGCGCGAGAGGGCCAGCTTGTCCTGAACACCGGATAGCGATGCGGCCCCCTCGGCGGCCTGCTCGGGCACACCGATTTCAAGATTATCGGCGCCGCCGGTGACGCCGTACGCGCGGGCGGCCGCGGTCAGATTGTCGAGATTGGCCGGTACCACGGAAACCGCGCCCGGCAAGTCTTCGCCGGCGGCGGCCAGGATGCCGAAGTCATCCATATCGCGATCGTTTTTGCGCGTGGCGGCCAATCGGCGCCGCAGCGCCCCTTCCGGCATCAGGCCCGCGAAGAACGGGGGCAACTCGCCGCGTTCCCGGTACACCGCGGGGTCGAAGTGGTTGTTCAGCGTTTCCTGCGTGACCTGTTCGTTGCCGGGCAGCGTCATGGAAAGGGACAGCGTGGCGCGCCGCGTATCGGCCAGGTATTGCTCCGTCGCGACAAAGCGCGTGGCCCGCCCGGCTTCGCAAAGCCAGCCCACGTGCTGTGCGTGAAGCCATACTTCCAGATATCGCGGCGTCAGTTCGTTGCGCAATTCAGCCTCTCAGGAATCGGTCGACCGTGGACGGGACATCATCCGGGCCAATGGTTTTGCCGGACAGAAGGCGGGAAACCTCCGGGAGGAGATGCTTGGGAATAACGACGAGGCTCGCATCCATGGCATCGGCCAGCGCTTCCAGGGTGCTTAAGCGGGAATCCACTTTTCCGTTAAGGGCGTTGCTGACTTGCGGCACGCTCATTGCGGTCAAGTCTGCAAGGCTCTGCAGCGTTTTTCCCAACTTTCCGCGGCGGTTCTTTAGCTGTTCAAAGACAGTCATTTTATTCTTTCAGATAATTTATGCTGTAAATATTACGTTAAAATATAAATAAGTGCGAGAGATACTTATATTAAAATATAATTTTATGAAACTAAATTATTTTAAAGAATAAATTACGGGATTCATAATGTTTTCTATTCCAAGGCCTGCAACCTGCGGCCCTCGGCGATTTTCTTTGAAAGCTCCGCGATGGGCAGCGCTTTGGAATACAGCCAGCCTTGCGCATATTTCACGCCCTGCTGACGTAAAAAATCCACTTGATCCTGCCGCTCCACGCCTTCCGCAACGACCTCAAGGCCCAGTGTTTTTGCCATCTGCACGATATGCGGGACCACGCTGCGCGTAGCGGCATCGGTGCCGATCGAATCGACAAACGACTTGTCGATCTTCAGATAGTCGAGGTCAAGCGACACCAGATAGGACAAACCGCAGTATCCCGTTCCAAAATCGTCGATGGCGATCTGCAGACCGCTTTCGCGCATCAGGCGCATATTGCGCCGGGCATAGTCGATTTTCAGCAAGGATCCCTCGGTAACCTCTACCGTAATCCTGCTTTCGTCGATACCGAAATGATGCAATTGGCGGTGCAACTGATCGAGCGATAAGCCGGACTCCAGATCCGACGCCGCAAAATTGATGTTTATATGAAAGTCTGAATAATTTTTCAGGAATTGGGACAGATCTTTCACGACCATTTCAACGATCTTGGCCGTCAGCCGGGGCATCAGTCCGGTAATCTCCGCAATCGGGATAAAGACATCCGGCGTGATGATCTGGCCACTGCCGTGGCGCCAACGTACCAGCGACTCCGCGCCTATCCAGCGCCCGGATTCAAGTTCGACAATAGGCTGGTAGAGCATATACAGCTGCGTCTCGCTCTTGATGGCTTCCCGAAGCTGATAGCGCAACCCGAGGTGCCGCCGTGCAAAAAGAATCATCAGCCCTGAGAGGCACAGGCCAACGAGTATGCCCAAAGGCACAAAAAAACGGGCATAGGCGCGCCATGCGCCATAAAGCCTTGCAATCGGAAAGGCGCAATAGGCAACAATTTGATAACGATCCGAGCGGATCAGCGCCACGACGTGCTCCGCCGTGACAAATTGACGCGTTGCGCCTTTTTCGAGATCGGTATGCATCCATTGGTTCTGCACTTCTCCCCGGTCAAGGATCGGAATACCGTTCGCCGTTCCGTAGAGCCCCAGCGCCAATCCCTTATCCGATTTTGCAACGTCCAGGGCAAGATTGGGCAATACGAACACGGTCATGCCGGTAGTCACATGGGTGGATGTCACATAAGTACCCGTCTCGTCCAGAGGCGTTTTTACTTTCGTGCGGATAGCGAAATTGGCCGCGGAAACATATGTCGGCGGGCCAAGGTCGATGCCGCTTCCATGTCTGCCGTATGAAGAGCACATCAGACGATTGTCGTGAACATACCCAATCAGCTGCAAATAGCTTGAGCCCATATTTTCGCGCCGCATGATGTCTATGTTGGCGGCGCTGCAGGGATCCGGATCTCCGCGCGCATCCAGTATATTGGTCGCCTGCATCATCTGATCGCTGACAATCTCGCTGCGCTGCACGACTTCCCCGGCAATGAACGAGACTTGGGCAAAGAGATCACGCTCGGCCTGGAGGTAACTCAGGTGCACCGCGGCAATGACGCCGGCAATCATGAAGAGCGGCGCCGACAGATAGGGGCCGAACTTTTTCATTGTGGAAATAAAAGACGTTCGCTCGGCATTCATCATTATTTTTTTGCTTCCCCGGTAAGGCAAAAACCCGATGGATATGATGGCTTCCGAGGCGATGCTTAGAAGCAATTTATCTCTGGCCTGTACTCCCCGCTATTTTATGTGCATAAACAGAAGTCTTTCGTGAAAATTTTCGACGCTGGTACATTCGTGAGATCTACCAGGTTTCGGCCTTGCCGAAGTTCCAAAGGCTTACTTGCAATATTTTTCCGTTCGCCGTAAAATTTTGGTCAAGTGGATTGGGGGTGCCCGGTCGGCGTCGTAGCCTCGATGAGTTTCATCGGGGCTTTTCGCTTTCTACAGGTGGATAAATTTTCAATCCACGCCCTTCATAGCTTTGACCTGCTTTTCCCCTACCTCCGTCGCAGTAAAACTTTTTCTTAAGCACTTCAAAAGCACGGTTATTTTGCGCTGGTTTAAGAAAGGCTCCTTTCTCCTTGCGAATCTCTGTTTCATGCAAGATTACTTGGTCATGCCCGAAATGGTTGAACTTGAATTTTTCTAATGCAGAAACGATCTGTTCACTATAGTGACGTTTGTGAAATACGCAAAATGCGAGCACAAACAATGGATATTTTTCATCAATGCTCTGCAGGCTATGATCGCCACTTTCATCGACATAGATGATGTATTTACTGAACGGACTCTCAGTATTGTTCTGACCGGTTACGTTATTAGTAGAGGCATCTTTCAGAATATCCGGTTGCTTCCAATTCAGCTCAAATAAGGGCAACCGAAATGCATTAGATTCGACAATCCTATTTTCTTCTTCTGCCATACTCTCAGTCTTCGGTGCTAATTTTTCTCTACCAAGTATGCAACCTCATCCCCTGGGTGAGGAGCGCCCCAAAAGAGGGACACTTGTCGCGAATTGAAAATAATAAAACCCTTGAAGTGAACTGACCCAAAGGTTGAATTGATATCGGCAATGCAAGCCGAGATATTTGTTACTTACTCAAGGGATTGGCAGATGCAACTTCGTGAAGTCGGTATGCATGTGCATGACAAGAGAATGGCGCTGGGCATTACGCACGCCCAATTAGCCAAGCTTGCCGGTCTGTCTCGCAGCACAGTGAATCATCTGGAAAAAGGTAGTCTGGAAGATATTGGTTTTACCAAGCTGAATAATCTTCTCAGCCTGTTAGGCATGAACTTCGATGTCACGCAGCGCCTTAAAAAATCGCCTGCGCTGAAAATGGCAGCTCAAATTGCGAGTACAAGCTATAGGAAGATTTTGACGTCTGACATACTGAAAAATATTTTAAGCACAGGCGAGGTTCCCGAAGATTACAAAGCACATGTAATGACGCTTTTGGATGAGGCACCCATACCGCTGGTTTTTAGTGCCATCGAGGCAACCGCCAGGGCGACAAATATGCAGACAAAGAAGATCTTGAGAAATGTTTCGAACCTGGCCAAGAGCCTTCATACACATAGGGCGATTTGGTAATGGCGACTCCAGATGAAAGCATTAAACAATTTCAGAAAAAGAAAGAGCTTGCTGCCGCGCTGAAAATCATCGCCTTGGGGGAAAAAGATCGTATCCAAGGCAAGGGACTCGCTGTTGATGAATCTCGGTCACAACTTCTTGCCGCCCGTCAAAGCCGTAAATAGCCTGCAAACTGGAAGGGCTATCAACGTTTTTTACATACACAGGAATGCGAGTATCTCTTAAACCCAATCATAAAACCTCCCTCGAATTCCTTGTTGAAGGCCGGTTGACGCAGAACTCTCAGGCAACTCTTTGCTGCGGCATTGCGGTACTTCAGATAACTCAGGCCTTTGTATTTTTTTAATTGCATGAGGGACGGCCATTGTTCGGCGGCATATGCACCGAGTTCATAGCCCAATTCATGGATGCGGAGAGTTTCATCATTGAATGAAATCGATGCCCGACTGGAGTCGCTGATGGATTGCGTGAATGTCATCAATTTCTTTCCCTCATAAATAGATTTTCAATTCACCCGCTATAGCGGGAAGACAAATAATACAACAACCGTCAAATTCCTCCCACTACAGCGGGAGGAATTTTGGACAAAAATGCTATTGCAGTGTCGTTTGGATTGGTTCTGCGCGATTTGAGGAAAGACGCCGGGTTGTCTCAGGAACAACTCGGGTTCGAGGCCGGCTTGCAACGTAACTACATATCTGAACTCGAATTAGGCCAGAAGCAGCCGTCCGTAACTACGCTTTTCAAGCTCTCCAAAGCGCTTAAGGTTAAGCCTGAAAAGTTTGCCAAGCTGATTGCCAATAACTTGTCGACGAATCAGCCACAATCCTAGTACGGTGAAACATCCCAAAGTGCCCCCTTTGCTTGCGGTGTTGATTTGCGCTGAAAATGGACCCACTTTTGGCGGTTTTTTGCATTGAGAAATGACCCATGTTTACGGCACAATTCTACTTAGGCAACTAGGTAGGAGTTTGGAGTGATCGACGTGGCAATCATTGGACTTATTCGACGCTGGCACATTCGCGACGAGCTTTCACTGCGAGAAATATCTAGGCGCCTAGGCATCTCGTCATGGGGAGGTGCTTGATGACCAAGCAAAGACGTACGTTTTCCCCTGATTTCAAACAGCAGGCTGTGTGAACTGCCCCAAGAAGTCGGACATAGTCCAACTTCCTGGGGCTTTTTATTTGCCGCCAATATCAAAGATGCGGCCAGGGCAGTTGAACCGTATCCCAAAAGTCGCAATGCGATTCTCCCACGCCGGTTTTGCTCTGCGTGTCCGTGCCAATTTCCAGATAAGCCGCATTCAACGACGAAGCATTCGGCCAGAACGGATCGCTACCGCCGTTCGGATTGCCCGTTTTCGCCATACGGCTCCAGTAACTGATGATGTGCTTCTGAATATCCAGATCGGTTTGCGTCGGTTTATACGTGCCTTTCCAATTGAACATATACGGATGTTCCGCGGTATGCGTCGGACCTAGCGCCTTTTGTTCCGGATCGTTTTCAAGTGCGTGATTGAAGATATAACGGAATACCGGTTCGCTTTGAACGTCGGCAAACGTCCGCGCAACACGTCTCGATTGGCAGGTAAATTCTCCGTCCGTGGTGAGCTGGACAAAGGCCGCGCGCGGCGTCTCATATTGATCGAGCGGATATTGCGCGACGATGCGATCGGCTTGCGCTGAACCGAATACCTTGCTCACCGCACCGGCAAAGGTGGCGGCATCCACAACCGGACCGACAGCATCGATGAAATGCATGGTTTCGCCCGCGGTGTTGCCGATGATGACGGGCACGGGCGGATACTTGCGTTGCTTGATCAGCGCCAACGGCTGGTCGACAAATACATGGCCGTCCATGTTTGGCCCATACACACGCGGAAACACGGTGAACGGCCCCGCAGGCACTGCATTGACAATTTCTGCAGCAGTTTTTCCGCGCAAACATGCGGCAATATCGCTACTGCTCTCGCAACCGGCTTTTGCGATTACCGCCTTGCCTGTGCCGCGCTCTACATCCGCCAGGGTCGGGATTTCGCAACCGGTCGGCACGCTGCTTTGCATCGACACGCCATGAATCAGGCCCTTGGTTTTCGGCGATGTCAGCAACGCGCAGATATTGCCGCCGCCGGCGGAGGTACCGAACAGAAACACTTTCGATGGATCACCGCCGAATGCGGCGATATTCCGATGCAGCCATTGCAACATGGCAATCTGATCCTGGCTGCCGTAATTGCCGGAAATTTTCTCCGGACTCTCGGCATCCAGCGATGGATGCGCCAGGAAACCAAGCACGCCGACACGCAGGCTGTAACTGACGAATACCACGCCTTGAGGCACCAGCTTTTCACCATCGTAGACAACACCGCCGAAGCCGGGATCGCCGGCCCCCGAGTACGATTGATTACCGCCGCCGTGCAGCCAGACCATCACCGGCAAAGGATGCTTGGGCTTGCGCACCGGGCGCCAGACATTCAGATATAAACAGTCTTCGCTGCCGACGACATCCTTGCCGATAATTTGTGGACACATAGGCGCATAACTAACCGTGTCGCGCGTGCCGCTCCATGCAACGGCAGCTTGCGGCGCACGCCAGCGCAGATCGCCCACCGGCGGCTTTGCATACGGAATGCCTTTGAACGCAAGGGTGCCGTTTTCCACCTGTCCGCGCACCGCACCCAAATCGGTACATGCCACGTCGCCGGTCATACCAGCACCGGCGCCGGCGCATGCTGCTGCGCTGGCGCCGCCGGATAAAGCAGCCAGAAAGAATGCGAAACACAACATGAGCAGCACATGCGCCGAGCCGGAACGTCCGCGTTCCGAGTATTCATACTTCATTTACCCTTCCCCTCCTCAGAACGAAGAATTGGCGTGAAGATATTTCTTGCGCATCGGCTTGAGCACGGCAATGGCCAGCAGCGCGGTCAGCACGTCGAGCGTAATCACGACGCCAAATACCACGACCCAGCTTCCGGTGACTTCGTGCAGACTAGCTGCCAGCGGACCGCCGAAGATGGAGCCGATGCCTTGCGCCATATAGAGAAAACCGTAATTCGTCGTGGCATGCTTTTCGCCGAAGGTGTCGGTCAGCGTTGAAGGGAAAAGCGAAAAAATCTCGCCCCAGCCGAAAAATACAACGCCGGAAAGCATAACGAACAACATTGTATTGTCCCGTGTCAGCAACCAAAGCGTCATCGCAATCGCTTCCAGTCCGAAAGCGATAAGCATGGTGCTTTCACGACCGATGCGGTCCGAGACCCAGCCGAAGAAGGGCCGCGTCAGGCCGTTGGTAAAGCGGTCGATGGTCAATGCCAGCGGCAATGCGGCCATGCCCCAGACGGTTGCGTCCGTGATGCCGAAGTCTTTCGAGAAAGATGCCATCTGCGAAATAACCATGAGGCCGGATGTCGACATCATCGTCATCATTAAGAACATCAACCAGAACAGCGGCGTTTTCAGCATTTTCCCTGGACCGACGCCATCGGTCTTCTTGTTGCTGGCGATATAGTCGGCCATCCAATTCTTGGGCGGTTGTTTCATGCCCATTGCCGCAAGAAATGCAATTGCGCCGAAAATCAGGCCAAAATTGAGCAAGGTCGGTTGATAGCCGAGCTTGGCGATACTGGTGGTAACCGGGAAGGTGGAGAGTACCGCGCCCATGCCATAACCCGCCGCAACCACGCCGGCGGCCATGCCGCGCTTATCGGGAAACCAGGCCACCATCAAGCCGACGATACCGACATAGATAATGCCGGTGCCGACGCCGCCCAAGAGGCCGTAAGTCAAATAGAGCGAGGTCAAGGAATCGGCTGAAGAGGCCAGAACCCAGCTTAATCCGGTCATGATGGCGCCGACTGCCAACAAGAGCCGGGGACCGAATTTCTCGATCAGATAGCCCTGGAGCGGCGACAGAAAGGTTTGCAGAACGATGAAAATGGAGAAGGTGATTTGAATTTGAGTAAGCGAGACGCCAAGCTGCGTCATCAAGGGCTTGGTAAACAAGGTCCATACATATTGCGGGCTGGAAATGGCCATCATGCAGACCAGTCCAAGTGTGAGCTGCATCCATCGGCTTCCCAAGATGCCTATTGGTAGGGTTCGCTGCGCTGAAAGGGTATTCATGATTTATCGCCTCCGGGGGAAAATCTCCATTAAAGCAATTGATATGCCAGTGATATATCTTCAACAATCGAACGCCATCCCCCCCGTAACTATTTAATTATTAAGGAGTTTTAACGCCACCACCCCAGGTACTGAAATGGTGCGCACCGGTAAAAATGCACGCTTTTGGTTCTGATCATGCGCATTGATGGAAATCACCATTGATGCTGCGTTTTTGGGGGATGCTCTGTTGCCGTATTGCATGAATACCGTTGCACACATGACATCAGCCGATCATTTCGCAGATAATGATCAATTGCTTTCGCGGGCTTGGTTTTTGCATAAAATAATTCGTCGGTTTGATTTGGATCAGGGAATGGCAAATTTGAAGGTAGTTAAAAAAACAGTGCGAAAAACAGTGCGTGCGGGCGACTCCAAACAGTTGCCGCAAGCATTGCAGGCATATCAGGCCATTGAAGAGATGATTGTTAAAGGTGTGCTCGAACCAGGCGCGAAAGTTTCGGAAAAGGGGCTGAGCGAAATGATTGGATTGGGGCGCACCCCGATTCGCGAGGCATTGCAGCGTCTTGCCGCCGAGGGAATGGTGACGATCGTTCCGCGCGCAGGCATCCTCATTGCGGCTATTGATATCACCGATCAGTTTCGTTTGATTGAAGTGCGCAGGGAACTCGAAAGATTGCTTGCGGGGCGCGCTGCCCGTCTTGCGAGCGCGGAAGAATGCGACATATTTCGTACTTTGGCGGTTCGTTTTCGGGAAGCCGGTAAAGCCGGCGATGCCGAGTTATTCATTCCGACCGATCGCGAATTCAATGCGCGCATAGCGGGAACGGCGAACAATAAATACGCGCTGTTTGCGATGTCCGCGATCCAGGCGCAGACCCGGCGTTTTTGGTTCCTCTATTTCAGTCGTTTCGGCGATCTGAAAAAAGTATGCGAGTTCCACGCAAAAATGGCGGAGGCAATTGCCTCCGCCGATGAAGCCTCCGCGAAGAAAGCGTCGGATAATCTGATCGATTATGTGGAGCAATATACGCGGCGGACTTTGGATGCGCTTTGCGTTGGTTGAAGTGCAGACCTTCCCATCGCCTTTGCATCTCAATTAAGCCGTTGGCCCGACTAGCGAGCTTCGATGCCATCCTGTTGATTTGCGCCGAAAATAGACCCACTTTTGGCGGTTTTTTGCATTGAGAAATGACCCACGTTTACGGCACAATTCTACTTAGGCAACTAGGTAGGAGTTTGGAGTGATCGACGTGGCAATCATTGGACTTATTCGACGCTGGCACATTCGCGACCAGCTTTCACTGCGAGAAATATCACGACGCTTAGGCATCTCGCGCAACACCGTTAGGCGTTACATACGCTCTGGAACCACCGAGCCTGTCTATGCAGATAGGCAATCGTCGAGCTCTCTCGACAAGTATGCGTTCAAGTTGTCTGCCTGGCTTAAAACAGAATCTACCAAAACTCGGAAGCAAAAACGAAGCGTCAAGCAGATGCATCTGGACCTGCGTGCGTTGGGATATGAAGGGTCTTACGATCGCGTCGCGGCGTTCGCGAGGCAGTGGAAGGTGGATCAATTAGAGAGGGTCAACGCTGCGAGCAAATCAACACTCCGATGAAAAAATCTTGTGTTGCCCAATTTAGGGGGCCGGCGACATTTGAAAAACTCGGGACAAAATAAAACTTGACCTTCCCCCTATGGGAAGCTTCATAATGCGCCTACCAATTACGATAAGATATCAAGCAACTTTCTATGTTCGGCAAAGAATATCCAACTTAAATAAATGAAGCTTTCTCGTCCATCCCGATTAATTGCTGCACTTATTGTGCTCATTAGCATGCTGTTTGCACAGCTTGCC
The DNA here is from genome assembly GCA_004134995.1 of Oxalobacteraceae bacterium CAVE-383. Taxonomy (GTDB): domain Bacteria; phylum Pseudomonadota; class Gammaproteobacteria; order Burkholderiales; family Burkholderiaceae_D; genus Herbaspirillum. The sequence goes on along the minus strand of REGP01000006.1, from coordinate 48,679 downwards.
ATAGCGGGATACGCCTGTCCTAGTTTCAATGTCGCGCCATCAGGCGATTCGATGTCCATGTCGATGGACACCAGCGGCGATCAAGCACTGTCGGATTGTATGGGAAGCGACAAGTTGCAACCTAGTCTTTGCCATGCACAAGACCAAAACACCAATCAGTCGCTCGATAAGCCAGCAGCGCCGCATGTTTCGCCATTTTTGGCGTCTGCGCTCACACTGGTATTCCGCAATAGCGAACTGACCAGTATTTCCACCGATCCTCTTCCCCAAACGCTGCTATTGACCCGGTCTACAGCGCCGCCGCTGTCGATACGCAACTGCTGCTTCCGCATTTAACACTCCAGATCGCATAGCCCGTCATCCGTGCGCGTCCGCGCACGCCTGATGTCGTCTCTTGTTATCTGGAGGTTTCATGTCATCCCCATTTTTCGCGCCCCATCCGGTGCGCCATACGATTCCCAGATTTTTCTTGAGAATCAGCCTGACCGCATTGGTAAATGCGCTGGCATTCACTACGACCGTCTACGCAACAGACGCACCACTCACATTGGCTGAAGCGCAGCGCCGCGCTATCGCCAGGTCGCAACAGCTCACTGCACAGGGATATGCCGTCACAGCTTCTTACGATATGGCGATTGCGGCCAAGCAGTTGCCTGACCCCGTCTTAAAAGCCGGCATCGACAATCTTCCCGTCAACGGGGCGGACCGCTACAGCGTCGGCAATGATTTCATGACCATGCGCCGCGTTGGAGTCATGCAGGAAGTCACACGCGCCGACAAGCTCCAACTGCGCGCAGATCGTTATGAACTGAATGCGCAAAAGACGCTTGCCGAGAAGACCGTTACAACCGCCGCCATTGAACGCGATACCGCGCTGGCCTGGCTCGACCGATATTACGCAGAGGCCATGGCCGCAGTCATTGCCGAACAAGGAGAGCAAGCCAAGCTTGAAATCCAATCGGCAGAAGGCGCCTACCGTGCAGGTCGCGGCAGTCAAGCCGATATCTTCGCTGCCCGTAGCGCGTTGGCGATGTTCGACGATCGTGCAAGCGAAATACAGCGCCGCATTCGCAACGCCAATACCATGTTGGTCCGATGGGTCGGCGATATCGCGGATGGTCGCTTGGCTGAAAAACCATCCACCGATACTATCCGCCTCGATCCCGCAACTCTCGATGGCGAGCTTGCGCACCATCCCGATATTGCCGTGTTGAACAAGCAAGTGGAAGTCGCCGAGACAGACGCAAAACTGGCTAGAGCCAACGAAAAATCCGACTGGACCGTGGAGGTGGCCTACCAACAACGCGGTTCCGCCTATTCCAACATGGTCTCGGTGGGCGTGTCGGTCCCCATCCAATGGGATCGCGCCAACCGCCAGGATCGCGAGCTTTCTTCCAAACTGGCCATGGTCGACCAGGCTAAATATGAGCGTGCGGATATGTTGCGCGCGCATGTTGCCGAGACCCGCAGCATGATCGAGGAATGGAACAACGATCGCGAGCGTTCTGCGCGCTATGAACATGAACTGATCCCTTTGGCCAATCAGCGCACGCTCGCTTCAGTCACGGCTTACCGTGGCGGCAAAACCGGATTGGCCGATGTGCTCGCGGCACGCCGCAACGATATCGACATCCGCATCCAGGCCCTGCAACTGGCGGCCGACACCGACCGTCTATGGGCAAAACTCAATTTTCTCATTCCGACCGATGACGCAATGGGCGGTATGAACAAGGACATCAATTGAAAAATAAAAAAATGATTGCGGCTGTCGCTGCCGCAGGTTTTTTGGCGATTGCGGGCTTCACGCTGTATCGGGCCGGCATGAACCAGGGCAAAAAGATGACAGGCCCAATGTCGGGCAATACCGCTACTTCTCCGGCAAGTCCGTCGATAACGGATGCGCCCGGTAAAAAAGTATTGTATTGGCATGACCCGATGGTGCCCGGCCAAAAGTTCGATAAGCCGGGAAAGTCGCCCTTCATGGATATGCAATTGGTTCCGGTTTATGCCGATGCTGCCGGCGACGACGGCAAGGTCAATATCAGTCCACGTGTACAGCAAAATCTTGGGATTCGCACTGCTGAGGCCACCAAGGGCACCTTGACATCGACCGTCGCCGCAGTTGGCAGCGTCGCTTATAACGAACGTGACGTGGCGCTGGTGCAGGCGCGCAGCAATGGCTTTGTCGAGCGGCTGTATATTCGCGCGCCGCTCGATCCTGTCCGCAAAGGACAGGCGTTAGCCGACTTGTATGTGCCCGAGTGGGTAGCAGCGCAGGAAGAATATTTGTCCGTCAAGCACATGCAAGGCAATGACCTCGGCGGCCTTGTTGACGGCGCACGCCAGCGTATGCGCCTGGCCGGCATGACGGATGACCAGATTCGTTCCGTGGAGTCAAGCGGAAAAGTTCAGGCGCGTTTGACCGTCTTCGCGCCCATCGGAGGCGTGGTGTCAGAACTTGCCATACGCGAAGGCATGACCGTCATGGCCGGCGCACCGATGTTCAAAATCAACGGCGTCGGAACCATTTGGGTCAACGCGGACGTACCGGAGAACATGTCGGCCCAGGTACGGCCGGGAAACAGTGTTGAAGCCCGCGCGCCTGCACTGCAGGGCACGGTATTCAAAGGTAAGGTCAGCGCAATTTTGCCCGATGTAAGCCCTGCGACACGCACGCTGAAAGCGCGAGTTGAACTGACCAATCCTGGCGGACAGTTGGTACCCGGCATGTTTGCCACGATCAATTTTTCATCTGCAACACGTAAGGATGTCCTGCTGATCCCCACCGAGGCCGTCATCCAGACCGGGACGCGCAGTGTCGTTATGGTAGCGCAAGGCGATGGCAAGTTCAGTCCCGTCGATGTCGAAATCGGCGCAGAAACCAATGGCCAGACCGAAATCCGCAAAGGGTTGAATGAAGGAGAAAAAGTCGTTGCCTCCGGCCAGTTCCTGATCGATTCCGAGGCCAGCCTCACCGGTACCGCAACCCGGATGGATGGTCCGGCCATGTCGGCCGCTGTCGCAGTGCCGGGACCGACGCATCGCGGCGAAGGCAAAGTCGAAAGCATCACCGCGGATGAAATCACAATCTCGCACGGACCGATTCCTACCTTGCAGTGGGGTCCGATGACGATGGGTTTCAAATTGCCGCCTACTGGTTTGCCGAAGAACATTGCTGTGGGTGCTAACGTCAAATTCGAGATCCATTCGACCAAGGACGGCGCATTCGAAATCGCGACGATCAAACCGGCGGATGCGGCGATGACCATGCCGGCCAAGCCAGCCGGAGCAGCGCAATGATCGCCAAGCTGATCCGCTGGTCGATTGCCAACCGGTTTTTGGTGCTGTTGGCGACGGTGATGATGACCGCTTGGGGCGCCTGGTCGCTGTCGCACACGCCGCTCGATGCGATTCCTGATCTGTCCGATGTGCAGGTCATTATTCGCACCAGCTATCCCGGACAGGCGCCGCAGATTGTCGAGAATCAAGTGACGTATCCACTGACCACGACCATGCTGTCGGTGCCGGGGACAAAGACAGTGCGCGGCTATTCGTTTTTTGGGGATTCGTTCGTCTATATCTTGTTTGAAGACGGCACCGACCCGTACTGGGCCCGTTCGCGGGTGCTGGAATATTTGAATCAGGTGCAATCGCGCTTGCCGCCGCAAGCCAAAACAGCGCTCGGACCGGATGCGACGGGCGTCGGCTGGGTCTACGAATATGCGCTGGTGGATCGTAGCGGCAAGACCGATCTGTCGCAGTTGCGGGCCTTGCAGGACTGGTTTCTGAAATATGAATTGAAATCGGTGCCGAATGTGTCGGAAGTGGCCAGTATTGGCGGCATGGTGCGCCAGTATCAGATCGTGCTCGATCCGGACAAGATGCGTGCCTACAACATCCCGCAGGGCAAGATCGTCGATGCCGTGCAGAAAGCGAATCAGGAAAGTGGCGGCTCGGTGCTGGAGTTGGGTGAAGCCGAATACATGGTGCGAGCTTCCGGTTATCTGAAATCGCTGGATGACTTCCGCAAGATTCCATTAACGGCCAGCGATGCCGGCGTCCCCGTGCGGCTGGGAGATGTCGCGCGGATCCAGGTCGGGCCGGAAATGCGGCGCGGCATCGCCGACCTGAATGGCGAAGGCGAGGTTGCCGGCGGCGTGATCATCATGCGCTCCGGAAAAAATGCCCTGGAAACCATTGATGCGGTAAAGGCCAAGCTGGAAATCCTCAAAGCCAGCCTGCCGCCGGGCGTCGAAATTGTGCCGACCTACGACCGGTCGAGCCTGATCAAGCGGGCCGTGACGAACTTAAAAGAAAAACTGATCGAGGAATTCATCGTCGTCGCGGTGGTCTGCGCCATCTTCCTGTTTCACATGCGCTCGGCGCTGGTTGCCATCATCACGCTGCCGATCGGCATTCTGATCGCTTTCATCGTCATGTATTACCAGGGCGTCAATGCCAATATCATGTCGCTCGGCGGGATTGCGATCGCGGTCGGCGCCATGGTCGATGCCGCCGTGGTGATGATTGAGAACGCCCATAAGCACATCGAACTGTGGAATCACGCGCATCCCGGTGAAAAGCTCAAAGGCAACGCACATTGGCGCGTCATTGGCGATGCAGCGGCAGAAGTCGGGCCGGCGCTGTTCTTTTCACTGTTGATCATCGTGCTCTCGTTCATCCCGGTATTCACGCTGGAAGCGCAAGAAGGCCGCCTGTTTTCGCCCTTGGCCTTCACCAAGACCTATTCGATGGCGGCGGCAGCGGGCCTGGCTGTGACCCTGATTCCGATATTGATGGGTTACCTGATTCGCGGCCGGATTCCCGAGGAACAGAAGAATCCGCTGAATCGTTTCCTGATCGCACTGTATCGTCCATTGCTCGATATCGTATTGCGCTTTCCTAAACTGACCCTGCTGGGCGCAGTATTGGTGGCCATTTTGACGATTTTGCCCATGAGCCGGCTCGGCGGTGAATTCATGCCGCCACTGGACGAAGGCGATGTGCTGTACATGCCGACGGCATTGCCAGGAATTTCTGTTGGCAAGGCGGGGCAATTACTGCAGCAGACCGATCGATTGATTAAAACAGTGCCGGAAGTACAAAGCGTCTTTGGCAAAGCCGGCCGTGCCGAGAGCGCCACCGATCCGGCGCCGATGGAAATGTTTGAAACCATGATCCAGTTCAAGCCGCACGATCAATGGCGGGCCGGCATGACACCGGAGAAACTGATTCAGGAACTGGACCGCGTCGTCAAAGTGCCGGGCTTATCCAACATTTGGGTACCGCCGATTCGCAACCGGATCGACATGCTGGCAACCGGCATCAAAAGCCCGGTCGGTGTCAAGGTTGCAGGTGTGAGCCTGCAGGAGATCGACCGCATAACCGGCGACATCGAACGCGCGGTCAAGAAGGTGCCGGGCGTGTCGTCGGCGCTGGCCGAGCGTTTGAACGGTGGCCGCTATATCGATGTGGATATCGACCGCGACGCGGCCGCTCGTTACGGGCTGAATATTGCGGATGTGCAAAGCATCGTCTCGGCCGCGATCGGCGGCGACAACATCGGTGAAACCGTCGAAGGACTGCAGCGTTTCCCAATCAACGTCCGGTATCCACGCGAAGTGCGCGATTCGCTCGATAAATTACGCCAATTGCCGGTACTCACGGAGCGCGGCGCCCAGATCCAATTGGGCGACGTCGCCGCGATCCGCATCGCCGATGGGCCGCCGATGCTGAAAAGCGAAAATGGCCGCCTGTCCGGATGGGTTTATGTCGATATTCGCGATCGCGACTTGAGTTCAGCGGTGCATGACATGCAGCAAGCGGTCGCCAAGGAAGTCAAATTGCCGGCCGGTTACTCCATTGCCTGGTCGGGACAGTTCGAATATCTGGAACGTGCTACGGCCAAGCTCAAGATCGTGGTGCCGGCAACCTTGCTGATTATCTTCGTCTTGCTCTATTTGACCTTCAAGCGTTTCGATGAGGCGGCGCTGATCATGGCGACCTTGCCGTTTGCACTGGCAGGCGGCATCTGGCTGCTGTGGCTGCTCGGCTATCACTTGTCGGTGGCGGTAGGCGTCGGCTTTATCGCGTTGGCCGGCGTATCCGCCGAATTCGGCGTGATCATGCTGCTCTACCTCAAAAATGCCTGGAACGAGCGTCTCGATAACGGCAACGGCAGCGAAGCGGACCTGCTCGATGCGATTCGCGAAGGCGCCGTATTGCGGGTACGCCCCAAGGCAATGACAGTCGCCGTCATTATCGCCGGCCTGGTGCCGATCATGCTCGGCGCCGGCACCGGGTCGGAAGTCATGCAGAGGATCGCGGCGCCGATGGTCGGGGGGATGATCACCGCGCCGCTGCTATCCATGTTTGTCGTACCTGTGGTCTATCTGCTGATGCGCAGGCGTCAGATCCGCGCCGATGGCATAGCGTCTGTTTAATTTTTTTTGTATCGACCACTCCAACCATGAAGGAAATTGAAATGAAAACCACCACAACCGTATTCCTCGCGCTTGCTCTATCCGCATCCACCTTGGCCATGGCTGAGTCCGCCGGCAAAAATATGGACATGAAAGACATGGACATGAAATCCATGCCGATGGACGGCATGAAGTCCAATTCCGCCATGAAGGCTACGATCCATCAGGCGAAAGGTATTGTAAAAGCCGTCGATCAAGCCAAGGGAACCGTAACCATCGCGCATGGCCCAGTCCAATCTTTGAATTGGCCGGCAATGACGATGACCTTTGCTGTGAAAGATAAGATGTTCTTCGACAAACTTGCCGTCGCCAAGAATGTGACCATCGATTTCAAACAACAAAATACGGACTATGTCGTTACTGCCGTGAAATAATCTCGTAACGGGCGGGAATCCCTTTCATCGAAAGCGGACCGCCTAAAGAACCTGCCCCTGCCAGGGAATGGCTGTGTTCCACTTATGACATGGGATGCGGCATACCCTCGATTTCTTTTGATTCAGACACCAATATTATGAACATCGCGTCGTGAAACCACTCTTATGCCGGTGGTTTTCAGATCATTTCATCATCTGATTATCCGCACAAGTGCGCTTCGGCATCCGCTCGAGCGTTATCCGGGTATACCGCCATACCCAATTTTTAAGGAGGTCATAATGTCACGTGAAGAATTTGGCGCCTGTATCGAGGCCTGTTACAAATGTGCTGCCGCTTGCGACCGATGTGCCGCTGCCTGCCTGCAAGAAGACGACGTAAAGACCATGGCACGCTGTATCGCCACCGACGCGGACTGCGCGGAGATCTGCCGAACGGCTGCGGCGCTTATGGGCAGGAGTAGCGAATTCGCCCAGCAGGCGTGCAAGCTATGCGCGCAGATCTGCAAGGCCTGCGCTGAGGAGTGCGCCAAGCACAAAGCGCAGCACTGCCAGGATTGCGCGCAGGCCTGTACGCGATGCGCCGATGAGTGCGGCAAGATGGCGGCCTGAACCTTTTACCAATGCTGTACGCGATCGCCATACCGGCGCCGTGCGTAATTGCCGGCATCACCTAAAAAGTCGACTGCATCACCAAGCAGCTATACCGATCCACGAGAGACGACGACACATCCCATGTCACCATGTCCGTTTCGAATGTGGATTGGTGCAGATAAACAAAATCGCGCCGAATGCCGCAATGCCGATCAACGCCCAAAGTGTGCCGGTGTAGCCGCCCGTGGCGGAGTACAGCAACGATGCAACAAACGGTCCGGCCGCGATCGCGATCAAAACCGGTGTAGACATCGCGCCACTGATTGCGCCGTAGGTTTCACGTCCGTACAGTTCGGCCGGCAAGGTGCCGCGTACAATCGTCATCACGCCATTGCCGATACCATACGTTATGGCAAAGACGCCGTAGATGAGGAACCATTCGGATGGTGCAATCAACAACGCCAACGCAAAAGGCAGCAGCCATGTCGCCACCACGCCTACCTGGCGCGAACTTGCCTTTTTACCGATCGTCGTTTCCAAAATACGCCCCAGAACTTGCATCGGTCCAACCATAGCGCCAATCGCCGCCGCGTGCGAAGCCGAGACGCCGCGATCGTGCAAGATCGAAATCAAGTGCAACGACATAGCAGAAAACACCAGGGCATTGAACGTGATCGCTGCAGTAATAAAATAAAAGCTGGGTTCACGAAGCAGGGAGGAAAGCGTGGCGCCGTTGGTTTTCGCTGCGGTTGGTGAAGCCAACGGCACCAACGTTATCTTCGGCAACAATGCGTGGATCGGAAAACAGAGCACTAAATTTGCCACGGCATAGATCAGCCAGGTTTCCCGCCATCCGAACCGATCTAGCAAGAACTGCGTCAGCGGCCAGGAAACCGTACTCGCAAAGCCGCCGAATAAGGTCAGCAAAGTAATCGCGCGGCGATAGCCCCCGCCGAAAACTTGCGTGATCACCGCAAACGCCGGTTGATAAAGCGTCGCGCTCATTGCGATGCCGATACCCGCCCAGACAAAATACAATCCGGCGATACTATGCACATTTGCCAACAACGCCAACATCAGCGCGGCAAGTAACGTACCGGCGCCCATCAGCAAGCGGCCGCCGATGCGATCGATAATACTGCCGGCCAGCGTCGAAAAACAGCCCGAAATCAACAGCGCAACCGAGTACGCGCCTACAATAACCGGCTTCGATGTTTGCAGCTCGATCTGCATCGGCTGCATCAACACGCCGTAGGCATAAAACAGTGAACCCCAACCGACGATTTGCGTCAGGCCGAGGGCCGGTATCAGCCAGTTTTCTTGATAGCTGGAATGGCGCATTTTTACGTCCCGGTCTTGATGCCGGCATTCGCCTCATACCAGCCTTGTGTCCGGTTCACGGTGCCGACCGCCGTCACCAGCGCCACGCCGGACTCGAATCCGAACAAACCAGGTATCAAATTCTGTTTGATAGTCATTTTGATAGTTGAAACAAAAAACCCCCGATTTCAAATAGAAATCAAGGGCTTATGTATCTTGGCGGAGAAGGTGGGATTCGAACCCACGTTAGGCATTCACCTAAACCAGATTTCGAGTCTGGCGCATTCGACCACTCTGCCACCTCTCCTGATTCGGTCTTTGCCGCCCGGAAGCAGCAAAGCGCACGAGTATAGCAGAAATATTTTCTTTGGGGCAGTAAATCAATGCGAATTCCGCAGGCATTTTGTCGCGCGGAAACACAGATCACAATGTTGTCATAAATCTCCTCTAGCATCCTGGAAACATTCAACATCTCCGATCAATCGCAGTCGGTCACATATCATGGTTCCATTCGCAGGAAGAAACACGCCCATGCGGGCTGCCGCCGTGCCGACGGCTGCCGAAGCGGATGACGGCGCCGATCACGGAGATCCACAGATGCTTGAACGTCTGCACGAAATCATCGACCAGCGCCTGTTGAGCGCGCTGTTCCAGCCGATTATCGATATGCACAGCGGCGACATCATCGGCTATGAAGGCCTGATCCGCGGCCCGTCCAACAGCCCCCTGCACTCCCCGCTCAAATTATTCAAGGTCGCCCGCCTGCACAATCTGTCGGTCGAGGTCGAACATCTGTGCCGCCACGTCGTCATGGAGCAGTTCGCCAAGGCCGGCCTGCCCGGCTGCCTGTTTCTCAACGTCAGCCCCGGCGCGCTGGTCCAGCGGGCCGCCCGCCTCGGCGAAACCCTGCGCTATCTGCATGAACTGGGGATCAATCCGCGCCGCGTCATCATCGAGTTGACCGAAAACGAACCGACCTACGATTACGAGGTACTACGCACGGCCGCGATGCATTACCGCGAAATGGGCTTCCAGATCGCCATCGACGATCTGGGCGAAGGCTTTTCCAGCTTGCGCCTTTGGTCGGAATTGCGGCCGGAATACGTCAAGATCGATATGCATTTCATCCAGGGCATCACGCAGGATCCGATGAAGCTGCAGTTCGTCCGCTCCATCCAGCAGATCGCCCAGCAAACCGGCTGCATCGTGATCGCCGAAGGCATCGAAACCCAGGCCGAGCTGCTGACGATCCGCGATCTGGGCATCAGTTGCGGCCAGGGCTATCACATCGGCCGGCCCAGCGCCAATCCTGCCTTGGCGCTGGCGCCTGAACTGACCAAGACGCTGCGCCGCGAAAAGGTAACCACCGACGCCGGCGCCGCCGGCCGCAACAACGCGACGGTGTTGAAGCTGCTGCGCGTGGTGGCGCCGATTTCGCCGGAAATGCATAACGACGAGGTCTATGACATGTTCGTCAACGATCCGCAATTGCAGACCATTCCGGTGGTCAATAACGGCATGCCGGTCGGGCTGATCAACCGCTACGCCATGGTCGAGCGCTTCGCGCGCCTGTACGGACGCGAACTCTATGGCCGCAAGTCCTGCACCTTTTTCATGGATCCGCAGCCGCTGCTGTCCGATCAGCACGCCAGCCTGCAGGAACTCAGCCATATGCTGGTCGAGGCCGAATCGCATCACTTGGCCAACGGCTTCATCATCACCAATGACGGCCGCTATCTCGGCATGGGCACCGGCCACGATCTGCTGCGCGAAATCACGCGGATGCAGATCGATGCGGCGCGCCACGCCAATCCGCTGACGCAATTGCCCGGCAATGTGCCGATCAACGAACATATCGATTATCTGCTGCAAAGCGGCGTGCGTTTCTGCATCTGCTATTGCGATCTGGATCATTTCAAGCCGTTCAACGATGTCTACGGCTATCGCAAGGGCGACGACGTGATCCAGATGACGGGGCGGCTGCTGAGCCGGCACGTCGACGGCAGCCAGGATTTCCTCGGGCATATCGGCGGCGACGATTTCCTGATCATGTTCCAGAGCGAGGACTGGGAACAGCGCTGCCTGGCGATTCTGGACGACTTCGCCGCCAGCACCCTGGATTTATACAATGAAGAAGATCGCGCAACAGGCGGTTACTTCAGCGAGGACCGGCGCGGCAACAAGGTGTTCCATCCGCTGGTCAGCCTGTCGATCGGGGCGGTGAAGATCGAGCCGCTGCAATATACCTCGCCGCATCAGATCGCATCGGTGGCGACCCGCGCCAAAAAGCTGGCGAAAAAAAAGGCGGGCAATACGCTGTTCATCGAACAACGCAAGACCGCCACGATTATCGAGGCCAGCGCCGAAGCAGCCGGCATTACAATCGACGAAACGCCGGCTCCGCTCCCCCTCAGGCAGCCGCTGACAAGCGTGTAATTCCGCCCATGTAAGGATGGAGTACGGCAGGAATCTCGACACTGCCGTCGGCCTGCTGGAAATTCTCAAGCAGCGCCACCAGCGTGCGGCCGACCGCCAATCCTGAACCGTTCAGCGTATGCACCATCTCCGGTTTGCCCTGCGCATTGCGGAAGCGCGCCTGCATGCGCCGCGCCTGGAAGGCTTCGCAATTCGATACCGACGAAATTTCGCGATAGGTGTTCTGCGCCGGCAGCCAGACTTCGATGTCGTAGGTCTTGGCGGCGCCGAAGCCCATGTCGCCGGTGCACAGCGTGATCACGCGATACGGCAGGCCGAGCTTCTTCAGGATGTTCTCCGCATGCCCCAGCATGTCTTCGAGCGCCTGATACGAGGTGTCGGGATGCACGATCTGCACCATTTCCACTTTATCGAACTGATGCTGGCGGATCATGCCGCGCGTGTCGCGGCCGTAGCTGCCGGCCTCGGAACGGAAGCAAGGCGAATGCGCGGTCAGCTTCATCGGCAGCGCATCGGCGCCGAGGATTTCATCGCGCACCAGGTTGGTCAGCGGCACTTCGGCGGTCGGAATCAGGTAGAGCGCGGCGCCCTCGGCTTCGCCCTCCTGGCCGCCCTTCTTGACGGCGAACAGATCGGCTTCGAACTTCGGCAGCTGGCCGGTGCCGCGCAGCGAATCGGCATTGACGATGTAGGGCGTATAGCATTCGGTATAGCCATGTTCGGCGGTATGGGTGTCGAGCATGAATTGCGCCAGCGCGCGATGCAGCCGCGCGATGCCGCCCTTCATCACCGAAAAACGCGAACCGGTCAGCTTGGCCGCGACGTCGAAATCCAGCCCCAGCGCGGCGCCGACGTCGACATGGTCCTTGACCTCGAAATCGAAAGTGCGCGGCGTGCCCACGCGGCGCAGTTCGACGTTGCCCGCTTCGTCCTGGCCGACCGGCGCCGACGCGTGCGGCAGATTCGGCACCGCCAGCAGGAATTCGCCAAGCTGCGCCTGCACCTGTTCCAGCCGCGCGGCCGAGGCTTTCAGCGCGTCGCCGATGCCGGCCACTTCGGCCATTACCGGCGCGGTGTCTTCGCCCTTGCCTTTCAATACGCCGATCTGCTTGGACAGATTGTTGCGCTTGCCCTGCAGGTCTTCGGTATGCGTCTGGATCTGTTTGCGCTCCGCTTCGAGCGCGTTGAACGCTTCCGCGTCCAGCTTGAATTTGCGCGTCGCCAGCGCGGCGGCGACGGTGTCGATGTCTTTGCGGAGTAATTGAATGTCGATCATGAGAGTCGGTGTCGGCTGGGTGAATAAGGGAGCAAATAAGAGCGTAAACAAGTATCAGGGCAGGATTGTACCAAGGGCGTGAGCGCGGCGGATGGCGGTGGCGAATATAACAGCCGCATCGGGGCAGGGTTATTCATCCTCGGCGGGATCGGCAGGCTGCTTGGCCTCCTTCCCGGCGGCGCGGTCCAGCGCGCGCAGATGCGCCAGCTTCTCGCCGATCTTGCTCTCCAGCCCCCGCGGCGTCGGCCGGTACCAGTGCGGCTCGGCCATGCCGTCCGGCAGATAGGTCTCGCCGGCGGCGTAGGCCTCCGGTTCGTCGTGCGCGTAGCGGTACAGCTTGCCGTAGCCGAGCTGCTTCATCAATTTGGTCGGGGCGTTGCGCAGATGTTCCGGCACGCCGCGCGATTTGTCTTTCGCCACGAAGGCGCGCGCCGCGTTATAGGCCATGTAGCCGGCATTGCTCTTGGCCGCGACCGCCATGTAGATCACCGCCTGCGCCAGCGCCAGTTCGCCCTCCGGCGAGCCGAGCCGTTCATAGGTCAGCGCGGCGTCGTTGGCGATCTGCATGGCGCGCGGATCGGCCAGGCCGATGTCTTCCCACGCCATGCGCACGATGCGGCGCGACAGATAGCGCGCGTCGACGCCGCCGTCCAGCATCCGCGTCAGCCAGTACAGCGCCGCATCCGGATTCGAGCCGCGCACCGATTTGTGCAGGGCCGAAATCTGATCGTAGAACGCGTCTCCGCCCTTATCGAAACGGCGCAGCGTATCGCCGAGGCATTCCAGCAGCAATGCCGGATCGACCAGCCCGGCGCCCTTGGCCTGCGCGGCGCGCGCCACCACTTCCAGATTGTTCAGCAGCTTGCGGCCGTCGCCGTCGGCGCTGGCGACCAGCGTCGCCCTGGCTTCGTCGGTAAAAGCCAGCCCGCCCAGTTCCTGCGTTGCGGCGCGCGCCAGCAAGGCTTCCAGATCGGCGTCGGTCAGCGACTTCAGCACGTACACGGCGGCGCGCGAGAGCAGCGCGCCGTTGACTTCGAACGAGGGATTTTCGGTGGTCGCGCCGATGAAGGTAAACAGGCCGCTTTCCACGTGCGGCAGGAAGGCGTCCTGCTGGCTCTTGTTGAAGCGGTGCACTTCGTCGACGAACAGAATGGTGCGGCGGCCCGAATTGGCGCGGATGACTTGGGCCCGCTCGACCGCCTCGCGGATGTCCTTGACGCCCGACAGCACCGCCGACAAGGCAATGAATTCGGCGTCGAAGCTGTCCGCCATCAGGCGCGCCAGCGTAGTCTTGCCGACGCCCGGCGGCCCCCACAGGATCATCGAATGCGGTTCGCCCGATTCGAACGCCAGACGCAAGGGCTTGCCCTCGCCCAGCAGATGCTGCTGGCCGATGACGTCGTCCAAGGTGCGCGGGCGCAGGCGTTCGGCGAGAGGGGCGGCGCTCATTGCTATGGATATCCTGATTCAAAACAATCGCTTAGTTTAACCGATGCCGTTGTTGCACTTTTGCCATTTTTATTTCGTATAAACAATAATCCAAACGCAAAAACAATAAACCGTGAAGAACCGTTGCCGCTGCCTGCTTAAACTTTTATACTTTGCCGCATTCCGAAATTGGCCAATCACGGATACCACCCATGACACCGCCGACCCGGTAGCCAGCCTATTCAGCTGATTGCAATTTGCAGCTGCAGCTTATAGCCAGCAAGTTTTTCCGGCGTCTTCAAGCCGGCGCCTACCCGGCGTCGAATCCACGTCAATGAAAAGGAATGATTTTGCAACTGATCAAAAAAATAACATTCGCGGCGCCGGTCTTCGTACTGGGCCTGTTGGGTTCAGCACAAAATGCCATGGCGGCCCATCCGCTGGCCACGGACGATCCCGGCACGCAGGGCGCGGGCAACAATCAACTGGAAATCAACAGCGACCGCGTTACCGCCCGCGACGGCAGCGGCCAGACTGTCGGCGACGTTACTTATTCGCGCGGCGTGACCGACACCCTCGATTTATTCGCCGACCAGCCGATGACCGTATCGGCGCCGCGCGGCATGGGCGATACCTCGCTCGGCCTGAAATGGCGTTTCTTCGAAAATGGCACCACCAGCATCGCGTTCAAGCCCAGCGTATCGCTGGCCAATGCCAACGACGAAAAGGGTTTCGGCAGCGGCCGCAACAATGTGTCGGCCTTGCTGATCGTGGGCCAGAACTTCGGCAACTGGAATTTCTATTACAACGCGGGCCTGCAAACCAACCGTTTCAAATCGGACGATACGCAAAGCGTCAACCGCCGTTCGCTGTGGCAGCTTTCGGCGGCCGCAACCTATGCCGTGACGCCGCAGCTTCGGGCCGTGGGCGACATCGGCGTCAAGCGCAATGCCGATATTGCCGGCGAGAAAAACCCGGCCTATGCGCTGACCGGCGTCATCTATAGCCCTTCCGAGCATGTCGATCTGGACGTGGGTCTGAGATTCGGCCTGAACAATGCGTCCATCCGCCATCAGGCCGGTGCCGGCGTCACATTACATTTTTAACAATTTTTTTGTTTCTCCCCTTCGGAATACGACCGGCGCCAATCCAAAACCTGCCTGAATTCAGCTTGAATGCGCAGCCAAGCATGAAAATTGCATGGGCACACTCAGGAAATGGAGCATAGTGCCGATAACAGCGTAGGACTATGCTGAAACCTGTTTTCTCCCATTGAGGAAATACGTTTCAATGTCCGTAAAAATAACGCCGGAAGTATCTGAAGGGGAAACATGTCTATTGGAAGCTATCCATCGCCATCGGCCAAAGCGCCGAATGCAGCGCTTTTCTGCGCTCTGGCTTTCTGCATTCTTTCTGTATCGAAGCCCGCGCACGGGGATGGCAAAGCAGTTTCCGCCATGCCGATTCCGACCTCGGCCGCAACCACGCTGACCGGAAACAGGCCGCAATTTCCCGGTTCGCCCCCTCCGCCGCCTTCCCCTGCCGCTCCTGCAACCGAAACAAACAGCTTCCCCGGCACGAAGAGCGCGTCCGCGCCGCCGCCAAAAGCCCCGGACGCGCCGCGCCCGCAAGTCGAAAAGGTTTTTTTCAACAGCGCCGACATGCAAGGCGGCAAGCCCTTGCTCAGCGCCATCTGGGTGCGCGCCGCGCCGATCGCCAAGGACAAGCCGCTCAAACCGACCGTCATCGCCCTGCACACCTGCGGCGGCCTGTACAGCGTCATCCAGAAAGACAAGAACCTGATCACGCCGCGCACCGCCGCCATGGCGCGCGAACTGCGCAATGCCGGCTACAACCTGCTGCTGCCGGACAGCCTGACGCCGCGCGGCAAGGTCTCGGTCTGCACCGAATCGCTGCAACAGCGCGACGCCAGCACCGCCGAGCAGGCGCGCGACGTGCAGGCGGCGCTGCGTTGGCTGGCCCGCCAGGACGACGTCGATCCGGACCGCATCGCGCTGCTGGGCTGGGCCAATGGCGGATCCGCCGTGATGAAAGTACTGGCGGCCAAGCCGGCGCGCGGCGCACTGCAGATCAAGGGCGGCGTCGCGTTTTACCCCAGCTGCGCGCAAATCGATTCGCGCGTGGCCTACAAGCCGAGCGCGCCGCTGCTGATCCTCATGGGCGACGAAGATGACTGGGCCCCGGTCACGATCTGCAACGCACTGGTCGCCAAGGCGGATCCTTCGATGGTCAAGCTCAATGTCTATCCGGACAGCTATCATGAATTCGACGCCCCCGGCATGCCGGTGCACGTACGGCTGGATGTGCCGAATCCGCAGCATCCGGGCCAGGGCGTGACCGCGGGCACCAATCCCGATACCAAGGTTCAGGCCAATCAGGACATGCTGACATTTCTTGAAGCGGTAATGAAATAAAAACGGCCTATCCCCCGATCAGCCGGGGGCTGGGCCTGAAATCCGGAGAAAGCCCGGAAATCCGTCATGCGCTTGTTATAATCGCGGATTATCCGGAAAATCCCCGAAGACTCCACTATGACTGCTCAATTATCGAAAAAAGGCGAAGCCTGGTCGGCGCGCTTTTCCGAACCCGTTTCCGACCTCGTCAAACGCTATACCGCTTCGGTTTTTTTCGACAAGCGCCTGGCGGCGGTCGACATGCAGGGCTCGCTGGCCCACGCCGAAATGCTGGCGCATCAGGGCATCATCAGCACTGAAGACTACGCCGCCATCCAGCGCGGCCTGGCGCAGATCAAGAATGAAATCGAAGGCGGCCAGTTCGAATGGCTGCTGGATCTGGAAGACGTCCACCTGAATATCGAAAAGCGCCTGACCGAACTGGTCGGCGACGCCGGCAAGCGCCTGCACACCGGCCGTTCGCGCAACGACCAGGTCGCCACCGACATCCGCCTTTACCTGCGCGGCGTGATCGACGACATCGCCGGCCTGCTGCGCGAATTGCGCCTGGCCCTGCTCGATCTGGCCGAACAGCATGCCGACACCATCATGCCCGGCTTCACCCATATGCAAGTCGCACAGCCGATCACCTTCGGCCATCACATCCTGGCGTATGTCGAAATGTTCGGCCGCGACGCCGAGCGCATGCTCGATTGCCGCAAACGCGTCAACCGCCTGCCGCTGGGCGCCGCCGCGCTGGCCGGCACCACCTTCCCGATCGACCGCCAGCGCGTGGCCGATACCCTGGGCTTCGACGAAGTCTGCCGCAATTCGCTGGACGCCGTCTCCGACCGCGATTTCGCGATCGAATTCTGCGCCGCCGCCGCGCTGGTCATGACCCATGTTTCGCGCATGTCGGAAGAATTGGTGATCTGGATGAGCCCGCGCATCGGCTTCATCGACATCGCCGACCGTTTCTGCACCGGCTCCTCGATCATGCCGCAAAAGAAAAATCCCGACGTGCCGGAACTGGCGCGCGGCAAGACCGGCCGCGTCAACGGCCATCTGATCGCCCTGCTGACCCTGATGAAAGGCCAGCCGCTGGCCTACAACAAAGATAATCAGGAAGACAAGGAACCGCTGTTCGACACCGCCGATACGCTGTGCGACACCCTGCGCATCTTCGCCGACATGGCGCGCGGCATCAGCGTGCGTCCGGAAGCCATGCGCGCCGCCGCCTTGCAGGGCTACGCCACCGCCACCGACCTGGCCGATTACCTGGTCAAGAAGGGCCTGCCGTTCCGCGATGCGCATGAAGCCGTGGCGCATGCCGTGCGCGCCTGCGTCGACCAGGGCTGCGATCTGTCGGAAATGACGCTGGAACAGCTGCGCGCATTTTCCGATCTGATCGAAGACGATATTTTCGGCGTGCTGACGCTGGAAGGCTCGGTCGCGGCGCGCGATCACATCGGCGGCACCGCGCCGCGGCAAGTCCGGCTGGCCATCGAAGCGGTGCGAAGCCGGTTGGCCGCCGAGTAATTCTTTTCCAGGAGACATCGCCATGTCCAGGCAACCATTCCTCCGGATCTTGCCCGCCTTGTTGTTGGGCGCCGGTCTGGCAGTGACGGCAAGCGCCGCCTTCGCCGCCGACGTCAAGCTCGGCCTGGCCGCGGCCCTCAGCGGACCGGCAGCCAAATATGGCGTGGCCATCAAGAACGGCTTCACGCTGGCCGCCGATGAAGTCAATGCGGCCGGCGGCAGCATGAGCGGCGGCAACAAACTCGTGCTGGTGATCGAAGACGAACAGGGCAAAAAAGAAGAAGCCATCAACAGCTTCAAGAAGCTGCTGTTCCAGGACAAGGTGCTGCTGGTCTTCGGCCCGACCTTGTCGAACTCCGCATTCGCGGCCGATCCGATCGCCAATGCCGTCAAGACCGTGGTGTTCGGCACCAGCAATACGGCCGACGGCATCACCGCGATGGGGCCCTTCACCTATCGCAATTCGGTGATGGAAGCGGACGTGCTGCCGGTGACCGTGCGCGCCGCGGCCAGGCATTTCAATCTCAAAAAAGTCGCCGTGATCTACGGCAACGACGACGCCTTCACCAAGAGCGGCTACGACGTCTTCAAGGCCACGCTGGCGCAGCAGAAAATCCCGGTGCTCGATACCGAAGCCTATGCCAAGGGCGACGTCGACTTCAAGGCGCAACTGACCAAGATCAAGGCCGCCAATCCGGATGCGATCGTCTGTTCCTGCCTGGCCGAGGAAGCCGCCAACATCATCCTGCAAACCCGCGCGCTCGGCATGAAGCAGCCGTTCATCGGCGGCAACGGCCTGAATTCGCCGAAACTGTTCGAGATCGCCAGGAATGCCGGCGACGACACCGTCATGGGCAGCCCCTGGTCGGCGGAAAACCTGACCCCGGCCAACAAGGCGTTCATCACCGCCTATAAAGCCAGGTTCGGCAGCGATCCGGATCAGTTCGCGGCGCAGGCCTACGATGCGCTGCATGTGGTTGCGGCCGCGCTGAAAAACGTCAAGCTGTCCGGCAACCTGGCCAATGACCGCATCGCGCTGCGCGACGCGCTGTCCGGCGTGAAGATCGAAGGCGCCACCGGCAAGTTCGCCTTCCGCAAGGCGCCCGCCGTGGCCGGCAAGGAAGTCGGCTACGACGCCGACCAGCAGGCCATCGTGAATATCGCCAAGGGCGGCAAGTTCGTCGTCCTGAAATAAGAAACGCACTTGCGATGCTGGCACAACAACTGATCAACGCCCTGTCGCTGGGCAGCGTCTATGCGCTGTTCGCGCTCGGCTTCACGCTGGTGTTCGGCGTATTGGGCGTGATCAATCTGTCGCATGGCGCGATCTTCATGCTCGGCAGCTATATCGCGCTGCTGCTGATCGACAAGCTGGCCATGCCGCTCTACCTGGCGCTGCTGTGCGCGATGCTGGCCACCGGCTGTATCGGCGCGCTGGTCGATTATCTGGTGCTCAGACCCTTGCGCAAGCGCAATGCGCCGCATCTGGCGCCGATGATCGCCACCATCGGCGTGGCCATCATGTTCACCAACCTTGCGCAAGGCCTGTTCGGCGCGGAAAACCAGCGCTTCCAGGCCGGCGTGATTCCTGAAGAAAGCCTGAATTTCGGCGCGCTGCATGTCACCGCGCTGCAGATCGGCATCATTGCAATCTCATTCGTGTTGATGCTGGCGCTGCTGGCCGTGATGCGCCGCACCCAGATCGGACGCGCCCTGCGCGCCATCGCGGAATCGCCGAAAGCGGCATACCTGCTCGGCATCAACGTCGAAGGCCTGTTCTTCCTGACCTCGTTCGCCGCCGCCGCGCTGGGCGGCGCCGCCGGCGTGCTGGTGGGACTGTCGTTCAACGCCATTTCGCCGTTCATGGGCCAGCCGATGCTGCACAAGGGCATCGCCGTCATCATCCTGGGCGGCATGGGCGATATTCGCGGCGCGCTGATCGGCGGCCTGTTCCTGGGCTTCGCCGAAGTGCTGACGGTGGCCTATCTTTCCAGCGATTTCCGCGACGCCGTGGCGTTCGGCCTGCTGTTCCTGATCCTGCTGATCCGGCCTTCCGGCATGTTCGGCAAAGTTCTCGAGCGAAAGGCCTGAGATGACGCTGGCCGACTGGTGGGACGGCTTCTGGGCCACGTATAACACCGTCATCTTCGGCATCGGCGTGAGCGCCATGCTGTCGCTGTCGATTTACGTCACCCTGTCCTGCGGCCTGCTGTCGCTGGCCAACGCGGCTTTCATGGGCATCGGCGCCTACGCCGCATCGCTGATCAGCATGCAGACCGCGCTGCCGTTCCCGGTTGCGCTGGCCGCCGGCACCGCCCTGCCGGCGCTGGTGGCGCTGGCGGTCGGGATGCCGACGCTGCGCCTGTCCGGCGTCTATCTGGCCATGGCCACGCTGGGCTTCGGCGAAGTGGTGCGCGTGATCATTTTGAATATGGACATCACGGGCGGGCCGATGGGGCTCAACGGCATTCCGCTGCAAACCGAATGGTGGCATATCGTGCTGCTGCTGGCCGCGGTGCTGTATTTCCTGGCGCGGCTGCGGCGCTCCAAGATCGGCCGCGCCTTCGAAGCGATCAAGGAAGACGAAGTCGCCGCGCGCCTGATGGGCATCGACGTCGCCGCCTACAAGCTGCTGGCCTTTACCATCGGCGCCGGCATCGCCGGCCTGGCCGGCGCGCTCAATGCGCATTACACCTTCACCATCGGTCCCGGCAATTTCGATTTCGAACGCGCCGTCGACATCCTCACCATGGCCGTGTTCGGCGGCACCGGCAATCTGATCGGCCCGACGCTGGGCGGCGCGATCCTGGCGGTATTGCCCGAAGCCCTGCGCTGGTTCAAGGAGTACCGCCTGGCGATCAACGGGCTGATCCTGATCCTGGTGATCCTGTATCTGCCGAACGGCATCTGCGATCCGCGCAGAATGCGCGCCTTCCTGCGGCGCAAGGCCGCAAGGAAGAACGCCGCCGAAGCCAACCGGGGAGCCCTCTGATGCTGCAATTCGACCGCATCGGCAAACAGTTCGGCGGCCTGCAGGTATTGCAGGACGTCAGCTTCACCGTGCCGCAAGGCAGCGTGTTCGGCCTGATCGGCCCCAACGGCGCCGGCAAGACCACGGTATTCAATCTCGTTACCGGCCTGCTGCGGCCGTCCACCGGGAACATTCTGTTCGAAGGCAAGGATATCGGCCATGCGCCGCCGCACAAGATCACCCGCCTGGGCCTGGCGCGCACTTTCCAGAACATCCGCATTTTCAAGGAAATGACCTTGCTGGAAAACGTCGTGGTCGGCATGCACGATCACCTGCATTACGGCCTGGCCGGACTGCTGCTGAACCTGCGCGGCTATCGCGGCATGGAACGGCAGGCGCGCGAGCGGGCGCGCGAACTGCTGTCCTGGGTGCGGCTCGATCACAAGGCCGATGAACTGGCCGACAGCCTGTCCTATGGCGAACAGCGCAAGCTGGAGTTCGCTCGGGCGCTGGCGACCGAACCGAAGCTGCTGCTGCTGGACGAACCGGTAGCCGGCATGAATCCGGCCGAGAAAACCGAACTGATGACGGAAATCGCCAATATCCGGGAACGCGGGTATTCGATCTTCATGATCGAACACGATATGCGTTTTGTGATGGGACTGTGCGACCGCATCGCGGTACTCAATTTCGGCCGCATCATCGCCGAAGGCACGCCGGACCGGATCAAGTCCGATCCCGCCGTCATCGAAGCCTATCTCGGCAAGGATGAAGAAGCATGAGCGCCGCCGATCCAAAGACGATCCTGACGCTGCGCGACCTGGCCGTTTCCTACGGCCATATCGAAGCGGTGGCCGGCATCGACATGGTGCTGGCCGAAGGCGGCATCACGGCCCTGGTGGGCGCCAACGGCGCCGGCAAGAGCACCACGCTGATGGCGATTTCGGGATTGCTGAAGCCGCGCCGCGGCAGCATCCTGCTGCACGCCGGATCAGCCGAATCGATTGAAGCGGCCGAAGCGGCCGAGCCAGTCGAGCTGGTCGGCATGGCGCCGCACAAGATCGTCCGGCACGGCGTGGCGCAGGTGGCCGAAGGACGCGCCATTCTTACCACGCTCAGCATCGCGGAGAATCTGGCGCTGGGCGCCTATACGCGCCGCGACAAGGCGCAGGCGCTGCGCGATCTGGACTGGATCTATTCGCTGTTTCCGGTGCTGGCGCAGCGCCGCGCCGGCCTGGCCGGCAATCTGTCCGGCGGCGAACAGCAGATGCTGGCGATCGGCCGCGCCCTGATGGCCAAGCCGCGCGTATTGCTGCTGGACGAGCCGTCGATGGGACTGGCGCCGCTGATGGTGCGCGAGATTTTCCGCATCATCGCCGACATCAACAAGACCGGCCTGACCATTCTGCTGGTCGAACAAAACGTGCGGCAGGCGCTGCGCATCGCCCGGCACGGCTATGTGCTGGAAAACGGCCGCATCGTCCTGAGCGGCAGCGGCGCCGAACTGCTGGATAATCCGCAGGTCGCCGCAGCCTATCTCGGCGGCTGATCCGCCGGAACATATCCCGCAAAAATCCACCGCCATAAAAACCCGAAGCGCGAAAACTTGCGTTTCATGTCGGACTATTCTGATTATGTCGTGATTACTTTGACAGGGTAAAAACGCTGTCCTAGACTCGCCCCTTTTTTTAAAGAAGGGCTTTCACTATGCATGGTCTGAGCACAGTCGGAAACCTCACCGTCACGGCATCTCCCCTCCCGCTTCCAACATACGCAAACACATCGGCAAGCTCGCCCGCCTCTACTGCCTCCACCGCCTCGCCGCTTGCCCGCGCAGCCGGGCAGGTCTTCCGATATTCCCAGCCGAACCGTCAACAATCGACTGCCACCGCCTATCGCCCCACGCGCCATCCGCACGCAAGCACCATCCCGGCAACGCCTTCCTCCGCGTTCACGCCGGACACGCCGGCGCCATACGCCGGCCACGGCGCGCCGGAATCGCGGCATTCGCATCAAGGCCGCCATCAAACCTCGCGCCACCGCGAAGCTAAAATCGCATTTCGCGACTATTTCAGGGAAACCAACGTCTCGCTGAAAGGCCGGGCGAACAGAGAAGCGCGCCATCGATTATTCGAGGATCCCGCGCGCATGATCGCTTATCTTTACGACGATCTCTGCAAAAATCCGGCATTCCCGCAGGCGCTGGCCGGTCCGCTGGAATGGAGCGCCGGCGCTTGCCGCGATACCGGCAAGCTGGATCTTTTGCTGGAACATGCCGGCGGAGAACCGCCTGCCGAGCAGAGCCGCATGCCGATGCTGCGGGGCCTGCTGCAGCGGCTTCTGGAACTCGATATCGAAAGCGAAGAATTCAGGATCGCCGATTACGATTTTCTCGGCGGCGCACCCCATATCCTGCAGCCGGCGGCCTTGGTCCGAGATGCATTCAAGGCGCATTTGCGGCAACGTTTTTCGGCATTGGAAACCAACCCCGAGGCCCTGCATTGGCTGGCATGCCAACTGCTCGAACGCCTCGATCCCGCCTTGCTGCACAAGGATATCGGCGGCCTTCCCTATGGCAGCCCGGAATTCATCCTGATTCAGGCCGATATCCATCTGCTTATCGATGCGGGCCTGTATGCGCCGTGGCTCGGCCTGGATGAAACCAGAGAGGCCGCCGAGGCGATCCGCGATACCTTTTCCGCGGACGCAACGTTTTCCCATGAGGTTTTCATACCGCAACTTCAATCGGCATTGCTGCATGCGCATGCGGAAAATTTCATCGATCTGCGCCGGCCGCTCGCGCCGGACGCCTACGGCATCGCCTTCCAGGCGTTGCACAAGCTGCAGGCGAAACGCCGCCAAGCGCAATACGCGCCCCTGCAACAGGCAATTGCCGATCTGAAGATCGCGCCGCCCATGCGCGGCGATATTGCGCAACGATTGCTGCGCCAGACCGGCATGGATCCTGCCTTCGCAGGCGTCGCCGATATCGGGATCGACTCCTGCTTCGGCCAGAGCAAGACCATCTTGCAGTTCTATCTGGACGATTGCCTGGAAAGCGCCAGGGACCTGCTGCCCATGGATTATTCCGGCCATCTTCCGGACCTCGACCAGGCGTATCGAACGGCCTTCGAAACCTGGCACCGAAGATACCGGCAGTCGCTGGCGGTCCTCCTGCGCTATGCGGTCGAGGAACTCGATCAGGACGACTATCAATTCTGGCGCAACAATCCCGTCCGGCTGCTGCAGGCCACCATGACCGCCACCAAATATATGCCGCACGTCGCCTATACCTTCAGCGGCGATCCGTCGATCACGAAAGAGGTCGTGCTGGCCGGCAAGCGCAGCCTGCTGTTCGCGGCGCATTCCGCCGCGGAACGCCGCTATTTCCTGATATCGACGGAACCCGGCAATGCGACCATGGCGCGACGCATCGAGCCGGCCGGGATCGACCGCTATATCGATGCGCATCGCGACGCGTTTTTCCATCCCGAGGCATTGGGCAAAACGATCGGCGGCGCGATAAAGACGCGCGCGAACGTCACGGAACTCGCTGCCTTTCCCACCGGTCGGCCGACCCGCCGCTTCGATGAAACCGCCGCGGCGCTGGCCGCCTTCACGCGCCAGGAAATCTTCGATTTCGGCTATGAACGCACCGCCCACCGGAAAACCGTCGAACAGATCCAGGACTTTCTATTGGGCCTGATCCCTGGCTACGACTGCGTCAGTTCGATTGTCGAAGAGCGGCATGAAGAGGCGGTCGTTCCATGCGCGCTGGACGCCTACGGGATCGTCATGCCGCTGATGTCGCGATTCGTCAAGAGCGGCCAGGCGCTGGCGCGGCTGCCGGCCAAATTGCTGTCGCCTGCCGCCGTCGGCGAACTCACGGAAGTTTTCGCCAGGCATGGCGCATGGGCAGCCACCGGCGCGATCGCCCGCCGCATGCAAGCGCCGCTCGGCGAAGCCGGAAGGAATTTTGCGCAGGGACTGGGCAAGGATCTTTTACGCATCGGCGACCCCGGCTTCGAGTTGAGCTATCAGTTATTCGGCCAGTCGCGAAAATTTTTCTCGCTGGCCAAGCGCATGGCGGAGAACAGGCATTTCAGCGGCGAACTGATGCGGCTGCTGCAACGCAATCCACATACGCGGCATACCGCCAAATTGCTGGCCGAATATGTGCGCGCCGGATCGAAACCTTATTCGTCCGCGGCCGCTGCCTTGCGCAATGCGGGACCCAAGGCGCGCCATGAAGGCGCGCTGTCGATCGGCCACCCGGATGAATTTTTCGGTTTTTCCTTGCCGCCCAAGGCCGAGGTCCGGGCGCTGCCCTATCTCAAATATGCATCGCCCTACAATGCGCTGGACGAAAACATCGAGCTGTACAGGATAAACGGCGTCGTCTATGCGCATGACGCCGCCATGCCGTCGAGGCTGGTCAGAGCCGATCTCATGCTGAGTGAAATGCGGCGGTGCAGGCCGTCCCGCAGCGTCGGCGATACGGCGTGCATCCTGGTCACGGATCTGGCCATCGAAGCCGGCAGGGCGGAGCGGGGCTATCGGCTCGATTTCGACAGGCACCAAAAGAAAATCTGCCAATACCGGTTGGGAACGCAGGAAAAATTCTTTGTCGCGCCGGTGCTCGATGCCTATCCCAAGGCGGTTTCCATTGGCGGAAAGACGCGCCGCATCGTTCTGATGGCGGACGACGCCTACGAAATCAGGGTGACCAAGGCGGGTGTGCCGAAAGCCGAAAGCATCGGCGACAAATACAACCGATTCTCGCTTGAAGCGCCCGACACGCTGCTGCCGGCAAGCGGGCGGCTGGTTTCATATCCGAACGCGGCCGGGGACGATGTCAAGGCGGTCGAATTCGTGATGTCGAACGGCATCGTGCAATGCAAAATCCGTGCGTACTACGGCACTTACCTGGACGTCGACGAACAGAACAACAACATCTACCGCGGCATGATACGGCTGGACGGCGACTATATCCGGGTCGACTTCCCGATTGCCAGCGCCAACTCGGCCGCGGCCGACGCCAGGCGCGTATCCCTGGCCGAAGCCAGCGCCGACGAGATCGACGCTTACCGCGCGTTCCAGATTGAAAACCTCGAACAACAGCGGCGCCGCACGGCGGCGCGCACTTTCCCGATGGAACTGAGCCATACCGGTTCGGGCAGCCTGCTGCGCCTGTACCGGCAGTACGACCTGGCGCCGTATCGCGCCCTGCTGGACAAGATTTCATCCCTGCATGGCGAAGATGCCATCCGCGCCGCCACCGCGCTGGATGCGTATATCCGCGATCCGCGGCAGGTGATGGAAATAGCGGAATTCGCCGATATCAAATCCCATTTCGATCACCTGCTGCGCGATCAGTTTCACAGCTATGACAGCATTCGCGCATTCGAGCAGCGCCTGACCGCCGCCATCAACCGGCACGCCGCCAACCTCGACATTCACGTTCTGGACCCGGATAGCCCGGCCTGGGACAAGGCCATGAAAACCATCCTCCGATTGTTCCCCGAGACGGCCGACGGCATCTGGGAAAACGGCAGCGGCAAACTGGTTTTTACGCACGCGAGAGAAATCCTCAGAGGAAGAAATATCGCCTATGCGGAGGTTTATGCATTGCGCAACGGCGTGCCGTCCCTGGAAAAAACCTATTTCAGCGTTTCCGGCAAACAGCAGGCCAAAAACAGGCGGAACGGATACAAGCTGGAGACCATCGAGGCCGATGAAACGCACATCGATGCCGACCGCGAATTTGTCCTGCGTCAGAAAGCCAGGGCCGGGAAAGGAATGCCGGAAGAGCCGTCGCGCAGTTTCCCCGACTTCGATGAAAACCGCACCCGGCGTTGGCGCGGCGACGATTCCGAATACAAGTTACTGTCCGTGCTGCGCGCCGATCTGGCGGGCGTGCGCGGACCGAAAACGATCAAAATGGTCACGCGGATGGCGCCTTGCGTCATGTGCAAACAGGCGCTCGCCGCGTTCAGCCAGGATTTTCCCGACATACCGCTGGAAGTCGGCTATCTCGGGCGCAGCCGTTACGAACCGGCCGCAAACGCTGCCGGCGCTGCCCCGGCAGTGGCGGCGGCGGCAGCGCCGGCCGGCCGTTCGCCGCTCTCCCTGCCGGCCGGACAATGACGCCCATGCCCATTACCGCTCCCGCCTCTTCGGCCGCATTCAATTTCAGCGCCGCTCCATCCTTTCCGATAGCCCGGATAGCCGGGGCCGGCTCCTCTTCTCCCTTGCCCCCGTCCGCTTCAAACGGCGTCCTGAATCGGCAGGTGCGCCAGATGCGCTATACCGCCGTGCCGCGCGACAGGCCGGCATTGGCGCGCAACAGGCGGCAAACCCCGAACGCCATGCAGCTGCCGCCGCCCCCGGGTCGGCGCACCGATCCCGCATTGGCGGCGATCGCGCGGCGATTATCCGCCGCATGCGACAGGCCCGGCGGCGGCCCGGCGGCCTGCGCCAGGCCGTCCGTCGGGGGCGCCACGCGGCGCAGAACCGCGTTGCTGCATGGGCTGGAGACCTTTTCCGTCGAACAGGGCGAGCCGGCCTCCGCCGCGGGCGCCATCGCCATATCGCTCCAGCGTCTGCATGCCATTCTGTATGCAGGCCAGACCCTGCCGGCGCACTCTCATCCGACATGGGCCTTGCCGGATACGGCGGAACTGCGGCGCCTGCTCTGCCTGCTCTCGCCCGGCGAGAAGTGCAAGCCGCCGCCACCGCAAGGCGAACCTCCTCTCGATGCGGCCCAGGCCCGCGAACGCGTCGGCGAATTGGTGCTGGCGATGCTTGCATCGCGCGGCGCGGAGGGCCAGACGGGGGCCGCCGGCGAAACCGGCGAGATCGCCTTCAACGATTTCGATTTCCTTGCGCTGGCCCGCGCCGACATCTCCGTCATCCAGGCGCAGCAGGCTTTCGCCGGCGATTTGATCCAGCGCCGATATGGCGGTGGCCGGCTCGATGCGAAAACCGCCGCCTGGGCGGCCTCCATGGCGTTACAGCACCTGCAGCCGGCGCTGGCGCGCAACGACATTCCGGCCGATGTCACTCTCGGCGGCCTGGCGTATGCCAAGCTGCGCTATGCCATCGATCTGACGCGCGCCTTGGGCCTCGACCACGCCGGCCATCCTTACCCGGCGCTGATCCGGCTGGCGGAAACCGCGATCGCCGGGGCAAAATACAACAAGGCATTCGGCGAGACCGCGCGGCTGCTGCAAATTCCCGCGGCGCTCTGGTTTGCGCACGCCCAGGGCGGCATCGATCTGCTCACGCAGCAGCCGGAACCCGGGCAAGTCCGCATCGCGCAACAGGCGCTGCAGCAATTCGACCGCGCGCAAATCGCGGCATGGCAGTCCACATGGACCGGCCTGGCCGAGGGAATGCGCCGCTTTCCGGGCCCGCCCATAACGCGGGAAGAAGCCGCACTGGCGAAATTGCGCGAACTCGGCCTGCCGCCCGGCGGTTCCGGCAGCATCCCCCTGTGGGGCAGGCTGCAACCCATGAGCCCTTGCCGGCGGACCATGCGCTATGTCGATGCGCTTTACCACGACTGCTGGCGGCTCTTCAAGGCCAACGGCATCAGCGTTGCCGGCTTCGAGACCATCTTCAACGAATACCAGGACCGGATCCAGGCGCCCCAAATAGCCGCGCTGGCGACGGCCATCGGGACAGCCCTGCAGCGCAGCGACGCCGAAACGCAGGCCGACTGGCGACAGGGAAAACTGGAAATCATCCTGCCATGGGGCCTGCGGCGCGAACCGCGGCTCGAGCTGCAGCACATAGCTGGATCGTCCGGCATGGAGCAGATAACCTGCAGCCGCGGGCTGATCGTCCAGCTTGTCCGCGATGGACGGCAGGCGTGCTATAGCGTTTCCCTGGAAAACGAAAATCTGATCCAGCCGATTCGGCTTTCGGCGCCGGATGACATCGCGCTGTCGCTGACAGAGCACATCGTCGCCGAATGGCCGCGCTATTTCGATCCCCCCGGCCTGCCGAATGCCTATGCGGCCTATGTCGCGACCGCGATGGAAGACCCGGCGCCAGATGCTTCCGATCCTGACAACGCCGCTCTCTCGTTGCGGGTCCGCCTCCTTGAAGTTGCAAGGCATATCGATATGGCATCGCCGGCAATGTCGGACGCGATAGAAAAAATCCGGCTGGCCTCGCTGCCGTTTTCCCCCTGCTTCGCTGCCGGCGATCCGATGCATCTCGACGCCGACCTGGCCGCCTGCGGTTTGCAATTATCGGATGCGGACCGGCAGCTTACGCGCATCCGGCCGGTGCAATATTTTTATGTTGCGATGAGAGAAAAACTTCTCGCCAGAGAGATCGATCCCGCATCGGCGCGCAGAGCGGCGCTCCGCTTTACCGCATCGCGGCACGCCACGGCGAGGCCAATACCGGCCCCGGCCGGCTTTCCCGCCGTGCTGGCCGGCTTGCTGCGAACCGATCCCGCCATGCAAGGCATCGTCGCCTCGCTCGACCGGGAACATGTGCGCGGCCTGCGGCATTCCGTCTTTTCGGCGCAGACCATGCGCGGCGATGACGGCAGCCAGATCGGGCTGCGCTTCGATCTTGCCGGGGTCGGGCATCTCGGCCGCGTCCACGCATCCGACCAGGAAGCGCTGGGCATCCATACGTTCGAGCTGGACGGCGCGTATTACCAGCTCGATCTGTTCGATGCCACGCCGCAATTGCGCCCGCTGGCGCTGATCCAATGGGAGAACGACAACGCGCCGCACTGCCGCGAAACGCGAGGCGCGTTGAAATCGTCCGGCCGAAGCAGGGTCTGCCCACAGACACATACCGTCGAACCCGACGGCGACGGCGTGGAATGGCAAGCCTTCGACCACCGCGCTGCAATACCGGAAGCATTTATTCAATTGACGCCGATCGAGGGCCGCCAAAACCAGCTTCCGAGGCGCGAGCAAACCCTGTTCCGCAGCGCGAACCGGGGCAGTTATGCGGGACGCGAGCTGGTCATCATCGACCAGATGCTGTTCGATCGAAACATCCGCCGCAGCGACCCGGGCGGCGCTTCCAATATGCCGCTTACGAGCCACTACGAGCCGCTGACCCCGGCCAGCGCCAGCGGCCAGCGCATTCCCGCGATTGCGCCCCTGCAAGCGAACATGACGGCCGATCTGATCCATGGCGCACCCAACCGGCGCCCGATGATCGAATACGAACTTTGTACCGAAGAAGGCCCTGCCGCGCCGGACGATGGCGAACCATCTTCCGTTCGCACCCGCGTCCGGCGGGATTTTTTTTCGCTGCCGTCCGGCGATGGACGCGGCGCAAGCGGCCTGGTGGAAATTGCGGAAAACATCTACTATCGCTTCGAGCTGCCTGCTCCGCCGGCTTCATCTGCCACACCTGCCGCCTCTGCCGCCACCCGCCGGGCCGTCCAGATGACGCACGAGGACGATCCGGCCGCGATACAACAATTTACCGTGCAGGAAAGCGCGAGGACAACGGTGCTGACGCGTCCGTTCGCGGTGCATGTCGACGACCGCTTCACGCCCTTTTATATTTCCGTGCTGCAGAACAGCGAAGCCGCCGGAATCGTGCTGGATGCGCTGAACCGCGAGGCGGAAAACCAGCGGCTGTTCGGTGAGGATTCCGTCACGGTCACGCACGCCCTGTCGCAATGCATCCTGCCGGCCGAGGCCCAGGCCGACGCCGACGCTGATGCCGACGCCACCACGCCGCCGCCGGCAGCCGTCCGGGCGGATCTGTCGGCCGCATTCACGAATCTGCTCAGATCGCCTGAATTGACCGCGCGGCTGGTCGCGCACATGACCGACGCCTTTTCGCTGCGGCGCGCAAATTTTCATTTCGAAGATATCCATATTCCGGCCTATGTTCCTTCCGGCACCGGCCTGCTTGCCTATGTCGACCACGAACTGCGTCAGACGCTCGATCTGTTTTCCAGAATATATGCGGACTTCAATTTTGACGCCGTCTTCGCGCCGCATCCGGCCGACGCGCCACTGCCGCCGGCTTTCGGCATGCCGAATCGCCGCGCCCAGCTCATCAGCAACGAATTCCACCGTGTTTTCCAGAGCAGGAATTTCGCAATCGCCCTGGTCGATCTTCGAAACGGCCGGCGCGTCATCTACCACGCCGTATCCGGCACCATTGCGCCTCCCCGGCAAAGCGCCGAGGCGATGGCCAATCCGCATCGCTATGTCGCCGTCACCGGCGCCGCCGACACCGTGCCGATAACACTGCCGTGCCTGCCGAACCTGACGCCGCTTTTCTCGGAACAGAGCCGCGCGAACGATACCGAACGCCTGCTCGCCGCGCGCATCCTGCGCGAACACGAGCCGGGCGAAGTCGGCCGGATACGGCTCGTCTCGCGGCTGCCGATCTGTCATTCCTGCGTCATGGTCTGCATCTATCTGGCGCAGCAATTCGGCCAGAGCGAGTTCCTGTTCGCCGGCTTTCCCGCCCTGCCTAAAAGCACGCTCCCGGGATATGCCGCATCGCGCCGCAGAGCCGGCGTTACAATGACAACGCCAATGCCATCCATGCCGGCTCAAGCAGCCATCACCAGGAAGCCATAACGCCCATGTCACGAATCTTCCGGAAATCCCTGTTCTGGTTCCGCCGCGATCTGCGCATCGCCGACAACGCGGCGCTGTATCAGGCGCTGCGCCAAAGCGAACAGGTGTATTGCGTGTTCGTTTTCGACCGCGACATTCTCGACGGCTTGCGGGAAGAAGGCATTACCGACGATCGCCGCGTCGAATTCATCCTGGAAAGCGTGGTCGAGCTCGACGCCGCGCTGCGCGAACATGAGGGCGGCCTGATCGTGCGCCACGCCGCCGCATGGAAGGACATCCCGGCCCTGGCGGCGGCGCTGGAAGTCGACGCGGTATTCGCCAATCGCGATTACGAACCGCAGGCGATCGCGCGCGACGCGCTGGCGGCCAAGGCATTGCAGGCGGCCGGCCGCGGCTTTCAGCTTTACAAAGACCAGGTCGTTTTTGAAAAAGACGAAATCCTGACGCAGGCAGGGCAACCGTTTTCGGTATTCACGCCTTACAAGAACGCCTGGATGCGCAAGATCGTCGGCGACGGCGGCGAATTCTATCTGCAAGCCTATCCGGTCGAGCGTTATCTGGAACGGCTGGCGCCGCCGCCGGCGCAGCTTGCCGGCGGCATGCCCTCGCTGGAAATTCTGGGATTCGGCAAAAGCAATCTGTCTGATCTGGGCATCGCCACCGGCATGTCCGGCGCACAGGCGCTACTCGACGATTTCGTCGAACGCATGGGCCGATACGACACGGCGCGCGATTATCCGGCCGTCAAGGGGCCGTCATACCTGTCGGTGCATTTGCGCTTCGGCACGGTGTCGATCCGCGCGCTGGCGCGGCTGGCCTTCGACCGCATGCGCGGCGCGCCGGACATGCATGACGGCGCACACGGCAAAGGCGCCGCCGTCTGGCTGTCGGAACTGATCTGGCGCGATTTCTATTCCATGATTCTGCAGCACCATCCGCGCGTGGCCGGCCATGCCTTCAAGCCGGCCTACGACGCCATCGTCTGGGAAAGCGGCACGCGCGCGGAGCAATTGTTCGGGGCCTGGTGCGACGGCCGCACCGGCTATCCGCTGATCGACGCGGCAATGCGGCAATTGAACCTGACCGGCTACATGCACAACCGCCTGCGCATGGTGACGGCCAGTTTCCTGATCAAGGACCTGGGGATCGACTGGCGCTGGGGAGAACGCTACTTCGCCGATCAGTTGAACGATTTCGACCTGGCATCGAATAACGGCGGCTGGCAATGGGCGGCATCGTCGGGCTGCGATGCGCAGCCGTATTTCCGCATCTTCAATCCGGTCGCGCAATCGGAGAAATTCGATGGCGCCGGCAAATTCATCCGCCGCTATCTGCCGCAATTGGCGAAGTTGCCGGACCGGCGGATTCATGCGCCATGGACGGCCGGCGCGGAAGAATTATCGCAAGCCGGCGTGAGCCTGGGCGGAAACTATCCGCAGCCTGTCGTGCAGCACGATCTGGCGCGGCTGCGCACGCTGGAGCGCTACGCAGTGGTGAAAAAAGCCGAGGCGGGAATTCATTCGGACGTCAATCCACGATCTCCGGCGGCGCCATCGGACGACTGAAACTGACCGGCGGCACGCGCCGCGCCATCCACAGCCCGATCAGCGCCATTACAATCGCCAATGCCATGCCCATATGAATCGCGCCGACCAGCGCCTCGCGGGCGGCGTTCAGCATGGCCGCGCCGTCATGGCCGCTCTGCATGGTCTGCGCCAGCAGTTTTTGCTGCGTCGCCGCGTCCATCAAAATTTCGGGATTATGAAAAGCGCCCAGCCATTGCTGTCCGTTTTCGAGTTCCAGCGCGCGCTGCACGTCGCCGGCATACATGCGGTTGACCAGCGTGCCGGTGACGGCCGTGCCGAGCATGCCGCCGATCATGCGCAGCGACTGCAGCAGCGCGGTGGCGATGCCCAGATGCGCGCGCGGCGCGGTCTGCTGGGCGAAGATGGTCAGGTTCGGCAGCACCAGCCCGAAACCCAGCCCGCCGATCAGCATGGCGGTCAGCATGAAGGCGTTCGAGCTGGTGCGCTCGGTAAGCGCCATGCCGAGCGAAGCCAGCGCGATCAGCACGAAGCCGGCATACAGCATCAGATTCGGATTGCGCACGCGCGTAACCAGCCGGCCGTTGACGATGCTGGCCACGGTAATGCAGGCCACCAGCGGCGTGATCAGCAGCCCGGCCGCCTGCGGCGACAGGCCGAAGCCGCCCTGGAACAGCAGCGGCGCATACACCAGCATGGAAAACATCGCGAAGCCGACGCAGATCGCCAGGATGAACAGCGGCGCCAGCGACGGATCGCGCCAGACTTCCATCGGCAGCAGCGGCTGCGAGGCGCGCTGTTCCCATTTCCATAAGCCGTAGAACGACGCCAGGCTCAGCGCCAGCAGGCCGGCCAGCGCCGGCGACAGGCCGTGCTTGGGCAATTCCTCCACCGCCAGCTGCATGCCGCCCAGCGCTACGGCGATCAGCAGCGCGCCCGGCCAGTCGAGGCGGATTTTGACATTGGAGGCGACGTGCCGGATATGCGGGAAGAAACGCCAGATGAAATACAGCGACAGCAGGCCGAACGGCAAATTGACGTAGAACACCCAGCGCCAGCCCCAGTTTTGCGTGAGGAAACCGCCCAGGGAAGGCCCCACGGCGACAGCGATACCGTAGGCCGAAGTCATCAGCACTTGCCAGCGCAGGCGCACCTTGGCCTCGGGAAACAGATCGGGCACGCAGGCGAAGGCGGTGCCGACGAGCATCCCGCCGCCGATGCCTTGCAGGCCGCGCGCCAGCACCAGAAACAGCATGCTGTCGGCGATGCCGCACAAAGCCGAGGCCGCGCTGAAAATGATCACCGACGCGATCACGAACGGCTTGCGGCCGAAGAAATCGCCGAGCCTGCCGAAAATCGGCACCGTGATGACCGAGGTCAGCAGATAGGACGTGGCGACCCAGGCGTACAGATCGAAGCCCTTGAGTTCGGCCACCACGGTCGGCAGCGCGGTGCCGACCACGGTCTGGTCGAGCGCCACCAGCATGATGACGAAACAGATGCCGAGCATCGCCAGCAGCGATTCCCGGAAAGGCAGTATTTGTCCGCTGGAATGGGCGGGATCGGTATGCAGGGACATGGAAAAGACGAAAAAAAGAAGCGTGAGCGGTGAAAGTAGAGAGTACAGAGGACAGCGGTGAAAGACCGCGCCGGGATTGGCGTTCCGGCGCGGTCCGGGGCGATCAATCGCCGGCGATGGTCATGCTTTCGATCAGGATGGAACCGGTTTCCTTGGTGCCGCGAATCAGCGTATCGCTGCCGATGGCGACGATCTGGCCCAGCATGTCCTTCATGTTGCCGGCGATCGTGATTTCCTCGACCGGATACTGGATCACGCCGTTCTCGACCCAATAGCCCGAGGCGCCGCGCGAATAATCGCCGGTGACGTAATTGACGCCCTGGCCCATCAGTTCCGTCACCAGCAGGCCGGTGCCCATTTTCTTCAGCATCGCCTTGAAATTGTCCGCCGGCCTGGTTTTGCTGGAACTGATCGTCAGATTGTGCGAGCCGCCGGCATTGCCGGTGGTTTTCATGCCGAGCTTGCGCGCCGAGTAGGTCGACAGGAAATAGCCCTGCACCACGCCGTCCTCGACCACATTGCGCGTGGCAGTCTTGACGCCTTCATCGTCGAACGGCGAGGAACCGACCGCGCCCATGACGTGCGGGTCTTCCACGATCTGAATATGCGGCGCGAAGATCTGTTTGCCGAGAGAATCCAGCAGGAAGGTCGATTTGCGGTACAGCGCGCCGC
The DNA here is from genome assembly GCA_004134995.1 of Oxalobacteraceae bacterium CAVE-383. Taxonomy (GTDB): domain Bacteria; phylum Pseudomonadota; class Gammaproteobacteria; order Burkholderiales; family Burkholderiaceae_D; genus Herbaspirillum. The sequence continues at coordinate 13,470 of REGP01000006.1, read as the reverse complement.
CCGATACTGCCTGCACGAAGGCGCCGAGCAGGCCGGCCGCCAGCGGCGCTTCGAACAGCACCGGGCATTTGCGCGTGCTGAGCTTGCGCGCATTCAGGCGCGCCAGCGCGCGTTCGGCGGCGTAACGGCCGATGGCCTCCGGCTTGGCCAGCTTCTTCGGGTCGCGCATCGACGAATACCAGTCGTCGCGCTGCATTTTGGCGCCCTTGCCGGCGATCGGCGCGACCGAAATGCTGTGCCGCGAAAACGGATAGCCGCCGGCGAAGCCGCGGCTGTTGGCGGAGACGAAATGCGACTGCTGCGCGTAGACGCTGGCGCCTTCGCTATTGGTGATGCGCGGATCGACCGCGAACGCGGCGGCTTCGCAGCGCTGGGCGATGGCCACCGCCTCCTCGGCCGACAGCAGCCAGGGCATGCACAGCTTCAGGTCGCGCGGATGCATTTCCAGGGTATCTTCATCCGGCAGGCCGGCGCAGTCGTCGGGAGCGGTGAAGCGGGCGATGTTGTAGGCGGCGTCAACCGTGTCCTGCAGGGATTTTTTGGAGAAATCGGAGGTGCTGGCGCCGCCGCGGCGGATTTGCTTGCCGCTGCCCATGTAAATGGTGACGCCCATGCCCTTGTCTTTGTTCTGCTCGATGGTTTCGATGCCGCCCTTGCGCACCGCGACCGACAGGCCGTTGCCTTCGCTGAATTCGACCGCCGCGTCTGAAGCGCCCTTTTGCCGGGCGTAATCCAGCACATCCTGCGCCAATTGCCGCAATTGCGCCTGGGAATGGATGAAAATAGTGTTGTTGATAGATGCGCCCATGATCTCGGATTCTCGGTTCGACGTATAAAACAGTTATGATAGCAGCCGTTTAGCTTTCGTTACTGCCACCATCATGCCAAATCCCAACCGCGGCTCCTGCGGCTTCCAGTCCAGCGAGTTCGAACAAGAATACGAGCGCCCGTCCAAATCGCAGTTGAAACGCGAAATGACGGCCTTGCAGAAACTCGGCGAAGAGCTGGTCGCCGAACCGCGCGACCGCGTCAAACGCGTGCCGATGCCGGAAGATGTGCGCGAAGCCATCCTCGAATGCCAGCAGATCAAGGATCACGAAGGCCGGCGCCGCCAGATGCAATACGTCGGCAAGAAAATGCGCACGCTGGACGAAACCGAACTGGCGGCCATCCAGCGCACGCTGGACAGCTGGCGCGGCCTGTCCAAGGCCGATACCGCCGCCATGCACGCGCTGGAGCGCCGCCGCGAAAAGCTGCTCAAGGACGACAACGCCCTGGCCGAACTGCTGCAACAGCATCCCGAAGTGGATATCCAGCATCTGCGCACGCTGATCCGCAACGCCCGCAAGGAGCAGGCCGAGAACAAGCCGCCCAAGGCCTATCGCGAGATTTTCCAGATCCTGAAGGAATTGCAGAGCGCCGGCAGCGACGGGGACGCCGACGATACTGCCGCCGAAGACCATGACGATGACCGCGACGACTGAACGCGCGCTGCTGGTCGGCCTGGTGTCGATTTCCGACCGGGCATCCGGCGGCGTCTATGAAGACAAGGGCATTCCGGCGCTGGCCGAATGGCTGGCGGCGGCGATTACCACGCCATTCCGCATCGAAACCCGCCTGATCGCCGATGAACAGCCGGTCATCGAGCAGACCCTGATCGAATTGACCGATGCGCTGGGCTGCGACCTGGTGCTGACCACCGGCGGCACCGGCCCTTCGCGGCGCGACGTGACGCCCGAAGCGACCAAGGCCGTGGCGACCAAGGAAATGCCCGGTTTCGGCGAGCAGATGCGCCAGATCAGCCTGCATTTCGTGCCGACCGCGATTTTGTCGCGGCAGACCGCGGTGATACGGGAAACGGCGCGGGAAACAGCGCGGGAAACGGCGCAGGAAACCGCCAACGGCGCCGCGCCGCATGCCGCGCTGATCCTGAACCTGCCCGGCCAACCGAAATCGATCAAGGAGACGCTGGAAGGCCTGAAAGACGCCGACGGCAAGCAACTGGTCGGCGGCATTTTCGCGGCCGTGCCGTACTGCATCGACCTGATCGGCGGACCGTACATCGAAACCGACGCCGCCGTCTGCAAGGCGTTCCGGCCAAAATCGGCCATCCGTCCCGCCGTTTGATCCCGCTGATTCCGCGTTAAATCATTCAATCACCGCATCCATCCTCCCCCTCATGAATAACGACGACCTGCTTGCCACCACCGAAATAGAAACCGCGCCGAATCCGACAGCATCCATCATCTGGATGCACGGCCTTGGCGCCGACAGTTCCGATTTCGTGCCCTTGGTGCCCGAACTCGACCTGGCCGGCTGCGGCGCGATCCGCTTCGTGTTTCCGGACGCGCCGGTGATGCCGGTGACGATGAACGGCGGCTATCGCATGCGTTCCTGGTACGACATCATCGGGCTGGGACTGGACCGGAAAGAGGATGAAAACGGGTTGCGCGCATCGCAGGCCGCGATCGAGCGCCTGATCGCGCGCGAGCAGGCGCGCGGCGTACGCAGCGAACGGATCGTGATTGCGGGCTTTTCGCAAGGCTGCGCAATGGCGCTGCAGATCGGCTTGCGGCATTCGCAGCGCCTGGCGGGCCTGCTGTGCCTGTCCGGCTACCTGCCCCTGCGCGACCTGGTGCCGGCCGAACGCAACGCCATCAATCAGGACATCCCGATTTTCATGGGCCACGGCCAGTTCGACAACGTAGTCGATCCGGAGCGCGCCGAAAAATCGCGCGATATCCTGCAGACGCTGGGTTACAAGGTGCAATGGCGCAGTTATCCGATGGCGCATTCGGTCTGCGCGGAAGAAGTGGCCGATATTTCGAAGTGGCTGCAGGGCGTGCTGGGTTAATCAACAAGTCCGCTGCAACAAAAAAGCGCCGGCGCAATGATATGCGCCGGCGCTTTTTTATTTGAAGACGACGGTCTTGTGGCCGTTGAGCAGAATGCGGTGCTCCAGGAACCACTTCACCGCGCGCGCCAGCACCACGCACTCCACATCGCGGCCGATCGCCGTCAGGGTATCCGGCTCCATCGCATGATCGACGCGGGCCACGTCCTGCTCGATGATCGGTCCCTCATCCAGATCGCCGGTCACGAAGTGCGCCGTGGCGCCGATCAGCTTCACGCCGCGGTCGTGCGCCTGGTAATACGGCTTGGCGCCCTTGAAGCTCGGCAGGAACGAATGGTGGATATTGATGGCGCGGCCGCGCAGCGCATTGCACATGGCCGGCGACAGTATCTGCATGTAGCGCGCCAGCACCACCAGATCGACGTCATGGTGGTTGACCAGCTCCATCACGCGCGCCTCCTGGGCCAGCTTGTCCGCCTCGGAGGCGCCGCCGGCCAGCGGCAAATGATGGAAAGGAATGTTGTAGCTGGCGGCCAGCTGATAAAAATCGGTATGGTTCGAGACGATCGCCGGAATCTCGACCGGCAGCAGGCCGCTCTTGTAGCGGAACAGCAGATCGTTGAGGCAATGGCCGATTTTGGACACCATCAGCATCACGCGCGGCTTCTTGGCCGCGTCGTGCAATTGCCAGTTCATTTTGAGGGAATCGGCCACCGGCTCGAACGCCGCGCGCAGGGCCGCTTCGCTGAATTTCGCCTCGTCGGCGACAAAATGCACGCGCATGAAAAACAGGCGCGACTGGGCGTCGCCGAACTGCGCGGAGTCGACGATATTACAGCCCTGATCGGCGAGAAAGCCTGAAACGCGATGGACAATGCCGCGCTGGTCGAGGCAGGAAAGGGTCAGTATGTATTCTGGATGCGATTCTGGATGCGTCATGATGGGGTCGGATAGGCCGCGCCCCAACCCTTGGGGCGAAAGGCGCTATTGTCGCACGACTCCCATGCCTTTCCAGCAGACGCCCCCGTTTATCCCGCCAGCGCGGCCTTGTGCGGTTTCTCGTTCATGACTTCGCCCAATTCGCCCTGGCGGCCATTGACCTGGACGTCGCCGCTGATCTGGCCGCCCTCTTCGATGACCAGCTTGCCGTAGCGGATTTTGCCGGTGACGCGGCCGGTGGTATAGACCACGAGTTTTTGACGCACGGTAAGATCGCCGTCGAAATCGCCGCGGATTTCAGCCACGTCGATGCCGGCGGAACCTTTGAATGCGCCTTTTTCGGCGATCTGCATCACGCGGGAATCCATCGTGGCTTCGACTGAGCCTTCCACCACCAGGGTATCGCAGTCGCAGATCTCGCCCTTGAATTTGATGTTGGGGCCGACAATCAGCTTGCTGCCTTCATTGGTGTTGCCGGTGAGTGGCTGCGGGGACGATGCCGATGGCGTATGCGCGGCGTGCGAAGCGGTCGATGCCGAAGCCGGTTGGGGCTGGCCGACGCGGGTCGCGGCCGAAGCGCTGGGCGGGGTTACGCTGGCGCCGCCGAACGGCGTATTGGGGTTTGCATTTTCACGTTTGCCGAAAAGGGTTTCTGAGCGAAGCATGAGATCTCCTGAAGATGAAGCGGCAGCAAGAAGCTGCACAAATGAATATGGCAACGGGCCACTTCAACGTCATGGGGAATTTGCTCATCACGCCGAAGCCGCGCCAGCGTCGCCTCGATTGAATTACCACTCACGATGGACACCCCCATACATCGCTTATAACAGTGCGCGACCACGTAATCTATTTAAAAGTTCATCTCTATTTTGTAACAATAGTTAGATGAAATTTCAAATAAATCGAGCGCAATGCATTGGATCACACTGTCAATAATTTCAGGAATACTGTGACATCTGCTTACGATATCTCGCTGTCAGACAAGGTCCAAGCAAGGTTCAGACAACGCCGTGACGATCCAGAAAACGGCGCCGCGAGCGCGACAGGAAAAGTTCGAGCTGCGACATTGCCAGCGGTTTGGTGAAGATTTCGATGGTGTCGGGAATATCGCCCCGATCACGGATTTCGGCTTGCGACAAAGCGCTGACGACGACGATTTCCAAGGTATCGAAATCCTCGTGCCGGTCCAGTTCGCGGATCAGCCTGAAGCCGTCCATGCCCGGCAGATTCAAGTCCAGGATGACCACGTCCGGCTGCACCTTGCCGATCAATATCAGTCCGTCGAAACCGTTCGCCGCCACATGCACTTCGGTGGGAAACGGCATGGCGCCGATGGCGATGCGATACAGCGATTGGAGTGTCTTGTCGTCTTCCACGGCGACCACGCGCAGCGGCTGTTCGGAAGGCTTTACCGCGGATGGCGCGAGACGTCCGGGTCCGGACAATGGCGCGCCGGCTTCGGCGCCGCCTTCATGCCCCGCTTCGGTGCCCGCGCCGGCGCCGGAACGCAAGGCTTCCACCGAGGCGCGTTCGATGCGGCGATGGCCGCCCGCCGTTTTCCAGGCCCGCAGCCGGCCGCGCTCCACCCACAATTGCGCGGTGCGCAAGGACACGCCCAGCATTTCAGCGGCTTCCCGCGTGGTTACGTCGTCTTTCAATGCACCGCTCGAATCGCTCACTGCCGGCATCCCCAAAAATTTCATTTTTATCATTTAATAGCAATATTGACAGTATGTCAAACAATCGGTTTCATTTTCAGGATTAAGTGATACGGCATATTCCCGGAACACTGTGAGAGAACTACTCTAAAATCGACGCAGCAACGGCGGATCATTTTTTAAACAACTTTCCAACTTCAGGCGGATTCCGATTGACCGAGCTCCCACTGTGACCAGAAATGCATCGGCATTGCCCGCAATGCGGCGCACCGCCGTTCGCGCCGCATCGGGGATTGCATGCGGCATCCGCGCGCACGCGATCGGGCTGACGCTGATTGCCGCCCTGTGGAGCGGGCTGGCGCTCGGCATCTATTGGGATCGCGACACCCAGGCCAGGCAGGCACGCGCCGAAACGGCCAATCTGGCCAATGCGCTTTCGGAGCAGGTCAACCGCATTCTGCGTGAAGCGGATCAATTGGCCCGCATAGTCGGCCGCGAAGCGCAGACCGGCGGGATGGCGCTGCCGCTGCAGGAATATGCAAAGCGCGGGGACATCAGGCTGAACGTGTTTTTTCAGGTTTCGCTGGTCGACAGCAAGGGCAATGCGACCGCCTCCACCGACCCGACGCTGCCGCAAGTCAATGTCGCCGATCATGAATATTTCAAGGTGCATGCCGACAATGCAAGCGACCAGCTCTATATCAGCCAGCCATTTCTGGGGCGCTTGTCGGGCAGGTCGTCGATCCGGCTGACGCGCCGCATCAACGGGCCGCACGGCAGCTTCGCCGGGATCGTTTCGATTGCGCTCGACGCCGGCTATTTCACCCGCTTCTACAAGGAACTGTCGATCGGCAAGACCGGACAGATTTCGGTGGTCGGCACGTATGACGGCGTATTCCGCGTGAGGCGCACCAGCGACGAGGACGCCGCCCGCAATCGGATCAGCCTGACTTCCGACAGCAAATTGTTTCAGGCTATGCAGGCCGCCAGAAGCGGCGTGGTGCTCAGCAGCGGCCGGCGCGATCGGGAACGGCGCCTGTTCGGCTACGACCAGCTCGACGACTATCCATTGACCGTCATTGTCGGTTTCACGGAAGTGGAAGCGATGGCGCCGCACATCGCGCGGCGCAATTTCATGATCGCGCTGGGCATCATCATCACCCTGCTCATCGCCGGCGCCGAAGCGCGCCGCGTGAGCCTGTTGCGGCGCCTGTACCGGACGGTGGCCGCCGAACAAGGCGCAAAACAGGCGGAACAGCAAAAGAACGATCGCCTGAACAGCATGTTCAAGGCGATCCCGGACGGCGTGCTGATTTTTACCGATCTGGGCTATATCGAACGCAGCAACGAAGTCACCGCGCAAATGCTGGGCCTGCATGCCGAGGCGCTGGACGCCATGCGCGCCAGCAACTTCGCCGAACGCTTCTTCCGCGACGACCGCACGCCGGAACGCCAGCGCAAGGTCGAACGGCTGCAGCATATCCTGATGAACGCGGCGCACGACGACGCTCCGCAGCATGTCACTCTCATGGTCGAACGGCCGGCCTTGTCGGTATTCGAATTCCACATACGCCACTCGCGCAGCGGCTTCAGCGGCGGCGTCGCCGTGATTCGCGACGTCACCGCGCAGTCGCAGCTCGACCGCATGAAAAGCGATTTCATTTCGACCGCCGCGCATGAACTGCGCACGCCGATGGCCGGCATTCTGGGCTTTGCGGAATTGCTGAAAGCCGGCCGCATCACCAGCGCCCAGCATGAAGATGTATTCGATCTGTTGCACGAACGCGCAAAGAAGTTGAACGACGTCTTGTCCGAGCTGCTCGATCTGGCGCGGCTGGAAGCACGTGCCGACCAGGATTTCGAGTATCAGCGGATCAACGTCTGCGCGCTGTGCCGCGATGTTGTCGCCGCCGATCCGGTATTCGCCACGCGAGTCAGCGCCACACTGGTGTGCGAAGACGCCTGGCTCGACGGCGACCGCCCGAAACTGATGCTGGCGCTGCGCAATCTGCTCGAAAACGCGGTCAAGTATTCATCGCCGGCGTCGATCATCCATCTGGCCGCGCATCACAGCGGCAACGGCCGCCGCGTCAGCATCAAGGTGCGCGACGAAGGCATCGGCATGACGCGCGAGGAGCGTGAACGGGCTTTCGAAAAATTCTATCGCGCCGACAAATCGGGCGCCATTCCGGGCACCGGCCTGGGCCTGGCCCTGGTGCGTGAAATCGTCACCCTGCATGGCGGCGTCGTCAACCTGGAATCGCAGCCCCGGCGCGGCACCACGGCAATCATCGAACTGGAAATCGCCTGAATCGGATAATCCGTAAATTACCCCTCTGTCGTTCATTTATCACAAAATTATCATTTTTATTTTCAATTTTTAAAATGTGATAATATATTTTTCATTAAATAGTGAGAAATTCGAATAATCACGTGGACTGCCGGCTTGACCAGGCGCGCATCGTCGACTGTGTTTTCATAGGGGGTTATGCATTATGAACTGGTTCTACAATCTGAAAATTGCGAAGAAACTGATACTGGCCTTTGTCGCCGTATTGATTCTGACTACCGCCCTCGGTGTCCTCTCCATCTTCCAGATCACCAAAGTCAACAAGGCGTCCACCGATATCTCGACCAATTGGCTGCCGTCCTTGCGTGTTCTCGCCGATATGAAAACGACGATGTCGCGCATGCGCAGTGCGGAATATTCACATATCGTTTTTTCCGATGAGAAAGACCCGTCGAAACTTACATCGGGTCAGGCGGATGATTTCAAGAAATACATAGCGAACTATGAAACGCTGATTTCCGAACCGGGCGAACGGGAAATTTATCCGAAACTCAAAAAGAATGTGGATGACTTCCTGGTCATGCATGACAAGATTTTCGCTCTCGCCGCCGACGGCAAGGTGGAAGAGGCCCGCGTCATGACGCGCGACGGCAACGCCAAGCTGTATCGCGACATCGTCAATCAGCTCGATGCGCTGAGCAAAATCAACAATGACGGCAGCACCGCCGCCGACAACGGCGCCGACCGGGAACTGGCCAAGGCGCGCACCTGGATTATCGGCCTGCTGGCCGCCAGCCTGCTGATCGGCCTGTCGCTGGCCATCTTCATGGCGCGCCTCATTTCCAAGCCGTTGAATGAAGCCGTGGCCGTCGCAAAACAGGTCGCCGCCGGCGATTTGACCGCGAAAATCGTCGCATCGAGTGAAGATGAAACCGGTCAATTGATGCATTCGCTGAAAGCCATGAACGACAATCTGCTGAAGATCGTCGGCGAGGTGCGGGTCGGCACGGATACCATCGCCACCGCCTCCAGCCAGATCGCCAGCGGCAATCTGGACCTGTCGAGCCGCACCGAGCAGCAAGCGAGCTCGCTGGAGGAAACCGCTTCGGCCATGGAGCAGCTGACCGCCACCGTGAAGCAGAATTCGGACAACGCCAAACAGGCCAATCAACTGGCGGTGTCGGCCTCCGAAGTCGCGGTCCAGGGCGGCGCGGCGGTCGGTCAAGTGGTCGATACCATGCAGGCGATCAACGATTCGGCGCGCAAGATTGTCGATATCATCGGCGTCATCGACGGCATCGCTTTCCAGACCAATATCCTGGCCCTGAATGCGGCCGTGGAAGCCGCGCGGGCGGGTGAACAAGGCCGCGGCTTCGCGGTGGTGGCCTCCGAAGTGCGCAGCCTGGCGCAGCGCTCGGCCGCGGCCGCCAAGGAAATCAAGACACTGATCGACGACTCGGTCGAAAAGGCGGGACTCGGCAGCAAACTGGTGGAAAGCGCCGGCGTGACGATGACGGAAGTGGTTTCCAGCGTCAAGCGCGTGACCGATATCGTCGGCGAGATTTCGTCGGCCAGCATGGAGCAAAGCACCGGCATCGAGGAAGTCAACCGCGCGATCACGCAGATGGACGAAGTCACGCAGCAGAATGCGGCGCTGGTGGAGGAAGCCGCCGCCGCGGCGCAATCCCTGCAGGATCAGGCCCAGACCCTGGCGCAGGTGGTCAGCGTATTCCGGCTGAAGGATGGCCTGGGCGGCCATGCGCCGCTGCGCAGCGTCGCCGCGGCAGCGCCGGCGGCAATCGCTCCGCGCAAGACGAGCAGCGCGCCGATACTGCCACCAGCCGCGCACAAGGCCGCCGCACCTTTAGCGCCGGCGCGTTTGAAGCAATCCGCGCCGCAGCAACATACCCCCGCCCCGCCCAAGGATGACAATAGCGGCGACTGGGAAACGTTTTAAGCCGCGTCAGGCTGTAATAAAAAAAGGCCGGAGATTCGTCTCCGGCCTTTTTATTTCCATTTCCGGCTGCTACCAGCGCAACAGACGCGGGCCGAGCAAAGCGCCCGCGGCGGTCGGAACCAACATGCCCGACACATACCAGATGCCGACAAACGGCGGTTCCAGTTCGGGACAGTGCAGGCAATATACCAGCGCCGCCAGCGCCCCGGACAACAGGCCCGCCATGGCGCCGGCCGTGCGCAGACGGGTCGGCGCCAATCCGCGCATCGCCCACATCAGCGCCGCGAACGATGGAATCGACAGCGTAGCGATGAGCAAGGTGCAGACTTTCCAGGTGGCGCCGAGCGCCAGCGGCACGCGCTGCTCCGGCGCGGCCTGGATCAAAATCACCGCGGCAACCAGCCAGACGATCAGCACAGGCGCGGCCAGCGCCAGCGGCCAACGCTTGAGGGCCGCGCCCGGGCGCGCCAGCCTGCTGCTGACGACCACCGCGAGCAGCGTCATGCTGAGTGCAAACAGCGTCTTGAACCAGAACTGCGGCAGCGTTGCCGCCTGCGCCAGATCCGGCCGTACGCCCAATCCCAGCGCCATCATCAAGAGCGCTCCGGCCAGCCCCCAGCCTAACGCGACGGTATAACGCCGCCGTGTGGCATGCGGCGCCACCGCGACAGGCCCGCGGGCCAGCATATCGATTAAATCATTGGTTTTCATTCGTTGCCACGCATTCTTGCTGCTAGCGCTTTCAAGCCGCGGTGAACGGCGACCTTGATTGCGGATTCCGACATGCCCGTCAATTCCGCGGTTTCGCGTACCGACAGGCCCTCCAGTTTGGTATGCACGATCGCTGTGCGCTGCTGCTCCGGCAATTGCGCGAGCAGTTGATCCAGATCGCGCCGCGCATCGGCGGCATCGGCATCGGCGCTGGAAAACAGCTCCGCCGCCTGCTCGGTCGCATCGGTCAGCGGATCGTTCAGCATTTCTCGCCCTTCGCGTCGACGCAGCCAGTCGATCATTTTATATTTAGCGATCGCATGCACCCAGGCGGTCAAGGGTGCATCCATATCGTAAGTATGGCGCTGATTATGAATCGCCAGCAGCGCCTCCTGCAGCAAATCCTCGACGTCATCCGGCCAGCGTTGCAGGCGGCGGCGCAAAAACGCCCGCAGATGCGTCGACAAAGCCTGCAAAAAGTCGTGATAGGCCCGCGCGTCGCCGGCCAGCCCGCTCACCAGCATGGCGCGCAATTTCAGCTCGGTGGCGATCAACAGCTCTGTCTTATTATCTATTCGTTGCATCTGTGTTTTAAGTTACATCGCATGCAAATACAGGCGAATGCGTAGCAATTTATCAGGTACAGCCGCATTATTACAAAATAATTTTTCAGTGCGCCTGTAACCAATCCCGGCGCACTCGCGTATTACCGGGGAGAAGCACGCGCAAAACAGTACCGCGCCATCGACAAATAAAGAGGTATCCACATGAATATGTCCACGATTTCCGCTACCGGCGACGTTGCGCACTCTCCCGATAACCCCGGCCGGCCCGTCCATCCGGCCTGGCTGCGCGTCACGCACTGGCTCAACGCCTTGGCTGTGATAGTGATGGCGATGAGTGGCTGGCGCATTTATAACGCTTCGCCGTTCTTCGACTTCTCGATTCCGAGCGGCGTCACGCTCGGCGGCTGGCTCGGCGGTGCATTGCAATGGCATTTTGCGGCGATGTGGCTGCTGGCCGTCAATGGCCTGATTTATCTGTCATGCAATGTCGTCACGCGGCGCCTGTTCCGAAAATTCTTCCCTTTGACCTTGCGCGCGCTGCTGCGCGACGCCGGCGATGCCTTGCGCGGCCATCTGACGCATGCAGATCCGCGCCGCTATAACGCCGTTCAGCGCCTGGCTTATCTGTTTGTCATGCTCGATATCGTCGTACTGGTGTTGTCGGGACTGGTTCTGTGGAAATCGGTCCAATTCCCGCTGCTGCGCGATCTGCTCGGCGGCTACGAGGCAGCACGCAGAGTGCATTTCTTCGCCATGGCGGGGTTGGTCGCATTTGTCGCCATCCATTTGCTGATGGTGGCGCTGGTGCCGCGCACTTTATTGACCATGATCCGGGGGCGCTGATGAGCAAGATATTGAAACCGCGCGGCCGGGACGGCATCGTTTTGGGAGAAAGCGACGCCGCGCAACTGGTACGCGATGCGGTACGCCAAGTGGCAGAACCATCGCGGCGCGCTTTTCTGCAGCGTTCATTGACTTTAGGCGGCCTGGCATTGCTGACCGGTTGTTCCTTAAGCGACAACGAAAGCGTCGATATGGCGCTGATGAAGATGTCGCGCTTCAACGACAAGGCGCAAGGCTGGCTGTTCGATCCCAATAAATTGGCGCCGACTTACCCCGATTCAATGATTACCCGGCCATTTCCCTTCAATGCCTATTACGGGGAAGACGAGGTCCGGCAAATCGACGGCGACACCTATCGGCTGGAATTGGCCGGCCTGGTTTCCGACAAACGCCCCTGGACACTGTCGCGCTTGCGCGCCCTGCCCCAGACCGACCAGGTTACGCGGCATATCTGCGTCGAAGGCTGGAGTGCGATCGGCAAATGGGGCGGCGTGAGGTTCAGCGACTTTTTGCGGATGAACGGCGCTGATCTTACTGCCAAATATGTCGGGTTTAAATGTGCCGATGACTACTACACTAGCATTGACATGCCAACCGCGCTGCACCCGCAGACACTGTTGGCGCTTACCTACGATGGCCAGATCTTGCCGGCGCGCTACGGTTTTCCGATGAAATTGCGCATGCCTACCAAGCTCGGCTACAAGAATCCGAAGCATATTCAGGCGATTTACGTAACGAATACCTACCCGGGCGGCTATTGGGAAGATCAAGGATACAACTGGTTCGGCGGCAGTTGAGGCTCTGCCTCAGGCCCTGAAGCAAAGCTCAACAACCATCAGCATCAAATCAGCATCAATCAGCAGCACAGCAGCACAGCAGCAGCACTTTTGTAATCCAACTCTTGTAGTTCAAACTCTAGGAAAAAATCATGAAAAAATTTACTGCAGCCATTCTCTCCACATGCATGTTGTTCGCCGCCGGCAGCGTTGCCGCTCAGGACGCAATGAAGAAAGACAGCATGGGCAAGGATGCCATGAGCCACGACAGCATGAAGAAAGACTCCATGTCCAAGGACAGCATGAAGAAAGATGAAATGAAAAAGGATTCGATGGGCAAGGATGCCATGAAAAAAGACGGCATGAAGAAAGACGAAATGAAGAAGGATGAAATGGCAAAATAAGTGTGAGGCGGATGTCGCTTATCAAGCCGCATCGCAGAACGCCAAACGCAAAAAACCGGTGACGCCCAAAAGGCGTCACCGGTTTTTGTTTGCACCTTCTGTTTGCGCGCGCGCATAAAAAAATCCCCCGGCTCGGATGAGGCGGGGGATTTCGGAATAACAGCCTGACGATGACCTACTTTCACACTGGTTGCAGCACTATCATCGGCGCAAAGTCGTTTCACGGTCCTGTTCGGGATGGGAAGGGGTGGTACCAACTCGCTATGGTCATCAGGCATGACTTGTAAAGTTGGACGTCCCGCAGCAGCGGCGACGGCCAACCCAATTGAGAAGGGTAAAGATAGCGTGATTTGATATTGGGTATTGATCTGGCTTACTTCAGTAGCAGCAGCGCTATAACCTGCCAAGGTTATAGGGACAAGCCGCACGGGCAATTAGTATCAGTTAGCTTAATGCATTACTGCACTTCCAC
>REGP01000005.1 GCA_004134995.1 Oxalobacteraceae bacterium CAVE-383 | reverse complement strand
GTCTCGGTCAGTGCCGGCGATGCGCTGGAGACGACGCTGGCGGCGTTCGGCTCGGGCGCGGCGGCGCGCTCGATCCGCGAGACGGCGCGCATCATGAACATCGACATCGGCGGCGGCACCTCGAAGATCTCGGTGTGCGAAGCGGGAGAATTGGTCGACCTGACGGCGGCGGACGTGGGCGCGCGCATCGTCTCCTTCGATGCGCAAGGTAAAGTAGTTCGCATCGAGGCGGCGGGCCAGCGTTTCGCAGATGAAGTTGGTCTGACAATCCAGATCGGCGAAATCCCCGACGCGGCAGGCTTGAACAAGATGGTCGAGCGCATGGCCGACCGCTTATTGCAGGTGATCCAGCAGGCCCCGAATACATTGGAACCGGCCGTGACCGAACTGCTGCGGCTGGACCCGCTGCAGAACCTGCGGGCGCCGGATGCGGTGACGTTCTCGGGCGGGGTTTCGGAATATATCTACGGCGTGCAGGCGCAGTCGTTCGGCGACCTGGGCAGACCGCTGGCGCAGGCGGTATTGCAGCGCGTCAAAGCCTGGGGGTCGCGCATCGAGACGCCGGAGCAAGGCATCCGGGCCACGGTGGTGGGGGCGTCGCAATATACGATCCAGGTCAGCGGCAGCACGATCTATATCGAGCCGCAAAGCGTTTTACCGTTGAAGAACATCGCCGTGATCACGCCGGACCTGCCGCTGGAGGCGGAGGTGCTGGACAGCGCGGCGATCGCGGCGGCGGTGCAGACGGCGTTGCGCAATTTCGATCTGCATCATGGCGAGCAGGCGGTGGCGGTGTGCTATCGCTGGCATCCGTCGGCGACGTTTGCGCGCATGGATGCGTTCTGCCGGGGCGTGATCGCGGGCATGGCGGCGGTGCTCAAGAATGGCTTGCCGCTGATCCTGGTGGGCGACGGCGACATCGGCGGGCTGATCGGGATTCACTGCGAGCAGGAATGCAAGCTGGCCAATGCGGTGGTGTCGATCGACGGGATCGTGTTGAAGGCCTTCGATTTCATCGACATCGGCGCGATGCTGGAGACCTCGGGCGCGGTGCCGGTGGTGATCAAGTCGCTGGTGTTTCCGAGCACCAGCGCGGTCGGGGTGCGCGAAGATGCACACTCGCATGGCATCGAGAAGGTGATCGAGCGTATCGCCTGATCAGTATATTTCGTCGTTGCGCGCCAGCCCGGGCCGCATGCGGGCGGCCAGCGCAACCAGCCGCGGGCCGACTTCGTCCTTCAATTTGGATGGCGGCAATACGCTGGCCAGGGCGCTGCAATGCAGGGTATAGACATTGGCATCGACGATGATCGGCACCGATACGTAATTGATTTCGGGCCGGTAGACGCCGGCGTTGACGAGGAAGCCCTTTTCCTTGTAGCGGCGGAATTCGTCTTCGATGATGCCGCGCACTTCTATCCATTTGTCGCCGGCCTGCTGTTCCAGCTTGCCCGACAGCTCGGCCAGATCGGCCGCCGGCAAGGTCGCCAGATAAGCCCAGCCTGCCGCCGAACGCGCCATCGGCACGCGCGTGCCGACCGCGCCGCCGGACAACAGGCCTTCGTTGCCGCGCACCCGTTTGACGATCAGCATGTCGAGCTTGTCGGGAATGCATAGCGATACCCCGGCATGGAATTCGTCTGCCAGGCGCTTCATTTCGATGGTGGCCAGTTCGCCCAGATCGGGCGAGGGCAATGCCGAATAACCGAAGCCGAGCAGGCCCAGGCCGATGCTCAGCCGGTCGCTGTCCGGATGGCGCACCAGGCAGCCCAGTTCGACCAGCGTGTTGCACAGGCGCCAGACGGTCGACTGCGGCAGGCCGGTGGCCTTGGCGATATCCATGGTCGTCAAATCGCGCTGCTTGGCGTCGAAGCAGCGCAATACTTCGAAACCGCGCGCCAGCGCAATCACGAATTCGCTGCTCTTGTAATCCTTGTCGCCTCTTTTGTGGACCGTCATATCGTTGTCTGCCGTTTTATCTTCGTGCGTGCTGCGATTTTTACGCCAAATGAAGCGCCGTAGTATATGTCAATTGATGCGCGTCGCGGCTTGTTGCCGTCGGCGCCAATATTGACAACATCCAGGCCGGCGTTATATATTTATTCATAAATAATTAATCTAGCTATACAGTGAATAGGATGATATCGCAAATATCCGGCGCATGTGGAGCTATATGTATAAATCCATTTTCAGGAGCAGGCATGAGCGAGGCAGACAAGCAGGCAGGTAAGAGTGGTGCACGGTATTTGAATATCATGTGCGGCATTGCAACGGCAATGGCGGTTTGCCTGGGGGCGCCGGCATACAACGCATCGGCCAACGCATCGGCCAACCCTCCCGGTCCGAACGACGCCATCTATATGTACAAGGGCGCCGACCGCGACCAGAAGCTGGTCGACGCGGCCAGAAAAGAAGGTTCGGTCACGGTATACAGCTCGCTGTCGAGCGGCGAATCGACGCCGCTGATTGCCGCCTTCGAGAAAAAATACGGCATCAAGGTCAATTTCTGGCGCGCCAACAGCGACCAGGTTGCGCAACGCATGATGACCGAAGGACAGGCGCGCCGTTATGTGGTGGACGTGCTGGAAACCAACGGCCCCGAAGTCGAAATGGCCGCGCGCGAAAGACTGCTGTCGGAATTCTACAGCCCATACCTGGCCGATCTGCCGCCCGACGCCATCGGCCCGAACCGCCTGTGGGTATCGGACCGTTCCAATTTCATCGTCGTCGCCTATAACACCAACAAGGTCAAGCGCGCCGATCTGCCGGCCACGTATGAAGGCTTTCTCGATCCGAAATGGAAGGGGCAGGTCAGCATCGAAGCCAGCGACATCGAATGGCTGGCGACCATCGTCAAGAAATGGGGCGACGACAAGGGCATGAAATTCTTCCAGGCCTTGTCGGCGACCAATCCGCAAATGCGCGCCGGCCATATCCTGCTGGCGCAAATGGTCGGCGCCGGCGAAGTGCCGGTGGCGTTGACGGTATATAACGGCGAAGTGGAATCGCTCAAGCGCAAGGGCACGCCGATCGACTGGGCGCCGGTGCAGCCGGTGGTAGGCCGTCCGCAGGGCCTGGGCGTGGCCAAGAATGCACCGCATCCGTATGCGGCCTTGCTGTTCGCCGATTATGTGCTGTCGCCCGAAAACCAGACCATGTACGCCAATCTGGGCCGCGTGCCGACCAGCACCAAGGCAAAAACCAGGCTGAACGATTTTCCGCACGTCATGATCGATACCGGCGCCTACCTGGATGAGGCCGACAAGTGGACCAAATTATGGAATGCGCTGCTGATGAAGAAATAGTCGCGCGATTGCGGTTCGCCGCATTTCGGAACCAGGAGAAGCCGGTGTGGATCACCGGCTTTTTTTTATTGCGATTGGGAAAAGGCTGTACGTGTCTCGCCGATAAGCGGGTAAATCCGGACGACAGGACTGACAATTTTTTCCGACACGAAATCGGGTATTTCCACTGCATCCCTGCCGCGGGCCTTTGCATAACATGAACGCTCATTCACTTCTTCGGTGCATTTAACTTCAACTTCAGGAGACGATCATGAATCGAAAATTTCTTACAGTGGCTGCCCTGGCCGCACTTTGCAGTGTGGCGGCCTGTAGCGATATGCATCGCAACGACGGTTCGAGCCGTTCCGGCAGTTCAAGTAGCGGCTATGACCGGTCCGGCGGGAGCGGTTCCGGCAGCTCCGGCATGAGCGGCGCCGGCGGCGGCAACAGCACCAGCAGCGACGAGATGGGCGGAAGCAGAGGGGCGGCCGGCACTAGCGGAATGGGCGGCGGCAGCGGAATGGGCGGTGGCGGCTCGGGAAGGTAATGGCGAAGAGCGCCGCCGATCTTTAAGGCGGTTCGCGGTTTTGCCGGCGGCGGGACGGACGTTCCGCGCTGATCGCCGCAGCATCCCGAAGGGTGAAAACCCGTGCGGAAAAGACAAAAGGGTCCATCTTGCGATGGACCCTTTATACGTCTGGTGCGGCTGGCAGGAATCGAACCCACGACCCCTTGGTTCGTAGCCAAGTACTCTATCCAGCTGAGCTACAGCCGCGAAAAACGAGATTATAGCAGGGCTATTTGAGAAATGGAAGAATTTAAATGTGCTGCGTGCAGGCCTCTTTGCAGAGCCGCATGCAGTCATCTTGCGCATGTGTAACGGTATGTAATGCCCGTCAACGATCGCAATGCGGCCGCCGTTTTCAGTCCTGTAACACAAGGGCATGGGCCCGCCAATCACAACATCTCGAGGAGTCATAATGAACAAGTCAATCGCTGCCCTGATCGCCGGTCTGTTTGCCGTTTCCGCATTCGCTCAATCGCCTGCCGCTCCTGCAACGCCTGCGACACCTGCGCCGGCATCGACCGTTGCGGCCAAGACAGATACCGGCGCGCCTGCCGCCAAGACGCCTGCCAAAAAAGCCAAGGTCAAGAAGTCCCATAAGAAAGACACTGCAAAACCGGCCGTCAAGACCGATACCAGCGCCGCGGCTGCAACGACCACTACGGTCAAGTAAACCGGTTTTACCGGCGCGACGGATATTGTCGCGCGGACGTTAAATAAAAATAAGCCCCGGCATGTGCGAAAAATCCGCACCTGCCGGGGCTTTTCCTTGTCCGGTTTTTTTTACTGGCTAAACCGCCGCCACCACCGTTCCCAGCGCCGCCAGCAATGCGCCGCGCGATTTGGCTTCCTGCGGCGCCACGCCGAAGCCGGCCAGCCTGCCGTCGGCATCGATGAAGCGCGCGATGGTGCGTTCGCCGTCCTGTTCTGTTTCCCAGCGGCCGTTGGCGACGGCATGGCGCGGCGGCGGCACCAATGCCAGCGGATAGCTCGGCGTCTTGACGATGACCGGTGCGTCCTTCATATCGATCGGCGTCGCTTCGCCGAGCAGGGTCTTGGCAATAGCGCGGCCGGCGCTCATCAGCGGCGCGATATACGGCAGCGGACTGCTGCGGCCTTCGCTGTCGATCATGTATTCGGCGCAATCTCCCAGCGCATAGATATCCTCGACGCTGGTGCGGCCATAGAGGTCCACCATGATGCCGCGATCAGTCCGCAGTCCAGCCGCCTGGGCCAGGCGCAGATCGGGGCGCAGCCCCACCGCGGACAACACGACGTCGGCTTCCACCGTATCGCCGTTGGCCAGCGTCACATTCAACGCTTCGCCCTTGCGGTCGATGGCCGCGGCCGTAGTGCCGAGCCGCAAGTCGACACCGCGGGCGGTCAGCGCCGCATGCAGGCCTCGTGACAGTGCCGGCGCCGCCAATGCCGCCAGCGGCAGGGCGTTCGGATCGATCAGCGTCACCGCATGGCCGTGCGCGGCCAGGTCGTCGGCGAATTCACAGCCGATCAGGCCGGCGCCGAGGATGGCGATGCGCGCGGCATTGCGGAGTTCGGGCAAGAGGCTGGCGCGGAACGTTGCATAGTCGTCGATATGATTGACCGACATCACCTCCTGCGCGGCGTCGCCGCCGATCTGCAGCCGGATCGGTTGCGCACCCACCGCCAGCACCAGCTTGCCGTATTCGAACGCGCCGGCGGCGGTCACCACTTTGCGTTCTGCGATGTCGATGTTGTCGACCCGCACGCCGGTCATGATGTTGGCGTTCAACTGCTCGCCCATCTGCACCGCGCTTTGCGTGACCAGTTGTTCGGCCAGTTTTTTCTGCGCAAAGGCGTTCGACAGCATCGGCTTGGAATAAAAACCGCCGTTGTCCGCGGTGATGATCAACAGCGGAATGGCTTTATCCAGTTTGCGCAATTCGCGCGCAATGGTATAGGCGGCCATCCCGGCGCCGACGATGATGATGGGTTTCATGGCGGGCTCGTCGATCAGATCTGCACCATTTCGAAATCGGCCTTGGCGACGCCGCAGTCCGGGCATTCCCAATCCTGCGGAATGTCGTCCCACTTGGTGCCGGCGGCGATGCCGTCTTCCGGCATGCCGATCGCTTCGTCATAGATGAAGCCGCAAACGATGCATTGATATTGTTTCATGGTTTTTTCCTCGGTAATCTGGTTAAAAGGTCGTATCGGTTTCGATCAGGCGGCGGCGTTGAATGCTTCCAGCGCGCCCTTGTAGTGGTTGGCGTGGCGCTCTTCCACCTTGGCCAGCGCGGCAAAGCGCTTTGCTGCCTTTTCCAGCGTGAGCTTGAACGCGGCGGCGTGTTCCTTCGATTCGGCGATCTGTTCGTCGAATTCGGCGACGGCGGCCTGATTGCCTTCTTCCACGGCCAGATGGCGGAATTTCGGATACATCTCGGTGTATTCGTAGGTTTCGCCTTCGATCGCGATTTCCAGCGCCTTGGCAGGCGTCATCTTGGCTTTCGGATACAACAGATCCAGATGGCCGAACGCGTGCATGACTTCCTGGTCGGCGGTTTCCTCGAAAATCTTGGCGACGTCGAGCGCGCCCGCTTCACGCGCCAGTTTTGCGAAATAGCGGTATTTGATATGGGCCATCGATTCGCCGGCGAAGGCTGCCTCGAGGTTTTCGATAGTGACCGATTTGATGCCGTTGTCTTGGGTTGCCATGGTATTTCTCCTCAGAAATGTGTGATGAGCGATAAATGTCGATCTGCGATTGCCTTGTCGTTTATTTGCTAAAGCAATCGCGTTGAGATGAATCATAGGTTTTAACGATCAATTTGTGAAATTGATTGTTTGCATCATGGCGATAGGGAATTGCTTATTAAAGTTTAAATTTCTATTTATTTTTGCTATCGATTCTTATTCAACCACATATTACTGCTGTTGCTGCTCCTTACTCTCGAACGCTTCAAACGCCTTGAAAGCCTGCGCCAGGTCTTCAATCAGATCCGGCGCCGATTCCAGTCCTACATGCAGCCGGACGGCGGGGTTGGCGCCGTTCCAATACGATTGTTCGGCCAGCCGCGCCGGTTCGATGATCTGCACCAGGCTTTCATAACCGCCCCATGATGCGCCGAGGCTGAAAAACTGCAGGGCATCGACGAACGCGCGCGC
The DNA here is from genome assembly GCA_004134995.1 of Oxalobacteraceae bacterium CAVE-383. Lineage (GTDB taxonomy): Bacteria > Pseudomonadota > Gammaproteobacteria > Burkholderiales > Burkholderiaceae_D > Herbaspirillum. Next base: position 291,631 of record REGP01000005.1, on the reverse strand, counting down.
GGCGCCGACGCCGGGCCTGCCGAATTCGAACGACACCAGCCCGTTGGCGCCATCGAAATCGCGCAGCCAGACCGCATGGCCGGCATCCGACGGCAGCGCCGGATGGAACACCTTGCGCACCATCGGATGCTGTTCCAGGAATTGCGCCACCTGCAAGGCATTGCGCTGATGCTGCGCCAGCCGCACCGGCATGGTCCGCACGCCGCGCAGCGCCAGATAAGCGTCGTCGGCGCTGATCGACAGGCCGATGCTCTCATGCGCGGCGTAGATTTTTTTTGCCAGCGCCGCATCGTTGACAACCACCGCGCCCTGCATCACATCCGAATGGCCGGAGATATATTTGGTCGAGGCGATGATCGAGACGTCGGCGCCCAGCGCCAGCGGCCGGTACAGATAACCGGAGCCCCAGGTGTTGTCGGTGGCGACAATCAGGCCATGGCGTTTCGCGATCGCCGAGATGCGCGGCATGTCGAGGATTTCATACAGCAGGGAACCCGGCGATTCGGCATAGATCATTTTGGTGTTCGGCGCGATCAGCGCCTCCAGATCGTCCTTGCCGGCCGAAAAATAGGTGAAGGAAATGCCCAGCCGCTGCAGCAGATCCTTGTGCAGGCGGCGCACCGGGGCGTAGACGTTGTCGGCCACCAGCACATGATCGCCCGGCGCCAGCAACGCCAGGAAGGTCAGCGAAATCGCGGCAAGTCCGGAAGGCGTCAGCAGGGCGTCGCTGCCGCCTTCGAGCAGGGCGATGGCTTCTTCCAGCGCGCGATGCGTGGCCATTCCCTGCCGGCCGTAGGTCGGCAGCGCTTCGCCCTTGGCGCGGCGCCGATAGATTTCCTCGTAAGCGGCGGTGCTTTCGAAGCGCACGGTGCTGGTCCGCACCACGGGCGTGTTGACCGGCGCGGTTTTATCGTGGAAGGGAGGTGTGCCTGCGTGCAGCAGACGGGTATCGATATGCTTTGGCATCGGTTCCTGGGGTGAAATTTTCTGACACGGTCCGCCTCATTATGCCGTAATTCCGTGGGTGCACACCGACATCAAAAAACGGCCTTTTCCGACATTGTGCCAATTGCAACCGTTGGTATTCTTTTCAACATTCAGTAACAAATGAAATCAATTCCGCAGTCCATCGGGGACTAAAACTTACCTCGGAGATGATTATGTTGAATAAAAATACACGCTCCCTCCGGCTGATAAAACAGTCCGTGTTCGCCGCGCTGTGCGCCGCTTCGGCCGGCGCGCTGGCCGATCCGTCTCCGGCGCTGGATCGCTTCAGCGTATCCGCCGGCGCCTACTATGTGGATCCGACTTTCCGCGTCGGCGTGAATACGCCCGTCGGCCGCGCCGACACCGGCGATCTCGATCGCGATCACACCACGCTGGGGCGCGTGCGCGCTGAAGTCCTGTTCTTCGATCATCAGGGGCTGTCCTTCGATTACTATCGCTACGACAATGATTTCAATGCATCCATCGCGCGGGCAGGCACGGTCGGCGGCGTGCCTGTGACTGCCGAAGGGTCGGCCTCGGCGCGGCTGAAAATAGATCTGGCCCAATTGGCCTATAAATGGTGGATCGGTTCCGGCAACAGCGTGTTTGGCATCGGCCTCGGCGCGGGATATTACAGAGGAAAAGTTAATTATCAGGCCAGCGGCGCCGTCGGCGGCGTCCCCGGCAGCGCTTCGGGCAGCAGCTCGGGCGATGCGGTGGCGCCGTTGCTGGAACTGGGCTGGCGCACCGCGCTGACCCAGAATGTGCGCTTGTATGCGGAAGCGTCCGGCATCAAGAAAAACGGCGGCAACCTGAACGGCCATATTTATAACGGCGCCGTGGGCGTGGAGTGGTTTCCGTTCAAGAATGTCGGCGTCGCGGCCGATTACGGCATCAGCAAGATCCTGTTGCATCGCGATATCTCGAGCAGCGATGCAGACCTGAACATCAAGCTGGTCGGGCCTTCCGCCTATATCAAGGTCCGTTTCTGAGCACCGCCAGCATCGTTTCGCCCTGCGTGATATATTCCGTTGCGGTCGCGGATCTGAACGGATTCCGGCCGCAACGTTCTCAGGGCGGGGCGGAATTCCCCACCGGCGGTAATGGCGAATCCATGCGGTAATGAAGGATGGCCTAGCCCGCGAGCGCTTGTCCGCCTGTCATTGCGCGGCAAGGTCAGCAGACCCGGTTCGATTCCGGGGCCGACGGTATAGTCCGGATGAAAGAGAACGGGATCATTGCATCGCCGGTTCCCGGTTTTCCGGAGCCGGCCGTCGTCGTCCCGTGCGCCCTATTTATAGTTTTTCCGTAAATAGGAGTCTTCAAGAATGGTTCAACAAGTTCAACAATCGGCAGCTTCCTCTTCCTCTACCAGTGTGCAGCGGCGCATCGCCTTCGTGCAATCCTGCTGGCATCGCGATATCGTCGACCAGTGCCGCGACGCTTTCCTTGCCGAAATGAAACGCCTGGGCTTTGCCGAGGCCGATATTGCGTGCTTTGAAGTCGCCGGCGCGTTTGAAATCCCGCTGCACGCCAAATTGCTCGCGCAAAGCGGGCAATACGATGCCGTGGTGGCGGCCGGCCTGGTGGTCGATGGCGGTATTTATCGCCATGAATTCGTCGCGCAGGCCGTGATCAGCGGATTGATGCAAGTGCAACTGGAAACGTCGGTGCCGGTGATTTCTTCGGTACTGACGCCGCATCATTTTCATTCGCATGAAGAGCATCAGCAATTCTTCCATCAGCATTTCGTGGTGAAGGGCGCCGAAGCGGCGCGCGCCTGCGCCGATACCGTCGGCAAGCTGCGTGCCTTGTCGGCGCTTCCGCGCAAACTGGCGGCTTGAGACTTAAAAGCGATTGCAAAATCAGGCGAGGCGGGGTGTTGTTCTCAAGCCTGGTTGCCGGCGGCCTCCCCGAATGCGGGCGGCTGCTGCGGGGTCTCCATTTCGATCGCAATCGAGATGCCGGTCAGCCGTTCCTGCGCGGCCTGGTAGCTTTCATGGCTATGCCAGCCGCCATCGGCGGGCGACAGGTCGCGCAGATCTTCCAGCACGAACATGCGCCAGCAGCGTTCCGGCGGCAAGCCTGCGGTAGGGCGGCCGCCGGACATGCCGGCATATTGATACACCAGCACTACGTCTTCGCCGTAGCGGCCTTTGCCCAGCGCATGCGGGCTGAACTCGCGCGGCTCGGATTTATAGATGGCCTTCAAAGAGGTCCGGCTGCGAATGGCATCGGCCAGAGGGGCAATTTTTTCGTCAAACATGGTCTCGGTTCTGTTTTATCCGACGGTAAGCTGGGCGTATCCCACCGTTGACCGCGATTCCCGTCGGGGGTTCACGGTATTTTGCGCCACATGCGGCTAATTTCACGCTAGAATCGTTTCGCCGCCACCCATTTGACGGCAACGTCGCTCGGACGGTTCCGGGCGCTTACGTGAAAGAAACCCATCATGCCGCCAGTCAAGCCTGCGCGCGTCTTTTCGCGCATCAATCGTCTTCCCCCCTACGTTTTCAACATTACCGCCGAACTCAAGATGGCCGCCCGCCGCCGCGGCGAGGACGTCATCGACATGTCGATGGGCAATCCCGACGGCGCCACGCCGCAGCATATCGTGGACAAACTGGTCGAAACCGTGCAGCGTCCCGATACCCATGGCTATTCGGCGTCGAAAGGCATTCCCCGCTTGCGGCGCGCCATTTCGCACTGGTACAAGCAGCGCTACGAGGTCGATATCGATCCCGACACCGAAGCCATCGTTACCATCGGTTCCAAGGAAGGCCTGGCGCATCTGATGCTGGCCACGCTGGATCGCGGCGATACGGTGCTGGTGCCGAATCCGAGTTATCCGATTCATATATGGGGCGCCGTCATAGCCGGCGCGGATATCCGATCGGTGCGCATGAGTCCCGGCGTCGACTTTTTTGCCGAACTGGAGCGCGCCATCCGCGAAAGCTATCCGAAGCCGAAAATGATGGTGCTCGGCTTTCCGTCGAATCCGACCGCGCAATGCGTGGAACTGGCGTTTTTCGAGCGCGTGATCAAGCTCGCCCTGGAACACGATATTCTGGTGGTGCACGACCTGGCCTATGCCGATATCGTCTATGACGGCTGGAAAGCGCCTTCCATCATGCAAGTGCCGGGCGCGCGCGACGTCGCCGTCGAATTTTTCACGCTGTCGAAAAGCTACAACATGGCCGGCTGGCGGATTGGCTTCATGGTCGGCAACAAGGAATTGGTCAGCGCTCTGGCGCGCATCAAGAGTTATCACGATTACGGCAGTTTCACGCCGGTGCAGGTGGCGGCGATCGCGGCGCTGGAGGGCGATCAGACTTGCGTTTCGGCGATTTGCGCGCAATACCAGCGCCGCCGCGACGTGCTGGTCAAAGGGCTGAACGACGCCGGCTGGCCGGTCGAAAAGCCGAAGGCGTCGATGTATATCTGGGCGCAAATTCCGGAGGCCTATCGGCATCTGGGATCGCTGGAATTTTCCAGGCAATTGCTGGAGAAGGCCAAGGTCTGCGTCTCGCCGGGCATCGGTTTCGGCGAATACGGGGACGATTACGTGCGTTTCGCGTTGATCGAAAACGAAGCGCGCATCCGCCAGGGCCTGCGCGGCATCAGGGCCATGCTGCGCGGCAACGCAGCCGGCGCATCGGATGCGCCGGCGCGGGTGCCTGCGAGTAAGGAAGCATCCGCCTGATCAATGAAAAATCGCGCGGCCAAAACCGGTTCTTGCGAAGTGCCGGCGGCGGCCGCTTAATTTTGGCGGCGCGTCGAAAAGGGAAGTGACGATATCGGCGACAATTTTGGTCAAGTTCATGTTGTTCTCCTGGTTGCAAAAGCGACGATTCAACTATAGGCATGCAACCCGAAGAGATAAATAGGGGAAATCCTGAAAGACTGTCTGTCTTTGTAAGACAATCATGCGGAAACTTCAGGCTTATAGGTTGCAAATTCAGGCGAGGCTGGGTGTTGTGCGAAGTGAGGTAAAGGAGGAGACGGCCGAAGGCCGGCGGGGGACACGAACGCAGTACAACGCCCAGCCTCGCCTGAATTTGCAACAACCTTCTAATCAAGCGTGCGCGCCGGCAAGGAATTCGGACGCGGCGGCCTGCGCTAGGGGGCGGCCGTAGTAATAACCCTGGATCTGATCGCAGCACAGGCGCTCCAGGCACAGGCGCTGCGATTCGGTTTCCACGCCTTCGGCGATGACCTCCATGCCGAGGCTGTGTCCCAATTGAATGGCGGCCTGCACGATGCTGACGTCCTGCGGGCCGCGCTCCAGCCTGCCGACGAATGACTGATCGATTTTCAGGCGGTTGACGGGAAACCGCGTCAGATACGACAGGCTGGAATAGCCGGTGCCGAAATCGTCGATCGCCAGTTTCAGGCCGAGCCGGCGCAGGCTGGTCAGCAGCGCGATCATTTTGTCCGCGCCTTCCATCACCATCCCTTCCGTGATTTCCAGTTCGATGCTGCCCGGATCGACCTGGGTCTGCTGCAGCGTATCGGTAATTCTCTGCAGGAAATTCGGATGCCGGAACTGGCGCGGCGATATGTTGACGGCAATCAGCAGGCCGGACGCGGTTTCGGCCCATCTCCTGGCCTGGCGGCAAGCGCGCGCGAACACCCAATCGCCGAGCTCGACAATCAGTCCGGATTCTTCCGCCAAGGGGATGAAATCGGCCGGCGAGATCAGCTTGCCCTGATGGCGCCAGCGAATCAGGGCCTCAAAGCCCATCAGCCGGCCCGTCTTCAGGCATTGCTGCGGCTGGTAATGCAATTCCAGTTCCTTGCGTTCGATTGCATGGCTCAGTGCCGCTTCCAGCAACAGCCTTTCGTTGGCGCGCGTATTGAGCGCTTCGGTATAGGATTCGTAGCAATCGCCGCCGGCGTCATGCGCCGCGCGCAGGGCGGCATCCGCATTCTTCAGCAGCTGCACCGGATCGGCGGCGTCGCCCGGATATTCCGCGATGCCCAGGCTCAGGCTGGAAAAGATTTCATGGCGGTCCAGCACGAAGGGACGGCGCATGTCGTCGCGCATTTCCGATAGCGCCGCATGCAGCGCCGGTTCGGTTTTGGCCAACTTGTACAGGATGGCGATATTGGCCCCGTCCAGCCGGAATGCCTCGCCGCCATGGCGTTCGGCGATCTGCTTGATGCGCCCCGCGATCTGCTGCATCATCCGGTCGCCCATGGCATGCCCCAGGCCGCCCACCACGCGCTCGAAACGATCTATCCGGCCCAGCACGATGGTGTAGCGCGGCATGTTCGATGCGCGCAGCCGGGTTTCGAACGAACGGCGATGCGCCAGTCCGGTCAGCGGATCGTGCGTGGCCTGGAACGCCAGCTCGTCTTCGGAACGGAAGCGGGCCCAGACGTGATAGGTCATGAACAGCCCGGCCAGGAACACGCCGACGCTGAACATATAAATCAGCAGCGAGATGTCGCGGATGCTGTTGCCGGCGATGCCTTCGGACCGGTAGAGCTTGTTTTCCGCATCCCGCTTCACCTGTTCGAGCTGGGACCGGATGTGCCGGGTTTTCAGATTGAGATCCAGCACTGCCTCTTTGGCGGCAAGCTGCGTGGCGGCCGAGCGCGCGGCGCCCGGCGCGACGGGAAGCCCGGGGCTGTTCAGGCCGCGATAGGTATCGCGGATGTCGAGCAGGGCGGCCGTCATGCCGAGGCCGGCAATCATGCATTTCAAGTGATTGTCCATTTCCTGCTGCGTCAACTGCTGCAGTTCCACGAAATGCCGATAGGCGATTTCATCGTTGGAATACTCGTGCATCGCAAGCTGATGGTGCAGCAAGGCGCTTTCGAAGCTGGAAATGTGCGCCAGCAGCGTCACGTTTGCTTCCAGTTGCGGCACTGCGCTGGCGCGGATATTGCTCGCGGTGCGGGTCATCACATAAGACAGATAGATGCCGGAACCGATCAGCACGGCGAGCAAACCGTAAATGGCAAACCGATATAATTTATCGAACAATTTACCGCCTCGCGCAACGGGATGAATGCTTGCCGGCGACGGATTCAATTGAGCCCGATCGAAAGCAGCGCCGGTTGCGGTCCGCCGTTTCCGGCGAGCTTGAATACATGGACCAGTTGCGTCAGCGTCAATGCCTGCTCCCGCAGGGATTGCGACGCCGCCGCGGCTTCTTCGACCAGGGCGGCATTCTGCTGGGTCGCGCTGTCCATCTGCACGATCGCCGCGTTGATCTGTTCGATGCCGGCGCTCTGTTTTTCTCCCGCCGCCGCGATGTCGTCCACCGCTTCGCTGACGTTGCGGATGCGGACGATGATATCGTCCATGGTCGAACCGGCGTCCGACACCATCCGGCTCGCGGTCGCCATTTTGTCGACCGATGCGCCGATCAGCGTTTTGATTTCCTTGGCGGCCGAGGCGGAATGCTGCGCCAGCGCGCGCACTTCCGCCGCGACCACGGCAAAGCCGCGTCCCTGTTCGCCGGCGCGCGCGGCCTCCACGGAGGCATTCAAGGCCAGCATATTGGTTTGAAAGGCAATGGTGTCGATGACATTGACGATGCCGGAAATTCTTTCCGACGACGCGTTGACGTCCGCCATGGTAGCCACCACCCGGCCGACGATGGCGCCGCCGTCGGCGGCAACGCCGGAAGCCGAGAGCGCCAACTGGCTGGCGCGCTGCGCATTGCCGGCGTTTTGCCGCACGGTCGCGGTCAGCTCTTCCATTGCCGCGGCGGTCTGCTGCAGCGAGCCGGCCTGTTCTTCCGTACGCGAGGACAAATCGAGATTGCCGGATGCGATCTGGCTCGACGCCGTGCCGATTACATCGGCGCCGTTGCGGACTTTGCCGACGATGCTCGCCAGACTGGCATTCATGTCTCCCAAAGCGGAAATCAATTGGCCGGTTTCATCGCGCGACGCCGGCATGATTTCCGCCGTCAGGTCGCCGCGCGCGACTTGCTGCGCAATCCCTACCGCGGCGGTCAGCGGGTGCGTGATCGAACGCGTCATGAAACGGATCACAAGCAGGCAGAGCAGGACACCCGCGGCGACGATCGCAATGATCGTCGTGCGCGTGGTTTGGGAGACGCGATCCACGCTTTCCACCGCCGCCAGATTCTTGCCGGTTTCAAATTTGACCAAGCCGCTCAGGCTTTGCCGCCAGTTTCTTTGCGTCGTCCTGGCGTCGCCCATCAGGAGTTCGACGGCCTGCGCGTGATCCTGGGCATCCTGCAGCGTGCTAAGCGTTTCCAAGCGGGAAAAGATATTTTTGGCGGCGCTTTCGTTGGCGAGAATCGTGGCGAACGCGGTGCGTTCGGCCGGATCTTCCGCGCCGGGCCGGGCCAGAATCTGCTGCAGAGCCTGCTTGGCGTCCTCATATTGTTTTTTTGTGTCCGCCAGGCGCGCGCTTTCCGTCCTGATCGCGGCCGGATCGCTCAACAGCACCAGATTGCGCAAGCCGAGCGCCTCGTCGCTGACCGTGTCGAACATGGTTGTCGCGAGGCCCTGCTTGACGTCATTGACGTTGACGATGGCATTGAGCTTGTCCTGGATGCCGCTCATGCGGCTCAGGCTGTATGCCGATACGACAATGGATAAAAGCAGTACAAGCCCGAATGCTGCGCTCAGGCGATTTCCAATCTTCATGTTTTTCATCGGGCCGCATCTGTTGATATAGATAGTGAGATTGCATGGGAGCACCATGCACACATGGCTAGTATCGAACGGGGCGGCATAGGGGAGCTGGCGCCTGCTCAATTTGGCTGCGGATCATACTAGCGCAGCGCACAATCGAAAAATGTCAGGCAAGGATGATTTTGATATAAGGATTTCCTTACAACCCGGCATTCGCGGGATGCATTGCCGCTGCCTCAGTAGAGCAGGGCGTGGGAAATGGCGTAGCGCACCAGGTCGGCATTGTTGTTGCAGCCCATTTTCTGCATCAGCCGCGCCTTGTGGGTGCTGACCGTCTTGTTGCTGATCGCCAGCTCTTCGGCGATTTCGTTGACGCTGCGGCCGCGCACCAGCCGGGTAAATATCTCGAATTCCCGGTTGGACAACAGCGCATGCGGCAACTTCTGCGCTGAATGGCCGACGTCGAAGGCCATTTGTTCAGCCAGCCGGGGATCCATGAAATGGCCGCCCGCGGCCACCTTGACCACCGCGGCGACCAGCGTTTCGGGATCGCTGTCCTTGGTCAGGTAGCCGGAGGCGCCGGCGTTGAGCGCGCTGCGCGCCACCTGCAATTCGCTGTGCATGCTCAACACCAGTATGCGCGGACTGTTTTCCTGCTGGCGGATGTGATTGATCAGATTCGGGCCGCTGATGCCCGGCATTGAAATATCGAGCAGCACCAGATCGATTTCGGTCGCGCGCAGGATGTCGAATACCTGGCTGCCGCTGGCGGCTTCGGCCACCACCGAAATGGCGTCGCCGAGCGCGAACAGGCGCTTCAGGCCATCGCGCATGAGCGCGTGATCGTCGGCGATCAGTAAACGTATCATCGGTCGCCGATGGTCGACATGACCGGAATGCCGACTTCAATTTCCGTGCCGCAGCCCGGCGCGGTCCGGATAGCGACCGTGCCGTCGAGCATCAGCACCCGTTCGCGAATGCCGAGCAGTCCAAAGGTCTTTTCTTTTTGGATGGCGGGATCGAAACCGATGCCGTTGTCGCTCACCAGCAGGACGTAATGATCGCCGCGGCGTTCGAAACGGATGCGGACATCGTCGGCCGCCGCGTGTTTGCCGATGTTCCGCAACGACTCCTGAACCACGCGAAAGACGGTCGTGGCGGCGCGGTCGTGCAATGCGTCGTTGCCGACGCCGATGTCCAGCGTGCAGTGCAGCCCTGTTTTGGCGAAGAATCTGCCCTTCAGCCATTCCAGCGCCGAGACGATGCCCATGTCCAGCGCCGCCGGACGCAATGCGGTAATCGCGCTGCGCGTCATCGTGATGGTGGAATCGACCAGCGGCAGCATGCCCTGTATTTCCGATTGCAAGGACGGCAGTTGCGCGCCGAACTGCAAGTTCAAGAGGAAAATCCGCATGCGCAGCGCCGACAGGTATTGCGCCAGATCGTCATGCAGTTCGCGTGCCAGATGCTTGCGTTCTTCCTCGCGTTCGGTATCGCTGCGGTCGGCCAGCTGGCGCAGCAGGCGCTGCGATTCGCGCAGGCGTTCCTCGGTCTGGCGGCGCTCGGTGATGTCGGCGGTGATGCCGATGTAGGCATTGGCATCGAGCGGTTCCGGCGAAATCGGACGGCCGACGCCGTGCAGATAGCGGACCGCGCCGCTTGGCAGCACGATCCGGTACTCGCATTCGAAGCGGTCGCGCCGCTGGATTGCGGCATTGGCGATTTGCCGTACGTTGTCGAAATCGTCAGGATGCACGCGTTCGGAGAACATGACCAAGGTGGTGGGACTGCCGGAAGGCTCATAGCCGAAAATCCGGTAGTGCTCATCCGACCAGACCAGTTCGCCGCTGGCGATATTCCAGCGCCAACTGCCCGTCCGGCTGATTTTTTGCCCTTCGTTGAGCAGGGCTTCGCTATAGCGCAATTGTTCGTGGATGCGTTTGCGTTCGGCGTTGTCGTACTCCAGCGCCTTGATGGCGCCGGCCAGTTTGGTATAGGCATTGCGCAACGATCCGATCGTGGCGTGCTGGGCGGCGCCCAGCACGCTGACAAAAATCGCGGTAAGCGAAAAGATGAGCAGGCGCGGCACTTCCTTGAGCTCCACCGCAAACGAATGCTGCGGCAGTATGTAGAAGAAATTGAAGATGAGAATCGACGCGGCCACGGTCAGCAGGGAAGGAGAGAGTCCGCCCCATAAGGCCGTAAACAGAATGGCGCAAAGAAACAGCGTGGCCGGCGTCGGCGTGAAATAGTACTCCATCCAGCGCACCAGAAGGAATGCAATAAGCAGGGAGGCGACCGCAACGGCGTAGGCCAGTTTCCTTGGACGATGGGTCTGCGCCTTGTGCTGCGCGAAGTTGAGGGTATGCCACATATTTTTATTTTTACCAGGCTGCGAACAAGGTCGCGTGGCCGGTTTTCAACACGACTAAAAGTGTGATTATTTTGTAATTGCTAATAATTAACGCGCCATATTACGATGTATCGGCCGCCGGCACATATTTGTCTATCGCACTTGTTGCATATTTCGCAATTCGCCCGACCGCCGATCCAGCCTTGCCGACAGCAGGACCGTCGCCAGGCCCAGCAGCGCCACGCCGGCGCCCAGCCATGGCAATTCGGTCAATGGCAGGCCGGCGCCGATTACCAGGCCGCCCAGCCATGCGCCGCCCGCATTGCCAAGATTGAATGCGCCCTGATTCAGCGTCGACGCCAGATTCGGCGCGCCGCGCGCCTTGTCCAGCACGCGTATCTGTGCCGCCGGCACCACGGCAAAGGCAAACGCGCCCCAGGCGAACATGGTGACCAGGGTTGCAATCCGGAAATGCACAGCCCAGGAAAAATTGACCAGGATCAGCGCAATGATCACGAACAGGGCGGCCAGCACCGGCATCAGTTTCCAGTCCGCCAGCCGGCCGCCGGCCAGGCCGCCGACCGTAATGCCGGCGCCGAACAGCAGCAGCACCCAGCTTTCCTCAATCGCCGTGAAGCCGGTCACGTCCAACAGGATGTAGGCAATATAGGTCAGCACGCTGAACATGCTGACGGCGGCCAGCGTGCTGACCAGCAATGCCAATTGCACTTGCGTCTGCGCGATCGCGCGGAATTCCTTGAAGATGCTGCCGCCCTGCATGGGAATATTGTCCGGCAGGCAGCGCCAGAGCAGCAGCGCGGCTACCAAGCCGATCAGCGTGATGGCTGCGAATGCCGACCGCCAGCCGGCCGCATGCCCGAGCGCGGTACCGAAAGGCACGCCGAGAACATTGGCGACGGTCAGCCCGGTGAACATCAGCGCCACGGCCTGCGCCCGTTTGCCGGACGGCGCCAGATCGGCCGCCACCACCGCGCCGATGCCGAAGAAAGCCGCATGGCAGAACGCCGTGACCACCCGCGCGATCATCAGCATGGCGTAATTCGGCGCCAGCGCGCACAGGACATTGCCGGCGATGAACAGCGCCATCAGGCCGATCAGGGCCTGTTTGCGGGGCCATTTGGCAGTGACGATCGCCAGCACCGGGGCACCGGCGGCCACACCCAGCGCGTAACCGGACACCAGCATGCCGGCCGCCGGCGCGTTCACGCCGAGGTCGCGCGCCACATCGGGCAGCAGACCCATGATGACGAATTCGGTGGTGCCGATGCCGAACGCGGCGGCAGCGAGGGCAAACAGTGGCCAATACACGAAACCATGCTCCAGAACGTAAAGCGGGCAGTGTAATCCGCGATGCCCGAATCCGCATAAAAATTGTTGCGTTGCGGCGAAAAATGGAAAGGCATATGAGGGATATGGATCGCCCGTAATGCGCCTCAATTTAATGCGTCCGCTTTTTCGAATTGCACATATTCAGTGCGATATTTCCGGATAAAGCTGAATAATCCGTATTTATATGATTATTTTCAATGACTTATAAATTGTTTTGGTTTTGGAACGATTTTTGCTTAAAGAGGGGTTCGTTTTTACTTTTTTGCACAATTATAGGGAGTTTTGAGGCGTGGAAAATCACAAAAATGGTGCCGATGCGTTATTCATATTATTGGGAGCGATCATGATTCTGGCGATGCACGCCGGTTTCGCGTTCCTGGAACTGGGCACCGTGCGTAAAAAGAATCAGGTCAATGCACTGGTAAAGATTCTGGCGGACTTCGCCGTTTCGACCATGGCGTATTTTTTTGTCGGTTATTACGTCGCCTATGGCGTCAGCTTTTTCAGCGGCGCCGAGGTGCTGGCGCAACGCAGCGGCTTCGAGCTGGTGAAGTTTTTCTTCCTGCTGACGTTCGCGGCGGCGATTCCGGCGATCATTTCCGGCGGCATCGCCGAACGCGCGCGTTTTTATCCGCAATTGTTCGCCACCGCCGTGCTGGTCGGGCTGATCTATCCGTTCTTCGAGGGCATCGTCTGGAATCATCATTTCGGCGTGCAGGCCTGGCTGCTGGCGACATTCTCTGCCGAATTCCACGACTTCGCCGGTTCGGTGGTGGTGCATGCGCTGGGCGGCTGGGTAGCGTTGCCGGCGGTCTTGCTGCTGGGGGCGCGGCGCGGCCGCTACACGCGGGACGGCGCGATCGCCGCGCATCCGCCATCGAATATTCCGTTCCTGGCGCTGGGCGCGTGGATATTGACGGTGGGCTGGTTCGGTTTCAATGTGATGAGCGCGCAGACGCTGGACAAGATGAACGGCCTGGTCGCCCTGAATTCGCTGATGGCGATGGCGGGCGGCACGCTGGCGGCGCTGTTCATGGGCAAGAACGATCCGGGGTTTGTCTATAACGGCCCGCTGGCCGGGCTGGTGGCGGTGTGCGCGGGTTCCGATCTGATGCATCCGCTCGGCGCCCTGGCTACCGGCCTGATCGCCGGCGGCATCTTTGTATGGATGTTTACGCGCACGCAGAACAAATGGAAGATCGACGACGTGCTCGGCGTCTGGCCGCTGCATGGCCTGTGCGGCGCCTGGGGCGGGCTGGCCGCGGGGATCTTTGGACAGAAAGCGCTGGGCGGCATCGGCGGCGTGTCTTTCCTGTCGCAATTGATCGGCACGCTGGCGGGCATTTCCGTGGCGCTGATCGGCGGGTTTGCCGTTTACGCGGTGCTGAAGAAATGCGTCGGCATCCGTCTCGATCCCGAACAGGAATTCGAAGGCGCGGATTTGTCGATTCACAAAATTTCGTCGACGGCGGAGCGGGAAACGAGCTGGTAGATCGCTGCAGATGCTATTGTTCTGAAAAATAACCTGGAGCCGATTTGGATCAGAGCACGACAGCATCAATGCCGGCAGCCGCAGACGCCACCGCCGCACCGACGCCGTCCTGGACGCCGCCGCAAAAACGCTCCTGCGATTTGCTGATCATCGGCGGCGGCATCAACGGCGTCGGCATCGCGCGCGATGCGGTGGGAAGGGGGCTGGAGGTCATACTGTGCGAACAGCACGATCTGGCCCAGCATACTTCGTCGGCCAGCACCAAGCTGATCCACGGCGGCCTGCGTTATCTGGAGTATTACGAGTTTGCGCTGGTGCGCAAGGCGCTGGCCGAACGCGAAGTGCTGCTGCGGGCCGCGCCGCATATCATCCGTCCGCTGCGTTTCGTGATGCCGCACGATGCGAGCCAGCGTCCGGCCTGGATGATTCGCGCCGGCCTGTTCCTGTACGACTACATGGCGCGCCGGCGTTTCCTGCCGGCCTCGCGCGCGGTGGCGCTGGCCGATCACGTTGCGGGCGCGCCGCTGAAGAGCGGCTATCAACGCGGCTTCGAATATTCCGACGGCTGGGTGGACGATGCACGGCTGGTAGTGCTCAATGCGCTCGACGCCAGCGAGCTCGGGGCGCGCATCATGACGCGCACAAAATGCCTCTCCGCCCGCCGCAACGGCAATGGCGACGGCCATAAAAAAGCGGAAACCTGGCGCGCCACGCTGGAAGACCGGCAGGGCATGCGCTACGAAGTCGAGGCGCGCGCCATCGTCAATGCGGCCGGCCCCTGGGCCGCCCGATTCGCCGACGGGGTTGACCAGACCGCCGAGACCGCCGGAAACAAAGACGCCGGCCCCCGCAAACATAGCCACGGCTTGCGCCTGATCAAGGGCAGCCACATCGTGGTGCCGCGCCTGTTCGATCATCCGTATGCCTACATTTTCCAGAACCCCGACAAGCGCATCATCTTCGCGATTCCATATCAGGATGCGTTCACGCTGATCGGCACCACCGATCTGGAATATCAGGGCGATCCCGATCATGTCGTCATCGGCGATGACGAAATCGCCTATCTCTGCGACATGGCGAATCGCTATTTCACGCGGCAGATATCCGCGCAGGATGTGGTCTGGACCTATGCCGGCGTGCGTCCGCTGCTGGACGACAGCGCGCAAAAGGCGTCGGCCGTCACGCGCGATTATCTGCTCGAATGCAACGACAAGGGCGCGCCGCTGCTCAATGTCTGGGGCGGCAAGATCACCACTTATCGGCGCCTGGCGGAAGAGGCGCTTGCCATGCTGGCGCATCGCCTGAGAGTGGATACCGGGTCCTGGACCGCCGCCGTGCCGCTGCCGGGCGGCGATCTGGAATATGCAGGCAAGCTGGTCCAACAGGTTGATTTCGATGCTTTCCTGAAGCGCCTGCATGAAGCGTGTCCATGGTTGCCGCTGCCGTTGGCGACGCGTTACGCGCATGCTTACGGTTCGCGCGCCGGCCGTGTGCTGGCCGGCGCCGCGCGGATGGCGGATCTGGGCGAAGAACTGGCGCCGGGGCTGTTCGCCGCGGAAGCGCGCTATCTGGTCAACGTCGAATGGGCGCGCAGCGCCGAGGATATTCTCTGGCGCCGCACCAAGCTCGGCCTGTTTTGCCAGCCGGCGCATGTGGCGCGGCTGAACGCATGGCTGGCCGAACAGCCGATGCCGCCGGCGCCCTGAACATCGAACATCGAACATCGAAAAAACGACGGAACGAATCCCATGGCTTATCTGCTGGCCCTTGACCAGGGTACTTCAAGTTCACGCAGCATCCTGTTCGATCAGGACGGCGCCATCGTCGCGGCCGCGCAGCAGGAGTTTCCGCAACTGTTTCCGCAGCCCGGCCGGGTCGAACACGATCCGCTGGCGATCTGGCAGAGCCAGTTGCAGACCTGCCGCGATGTGCTGCAGCGCGCCGGCATCAAGGCCGGCGAGCTGACCGCGCTCGGCATTGCCAATCAGCGCGAAACCACGCTGGTCTGGGAGCGCGCCGGCGGGCGGCCCGTATATAACGCCATCGTCTGGCAGGACCGGCGCACCGAGGCGCTCTGCGAGCAACTGCGCGAGCGCGGGCTGGCCGATCCGATCCGGCGCAAGACCGGGCTGGTGCTCGATCCCTATTTTTCCGGCACCAAGCTGCGCTGGATACTGGACAACGTCCCCGGCCTGCGGCAACGCGCCGAAGCCGGCGAACTGGCGTTCGGCACGGTCGATGCCTGGCTGGTGTGGAACCTCACCGGCGGCCGCCTGCATGTCACCGATGTATCGAATGCATCGCGCACCATGCTGTGGAATATCGGGCAATCGTGCTGGGACGAGGAGCTGCTGCAATGGCTGGACATCCCGGCGGCGCTGCTGCCCGAGGTGCATCCGTCCAGCCATCTATACGGCGAAATCGACGCCGCGCATCTGGGCGCGCCGGTGGTCATTGGCGGCATCGCCGGCGACCAGCAATCCGCATTGTTCGGCCAGGCCTGTTTCGCGCCCGGCATGGCCAAGAATACCTACGGCACCGGCTGCTTCATGCTGACCCATACCGGCGAGCGGTTCGCGCTGTCGCAAAACGGGCTGGTCAGCACCGCCGCCTGCCAGCTCGGCAGGCGCGCGCAATATGCGCTGGAAGGCAGCGTATTCATCGGCGGCGCGGTGGTGCAATGGCTGCGCGACGGGCTCCATGCGATCAGGCATTCCACCGACGTGGAAGCGCTGGCGCAATCGGTGAGCGGTTCGGAAGGCGTGATTTTCGTGCCGGCGTTTACCGGGCTCGGCGCGCCGTACTGGAGTCCCGCGGCGAAGGGCGCGATTCTGGGTTTGAGCCGCGGCAGCACCGTGGCGCATATCGCGCGCGCGGCATTGGAGTCGATTGCATTCCAGAGCGCGGCATTATTGCGGGCGATGGATCGCGACGCCGTGGCGCCGATCGCGGAGTTGCGCGTCGACGGCGGCGCGGCGGCCAATAACATGCTGCTGCAATTCCAGGCCGATTTGCTCGGCATTCCCGTGGTGCGCCCGCAAATTACCGAAACCACCGCGCTCGGGGCGGCTTATCTGGCGGGATTGGCGACCGGCGTATTCCGCGACACCGGGGAGCTGGCGGCGCGCTGGCGCGTCGAGCGCACCTTCGAGCCGCACATGCCGCGTGAACGGGCGCAGGAACTGATCGCCGAATGGGAACGGGCCGTACAATGCATACGGCCCGACTAGAGGCGATGTTAAATGTACCGCCTCAATGCCCGTATTGATCGATCAGGCGCGGCGATTTCGGCTGCGTCACGGATGTGGATGAAGATGGCGGCGAGGAAGACGGCGGCGAGTCCGGTTTGTCCGATTTGCCGAAGCCGAAGAATTCCGCCACGCCCGACAAGGCATCCGACACCGGATTGTCGGTTACGCCCAACGAGGCGACAAAGCCGTTGCCCGGCGTGAAATTATCGAAATACAGTTCGCCGCCGATATTCTGCACGCCGTCCGGCGCCGGCGCGGTGTAGTTCGGCACGCCCTTGAGCGCGGCGCCCATGTATTCGACCCAGATCGGCAAGGCAAGCTGCGCGCCGAATTCCTTGGTGCCGAGGCTCTTCGGCTGGTCGTAGCCCATCCATACGACGCTGACCAGATTGTGCTGGAAGCCGGCGAACCAGCCGTCGAAGGCGTCGTTGGTGGTGCCGGTCTTGCCGGCCAGGTCGGTGCGCTTGAGAATATTGGTGCGCGCGCCGGTGCCGCGCTGCGCCACCGATTGCAGCAGGCTGGTCATGACGTAGCTGTTGCGCGCATCGATCGCGCGCGGCGCGTTCTGCTCGGCGATCAGCGGCTGCGCCTGCGACAGCACTTTGCCGTGCGCGTCGGTGACTTCGGAAATCAGGTAGGGATTGATCGTGTAGCCGCCATTGGCGAATACGGAATAGGCCGCGGCCAGTTGCAGCGGCGTGGTCTGCCCGGCGCCCAGCGCCAGCGGCAGGTAGGGCGGGGTCTTGTCGACGTCGAAGCCGAAATGCTGCGTCACGAACTGCTGCGCATACTGCACGCCGATGTTGTCGAGCAGGCGGATCGACACCAGGTTCACCGATTTCTGCAAGGCCGTGCGCAAAGGCATCGGGCCGGCCGGCGGGTCGTCGTCCTTCGGCTCCCAGTTATCCTGGCCGGGGCCGGCGGGATAGGATACCGGCGCATCGTTGACGATGCTGGCGGGGCCGAAGCCCTTTTCCAGCGCCGCCGAATAAATGAACGGCTTGAACGTGGAGCCGGGCTGGCGCCAGGCCTGGGTCACGTGATTGAATTTATTCTGGACGAAATCGAAGCCGCCGACCAGCGAAAGGATCGCGCCATCTTGCGGTTTCAGCGCCACCAGCGTGGCCTCGACCTGCGGCAATTGAACGATTTGCCAGTTCTGTTTGGCGTCGCGCCGCAGGCGGATCACCGCGCCCGGTTCGATCCGCACAGGCGCGGCGGCCTTGGGGCTCAGCGCGGCGGCGACGAAGCGCAGCGCTTCGCCATTGAGCGTGACCACGCTGTCGTCACGCATCACGGCAGTGATGTGTTTCGGATCGGCTTCGGTCACCACGGCGGCGACGATGTCGTCGTTGTCGGCGTAGGTATCGAGCGCGTCGTCGATGGCGTCGCTGCGGTCGTCCTCGTCCTTGGGCAGCTTGATGGTTTTCTCGGGGCCGCGATAGCCGTGGCGGCGGTCGTAGTCCATCACGCCGTTGCGCACCGCCAGATAGGCCGCGCGCTGGTCCGCGGCGTCGATGGTGGTGGTGACGTTGATGCCGCGGGTATAGATGTCGTCCTTGTATTGCGCATACATCATCAGGCGCACCATTTCATTGATGTATTCCGCATGCACGCCGTACTGGTTGCCGGGCTGCTTGACTTTGATGTCTTCCTTGATGGCCTGGTCGTACTGGGCCTGGGTGATGAATTCCAGTTCCAGCATGCGCTTGAGGATATATTGCTGGCGGATCTGCGCGCGCTTCGGATTGATCACCGGGTTATATGCCGACGGCGCTTTCGGCAGGCCGGCCAGCATCGCCGCCTGGGCCAGCGTGATGTCCTTGAGCTCCTTGCCGAAATACACGCGCGCGGCCGCGGCAAAACCGAAGGCCCGCTGTCCCAGGTAAATCTGGTTCATATAGACTTCGAGAATCTGGTCCTTGGTCAGCGCCGATTCGATTTCGCTGGCCAGCAGCATTTCGTAAATCTTGCGCGAATAGGTTTTTTCGCTGGACAGGAACACATTGCGCGCGACCTGCATGGTGATGGTGCTGGCGCCCTGCTTGGCGCCGCCGTGCAGCAGATCGGAAAACACCGCGCGCGCGATGCCGAAATAATCCACGCCGCCATGCTGGTAGAAGCGTGCGTCTTCAATTGCCAGCACCGCGTTTTTCATATCGGCCGGGATGTCGGCCAGTTTCACCAGGCTGCGTTTTTCCTCGCCGAATTCGCCCATCAGCACATGATCGGCGGAATAAATGCGCAGGGGCATCTTGGGCTGGTAATCGATGATGGCGTCCAGCGGCGGCAGGCGCGGCTTCATGAAAATCACCGCATAGGCGCCCAGCAGTGCCACGATCAGCGCGCCGGCCAGGAACAGGCCGCCGAGAATCAACAAAATCCGGCGCTGCATATGGCTGCCGCCGGCTGAACCGGACCGCGATCGGCGCGATTGCGGCCGCTCCTGTTGCTCGGAACGTTGGGCATTGCGGCGCGAAGTGGTTTTTTTCAAGGGAGATGTCGGGAAATGGATAGCCGGCATATTCTACCGTAGTGCCGCCGCCATGCAGCGGCGGCGATTACATTCCATTACAACCTGGCGGCTCCCTTGGCGGCTGTGCGCTTGAGCAGGCTTTCAAAGGCGCCATAGATGCGGCGGATATGGGTATTCTTGTGGCCCAGCGGGCCGTCGGTTATTTCGGGGTGCACCAGCATGGTCGGATTGGCTTCGAACACCAGCAGGCGCCCGTCCGGCATGATCGAGAAGTCGATGCCGCCGTAATCCAGATCCATCCGGGCGCCGATGGCGCGCAGCGCCTGCATGCCGGCCGCGCCGAGCACCGTTTCCGGATTTTCCAGGAAACGCCGTTCTTCCTCCAGCTTCCAGGGGAAGTCCTCCATATCCGAGGTATCGTAATGCACCATCCAGTGCGGCGAGATCGCCATATGGTAGGGATAAGGCTCGCGATCGATGAAAATCACCCGGTATTTGCGGAAAAAGGAATCGGCCGAGCGGTAATCGACATAACAGGCCACGTATACCGGCGTGGTCTGCGCCGCCCGGCATTGCGCCAGTTGTCCGGCATCGGTCGATAATTCCAGTCCGATGCCGCCTTGGGTATGCACGGGGCGCGTCAGCAGGGGCAGGCGCTCTTCCATTGCCGGGAGCCAGGCGGCGGCATCGGCGAAACGCCAGACCTTCGGCACCAGCAGGCGGTCGATGCCGGCCAGCAGATCGGGCAGCTTGTTGCGCGCGGTGCGCGCCACCTTGTCGGGATGATTCAGGAAAGGCTTGCTGCAGACCTGCAGGAATTTGGCGACCGGGCCGGCGGTGTCGCCGGTCAGGTCGGAATCGCCCATGGCGTTGAATGCCAGGTCGTAATGCGGCAGTTGCGCAGCCTGGCCGTCGGAGGCGTATTCGATCATCCAGTCGATCGTGCTGTTGGCGTTTTCGTCGAACAGATGGGTCAGGTTCAGATTGCCCTGGCCGGCGTCGAACAGGATCAGCACGGTCTTGTCGGCGCCGGGCGCATGTTTTTCGAACACATTCTTTTGCGAATAGGCGCGGTCGATATGCTGCCTGGCTTCGGCCGCGCGTCCATCCTGCAGCAGAATAGCGGACAGATTGATGTGCGCATCGAGGTAGTCCGGCGCCACGTCCAGCGCCAGCCGATAGGCGCATTCGGCTTCCGCGAACTGGCCGCGCCGCGCATTGACCAGGCCCAGGTTGTACAGGGCGTCGGCATGGTTGGGGCGATGCGCCAGCGCCTGTTCGAAACAGGTCATCGCGGTTTGCAGTCGGTTTTGCCTGCTTCTGGCGATGCCCAGCTGAAAATAGGCCTGCGCCATGTCCGGCGCCACCGCGATGGCGTTTTCGTAGAATTGCGCGGCGTCTTCGATCAGTTCGCATTCCATCAGCAGATCGCCCAGGTTCAAATGCGCCACGGCATAGCCGGGCGCCAGTTCGATGGCTTCGCGCAATGCCGCGGCGGCGGCGTCGAACTCGCCCATTTTGCGCAAGGTGTTGCCGACATTGTTATAGGCTTCGGCATAATCGGGCCGGGCCGCGATGGCCAGCCGGTAGCAGGCCAGCGCGCGCGGATACTGCCTCTGGTCGAAATATACCGCGCCCATATTGTTATGGGTTTCGGGCAGGTCGCAGCACAGTGCTTCTTCGTAACTGGACAGCGCCTCGTCGTGGCGTCCCAGTGCATGCAGGGCGCTGCCCATGTTGTGATAGGCGTCGGCGAAATCCGGCTTCAGCGCAACCGCCAGGCGGTAGTGATGCACCGCCTCAAGCAGGTTGCCGAGCGATTTTTGCAGATTGGCCAGGTTGTAGCGCGCTTCCAGAAAATCGGGATTGAGCGACAGCGCCGCGCTGAAACTGTCGACGGCTTCCAGCGGCCGGCCCAGGTTTTGCAGGGTATTGCCGACGCCGTAATGCGCGGAGACGGCCTTCGGATCGATTTCCAGGATGCGCGCATAACAGATGAGCGCCTGTTCGAATTGGGTTTTGACGCGATAGGCGGTGGCCAGCGACAGCAGGTAGGTGGTGTTCAACGGCGCCAGCGCGCAGGCCTGCGAAATCAGGCGGATGGAAAAATCGACGTCGCCGAGCTGGCCGGCGGCATTGCCCATCAGATGCAGGGCGTCCGGATTATCGGGTTCGGCCGTCAGGATCGCCTGGTAGATGGCGACCGCCTCGGAGAGCCGGCCGGCCTGATGGTGTTCCAGCGCGTTTAGAATTTCCATTGCATTCAGAACCCATCTCATCATGGAACCGCTCGGCGCGGCGAAATACCGCCCAAGGCCTGGCCAAACCCGACGAAACGCCCCAAGGATCGAGCAGAACGATGCAGAGTACTCCAATTTAGGGTAAATAATTGCAAGCAGCCCGTAAGATGCTGTTGCCGGCGCCTTCGGATTTGTCCGACGAATGAACGTATTCGGGGTAAATCGCATCACAGTGATACTGACATTTTTATGGAAAGCACGCAGCCATGTCTTCATTGCCAGCGCAGAAATCGTCATCCGCCGCATTGCCCGCCTATACGGACGGGCCGCGCCTGCTGGGCGACGTCGGCGGCACCAATGCGCGCTTCGCGCTGGAATATGCGCCGGGCCGGTTCGACGCCGTCCAGACCCTGCATGGCGGCGATTACGCCGAATTCGCCATGGCGGTCGAAGCCTATCTGGCCGCCAACGCGCATCCGCCGATACGGCATGCCGCCATCGCCATGGCCAATCCGGTGCAGGGCGACTGGATCAAGATGACCAATCACGACTGGGCCTTTTCGATCCGCGACACGCGCCGGCGTCTGGCGCTGGAGACTTTGCTGATCGTGAACGACTTTACCGCGCTGTCGATGTCCCTGCCGCATCTGCCGCCGTCGGATTTCGTCCAGGTCGGCGGCGGCGCCGCGCAAAAGGAAGCCGTGATCGGGCTGGTGGGGCCGGGCACCGGGCTGGGCGTGGGCGGGCTGATTCCGGATAAAGGCCGCTGGATCGCGCTCGGCAGCGAAGGGGGCCACGCATCGTTTTCGCCAGCCGATGAACGCGAAGTCGCGCTGCTGGCGTATTGCTGGCGCAAGTATGCGCACGTATCGGCCGAGCGCCTGGTGTCCGGTCCCGGCATGGAGACGGTCTATCTGGCGCTGGGCGAGTTGCGCCAGGCCGGCGCGGTTGCGCCATTAAGTACGGCGGAAATCGTCGAGCATGCGCTCAAGCGCAACGATCCGCTGTGCCGGGAAACCCTCGATTGTTTTTGCGGATTGCTGGGCACCGTGGCGTCCAATGTGGCGTTGACGCTGGGCGCGCTGGGCGGCGTCTATCTCGGTGGCGGCGTGCTGCAGCATCTGGGCGATTATTTCGCCGCATCGCCATTTCGCAAGCGCTTCGAAAACAAGGGGCGCTTCGAAGCCTACCTGCAACGGATTCCGACCTTCATGATCGTCGCCCAGTATCCGGCATTCGCGGGCGCGTCGGCGATTCTGTCCGAGCATCTGGCAAGCGGCAGCCGTGACGCCATCCCGTTCGTTCACAAGGCCAGCGCCCAGGCCTGAAATTCAGGGTTTTTTGAAACGCTTGCGCGCGCTCAGCGCCGCGTCCCGGAAGCCGCAATCGTGAAGATGATCGTTGACGAGTCCGATCGATTGCATGAAGGCGTACATCGTGGTGGGGCCGACAAAAGACCAGCCGCGTTTTTTCAGCGCCTTCGACAGGGCGACCGATTCCGGCGACGTGGTCATGGTGCGCAGCACTTCAAGCGACAGATGCTGCGGACGGCCGGCGGCCGGCGGCTCGAACTGCCAGATGAACTTGGCCAGGCTGCCGAATTCCTCGCGCAATTCGATGACGCGGGCGGCGTTGTTGATGGTGGAAACGATCTTGCCGCGATGGCGCACGATGCCGGCATCCGCCATCAGCCGTTCGATATCCTTCTCGCCGAATTTGACGACCTTTTCCGCTTCGAAATTCTTGAAGGCGCGCCGGAATGCCTCCCGCTTGTTCAGAATCGTCAGCCAGCTCAGGCCGGCCTGAAAGCCTTCCAGGCAGATTTTCTCGAACAGATAGCGCTCGTCGCAGTTCGGCCGGCCCCATTCGCTATCGTGATATTGCATGTAAAGCGGCGAGGCCGTGCACCATGCACAGCGTTGGATTTCGGCGGCGGCGGATTTTGGCATTGCGTATTTTGTGGAATTTATTAATGAGCGGCAAGTATTATTGCCGCGATGAAATCATATTCCCGCATGGGCGTTGTATTGCCCGCCATTTGCGCGAATCTGCGTTAATTTGCGGCAATTCCGGGTAAAAATGTTAGCGTATTCGGCGCTCGCTGGATACAATTGTTTCGACGAATCCGGACATGCCGCAGGCTGCATTCGAATGGATTTCTCAAATAATAACAAGAACATGGAATCGAATCATAAGGGGTTGTGCGATCAATACGTTTCCAGAGGGTGACGGCACGGCAAGGTCCGGCCCGCGGACCGGCGCAGGCGCCAATTCGAAGGCCAATCCAACGATCGGCCACGGCGGCCTTTTTCCGCGGCTGCTCAGATCGATCGACATCCGCTACCGCCTCATCATTTCCTTCATCCTGGTTTCGCTGATTCCGCTGCTGATCTGCGGCGCGACGGCTTATCTGGAGTCGAGCGAAGCAATCCGCAAAAAGAACGGTCTGTTCGAAGCCGAAGCGGTCAAGCAGATAGTGCAGAACATTCATGCCGTCACGGAGAAAGCGGCGTCCGACGCCACGCCGGCCGTGCAGGAAGAGCGTTCGCCCCAGGCTATTTTTTCCGGCATTTTCAATGGCGTCGCGGGCGGCGGCGATGCCTCGTTATTCGTGCTCGACGTCAACAACGGCCGCATTCTGATCAGGCCGCCGGCCGAGGTTGCCGCGGATGCTGTTGCCGATAATCCGCCCGTACTGGCCGACCCCGGTCTGCTCAGCAGCATCGGCCGCATCGTCGGCAGCGGCGGCGGCGCCAATTTCGTTTCGTACAATGCGGCCGACGGGCGCGCTTATCTGGCGGCGTTCGCGCCGGTTGCGGACACCACTTGGGCCGCGGTCAGCATCATGCCGATGCAGGCGCTGGCCGGCGAGGCGCATGCGCTGAGAAACAAGATCATCGTGATCGGCGCGATCTGCTCGGCATTCGTGCTGCTGATATCGTATGCGATCTGCCGCAGTGTCTGCGAGCCGCTGAACCGGCTGCTCGGCGTGATGAAACAAACCGAGAACGGCAATTACCGCGTGCGATTGTCTTCCGAAGGCAGCGATGAAATTGCGGTGCTGTCGCATAAATTCAATCAAATGGCAGGCATTGTGCACCGCCATCATGAACAGCTCGATGCGTTGGTTGACGCGCGCACCAGGGCGCTGCGCGACGCCAATCAGAAGCTGGAAGCATTGAGCGCGACCGATGGACTGACGGGCCTGGCCAATCGCCGCCGGCTGGACGAAGTTCTCGGCAGCGAGTTGCGGCGCGCGATACGTTCCTCCAAGCCGTTGGCGGTCATCATGCTGGACGTCGATTTTTTCAAGAAATACAACGATCATTACGGTCATCAGGCCGGCGACGTCTGTTTGCGCAAGGTGGCGGACGCGCTGCAGGAGGGCTGCCATCGCGGCGGCGATCTGGTGGCGCGCTACGGCGGCGAAGAATTCGTGCTGGTGGCGGCCGATACCGATATGGCAGGTTCGCTGCTCATGGCCGAGACGCTGCGCGCAGCGGTCGAATCGCTGCGTTTGCCGCATTGCGAATCCGAATTCGGCCAGGTCACGGTCAGCATCGGCGTGGCCGCGCTGCAGCCGATGGCGGCCCATACCGCCGACACACTGCTGCGCATTGCGGATCAAGCCATGTATCAGGCCAAGCTCCAAGGCCGCAACCGCGTGGTGACGATGGAACAGGAATTGGCCGCGGGCTGAACTCGCCGCGCGCGGAGGCCTTGTTTCAGTAAGCGCGTTCGATCAGGTAGGCCAGCGGCGCATCCGGCGTCAGGGTGCCGAACGCCAGGCCGTGCGCGCCCTCCAGCCGCGAGCGGCAGAATGCGTCGGCCGCCCTGGCGTCGCCGCCGCGGATCAGCAGCGCGGTCTGCAGCGCCAGCGCCATGCGTTCGACGATGTAGCGCGAACGTATTTCCAGGTTGGCGTGATCGGCCAGCAGCGCGAGCAATTCCTTCAGCGTTGCATCCAGTGCTGCATAGTGGCCGTGCAGATCCTTGAACTCGTCGAAAAATGCGACGCGGCTCAGGGGTTCGCGCGCCAGGCAGCGCAGCACGTCCAGGCACTGGATATTGCCGCTGCCTTCCCAGATCGAATTCAGCGGCGCCTGCCGATACAGGCGCGGCAGCATCGATTCTTCCACATAACCGGCGCCGCCCAGGCATTCCTGCGCCTCGTTGACGAAGGGCGCGCAGCGTTTGCAGATCCAGTATTTGCCGATCGCGGTGGCCAGCCGGGCGAAAGCGGCCTGGTGCGGATCGTGGCGCGATGCGTCGATCGCGCGCGCCAGCCGCAGCGACAGCGCCATCGCCGCTTCCGATTCCAGCGCCAGGTCGGCCAGCACGTTCTGCATCAAGGGCTGCTGCACCAGGTGCTTGCCGAACGCCTGCCGCTCGCGCGCATGATGGATCGCCTGCACCAGCGCCTGCCGCATCAGTGCGCTGGAACCGAGCGCGCAGTCCTGCCGCGTCAGCGCCACCATTTCCAGAATGACGTTGATGCCGCGCCCGTCTTCGCCGAGCATCCAGCCGAGCGCGCCTTGCAATTCGACTTCGGAACTGGCGTTGCTGTGATCGCCGAGCTTGTCTTTCAGGCGCTGGATGCGGATGGCGTTGAGCTGCGGCGCATCGGGATCGCCGCCGGGCGCGAACTTCGGCGTCAGGAAACAGGAGATGCCGGCCTCGGTGCGCGCCAGCACCAGGAAGGCATCGCACATCGGGGCCGACATGAACCACTTGTGTCCGACCAGTTCATACAATTCATCCGGCCCCTCGGCGCCGACGGCAAAGGCGCGCGTGGTATTGGCGCGCACATCGGAACCGCCCTGTTTTTCGGTCATGCCCATGCCGATCGTATTGCCGGCTTTCAGCCAGGCCGGGATGGCCGCGCCGTCGTAGATGTCCGATGTGATGCGCGGCAGCCAGTCCTGCGCCAGATGCGGCGACAGGCGCAACGATGCCACTGAAGCGTAGGTCATCGTCAATGGGCAGCAGGTGCCCTGGTCGGCCTGGCAATGCATATAGAACAGCGCGGCGCGGGCCACATTGGCGCCGTCGCGGTCGGCGTGGTGCCAGTTGAAGTTGGAGACGCCATGGTGCGTGCCGAGCGCCATCAGGCGGTGATAGGCAGGATGGAATTCAACCTCTTCGATGCGATTGCCGTAGCGGTCGAAGGGGCGGAACTTGGGTTTATTCTCATTGGCGAGCACGCCCAGCGCCATCATTTCGCCGCCGGCAATGGGGCCGAACACCGCAACCTGCGGCCTGGCCCAGGCGCCGCCTTCGCGTTCGAGCGCCTGCTGCAGCGGCAGATCGCTGCCGAACAGATCGTAGGGCGCCAGCGGCGCAGGCTGGTTGGTGACGGCATGCGTCGTAAAGCCGTTGCTGCGAAAACGATCCGGATGCTCATCCTGATGCACGGTCATATCGGTCTCCTGGCGGGATTGCGCCGGCCTGCGGCATAGGGTCTAACGTATCATTAATCCTCGCGATAAGTAAGCTCTCCAAGTAAACTGTCATAAATTCTAATTGGCGTGTTTAACATGAGATCGGTCCAAAATTGATCACTTCACCCGACGCGGCTTTTTCCGCTGCGACGCTGGATCTGGCCCAGCGGCATTTGCAGGACATTTTGTCGCTGGCGATCGCGCATGCGCCGGCGCAGTCTGCGCTGGTGGTCTACGACCGCCAGTGTCCGCTGGCCGATTTATTGACGGCGGCGTACCGGCGCTGCCTGCCGGACGCCGCGTTCATCGATTTCGAGCGCGCCGGGCCGGAGGCGGTACTGGCCGCCTTTGCCGGCCTGCAGGCGGACGATCTTGCGGTGCTGGTGCAATCCACCAATTTTCGCCTGGAGGCGTACCGCATCCGGGTCGAACTGTTCAAACGCGGGCTGAAGGTGATCGAGCATCCGCACCTTTCGCGCATGCCGGGCGCCGAGTCCCTGTATTACATCGATGCGCTGGCTTACGATCCGGCATATTTCCGCGGCATCGGCCATGCCTTGAAGGCGCGTATCGACAGCGCCCGCGGCGGCGTGGTCGATAGCGGCGAAGGCAACCGGCTGGTGTTCGGTTCGGCATTTGAGCCCGCAAAGCTGAATATCGGCGACTACAGCGGCATGAAAAACGTCGGCGGGCAGTTTCCCATCGGTGAAGTCTTTACCGAGGCCCAGAATCTGGAGGCGGTCAACGGCAGTGTGCGCATCGCGGTATTCGGCGACACCGCCTTCCGCGTGAACCGGCCGCCGCGGCCGATCACGCTGGCGGTCGAGCGCGGGCGGTTGGTCGAGACCATCGATTCCACGCCCGAATTCGACCGGGTGCTGGCCAACATCCGCGCCGACGAAGGCGAGGTCTGGCTGCGCGAACTGGGCTTCGGCATGAACCGGGCCTTTACGCGCGAACGCATGGTCAGCGATATCGGCACCTATGAACGCATGTGCGGCATCCATTTGTCGCTCGGGGCCAAGCATGGCGTCTACAGCAAGCCCGAAATCCGCCGCGCCGCCGCGCGCTATCACATCGACGTATTCGCGGTCACCGAATCGGTGCTGCTGGACGATGCGGTGGTGTATCGGGACGGCGCCTGGCTGGTATAGGGTTCATCAGGTTCATCAGCTTCATTCATTCGGGAACAGATATGGATTCGAGATCCGCCAGCGCGTTGTTCACCTTGTACCGCCCGACGGAACCGTTCGCCTCCGGCCTGCTCGATGTCGGCGACGGCCATCGGATTTATTGGGAACTGTGCGGCAATCCGGAGGGCAAGCCGGCGGTGTTCCTGCATGGCGGTCCCGGCAGCGGCTGCAGCGCGGCGCATCGGCGCCTGTTCGATCCGCAAAAATATTGCGTGTTGCTATTCGATCAACGCGGTTGCGGGCGCTCCATGCCGCATGCCTCGCTGGAAGCCAATACCACCTGGCATCTGGTTGCGGATATCGAAGCGCTGCGCAGTTTCCTGGGCGTCGAAAAATGGCTGGTGTTCGGCGGTTCATGGGGCAGCACGCTGGCGCTGGCCTATGCGCAAACGCATCCGCGGCGCGTCAGCGAACTGGTGGTGCGCGGCATTTTCTGCGTGCGGCGCGCGGAATTGCATTGGTATTACCAGGAAGGCGCGTCCGCGCTGTTCCCGGATTTATGGGCCGGCTTCATCGCGCCGATTCCGCCGGCGGAACGGCACGACTATATCGCCGCCTATCGGCGCCGCCTGACGGGCGATGACGAAGCAGAGAAGCTGGAAGCCGCACTGGCATGGAGCGCGTGGGAGGGCGGCACGATCACGCTGATGCCCAACGACGATGCGATCGATGCGCACGGGGCGGCGTTTTACGCGCTGGCGTTTGCGCGCATCGAAAACCATTACTTCACGCACCGCGGTTTCCTGGAAGAAGGGCAGTTGTTGCGCGATGCCTGGAAGCTGCGCGATATCCCAGGCGTGATCGTCCAGGGGCGTTACGACGTGGTCACGCCGGCGGCCACTGCCTGGGATCTGCATCGGGCCTGGCCGGAAGCGGAGTTCCACCTGGTGGAAGGCGCCGGCCATGCCTATAACGAGCCGGGCATCCTGCATCAGTTGATCCGGGCCACCAAGCGGTTTGCCGAGGCTTGAGGCTTGGAAGCGGGCTGCGAAATCAGGCGGGGATGGGGTGTTGTGCGAAGTGAGGTAAAGGGGGAATGCGGCCGCAGGCCGCAGGAGGACACGAACGCAGTACAACGCCCCGTTCCCGCCTGATTTCGCAATCGCTGGTTGGCCCGATAATTGCTAAATCATTTACGCCCGGCAAGTTGTTGCAACGGCAAGGGCGGTTTGGCATTAGATTCCTGAAAAAACAAACTTTCGCATCGTTTCAATTTTGCCGCGACTCGCTTATGCTGTTCCGCTTTAGCGATCCGCGATCGATGCGTTGGGAAACGTGCAGCGATCACAAGCGGACATGGTAAGTAAATCGTAGGAGACCGGTCATGACTGTTGAATTACTACCTTTACCTCTGCAACAACCAGCTCTGCCATTGTCACCCAAGCAGCACGCGTCCCAGCAAGGCATCATTTTTTCCATCCGGATCGAAGGCACGGAGCATTCCTGCCTGATCGCCGACTGCGCCTTGAAACGCCTGTACGCATTCGAGGGCACCACCCTGGACATCCAGCATGTCTATCAGGCTTATCAGCCGAAAATCCATCACGTTGCGCGCAACCTGATCTTGAGCGGCAAGAGCGAACCATTGCTTGTATTGCGAGCGCCGCATTTCACTTCCGGCGAGGCGTGATCTGCTTGATGAAGGCGCGCACCGCCGGCGATTTTTCATGGCGGCGATAGGCCACGGCGATGCCGGTCAGCGCCGGCTTTCCTGAAATTTCCCGATACACCACGCCGGGCATGCACACGCGGTCGATGACCGACGCCGGCACGATCGCGACGCCTTCGCCCAGCGACACCAGCGTGATCACGGCGACCAGTCCGCCCGGACGCGGTCCCAGGATCGGCACGAAGCGGCCGCGCCGGGCAGTTTCGAGCGCGCCGGCCGGCTGTTCCGGCAAAATGAAACGCTGTCCCGCCAGTTCGGCCGGGCGCACCGCGACCGTGGCCGGGGTTTGCCCAAGGGCGGTGTTTTCAGCCAGCGCGACGACCCAGCGATCGCTCAGCAGATTCACCGTCGTGACATTGCCAGGGCAATCCATCGGCGGCCGGATGAAGGCCAGATCCATGCCGCCGTCGCCGACCAGTTGCGGCAGGCTGTCCATATGGGTTTCCGATAAATTCAGTTTGACGTCCGGATAGGTTTGCCGGAAGCGTGCGATTTCGGTCTGCAGCAGGCCGGAATACGCAGCCGAGGCAACGTAGCCGATTTCGATGCGGCCGATCTCGCCGCGGCCGGCGCGACGCGCGGCTTCTTCGGCGCGCGCGGCCTGTTCCAGCGTGCGCCGCGCCTCGGCCCAGAAAATTTCGCCGGCGGACGTCAATGCCACCGAACGCTTGGTGCGCTGGAACAGCCGCACCTCCAGCAGGCGCTCGATTTCCTGGATTTGCTTGGTCAGGGCCGGCGGCGAAATGCCGATCTGGGCGGCGGCGCGCGCAAAATGCAGATTCTCGGCAACCGCGGCAAAGCAACGGAAATGGCGCAATTCCATGGGGCCTCTGATAATTAACTGGAAGGAAATTAAATTGCGTAAAAACTGTAATAAAAGTAATTATAGCCAGGAATAGAATCGATCGATTTCCCGTGTTTTCAATGCGCCTTTTTAAAGAATCGATCCCGCCATGGCCAGCCCCCCGGATTCCCGCACCAGCCCATTGCTGCTGGTCACCTGTTCAGCCGTTTGCGCGCTGATTACGCTCGATACCAATATCGTCGCGGTATCGCTGCCGTCGATCGCGCGCTCGCTGCAGGCCGGCTTCAGCGATATCGAATGGGTGGTCAGTTCCTATATGCTGGCGTTCGCCTCGCTGCTGCTGCCTGCCGGCGGCATCGCCGATCTGTTCGGCCGGCGCCGCACCTTGCTGGTCGGCCTGGGCGTATTTGCCGTGGCATCGCTGTTTTGCGGCGCGGCGTGGAGCATCGAAATACTGCAGTGGGCGCGCGTCATGAAAGGCGTCGGCGCCGCACTGCTGCTGACGTCCGCGCTGGCGGTGATCGGCCACACCTATCGCACCGAACACGAGCGCACCCACGCCTGGGCGATATGGGGAACCTGCATGGGCGTCTCGGCGACGATGGCGCCGCTGCTGGGCGGGACGATCACGCAGTTGATGGGATGGCGCTGGATTTTCCTGCTGAATCTGCCGGTCTGCCTGATCCTGGGGACGCTGGTATGGCGCCATGTGGACGAGTCGCGCGATGTTGGCGCTGCCCGCATCGACTTCTGGGGCGGCCTCACATTCAGCGGCGGACTGTGCTGCCTGATCTGGGCCATGATCGGCGCCAATCTGGCCGGCTGGACCAGCACGGTCACGCTGGGGCGCGCCGGCGCGGGCCTGCTGTTGCTGGCGCTGTTCATTCCGGTCGAACTGCTGCAGCAGCGGCCGATGATCGATCTGCGCCTGTTTCGCGCGCCGCGCTTCGTCGGCGCGGTGCAGAGCATGTTCGGCTATGCGGCATCGGCGCAGGTCATGATGACGTTCCTCCCTTTGTATCTGCAGAATGCCTTTTCCTATTCCGCCATTTCGGCCGGCCTTGCCATGCTGCCGTTCGCGCTGGCGATGATGGTATTCCCGCGCGTGGGCGCCGCGCTGACCCGTTTCATGCCGTTGCACGGCTTGATGTCGCTGGCGCTGGGCATGGTCTGCACGGGCAACGTCATGGTCGCCATTGCCGCGGCGATGTCGTCGCACTGGCTGGTGCTGGCCGGCATGATCGTCACCGGCAGCGGCGCCGGCATCTTGAACGGCAACACCCAGAAAGCCATCGTGCGTTGCGTGCCGCCGGAACGTTCCGGCATGGTTTCCGGCATCAGCACCACCACGCGCTTCGCCGGCATCGTGCTGGCCATCGCCTGCCTTGGCGGCATTCTGGTGCAGCACACCGGCAGCCGTTTCGGCGATGCGCTGAATGCCGCGCAAATCACGCCGCCATCCAACGCGGGCGAAGTCGTGCAGCGCGCGGTGGCGGGGGACGGATTGCAGGCGCTGCAATCGTGGCCGGCCGAAACCCGGGTGTTTGCAGAGCATGCATTGCAATCGGGTTTCGCCAGGGCGTTCGCCGCCGCGATGCTGATCGCGGCGCTGGTGGCGGCGATCAGCGCCGTGCTGACCTATGTGCTTGGCAGGGGCGAGCCGCGGGAGCTGCCGCAGCCGGCGCTGGCGGCCGGGGCCGGCCGATAGTCCAATAGTCCCGCAGCATGCAAAATCAATAATATTGCAATTGTGTTGCAAAACGTAAGCGAGTGCGCGTAGAATTGCCGTCGATCCGCAACTATGTTGCATTTAATAACGATAGCGACGCATACGCCCATGAATACACGAATGTTGCAACTCAGCGCCATGATTGCGCTGGCTTATGGTTTCTCCGCGGCCGCGCCTGCCGCTTATGCACAGACTACCGCAGGCATCACGCCGGACGACGCCCAGGCGCTCGATCCGATCATCGTCAACGAGCGCCTGGACCGCGCCCGCAACAGCATCTCGGTGGAAACCGGCAGCAGCGTTTACCACTTCGGCCGCGAGGACATCGACGCGCTGCCGCAGGGCAGCGACACGGCATTCAACCAGTTTCTGCTGCGCGCGCCGGGCGTGGCGCAGGATTCGTACGGCCAGTTGCACGTGCGCGGCGACCACGCCAATCTGCAATACCGCCTGAACGGGATCATCCTGCCGGAAAGCATTTCCGGCTTCGGACAGACGTTCGATACGCGCTTCGTCGACAGCATGAATTTCATTACCGGCGCGCTGCCGGCGCAGTACGGTTATCGCACGGCGGGCATCGTCGACATCCGCACCAAGACCGGCCAGCAGGCCGCCGGCGGCAATGTCGGCGTCGAAATCGGCAGCAACAATACGCGCCAGGTCAGCGGCGACGTCGGCGGCACCAAGGACGGCTTCAGCTATTACCTGAACGGCTCCTTCGACGCCAACAATCTCGGCATCGAAAGCCCGACCGGATCGTCCTCGACGCTGCACGACCGTACCCTGCAGAACAAGGCCTTCGGCTATTTTTCCTACCTGTTGAATCCCGATCAGCGCGTCAGCCTGATCCTGGCCAACACCGACAGCCGCTTCCAGATTCCCGATTCGCCGGGCCAGTCGCCCAAATTCACGCTGGACGGCGTGGGCGATTACCCATCGGCTACGGTGGACGCCAACCAGCGCGAAACCAATCGCTACGGCATTCTTGCGCTGCAAGGCGTGATCGGCGACAAGATCGATTACCAGGTGGCCGCTTTCAGCCGCTATACCAAAGTGCTGTACCAGCCGGACGCCATCGGCGATCTGATCTATACCGGCGTCGCCTCGCGCGTGCTGCGCACCGGCCTGGCCAATGGGCTGCAGGCCGACGCCGGCTATCAATTGAACGACAGCCACACGCTGCGGGCCGGCATCGCCTATACGCGCGAGACCCTGAACAACAGCAGCGACTCGCAGACTTTTCTGGCCGACAGCGACGGCAATCAATTGAGCACCTCGCCGATCGCGCTGAGCGACCAAAGCCGCAAGATCACCAATCAGGTTGGCCTGTATCTGCAGGATGAATGGAAGCTGAACGACAAGCTCACGCTCAATTACGGCGCGCGCGCCGATTGGATCAATGCGTTTGTGACAGCCAGCCAGCTCAGTCCGCGCGTTGGCCTGGTGTACAAAATGAATTCGCGCACCACATTCCACGCGGGCTATGCGCGCTACTTCACGCCGCCGACCAGCGAATTGATCGGCTCCAATACCATCGCCAGTTTCGACGGCACCACCAACGCATCGGCCAGCAGCCAGAACGACCCGGTCCAGCCGGAACGCTCGGATTACTACGATCTCGGCGTAAGCCATCGCCTGACCGAAAACTTCACGGTCGGCGTCGACGGTTATTATAAAAAGATCAAGAACATGCTGGATGAAGGCCAGTTCGGTTCGGCGCTGCTGTTCACGCCTTTCAATTACGCCGAGGGCAAGGTCTATGGCGTGGAGCTGACGCTGAATTACCGCAAGGAAGATTTCGGCGCCTATTTCAATCTGGCGCGCGCCACCGCGCTGGGCAAGAACATCATTTCCAGCCAATACAATATCGGCCAGGACGAGCTCGATGTGATCGCCAATCAATGGGTGCACGTGGATCACGACCAGACCGTCACCGCGTCGGCAGGCGCCTCGTATCAGTGGGGCGGCACGCTATATAGCGCGGATGCCTTGTTCGGCACCGGCTTGCGCAGCGGCTTTGTCAACAGCGATCATTTGCCGGCCTATACCGAAGTCAATCTGGGCGTCAGCCATACATTCAACGATACGCTGATCGGCAAGGTCAATCTGCGTCTGAGCGCGATCAACGTGTTCGACAAGGTTTATCAGATCCGCGACGGCTCCGGCATCGGCGTCGGCGCGCCGCAGTATGGGCAGCGGCGCGCGATGTATCTGGCGATGACCAAGTCGTTTTAGGGGGGGCGCGGGTATTTTCCGGAACTGCAGGGAACTTATGGCGAAGTCTTAAATCATTTATATCGTTTGCCGATCGCAAAATGGCTATTCCATCACAACAAGATGCGAGTGTGCTGTCATTCGGTTTCGAAAATACTTGAAAAAATGCCATGAGGGGATATGTGGAATAATGCCTTGAATCTTGCAGTCATTGCCTGGCTGGGCCGGTTCACGATGGTTTCGGCGCACTTCAATCAGTTCGTGCACTATATTTCCGGCTCGAACCTGGTAAAAGGCTATCCGATGATGGCGGCCATATGGTATTTCTGGTGCAGGGATGCCGATCCCGGCAAGCCCACCCGGCGCATCGTCATCGGAACGCTGGCGGGCTGTTTTCTGGCAGTCTTCCTGGCCAGGGTGATCAACAATATCGGGGCTTTCCAGCCGCGTCCCGTTGCCAATAATGCATTGCTTTTCCCCCATTTTGCCGGCCTGCCGGACCCGGCCTCGCAAGCCTTGTATATATGGAACTCCTTCCCCAGCGACCACGCGGCGATGTATTTCAGCCTGGCCGCCGGCATGTTCCTGATTTCAAGGCGTTTCGGGGTATTCGCTTATCTGTACGTGTTTCTTTTCATCGCATTGCCGCGCATGTATCTTGGCCTGCATTACGCGACCGATATCATCGCCGGCGCATTCCTGGGAGTCGCGTGCGTGCTGCTGTTCAATGGCAGAGCCGTGGTGCGGCTGTATGAGCGGCCCTATCAAAGCCTGCTGGACAGATATCCGGCGGCATTCCAGACTGTCCTGTTCCTGATCTGCATCGAGTTAAGCATGACCTTCGACGACGTCCGCGAGCTGGTGGAGGGAATCGGCAAGTATCTTCATTGAAAAGCCAAAGAAAAAAGCCCCTGACTTGCGTCAAGGGCTTTTAATTCTTTGGCGGAGACGGTGGGAGTCGCCTACATAAGCGCAGGCCGCGGATTCGCTTGCAAGCGAATCCCTTCGACTCCCACCCGCAAGCCGCGCAGGCGGCTTGCTCGCCTCCGCCAAAGAAAAAAGCCCCTGACTTGCGTCAAGGGCTTTTAATTCTTTGGCGGAGACGGTGGGAGTCGAACCCACGATACAGGTTTAAGCCCATATGCTTCCTTAGCAGGGAAGTGCCTTCGACCACTCGGCCACGTCTCCACACTGACGGCGAAAACTCTCGCTGCAGTAAAGTCAGGCATGATATCTTTTCAGCGCTGCCCGGTCAACCGGACTTCACACAAATATCAACGCCTTGTTGTCGCTTATGCGTCGCTATGCGCGCCGCCTCAGGCGTCGATGCGGTCACCGGCGGCCGGGTCGCCGCTTTCCAGGTCGAACGCCTTGTGCAGGGCGCGCACCGCCAATTCCATGTACTTTTCGTCAATCAGCACCGAAATCTTGATTTCCGAGGTCGAAATCATCTGGATATTGATGCCTTCTTCCGACAGCGTGCGGAACATCTGCGATGCAATGCCGACGTGGCTGCGCATGCCCACGCCGACTACCGAAACCTTCGACACCTTGGTGTCGCCGACGATCGAGGCGGCGCCGATGCTGTCACGGGTGCGGTTGAGGACGTCGCTGGCGCGGGCGTAGTCGGCGCGCGATACCGTGAACGTGAAATCGGTCTTGTTGTCGACCGACTGGTTCTGGATGATCATGTCGACTTCCATGTTGGCGTCGGCCACCGGACCCAGGATCTGGTAGGCGATGCCCGGACGGTCAGGCACGCCCAGCACGGTGATTTTGGCTTCGTCGCGGCTGAACGCGATCCCGGTAATGGTGGCTTGTTCCATGTTGCTGTCTTCCTCAAACGAAATCAGGGTGCCGGAATTGGCTTCTTCTTCCAGCGCAATCAGCGGATCGGTCAGTGACGACAGGACCCGTGTCGGCACTTTGTAGTTGCCGGCGAATTCAACCGAACGGATCTGCAGGACTTTCGAGCCCAGCGACGCCATTTCCAGCATTTCTTCAAATGTTACCGTCTTCAGGCGGCGCGCTTCGCTGACCACGCGCGGGTCGGTCGTGTAGACGCCGTCGACGTCCGTATAAATCAGGCATTCACTGGCCTTCATGGCCGCCGCCACGGCGACCGCCGAGGTATCCGAGCCGCCACGGCCAAGGGTGGTGATATTGCCTTCTTCATCGACGCCCTGGAATCCGGTGACGATGACGACCTTGCCGGCATTCAGGTCGTTGCGGATCCTGGTGTCGTCGATCGAGCGGATGCGCGCCTTGGTGAACGCGGAATCGGTCTTGATCGGCACTTGCCAGCCGGCATACGAAACGGCATTCTTGCCGATGGCGATCAGCGCCATCGCCAGCAGGGCCACCGAGGCCTGTTCGCCGGTCGACGCCAGCATGTCCAGTTCGCGCTGGTCCGGCTGCGGCATGATTTCCTTCGCCAGGCCGATCAGGCGATTGGTTTCGCCCGACATGGCCGACGGCACGACGACAATCTGATGACCCGCATCGTGCCATTTGGCAATGCGTTTTGCGACATTTTTGATGCGCTCGGTCGAGCCCATCGACGTACCGCCGTACTTGTGAACGAATAAAGCCATAAAAGAGGTTGGTGCCGGATTAAATAAACCCTCGACTTTACATTGCGGCCGCATAATTAACAAGCGTTTGCGGGGTAAAACCGGATTTTTAGGAGGGTTTTGGGCCTTGAAAGCAGTGATCAGGCCGCCGCGTCGCCAATCGCTTCGCGCAGCCGGCGGCCCAGTTCGATCTCATGCTGCC
This sequence comes from Oxalobacteraceae bacterium CAVE-383, assembly GCA_004134995.1. Lineage (GTDB taxonomy): Bacteria > Pseudomonadota > Gammaproteobacteria > Burkholderiales > Burkholderiaceae_D > Herbaspirillum. The sequence continues at coordinate 254,033 of REGP01000005.1, read as the reverse complement.
ACTCGCGATGTTGCGCATTGGATACGGCATCGGCCCGCAGTTCTTCCTCGGATTTCTGAAGATGCGTGGTAAAGATGCGTTCGGCCAGCCGGATTTCCGGTTCCATGGCGCCGAAAAATGTCACCGTGGCGCCGCGCTGGATCAGCAGCGTCGGGAAGTTTTCGACGTCGAAATCGCCGACCACGTCGGCCTGGTCTTCGATATCGATCCAGACGAAGCGGTGCTGCGGATGGCGTTCGGCCAACTGGGCGAAGGCGATTTCGTATTCGCGGCAACTGCCGCACCATTGCGCGCACAGGCATGCCACCACCCATTCATCGCGGGAAATGGACTGCGCCAGCGCTTGCCAGTTGTCTGCGTCGAGTCTGAAAAAGGTCATGCGCGGTATTTTACTCTCAACGCAATGCACCGGTGGCCGCCAGCCGTCATCGCACGGGACAGGAGAGGGTAAAATACGCGGATGTCCACGATCCTCGCCATAGAAACCTCCACCGAAGTCGCCTCCGCCGCGCTGCTGAACGAGCGCGGCCTGTTCAGCCGTGAATCGGCCGGCGTGCATACCCATTCCGAAGCAATCCTGCCGATGGTGCAGGATTTGCTGCGGGAGGCCGGCGTCACGCTGGCGCAATGCGACGCCATCGCTTTCGGCGTCGGCCCCGGTTCTTTCACCGGTGTGCGTACTGCATGCGGCGTGGTACAGGGGCTGGCGTTCGGCGCCGATCTGCCGGTTGCGCCGGTCGTGACGCTGGAAGCGATGGCGCAGGCCTGTCATGAAGCGTCCGGCGCGCTGGACGTGCTGGCGATTCTGGATGCGCGCATGGGCGAAGTCTATTGGGCGCAATACCGTTACGCCGGCGCCGCCTGGCATGCCGTGACCGCGCCGACCTTGTCCGCGGCCGGACTGGTAACGCCGGCCGGCGCGCCGCTGGCCTGCGGCAACGGCCTGAGCGCCTATGCCGATGCATTCGCCGCGCCGGCATTCAATGTGCTTGCCGGCCGCCAGCCGGCGATCATGCCGTCCGCGCGGCAGATCGCCGTCCTGGGACGCGCCGCCGCCGCCAATGGCGGCCTGGTTCCGCTGGAGCAGGCGCAGCCGTTTTACCTGCGCAACAAGATCGCATTCACTACCGCCGAACGTCTGGCGAAGGCTTCCGCATGAGCGCGTTGGCCGAAAGCGCCGAACTCGTCTGCGCCGCGATGCGCAAGGCGGACATCGAAGAGGTCATGGCGATCGAGCAGCGGGTGTACTCCCATCCCTGGACCTACGGAAATTTCGAGGATTCGCTCAGCAGCGCCTATGACGCGCATTTGCTGCGGGACGCCGCCGGCCGGCTGCTGGGCTATTTCCTGATGATGCGGGTGGTCGACGAAGCGCATCTGCTCAATCTCAGTGTGGATGCCGAGGCGCAGCATCAAGGCTATGGGCAGAGATTGATGCATGAAGCGGTCAAGCTCGCGCGCCGGCACAATCTGAAAACGATGTTGCTGGAAGTCCGCGTATCGAACCGTCAGGCGCTGGCCTTCTATAGCCGTTTCGGTTTTCGCGAAATCGGCCGCCGCAAAAATTATTATCCCGTCGGGGATGCGCAACGCGAGGACGCCATCATGATGACGATAGCGCTATGACCCTCCAGATCGATTCCGCCACTTTGGCGCACAGGATGGCCGTGCTCGAAGAAATCGGCGTCGGGCCGCTCTGGCTCCGGCGCAGCCTGATGCCGGATCAGCCGCTGGAAACCGTCGCGCCTGCAGCCATCGCGCCCGCAACCGCCACGCGCGTTTCCGCCGCGCCGGCGGCCGCCGGCAATGCGGCCTGGGAAGACGCTGCGCCCCAGGCCGGCGCGGCGCCGGTCAAGACCGTACTGACCTTGTGCGCCAACGCCGACGTACACGATACGGCGCGCTATCTGTTCGTTGCGCGGGCTTCTGCCGCACAGGGTTCGGAAGAGCTGTTCGATAATATTCTGCTGGCGCTCGGCCTGCGCAAAGAAGCCGGCGCGCAGGGCGATCTTGCCGGCCTGCCGGCGCAAATCGCCGCGCAGCAGCCATCGGTGCTGATTGCAATGGGCGCGTCGATTGCGCTGGAATTAAGCGGCAACCGGCGCGAAACTGCCGGCGCCGACGCCGAAAATGCCAGCTTCGAATCCCTGCGCGGCCGTTTGCATCGCATGGGCGATCTACCGCTGCTGGTCACCTATGATGCGGCGCATCTGTTGCGCAATCCCGCCGATAAACGCGGGGCCTGGGACGATCTTTGCCTGTTGACGGGCCTGCAGGCCGCCGATGCCTCCGATCCTGCATAAATCGTTCACCGCGTTTCAAACGCAATTCCATAGTCGCCATGGCCATTTGCGCGATCAGCATGTGCGCGCGCTGGCCTGGCTGCTGACGGCGCCCAATTTGTTCGATCCCCTGGCGCCGCGCTGGCATGGCGCCATCGCGGTGCTCAATGGCATGGCGGACGATATGGATGTCGACGCCTGGCTGCGCACGCTGGATGCCGATCCGGCGGCGCTGCATGCGCTGGTCGATGCGCGCCCGACCGCGCGGCTGGGCCGCTACGCCGAAAAGCTGCTGGCGTTTTATCTGCAACTGCAGGGACGCCTTTTCGCCACCAATCTTCAGGTGCGCGCCGGCGCCAACGCGACCATCGGCGAATTCGATTATCTGCTGCACGATGCCGGCGCCGGCGGCGGCGCGCTGATCCACTGGGAATTCGCGACCAAATTCTATTTGCTGGAATCGCAGCGCAGCGCGCCGCAGGCGGAATGTTTTGTCGGACCGAACCTGGCCGATACGCTGGGCGCAAAAATGAGCAAAATCATGGATCGGCAATTGCGCCTCTCGCATCATCCGGCCGCTGCCGCCTATCTGCCGCTGCCCGTTTCCCATGCGCAGGCCCTGGTCAAGGGATGGCTGTTCTATCGCGACGCGGCTGTCGTGCTGCCGGAAGCGATGGGGGTCGCATCCGATCATTGCCGCGGTTTTTGGCGGACAGGCGATGAACTTGCCGCCGATCCGGAATACGCCGATGCGCGCTACGTCATCCTGCCGCGACTGCAGTGGCTGGCGCCGACGCAGTCGCCGCTGGCGATGACCTTGACGCCGGCACGACTGCAACTGGCGCTGGCCGCGTCCTTCGCAAGCGATCCGGCGCCGGTGCTGGTCGCGGTAATGAATGCTTCGGACGCAAGCCCGGGCATGGTGCTGGAGGCCAGCCGCGGCTTTATCGTTCCGGAAAACTGGCGCACGCTGGCGGCCGAGAGAATTACGATCGGCGTGCGCTGACGCCGGAAACCGTTTGGATCAGTGCTTGTGTTCGCCGATCAGGGCGACCGTATCGAATTCGCGCTGATTCCTGGCATGCAGGCGCATGACGAAATACATGGTGCCGGCGACGAATATGCCGAACATGACGATGATCATGTTGATATTCAGATGCGCCTTGATCATGAACGCATACAGCACCAGCATGAACAGCACGGACAGGTTCTCGTTGAAATTCTGTACCGCGATCGAATGTCCGGCGCTCATGAGCACGTGGCCGCGATGCTGCAGCAGGGCATTCATCGGCACCACGAAAAATCCCGACAGCACGCCGATGATGACCAGCAGCGGATAGGCGATCCAGACCGAATGCACCAGCGTCATCGCCATCACCACCATGCCCATTGCAATGCCCAGCGGCATCACCGACAGCGATTTCTTCAACGGGATGAAATGCGCCGCCGCGACCGCGCCGATGGCCACGCCGACCGCAACCACGCCCTGCAAAATGGCGGCCTTGCCGAGCGGCATGCCGAGCGAGTGTTCGGCCCACTTCAGGACGATGAACTGCAAGGTGGCGCCCGCGCCCCAGAACAGGGTGGTGACCGCCAGCGAGATCTGGCCCAATTTGTCTTTCCACAATACGCTGCAGCAATTGGCGAAGTCGATGATCAGCTTGACCGGATTGCGCTGCTGATGGGCATAACGCGCGCCGGTATCGGGAATGCGGAGATTGAATACCGCCGCGAGAATGTAGATCAGGGTAATGATGCAGAGCGCCGCTTCAGTCGACGCCTCGAAAGTGATGCCGACGCGCGGCAGATAGGTATACAGCAGCGCATCGGCGATATGTTCGTTGAGCAGCGCGCCGCCCATGACAGTGCCGAGGATGATCGAGGAGACGGTCAGGCCTTCGATCCAGCCATTGGCGGCGACCAGTTTTTCAGCCGGCAGCAGCTCGGTCAGGATGCCGTACTTCGCCGGCGAGTAGGCCGCCGCGCCGAAGCCGACGACGCCGTAGGCGATCAGGGGATGGACATGGAAAAACATCATGCCGCAGCCGAGGATTTTTATCATGTTGGTGATGAACATGACACGGCCTTTCGGCAGGGCGTCGGCGAATGCGCCGACGAATGCCGCCAGCACAACATAGGACAGGACAAAGAACAGCTTCAGCAGCGGCGTCATCCACTCGGGAGAATGCATTTGCGTCAGCAACGCGATTGCTGCGATCAGCAAGGCATTATCTGCAAGCGACGAAAAAAACTGTGCCGCTATGATGGTGTAGAAACCGCGATTCATCCGTTGTTGAGTCTGAAAAAAGTGCATTGGCCTGCTTTATACCATGAAAATATGACTGGCTTGTGTTCTGGGCACTATTCATAATGCATGAGGGCGTTATAGGTAAAATAGCGCTGCGGGTCCCGGCCCGCTACCGGGTTTTCCCCCGCGTACGACCGCTTATGCTGGCATGCATGCCGCAGCACAGGCAAGCACCGATTTTTATTGATACATTTCGACCGCGATAATTTATGCCTAGACCCCTGGTAGCGACCATTGATATTTCCGCGCTGCGCCACAATCTTGCGGTGGCGCGCCGGCAGGCGGGCGGCGCAAAGGTATGGGCGGTGGTCAAGGCCGATGCATATGGACATGGCCTCGCGCGCGGCATGCGGGGTTTCGCCGATGCCGACGGGCTGGCCCTGATCGAACCGGATTATGCCGTACGCCTGCGCGAACTGGGCTGGCGCAAGCCGGTATTGCTGCTCGAAGGTTTTTTCGACAAGGCCGATCTGCTTGTGGCGGTGCAGCACGAATTTCAGGTGGTGGTGCATTGCGAGGAACAGATCGCGCTGCTCGAAACGGCTTTGCCGGCCGGCGCCCAACTGGACGTGCACCTGAAGATGAACAGCGGCATGAACCGGCTCGGCTTCAAGCCCGCGATCTATCATGATGCGCATGCGCGGCTGCGCAGGATCGCCGGCGTGCGCGGGATTGCGCTGATCACCCATCTGGCCAATGCCGACGAAGCCGATAACCCGGCGCTGCCGCTGGCGCGCCAATTGACGAACTTTGCCGAGGGCGCGCAGGATTTGCCGGGGCAGCGCAGCGTCGCCAATTCGGCGGCCGATCTGCTGCATCCCGAAGCCGCGGCCGATTGGGTGCGCGCCGGCATCATGCTGTACGGCGGCACGCCATGCAGCCGCGCCGCGGCCGAATTCGATCTGCTGCCGGCAATGACATTGCGCAGCGAAATCATCGGCGTGCAGAATCTGGATGCCGGCGATGCGGTCGGTTACGGCAGCCGCTTCGTCGCGCCGCAGCCGATGCGCATCGGGGTGGTGGCCTGCGGCTATGCCGACGGTTATCCGCGCCATGCGCCCACCGGCACGCCGGTGCTGGTCAATGGCGTGCGCACCTCCACGCTGGGGCGTATTTCCATGGATATGCTGATGGTCGATCTGAGCGGCATTGCCGATGCGGCCGTCGGCAGCCCGGTCGTATTGTGGGGCGAAGGCCTGCCGATCGACGAAGTCGCCAACGCCGCCGGCACCATCGGCTATGAATTGATGTGCGCATTGGCCGCGCGCGTCCATATCGAACAGATTGAACAGAACAACGCCTGACGGCCAACGAAAACATCCGAAACGAATCCAATGGCGAAAGCAAAAACGAATTACACCTGCAGCGAATGCGGCGACATCAGCAATAAATGGGCCGGCAAATGCCCGGCCTGCGGCGCCTGGAATACGCTGGTCGAAACCATTATCGAGAACGGCGGCAACCGGTTTTCGAACACGCATCAGGGCCTGGCGCAAACGGCGCCGGTCCTCAGCCTGGCCGATATCGAGGCGATCGACGTGCCGCGCTTCGGCACCGGCATCGAGGAATTCGACAGGGTGCTCGGCGGCGGATTGGTGCCGGGCGGCGTGGTGCTGATCGGCGGCGATCCGGGCATCGGAAAATCGACGCTGCTGCTGCAGGCATTGGCCAATATCGCGCGCCTGAAGAAGGTGCTTTACGTCAGCGGCGAAGAGTCCGGCGCGCAGATCGCGATGCGCGCCAAGCGGCTGGCGGTGGAGGCCGGCGAGCTGAAATTGCAGGCCGAAATCCAGTTGGAAAAAATCCTCGGCACGCTGACTGAACACAAGCCGGAAGTGGTGGTGATCGATTCGATCCAGACCATGTATTCGGATGCCTTGTCGTCGGCGCCGGGGTCCGTTGCGCAAGTGCGCGAATGCGCCGCGCAACTGACGCGCGCGGCCAAGATGTCGGGCATCACCATCATCATGGTCGGCCATGTCACCAAGGAAGGCGCGCTGGCGGGGCCGCGCGTTCTGGAACACATAGTCGATACCGTGCTGTATTTCGAGGGCGACACGCATTCGAGTTTCCGGCTGGTGCGGGCGGTCAAGAACCGCTTCGGCGCCGTCAACGAACTGGGCGTCTTCGCCATGACCGAAAAGGGTTTGAAGGGCGTGTCGAATCCTTCCGCGCTCTTCCTCTCGCAGCACGAAAACCAGGTGCCCGGTTCCTGCGTGATGGTCACGCAGGAGGGGACGCGTCCGCTGCTGGTCGAAATCCAGGCGCTGGTGGACAGTTCGCATGTGCCGAACGCGCGCCGGCTGTCGGTCGGGCTTGAGCAGAACCGGCTGGCGATGCTGCTGGCGGTATTGCATCGGCACGCCGGCATCGCGGCATTCGATCAGGACGTCTTCATCAACGCGGTCGGCGGCGTCAAGATCACCGAGCCGGCGGCCGACCTGGCGGTGCTGCTGGCCATCAATTCCTCCATGCGCAGCAAGCCCTTGCCGCGCGGGCTGGTGGTGTTCGGCGAAGTGGGGCTGGCGGGTGAAATCCGGCCTGCGCCGCGCGGCCAGGAACGCTTGCGGGAAGCCGCCAAGCTGGGTTTTTCGATCGCGATGATCCCGAAGGCAAACGCGCCGAAGCAGAAAATCGAAGGATTGAAGGTGATCGCGGTGGAACGCATCGACGAAGCGCTGCAACGCATCAGAGATGAAATCGACTGAATAGATTGATTTAAATAAGTGAGTGTCGAGTAAGTGTTGTGAGCGGTTCAAGCATTGGATGAGAAGCGCAGGCGTACTTCAGTACGTCGAGCATCGCAGTCCGGCGATTGGGCCGCTCACAGCGCTTAATCGGCGCTTACTGCGGCCAGATGCGGTAGTTCACGATGATCTGCGCCGAATCGCCCACCACCGGCGGCGATAGCGTGCCCGTGCCGGCAACCTGGAATTGCATCAGGAAAGGCTGCATGGCATCGCGGCCGTTGAAATCGTTGCTCTGGCCGCTGGCATAGCGGCTCACGTTGATGCAGGTCTTGCTGTCTTTCCAGCACAGCGCCGCTTCAAAGCCGCTGGGCTGCGTCCTGGTGCCGTACTTCCATGAAACGCTATTGATCGTCACGCGCGCGTTCACATGCGGCGGCAGCGGGAACGGCGTCACGTAGACGATGTTTTTGCTGTACATCGTCGGACTCACCATATCCACCGAATACGAACCATGCTGGTCGGTCCCGGCATCGTCCGGAAGCGACGGTTTCGACGCGGTCTCGATCGGCTTGCGTCCGGCGGCGGAAAACAGCGACTGCGGCGACGGGGATGCGGGCGCGCCTTGCGGACGCGTCATGCCGAAATTGCGGTCGACCACGGCGTCGGCGCTGGCCGGAGGCGCGGCCAGCCACATCGGCATGCCGGCGGCAATGAGCATCAAGGCCGTGCCGGCGAGCGGCGTCGATTGCATGCGCTTCATGCGGTTTGCTCCTTCGGGGCAGCATGATTGGTATTGCGGCGCGGCGCCCTTGGGCGGTCCGGCAGCGGCAGCGTGATGCGCGCCATCAGCCCGCCGCCTTCGCGGTTGCGCAGGATCAGCTTGCCTTTGTGGCGCAAGATGATGCGGTTGACGATCGCCAGGCCCAGGCCGGCGCCGTTGGCCTGCCCGCGGGCGCTGTCGAGCCGGGTGAACGGGCGCAGCAGGCGGTCGATATCGGCTTCCGGCACGCCGTCGCCGTGATCGAGGATCTCGACGACGGCATTGCTGCCTTCGGTGCGGCAGCTGATTTCCATTTCGGTGAATTCGTCGCCGGCCTTCCTGCCGTAGCGCCGCGCGTTTTCGATCAGGTTCAAGGTGACGCGCTGCAGTTCGGTGCCGATGCCCATTACGTTGACGTTGTCGGCAATGTGCGAAGTCACGTGCACGGTGCTGGCGCGGCTGGCGGCAGCCGCGGCGTCGGCAATCAGCGCAGAGAGGTCGACCACTTCGAAATTGCCGGGATCGGAGGGTTTGGCGTAATCGAGGAATTGCCCGATGATGGCGTCCATCTGCACCAGATCGGCCTGCATGCCGGCGCGCGCTTCCTCGCTCAGATGCGCCAGTTCGACTTCCAGTTGCATGCGCGCCAGCGGCGTTCGCAAATCGTGCGAAATGCCCGCCAGGATCAGCGTTCGGTCCGATTCGACCCGTTCCAGGTCGGCCACCATCTGATTGAAACTGCGATTTGCCTCGCGGATTTCGGTGGGGCCCGCTTCAGGCAGCGTGTCGGGCCGGGCGCCTTTGGCGATGGCGCGCGCGGCCGCGGTCAGGCGCGCCAGCGGCTGGTTGATCAGGGTCGAAATGAAGGCCGCGCCCATCAGCGAGAGAGACAGTGCGATCGAGCCCCATCCCAGCCATTGCAGGCCGGTGGTACTGTTGATGCGGCCGCGGTCGAGCATCAGCCAATAGTCGTCGTCTTCGATGCGGAAGCTGATCCAGAAACCGTTGACGCCGTTGACGCTGGAAGCGAAGCGGGTGTCTTCGTCCAGCGCCTGTTTGACATGGTCGCGCAGCGTCGTCAGGAAGACGTTGTCCTCGGGTTCCTGAACGGTGTCGGTTTCTTCGCGGGGATAGATGCGGATGCCTTCATTGCTGGCCAGGTCGAACAGCAGTTCGCGCCGCATTTCCGGCGCCGAATGGGTCAGCGCGGCGCGCGTGATGGTGACCACGGAGACGATCTGCGCGGCCAGCTGTTCGGATTGCGGGCCGCGTTCGACGATGCTGTAGCTGGCGAACCAGGCCACCATGCTGGCGGTGGTCAGGAAGGTCAACAGAATGAAGGTGCGCCAGAACAGGCCGTTGCGTATCCATTCCAGCCGGCGTTTGATATGACGCATTGATGTGTTGTCTAACTAAGGTGATGGCGCTTTTTAGCGCGGTTTGCCTTCCGGAATGAACACATAGCCCAGGCCCCAGACAGTCTGGATGTACAGAGGATTGGATGGGTCCGGTTCGACCAGTTTGCGCAGCCGCGAAATCTGCACGTCGAGGCTGCGGTCGAACACTTCGTATTCGCGGCCGCGCGCCAGTTCCATCAGTTTTTCGCGCGACAGCGGCTGGCGCGCATTGCGCGCGAAAACCTTCAGCACGGAAAATTCGCCGGTCGTCAGCGGCACCGGTTCGCCGTTCTTGCGCAGCGAGCGCGTGCCGAGATCCAGTTCGAAATCGCCGAAGGTGAAAGTCTGCGGCGTTTCGGAAGGCGCGCCCGGCAGTTCGTCGGCGCCCTTGCGGCGCAGCACGGCGTTCATGCGCGCCACCAGCTCGCGCGGATTGAAAGGCTTCGGCAGGTAATCGTCGGCGCCCATTTCGAGGCCGATAATGCGGTCCACATCCTCGCCCTTGGCGGTCAGCATGATGATCGGCGTCTGGTCGCCGGCGCCGCGCAGGCGGCGGCAAATCGAGAGGCCGTCTTCGCCCGGCAGCATCAAATCCAGCACCAGCAAATCGTAGCGTTCGCGGATCCAGAGCTTGTTCAGCGCGGTGGCGTTTTCGGCGGTAATAACGTTGAAACCCTGTTCGGTCAAATAGCGGCGCAACAGGTCTCGCAGGCGCACATCATCGTCGACAACGAGTATTTTGGCCTGTGGAACTTGCGCGGTTATATTGTTAGTATTCATGTCGTTATGGTAACGTTAGAAAGACAGATGACTCACTATCCGGACGAAAAGATTACAAAGAGTTACACAGCTTACCTGAATAATCTTATACGTCGGAATATCGAGGAATACAATGCGCCTGTGGCGTTTAATTTAGCGTCTTCGGGCCTGGAATCGCAATTTATGATGGGTATCAGACAAACACTCTTGACGATGGTTCTGCTGTCTTGCAGCGCCGCCGCAATTGCTCAGCCGGATCGTTCCAATGTGCCGCCGCGGCAGGTCGGTCCACATCAGCAGGCCGAACGCGCGTCCTTTACCACCAATCGTTTCGAACAGCGTGAAGATAGCACTCAACAGGGCAATGCGGAACATCATTCCGGCCGCCTCAGCCCGGACGAACGGCGCGAACTGCGGCGCCAGATCAACGAAGTCGGCCAGGATATCTACCGGCCGCGCCGTTAAAACCGCCACGCTGTTGTTATTTTGCTGCAATATCAGCGCTAAAAGTTTGTAAAGATCGCGCGCGCCGGCTTACGAAAAAGCCATGATTCCGGGTTGCATCGATCCCATATCAGACCCGTATAAAGCCCCGGTCAGACCCCGCCCACCGCTTCCAGCGCTTCCTGTTCCTTCAGCCATTCCGTCTCCAGTTGCTCCAGATCCTTTTTGTAATAGGTCTGATCCGTCAGCACTGTCTTGAGCTCGGCTTTCCTGCTGCTTTCGTAAATCGACTGATCCGATAATCTGGCGTCGATTTCGGCCATCTGCGCATTGCGTTTCGCAATCTTTTCTTCCACCCGTTTCAGGCGCGCCTCAATCGGTTTGCGCTGGGCCGAAATGCGCTGGCGCAGCTCGGCATCGATTTTTTTCTGATCGCGCCGGTCGATGGCGGAATGCGCTGCCACCGGCGACGCCTGCGGCAATTCGTCCTGCTTGTTGACCGCCGGCAGCACGGTCGTGCCCTTGCCGAGCTTGGTCTTGAACAGCCAGTCCTTGTAATCGTCCAGATCGCCGTCGAACGGCTGCAGCTTGCCGTCGGCCACGATGATGAACTGGTCGGTGGTGGCGCGCAGCAAATGCCGGTCATGCGATACCACCACCAGCGTGCCTTCGAATTGCGCCAGCGCCATCGTCAGCGCTTCGCGCGTTTCCAGATCCAGATGGTTGGTCGGTTCGTCCAGCAGCAGCAGGTTGGGCCGCTGCCAGACGATCAGCGCCAACGCCAGCCGCGCTTTTTCGCCGCCGGAAAACGGCGCGATCGAACTGGTCACCATGGTGCCGGGGAAATTGAAGCTGCCGAGGAAATTGCGCAGTTCCTGTTCGCGCACGGTCGGGGCGATCTTGGCCAGATGCCAGAGCGGCGATTCGTCGTGGCGCAGCATTTCGACCTGGTGCTGGGCGAAATAACCGATCGACAGGCCCTTGCCGATGATGGCTTCGCCGTTCAGCGGCTGCAGGTCGCCGGCGATGGTTTTGATCAGCGTCGATTTGCCGGCGCCGTTGACGCCCAGCAGGCCGATGCGCTGGCCGATCTGCAGCGAAAAATTGATGTCGCCGACGATCAGTTTTTCCTGGACGGAGTCATCGGCAGGATTCACGATCTTGTAGCCGGCATTCACGTCTTCCAGCACCAGCAGCGGATTTGGCGCATTCAACGGCTCGCGGAATTCGAACGAAAATTCGGCCGCCGCGCGCAGCGGCGCCAATTCCTCCATCTTGGCCAGCGCCTTCATGCGGCTCTGCGCCTGGCGCGCCTTGCTGGCCTGCGCCTTGAAACGATTGACGAAGGATTCCAGATGCGCGCGTTGGCGCGCCTGCTTTTCCAGCGCGCCCTGCGCCAGAATCATTTGCGCCGAGCGCTGCCGTTCAAACGAGGAATAATTGCCGGAGTAGCGTTTCAGCTTGCGCTCGTCGATCTGCACGATCACGTTCACCACCCCATCGAGAAAATCGCGGTCGTGCGAAATGATGACCAGCGTGCCCGGGTAGCGCTTCAGCCATTCTTCCAGCCAGATGATCGCATCGAGATCCAGATGGTTGGTGGGTTCGTCCAGCAGCAGCAGGTCGGACGGGCACATCAGCGCCTGCGCCAGATTGAGCCGCATGCGCCAGCCGCCGGAGAAGCTGGCCACGGGCTGCTGCATCTGGTCCAGCGAGAAGCCCAGGCCCAGCAGCAATTGCTCGCCGCGCGATTGCACGGTGTAGGCATCGGCGTCGGCCAGCGCGCTGTGCAGTTCGCCGATCTGGATGCCGTTGGCCGCGCTTTCGGGTTCGCTTTCCAGCTGCGCCAGTTGCGCTTCCAGCTTGCGCAGCGTGACGTCGCCGTCGATGGCGTATTCCAGCGCGGGCCGGTCCAGCGCCGGGGTTTCCTGCGCCACGTACGCCAGCCGCCATTTGGCGGGGAAATCGATTTCGCCCGCATCGGCATGCAGCTCGCCGCGCAACAATCCGAACAGGCTCGATTTGCCGGCGCCGTTGGCGCCGATCAGGCCGATCTTGTCGCCCGGATTCAGCGTGACGTCGACGGATTCCAGCAGCGGCTTCACGCCGCGCATCAGGCTTACTTGTTGAAAACGAATCATCTGATTTCTGTCTTTAATCTAAGGTATTTATTTCAATTGGTCCGCGGTCAGCAGGAAGACCATGTCGTCGCCGGCGCTGGTGCTGATCCAGGTCAGTTCCATGTCGGGAAAGGCCGCTTCCGCATGCGCGCGCTCATTGCCGATTTCGACGATCAGCACGCCTTCCGGCTTCAGGCGCTGTTTGGCGCCTTCGACGATCTTGCGCACCAGATCCATGCCGTCGGCGCCGCCGGCCAGCGCCAGCGACGGCTCATGCCGGTATTCCCGCGGCAGCTTGTCCATCGATCCCGAATTGACGTAGGGCGGATTGCTGATGATCAAATCGTATTTTTGCGGCGGCAGTTTGCCGTACAGATCCGATTCCACCAGCGTGATGCGCTCCTGCAAGGCATAGTCGTCGACATTGCGGCGCGCCACCGCCAGCGCATCGGGCGAAATGTCGACGGCATCGATGTGCGCGTCGGGAAAGGCGTCGGCCAGCAGGATCGGCAGGCAGGCCGAGCCGGTGCACAGATCGAGAATATGGCCCAGATTGTTGCCCAGCAGCAGCCAGGGCGAAAACTGTTCCGGAATCAGCTCGGCGATGAACGAGCGCGGCACGATGACGCGCTCGTCGACATAAAAGCGGTAACTGCCGAGCCAGGCCTCGTTGGTGATGTAGGCCGCCGGCACGCGCTCCACGGCGCGCTTTTCGATCACGCGCAGCACGGCGTCGCATTCGTCGGGCAGCAGGCGCGCGTCGAGGAACGGCTCCAGTTGATCCAGCGGCAAATGCAGCGTGTGCAGGATCAGGTAGGCGGCTTCATCCAGCGCGTTGCTGCTGCCGTGGCCGAAAAACAGTTTGGCGCCGTTGAAGCGGGTGACGGCGTAGCGCAGCAGATCGCGGATGGTGGAAAATTGTTGAGGCGTCATGGCGGGACCTGAAAGAGAGCGATGGTTTGGAAGGCGCCGGGGAATCCGGCGCTTGGTTGTCTTGGGCGTCATCCGCGCGCTTTATTGACTGAATTTATTGGCTGAATCTTGATTGAATCCTGTGAATCCTGATTGCATCCCGATGCCGTCACAGCAGCAGGTTTTCCATCGTGCGGCGGTAGATATTCTTGAGCGGATCGATGAAACGCAGTTCGATGTGCTCGTCGATCTTGTGGATGCTGGCGTTGGGCGGGCCGAATTCGATCACCTGCGGGCAGATCTGCGCAATAAAGCGGCCGTCCGAAGTGCCGCCGGTGGTCGACAGTTCCGTGCTGACGCCGGTTTCGGCCAGGATGGCGTCGGCCAGCGCGCTGCTCAGATTGCCGCGCGGCGTCAGGAACGGCAAGCCGCCGACGGTCCATTTCAGGTCGTATTCCCAATCGCCGGCGCGGCTGTGCGCATCGAGGATGGCGTGCACGCGCCGCTGCAGGCCTTCGACCGTGCTGGCGGTCGAAAAGCGGAAATTGAAATCGATCACGAGCTCGCCCGGGATCACGTTCGAGGCGCCGGTACCGCCGTGGATATTCGACATCTGCCACGAGGTCGGCAAATAGTATTCGTTGCCGTCGTCCCATTTTTCGGCGACCAGCTGCGCCAGTACCGGCGCCGCCAGATGAATCGGATTCCTGGCCAGTTGCGGATAGGCGATATGGCCCTGGATGCCCTTGACGGTCAGCTTGCCGGACATGGTGCCGCGGCGGCCGTTCTTGATCATGTCGCCGAGCGTTTCGGCCGAAGTCGGTTCGCCGACGATGCAATAGTCGAGCTGTTCGCCGCGCGCCTTGAGGCGGTCGCAGACGACCACGGTGCCGTCGGTGGCCGGGCCTTCTTCATCGCTGGTGATCAGGAAGCCGATCGATCCCTTGTGATCGGGATGGGCCTGGGTGAATTCTTCCACGGCCACGATCATCGCCGCGATCGAGGTCTTCATATCGGCGGCGCCGCGGCCGTACAGTTTGCCGTCGCGATGGGTCGGCGCGAACGGATGGGATTGCCATTGATCGACCGGGCCGGTCGGCACCACGTCGGTATGGCCGGCGAACACCAGCAGCGGTTGCGCCGTGCCGCGCCGGGCCCACAAATTCGTGACCTCGCCGGACTGCATCGTTTCGCAGGCAAAGCCGAGCGGCGTCAGCAGATCGATCAGCGTGGCCTGGCAGCCTTTGTCCTCGGGCGTCACCGACGAAAGGGCGATCAGTTTTTCGGTCAATGCCAGCGTCTTGCCGCCGCTGTTGTTGCTGTTGCTGCTGTTTTGATTGCTCATGCCGCGGTCCCGGAAACCTGGAAAATGTCTTGATAGGCCGCTTCGGAAAAGCCGGCGTGGGCTTTGCCGCCGATGACCAGCACCGGCCGCTTGATCAGCGACGGCTGCGCCATCATCAGCGCGATGGCGTGGCCGGCGTCGGCCACGGAGGCCTTCTGCGCGTCGCTCAGCGCGCGCCAGGTGGTGCCCTTGCGGTTGATCAGCACGTCCAGTCCCAGATGCGGCAGCCAGGACTCGACCAGCGCCTGGCTGACGCCGGCCTTTTTGAAATCGTGAAACGCATACGCAATGGCATGCCGGTCCAGCCAGTCCCGCGCGCTCTTGACGGTATTGCAGTTCGGGATGCCGTAGACGGTGATGGGAGCGGTGGGTAGGGACATGGTATGGATCTGCGGGATTTGCTGAAGAGGGATAGGTGAGGCCAGCCAGGCCGCGGCGCCGGCTTAAGGCGCCGCGGCGTTCGCTATCAGTCGCCTCGCAGGAGGTCGTTGATGGCGGTCTTGGCGCGGGTCTGCGCATCGACGCGTTTGACGATCACTGCGCAGTACAGGCTGTACTTGCCGTCGGCCGAAGGCAGGTTGCCCGACACCACGACCGAACCGGCAGGCACGCGGCCGTAGGTCACTTCGCCGGTGGCGCGATCGTAGATCTTGGTCGACTGGCCGATGTACACGCCCATCGAAATCACCGAGTTCTCTTCGACGATCACGCCTTCGACGATTTCCGAACGCGCGCCGATGAAGCAGTTGTCTTCGATGATGGTCGGATTGGCCTGCATCGGTTCCAGCACGCCGCCGATGCCGACGCCGCCGGACAGGTGGACGTTCTTGCCGATCTGCGCGCACGAACCGACGGTGGCCCAGGTATCGACCATCGCGCCTTCATCGACATAGGCGCCGATGTTGACGTACGACGGCATCAGGATCACGTTCTTGCCGATGAAGCTGCCGTGGCGCGCAACCGCCGGCGGCACCACGCGGAAACCGCCCTTGGCGAAATCTTCGGCGGTGTAGTTGGCGAACTTGGTCGGCACTTTGTCGTAGAACTGCATGTTGGCGCCGGCCGGCATCGGGGTATTGTCTTCCAGGCGGAACGACAGCAGCACGGCCTTCTTGACCCATTGGTTCACAACCCAGGCGCCGTCGGTTTTTTGCGCGACGCGCAGCGTGCCGTTATTCAGTTGTTCGATCACGTGCTGGACGGCTTCGCGCACTTCGGCAGGCGCCGATTTAGGCGAGAAATTGGCGCGGTCTTCCCACGCTTGGTCGAGTAGTACTTGCAGGGATTGTGTCATTTTTTTATCTATCTAAAGTTGAAGCTGAGGTTGAAATAAATCAGGCGGCCAGCGAGCGGGTGAACGCAACGATGCGTTGCGCCGCTTCCAGGCATTCGTCGACTTCGGCCACCAGCGCCATGCGGATGCGCCGGCTGCCGGGATTGCCGCCATGGGCTTCGCGCGCCAGGTAGCTGCCGGGCAAAACCGTCACATTATATTCGGCATACAGGCGTTGCGCGTATTCGGTGTCCGAGAGCTGCGCGATTTTATCGACTTTGGCCCACAGGTAAAAGCCGGCGTCCGGCAGCGCAACCTCCAGCACGTCCTGCAACAGCGGCGTGACGGCATTGAATTTGGCGATGTATTTTGCCCGATTTTCCCGCACGTGGGTTTCGTCGTTCCAGGCGGCGATCGAGGCCGATTGAATCACCGGGCTCATCGCGCCGCCCTGGTAAGTGCGGTAAAGCAGGAATTTCTTCAGGATGGCGGCGTCGCCGGCCACGAAGCCCGAGCGCATGCCCGGCACGTTGGAGCGTTTCGACAGGCTCGAAAACATGATCAGGCGCCGGTAATCGCCGCGTCCCAGCTGCTGCGCGGCATCCAGCGCGCCCAGCGGCGCTTCCGGCTTGAAATAGATTTCGGAATAGCATTCGTCCGAAGCGATGACGAAATTGTAGCGGTCGGACAGTTCGAACAGCGTGCGCCAGTCTTCCAGTCCCAGCACCGCGCCGGTCGGATTGCCGGGCGAGCAGACATACAGCAATTGCACGCGCGACCAGACCGAAGCCGGCACCGCGGCGTAATCGGGCGCGAAGTTGCGCGCCGGATCGGAATTGACGAAATACGGCTGCGCGCCCGACAGATAGGCCGCGCCTTCGTAGATTTGATAGAACGGATTCGGGCACATCACCAATGCCGGTTCCGCGCCGGCAGCCCGGGTCGGATCGACCACCGTCTGCGCCAGCGCGAACAGGGCTTCGCGCGAGCCATTGACCGGCAGGACCTGCGTGGCCGGATCGATCGGCGGCAAACCGTAGCGCCGCTCCAGCCAGCCGGCGATCGCGCCGCGCAGCGCATCGCCGCCGGCGGTGGTCGGATAAGTCGCCAGGCCGCGCATATGATCGGTCATCGCCTGCTGGATGAAGGGCGGGGTCGGATGCTTGGGTTCGCCGAGGCCGAGGCTGATCGCCGAATACGCCGGATTCGGCGTGACGTCCGCAAACAGTTGCTTCAGTTTTTCGAAGGGATAGGACTGCAGCTGGTCTAGTAATGGATTCACGAGAGCTAGGAAGCGAAGGAACGTAAAAGAAAGGCGCGGGGTCGTACCGTTGCCGAAGCGCGCCATTATACTGCGCCGCCACATGAATATCCCGGAAAAAAAGCGCAGAATCCGTTCAAGAAAATGTGTTGCCTGCCGTTATTACTAACGTGCTGCGTTTATATGAAGTACGTTTTGAATCATTAAAAATAATATGTGAGGGGACAAGCACTATGAAAAACCTGGGCCTGGGCGCGAAACTATGGCTGATTCTCGGACTGATGTGGCTCGGGCTGCTGACACTGGGCGGCTGGTCCGCATGGAATACGCGCGGCGTCATGCTCGAAGAGCGCAAGGCCATGTTGAAATCGAATGTGCAGGTCGCCGCTTCCGTCGTCAAGGACTATGAGGCCAGGGCGGCCCGCGGCGAAATCACGAAAGAAGCGGCGCAAGAGGAAGTCAAGGCGCGCCTGCTGTCGATGCGCTTCGTTCCCGACGGTTATTTCACCGTGATCGACGAAAATTACGTCACGCTGGTGCATCCGAATCCGAAAATCATGGGCCGCAATACCAAAGACAATAAGGACGTCAATACCGGCCGGCTGTATATGCAAGACCAGTTCAAGACAGTGCACGAAACCGGTGAAGCCTATAACGAATATGCATTCGTGCGGCCCGGCGAAACCGTGGCCGAGCCGAAAATGACTTACGCGATCCTGTTCAAGCCCTGGGGCTGGACCTTGTTCACCGGCATTTCGATCAAGTCGGTGGATACGGCGGTGTATTCGGCATTGAGCAAAATGCTGATCTGCCTGGGCCTGATCGGCGCCGCGCTGACGGCATTGACCATGCTGGTGATTCGCAGCGTGCTCGGCAGCCTGGGCGGCGAACCGGCCTATGCCGCCGAGATCGCGGCCAGAATCGCGAGTGGAGACCTGGACCTGGATGTGCAGATCGGCCCCAGGGATCAATCCAGCCTGCTGTTCCGGATGAAACAGATGCAGCAGCATCTGGCGGCCACGATTGTCGGCATACGCCAGGGCACCGATTCGATCAACGTGGGCGCGCGCGAAATCGCGGCCGGCAACATGGATCTTTCCTCGCGCACCGAGCAGCAGGCGGCCTCGCTGGAGGAAACCGCGTCGAGCATGGAAGAGCTGACCTCGACCGTCAAGCAGAACGCCGACAATGCGCGCCAGGCCGGGCAACTGGCCGGCAGCGCGTCCGACATCGCGGCGCGCGGCGGCGAGGTGGTGGGCCAGGTGGTCGAAACCATGCAGGGCATTACGGAAAGTTCGCGCAAGATGGCCGACATCATCGGCGTGATCGACGGCATCGCGTTCCAGACCAATATCCTGGCGTTGAACGCGGCGGTGGAAGCGGCGCGCGCCGGCGAACAGGGCCGCGGCTTCGCGGTGGTGGCTTCCGAAGTGCGCAGCCTGGCGCAGCGCAGCGCGCAGGCCGCCAAGGAAATCAAGGGCCTGATCGACGATTCGGTCAGCCGCGTGGACAGCGGCTCGGCATTGGTGGAACGCGCCGGTTCGACCATGGATGAAGTGGTGGTCGCGGTCAAGCGGGTCACCGACATCATGGGCGAGATTGCGTCGGCGTCGGAAGAACAGAGCCACGGCATCGGGCAAGTGAACGACGCCATTACGCAAATGGATCAGGTCACGCAGCAGAATGCGGCATTGGTGGAAGAGGCCGCCGCGGCGGCAGGCGCGCTGGAAGAGCAGGCGCGCGTGCTGAAGGAATCGGTCGCCGCGTTCAAGGTGGCCGCCGAAGACGAGGGCGCGCTGGTGGCGGCGATCGCGGCGCCTGTGGCGCGTCCAAAGCCGGCAGCAGTGGCCGTGAAAGCCCGGGTAAGTACGCCGGCGCCGGCCAAACGCACTGTGCAGAAAGCGCCGCCGGCCGCTATCGCTCCAAGAGCACAGCCGAAAGCCACGCCGCCAGTCGGCGAAGGCGACTGGGAAACCTTCTAGATTCCAGGGGGTAATTAAACAGCTCACAGGTAATGCTGAGTAAGCGGCGTTGCCTAGCGCGCGATCCAGCCCAGGCAGAGCGCCAGCGTCATCAGCGATATCACGGTGGATCCCAGGATCGCCGATGACGTGACCGCTGCCTCGCGCCGGTACAACTCGGCCAGCATGTAAGGACCGGTGCCGGTCGGCAGCGCGGACAGCAGCAGCGCCGCGTTGGCCCACGCCGGCGGCATCGAAAACACATGAAACGCCAGAAACCAGGTGATGGCCGGTTGCAGCACCAGTTTCAACAACACCAGCACGCTGGCGCTCGATCTTGCCTCCGCGCGCTTGCCTTGCCCGGCCGCCAGGAAAGCGCCCAGCGACACCAGCGCGCAAGGACTGGCCGCGGCGCCCAGCAATTTGAGCATCGATGCCAGCGCATCGGGCAGCGGCGCGCCGCCTGTGGTCCACAGCGCGCCCAGCAATGGCGCCAGCAGCAGCGGATTGCGCGACAGCGAGCCGCCGACCTTGCGCAATACCGGCAGCAGTTGCCGGTTCGATTGCCGGCTCGATTGCTCATGCTGCAAACTGAATTCGATCATCGTGATGGCAATTGCAAACAGAATGCAGACCGTGATGATGGTGGCGACCATGGCCGCCGTCAGGCCTTCCCGGCCGAGCGCCATGAAGCACAGCGGAAATCCGATAAAGGCGACATTCGCATAAGCCGCATTCAGGCTGTCGATGGCGCAGTCGGCCAGATGGCGTCCGCCGCGCATGCGCAACAGCAGCGTCGCGCCGAACACCACCGCCACGCCGATTCCGAACGCCGCGATAAAGCCCGGTTGGTTCAGCGTCGCCCATTTGGTGGTGGCGATCGTCTCGAACAGCAGGGCCGGCAGCGCCAGATAGACCACGAAACGATTCAATTCGGCGGCGGCGGTCGCGCCGAATACATTCATGCGGCGGCAGCAGAAACCGGCCGCGATCAGCGCGAAGACGGGAATGACAATGGTGAAGATGGCAAACATGGCCGGCTCCGGAAAAGGATGTCGTGGAATTCAGGCCAGTATAGGAGCGGGGGAATTATAAATAAAATGACTTATTTTTATTTTATAAATTCCATATCGGAATAGTTTGATGGCTTGATTTGGCGCTCAAGCCAAAGGCTGTACGTCATTGGCATGTGTTTCCCGGGCGACTTCCAGCCAGGCCCGGGCGGCGCGCGACAAATACGCATTGCGGCGCCAGCCGATAGCGATATTCCAGTGAATTTCCGGTTCGACCAGCGGCCGGCAGATAAACGCGGCGGGATCGAGCCGCCGGCAATACGGCATCGGCAACAAGGCGATGCCCATGCCGGCCTGCACCAGCGAGGCCATGAAATCCCATTGGCCGCTGCGGCCGACGATGGTGGGCGTAAAACCGCCGGCGCGGCAGGCGTTCAGGATGACGTCGTTCAAGGCATAACTTTCGCCATAAAACACAAACGATTCGCCGCGCAGATCGGCCAGTGCGACCGGCGCGGGCTGCCCCTCCGAATTGCCAGGTTCCCAGCGCGAACCGCGTTGCGCGATCAGCCACAGCGGCTGGCTGGTGATCGGCAGCAGCTCGAAGATATCCGGATCGACCGGCTGCAGCACCACGCCCAGCTCCAGTTCGCCGTTCAGCAGCAGCGCTTCGATAGCCTTGGAACCTTGTTCGAACAGCTTCAACTCAATATTCGGATAGCGCTGGCGGAACGCCGCCACGATCGGCGTGAAGAGCGGGCCGCCCATCGGCGGCAGGCCGACCGTGAGGGAGCCGCGCATCATCGTGCCGAGTTCATTGAGCTCGTCCTGCAGTTCCGCATGCGCGGCCAATACGTCCAGTCCGCGCCGGTAGACGATTTCGCCGACGTCGGTCAGCGTCAATTGACGGCTTTCCCGCAGCAGCAGCGGGGCGCCGATTTCGAGTTCCAGCGCCTTGATCATCTTGCTGATGGTCGGCTGGGTCACATGCATGCGCTCGGCCGCCGCGGTAAAACTTTTCTGGCGGACCAGTTCGACGAAGTAACGCAGCGCACGCAGCTCCATAAGCTTTTCCCATTTCAAAACCGCATGTTACATCGGAACCCGCGCCGCCAAGCCCGGCCGGCCGGCGCCGATCGCATGGCCGAAAGCGGCTTTTTTGCGACATGAAATGCTATTATTAGCCCTTTCCGGGCGATGATCGCCGCGATGAACCATTGTTTAATGCCCTTTTACGACAAAATCTCATAACGTGCGTCTAACTTCGATTAAATTATCCGGATTCAAGTCTTTCGTCGATCCAACCAATTTCCAGGTCCCCGGCCAGCTGGTCGGCGTGGTCGGTCCCAACGGTTGCGGCAAGTCCAATATCATCGATGCGGTGCGCTGGGTGCTCGGCGAATCCAAGGCCTCCGAGCTGCGCGGCGAATCGATGCAGGACGTCATCTTCAACGGCACCACGCACCGCAAGCCGGCCGGACGCTCTTCGGTCGAGCTGGTGTTCAACAACGACGACGGCAAGGCCGGCGGGCAATGGGGCCAGTATGCCGAGATCGCGGTCAAGCGCACGCTCACGCGCGACGGCACCTCCACTTACTACATCAACAACCAGTCGGTGCGCCGGCGCGACATCCAGGACATCTTCCTCGGCACCGGCCTCGGTCCGCGCGCCTATGCGATCATCGGCCAGGGCATGATCGCGCGCATCATTGAAGCGCGTCCCGAAGAATTGCGGATTTTCCTGGAAGAAGCGGCAGGCGTCTCGAAATACAAGGAACGCCGCCGCGAAACGGAAAACCGCCTGAACGACACCCGCGAAAACCTGACCCGGGTCGACGACATCCTGCGCGAACTGAACGCCAACCTGGAAAAGCTGCAGGCCCAGGCGGCCGTCGCGCAAAAATTCCACACGCTGCAGGGCGATCAGGAAGAGAAGCAGAAGCTGCTGTGGCTGCTGCGCAAAAACGAAGCCAGGACCGAACAGGAAAAATTCTTCCGCGACACCGAACGCGCGCAGATCGATCTGGAAGAACAGACCGCCAAGCTGCGCCATGTCGAAGCCGGCCTCGAAAACATGCGCCAGGCGCATTTCTCCGCGGGCGACCGCATGCATCAGGCGCAGGGCGCGCTGTACCAGACCAACGCCGAAATCGGCAGCCTGGAAGCGCAGATCAAATTCGTCATCGAATCGCGCAGCCGGCTGCAGGCCCAGCTCAATTCGCTGACCGCGCAGCGCGACCAGTGGCAGCGCCAGGGCACGCAGCAGCAGGACGAACTGGCTGAAGCCGAGATGTTCCTCGAAGAGCACGCCATGCGCGTGGAGCAGGCCCAGAACGCGGTGCAGGAACTGAACCAGCGCCTGCCGCAGATGGAGCAGCAATGGCGCGAAGCGCAATTGAAAACCACCGAATCGCGCTCGCGCATCATGCAGAGCCAGCAGCAGATCGAACTGGAATCGGCGCATCAGCGCAACGCCTCCAATATCCTGGCCGGCCTGGCCGTGCGGCGCGAACGGCTGTCGCAGGAAAAAAGCGGCCTGAACCTGCCCGACACCGCGCACCTGTCCAATTTGCAATTGCAACTGGAAGAAAAGCAGCAGCAGCAGGAAGAGGCCGCGATGCAACTGGAGCAGGCCCAGGAACAACTGCCGCAACTGGAGCAGGCGCGCCGTTCGGCGCAGGAACAATTCAATGCCGAATCGGCTTCGCTGGCGCAACTGGAAGCGCGCCTGAGCGCCCTCAGGCAATTGCAGGAAAACATCCAGACCCAGGGCAAGGTCACGCCGTGGCTGCAGAAGCACGAACTGGCGGATCTGCCGCGGCTGTGGCAGAAGCTGCATATCGACCAGGGCTGGGAAACCGCGCTGGAATCGGTGCTGCGCGAACGCACGTCGGCGCTGGAAGTATCGAATCTGGACTGGGCCAAGGCCTTCTTCAACGACGCGCCGCCGGCCAAGCTGGCGCTGTTTTCGCCCGCGGCGGCGGTCGGCGCGCCGGCGCCTGAAACAGTTGCCGGCCTGAAACCTTTCATCAATCTGCTGCAACTCAACGATCCCGGCCTGCGCGCCCTGATGCAGGATTGGCTGCATGGCGTGTATGCCGCCGACGATGTCGCCGGCGCCTTCGCCGACCGCGCCAAATTGCCGCACGGCGGCGCCTTCGTGACGGCGCAAGGCCATCTGGTGAGCCGTTCCGGCGTGCGTTTTTACGCGGCCGATTCCGAACAGGACGGCATGCTGGCGCGGCAGCAGGAAATCGAAAATATCGGCAAGCGATTGCGCGCCCAGCAAATGCTGCTGGATGAAGTGCGTTCGCGCGCGGTGCGTTCGGAAGCGCAACTGACCCAGGCCACGCAAAGCCTGCAGGAACTGCGCACGCGCGCGGCAGGCTTCACGCAATCCGTGCACGCCTTGCAGATCGAGGTGATGAAGCTGTCCGAAATCCAGCAGCGCTTCGACCAGCGCAGCACGCAGATCGTGGCCGACCTGGCCGAGATCGAGGCGCAGGAAGCCGAACAGCAGCAGATCAAGGCCGAATCGGAAGCGCGTTTCGAGCAGCTCGACATGGCCTTGGCCGAACTGCAGGAAAGCCACGAAGACGGCCAGACCGATTTCCTCTCCAAGGAACAGCAATTGAACGATGCGCGCCAGCGCCTGCGCGAAGTCGAACGCGCGGCGCAGGAAGCCGAATTCGCCGAAAAGTCGCATCGCGCCAAGATCGACGAATTGAAGCGCAGCATCGCCACCGCGCTGGAGCAGGCGGCGCAGTTGTTCGCCAATATGCAGCAAGGCCATCTGGAACTGGAAAGCCTGGACGATCAGGCCGCGCAGGCCGGTTTGCAGACGCTGCTGGACAAGCGCAGCGATCAGGAACGCGCCTTGGCGGACGCCCGCCACGAGCTGGACCAGCTGTCGCAGAACCTGCGCCAGCACGAGGAAGCCCGCATGCAGGCCGAGCGCAGCCTGCAGCCGCAGCGCGATCGCATCACCGAATTGCAACTAAAAGAGCAGGCCGCGCGTCTGAACCTCGAACAGTACGCGCAGGCATTGGCGGAAACCCAGGCCGACGAGGCGGCGCTGGCCGAGAAGCTTACCGACGACATGCGGCCGTCCTACCTGCAAGGCGAGGTGACGCGCCTGAGCAATGCGATCGCGGCGCTGGGCGCGGTCAACCTGGCGGCGCTGGACGAATTGGCGACGGCGTCCGAACGCAAGAATTTCCTGGATGCGCAGACCGCCGATCTGAACGAAGCGATCAATACGCTGCAGGATGCGATCCACAAGATCGACAAGGAAACGCGCGACCTGCTGCAGGACACGTTCGACAAGGTGAACCAGCATTTCTCGGAGTTGTTCCCGATCCTGTTCGGCGGCGGCCAGGCCCGGCTGACCATGACCGGCGACGAAATTCTCGATTCCGGCGTGCAGGTCATGGCGCAGCCGCCGGGCAAGAAGAATGCGACCATCCATCTGCTGTCGGGCGGCGAAAAGGCGCTGACCGCGACGGCGCTGGTGTTTTCGATGTTCCAGTTGAATCCGGCGCCGTTCTGCCTGCTGGACGAGGTCGATGCGCCGCTGGACGACGCCAACACCGAACGTTTCTGCAACATGGTCAAGCGCATGTCGGCGCACACGCAGTTCCTGTTCATTTCGCATAACAAGATTGCAATGGAAATGGCGCAGCAGCTGATCGGCGTGACCATGCAGGAGCAGGGCGTGTCGCGCATCGTGGCGGTCGATATGGAATCGGCCGCGCATTTCGCGGATGCGGCGGTTGCCTGACGGTAATGTTAAAGGATGTGGAAGAAATGATTTACCTTGAAAAACGTCCCCTTGATTGCGCTATCGGTTTCGATATGGACAGGGCCATGGCCATGGTTTCTGCCCGCGTCCCTGTAGCGGCGGTGCTGTCATGACGGATCTGCAAATTATCCTGTTCGCCCTCGGCGGCGTCATCCTGGTCGCCGTCATCGCCTATAACAAATGGCAGGAGCACAAGACGCGCAAGACGCTGGAACGGGCCTTTCCGCCGGCGCATGACGACGTGCTGATGACCTCCGACGGGCAGGGCGCCGACATGCGCCAGGAACCGGGCATTTACGGCGCGCCGATGCAGCCGCAGGGGCCTTTGCAATCCGCCGCTTTTGCCGCGGGCGAAGCGCAGGATGACGATCCCTACGGCGGCGACACGTATACGCCTTCGCGTGCGCAGCAACCCCCGCAACCTCAGCCGCCCCAGGCGTCGCAACGCGGCGAACCGGCCGCCGCGCCCGCTGCCGTCACCGCGACCGAGTTTGTGCCGGAAGCCCAGAGCGGTTTCGAATCCCTGCCCGAAGAGCCGGCCTTCGCGTCGCTGGTCACGCCGGCCAAGGAACTGCCGGTCGACGATCTGATCGACGCCACCATTCCGATCGCGCTGGAAGCGCAAGTGCGCGGCGAAAAAATATTGCCCTCGATCCAGAATCTGCGCTATGTCGGCAACAAGCCGGTGCATTTCATCGGCCGCCATATCAACGGCGACTGGGAAGCAATCGCGCACGGCGGCGTGTATCAGGCCTTGCTGGTCGGCGTGCAGCTGGCCAATCGCAGCAATCCGCTTTCCGAACTCGAATATTCCGAACTCTTGATGCGCCTGCGCCAGATTACCGACGGCATCAATGCCGAGCCGGAGATTCCGGACATGGCCGACATCATCAACATCGCCCAATCGCTGCATCAGTTCATCGTCGATCACGACGTGCAGCTGGGCGTGAACGTGCAGTCCAACGGCGCGCCGTGGGAAGTCAATACGCTGGTGGCGGCCCTGACGCGCCAGGGCTTCGATCTGCGCACCGACGGCACGCTGGTCATGCAGGACGGCGAGGGCGAAGTGCTGTTTTCATTGTCGACCAATGTGCCCCAGGCCGCGCCGACCACCGACCGCCTGACCCTGCTGCTGGACGTGCCGCGCGTGAGCCTTGCGCGCGACGGTTACGGCGCCGTGGTGTCCTGCGCCCGGTCGCTGGCCATGCGGCTGGGCGGCAAAGTGGTCGACGACAGCAATCAGCCCTTGTCCGAAGCCGCGCTCAGCGATATCGCCGAACAGGTCGCGGCCTTCTATGCCGCGATGGACGCCGCCGAAATTCCGGCCGGCTCCAGCCGCGCGATGCGCCTCTTCAGTTGATTCGCCGCACGGCAATCAGCCGGGTAATCATCCATCCCGGCATTTTCGTTTTCGCTACTCTTTCTGCCTGACCGGTTCGCCATGCATCACGCTCCTGATTCCGACGCCGCTTCCGACGCCGCTTCCAACTCTCCCGCCGCGCGCGCCGCCGCGCTGCGGGAGCAATTGCAGCGCCATAATGTCGCGTATTACGTGCTCGATGCGCCGACCGTGCCCGACGCGGAGTACGACCGCCTGTTTCTTGAATTGCAGCAGCTCGAGCAGGCCCATCCCGAATTGCTGACCGAGGATTCGCCGACCCAGCGCGTGGGCGGCGCGCCGCTGGCGATGTTCGAACAGGTGCGCCATGCGCTGCCGATGCTGTCGCTCGGCAACGGCTTCACCGACGAGGACATCCTGGCGTTCGACAAACGCGTGGCCGACGGACTGGAGCTGCCTCCCGGCGCCGCCGTCGAATATGCGGCCGAACTCAAATTCGACGGCCTGGCGATCAGCCTGCGCTACGAACACGGAATCCTGGTGCAGGCCGCCACGCGCGGCGACGGCAGCAACGGCGAAAACGTCACCGCGAATATCCGCACCGTGCGCGCGATTCCCCTGAAACTGCACATGCCGGATGGCGTGGCGCCGCCGACGGTGCTGGAAGTGCGCGGCGAAGTGCTGATGTACAAAGCCGATTTCGAACGCCTGAACCAACGCCAGCGCGACGCCGGCCTGAAGGAATATGTCAATGCGCGCAATACGGCCGCCGGCAGCATACGCCAGCTCGATTCGCGCATCACCGCCGGCCGCGCGCTGCGCTTCTTCGCCTACGGCGTCGGCGTGCTGGACGGCGCGCCGATGCCGCCCTCGCATTCGGCCTTGCTCGACTGGTATCGGCAATGCGGCCTGCCGGTTTGCCAGGAGCGCGCGGTGCTGCACGGCGCCGAGGCCCTGCTGGCGTTTTATCGCGGCATCGGCGCCAAACGGCCCGGCCTGCCGTATGAAATCGACGGCGTGGTGTACAAGGTCAACCGTCTCACGCAGCAGCAGCAGCTGGGTTTCGTTTCGCGCGCGCCGCGTTTTGCGCTGGCCCACAAATTTCCGGCCGAGGAAGCCCTGACGCAGGTGCTGGCGATCGACGTCCAGGTCGGCCGCACCGGCGCCATCACGCCGGTGGCGCGCCTGAAACCGGTGGTCGTCGGCGGCGTTACGGTCACCAACGCCACCTTGCATAACGAGGATGAAGTGCGGCGCAAGGATATCCGCATCGGCGACACCGTCAGCGTGCGCCGCGCCGGCGATGTGATTCCCGAAGTGCTGGCCTACGTGCCGGAACAGCGTCCGGCCGACGCGCGCGAATTCGTCATGCCGACCGCATGCCCGGTTTGCGGCTCGCCGATTGTCCGGCTGGAAGATGAATCGATCGCGCGCTGCAGTGGCGGCTGGATCAAGTGCGCCGCGCAGCGCAAGGGCGGCCTGCAGCATTTCGCGTCGCGCCGCGCGATGGATATCGAAGGCCTGGGCGACCAGTTGATTGAACAATTGGTCGACAAGCATGTCATCACCACCGCGGCGGATCTCTACAAGTTGGGTTTGACGGCTTTGGCCGAACTGGACCGCATGGCCGACAAGTCGGCGCAGAATGTGCTGGCGGCGCTGGAGAAGTCGAAATCGACCACGCTGGCGCGCTTCATTTATGCGCTCGGCATCCGGCATACCGGGGAAGCGACCGCCAAGGAACTGGCGCGGCATTTCGGCAGCCTCGATGCACTGCTCGAAGCCTCTGAAGAACAATTGCTGGACGTCGCCGATATCGGTCCGGTCGTGGCGCGCGCATTGCGCGAATTCCTCGATCAGCCGCTGAACCGCGAATTGATCGCGCAACTGCGTGCGGCCGGCGTGCATTGGGATGAAACCGCCGCCGCGGATCGCGGCAGCAAGCATTTGCAGGGCCAGGTATTCGTATTGACCGGCTCCCTGCCGACCCTGACGCGCGACGAGGCCGCGGCCCTGATCGAGAATGCCGGCGGCAAGGTCAGCGGTTCGGTCTCCAAAAAGACCAATTACGTGGTGGCCGGTGCGGAGGCCGGGAGCAAGCTGGAAAAAGCCACGCAGCTCGGCATTGCCATACTCGACGAAAACGCATTGAAACAATTAACGGCGCAAGCACAGGAGCAGGTATGACCCAGAAAATCACCAAAGCCGTTTTCCCGGTGGCCGGACTCGGCAGCCGTTTCTTGCCGGCGACCAAGGCGCAGCCGAAAGAGATGCTGCCGATCGTCGACAAGCCGCTGATTCAATACGCGGTGGAAGAGGCGGTGGCGGCCGGCATTACCGAGATGATTTTCATCACCGGCCGCAACAAGCGCGCCATCGAGGATCATTTCGACAAGGCCTATGAACTGGAAACCGAACTGGAAGCCGCCGGCAAGCTGGCGTTGCTCGAATTCGTCCAGAACGTGATTCCGAAAAACGTCAATTGCATCTACATCCGCCAGTCCGCGCCGCTGGGACTCGGCCATGCCGTGCTGTGCGCGCGCCCGGTGGTCGGCGATGCGCCGTTCGCCGTGCTGCTGGCCGACGATTTCATGGACGTCGAGGACGGCGTCAAGCCGGTGCTGGCGCAGATGATCGATGCCTATGCGCAGGAAGGCAGCAGCATTCTCGGCGTGCAGGATGTGCCGCGCAGCGAAACCCGG
The DNA here is from genome assembly GCA_004134995.1 of Oxalobacteraceae bacterium CAVE-383. Lineage (GTDB taxonomy): Bacteria > Pseudomonadota > Gammaproteobacteria > Burkholderiales > Burkholderiaceae_D > Herbaspirillum. The sequence continues at coordinate 224,666 of REGP01000005.1, read as the reverse complement.
CAGTACGGCATCGTCAGTGCGCAGGCGTACCGGCCCAATCTGGAAAAGGTCAACGCCATCGTCGAAAAGCCGCAGCCGGAACAGGCGCCTTCGACGCTGGCCGTGGTCGGCCGCTACATCTTGACCGGCGCGATTTTCGACCATCTGTCGCAGATCGGAAAAGGCGCCGGCGGCGAAATCCAGCTGACCGATGGCATTGCCGCGCTGATGCGGCAGGAGCAGGTGCTGGCCTACCGCTACACCGGGCAGCGCTACGATTGCGGCTCCAAGCTCGGCTATCTGAAGGCGACCCTGGCGATGGGACTGAAGCATCCGGAAACCGGCCCCGGGTTTGCCGAACATCTGACACAATTGAAGTATCTTTGATTTTCTCTGCTTTTCCTTTTAACCCGGCCGCGCGGAGCATTCGATGGGCATTCGTGAAATCCTGAAGATGGGCGATCCGCGCCTGCTGCGCCAAGCCGAGCCGGTGGCCGAATTCGGCACGCCGGAACTGGCCGCGCTGGTGGCGGACATGTTCGACACCATGCGCGCGGTCAACGGCGCCGGCCTGGCCGCGCCGCAGATCGGGGTCAATCTGCAACTGGTCATTTTCGGCTTCCGGGAGAACCAGCGCTATCCGGACGCGCCCGCGGTGCCGGAGACGGTGCTGATCAATCCGGTGCTCACGCCGCTGTCGGACCAGGTCGAGGACGGCTGGGAAGGCTGCCTCTCGGTGCCGGGGCTGCGCGGCGTGGTGCCGCGCTGGAGCCGCCTGCACTATGAGGGCATGGACCAGGACGGCAAACCCATCAGCCGCGACGTCGACGGTTTTCACGCCCGGGTGGTGCAGCACGAGTGCGATCATCTGATCGGCATCCTGTATCCGATGCGGATCGAAGATTTCACCCAGTTCGGCTACACCGAAATCCTCTTCCCCGAACTCGATCCGGCCGCCGACGGCTGACCGCTAGAACAGACCCCTAAAATGGTGGTTTATCGGGCTACCGCAGCGCCCATTGCTCACGCATAATCCGATCATCCGAGACCGCGTCTTCGCGCTCCGTTGAAAAAATTGCTGTTCGGACATAAGAAAAAGCAGAGAGAGGATGGGCCAGTGAAAACAGCCGAGCCGCAAAATAAATTGAGTTCCGCCAAGGAGTTCGACTTCACCACGCGTGATTTCGACCGTGTGCGCGGCCTGATTTATCAGCGTGCCGGCATCGCCCTGGCCGACAGCAAGCAGGAAATGGTCTATAGCCGCCTGGCGCGGCGCCTGCGCGCCACCGGCATCGTATCGTTCGTGACCTATCTGGACACGCTGGAAAAACAGCAGGAAAGCAACGAATGGGAAGCCTTCGTGAATGCGCTGACCACCAACCTGACCTCGTTTTTCCGCGAAGCGCATCACTTTCCGATTCTTGCCGAGCATGTCAAGCAGCGCAAGGAAGTCAGCGTCTGGTGTTCCGCGGCTTCCACCGGCGAAGAGCCGTATTCGATCGCCATCACCCTGTGCGAAGCCTACGGCACGCTGACGCCGCCGGCGCAGATCATCGCCACCGATATCGACACCAACGTGCTCAACATCGCCGCCGCCGGGGTCTATCCGATGGAGCGCGTCGAGAAAATGTCGCCCGAACGCCTGAAACGCTATTTCCTGCGCGGCACCGGCGCCCAGTCCGGCATGGTGCGGCTGCGGCCGGAATTGCGCAAACTGATCACGTTCCGCCAGCTCAACCTGCTGTCCGACCAGTGGCAATTGAGCGGGGGCTTCGACGTCATTTTCTGCCGCAACGTCATGATTTATTTCGACAAGCCGACGCAGGGTAAAATCCTCTCCAAGTTCGTGCCGCTGATGAAGCCGGACGGTCTGCTGTTCGCCGGCCATTCGGAAAATTTTCTATATGTGTCCGACGCACTCAAATTAAGAGGAAAAACGGTCTACGAGCTGGGGCATTCGCCCGTGCGCCGTTCCGGGAAATAAGCAATGAGCCAGATAACATCCGAACAGTTTTCGACCAACGTCTATTTCGATCGGACTTTCGATTGCGATGCGGCGAAAATCCTGCCGGGCGAATATTTCTATACGCACAAGGACATGATGATCGTCACCGTGCTGGGCTCCTGCGTGTCGGCCTGCATCCGCGACCGGGTCTCCGGCATCGGCGGCATGAACCATTTCATGCTGCCCGACGGCGGCGGCGAAAACGACAGCCCGGTATCGGCTTCGATGCGCTACGGCACCTATGCCATGGAAGTGCTGATCAACGATGTGCTGAAGGCCGGCGCGCGGCGCGAGAATCTGGAAGCCAAGGTATTCGGCGGCGGCAATGTGCTGCGCGGCTTCATCGCGATCAACGTCGGCGAGCGCAACGCGCAATTCGTGCGCAACTTTCTGAAGGCCGAAAACATCCGCATCGTGGCCGAAGATTTGAATGACATTTTTCCGCGCAAGGTGTATTTTTTCCCTCGTACCGGCAAGGTGCTGGTCAAGAAGCTGAAGCAAATGAATAACAATACGCTGGTCAATCGCGAACAGGATTACGCGAGCCGCCTGCAGAAAACCCCGGTCGGCGGGGAAATCGATTTGTTCTGATCGGAAGCTGGGACATGAAAATCAAGGTACTGATCGTCGACGATTCGGCGCTTATCCGCGGCGTGATGAAGGAAATCATCAGCAGCCAGCCGGATATGGAAGTGGTCGGCGTCGCGCCCGACCCGATCTTCGCGCGCGAACTGATCAAGCAGACCAATCCCGACGTTTTGACGCTGGACGTCGAAATGCCGAAGATGGACGGCCTGGATTTCCTGGAGAAACTGATGCGGCTGCGGCCGATGCCGGTGGTGATGGTGTCGTCGCTGACCGAGCGCGGCTCCGAAATCACCATGCGCGCGCTGGAGCTGGGCGCCGTCGATTTCGTGACCAAGCCGAAAATCTCGATCCAGAGCGGCATGCACGAATATACCGACATGATCGCCGACAAGATCCGCGCCGCCTCCAAGGCCGTCATACGCGCGCGCGTCGTCAGTGCGGGTGCGAAGGACGCCGAAGCGCTGCCGCAGATCCGCAATCCGTTCACCAGCAGCGAAAAGCTGATCATCGTCGGCGCTTCCACCGGCGGCACCGAGGCCATCAAGGAATTCCTGATCAGGATGCCGTCGGATTGCCCCGGCATCCTGATTACGCAGCACATGCCGGAAGGTTTTACCCGCTCGTTTGCGCAGCGGCTGGACAATCTCTGCAAGATTTCGGTCAGCGAAGCCGCCGGCAACGAGCGCATCCTGCCCGGCCATGCCTACATCGCGCCCGGCCATTCGCATCTGACGCTGGTGCGCAGCGGCGCCAACTATATGACCCATCTGGACCAGAATCCGCCGGTCAACCGGCACCGGCCTTCGGTCGATGTGCTGTTCAACTCGGCGGCGACGGCGGCGGGACGCAATGCGGTCGGCGTGATTTTGACCGGGATGGGCAAGGATGGGGCGCTCGGCATGCTCGAGATGCGCAACGCGGGGGCTTATAATTTTGCGCAGGATGAGGCATCATGCGTGGTGTTCGGGATGCCGCGCGAAGCAATCGCCGTGGGCGCCGCGCACGAAGTGCTGCCGCTGCAGGCGATGCCGGGCAGGGTGCTGGCCTATCTGGCCGAGCACGGCAGCAGGGCGCTGCGGGTATAGGATTTGCTTTTTTTACTGCAATGCGGCTGATTTACCGGGGGCGGCAAGTTGCCGAATGCCGTTGCACCTTAAAGTTTCAGGTGCCGCGGACGATACACAGACAATGAACGAATGAATGGAGTAAATGATATGTCAGGTCCGAATACGCGATTTTTGGTGGTGGACGATTTTTCTACGATGCGTCGGATTGTGCGCAATTTGCTCAAGGAATTGGGTTATACCAATGTCGATGAAGCCGAAGACGGCGCAATGGCGCTGAACAAGCTGCGCAGCGAAGCGTACGACTTCGTGGTGTCCGATTGGAACATGCCGGTGATGGACGGCTTGACCATGCTGCAGGAAATCCGCAAGGATCCGCAGTTGTCCAAGCTGCCGGTGCTGATGGTGACGGCGGAAGCCAAAAAGGAAAACATCGTTGCCGCGGCGCAAGCCGGCGCCAACGGCTACGTGGTCAAGCCGTTCACGGCCGCCACGCTGGACGAAAAACTCGGCAAGATTTTCGAAAAAATCGCTGCCGGCGGCTGACGTGGAAGACAACCAACCGCAAGCCGCGGCGGGTACCGCCGCCGCTCCCGCCCAAAACGACGAGTTTCTGACCCGTATCGGGCAGATGACGCGTTCGTTGCACGACAATCTGCGCGGGCTGGGCTTCGACCGCTTGCTGGAAAAGGCCGCCAGCGACATGCCGGACGCGCGCGACCGGCTTGAATACGTGGCGCAGATGACCGAAAAGGCGGCGCAGCGGGTGTTGAACGCAACGGAATTGGCCTTGCCGCTGCAGGACGGCATTCAAGAAAAGGCGGCCCAGCTCGGCAAGCAATGGGAAGCGCTGTTGGCGGCTCCATTCGCCGAAGCCGATTACCGCGCCCTGGCCGCGCAAAGTATTGTGGCGTTGCAGCAAACGCAGGATCAGGCGGTTTTGACGCGTAGTCAGCTGATGGACATCATGATGGCCCAGGATTTCCAGGATCTGACCGGCCAGGTGATCAAGCGCGTGACCGAGCTGGCCAATGATATCGAACGGCAACTGGTGCAATTGCTGGTCGACTACGCGCCGTCTGAAGTAAAACGCGAAGACAACGGCCTCATGAACGGACCGCAAATCCATGCCGGCGGCAAGGACGTGATTGCCGACCAGAGCCAGGTCGACGATTTGCTTGAAAGCCTGGGATTCTGACCGAAAGCGATTTGTAAATTAGTGTTGTCTGGCTGACATCTTCCCGCTGCGCCACCCGGCGCAGCTTCTCTTCTTTCTCACTGCATTGAAATGCGAGGGCTTTTCGCGCCTATTCCCGCGATGGCTGACGCTGCTTGTCCCCGATAATCGCGTCGTATAAGGGGCTTTGGCCGGATTGCGGCATGAGCCTTCCGATAAAGGGAGTCGGCAATGGCCGGAGAAAGCGATGAAGACCGTACCGAAGCCGCCACGGGCAAGCAGCTCGAGAAGGCGCGCGAAAAGGGCGATATTCCGCGTTCCCGCGAAGCTGCCACCTGCTTGCTGCTGTTGGCCGGCGGTTGCGGCATCTGGCTGTTCTCCCATCCGCTGGTCGCCGCATTGGACCGCCTGATGGTCGCCACTTTTACCTTTCAACGCGAAATGGCATACGATCCCGCCTTATTGTCGGCTTACATGAGCGGCTACGCCGTCGATGTGGTGTATGCCATGGCGCCGATCATCGGCCTGATAATGGTGGCCATATTCGCCGCGCCGATGCTGCTGGGCGGTTTCACATTCAACTTCGCATCGTTGACGCCGAACTTCGGCAAGATGAATCCCATCTCCGGCATTACCCGCATGTTTTCGCTCAATTCGCTGGTCGAACTGGGCAAGGCCTCGGCCAAGGCCATTCTGGTCGGCGTCGTGGCGTTATGGGCGATTTCCGGCGACATGGATGCGATGATGGGCCTCGGCGTCGAAGCCCTTTCCACCAGCCCGGCGCATCTGGGCGCGCTGTTGTTTCACGCATTCATCGCGATGTGCAGCGTGCTGATCATCATCGCCGCGGTCGATGTGCCGTATCAGGCCTGGAAGTACGCCAAGAAACTGCGCATGACCAAAGAGCAGGTCAAGCAGGAACACAAGGAGCAGGATGGCGATCCGCACGTCAAGGGCAAGATCCGGCAATTGCAGCGCGCCATGGCGCGCCGCCGCATGATGTCCGAGGTGCCGAGCGCGGACGTGGTCGTGACCAACCCGACGCACTACGCCGTCGCGCTGAAATACACCGAAGGCAGCATGAATGCGCCGAAAGTGGTTGCCAAGGGTTCCGACGAGGTCGCCGCGCGCATCCGCGAACTGGCCAAGGAAAACGGCGTGGCGATCATGGAAGCGCCGCCGCTGGCGCGCGCCTTGCACTTCCATGCCGAAATCGGCGACGAGATTCCCGAATCGCTTTACACCGCCGTGGCCGAAGTGCTGGCCTACATATTCCAGTTGCGCAGCTTCAACAGCGGCGAGGGCGTTTATCCCGAGCGTCCGGGGCAGATCGCCGTGCCGATCGATCTCGATCCGCTCAATCCCGCCTATCACGAAGCGCGCGCGGCCAAAATTTCTGAAGCGGCCATTGCCAAGGCGGCGCAACACTCCGGATCCACATAATGAACAGTTTCATGAACAGCTTCAAATTGCCGGCCTGGGTGCCGGTCCGCAACGGCAAGGCGCTGGCCGCGCCGGTGCTGGTCATCATGATGCTGTCGATGATGATCCTGCCGCTGCCGCCGTTTGCGCTCGACATCCTGTTCAGCTTCAATATCGCCCTGTCGATCATCGTCCTGATGACGAGCATGTATACCGTCAAGCCGCTCGATTTCATCGCCTTCCCCGCCGTGCTGCTGGTCAGCACCATGCTGCGCCTTTCGCTCAACGTGGCCTCGACGCGCGTCGTGCTGACCGAAGGCCATGCCGGCCCGGACGCGGCCGGTAAAGTGATCGAGGCCTTCGGCCACTTCCTGATCGGCGGCAACTATACCGTCGGTATCGTGGTGTTCATCATTTTGACCATCGTCAACTTTACCGTCGTCACCAAGGGCGCCGGCCGCATCGCCGAAGTGGGCGCGCGCTTCGCGTTGGATGCGATGCCGGGCAAGCAGATGGCGATCGACGCCGACCTCAACGCCGGCCTGATCGGCGAACCGGAAGCGCGCGCGCGCCGCAAGGAAGTCGCGATGGAAGCCGAGTTCTACGGCGCGATGGACGGCGCCAGCAAATACGTGCGCGGCGATGCCGTGGCCGGCATCATCATTACCGTGATCAACATCGTCGGCGGACTGGTGGTGGGCATGGTGCAGCATGACCTGGTGTTTGCCGATGCGCTGAAAAACTATACGCTGCTGGCCATCGGCGACGGCCTGGTGGCGCAGATTCCTTCCCTGATCATTTCGACCGCGGCCGGTATCGTGGTGTCGCGCGTATCCACCGACCAGGACGTCGGCGGCCAACTGATCACGCAGCTGTTCGCCAAGCCGCAGGTGCTGTATATCACCGGCGCGATCATCGGCGCGATGGGATTGATTCCGGGCATGCCGCACGTGGCATTCCTGCTGTTGTCTGCATTGCTGTGCGGCGCCGCCTACCTGAGCGAAGAACGCATGAAAAAAGAAGCCGCCGCCAAGGCCGAGCCGGCCGCCGTGGCCGCCGCGCCGGAAGCGGAAGAAGCCGGCTGGCAGGATCTGATGCCGGTCGACATGCTCGGCCTGGAAGTCGGCTATCGCCTGATTCCACTGGTGGACAAAGGGCAGGGCGGGGAGCTGCTGCGCCGCATCAAGGGCATCCGCAAGAAATTCGCGCAGGAGGTTGGCTTCCTGTCGCCGCCGGTGCATATCCGCGACGACCTGGAACTGAAACCGTCGGCTTACCGCATCTCGCTCAAGGGCGTCGAAATCGGCAAGGGCGAAGCCAATGCCGGACAATTCCTGGCGATCAATCCGGGCATGGTCACCGGTTCGCTGCCCGGCGCCGTCACCAGCGATCCGGCCTTCGGCCTGCCGGCCACATGGATCGACGCCAGCCTGCGCGAACAGGCGCAGACCATGGGTTATACCGTGGTCGATTCCGGCACCGTGGTAGCGACCCATCTGAATCATCTGATCAACAGCCACGCCGCCGATCTGCTGGGACGCCAGGAAGTGCAACAGTTGCTCGATCACCTCGGCAAGGAAGCGCCGAAGCTGGTCGAGGATCTGGTGCCGAAGCTGATTTCCCTGGCGGCCTTGCAAAAGGTTCTGCAGAACCTGTTGTCCGAAGGGGTGCATATCCGCGATATGCGCACCATTATCGAAACCCTTTCCGAGCACGCCGCGCGCGTGCAGGATCCAAGCGAACTGACGGCGCTGGTGCGCGTTGCGCTGGGCCGTTCCATCGTGCAGCAGATTTTCCCGACCGAGACGGAATTGTCCGTAATGACATTGGACAGCAAACTGGAGCGCTTGCTGATGCAGGCGCTGCAGGCCAGCGGTCCGGAAGGTTCAGGCATCGAACCGGGCCTGGCCGACACATTGATAATGCAAACCGAAACCGCGGTGCGGCACCAGGAACAGCTCGGCCTGACGCCGGTTCTGCTGGTGGCCGGTCCGCTGCGTTCATTGCTGGCGCGCTTTTTGCGTCGTGGCATGCCGCAACTCAAGGTTTTGTCGCATGCCGAATTACCTGATTCTAAAACTATTAAAGTTACCAGCCTAGTTGGAGGGCAAGCATGAACGTGAAAAAATTTGTCGCGGCCTCGTCGCGTGAAGCATGGCGTAATGTGCGTGAAACGTTGGGACCGGATGCAGTGATCCTGTCCAACCGCACCGTTGAAGGCGGTGTGGAGATACTTGCCATGGCCAATGAAGAAATGTCGACGCTGGCAACGCCGGCGCTGGCGACCCGGCCAAAGCGTCCGGCCCGTCCGGCGCCGCCGGAAGGCAGCGTTGAAGACGATGCGCATGGCCATGCGCCGCGCGCGCAGGGCGCGGAAGCGGCCGCATCCGGGAAGGCCAGCCCGGCCGCCGAGGCGCGCGTCTGGCGCAACCGCGGCGCGAATTCGCAGACCCAGGCCGTGGCGCTGGCCGATGTGATGGCCGCGCGCCGCCTGCAGGCCGCCGCCACCGAAAACGCGGCAGCCGCCTATAGCGAAGTGATGAACGAGATCCGCCAGATGCGCGGCGCTCTGGAATCGCAACTGGCGGAAATTTCATGGGATCACACCCAGAAGCGGGATCCGTACAAAGCGGAAGTCATGCGTGAAATGCTGGCCGCCGGCTTCAGCGCCAGCCTGTCGCGCCTGATGACCGAACATCTGCCGCGCGGCGGCGATGCGGCTTCCGGCCTGCAATGGGTCAAATCGGTATTGGCGCGCAATCTGCTGACCATGAGCAATGAAAGCGAATTGCTGGAACAGGGCGGCGTATATGCGCTGGTCGGCCCGACCGGCGTCGGCAAGACCACCACCACGGCCAAGCTGGCGGCGCGCTGCGTCATGCGCCACGGCGCCAACAAGCTGGCGTTGATCACCACCGACGGCTATCGTATCGGCGGCTACGAACAATTGCGCATCTACGGCAAGATCCTCGGCGTGATGGTGCACTCGGTAAAAGACGAAGCCGATCTGCGCATCGCGCTGCAAGAACTTAAAGGCAAGCATACTGTCTTGATCGATACCGTCGGCGTCGGCCAGCGCGACCAGATGGTTTCCGAGCAGGTGGCGATGCTGTCCGGCGCGGGCGCCGAAGTCAAGCGCCTGTTGTGCCTGAACGCCACCGCCACCGGCAGCACGCTCAACGAAGTGGTCGGCGCCTATAAGGGCGATGGGCTGGCCGGCTGCATTATCACCAAACTGGATGAGGCCGCGACAATCGGCAATGTAATCGATATTGTTATTCGCCAGAAGCTGAACCTATACTATGTGGCGAACGGCCAGCGGGTGCCTGAAGATCTGCACGTCGCCAACAAGCTGTATCTGGCCGATCGTGCGTTCAAGCAAAAGCGCGAAACCGCGCCGTTCGAATTGCAGGATACAGAATTGCCTTTGATCGCCGGCGCCGCAGCGCGCGCGGTAAACGATAAAAGCTTGCGTGAGGTAATCATTGGTTAGTTTCGAAGTCGATCAGGCCGAAGGATTACGGCGCATGCTGGAGCGCCCGAAGCCACGCCTGTTTACCTTTTTGTCGGTATTGCCCGCGATGGAAAAGCAGGCGATGCTGTTCAATCTCGGCGCTTCGCTGCGCGAGGTGGCCAGCCATGTGCTGCTGCTCGACGCCGCCTGCGCCGCCAACAACGACTTCTACAATAAATTGCTGCATTCGCGCATGGCGACCCTGCTCGACGTCGCGCGTCAGGAACGCGCGCTGGACGACGTGATCCAGTCGCTGCCGCAGGGCATCGGGCTGGCATTGCTGGCGCGCCCGGAACAGTCCGGCGCGGTGCGCGAACATGCGGCGCGGATTGCCGCCGCCTTCGATCTGCTGGCGGCGCAGGCCGATATCGTCCTGTTCAACGGCGAGCTGGATGCGGACGACGCCTTTCCGATCGCCGCAATGGAATCCGGCGAAATCGTGATCCAGGTCTCGGTCAGTTCGAATTCGATCAAGTCCGCCTATATTTTGCTCAAGCGCCTCAGCGACAAGCTGGGACGCCGCCGCTTCAGCCTGCTGCTGACCGGCGGCGCCGAAAAAGAGGCGCAAATGGTATTCGACAATATTGCCCAGGCAGCCAGCCGCTATATGGCGATTCAACTCGATTTTCTCGGCGCGGTGCCGGCCGACGAACATCTGGCGCGCGCCGCCGGCCAGGGACGCACCGTGATCGACGCATTTCCGCTGGCCAGCGCATCGCTGGCATTCAAACGTATCGCAGGACATTTTTTGACGCCCGCGGGCGCCTATGGAATACCGTCCGGCGGTATTCATCTGGGAGTGTGACGTCTGATGTATAACGTCCATGGCAAAGCAGATAAAAATCATTTACTGACGCAACACGGCCCCCTGGTTAAAAAACTGGCGCATCAGCTCAAGGCCAGGCTGCCGCCGAGCGTGGAAGTAGACGATTTGATTCAGGCCGGCATGATCGGCCTGCTTGACGCGATCAATCGTTATGAAGACAACCACGGCGCGCAGTTCGAAACCTACGCGGTGCAACGTATCCGCGGCGCCATGCTCGACGAGCTGCGCAGCAGCGACTGGCTGCCGCGCAGCATCCGGCAGAACATGCGCAAGGTGGAAGATGCGGTGCAGGCGCTGACCCAGCAACTGGGACGCGCCCCGCAAGAATCCGAATTGGCGAAGCAAATGCAGATGACGCTGCCGCAGTTCCAGGAAATGCTGGGCGAGTGCGGCGGCCATCAATTGATTTACTACGAAGATTTTCACGACAGCAGCGACGGCGTCCACGAGCATTTCCTGGATCGCTTCGCCACCGCGGACGACACCGCGGAGCCATTGAAGGGACTGATCGACGGCGGTTTCCGCAATGCCGTGATCGATGCGATCAATCTATTGCCCGAGCGCGAAAAAATCCTGATGGGCCTGTACTACGAACAGGAAATGAACCTCAAGGAAATCGGCGCGGTGCTGGGCGTTTCGGAATCGCGCGTATGCCAGCTGCATAGCCAGGCGATTGCGCGCATGCGGTCGACATTGCGCGAGCAATCGTGGACCGGCGCCGTGTAGCGCGGAAGAAAAAGAAGAAGAGGGGGAAATCAGGCCGCGCCGAATTTGCGCGCGTTGGCCTTGATGCTGGATTGGCCATCCGGGCCGTAGAAATTATTTCCGACCAGGCCGTTGAACAGGCTCATCATCTGCTGATTGGTTTGCGTGTGCCTGTTGATCAGCACGCCATTCAGGCGATTCAGTTCTTTTACGTCACTTGCCAAAGCCAGCAGGCTCGACCATTGTTGCTTTTCGGCATCGTTGCCGTTGGCGTCGACCCAGCCTTGCATGCTGTTTTCGGAGGCTTCCATGCCGATCGCCACCAGCGCCTGATGACGCCCGTCGGCCAGCACGGTGATTTCGGAGATGATGCGGGCTTTGCCGCTGACCAGTTCGGGCAGCAAATCGACATTGCCGTCGGTCAATGTTTTCTGTTCCGCCTGCAATAACTCCTGCAAACGGTGCATTGCAACGGATTCTTGCGCCAACGAATCGCCGGGACGTTGCATTTAAGCAGCCCGTTGTTGCGTCTGGATCAGTTCCTTGGCGGTGGCCAGCACGCCGTCCGCGATCTTGCCGGCGTCGACGGTGAATTCGCCCTTGGCGATCGCGGCCTTGATGGAGGCGACCTTGTCGGCGTTGAAGCTGCTGCTGCTGGAAACCGATTTCGCCAGCGCCTGGTATTGCGGCGACAGGGCGACGCTGTCCGAAACGGACGAAGCCGGCGGTTTGCCTTCGGCGCCTTGCGTTGCCGCGTTGCCGTCGCCAACACGCTTCTGCTGCGTTTTCAGGGCAGAAAGATCGGCGGTGGTTTTGTCGATGGTCGGGTCAATGTTCACAATAGCATCCTTGGCTGGCGGCGGTAGCGGGAGATTTCCTACCTATATGCATTATTAACGGTTCTGTTTCCGTAAACTTTAATGCCGATGGCAAGAATTTCGCGGTCTACTTGGATTAGCTGATTCTACTCGATATCCATCAGAAAAATTGACAAATTCCGCATGATTCGCGTAAAAACACCGTTTTTTCCAAGCAACGGCCTTTAACGGCCTCCGCGCGGCCACTCGGCCCGCCAAGTTGCCGCTCAGTTATTTATTTCCAGGATGCCGCCGGCTTTCGCGACCCCGCTGACGGTCTGGCCGGTGGCGGTCTTGGCCTGGGCAATCTGGCCTTCGACGGCATTGCTGGTGGCGACCGCTTCGGTCGAGATCTGGAATCCCGGTCCGTTGCTGACCACCTTGACCGACTGGCCCTGCCGCACCACCAGTTGGCTGCGCAGCTCATCCTGGCGCAGCGGGACACCGGCGCGCATTGCCATTGAAGTCATGCGGCCAATGGCTTGCGCCGGATCGGTAATGACGCCGGCTGGCAATGTTGTCAGATCGCCATTGGCCTTGCTCAAATCCTGCGGACCGATCACCTGTCCCTGCGCCAGCGATCCCGCGGTGACATAGTAATCGCCGCGCACCCGCACCGTGACCGGCACATAAATCGACCAGGCGACAGGCGCCGCACAGCGCACGCCGACCATGGTTTTGCCGAAGGCGCGGCTGCCTTTCGGCAGAAATGCTTCCGGCGCGGGGCAGGCGGCCAGGTTGAGGCGCGGATCGATGCGCCCCAGTTCAACGGAAATTTTGTTTTGCGAGCCGGTAGCCTGGATCGCCAAAAAATGCTCGATAACCGGGCTCAGCGCGCTCAGATCCTGGCGTGCATTGGCCGGCAAATCGCTGTCCGGCGCGCTGATCGGCGGATTCGCCGGAGGCTTGCCTTGGGCGCTCGCGGAGCCCGCGGCGGAGAGCAGCAATAGGTTAAAAATAAGCGGTAAGACTTTGATAACAAAGGATTTCATTGTTTGCTCGAGTTTGGTCGAATAATAGTAGCGGCCCGATTTTGGCTTAAAGCTTTGAATAGCATGCAATTTGGTTGGCTTATCCTGCGATGGCTTTGGATGCGGAACCGTATCATGCTTCCTATATAAATCCATTACCCGTTTTGGCAAATGCCGCAACTGGTGATCTCTGGAGAGTGTGATGGCCGGGAAGCTTGACGATTATCTGAACTTTAACCAGACCGCCCTGAACCTGCGGTCGCAGCGGCAGCAAATATTGGCGTCGAATATCGCCAACGCGGATACGCCGAATTATAAGGCGCGCGACATCGATTTCGCCGGCACGCTCAAAAACAAGCTGAAGGCGGCGCAGAGCAGCAGCTCGGTGGCGCAGGTGCCCGGCGTGGGGATGGCGGTGACTTCGCCGATGCATCTGGCCGGCAAGCCGCCGGTGGCCACGCCGACCATGCACAGCGACGATCTTCCGTACCGCACCGTCGACCAGCCCAGCCTCGACGGCAATACCGTCGACCTGGATGTGGAGCGCAACCAGTTCGCCGACAACGGCTTGCACTATGAAGCGACTGTTACCGCGGTCAATGGCCAGATCAAGTCGCTCATGAGCGTCATCCAAGGGGGTAATTAATGGCTTCTTTAAGCGATATTTTCACGGTATCCGGTTCCGCGATGAGCGCGCAGGCCAAGCGCCTGAACGCGACCGCCAGCAATATTGCCAATGCCGATAGCGCCACCGGGCCGGATGGCCAGCCGTATCGCGCCAAGCAGGTTGTCTTCAAGGCCGTGCCGGTCGGCGGCGTCGCCAACAGCGGCGTGCAGGTCGATCGCATCGTCGAAAACCAGGCGCCGCCGAAACTGGTGTACGACCCGAAAAGTCCGCTGGCCGACGGCAATGGCTTTGTCGCCATGCCGAACGTCAATCCGGTCGAGGAAATGGTCAACATGATTTCCGCTTCACGCTCTTATCAGGACAACGTCGAGGTGATGAATTCGGCCAAGACGCTTTTGCAAAAAACGCTGACCATCGGCCAATAAACGCGATCGAACAATAACTTACCCCTTACTTACCTTACCCCTTAAGGAATAAATCATGACCGTATCCAACGATTTGCTGGCGGCAATGAATGGCACGTCGAACACCAGCAGCAACAGCAGCAGCAACGGTCTGACCAGCAACAGCGCGGCCGACACGCAAGCGCGTTTCCTGACTTTGCTGACGACGCAATTGCAAAACCAGGATCCGACCAATCCAATGGACAATTCGCAGCTCACGACGCAGATCGCGCAATTGTCGACCGTCAGCGGCATCGAACAGTTGAATGCTTCGGTAACCAATCTGATGGCGGGCCTGCAAGCCGGCCAGACCATGCAGGCGGCGGCGATGATCGGCCGCAGCGTGCTGGCGCCGGGCAGCAATGTCCAGCTGAGCTCGAGCGACACCAAGAACGCCGACGGCACCACTACCACCACGCACAACGCCGTCTTCGGCGCGCAGCTGGCAAGCAAGGCCGACGACGTCAAGGTCACCATCCGCGACGCCAGCGGCAATGCGGTCGACTCGATCGACCTGGGTCCGCAGGCGTCCGGCACGCTGCCGATCATCTGGGACGGCACCAAGACCGACGGCACCATCGCGGCCGACGGCACCTACACCTTCGAAATCGCAGCAACCGGCGCCGGCGCCGCGGTCGCCGCGACCAATCTGTCGTTCGGCACGGTGACCAGCGTCACCAACGGCGCCAGCGGCGCGAAACTGAACGTCAGCAACATCGGCAGCATCAACGTCTCCGACGTGGTGCAGATTCTGTAAGCGCGGCAGTCAAGCGCTGTAGTCAAATATTCGCATTTGAATTTACCGAAATTATCGACATTCACCGGCCAGCAAGGAGTAAATAATGGGTTTTCAACAAGGTCTTAGCGGTCTCAATGCCGCGAGCAAGAATCTGGATGTGACCGGCAACAATATTGCCAACGCCAGCACGGTCGGTTTCAAGGAAGCACAGGCGCAATTCGCCGACATGTACGCCAATTCGATGAACCGTTCCGGCAATACGCCGGTCGGCATCGGCGTATCGACCGCCAATGTGGCGCAGCAGTTCGTGCAGGGCAACATCACGCCGACCAATAACCCGCTGGACATCGCCATCAACGGCGACGGCTTTTTCCGCATGGTGTCGGGCACCAACAACCAGACCCCGATGTACGGCCGCAACGGCCAGTTCCAGCTGGACAAGAACGGCTTCATCATCAACCCGAGCGAAAACGGCGCGTTCCTGACCGGCCTGGCCGCGGGCGTGACCGGCGGCGATCCGGTGCCTATTCAAATCAATACCGCCAGCATTCCGGCGGTGCAGACAACGGCCGCAACGGACGTGCTGAACCTGGATTCGCGCGACGCCGTCATCGCCACGCCGTTCGATTTCACCGACTCCACGACCTACAGCGACACCACCGGCATGACGGTGTTCGACAGCCTGGGCAATTCGCATAATATCCAGACGTATTACCGCAAGTCCGCCATCGCCGTAGGCCCGCCGCCGACGACATCGTGGCAAGTGTACGCAACTGTCGATGGCCAGCCGTCGCCGCCTTTCGTCGCGCCTGCGACGCAGGCCCCGATCGGCACAATGACATTCGACGCCAACGGTATCTCCACCGTGGTCGCGCCTGCGACCGATACCTTCTCGATCGCGATTCCCGCCGGCGCCGGCACCAACGCCTTCACCGTGCCGGTCGATTACACCGGCACCATCCAGTCCGGTGCGACATTCGCCGAACTGTCACGGACCCAGAACGGCAAATCGCCGGGCACGCTGACCGGTTTTGAAATCGGCCAGGACGGCGCCATCACCGGCAGCTACAGCAACGGCCTGACCCGCAATCTGGGCACTGTCGTCATTGCCAATTTCGCCAATCCGAACGGCCTGACGCCGATCGGCAATAACCTTTACGCACCGAGTGCGGCGGCCGGCGAAGCGCTGATCGGCAAACCGACATCCGGCGGCCTGGGCTCGTTGCAGGCGCGCGCGACCGAAGATTCGAACGTCGACCTGACGGCCGAACTGGTGAATCTGATCGTGGCGCAGCGTGTGTATCAGGCCAATGCCCAGACCATCAAGGCGCAGGACACCATTCTGCAAACCGTGGTGAACGGCCTGTAATCAATGTGCTGCAATCGGGGAAAGCTGATCGATGGATAAAGTAATCTACACCGCGATGGGCGGGGCTTCGCACACGATGGAGCAGCAGGCCAACGTCTCGAACAACCTGGCGAACGCTTCGACCACGGCATTCAAGGCCCAGTTGAATACGTTCCGCGCGGTGCCGCTCGTCGGCGACGGGCTGGCCACACGCACCTACGTGGTCGATTCCACCATCGGCAACGACTTCACCAACGGCGGATTGCAGCAGACCGGCCGCGCGCTGGACATCGCCGTCAACGGCGACGGCTGGCTGGCGGTGCAGGCGCCTGACGGCACTGAAGCGTATACCCGCGCGGGCGACCTGAAGATCAATGAGAACGGCGTATTGCAGACGCAGAACGGGCTTAACGTGCTGGGCGATACCGGCCCGATCACATTCGAACCGCAGACCTCGCCCACCATCGCCAGCGACGGCACGGTGTCCACGATCTCGCTGAACGGCACGCCCAATGCGGTCAACATCGTCGGCCGCCTGAAACTGGTCAATCCGCCTCCAGGTACGCTGGTGCGCGGCGACGACGGCCTGTTCCGGCAGGGCGACGGCGCCGATGCGGATGCCGACGCCAATGTCACGGTCTCGCCCGGCATGCTGGAAAGCAGCAACGTCAATCCGATCGAGGCCATGGTGGAAATGATCAATCTGTCGCGCCAGTTCGACCTGCACACGAAGATGCTGTCCATGGTCGAAAGCAATGAGACCAAGGCGACCTCGATCATGACGCTGTAACGCTGCAAGGCGCCGCCTTGCGCGCCTTTCGATAATCAATTTAAAGACTTTAATAAGAATTGCGGAGTAACAGATGATTCGTTCCTTGTGGATTTCCAAGACCGGCCTGGATGCGCAGCAGACGCAGATGGACGTCATTTCGAACAACCTGGCCAACGTCAGCACCAATGGCTTCAAGCGTTCGCGCGCGGTGTTCGAAGACTTGCTGTACCAGACCCTGCGCCAGCCGGGCGCGCAATCGTCGCAGCAGACGCAATTGCCGTCGGGCCTGCAACTGGGCACCGGCGTGCGTCCGGTCGCGACAGAACGCATCTTCACGCAAGGCAATCCGCAGCAGACCGGTAACGACAAGGACGTGGCGATCAACGGCGACGGCTTCTTCCAGGTATTGCTGCCGGACGGCACTACCGGCTATACCCGCGACGGCTCGTTCCAGACCGACAGCCAGGGTCAATTGGTGACATCCAGCGGCAATCCCATCCAGCCTGCGATCACTGTTCCTCCAGGCACGCAAAAGCTGACCATCGGCACCGACGGCACGGTGTCGGCAACGCTGCAGGGCGTGGCCGCGCCGACCCAGATCGGCACCTTGCAGCTCGCGACCTTCATCAATAATGCAGGCCTCGAAAGCCGCGGCGAAAACCTGTACATGGAAACCGCGTCGTCAGGCACGCCGAATCCGAATACGCCGGGCACCAACGGCGCCGGCACCTTGACGCAGGGTTTCGTCGAAACATCGAACGTGAACGTGGTGGAAGAACTGGTCAACATGATCCAGACCCAGCGCGCATATGAAATCAACAGCAAGGCGATCACCACGTCGGATCAGATGCTGGCCAAGCTGTCGCAGATGTAATGGCGGGCTATACAAGGTAATCAAGGTAATGGGTGTTGTCATGAAAATCATCGGCGGGTTTCGTTTAATTGTCATTTGCAGCGCCGCCACGGCTTTCCTGGCGGGCTGCGGCCCGATCGTGCCGGATTCCATCGTGCAGGTGCCGCCGACCGTCAAGCCCAAGCGCGCCGCGTTGGCGCCGGCCTCCAGCGGCGCCATCTTCCAGGGCGCCGCCTACCGGCCCCTGCTTGAAGACCGGCGCGCCCGCCTGGTCGGGGACACCATGACGATCCTGATCAACGAAAAAACCAGCGCCGGCAAGGCCGCCGGCAGTTCGGGCAGCAAAACCGGTTCGGTCACGGCGGCCATCCCGAATGTCTTCGGCACCAATATCAAGGAGCTGGGCGCCACCGCATCGAGCGCGGATAAATTCGCGGATGCCGGCGCCACCACTTCCAGCAACAGCTTTACCGGCACCATCGGCGTGACCGTGGTCGAAGTACTGGAAAACGGCAACCTGGTGGTCAGCGGCGAAAAGCAGGTCTCGCTCGACAAGGGCGTCGAATACGTGCGCTTCTCGGGCGTGGTCAGCCCCGACAATGTGCAGACCGGCAATCTGGTGTCGTCCACGCAGGTGGCCGATGCGCGCGTCGAATACCGCACCAGCAGCCGTATCGATATGGCGGAATTTACCACCTCGCTTTCCCGCTTTTTTCTGAGCGTTCTTCCGTTTTGATGTTGGAGTTGTCATGAAGAGCAGCATGGTTCAAACAGGGTCTCGCACCCGCTCATTTACGCACTTCTTTATCTGCGCCCTGGCATTGCTGCTGGCGGCCGGCGCGGCGCATGCCGAGCGGCTGCGCGACATGGCCACTTTCCAGGGCGTGCGTGAAAACCAATTGGTCGGCTACGGCCTGGTGGTCGGCCTCGACGGCAGCGGCGACCAGACCACACAGACGCCATTCACCGTGCAGAGCGTGGTCAGCATGCTGCAACAGCTGGGCGTGAATCTGCCCACCAGCAGCACCGGCCTGCAATTGAAGAACGTGGCCGCCGTGATGGTGACCGCCTCGCTGCCGGCGTTCGCGCAGCCGGGGCAGACATTGCCGGTGACGGTGTCGTCGCTGGGTAACGCTAAAAGCCTGCGCGGCGGCACGCTGGTGCTGGCGCCGCTGAAAGGCGCGGACGGACAGATTTATGCGATGGCGCAGGGCAATCTGGTGGTCGGCGGCGTCGGCGCCGCGGCGGCCGGCAGCAAAGTGCAGGTCAATCACTTGAGCGTCGGCCTGATCAACAACGGCGCGACAGTCGAACGCGCGGTGCCGAGCGCCATCACCCAGGGCGACTCGGTCGACATGGAGCTCAACGAAAGCAATTTCGCCACCGCCTCGCGCGTGGCCAATGCGGTCAATCAGAAATACGGCTCCGGCACGGCGATCGCGCTGGACGCGCGCGTCATCCGCATTCGCGCGCCGATCGCCAGCGGCGACCGGGTGCAATTCATCGGCGCACTGGAAGACATCGATGTGGCGCCGGCCTGGGTGCGCGCCAAAGTCATTCTCAACGCGCGCACCGGATCGGTAGTCATGAACCAGGCGGTATCGCTGGACAACTGCGCGGTTTCGCACGGCAACCTGACAGTAGTCATCAGCGCCGACAATGCGGTCAGCCAGCCGAATGCATTCTCGGGCGGCAAGACCGCGGCAACGCAAAACGCCACCATCTCGGTCGATGCGGCGCCGGGCAAGGTGATCCTGCTCAAGGGCGGCGCGGCGTTGTCCGACGTGGTCAAGGCGCTTAATTCAATCGGCGCGTCGCCGCAGGATTTGCTGGTGATCCTGCAGGCCATGAAGGCGGCCGGCGCATTGCACGCAGATCTCGATATCATTTAACCGGACCTCATCAGCATGGCGATCTCATCCGGCAATAACGTCAATAACATCAGCAACGTCGCGACGGGCCTGGCCACCGATGCGTCCAGCGTCAACGACCTGAAGCAGGCCGCGCGCAAGGACCCGAATTCGCCGGAAGCCATCCGCGGCGCGGCCAAGCAATTCGAAGCCCTGTTCCTGAACATGGTGATGAAAAGCATGCGCGACGCAACCCCGCATGAAGGCCCGTTCGATTCCGAACAAAGCAAGATGTTTACCTCAATGCTGGACCAGCAGATGAGCCAGTCGCTGGCCCAGCGCGGCGTCGGCCTGGCCGATGTGCTGACGCGGCAATTGTCGAAAGGCATCGCCAGCCCGGCGGCCGACCCGACCCAGGACGAAAATCAGGCAAGCGTGGCAAGCGACCCTGCGATGGCAATCGCCAAAGCCGCCGAAACCGCCAGGTCGCTGCCGTTCGGGATCAACAGCCTGGCCTCGCGCAGGAACGCCGCCGGCAGTGACGATTCGCAGGCCATGCTGCCGATCAATAAAGCGCTGATGGACAACGCCGCCGCCACCGACCAGAACGGCCGCGGACCGGGCGGCCGCCGCGGCGCGCGCCCGGCGCACGTAGAAGCATTCCAGAGCGATATGACGCCGGCGGCCGAGGAAGCCAGCAAGACCACCGGCATTCCGGCCAAGTTCATGATGGCGCAGGCGGCGCTGGAAAGCGGTTGGGGCAAGCATGTCATTCGCAATGCCGACGGCAGTTCCAGCAACAATCTGTTCGGCATCAAGGCGACCGCAGGCTGGAAGGGTAAAGTTGTCGAAGCGACCACTACCGAATACGTGCACGGCGTGGCGACCCGCAAGGTCGAAAAATTCCGCGCCTACGATACACCGGCCGACTCGTTCCGCGATTACGCCAGCCTGCTGCGCAACAATCCGCGCTATGAAAAGGTATTGGCCAGCGCGCAGGACATGAGCGGTTTCGCCCAGGGCCTGCAGCGCGCCGGCTACGCCACCGACCCGCGCTATGCGGAAAAACTCACGCGCATCATCAAACAATCGTAGAAACGGACCGCCGTTCGTCTTTGCCGTCCGGTAGGACTGCGGCGAAACGGGGTGAAGGCAGGGCCGGCCGATGGTCGGATTTGGTCAGATTTTTTTACCGAATTCCTGCCGCCGGGCCCTAAAGTTTCAAGCGCCGCTGCCGTTGACATAGGTATTCCGATATAGAAAGAATATATGGCTTCAAATATCATGAGCATCGGCGAAAGCGCGCTGTTTGCCGCGCAGCAGCAGCTTGCCACCACCAGCCACAATATTTCCAATGCGGGTACGCCCGGCTTTAGCCGCCAAGTGGTGCAGCAGGCCAGCGCCGGCGCGCAGGACCAGGGTAACGGCTTTATCGGCCAGGGCACCAAGGTCAATGACGTCACGCGCGTCTACGACGGTTTCCTGACCAAGCAGATCCTGACCGCCCAGACTTCGGCCAGCGCTTTCAGCGCCTATGCGGACCAGATCGGCCAGATCGACGACGTGGTGGCGGACCCTTCGGCCGGCCTGTCGCCCGCACTGGCAAGTTTCTTCAAAAGCCTGCAGGATTTGACCGCCAATCCGGACGCGGCCGCTTCGCGCCAGGCCGTGTTGTCCGGTTCGCAAGTGCTGGCGGCGCGCTTCCAAAGCCTGGCGTCCACGCTCAACCAGAGCCGCGACTCGGTCAACGCGCAGATCACCAGCAACGTCGACGCGATCAATTCGTTCGCCGCGCAGATCGCCAGCGTCAACGCTTCGATTACCGCGGCCGTCGGCGCCTCCGGCGACACCCCGAACGATCTGCTGGACCAGCGCGATCAACTGGTCGCCTCGCTCAACAAGATCGTGAAAGTCACGACCCTGCCGCAAGACAACGGCGGCGTCGACGTGATGATCGGCAACGGCCAGCCGCTGGTCCTGGGCGACCAGGTATCGAAAGTGGTGACGGTGCCGTCGCGAGACGATCCGTCCCGCCTTGGCCTCGGCGTGCAGGCCAATAACATTACGATCAGCCTGCCGGATACGGCCTTCACCGGCGGCGCCCTGGGCGGCCTGTTGCAATACCGCACCGAGACGCTGGATGTCGTGCAAAACACGCTGGGCCAGATCGCCACCGTGCTGGCCGGCGCAATAAACGATCAGAACAAGCTGGGCCTGGATGCCAACGGCGTGGCGGGCGGCAATATTTTCAGCGTCTCGCCGCCGAAAGTCATCGGCCGCGCCGGCAATTCGGCCACCGCGGCCCTGACCGCCAGCGTGACCGATCCCAGCAAGCTGACCACCAGCGATTACCAGATGAAGTTCGACGGGACGAATTACACGTTGACGCGCTTGAGCGACGGCGCGCAGACGGTCATTCCGGCCGCCGGCTATCCGACCGCGCCGCCGCCGGAAATCGACGGCGTTACCTATCCGCAGCCGACCATGGCCGCCGGCGACGTGTTTACCATCAAGCCGACCGTCGACGCCGCATCGTCGCTGACGGTTTCGCTGACCGATCCCCAGGGCATCGCCACGGCGGCGCCGATCGCGACCGCGCTCAATACCGCCAATACCGGCAGCGGCACCATCAGCGCCGGTTCGGTCGACAAGAACTTCCTGAGCTCGACGGTCACGCTGCCGTTGACGGCCACCTTCAGCGCGGCGACGCCGCCGGCATTGCCGACCTCCTTCGTGCTGACCGACGGCGCCACGCCGACGCCGAATACGATTACCACCGGCGTGACGATCAATGGCGTGGCGGTTACCGGCTCGCCGATCAACTATACGCCCGGCGCTACCGTGACCTATCAGGGCATGAGCTTCGTCCTGGGCGGCGCGCCCGCCGGCGGCGATTCCTTCACGGTCGCGGCCAATACCGGCGCCACCAAGGACAGCCGCAACATCCAGTTGATGGCGGCGCTGCAGACCACGAACGTGATCGGCGGCACCAGCCTGCAAGGCGCCTATTCGTCGCTGGTCAGCCTGGTCGGCAATAAAACCAATGAAGTCCAGACGCTCGGCGCGGCCGAACAGTCGCGCGTGGATTCGGTAACCAATCAGCAGCAATCGGAGTCCGGCGTGAATACCGATGAAGAGCTGGCCAACATGATCAAATTCCAGACGGCATATCAGGCCGGCGCCAAAATCATCCAGGCGGCCAGCGACATGTTCAACATTCTCTTTACATTGACCTAATCATGAGCACACGAATCAGTAGCACCATGTTCTACAACATGAGCACGACATCGATGCTGGATTTGCAGGCGTCGGTGGTCAAGCTGAACCAGCAAGCTACAGCCGGCCAGCGCGTTCTGAAGCCGTCCGACGATCCGGTCGCCTCGGCCAACGCGCTCAACGTGTCGCAGTCGCAGGCGGTCAATACACAGTTGCAAACCAATCGCGACAACGCCAGCACCGTGCTGACGCAGACCGAAGGCACGCTGGGCAACATCATCACCGCCATTACCGATGTCAAATCGCAGGCAATTTCGGCCGGCAACGGTACATTCGGCGACGCCGACCGCGCCAGTATCGCCACGGCGCTGCAAGGCACCTTCCAGCAATTGCTGGGTTACGCCAATACCACCGATGGCCTGGGCAATTATCTGTTCGCCGGCTACAAGAGCTCGACCCAGCCGTTCGTCGACGGCGGCTCGGCCGGCGTATCCTACAACGGCGACCAAGGCGTGCAGACGCTTCAGGTCGACACCAACCGCAACATGGCGGTCAGCTCGTCCGGCCAGGCGATTTTCCAAGGCAAGGGCGCCGATGTCTTCAAGACCGTCAACGATCTGATCACTGCCTTGCAGACGCCGATCTCGCCTGCCGCCAATGCAACCGAGGCCGCGAATTCGAAGGTTGTATTCGACGCGGCCTTCGGCCTGGCGATTACCGGCATGCCGGGCCCTCCGGCAGCCCCGCCGACCCAGGCGCAGATCGATGCCGCCACCGCGGCCGCGACGCCGGCGCAGCTGCAGGCGGCGACAAACGACGCCACCGTCAAGCAGCAGGCGCACGATACCGATTACACCCGTACCGATTTCACGCCCGGCAGCACAGGCGCATTGAATCAGGCGCTGGCCAAGGTCGGCAAGCAAGTCGACCTCGAAATCAATAACGTAACCACGGTGCGCGCGCAGGTCGGCTCCAACATGGCCGAACTGACGGCGCTCGACAATACCGGCAGCGCCAAGGACGTGCAATACCAGCAGACGCTCAACACGCTGCTGGGCAGCGGCGCCGACGATATCACCAAGACCTTGAGCGAACTGGCGCAGCAGCAGACTTTTCTGCAGGTGGCGCAGAAATCGTTCTCCACGGTTTCCGGCCTCAGCCTGCTGAACTTCCTGCATTAATCCCGGCCCCGCCCAGCGCCAGATATAGCGTCATCCGATTATTCAATGCGTTGAGGCGGTTGCCGGCGACGGCGATTTCGGCGTTGCGCCGCCTTTCCTGCGCATCCAGGAATACACTCAGCGCCACCGCCCCGCTGCGATAGCGGATCTCGTACAGGCGCTCGGCCTGGCGCGCCGCGTCCAGCCTTTGCGTCAGCAAAATTCCCTGTTTGCGGTATTGCGCATGCGCCGACAAGGCGTTTTCGACGTCGCTCAAGGCGCTGTACAGCGATTGCCGGAAATTGACTGCGGCGAATTCGGCATCGGCCTGCGAAGCGGCGATGTCGAGGCGGGCCTGATTCAGGTTCAGGAAAGGCAGGACCAGGCCCAATCCCAGGCTGGCGACCGGATTCTGCAATACATTGCGCAGGGCGTTGCTGCTGCCGCCGATCGCGCCGGTCAGGGTGAATTGCGGATAGTAGCCGGCGCGGGTGGCGTCGGCGTTGGCCAGCGCGCCGCGCAGACGCTGTTCCGCCGCGCGCAGATCGGGCCGGCGCGCCAGCACCGCCGCCGGCATATCGGCCGCCACCGCGGGCAATGGATAATCGGGCAGGCGCGGGGGTAAATTCTCCCGGCCGGGCAGCTCGGGCGCGCGATCGAACAGGATCGCCAGCGCATTGCCGTTCTCTACCTGCTGCTGGCGCAGTTGCGTTTGCGCGGCGCGCTGGCCGGCCACGTTTTGCCGCGCTTCCATCAATTCCAGCTGCGATACCGCGCCGGCCCGGTATTGCACCTGGACCAGCGCCAGGGTGCGCTCTGCGTACGCAATGCTTTGCTCGCCGATCGCGATGACCTGATTCAGATAAGCGCCTTGCCAATACAGGCCGGCGGCGGCGCCGACAAGCGTCAGCGCGGCGCTCTCGCGGTCCTGTGCCGTCGCCAGCGCTTCCCAGCGGGCGGCGTCGTCGAGGCTGCCGAGCCGTCCCCACAGATCCAGTTCGTAGCTGACCGATGCATTTGCCGAATTGCTGCGGCTGCTGTCGCGCGCGCCGCGCAGATTGCGGTCGACGCCGAGATTGGCGCCGGCGCCGAGCCGCGGCAGCAGATTGCCGGCGGCAATGCCCGCGCTCAATTGCGCGCGGCGGACCCGGATGGCGGCCGCGGCGAGATCGTTATTGCTGCGCAGCGCGGCATCGATCAGGCGATCCAGTTGCGGATCGCCGAAGGCGCGCCACCAGGGGCCTCCGCGTTCGGCGGAGGAAGGCGCTGCCGCAGGGCTTGCATTTGCATTTGCATTTGCATTCGCATTCGGCTTCGGATGCGCATCGGCGGCGGCGAAGCGTGCCGGGATGGCGGCGTCGGCCGCAGGAGAACGGTAGGGCGCATGCAGCGGCGTGCAGGCGCCCAAGGCGAGGGCGCACAGCATGCCGAGGACGGCAAGCGCAGGCGGACGCCGGCATCGTAGGGTTGCGTTCATCATTCCCTCGCCAGGGCCTCGACCGGATCGAGCCGGGCCGCGTTGCGCGCCGGCAGGAAGCCGAAGATCACGCCGATCAGCGTCGAACAGGCGAACGCCATGACGATCGACGCCGTTGAATAAATCATCTGGAAGTTGCTGCCGGTTTGCGCAAAGGCGGCGCCGGTCAGCAGCGCCAGCCCGACGCCGAGAATGCCGCCGGACAGGCAGACCAGCACGGCTTCGATCAGAAACTGTTTCATGATGTCGCCCTGGCGTGCGCCGACCGCCATGCGCACGCCGATTTCGCGCGTGCGCTCGGTTACCGATACCAGCATGATGTTCATCACGCCGATGCCGCCGACAAGCAGCGAAATGAGCGCGATCATCGAGACCAGCAGGGTCAGCGTGGCGGTGGTCTTCTCGATGGTGCGCCGAATGCTGTCGGTATTGAATACATAGAAATCGGCGATCTTGTGGCGCAGCGTCATCAGCTTGACGATGCCCTGTTCGGCCGCCGCGGTGGAAACCTTGTCGCTGATCCGCACCGTGATGCTGCGCAGATAGGACTGGCCCAGCATGCGGTGCATGGCGGTGGTATACGGCACCCAGATGTTGAGTGCGTCATTGCTGCCGAAGCCGTTTTCCTTTTTTCCGGCGACGCCGATCACGCGCACCGGCATCGCGCCCAGCAGAATCACCTGTCCGACCGGATTATCGCCGTCGCCGAACAGTTTGTCGCGGGTGTTGGCATCGATCACCGCTTCCTGGCTGAGCGCGCGCACGCCATGGCGGTCGAATGCCGCGCCCTCGGCCAGGGTCAGTCCGCGCACGCGGAAATACTGGTCGCCGACGCCGTTGACGGTGGCGTTGACGGAGATGTTGCGGTAGCGCGCGGCCGCGGCGGTGGAGACGCCGGGCGTGACGCTGTCGACGAAGTTCTGTCCGGCCAGCGCATCGGCGTCGGCCGGCGCCAGCGTATGCACGCGGCCGGCGCGCTGGTCGCCGAAGCCGCCGCCGGAATAGATGTCGATGGTATTGGTGCCCATCGCGCTGATCTGCTTGAGGATCTGCCGGCGCGAACCTTCGCCCAGCGCCACCACCGATACCACCGAGGCGATGCCGATGACGATGCCGAGCATGGTCAGAAAAGTGCGCAAGCGATGCGCGTTCATCGCCAGCAGCGACATGCGGAATGCTTCCAGGAAGCGGTCCCGTTCGGCACGCCATCCATTGCGGCCTTGGTTTCTCCGTGGCCCGACCGGCTCAGGCGCGTGAAGGGCATGCGCCTCCCTTTCTTCCCTTCGGCTGCAAACGTTCGTCGAAGGCGCATGCCCTTGCCTCACCGGCGCTGGCCTGCTGATGCGGGGTGCCAGCCCGGCATCGAAGGTGTTAACGATGTGTCGATCGGCAACGATTTCCCCGTCGCTGATTTCAATGATGCGCTGCGCATGCTCGGCCACGCGCATATCGTGCGTGACAATGATGATGGTGTGGCCTTCGGCGTGCAGTTCCTTCAGGATGTTCATGACTTCGGCGCCGCTGTGGCGGTCCAGCGCGCCGGTCGGCTCGTCGGCCAGGATGACGCGGCCGCCGTTCATCAATGCGCGCGCGATGCCGACGCGCTGCTGCTGGCCGCCCGACAATTGGCCCGGCTTGTAGCGCATGCGGCCGGCCAGGCCGAGCCGTGTCAGCAGGGCGGCGGCGCGGGCAGTGCGCTCGGTTTTTTCCTTGCCGGCATAGATCGCCGGCATTTCGACATTGCCTTGTGCGCTAAGGTCCGGCAGCAGATGGTAGCGCTGGAAAATGAAACCGAAATGCTCGCGCCGCAGCTGCGCCAGCGCGTCCGGTTCCAGCGCGCCGGTGGCGCGGCCGTCGACGCTGTATGCGCCGCCGCTCGGCCGGTCCAGGCAGCCCAGGATATTCATCAGCGTCGATTTGCCTGAACCCGATGCGCCGACGATGGCCACCATTTCGCCGGATTCGATACGCAGGTTGATGTTGCGCAGCACGGTGACGCTTTCGCCGCCGGCCGGGAAGGCGCGGCTGAGACCGGTCAATTCCAGCAGCGGCCGGCACGGTGCGGGATCGGCGTCCGGCCCGGTATGCTGGTCGGCATCTGTCATCCCGCGGCTTCGCCGGTCACCACTTTTTCGCCCGCGGCCAGGCCTTCCAGCACTTGCGCGCCGGCAGGGATGTTCATGCCGACGCGAATCCTGCGCGGCTGGGCCGTGCCGTCCTTGCCGAGCACGCGCACGGTGTAGCGGCCGTCCTGCCCGCGCCTGCCGAGCGCGGTGGCGGGAATCAGGATGGCATTTTTGGCTTCGTTGAGCACGATGTTGACTTGCGCCGTCATCGATATGCGCAGCTTGCCGTCCCGGTTGGGCATATCCAGCAGGCCGTTGTAGTAGATGGCGTTGGCGGCGGCGCCGGAAGCGGCGCCGCCGCCGGCGGTTTCGTCCTGCAGGACGGTGTCCGGCGCCGGCTCGATCGCGCGCAGCGTGGTGTTGTAGCGGCGATCCGGCTCGCCCAGGATGGTGAAGAAGACATGCTGCCCGGCCTTGACCCTGGTGACGTCGGCTTCGGAGATCTGGGTCTTGATGGTCACGGTGTCCATGCGCGCCAGCTTGATGATGGTGGGCGCGGCCTGATTGGCGTTGACGGTCTGGCCTTGCTGCGCCACCACGGCGACCACCACGCCGTCCATGGGCGCGACGATCCTGGTGTAGTTCAGATTGACTTTCGCGGTGTCGACCGCGATCGTGCTTTTGTCGATCTGCGCGGCCAGCGCGGCAACGTTGGCGCGGCCGCCGTTCATGTCGGCTTCAGCCAGTTCGTAATCCTCACGCGAGCCGGCGTCCTGCCGGAACATGGTTTGCCGGCGTTCGAAAGCCAGTTCGGCCCGCCTTGCGGCAGCTTGCGCCGCGCGCAGCTGCGCGCGGAAATTGGCCAGATCGGCTTGCGCGGCGCGCAGTGCGTTCTGCTGCGTCATGGAGTCGATTTCGGCAATCTTCTGGCCCTGTTTGACCCGATCGCCGAGCGCCACCGGCAATGCCTTGATCTGGCCCGAAGCCTGGGCGCCGACGCTGACCAGTTTATAGGCCTTGACCACGCCGCTGGCCAGCACGGTGTCCTGCAGATCGCCGACGACGGCGGGCGCGGTCAGGTAAGCCGGGGCGGGGAGGGATGGGAAAAAGCGTGACTTGATGCCGATTGCGGCCAGCGCCGCCAGCGCCGCCAGCGCCGCCAGCGCCATGGGCAGTGCGTACTTGCGTGTCTTTTTTGGGAGAAGCATATCGCGCAGTCTTTGAGAATCTTCGAATTCAATCGTCGTCCGATGCGAATCGGCGCCGATGATTATATGTCGAAGTTTCCGCCTCAGGCGCGCGCAGGCCGCATGGATACTGCCATCTAATGACTAAGTGAATTCAGTATTTTAGAATGGTTATCGGGCGGGCGATGGCCGCGCGGGCTGCATCGGCGCGCGCGCATCGGCATTCGGCGTTGCGCCGATCAATTGCACCATCTGATAGCTGTTATTGAACAGGCGCTCCATTGGCGTGAGCATGTAGGGCAGGGAGATCGCGATCATGACGAAGCCGGTGGCCAGCGTGATCGGAAAGCCGATGCCGAACAGGTTCAGCTGCGGCGCCGCCCGGCTCAGTACGCCGAGCGCCATGTTGGTCACCAGCAGAACGCCGACGATAGGCATCGACAATTGCAGCCCCATGCTGAAGATGGCCATGCACGAATCGATCACATGGCGTATGCCTTCGGTGCTCATCGGCTGCGCGCTGATCGGCAGCGTGACGAAGCTGTCGGCCAGAATTGAAATCACTACCAGGTGGCCGTTGACGGCGAGGAAAACCAGCGTCGCCAGCAGGCTGAAAACCTGGCTGATGGCGGCCGTCTGGCCTTGTGACATCGGATCGAAGAAGGCGGCGAAGCCGAGGCCCATGGTCATCGACACGATCTGCCCGGCCATTTCCGCGGCGGCGAACATCATGCGCATGACGGTGCCCATGGCCACCCCGATGATGATCTGCTGCACCACGATCAGCAGGCCCGGCAGCGACATCGGATCCATCGCCGGCAGCGCCGGCACATTGGGCGTGATCAGCACCGAAATGAAAATGCCCAGCATCAGCTTGACGCGCATCGGCACCTGTCCGTTGCTGAACGGCGGCGCAATCGAAATCAGCCCGAGGACGCGGCTCAGCGGCCAGATGAAGGCCGCGATCCAGGACAGGAGCTGAGCGGAGGTAACGCTGATCATGAAGAATTCAGTGAGTCGCGCAGCAGCTCACTGAACCATGGCGGGGATGCCGGAGAACATGAGCCGCATGTAATCGAGAATGATCGACAGCACCCACGGGCCCGATATGATCAGCACCAGGAACACCCCGAGCAGTTTGGGAATGAAAGTGAGGGTTGCTTCGTTGATCTGGGTGGCGGCCTGGAAAATACTGACCAGCAGGCCGACCAGCAGCGAGGTCAGCAGCATCGGCGCGGAAATCATCAGGGTGACTTCCATCGCCTGACGGCCCAGCGTCATCACGCTTTCAGGTGTCATGGCGTTTGTTCCTTTAGTAAAAACTCTGGGCCAGCGAACCGATCAGCAACTGCCAGCCGTCCACCAGCACGAACAGCATCAGCTTGAAGGGCAGCGAAACGATCGCCGGGGACATCATCATCATCCCCATCGACATCAAGATACTGGCCACCACCATGTCGATGATCAGGAATGGAATGAAGATCGCGAAACTGATCTGGAAAGCGGTCTTCAGTTCGCTGGTAATGAAGGCCGGCACCAGCACCCGCAGCGGCACTTCTTCCGGGCCTTGCAAGGCAGGAGTATTCGACATTTTGACGTACAGCGCCAGATCCGCTTCGCGGGTCTGCTTGAGCATGAACTCCTTGAGCGGCTGCACGCCCTTGTCCAGCGCCTGCGTGATGCTGATCTTGTTTTCCGAATAGGGCTGGTAGGCTTCGTTGTAAATGCGGTCGAACACAGGTCCCATGACGAACAGGGTCAGGAACAGCGCCATCGCGACCATCACCTGGTTGGGCGGCGCCTGCTGGGTGCCGAGCGCCTGGCGCAGCAGCGACAGCACGATCACGATGCGGGTAAAACTGGTCATCAGCAACAGCGCCGCCGGCAGGAACGACAGCGACGTCATCAGGATCAGCGTCTGCAGGCTCAGATCGTATTGCTGGCCGCCGCCGGGTAAAGGCGTGCTGGTCAATGCGGGCAGGCCCTGGCCATGCGCCGACAGCGCCGTCATCGGCATCGCCAGGGCGGCCGACAGCAGCAGAAAGCGTTTCAGATGCTTGAGCCAGACGGCGGGGGCCGGCTTAGCGGGATGCATTGCGTTTTTCAATTGTTTGCTTCATCCACGAAGAAAAGTTCCTGGCGGGCCTGGCGTCATCGGCCAGCGTGGCAGGCGATTCCTGTTTCGGCATGGTCGCCAATGCGTTGACGCGGCCCGGGGCCACGCCGACGACGATCCATTGATCGGCGATTTCGACCACCACCACGCGTTCGCGGTTGCCGACGCTGACGCCGCCCACTACCCGGGCCGCGGCGGAGGCCTGCATGTTCGGCGTCAGGCCGGAGCGTTTCAGCAGCCAGGCGATGCAAATGATCAGTCCCAGCACCAGCAGCAGGCCGAACAGCATGGTCATGGTGCTGGCGCCTGTGGATGCGCCGGCCACGGGCGAAAGCGGCGCGGCCGCGGTATTGATCATGTGCGCGGAACCCGCGGTATTGACGGGGGCCGCGGCGGATGCCGCGGCGGTGTCGAGCGCCAGCGCCGGCAACGCAAGCAACGCGGCCGCGCCCAGGAGCGCGGCAATCGGCAGCGAGAGGGTACGCTTCATCGGCCGCTTCACCGATTCAGTTTGCGGATGCGTTCTGCAGGCGTGATGATGTCGGTCAGGCGGATACCGAATTTATCGTTGACGACCACCACTTCGCCCTGGGCGATCA
The DNA here is from genome assembly GCA_004134995.1 of Oxalobacteraceae bacterium CAVE-383. Classification (GTDB taxonomy): domain Bacteria; phylum Pseudomonadota; class Gammaproteobacteria; order Burkholderiales; family Burkholderiaceae_D; genus Herbaspirillum. The sequence continues at coordinate 193,104 of REGP01000005.1, read as the reverse complement.
GGCAACCGTTGACCAGCACATCCATCGGTTCGCCGGCCATGCCGTCGAGTTCGACCACCGAGCCCTGCGCCAGCTGCAGCAGGTTCTTGATGGCGATCTTGGTGCGGCCGAGTTCAACCGTCAGCTGCACCGGGATGTCGAGAATGAAATCGATATCGTTCGGCGTATTGGTTTTCAGGTCGTGGCTGGACAAGTCCTTGAAGACGGTGGCGGTGGCGACGCCGGCTGACAGTGCATCCTCGCCGACGCTTTTTCTCTGCGCTTCCTCGGCCTCGGCCTGTTCGGCGATCGCCGCGCCCCATGGGTCGTCTTCTGCTGCGGTTTCGTCGACTGTGTTCTCAGCCATGGTCATCTCCTTGCGTAAAATCGTTCGGGTCGTTTTGCGTGACGGACAACAGCTTTTCAACGCGCAAGGCGTATTGGCCGTTCAATTGCCCGTAGCTGCAGTCCATCACAGGGACGCCGTCTACCTGTGCGATGATGGATTGCTGGGTGGTCAGCGGAATGACGTCGCCGACCTGCATGTTCAACAGATCGGTGAAGGTTACGCGGGCGGTGCCGAAATCGGCGACGATCTCCACTTCCGCGGTCTGGATCTGCTGCTTCATCAGGCGGATCCAGCGCTTGTCGACTTCCAGCGCTTCGCCTTGGAGGCTGCTGGTAAGGCGATCGCGCACCGGTTCGATCATCGAATAGGGCGTACAGATATGCAGTTCGCCGCTGACCGGTCCCAGTTCCAGCGTGAACGTGGTGGAAACCACCACTTCATTCGGCGTGGCGATGTTGGCGAACTGCGTATTCATTTCGGAGCGGATGTACTCGAATTCGATCGGGTACACCGGCTCCCAGGATTTGGCGTATTGCTCGAAGATGATTTCCAGCACGCGCATGATGATGCGATGCTCGGTAGGCGTGAATTCGCGGCCTTCGACGCGGGTGTGGAAGCGGCCGTCGCCGCCGAACATATTATCGACCAGCAAAAACACCAGTTGCGGATCGAGCACCACGAGGCCGATGCCGCGCAAGGGTTTGATGTGAACCAGATTCAGGTTGGTCGGCACCACCAGATTGCGGATGAATTCGCTGTATTTCGACACCTTGACCGGTCCCACCGATAATTCGGCGGTGCGATGCAGAAAATTGAACAGGCCGATGCGGAACAGGCGCGCGAAGCGCTCGTTGATGATTTCCAGCGTCGGCATGCGCCCGCGGACGATGCGTTCCTGCGTTGCGAGGTTATAGGTGCGGACCGTGCCGGGCGCATCTTCGACAACGCGGTCTTCGTCGCTATCTCCGGTGACGCCCTTGAGCAGTGCGTCGACTTCTTCCTGAGAGAGAAAATGTTCTGCCATGATCGCTCTACTGTTGCTGAATCACGAATGAGGTGTAAAACACATCGTTGACTTGTTGCGGTTTGCCGTTAGGCGTAAATGGCTGGTTGAGCGTGGCGATGATTTCTTCGGTCAGCTTCTTCTTGCCTTCGACCGTCACCAGTTCGGCCGACTTTTTGCTCGACAGCGTGACCAGCAGACGGCTGCGCACCAGCGGCATGAATGTCTTGATGGCTTCGGCCGTGCCTTCGTCGGCGACCTGCAGGGTAAGGGAGGTCTGCAGGAACTGGTCGCTGCCGTTTTCGGCGGTCTGCAGGTTGACTACATACGGTTCGATGGCGACGAATACCGGAACCTTGGACGATTCCCCGGACGAAGCCGCATGTTCTGCTTCAGCAGGCTTTTTGCTGCTCAACACGAAAAACGCGGCGGCGCCGCCTGCAACGATCAGCAACAGCACGCCAAGCAGGATCACGATCAGCAACATTTTCTTGGATTTTTTCGGCGCTTCGGCCGCTTCGGCTCCCTTGGCTGCCGGTTTTGCTGATTTCGCACTTGTTGCCATTGCTCGTTATTCCTTTTGATTCCTGGTTAATTCCCGGAAGCCCTTGCCGCTATCCCCGCGGCGCAGGCTCTTGATATCGATCCGTGCGGATTCGGTCAGACGAAGGTGTCCACGATGCCCAGGCCGCCGCCGGTATTGCCCGGCGCGGTAATCGCGCCCGCAGCGATATTGTCGTCGCCCCTGTCGCCCTTGCCGCCGCTGCCGTGATGATTGCCGCGTGCGCCGCCATTGTTGCTGCCCTGAGGCTGGCTGAAGGCCTGTTGCTGATTCGGCATGCCGGTGCTGACGCTGGCCTGGCCGAGCTGGATGCCGGCCTGATCCATCATCTCGCGCAGTTTCGGCATGGCCGCTTCCAGCGCCTGCTTGACTTCGGGATTGGCGGCGATGAAGGTGGCGTCCGCTTGCGTCTTGTTGACGTTGATGACGACCTGCATCGGACCCAGGTCGCGCGGATTCAGCGTCAGGGTCGCGGTTTGCTGGCCGTTGCTGCTCATCCAGACCATCTTGTTGCCGAGAGCGGAATCCCAGGCCGGCGAACCGACGGTGGGCGTCAGTTTGTCGGCGGCGGCCGGCGTTTGCGCCGAGGCGTTGACGACTTGCTGCAGGGCCGGGTTGAACATCGCGTTGTCGTTGGTTGCCGGGGCGCCGGCCAGCGCCTGCAGATCCGGCGCCTTGGCGGTTGCCGCGGCGCCTGCCGAACCGGCGCCCGCAGTGGCGGCCGCGGCCGCGCTCAACTGGGTGGCGCCATCGGCCTTGCCGGTGGCGGCGTCGTTGGCGGCGGCCTTGTTGTCGGCCGCCGGGCTGCCGGGCTTGAATGCGGTTGCGGTGCCGGTTGTCTTGACATCCTTGCCGGTCGTCTTGCCGGCCTTGGCGTTCCATGCATCCGGCAGCGCCTGCGCCAGAGCGGCGGCGCCGTTGTTCTTGCCGTCGGCGTCGATGCCGGCGTCGTCCTTTTTGGCGTCGGCGCCGGCCTTGACCATGTCGGCCGTCACCGGAGCGGCGATCGGCTGCGCCGTTTGCTGCGCCGTCTGCGCGGCGGACTGGCCGGCCGCGACCAATGCCAGCAAGTCGGAGGAAGTCTTGTCGGCGCTATCGGCGGCAGCGGCGTCCTTGTCCGCCTTGGTCTTGCCGGCGTCCTTGTCGCTGTCCTGGTCTTTTTTTGCGTCTACCTGGCTGCTGCTGTCGCTGGCCTGCTGCGTGGCCTGCGCATTCTGCGCATCGGCATTTTGCGGCGTCTGCGCCGCCTGGGTATTCTGGGCCGGCTGGCTGGCGGGCGCATTCTGGCCGGACTTGACCTGATTGTTGTCCTGAGTCGAGCGGTCGGCGACTTCGCGCAGGGTGCTTGAAAACGACTGCGAGGCGTCCGACGGCTGCGGATCGGCCTGGAAGCCGGGAGCGGCCGGCGATATCGGCGTGGCGTTCAGATTCGGCAGTAATGTGTTCATCGTGTTCACCCGTCAATTTTGCTTGTTGTAGTACGCCATGCGCGATGCCTGCTCGTCGCTTTGCTTCTGGTCGCGCTTGTTGGCAATCGCCAATGCTTCGTTTCTGGCCCGCGTGGCAAGCGTGTCGTAGGACAGCCGCTTGCGTTCGCAGGCCTGCCAGGCCGCTTTTGCTTCTCCGATCCGCACCTGCGCCAATCTGACGACTTCCTGCTGCCCGCTCAGCGCATTATCGATTTTCTCGATGAATGTCTGGAAATTCCGATAGGCCGTGGTGGAAAGGCCGCCGGCCAGGTTCTGCTCGAAACGCGTTGCATAGTCGTCCCGGTACTGCATCAACATGTCCAGCTTTTGCTGCGCCTCATCTCCCAGACGGATGCAGCGGCCCAATTGCTTGGTCGCTGCTTCGCTGTCCTTGGTCGCCAGTTCAATCAGCGTGTCTAATGAAGAAGAGGTAGCCATGCTCGATGATTATATTTTGAAATAGCGGCGTCTATCACTCGAATAGAGAGGTAAGTTGCCCCAAGCTCTCGGACACATCGGCCCGTTCGTTGATGCCCTGTTGCAAAAAAGCTTCCATTTTGGGGTACAGCCGGATGGCCTGGTCCAGCACCGGGTCGGAACCGGCGCTGTAGGCGCCGACGCTGATCAGGTCCCGGTTGCGCTGGTAGCGGGAATACAGCTGTTTGAGCCGGCGCGTCAGTTGCTGGTGTTCCGGGCTGGTGATGCTGTGCATGGCGCGGCTGATCGATTGTTCGATGTCGATGGCGGGATAGTGGCCGCTTTCGGCCAGGGCGCGCTCCAGCACGATGTGGCCGTCGAGGATCGCGCGCGCCGAATCGGCGATCGGATCCTGCTGATCGTCGCCTTCGGTCAATACGGTGTAAAAGGCGGTAATCGAGCCGCTGCCCTCGCGGCCGTTGCCGGCCCGTTCGACCAGCACCGGCAATTTCGCGAAAACCGAGGGCGGATAGCCCTTGGTGGCCGGCGGTTCGCCGATGGCCAGGGCGATTTCGCGCTGCGCCATCGCATAACGGGTCAGCGAATCCATGATCAGCAGCACATGTTTGCCTTCATCGCGGAAATGTTCGGCGATCGCGGTGGCGTAGGCGGCGCCTTGCAGCCGCATCAGCGGCGGCGTATCGGCCGGCGCGGCCACCACTACCGAGCGCGCCAGGCCTTCCGCGCCCAGAATCTGTTCGATGAATTCCTTGACTTCGCGGCCGCGTTCGCCGATCAGGCCAACCACGATCACGTCGGCGGTGGTGTAGCGCGCCATCATGCCGAGCAGCACGCTTTTGCCGACGCCGGAGCCGGCGAACAGCCCCATGCGCTGGCCGCGGCCGACGGTCAGCATGCTGTTGATGGCGCGCACGCCGACGTCCAGCACGTCGACGATCGGGGCGCGCGAGAGGGGATTGGCAGCCTTCACGCTGAGCGGCGCGGAATGGTCGGTATGCAGCGGCCCCAGGTTGTCCAGCGGCCGGCCGGCGCCGTCGAGCACGCGCCCCAGCAGTTCCGGTCCGACCGGCAGGCGCCGGCTTTGATCGGCCGCGCGGCGTTCGCCGGCGTGGCTGGCGGGACCGGTGCGCGGCGGCGCCTTGGCGGCTTCGACCGCGAATACCGGGGTGCCGGGCACAATGCCCTCGACGTCGCTTTGCGGCATCAGGAACAGGCGGTCGTTCTGGAAGCCGACGACTTCGGCTTCCAGCAGCTTGCCGTTCGGCAAGGGCACCGAGCAAGGGCTGCCGACCGCCAGCTTCAGGCCGACCGCTTCCATTACCAGGCCCGCTACGCGCGTGACGCGGCCGCAGACCTGGACGGAATCGGCCATTGCCACCAATTCCTTGCAATTATGCAAATAAGCTTGCCAGTGGCCGGTGTGGGAAGGCTGGGGGGAATCCATGATTTTTACTAGGCCAGCCAGTCGGATTCTTTGCTCAGCGAGGCGGCGACGCGGCGCCAGCGGGTTGCGCTGCTGCCGTCGATCTGATTGGCATTGTTGTCGACGCGGCAACTTCCGCGTTCGATGTCGCCGCTGACGGCGATCAGCCAGCCGTTGGCGCTCAAATCTTCGCCGATGTGCTCGCGCACCAGTTCGGCATCGGCCGGATGCAGGCTCAGGGTGGCCGGCAGTTGCAGGCCGGGCAGGGCGTGCATGGCGGCGGTGACGATCGGCAATACCAGTTCGGGGCGCGCGGGGAGCGCCGTTTTGAGCATGGCCTTGGCCACATCCAGCGCCAGATCGAGCAATTGCGGCGCGATCGTCTCGCCGCTGGCGGCGACCTGGGTGGTGAAGCCGACGGCGATGTCGCGCAGTTGCTGCAATACTTCGGCGTTCTGTTCGGCGCCTGCCGTATAGGCTGCGCGCGCGCCGGCCGCGTAGCCCGCCGCATGGCCCTGTTTCAGGCCCTCTTCATAAGCTTCGGTATGCGCTTGTTCGCGGATCGCGGCGATTTCTTCTTCGCTGACGGCGGGAACGATCACGGGTTCGGGCGGCGCAAGATCGGCGTCGGGGATATCGGCCTCGCGGTCTTCGTCGAACGACGCCATTTCCCAACGCTGATAAGGCGTCATCTGCTCTTTCGGGATGCGCCTGGAATTCATGGCGCCTCTCCGGCACGGTTAAACGAACGCATCGTCGCCCTTTGCGCCCAGCACGATTTCGCCTTCGTCGGCCAGGCGGCGGACGATCTGCAGGATCGCCTTTTGCTGGGCATCGACTTCGGACAGGCGCACCGGACCTTTCGATTCCAGATCCTCGCGCATCATTTCCGCGGCGCGCTGCGACATGTTGCTGAAGATCTTCTCGCGCAAATCCTGCGAGGCGCCCTTCAAGGCGACGATCAGCGATTCCGACTGCACTTCGCGCAGCAGCATCTGGATGCCGCGGCCGTCGATGTCGAGAATGTTTTCGAACACGAACATTTCGTCCATGATCTTCTGGGCCATGTCTTCGTCGTAGGCGCGCAGATTGTTCATGACCGAGGTTTCGATTTCGCCGCTCAGGAAGTTGAGAATTTCGGCAGCGGTGCGGATGCCGCCCATCTGCTGTTTCTTCAGGCTTTCGTTGCCGGTCAGCAGTTTGGTCAGCACGTCGTTGAGTTCGCGCAGCGCGGCCGGCTGCACGCCGTCCAGCGTGGCGATGCGCAGCACCACGTCGTTGCGCAAGCGCTCGGAAAAGGTGTTGATGATGTCGCAGGCGTGATAGCGCTCCAGGTGGACCAGGATGGTGGCGATGATCTGCGGATGTTCGTTGCGGATCAGTTCGCCCACCGACTGCGCGTCCATCCACTTCAGGCTTTCGATGCCGCTGGCGTCGCGGCCGCCCAGGATGCGGTTGAGCAGGGACGATGCCTTGTCGTCGCCCAGCGCCTTGGTCAGCACGGTGCGGATGTATTCGTCGGAATCCAGGCCGAGCGAAGACGCGCGGCCGGATTTTTCCATGAACTCATCCAGTACTTCTGCCAATTGTTCGTTGCTGATGCCCTTGAGCGCGGTCATTGCCGCGCCCAGTTTCTGGACTTCGCGCGGACCGAGATGCTTCAGTACTTCCGATGCTTCATCCTCACCCAGGGCAAGCATCAGGATGGCACCTTTCTGGACGCCGTCGCTACTCATTATTAACCCATCCTTTAATTACGCTGGCGACCAGTTTCGGATCGCGTTTGGCCATGGATTTGGCAATTTCCAGGTTTTCCTTGTACGACATGACAGGAATGAAGTCGGGTTCGCCTTCGCCGGACAGATTGACGTAGGCGTCCGGATCGTTGGCCATGCGCTCGGCTTCTTCGGCCGCGGCCTCGGCCGCAGCCGCGGCGGCTTCCGCCTCGGCCTTGGCCTTGGCGTCGCGTTCGGTCTTGCCGGTCAGGTTCCAGATGATCGGGCGCAGCATGCGGAAGTAGAGAATCATCAGCACGATGAACACCAGCAGGTACTTGCCGATCAGCAGGGCCAGCGAGATCATGTTCGGCTGCTTCCACAGCGGCAGTTCGATTTCCGGTTCGGCGCTGAACTGGGTGTTGACCACGTTGAGCGAATCGCCGCGGTCCTTGTTGTAGCCCATTGCCTCGCGCACCAGTTCCGTGATCTGCTGCTTCTCGGGATCGGTCAGCGGCTTCATGCTGGCCACGCCGTTGGCGTTGTAGACGCGCTTGTAATTGACCACCACCGCGACCGTGAGGCGCTTGACGCCGACCATCGGCTGCTGGACGTAGCTGACGGTCTTGTCGACTTCATAGTTGGTGGTCGAATCCTTCTGCACGGTCGAGGACGCGGCCGGCGCGGCGCCCGGGCCGCCCGGCACGGGCTGCACGATCGGCGCGGTGGCCGGCGCCGGCGGCTGATTGGTCAGCGCGCCCGGAATGCCGCCGGCGGCGGCGTTCGGATTCGAGGTTTCCGCGCTTTGCTGGCTGCGGATCGCGGCGCTGTTCGGCGCCTGGTTCGGTTTGTAGACTTCGGCGGCCTGTTCGGTCCGCGAGAAATCGATATCGGCGGTCGCTTCGGCGCGTACGTTGCCGCTGCCGACGATCGGCGTGATGATCGATTCCACCCGCTTGACGATATCCTGCTGCACGTCCTGGATGTATTTCATCTGGCTCGGATCGAGCCCGGAATTGGCGGGTTTCTTGGCGTCCGAGGACAGCAGATTGCCGTTCTGGTCGATGATGGTGACGTTCTTGGGCGGCAGATCCGGCACGCTGCTGGCGACCAGATGGACGATGGCGCTGACCTGCTCATTGTCGAGCACGCGGCCGGCGCGCAAATTGAGGATGACCGAAGCGGTCGGCTTTTGCTGGTCGCGCACGAATACCGATGCTTTCGGCAGGGCCAGGTGGACCCGGGCGCCGGCCACGGAATCGAGCGATTCGATCGAACGCGCCAGCTCGCCTTCCAGCGCGCGCTGGAAATTGACCTGTTCCAGGAATTGGGAAATGCCGAGCTTCTGGTTTTCCATCAGCTCGAAGCCGACGTTGCCGCCTTTCGGCAGGCCCTGCGCCGCCAGTTTCAGGCGGGCGTCGTGCACCACGTTTTCCGGCACCAGGATGGCGTTGCCGGTGTCGGAAAATTTATAAGGGACATTCATCTGTTGCAAAGACGCAACAATAGCCCCGCCGTCGCGATCCGAGAAGTTGGAAAACAGCACGCGGTACTCGACCTTCTGGCTCCACATCCAGATGCCGATCATCAGCGCGATCACTGCCGCCGCGCCGACCATCATCAATATGCGCTGTCCTTGTTTGGAGCGGACGAAGCCCGTTACCGGGCTGGACGGAGGCGCGGGCGTTTCCGCGGCGGCTGCCGTTTCCGGTGACGTTTCGTCAAGAACACCGTCGGCTACCGCCATGATGCGTCCTCGCCTGCGTGACGGTAAATGTTGATTTGCTTCACTGAATCCCCGTTCCCAAATTATTTATAGCCGTATTCTGGATTGTCCGTTGTCGAACCGAATTCGATCAAGCGAACAGAGCGCTAATTCCATCGTTAATCAGGTCGTGCGCGAGGGTTTGCCATGATAAATTTGACACGTGAAAATTGCGGCCGCGTCGACTGTGTTTCGACTCTGCCGCAGCATCGAATTCAAGGAGAAACAACGTGCAATCCGGAACCGGCGGTATCAGCAGCGTCATTGATACCAGCAAGATTGAAGCCATGGTAGCGCAACTGAAGGCGGCCGCGGCGCGCGCTTCGGGACCCGCCGCGCCGGAAGCGGACGCTGCCGCGTCCCAGGCCGGAACCACTTCCATGGGGCGCATGGACTTCGCCAATATCCTGAAGTCGTCGCTGGACAGCGTCAGCGACCAGCAGCAGCAGGCCGGCCAGTTGTCGAAAGCGTATTCGATGGGCGACAACAGCGTGAATTTATCCGATGTGATGATTGCGGGCCAAAAGGCCAATATCGCGTTGCAAACCACGATTCAGGTGCGCAACAAGCTGGTGACGGCTTATACGGAAATCATGAATATGCAGGTGTAGCAGGGGTAGCAGGGGTAGAACGAGGAAGGGGAAGGGCAAGCAGCCAATAATGCCCGGAATACGGAAAAAGGCCGATGAAAATCGGCCTTTTTTTATTACAGCATGCCGGAAGCCTTGGCGTTCTGCTCGCGTTCGATCTTGGTGATGAAGCGCTGGATCGCGCCCAGCGCGCCGCGCTGGATGTCGACGAATTCGCAGCCGAAGCGGTGCACCGTCTTGCCGGTGGTGAGCTTGACCTCCTTGAAGCCGCGCACCGCCAGCTTGATCGGGATCGTGGTGCCGTCGTTCAAATCCAGTATGCAGTTGTCGTAGATAACGCCGAGGGTGCCGTCCAGGATGCATTTGTCGTCGGTCAGGCCGACGCCGCCGGCGCTGATGTTGTAGAGCAGGGTTACCACCGGCATGATGGCGCCGTCTTCGCGCACCATGTTGATGGTGCATTTGATCGGCTTGGCCATCGGCGTGGCGATGCGGAAGTACTCGCGCCGCTGCAGGCGGATCAGGCTGGGCGGGATGGTGACGCGCAGGGCATGGCGGCCTTCATGTTCGGCGCTGTCGGCGCCGTTGGACATGAAAGTGATCCGGATGTTGTTGTAAAGCGCCTCGAAAACGATTTTATTGCTTTCGAGAATGTGTTCATTGAGGATCGCGCTGGGCGCGGAATCCAGAATGATGCAATCTTCGTCTTCGTCAACTTCAAGAATGGAGGTGATGACGGACTCGGAGCCGCCCTTGATCATCAGGCTGAGCAACTGGTTCCGGTCCATCATGCTGTTGAGCAAGGAGACGATCTCGCGGCGGGAGCTTACCCGAAAAGGATTGTCGTCAGAAATATCGTCGTCGTTGAGCATCTTGGAATATGATTTTGCGCTGAAATTCGGTGACTTGGCGCACGTGAATGTAATAGTGTGCCGTATGATACATCACTGCTCCCGCGATTGCATGTTCTCGATGCGGTAAAGCCATGCCAAAAGTTCGGCAACTGCGCGATACAGGGCCGGCGGAATCTGCTGATCGAGGTCGACCTGCATCAGCAGCGACACCAATTCCTTCGATTCATGCACGAATACCCCGTGTTCCTTGGCCCGTTCGATAATGGCTTCGGCGATCAATCCGCTGCCTTTGGCGACCACTTTCGGCGCGTTTTCGCCGGCCAGATAAGCCAGCGCGACGGCATTTTGCATGGGTTTCGGCGCTTGCTGCATAAAGCTAACCCGGCCCTTCGCGCTTGACGATCAGCGAATCCAGCGAGGAGCCGGCCGCCGCCATCGAATCGGCCAGTTCGCTGCCGTGCAGGCGCAAGGCTTCGTTGGCGCCATCGTTGCTGGTACGCAACTGCATGTGGATCTGATCGCCGATCAGCCGGATCGAGGCCGATACCGGCCCCAGGTGTTCGAAATTGAAGCGCACCACGCTTTGCCAGGTCGGCGGCGGTTCGCTGCCGTCGTCCCGCGGCTGCTGGCGTTCGCTGTCGTCGCGCGAAATTTCCCATTCCATGCGCTGGCCGGGCCAGATTTCGCCCTGCCATGTGATGCGGGGCTGGTCGAGCGTGCTCAACTGGGCGTTGACGATCTTGCCGATTTCGGTGCTGGCGGCGTCGGCGCGGGTCAGCAGGCCGGCATTGTCGGCGCTCTTGCCGATCTGCGCCTGCGGTTCGCGCTGCAGGTCGGCCAGATTGCGCTTGCCGTCGACCCATTCGGTGACGTGGGATTCGTAGAAAACGCCGCTCAGGGCGACGCTGTCATGCAGGGCCGCGGCGATTTCCCGGGTGGGCATGGTCGGCGGGCCGGACAGTGGCGCGGCATGGCTGACGATGGTCGCGGCCGGACCCTGCGGCTGCGCCTGCAGCAGATTGGAAATCATCTGGCCGGCGCTGCTCAGGGTCAGATTGGCGCTTTGCGGCAGCGCCGGGCCGCCGGCCTGGGCGTTGGCGCCCTGGGCCGCGCCGGCGGCATTATTGGCGGCCGCGCCCGCAATACCGGCGCCGCGCTGGGCCGCGCCGCCGATGCCGAGTTCGCTTTGCGCCAGGCTGGCGCCGCCGCTGGGGTTGCCGGCCGCGTTATAGCCGAGCGGGCGGGCGCCTGCTTCGGCGCCGTCCGGATCGCCTTCGGATTCGACCACCATCGAAAACGTCGGCCGCGGGTCTTTTGAGGTCAGGGTCAGCAGGACGTTGCTGCCGGGACGGGCATTGGCCGGCAACACCATGCGGGCAGCGGTTTCGCCCATTCTGACCAGCGCCGAACCATCCTGGAAAAGAGAGACCACCTTGGCCTGGATTTGCTGGCCGATGGCGAACTGGTCGAGCTGGTTCATGCCGCGCAGCCGCAGATCGGCTGAAGCGATCAGGGCGCGCGAGGGATCGACTGCGGTTACGGGCTGAACCGGATTGCCTAGACTGCCTAGATCGGCCCCGGGAAGCATGGCTTACCCTTCTTGGTTTGCACCGTAGGCGCGCACCAGCTTGCGCTCGTTCTTGTTGTTTTTGATCAGGTCGGAGAGTTCGGTCAGGCGCGGTTCGGTCAGGTTGCGGATATCGCGATCGTCAGCCAGGATTTTCTTGATGATCGCCACTTTGCGCGCGCGCAGCGCATCGTCGCTGTTGTCGATCTGCTGTTCGATATCGCCGCCGGCAGCCTGCCGTTTCAACTGTGCAAGATATTCCGAGCTGCGGTTCTCCAGCACGCTCAACAGTTCCCAATTGGCATCGCGCGCGGCCGTCAGCATCTGTTCGCTGATGAGGGCCATGCTTTCATAGATGGGCAGGGTATCGACAGGGTTGGTCATGGTCAGATCTTCGCGAGATATTGCGCGTTGCCTGAACCGCCGAAATTGCTGGCGTTGCTGGCATTGCCGGGGACGCCGCCCAGGCGCGGATCGGGATCGATCGCTTCCCATGCTTCCTTGATCTGGCTCAGCAGTCCGTGGACTTCTTCCAGCAATTCGGGCTGATTCTTGACGTTGGCCGTAAACAAGGTACGCGTCATGTAACTGTATAGAGCTTCCAGATTGCCGGCCAGTTCGCCGTCGCCGACCTTGTGGTTCAGACTGGCGCGCAAGCCGTTATCGATAATCAGGATGGCCTGGGTGATCAGTTTGCCTTTTTCCTTGATGGCGCCGGCGCGCATGTGCTTGGTCGCCATGGCGATGGCGATCGAGGCGCCGTCCATCAGCATCAGCGTCAGTTTGTGCGGCGTGGCGGCGGCTACGCCGGTTTCCATGCCGACGCTGGCATAGGCATTGGCGCCGCGTGAAGTTGATCCGAACATGTCGTTCTCCTAATCAGGGCGATGGACGCTATTTGGCGAGGCCGGCCAGCGCCGATGTCAACTGGGCCTGCTGCTGCTGCAAATTGGTCAGCGTCACATCGAGCGCATTGAACTGCGCAGTATAGCGCGCCTGATCGGCGTCGAGGCGCGTCTGGATGACGGCCTGATTGGCGGTATTGGTGGCCAGGCTGGCCTGGATGCCGGTAGTGCGCGTATTGACGATGCCGGTGGTGCTGAGCATGTCGGTGAGCAGGCTGGTGAGCTTGGTCGCGATGCCGTTGGTGCCGTTGAACAGCGGCTGGATGTCGGCGAAGTTGCTGGCGGTGATCTTGGTCAGCTTGGTGGTGTCGACCGCCAGCGTGCCGTCTTTCTGAAAAGTGATGCCGAGATCGTTCAGCGTTTGCACGGCGCTGGTGCCGCCGACCGCCTGAATGATGGTGTTGCGGATCTGATCCTGGATGCTGGTGACTGACGAATCGCCCTGCAAGGCGCCGGCGGCCTTGGTGGTCGGATTGAAGGATGTCAGCGAACCGAGGCTGCTGGCCAGGGCATTATAGGCGGAGACGAAAGACTGCACCGCGGTTTGCACGCCGCTGCTGTCATTGCCGATGGTCAGATTGAATTTGTCGTTGGCCGTGGTCAGCCCGGTCAGATTCAGCGTCATGCCGGGGATGGCGTTGGTGACGGTGTTGGACGGGCTGTTGATCGCCACGCCGTCCACAGTCACGATGGCGTCCGCGGCTGTCTGCAGCGCGGTCATGGTGGTGGGTCTGACGGTCGCCGGACTGGTGCTTTCGTCACTCCAGGAGCCGGTGCTCAGCGTGCCGAAATCACCCGTGCCGGTGACGGTGATGGTATTGGCCGCGCCGGCATTCTTGGCTGTCAGCACGAGGTGCGATTGCGTGCCGTCGCTGACGATGGTTGCGTTGACGCCGGCGGTAGTGCTGGCGTTGATGGCGTCGCGGATGCCGGCCAGGGTATTGGCTTGCGGCTGGATGATGGTTGTCGAGTTGGTGCCGGTCTTGATCGCCAAGATGCCGGTATTGAACGTCTGGCTGTCGGAATAACCTTGCGATTTCAGCTTGGCGGTTTGCGCCAGCGATGTGACCGTAATGTCATAGCTGCCTGAAACCGCGGCGACCGTATCCTGCGGCGCCTGGGTCTGCGTCATGGTGGTCGGCAAGCCGCTGGACTGGTCGTAGGCGAATTGGCTCAGGGTGCCGTTGCCGGTTACCCGAATGGTGTTGGCGGTGCCGGAGGTGTTCGCTTCGAGCACCAGATGGCTGCCCTGGTCGTCGGTGATGATGCTGGCCCCGACGTCGGTCTTGGCCGCGTTGATTTGATCGGCTACCCCTTGCAGGGTTGCATTGCCGCTAAGCGTGACGAAAATCGGCGCATTGGTGCCGACCTTGATCGCCAGCGAGTCGCCGTTGTTGAATGTGGTGTTGGCGGCGTCGATGCCGGCCGATTGTATGATCTGCGCCTTTGGCGAAGTGGCCGCATCGGAATTGACGTCTGCGGTAAAGGGCGTCGTAGCGCTGAGTGTGCCGGTGCCGTTATTGACGATATTGGCTTTTTGCGCGCTGAAAGCGGTCGCATTGAGCTTGGCCAGCGCGCTCTGGAAAGTCGACAGTGCGCTTTTTACCGTGCCGTACGCCGAGAGCTGGGAATTGTAGCTGGCCGCGGCGGTGGTCAGCGGCGTCAGCATGCTTTGTTCGTTCGCCATCAGCTTGGCGACCAATCCTGGAACATCGAGTCCGGAAACCGAGCCTGAACTTGTGAGCGGGCCTGTGGACATTGCATTCTCCTAGCGATCTATGTGATCAGATTACATATTTGCTGCATGCGATTGCCGGCATCATGAAGGAATCCAAATCCCGCAGAGCGCAACCAACCGATCGAACCAAAATGGTTCTTTACATTTGCATCATACTAAACTGCTAATCGATCATAAAGCCGGTTCTGTGGGTTTACAACTTACAGATGCTCAGGCTTTCTGATTGATCAACTGGCCTACCTTGTCATGCAATTCGCTGTCGATCGCGCTTGCCAATGCCAGGGCTTCTTTGCTAGGCAGTTGACGAATCACATCGCCGGTTGCCTTGTCGGTAATCTTGACCACGCTCAGATCGGTATCGGGATCGGTCGAAAAGCTGAACGAATTGGACAGAGGGCCGGCGTTGAGTTTGCTGACCGCCTTCGAAACGTCTTCCTTGCTGATCGGATGGTCCTGTGACTGTGTCGCGGGCAACCCAGCCGAAACGATAGGATTTGGCGCGGCGCCAATCGTTTTGCCAACTACCTGCGAAGGCTGCGACTGAGCGGCTGTCGAATCGACGGAAGCAATGTCCATGTTATAACTCCTTGTTTAATAAATATGCGGAGAATATTAAAAATACTCTCCGCATGGTACTGCCGACTACCGATTATGCCCGATTATCGGAGCAGAGCCAGCACGCCGTTTGGCGCCGAGTTGGCTTGCGACAACATCGCCGTACCAGCCTGCTGCAGAATCTGAGCGCGGCTCAGGTTCGCTGTTTCGGCCGCGAAGTCCGCATCCATGATCCGGCTGCGCGATGCAGTCAGATTCTCGGTTGCGACCTGGGTGTTGGCGATAACCGCATTGAACCGGTTTTGCACCGCACCGAATTGCGAGTTGGCTGCCGAAATCGTTGCAATCGCTTTGTCCAGATTCTGGATTTGCTTTTGCGCGTCGGTTTGCGCATTTGGATCCGCCAGAGCGATGTCCAGGGACAATTGCGCGCTGTCGATCGATGCTTGCAGAGTCTTGGCCGATGTCGCCAGGGCGCTTGCAGTCAGAGTCGATGCTGTCGAGAACAATGTGTCCAGAGCAGCCTTGGCCGAAGTCAAAGTGCCTTGAGCTGTCGTGATTGCTGTACCGGCAGCTGTTGTTTGCGCGCCGCCGATCAGGCCGGCGGTTGTTCCCAGAACTGCGGCCAAAGTCGAGTCGTTCGACAGATCGGTCAGCGAGATGCTGATTTGATCGTTCAGCTTGTTGTCTGTCACGTTGGCGCCGACTTGGAAAGTCAGCGACAAGGCTGCGGAGACGTTCGCGGAATTCGAAGCAACACCAGCCGATGCGCCGGCGCCAGTACCGGTGAACAGGTTTTGGCCGTTGAATGTGGTGCCGTTCAGGACGCGGAAGACTTCAGCCGACAATTGCTTGTATTCGTCGTTCATTGTCTTACGGTCTTGAACAGTGTTCGAGCCGTTACTGGCTTGAACAGCCAGTTCACGCATACGTTGCAGATTGTCGTTGACGGTTTGCAGAGCGCCTTCAGCGGTTTGCGCCAGCGAAATGCCGTCGTTGGCGTTACGTTGAGCAACTGTCAAGCCACGGATCTGGGAATTCATCCGATCCGAAATTGCCAGGCCCGCTGCATCATCCGCTGCGCTGTTGATACGCAGACCGGACGACAGGCGTTGGATCGACGTAGCCAGCGAAGCTTGGGACATGCCCAGGTTACGTTGGGTGTCGATTGACGGGATATTGGTATTAATTACTGATGCCATGGTAGTTCTCCTAAGGTATGAGGCCGATAGATCCGCGTTTCAGTGCCATAACTTTGGTCCGCCACCTATGTTGGGTTAGGCATTCAAACCTCTGTTACTTACTTTATCGGACGGCCTTGAGAAAAATTTAGGATATTTCCAAAAATATTTTCTCAAACGCCTTCCGACCCAAAACTACGCGCTTCCATTACTTCGCAAGCACATACACTTTCGACATCAAACCCAAAAACTTTAACCAAAAACTTGCTGCTGCAACATTTATGTGGAAATTCAATGGAATTTCCTCGGGGAAACTATCTTGCTTCCAGCATCTTCTGCAATTCGGCCTTGACGCCGGCAATCACGCCGGGCCAGTCGCCCTGTTTCTTTTGGCGGAACAGGCGCATGGACGGATACCATGGCGAATCTTCGCGGTCGAGCAGCCAGCGCCAGTCCGGCGTATAGGCCACCAGCGTCCAGGTCGGGGCGCCGAGCGCACCGGCCAGATGGACCACCGAAGTGTCGACGCTGATGACCAGGTCGAGATTGGCGATCATGCCTGCGGTATCGGCGAAGTCGGTGAATTCCTGGCCGGCATTGATGATCCTGAATTCTTTCTCCAGCCGTTCCAGATCGCCCGGCTTGCCGCCTTTCTGCAGGGAAATGAATTGAACATCCTTCAATTCCAGCAGCGGCGCCATGACATCCAGAGGAATCGAGCGTTTCAGATCGCTGCCGTGGTCCGGATTGCCGGCCCAGACCAGGCCGACGCGCAGCTTGGGCGAGGCGACCGTCGCTTTATTCGCCAGAAACTGCTTCCATTTGAATGTATCGTCCGCCGTGGCGCTCAGATAGGAAGGGTAGGACGGGATTTTTTCCACGGAATCCGTGCCCAGCGCCAGCGGCAGGCTCATCATCAGGTAGGAGGCGTCGCAATTGGGCAGCTTGTCCGAATGCTTGACCAGTTTGACCTCCGGCGGCAGCGTGCGGAACAGGCGCTCCAGGCCGTCGACCACATGCACCGCGACATGCACGCCCTGGTCCAGCAGGATCCTGACGTAGCGGACGAACTGGATGGTATCGCCGAAGCCCTGTTCGTGCATCAGCATCAGGTTCTTGCCCTTCAGCGAGGATTTGCCGTCCCATTGGGGGATGATCTTGAACAGCCTGTGCACTAATACATATACGGCGGCGCGTTCGGGCAGCGTCAGGCGGATTTCATGATTGGCCCAGCCGTTCTTGTAATCGCCCTTCAATAATTTCGCCAGGGAAAGATTGTGCCGCACCGTCTTGTAATTAGGGCGTAGTTCGAGCGCCTTTTCCATTGCGGCGATGCCTTCATCGATCAGGCCTTCGGCGTATTGCGTGGCGCCGACGTTATTGTGCGTCATCGCCAGATCGGGATTGAGCTTCAGGGCCTTGTCGAACAGGACCATGGCTTCGTCGTAGCGGCCTTCGAAGTTGTACATGCTGGTGCCGAGCTTCAGATGGCTGTTCGGATCGTTCGGCGCCAATTCGATCACGCGCCGGTAGATGTCGTAGGCTTTTTCGAAGTCGCGCTGTTTGATATAGGCGTCGGCCAGCTTGTTGAGCGCGTAGATGTTTTCGCCGTCCAGCATTTGCGCGGTGATATGGCTTTGCACCGCTTCGTCCAGCATGCCCATTTCCTGGAATGCGATGCCCAGGTTGGTATGCGCAGGCGCATAGTTGATCTGCATGGCCATTGCCTGGAACAGTTTGTCGACCGCTTCCTTGTGCCGGCCGGCGTCGATCAGGGCCTTGGCCAGATGGGTCAGCGCGCCCGGCGAATCCGGCTCGCGCGCCACCGCCTCTTCAAAATAGGCGATCGAGGCTTCCGGATCGGCCTTTTCATGCAGAGCGTCGGCCAGGCCGATGCGCGCCGCCGCATGTTCCGTATCGATGGCGATTGCTGCTTCGAAGCGTTTGATCGATTCGTCGATTTTGTCCTGGCGCAGCTGGGCGATGCCGAGGTTGGTCAGGTATTCGGCGTTTTGCGGATCGGCCTGTACCGCTTTTTGCAGCCAGACTTCCGCCTCGGCGTAGTTTTCGAGCGTGCTTTCGATCAATCCCATTGCATGGTTGGCAAAAACCAGCTGGGGGGCATGCGCCAATACGTCCAGGCAGAGTTTCCGCGCCTGCTCAAACTTCCGCTCGCCGATCAGATTCAGCGCCTGCCGAATGGCAAGCAGGTCGTCCAGATGTGGGTTTGATTGTTTTTTGCCAACTTGTTTGACCGCAGCCTTGCCACCACGCTTCGACATCGTGTTTCCTCGAAAATAATCGCTTATATATAGAGATATAGAGAATTGCCGTACAACGACGGCATGAAGCCACCCCTGGAATGCAGGAATCCCATGCGCCAGTGTAGTGGCATTCAGGCAAAGTTAGCCGGGGAACAGGCCGGAAAAAAGCCCGCATCAGCGGGCTTATCATGACAATCGGGCAGCGGCCGTCTCAATTCCAGCTGCGCACCAGCCCCACGGCCAGGCCTTCAAGCGCGAATTCGCCGCTGGCGCCGTCAACGCGTATAGTCTGGAAATCAGGGTTTTCGGGCAGCAGCTCGATCACGCCGCCGGTCTTGCGATAGCGCTTGACCGTGACGTCGTCGCCCAACCGCGCCACCACGATCTGTCCATTGCGCGCGGCGTCGGTCTTTTTGACCGCCAGCAGGTCGCCGTCGAAAATTCCGGCGTCGCGCATCGACATGCCGCGTACCTTGAGCAGATAGTCGGGTTTGGCCGAAAACAGGGAAGGATCGACGTTGTAACTGGCGTCCACGTGCTCTTCAGCCAGGATCGGCGAACCGGCGGCGACCCGGCCGATCAGCGGCAATTGCATCAGCGACGCATGCGGCAGCGCCATCTGGCGGCCGCCGAAGATGCCGCCGCCCATGCCGGAATTCAATCCGCGCTCAGTCCGGTCGTTGCCCATATCGCGTAATCGGATGCCGCGCGAGGTGCCGGGCGAAATCTCGATGGCGCCTTTGCGCGCCAATGCCTGCAAATGCTCTTCGGCCGCATTGGCCGAGCGAAAACCGAGTTCTGTCGCGATTTCGGCGCGCGTCGGCGGAAAACCGGTATTTTCGATGGCGTCCCGGATCAGGTTCAGGATTTGCTCTTGGCGCGCGGTCAGTTTCAGCATGGCGGTGGCGCTGGAAGGGCGCTGGTTGTAATCACAGCCTGTATTTTTATACAGTTGCCGGGGGAAAGCAAGCAATCCGCGGCCGATTTAACACGTTATCGCGGGTTGTGAGAACACCATGCGGATAAATCGCTGAATTCATTGAGTTTTATGAAAATTGAATGTATTATGCTTGGTTTTCCTCTTCCCACACTCGTCTTGACGCCGGGGTGGGCGATTTTCAATCCGTCCTTAAGGAGATTACATGCGTCATTATGAAATCGTATTTATCGTGCACCCGGATCAAAGCGAGCAAGTGCCTGCAATGATCGAGCGCTACAAAGGCATCGTCACTACACGTGGCGGCAAAGTGCATCGCGTGGAAGACTGGGGCCGTCGCCAATTGGCTTACCAAATCCAGAAACTGGCCAAGGCGCATTATGTGTGCCTGAACATCGAAGTCGACGGCGAAACGCTGGCCGAAATCGAAACCGGTTTCAAATTCAACGATGCCGTTCTGCGTCACCTGACCGTCAAGATGAAGAAGGCCGAGACTGCACCGTCGCCTATTCTGAAGTCGGTTCAAAAGGAAGATGCAGCCAAGAGCAGCCGCGCAGAAGCGCCGGCAGCTTAATTACGGCACGCTGCAAGTGCATTTTACGCATCAGGGAGCGTGAACCAGTTTCAGTTTGTGGCCTGCATCGCCGAACGCGACATATTGCGTTATACGCCGGCAGGCATCCCGATCGTTTCAGCCCGGCTGGAACATCGTTCGTCACAGATGGAAGCAGGGCTCGCCCGGTTGGTCGAATTCGAAATTTCCGCCATGGCGGTCGGCGAAATTTCAGGGCGGTTCAACCAGGCTGAATTGGGACAGGATTTTCAATTCAACGGTTTTCTGGCGCGCAGGAATCGCAATAGCAGGAGTCTCGTATTTCACATTGTCGATTTTGAAATTGTTTCAGGATCTGCGCCCAATATTTTAGATACAGGAGCCAAAAATGGCATTCGGTAAAAAATTCGATAAAAGCAAGCTCAAGCAAAAACGCCAGCAACAGAATCCTTTGTTCAAGCGTAAGAAATTCTGCCGTTTCACCGCCGCCGGCGTTGAACAGGTCGATTACAAAGATGTCGACACACTGAAGGATTTCGTCCAGGAAAACGGCAAGATCATGCCGGCCCGCCTGACCGGAACCCGTGCGCACTATCAGCGCCAGGTTGACACTGCGATCAAACGTGCACGCTTCCTCGCGCTGCTGCCGTACACCGATCTGCACAACGCGTAACCGACGGCCAAGAACAGGAGAAAAAACATGCAAGTTATTTTGTTAGAAAAAGTCATCAATCTCGGCGGCCTGGGTGAAATCGTCAAGGTCAAGGACGGTTATGCACGCAACTTCCTGATCCCGCAGCGCAAAGCGCGCCGTGCGACAGCAACTGCCATCGCCGAATTCGAAACCAAGCGCGCGGAACTGGAAACAGCCGCTGCAGCCCGTCTGGCAGTCGCCCAGGCGCAAGGCGAGAAGCTGAACGGCCTGACCGTGCAGATTCTGCAAAAAGCGGGTGTCGACGGCCGTTTGTTCGGTTCGGTCACCAATGCCGACATCGCCGAAGCGCTGACCAAGCAGGGTTTCGCGATCGAAAAATCGCAGGTCCGCATGCCGCTGGGTCAATTGAAGACAGTCGGCGATCATCCGATCTCGGTGTCGCTGCATACCGACGTGCTGGTCGACGTCGTGGTTGCCGTGGTTGGCGAGCACGCATAAGCCAGTCATTCCGGTACGATCAGCCTTCGGGCAAAAAAAGCCAGGTTCGCCTGGCTTTTTTTCGCCGTCAGGAATCTAACAGGTATAATTCGCGCCATGAGTGCACCTTCCGACCCGCAGTTCGACGCGCTTCGCGTACCACCCCATTCGATCGAATCAGAACAGTCCGTGCTAGGCGGCCTGCTGCTCGATAATGCCGCATGGGATCGGATCGCGGATTTCGTGCACGCGGACGATTTTTACCGCTACGATCACCGGCTGATCTTTCAGCACATCGTCAAACTGATCAACGCCTCGCGTCCCGCCGATGTGATCACGGTTTTCGATTCGCTGTCCGGCACCGGCAAAGCCGAAGAGGTCGGCGGCCTGTCCTATCTGAATGCACTGGCGCAGAATACGCCGTCCGCCGCGAATATCCGCCGCTATGCCGAAATCGTCCGCGACCGCGGCGTATTGCGCAAACTGATCACTGTTTCCGATGAAATTTCGGGGCAGGCTTTCAGTCCGCAAGGCAAGGAAGTCAAGCAGATGCTGGACGAGGCGGAATCCAAGATTTTTGCGATTGCGGAAGAGGGCGCGCGCGGCGCCCAGGGTTTCATGCAGATCCAGCCATTGCTGACCCAGGTGGTGGAGCGCATCGACGAACTGTATAACCGCGACAGCAACAGCGATATTACGGGCGTGCCGACCGGCTTCGCCGATCTGGACAAAATGACCTCGGGCCTGCAGCCGGGCGATCTGGTGATCGTCGCGGGACGGCCTTCGATGGGCAAGACCGCATTTTCGATCAATATCGGCGAACACGTTGCGATTGAAAGCGGCTTGCCGGTCGCCGTGTTTTCGATGGAAATGGGCGGCACGCAACTGGCGATGCGTATGCTCGGCTCGGTCGGCCGGCTCGACCAGCACCGCCTGCGCACCGGCCGCCTTGCCGACGAGGACTGGCCGCGCCTGACGCACGCCATCCAGAAGATGAACGATGCCCAACTGTATATCGACGAAACGCCGGCGCTGAGCTCGATCGAATTGCGCGCGCGTTCGCGGCGCCTGTCGCGCCAGTGCGGCAAGCTGGGCCTGATCATCATCGATTACCTGCAACTGATGTCCGGCAACTCCGCCGGCGAAAATCGCGCGACCGAAATTTCCGAAATCTCGCGCAGCCTGAAAGGCCTGGCCAAGGAGCTCAATTGCCCGGTGATCGCACTGTCGCAGTTGAACCGCTCCCTGGAGCAACGTCCCAACAAGCGTCCGGTGATGTCCGACTTGCGCGAATCCGGCGCCATCGAGCAGGATGCCGACGTGATCCTGTTTATCTACCGCGATGAAGTGTATAACCCGGATTCTCCGGAAAAAGGCACGGCTGAAATTATTATCGGCAAGCAGCGTAACGGTCCGATCGGCAGCATTCGGCTGACCTTTCTCGGCCAATACACCAAGTTCGATAATTACGCCGGCAGCCTGGCGAATCCTTACGGCGGCGATTAGCGATTGCTTGTATGGAACGGATGCTGCTCCGGTCCTGAGATGTCGTACAGAATAATTATTTTAGAGAGAGCAAGATTATGTTTGGACGTTTCATGCCCGCCGAGGGCAAGTTTTTCGATATGTTCAATGAGCATGCCGAGCTGGGCGTCAAATGCGCCCGGGAAATGGTCGCGCTGATGACCAATTTCGACGATCTGGAATTGCGCGTGCATGCCATCGAAAATCTCGAAAAGCAGGCCGACAAGGTCACCCACAATTGCATCGAGCTGCTGCACAAGACCTTCATCACGCCGCTTGACCGCGACGATATCCATCAGTTGATTACGCGCATGGACGACATCCTCGACCTGCTGGAAGATGCCGCGCAAACCATTTCGCTGTACGACATCAAGGCCATCACGCCGGAAGCCAAGCGCCTGGCCGAACTGTGCCTGGCCTGCGCCGACAAGGTCAAGGCCGCGGTCGCGCTGTTGCCGAACATGGACAATTCGCGCCAGATCCTGACGATCTGCCAGGAAATCGACCGGCTTGAATCGGACGCGGATCACGTGATGCGCGCGGCGATGTCGAAGCTGTTCCGCGACGAACCGGACGTGCGCAATCTGATCAAGCTGAAAGCCATTTACGAAATCCTGGAAACGGTGACCGACCGCTGCGAAGACGTTGCCAATATCATCGAAGGCATCATCGTCGAAAACGCCTGACGTAAAACTGCCGCATTTCCGCTTCGGCATCGGCATCGGCAGGTTCGACCAACATAAAAAAACATTCCTTCATGCACACCGTTCAAATCAGTATTTATGTTCTAGGTTTTTTGATTGCGCTGGCATTGCTGTTCGATTTCATGAACGGCTTTCACGACGCCGCGAACGCCATTGCCACAGTGGTGTCGACCGGCGTTCTGAAGCCGCAGACCGCGGTTGCGATGGCGGCGGTCTTCAATCTGGTGGCGATCTTCGTTTTCCATGAGTTGACGGTGGCCGCGTCGGTCGGCAAAGGCACGATCGACCCGGCCGTGGTCGATCACTATGTCGTGTTCGGTGCGCTGGTCGGCGCCATCTTCTGGAATTTCCTGACCTGGTATTTCGGCATCCCTTCGTCGTCTTCGCACGCCCTGATCGGCGGCCTGGTCGGCGCCGCCGTGGCCAAGGCGGGGACCGGCTCGCTGATTGCCAGCGGCCTGATCAAGATCATTCTGTTCATCGTGCTGTCGCCGCTGCTCGGGTTCGTGCTCGGCGCCTTGATGATGCTGCTGGTATCCTGGGTATTCGTCCGTTCGACGCCGCGCAAGATCGATAAATGGTTTCGCCGCGGCCAGTTGTTTTCGGCTTCGATGTACAGCCTCGGACACGGCGGCAACGACGCGCAGAAAACCATCGGCATTATCTGGATGCTGCTGATCGCCACCGGCAATGCAGGCGTCGATACGCCGCCGATGTGGGTGATCCTGTCCTGCTATGCGGCGATTAGCCTGGGAACGCTGTTCGGCGGCTGGCGCATCGTGAAGACCATGGGCCAGAAGATCACCAAGCTCAAGCCGGTCGGCGGTTTTTGCGCCGAGACCGGCGGTGCGATCACCTTGTTTGTCGCGACCGCGCTGGGCGTGCCGGTTTCGACCACGCATACCATCACCGGGGCAATCGTCGGCGTCGGCGCTTCGCAGAAAATGTCGGCGGTGCGCTGGGGCGTGGCCGGCAATATCGTCTGGGCCTGGATTTTCACGATTCCGGCGTCGGCGTTTGCGGCGGCGATTGCATGGTGGATTGGGACCAGGCTGTTCTGAAAAACGTTTTTAAAGATGCGGCAAATAAAAAGCCGGCCAGTCATAAGACTGGCCGGCTTTTTTTATGCTGCCTGGTGCGTCGCTACAGTTACAGCACTTCGCTCGCGTGATCGGCCAACCGTGAACGCTCGCCCCGCGCCAGCGTGACATGCCCGCTGTGCGACCAGCCCTTGAAACGGTCGACTACATACGTCAGGCCGCTGGAGCCTTCGGTCAGGTACGGCGTATCGATCTGCGCGATATTGCCCAGGCAGATGATCTTGGTGCCGGGACCGGCGCGGGTGACCAGGGTCTTGACCTGTTTCGGGGTCAGGTTCTGCGCTTCGTCAATGATCAGGAACTTGTTGACGAAAGTGCGGCCGCGCATGAAATTGAGCGACTTGATCTTGATGCGCGAACGGATCAGGTCCTGGGTGGCGGCGCGGCCCCATTCGCCGCCTTCGGAATCGGACTTGTTCAGCACTTCCAGATTGTCGTCGAATGCACCCATCCACGGGCCCATTTTTTCTTCCTCCGTGCCCGGCAGGAAACCGATATCTTCACCGACCGGCACCGTGACGCGGGTCACGATGATTTCGTTGTAGGTTTTGGTTTCCAGCACTTGCGCCAGGCCGGCGGCCAGCGCCAGCAAGGTCTTGCCGGTGCCGGCCTGGCCCAGCAGCGTGACGAAATCGCATTCCGGATTCATCAGCAGATTCAGCGCAAAGTTCTGTTCGCGGTTGCGGGCGGTAATGCCCCAGACGCTGTTCTTGGCATGGCCGTAATCGCGCAGGGTCTGCAGCACCGCGGTCTTGCCGTTGATTTGCGTGACCTGGCCGTAGAATGCGGGTTCGCCGTTCTTCGGTTCGATGAAGATGAACTGATTGACCAGCATCGTCAGCACCGCGGGTCCGGTGACGCGGTAGTAGGTATAGCCGGTGCCGTGCTTGTTTTCCTGCCACGATTCCATGCCCTTGCTGTGCTTGTTCCAGAAATCGTCGGGCAGTTGCTGGATGCCGGAATACAGCAGATCGGTATCTTCCAGCACGTGATCGTTGAAATAATCTTCCGCCGGCAAGCCGATCGCGCGCGCCTTGATGCGCATGTTGATGTCTTTCGACACCAGCACCACCGGACGATCCGGATATTGCATGTCCAGCGCCCGCACCACGCCCAGGATCTGGTTGTCGGCCTTGCCTTCCGGCAGGCCTTCAGGCAGTACGGCGTTCTGCAGCTTGGTCTGGAAGAACAGCCGGCCCTTGGCGTCCTTGTTGCCGAGTTTCGCCAGCGGGATGCCCTGGTCGATGGCGTCTTCGGCGATATCGGAGATCAGGGCGTCCAGCGAACGCGAAATCTGACGCGCGTTGCGGGCGACTTCGGTCATGCCCTTCTTGTGATTGTCGAGCTCTTCGAGCGTGACCATCGGCAGGTAAATGTCGTGCTCTTCGAAACGGAACAGCGAGGTCGGATCGTGCATGAGGACGTTGGTGTCGAGCACGAACAGCTTGGTCACGCCGGATTTGTCGGCCACGCGGCTGGTATGCGACTTGGCGCGCGTCTCGACGATTTTCGGCGCCTGGCGCGGTTTTCCGATCGGCGCCTTGTCGCCGATCCTGTCGCTGATTTTGGCTTGCGGTATCGATGCAGGTTGCGCTTCGGACTGGACCCGGGAGCGGACTGGGGCCGGGCTTGCGCTTGCCTCCGTGATGCGCGCCGGTCGCGGCTTCGATTCGACCAGTGCGATAACGGGTTTTACAACTTTGCCGGGTGCAGCTTTCGGATAATCACTGGCTGCAAGAAGGGCAGCGGGTTTACTCGGCGGTTTTGGCAGGGGCATCAGGACCTCAAAAGTAAGTAAAACGCAAAGTAAAAAAGCCGTTTTGGGAGGCGTCAGGCCTGCTCCAAAAACGGCTTCTCAAAAAAAATAGGTAGTGAAATCAATTGGTTGGCAATATTTACCGGATACAAAGTTATTCGTGGGCTTGTCGGTTTGCCAAACCGCATCGCAGAAAGCATCAAGCCATTGTTTTCAACAAATCCAGGACATCGTCAGCGTGGCCCGGCACTTTTACTCCACGCCATTCTTTCACCAATTTGCCATTACCGTCAATCAAAAAAGTGCTGCGTTCGATGCCTCGAACTTGCTTGCCGTACATATTCTTCATTTTCATGACGTTGAACATGGCGCAAAGCGTTTCGTCGGGGTCGGAAATCAGTTCGAACGGCAGGGCGAATTTGGCCCTGAAACCTTCGTGCGAGCGCAGGCTGTCCCGGCTGACGCCGAAAATTTCGGCGTTGACCGCCTCGAATTGCGGCATCAGATCGCGAAAATGCATGCTTTCCGCGGTGCAGCCGGGGGTGTTGTCTTTTGGGTAAAAATAAATCACCAGATTCTTGCCGCGATAGTCGGCAAGCCGGAATGTCTTGCCGCTGGTCATCGGAGCCGAGAAGTCGGGCACGGTCAGATTGATGAGGGAATGTGAGTCTGCTGTCAAAATATGCCCCGTAGTAGTTATGTCAGGTTGCTGCAGCAGCTTGAATCGGGAAATCCGTTATGGCGCGGCGGCTTGCACGATCATCTGGCCCGAGCGCCCCGGCAGTTCATCCCAATGCAGCGGGAATATCGGCAGATTAACGTCCTTCGGCAGGCGGCGGTAGTAGTCGCCCATCGACACCAGATCGTAGCCTTGCGCGCGCCACCCCTGCAGCAATTGTTCGAATATGGGGGCGAGTTTTTGTCCTTCAAGCTCCGCGTGCAGAGTAAATACATGATCGCGCGGACTGGCGGTCAGTTCCAGCAGCCGGGCGGCGATATTGCCGGCATCGATGGCCGCGCCGGCGATCGTGCGGCCCAGCAATTCGTCCAAAGTCGGCAGCGTGGTCGGCAACTGGACGCAGTTCAGTACGATGTCATCGACTTGTAATAAATGCGGGCCGGCCTGCGGCGAAACGATGCTGCCGTCGTCATTGAGCAGAACGCGGCCGTCGGAAGCATAGGCCATGCCGAATGCATCGAGCTGGCGGAACGCGAAAGGATTCATTTGCCAGCCGGCCGCGCCATGGGTGACGGGCGCCGCGCCGAAGATGTCGATGAAGCGCTGGTGCGCGCGCTGCATGGTCTGCCGCGTCCATTGCGCATCGCGCGCTCTGACGTGGTCCTGCCAGACCCGGTGGTCCCAGGTATGGATGCCGCATTCGAAGCCGGCGTCGCGCGCCGCGCGCATCTGCGCCGCGCAGCGGCGGCCGATATCCGGCGCCGGAAGAAGAACGCCGTACATCAGGGTTTTAAGGCCGTAATGCTCGACCACCGAAGTGCGCGACACCTTGCTGAAAAAGCCCGGACGGAAGACCTGCTTCAATGCCCAGCCGGTGTGATCCGGTCCGAGCGAAAACAGAAAGCTGGCATTGGCGCCGTGCCGTTGCAATTGGCCGATGAGATTCGGTACGCCGATGCGGGTGCCGCGTTCGGTGTCCGCATCGATCTTGAGCGCGATGACAGGCAAGCTTAATCCATCAATGCCCGGGCGCTGGCGACCTGGCCGCGATAGGCGTCGAAAATATTGCGCAGTGTATCGGCCATGACGGTGGTCGGCTTCCAGCCCAGCTCTTCGCAGGTATTGGTGATTTTCGGCACGCGGTTCTGCACGTCCTGGTAGCCGGCGCCGTAATAGGCGCCGGAAGTGGTTTCGACCAGTTGGACCTTCTTGGCCGAATCCGCATATTCCGGATATTCGGCGGCCAGGGTCAGCATCATGCCGGCGAGTTCGCGGATGGAATAATTGTTGCTCGGGTTGCCGATGTTGTAGATCTTGCCGCTGGCCACGCCGTCCTTGTTGGCGATGATCTTGATCAGCGCATCGATGCCATCGTCGATATAGGTGAACGCGCGTTTTTGCTGGCCGCCGTCGACCAGCGAAATGTTTTCGCCGCGCACGATGTGGCCGAAGAACTGGGTCACCACGCGCGAGCTGCCTTCCTTCGGCGTATGGATCGAGTCCAGGCCGGCGCCGATCCAGTTGAACGGACGGAACAGCGTGAAATTCAGGCCTTCCATGCCGTAGCCCCAGATCACGCGGTCCATCAGCTGCTTGGCACAGGAATAGATCCAGCGCGGCTTGTTGATCGGTCCGCAGATCAGTTCCGAGGCTTCCGGATCGAATTCGTCGTCGTGGCACATGCCGTAGACCTCTGAAGTCGACGGGAACACCAAATGTTTCTTATATTGCGCGGCCGAACGCACGATCGGCAGATTGGCTTCGAAGTCCAGTTCGAACACGCGCAGCGGCTGTTTGACGTAGGTCGACGGCGTGGCGATCGCCACCAGCGGCAGGATCACATCGCATTTCTTGACGTGGTATTCGACCCATTCCTTGTTGATGGTGATGTCGCCCTCGAAGAAGTGCATCCGTTTTTTATAGGCTTCGTTGTCGAGCAGATCCGAAATGCGGTCGCTCATCATGTCCATGCCGTAGACATGCCAGTCGGTGGTTTCAAGAATGCGCTTGGACAGATGATGGCCGATGAAACCGTTGACGCCGAGAATTAGAACTTTTTTCATGGGATATGCACAGCTTAGGCTGCAGAGTATTTTAAAAAAACTTGTTGAAGAGAAGCGTCCTGATCGTTGATCCGCACATCCAGCAGCTGCAGATAGCGGCCATCGCCGCAGCGTAGATACAATCTGCCGTCGCTGAACACGGTCGGTTTTGCCGGGGTTTGGGCGGTTTCGGCATTGCGTTGCAGCGCCGCCTGGGTCGTCTCGGCAGGCATCCTGGTTTTCAAAACCGTGATTTTATCATCCCCGACCTGCCAGAATGCGCCGGGATAGGGCGGGGCGACGGCGCGCACCAGATTATGGATTTGCTGCGCGCCCTGCTGCCAGTCGATCAGGCCGTCGGCGGCCACGCGGCGGCCGAAGTAGCTGCCTTTGGAAAGGTCGTTGGGCTGCATCGCAATGCTGCCGTCCAGCAGCGGCGGCAGCGCGTTCCACAGCGTCTGTTCGGCGGCGACCGTGACCTTGCGGAATACCTCATAGGCGGTGTCGTCGGGCAGGATCGGCACGGCGCTGCGGCCGGCGATGGCGCCGGCGTCCGGCTTGACGGTCATTTCGTGCAGCGTCGCGCCGGTTTCGGTTTCTCCATGCAGCACTGCCCAGTTGATCGGTACCCGGCCGCGGTATTTCGGCAGCAGCGAGCCATGCATATTGTAGGCGCCGCGGCGGGCCAGCGACAGCAGCGCCGCCGGCAGCATGTTGCGATAGTAAAAACTGAAAATGAAATCGGGAGCGATGGCGGCGACCTGCGCCAGCAGTTCCGGGGTATCGGCCTGTTCCGGCGTGATGCTCGGGATAGCGTTTTCGGCGCACACGGCGGCGACCGATTCGAAGAAAATGTTTTCCGAGGGATTGTCTTCGTGGGTGACGACCAGCGCGACATGCACGCCGCGCGCCAGCAGCACTTTCAGGCAGCGAACGCCGACATCGTGATAGGCAAAGACGACCGCGACTGCCTTCATGAACGGCGCGCTCCGGCTACGATTCCGGCGTCGCCGCTTTCCGGTTCACCCGTCATTGCGCGCAGCCTGGCGGTCTGCGGCTCGGGCGCATCCGCGTCTTCCGACTGCAGCACGGCCTGGATCACGTAGCGCGGCCGCGCGCGCACCTGCAGATAGATCCGCCCCACGTATTCGCCCAACAGGCCGATGCCGAACAGGATCACGCCCATCAGGAAGAAGCTGATCGCAAACAGCGTGAACACGCCTTGCACTTCTGCGCCCATGACGAAGCGGCGGATGATCAGCAGGATGAACAGGGCGGCCGAGACGAACGACAGCGCGATGCCCAACAGCGAAAAGAATTGCAGCGGCACCAGCGAAAAGCCGGTCACCAGATCGAAATTGAGGCGGATCAGGCTGTACAGCGAATACTTCGATTCGCCGGCCGAGCGTTCTTCATGCTCGACCACGATTTCGGTCGGGTTGCGCGCAAAGGTATAGGCGAGCGCCGGCACGAAGGTGTTGACTTCGCGGCATTGGTTGACCAGATCGATCACATTGCGGCCATAGGCGCGCAGCATGTTGCCCTGGTCGGTCATCTTGATGCGGGTGATTTTTTCGCGCAGCCTGTTCATCGCTTTCGAGGCGAGGCCGCGCCATGCGGCGTCCTGGCGGTTGCGGCGGATCGAACCGACATAGTCGTAGCCTTCGCGTATTTTCGCCACCAGATTGCCGATTTCCTCGGGCGGGTTCTGCAGATCGGCGTCCAGCGTCACCGTGATATTGCCGCGGGTGGCTGCGAAGCCGGCCAGGATCGCCATGTGCTGGCCGTAGTTGCCGTTGAACAGGACCACGCGGGTTACGTCCGGACGCCGCTGGAATTGCTCGGCCAGGATGGAGGCCGACTTGTCGCGGCTACCGTCGTTGACGAAAATGATTTCGTAGCTGATGCCCAGCGCGTCGAGCGCCGGATAAGCGCGCGCAAACAATTGCGCAAGACCGGATTCCTCGTTGTAGACG
Organism: Oxalobacteraceae bacterium CAVE-383; assembly: GCA_004134995.1. Classification (GTDB taxonomy): domain Bacteria; phylum Pseudomonadota; class Gammaproteobacteria; order Burkholderiales; family Burkholderiaceae_D; genus Herbaspirillum. The sequence goes on along the minus strand of REGP01000005.1, from coordinate 162,344 downwards.
GGGATAACGACTGACAGTTCTGGTTTCATCGGAGAGCAGGTAAAGAGATGGCCGTCCGGATCCGGCATGCGCGCAATGCGGGGGAACGGACGGCCATCGATTATTGAAGCAGGGATTTTACCGCGTCGACGGTGCGCGCGACATCTTCCGTTGTCATCGCGTAGAACATCGGCAGCGAAACGATGCGCCGGCCGACCGCTTCGGCCACGGGAAACATGCCCTCGCCGAAGCCGCGCGCGCGATACAGGCCCAGCAAATGGATGGCGGGATAGTGATAGCCCACGCCAATGTTGCGTTCCATCATCTTTTCCATGAAGGTCGAGCGCTTCACGTTTTCCGGCAATACCAGCTGGAACAGGTGCCAATTGGTGCGCTCGAAATCCTGCGGCGGCAGCTGGGCGCCGGTTTTTGCTTCGAAATCGGCGCCGAACAGCGTGAAATAGTGTTTGGCCAGCGCGCGCCGATGGGCGGTGACCTCATCGAGCTTGGCGAACTGGCGCAGGCCGATGGCTGCCATGATGTCGGTCATGTTGAACTTGCCGCCCAAAACGTCCACCTCGAGGCCGTCTATGCCGTCGCGGGTGACGCCTTGCAGGCGGTATTTTTCGGCCAGCAGCGCTTCCTCGGCATTGTTCAGCACCAGGCAGCCGCCTTCGCCGGTGGTAATGTTCTTGTTGGCCTGGAAGCTGAACGAGATGAGATCGCCGAAACCGCCGATGCGGCGGCCGCCCCAGCTCGAACCGATGGCCTGCGCCGCGTCTTCCACGATGCGCAGCTTGTATTTGGCCGCCAGCGCATACAGTTTGTCCAGATCCACCGGCAGGCCGGCCAGATACACCGGAATGATCGCCCGGGTGCGCGGCGTGATGGCTTTTTCCACCTGCGCCAGGTCGATATTGCGGGTGACCGGGTCGATATCGGCGAATACCGGCGTGGCGCCGACTTCAAGGATGACGTTGGCCGTCGCGACCCAGGAAATCGGCGTGGTGATGACTTCGTCGCCGGGGCCGATGCCGGCGATGCGCAGGGCGATCTCCATGGTGCAGGTGCCGGAATTGAAGGTGCGCACCGGGCGGCCGCCGAAATAGGCGGACAGCATTTTTTCGAACGCCAGCACCTTGGGGCCGTTGGTGATCCAGCCGGAGCGCAGCACCTCCCCGACGTCGGCAATGGTGGCTTCGTCGATGCTCGGCCGCGAAAACGGAAGGTAGGGTGGGAGGGAAGTCGTCTGTGTCATTGCTTGCCTATGAATATTGCGGTTGCTTGATTAACTGCGCGTGAGCAGCGCCACGCCGACGATGATCACCGCGATCGCCAGCACGCGCTGGGCCGACATCACTTCGCCCAGGAAATACCAGGCGCCGATGGCGTTGATGATATAGCCGAGCGACAGCAGCGGATAGGCGATCGTGACATCGACGCGCGACAATCCGATGATCCAGACGCCCACCGAAATCACATAGCAGCTGAGCCCGCCCAGGATCGGCAGCTGCGTCGCCAGCTTGACGCCGGTGGCGAACCAGTTTTCGGCGGTCAGGTGGATCGCGCCGACCGCGTTGGTGCCGGCTTTCAGCAGCAGCTGGGCGACGGCGTTGAGGCAGATGCCGGCGAAGATGAATCCGAAGGTGGCGGCGTTCATTTGCTCTCCGGCGGTTTCGGCGCAACCGCCGGCGCCGCGGTATCGGCGGCGTCGTTATCGACGATGATGCGGCGCGGGTCGCTGCCGATGACATGCATCTTCAGGCCCAGTTGCTGCAATTGCGGATACTGCTCCGGCGCCACGATCGCCATTTCCTTTTTACCGGCCGCGTCGTCGGCTTTCCAGCGTTCGGCGAAGGCTTCAATGGTCGGAATCCACAATTGCGGTTCCTGTTCCAGGCCGAATTCCATTTCGTCGGTGTGCGCGACCAGGGTCATGGTGCGCTGCAGGTAGAAAGGCAGGGCCTGTTCGTAACGGCCGACCAGATACATATGGGTATCGGGCGTCAGGGCGGCGCGGATTGCCGGCAGGTGATCGACGCCGGCCGAGTAACGGCCTTGCGGTTCATGGCCGACGATGACGATCTGGCCGGCCAGGAAGCCCGACATCGCCAGCATGACGACGGCGCCGTCGCGGTTGCCGTAACGGCCGGCAAGCCACATCGCGCCGACGGCGCCGGCGACGATCAGGGCCAGCGCCGCATAGATCCAGGGCAGATGCTGCACCAGCAGCGCGGCCGAAAACGCATCGCGCGCGGTGCCGGGAATGCGCTGCACGAAGGCCAGCCCGATCGCCGCGGGCAGGCCGAACACGGCGGCCGCCAGGTACAGGCTGCGCGTGCCGGCGCGGGCCAGGAACGCGCCGATCAGCAGCGCCAGCGCCGGAAAGATCGGCAGGATGTAGGACGGCAGCTTGGAGTTGGAAATGCTGAAAAAGAAAAAGATGAACAGCGCCCAGATCAACAGCATCTTTTTCGGCTGGAAACCGCGTCCGGTGGCGCCATTCAGCGAACCGGCCAGGGAGCTTTCATGGCGGTCGCGCAGGCCTTCCCAGAGGCTTTGCAGCAGCACGCCGAGCCAGGGCACGATGCCGGCTACCAGGATCGGCACGAAGTAGTACCAGGCGCCGGTGCGGTGATGCACCTTGGTCAGGAAACGCTGGAAATGCTCGTGGATGAAGAAAAAGCGCGCGAATTCCGGATTGCGCATCGACACCACGACGAACCAGGGCGCCGTGATTGCGAGAAACAGCAGCAATCCCTTGACCAGGTGCAGCCGCTTCCAGATGCGCCAGTCGCCCGCGGCCAGCGTATAGAGCACCAGCACCGCGCCCGGCAGCACGATGCCGATCAGTCCCTTGGACAGCACCGCCAGCGCCATGCCGGCCCAGCAGACCAGCATCCAGTTGCGCTGTTCGTCCTGGCTTGCCTGGTTGCGCTGGGCGATCAGCAATGCGCACAGCGAAATGGTCATCATGCCGGCCAGTCCCATGTCCAGCGTATTGACATGGCCCAGGCCGCCCCACAGCAGGCTGGAACCCAGCACCAGGCCGGCGTACAGGCCGACTTGCGCATTGAATACGCGGCGGCCGGCGTAGGCGGTCAGCAGCACGCTGCCGAAGCCGCACAAGCCGGTCCACAGCCGCGCCTGCCATTCGCCGAGGCCGAACAGTTCGAACGTGATGGCGTTCATCCAGGTTTGCAGCGGCGGCTTTTCAAAGTACTTGATGGCGTTCAGGCGGGTTGTGATCCAGTCGTGCGAAGCGATCATTTCGCGCGCCATCTCGGCATAGCGCCCTTCGTCGGTCGGCACCAGGGTGCGCACGCCGAGCAGGTAAAACCAGATCAGGGTAAATACGATCAACAGCGTCCACAGGAAAGGTGGCGATTTGTGCAGTTCGCGCATCAAGCGGCGTCCTTCGGCGAATTGGAATTGGAGGAATGGGAACCGGATTGTTCGAAAACCAGGGCCAGCGCTACCTTGCGGCCTTCGGTCATCAGGATGTTATAAGTGCGGCAGGCGGCCTGGTTGTCCATGCATTCGACGCCGATGCGCCGCGAGATGAGCGGGCCGGTCAGTTTCGGATGGACAAAGCGCTGGCGGGCGCCGGTGCCGAGAATCACGACGTCCGGTTCGAACGATGCGATATGGGCGAAATGTTCTTCGGTCAGCATGTCGAAAGCCTCGACCGGCCACGGCACCGGGGCCGTTTCGGGCAGCACCAGCAGGCTGCCGGTGTAGCGGATCGCATTGAATTCGACGCCGTCTTCGTCGTAGGCCGTAACCGTCTGATACTGCTGCGTTGGTGTGCTGTGTAGCTTCATGGCGCGTGGTTGTCAGCTAATAGAATGCATTGTGTGTTTGTCGAATCGCAATAAATCGCGTTCCAAAGTGCAGCATTGTAGCGTTTTCCTTCCGCGATCGACGGTTATTGATTGATAAACCCCGGCGTTTTCGGCAAAATGGCCGATTGCCTTTATGCGGGAATACCATTGTGCGACCGATTCAAAAATCGAAGAAACTAGCCGACGTCTGTTACGACATCCGCGGCCCCGTGCTGGAAAAAGCGCGGCAAATGGAAGAAGAAGGCCACAAGATCATCAAACTGAACATCGGCAACCTGGCCGCGTTCGGTTTCGACGCGCCGGACGAGATCGTGCAGGACATGATCCGCAACATGGGCAATGCTTCCGGCTACACCGACTCGAAGGGCCTGTTCGCCGCCCGCAAGTCGGTCATGCATTACACCCAGCAGAAGAACGTGCAGGGCGTCGACATCGACGACATCTATCTGGGCAACGGCGCCTCCGAACTGATCGTCATGAGCATGAACGCGCTGCTCGACAGCGGCGACGAGGTGCTGGTGCCGTCGCCCGATTATCCGCTGTGGACCGCCGCGGTCAGCCTGTCGGGCGGCAAGCCGGTGCACTACGTCTGCGACGAGCAGGCCGGCTGGCAGCCCGACATCGACGACATCAAGAAGAAGATCACCGCCAATACCCGCGCCATCGTCGTCATCAATCCGAATAACCCGACCGGCGCGCTCTATACCGACGCCGTGCTGCTGGAAATCGTCGAACTGGCGCGCAAGCATCAACTGATCGTATTCGCCGACGAAATCTACGACAAGGTGCTGTACGACGGCGCCACCCACACCTCGATCGCTTCGATGGCCGACGACGTCCTGTTCATCACGTTCAACGGTTTGTCGAAGAACTACCGTTCCTGCGGCTATCGCGCCGGCTGGATGGTGGTGTCGGGCGAGAAGAAGCATGCCGGCGACTATATCGAGGGCCTGAACATGCTGGCCTCGATGCGCCTGTGCGCCAATGCGCCCGGCCAGTATGCGATCCAGACCGCGCTGGGCGGCTATCAAAGCATCAAGGACCTGGTCGGGCCGCACGGCCGCCTGACCCGCCAGCGCGATCTGGCGCACAGCCTGCTGACCGCGATTCCCGGCGTGACCTGCGTCAAGCCGAAGTCGGCGCTGTACATGTTCCCCCGCCTGGATCCGGCGCTGTACCCGATTGCCGACGACCAGGAGTTCGCTTACGAGCTGCTGGCCGAGGAACGGGTGCTGATCGTCCAGGGCACCGGTTTCAACTGCCCCTCGCCGGATCACTTCCGCGTGGTGTTCCTGCCGAATACCGACGATCTGACCGAATCGATGGAGCGCATAGCGCGCTTTCTTGAAAATTACCGTCGCCGCCACGGTACGGCCTGAGCGATTTCCGGGCGCGAATAGCGAATAGCGTATGATGCCGTTCGGTCTCGCGCGGCGAGATACCGCCTGTTTTACCCATAACAACACATTGACGTACACACTGACACTATGAAACCCATCAAAGTAGGCCTGCTTGGCATCGGCACCGTCGGCGCCGGCACATTCAACGTATTGCGGCGCAATCAGGAAGAGATTGCGCGACGCGCCGGACGCGCGATTGAAATTACGATGGTGGCCGACCTGAACACCGCGCGCGCGGCCGAATTGACCGGCGGCGCCTGCGAAGTGGTGGGCGACGCCAATCTGGTGGTGGCGCATCCCGATATCGACATCGTCATCGAACTGATCGGCGGCTACGGCATTGCCAAGGATCTGGTGCTCAAGGCGATCGCCAACGGCAAGCACGTCGTTACCGCCAACAAGGCGCTGATCGCCGCGCACGGCAACGAGATTTTCCAGGCGGCGCAGGAAAAGGGCGTGATCGTCGCATTCGAAGCGGCGGTGGCCGGCGGCATTCCGATCATCAAATCGCTGCGCGAAGGCCTGACCGCCAATCGCATCCAATGGATTGCCGGCATCATCAACGGCACCACCAATTTCATCCTGTCCGAAATGCGCGACAAGGGTTTGAGCTTCGCGGAAGTGCTGAAGGAAGCGCAGCGGCTGGGTTACGCCGAGGCCGATCCGACCTTCGACATCGAAGGCGTCGACGCCGCGCACAAGCTGACCATCATGGCCGCCATCGCCTTCGGCATTCCGGTGCAGTTCGACAAGGCGCACGTGGAAGGCATCACGAAGCTGGAAGCCAAGGATATCCTGTACGCGGAGCAGCTCGGCTATCGCATCAAGCTGCTTGGCATCACCAAGCGCACGCCGGCCGGCATTGAATTGCGCGTGCATCCGACGCTGGTGCCGGCCAGCCGCCTGATCGCCAATGTCGAAGGCGCGATGAATGCCGTCATGGTCGACGGCGACGCAGTCGGCCAGACTCTCTACTACGGCAAGGGCGCCGGCGCCGAGCCGACCGCTTCGGCGGTCATCGCCGATCTGGTCGACATCACCCGCCTGGCCACGGCCGACGCCGAACACCGCGTGCCGCACCTGGCCTTCCAGCCCGACGCGATGGCTGCCACGCCGATCCTGCCGATGGCCGAAATCACCACCAGCTATTACCTGCGCATGCACGTCGCCGACAAGCCGGGCGTGCTGGCCGACGTCACCCGCATCCTGGCGGACTCGTCGATTTCAATCGATGCCATGCTGCAAAAGGAACCGGGCGAAGGCGAGCTCAAGACCGACATCATCATGCTGACCCACCAGACGCAGGAAAAAAACATCGTCGCCGCGATCGCCAAGATCGAAGCGCTGGGCAGCGTCGACGGCGGCGTGACGAAGATCCGTCTGGAAGAGCTGAACTGAAAGGGTTGAACTAAAAAAGGTTGAACTAAAAGGCCGGCTGTACCTGGTTGCGGCCGTTGTTCTTTGCGTTGTACAAGGCCTGGTCTGCCCGCCAGATCAGCGCTTCCAGGCTGTTGTCGTTGTCATACGCGGCCACGCCGAAGCTGGCGCTCAGTTGCAGCGTTTCGCCCGACACCAGCGCCACGGTCTGCGATGCAATGGCCAGGCGCAGCTTTTCGGCCACGCCGATGGCCTGCGCCTTGTCCGTATGCGGCAGCAGCATCAGGAATTCCTCTCCCCCGTAACGCACCACGATATCGCCCTTGCGATGCATCTGGCGGCATAGCGTCGCCACTTGCTGCAGCGCCATGTCGCCGGTCTGATGGCCGTAGTCGTCGTTGACCCGCTTGAAGTGATCGACATCCATCAGGATCAGCGCCAGATCGCTTTGATAGCGCTGCGTCACCGCGAATAGCGCTTCGCCCTGGGTGAAAAACGCGCGCCGGTTCATCAGGCCGGTCAGGAAATCGGTGTCGGAGGTGGCCTGCAATTGCGTAATCAGGGCCTCGCGCTCCTTTTCCAGCGCGATGCGGGAAATGCTGCCGGCCTTGAACACCGCCATTGCCCGGAACAGATTGCTGATTTCCTCCACGCCGCGCAGGGCGGGTATCGGCGTATCGAGTTCGTCGTTGGCAAGGGCCGCGAACAGCCGGGTCGCTTCCACCACCGGCGCGACGATCCGGGTATGGATGATGCGCAACAGCAGGCAGAAGACCGCCAGCCCCGCCAGCGCGAGCGCGATCGCCCCCAGCAGCAGCATGCCGGCGCGGTGGGCGCGGGCCCGGGCGCTGTCAAGGGTTTCGTCCATGATTTCATCGCGCAACACGATGATGCTTTTCATTTTCGGCACATAGCGGGTGGCGAGTTCGCCGGTGCTCATGCCGTAGTCGCCGGAATGCAGGCCGATGTCGAGTAGGCGGTTGAGCAGCGGCACGCCTTCGCCGAAATAAAGCGAATCGACGTCGTCCAGCGCGGAACGCAGCGCCGGCGGGCTTTTATAGCTGCGCAATTGCAGATCGAGGATGAGACGCATCTGTTCGGCGCGTCCGGTGAGTTTGGCGATGGCGATGACTTCGCTGGAGCGCAGCGGACGCCGGGTGGCGATCGCTGCCGTGAAGACGGAGCCGATCTGTCCCGCATATTCGCGCAGGCTGGCGGCCAGGCGCGCGCTGGCGATGCCGTCGCGCAGCACCGGGTCGGCCGAAATGGCGATGGCCGACAGATCGGTGGTCGCCAGCAGCGTGCGGCCGATCAGCGCGATCATGCGATTGACCGCATCGCTGATCTGGTCGGAATCGCGTGCGGCCAACGGTTGCCCCGCCAGCTTGTCCACATTCTGCCGCGCGGCAGCCAGTTCTGTACGCAGCGTGATCATGCCGGCGGCGATCGCGGGATAGTTGGCGTAGGCAGGATGCGGATGCGCATTCAGATCGTCGAGCAGCGCGGCGATCGACCGGTCGCTGTTCAGGCGGGCCTGCGCCAGTTTTTCCAGCGCGGCCGGCGTCTCGGCCGCACTGGCGCCGAGCAGACCGTTGGTGGGGCCGCGCTCCACGGAAATGGTTTCCATCACGCGCAGCGCCAATTGCAATTGGCGCACCACCCGCACGCTTTCGGCGCCGTGCCGGTAAACATTCCACTGCGTCGCGACCTGGCCCGCGGTGAGCATCAGGAACAGCGACATCAGCGCAATGGAAACCAGCCAGAAGAGGCGTTTAAGTGACATCCGGAAAGTTATGAAGTTTTAAATTCGTATTCGTTCTTCTTCAGGGCCGTGCAATCGGTCGCAGCGATGCGAACCCTTGAGGCGACCGCATCTTCGCATATAAATCCTCTATATACACATATCCCCAGTAATTTTGCCGGCTTTTGGCTTTATTTTTCCAGTGGGAAATTATTTCGGATTCTATTCGCGGTGCGGCGTCAGCCAATTCCAGATGCCCGGCAATTTCACCGGCGCGCGGCCGTCCTGCACCGCGCGCGCCAGCAATGCGCGCTGCAAGGCCTGGCGATCGTCGTAAAACGGCTTGTCCGCCACCGGCAATTCGAGCTCGGCGGCGCTGTCGAGCAGGATTTGCAGATATTCCCGCATATGGCGCGCGGTATAGCGATTGACATCGTGGAAAGTAACGATGACCGGAATCGCGCCATCGACGATCGGCATGCCTTGCCGCGCGATTTTCTCGCGCACATCGGCCAATTCGCGCCGCAGGTGCGAACGGCGCGTCGGACTGGCATTGAAACCGTAGATCTTGCCGTCATTGGCGCTGAGGTCGGTCAGGATCACATGCAGGCCGTGCAATTGGTAGGCGAGGAAGGTGCGTTCGTTGTAGTCCCAGAAGGGCGGCCGCAGGAACATCGGCGGCGTGCCGCCGCTCACCGCGGTCAGATCGGCGACGCCGTCGTTGAGCATTTGCTCGAGCCGGGCCGGTTTCATCGATATCTGATCGGAATGGCCCGGCGTGGCGGTATGCAGCCCCAGCACATGGCCGGCAGCCTGTTCGCGGCGCTGCAGGCGTTGGCCGAGCGGCGTGCCGCCGCCGTTGGTGGCGCGGGTCTGGATGAAAAAGACCGCCTTGATGCCGGGCTGAACCGGATTGTCTTCCAGGGCGTCCAGGATGGTTTCGGTCGGATTGCTGAACCAGGTAGCGGCGCTGGGGCCGTCATCGAAGCTGAGCACGAAGCGGATCGGCGCCGCCGCGGCGCGCTGGCCGGGCGTCAGCGGGCGGTAATTTTCGGGAATCGTATTGCAGGCGCCGAGCAGCAGGACGCCGGCGAACGCAGCCAGGCGAATACCGGCGCGGATACCGGAGAAAAACAGGGAAATGACAGGCATCGGAGGCGGTTCGATCTATTAGGGAGGCAAAATGGTGGAAGCAATACTGCCGCAGCAATGTGACGAGCGTAATACCGGCAGCAGCCTACCGTATTTCGGATTTGATTGCTGAAGCGGCAATAAATGAAGCGCATGGAACGTGGCCCTCGGAGGGGGCGCGACGTTATAATGTCTGCTTTGCAATTCACCGACCATCCTATGCAATATGTTTCGACCCGCGGCCACGCCGCAACGCCTTCGTTTTGCGAAATCCTGCTGGGCGGCCTGGCGCCCGACGGCGGCCTGTATCTGCCGGCCGATTATCCCCAGGTTTCCCTGGAGGAGCTGGACCGGTGGCGCGCCTTGTCCTATGCCGATCTGGCTTTCGAAGTGCTGAAGAAGTTCGCCACCGATATTCCCGCCGCCGATCTGCATGCGCTGACCCGCAAGACCTACACCGCCGAGGTGTATCGCAATACCCGCGCCGGTGAAGACGCGGCGGCGATCACGCCCCTGCGCACGCTCGAAAAGAACGGCGCCGGCGCCTTGATGCTGCAAAGCCTGTCGAACGGCCCCACGCTGGCGTTCAAGGACATGGCCATGCAACTGCTCGGCAATCTGTTCGAATACGCGCTGGCCAAGGACGGCGCGGCGCTCAATATCCTGGGCGCGACCTCGGGCGACACCGGCAGCGCCGCGGAATACGCGATGCGCGGCAAGCACGGCATCCGCGTGTTCATGCTGTCGCCGCATCGCAAGATGAGCGCGTTCCAGACCGCGCAGATGTTCAGCCTGCAGGATCCGAATATTTTCAATATCGCCGTCGAAGGCGTGTTCGACGATTGCCAGGACATCGTCAAGGCGGTCTCGAACGACCTGGCCTACAAGGCCGCGCAAAAGATCGGCACCGTCAATTCGATCAACTGGGCGCGCGTGGTGGCGCAAGTGGTGTATTACTTCCGCGGCTACCTGAGCGCCACCACCAGCGCGGTGGCCGGCCAGAAGGTGTCGTTCACCGTGCCTTCGGGCAATTTCGGCAACATCTGCGCCGGCCATATCGCGCGCATGATGGGCCTGCCGATCGACAAGCTGGTAGCCGCCACCAACGAAAACGACGTGCTCGACGAATTCTTCCGCACCGGCGTCTACCGGGTGCGCAAGTCGGCCGAAACCTACCATACCAGCAGCCCCAGCATGGACATCAGCAAGGCCTCCAATTTCGAACGTTTCGTATTCGATCTGCTGGACCGCGACAGCAATCGCGTGCGCGCCTTGTTCGACAAGGTGGAAACCGACGGCGGCTTCGATCTGTCGGGCCGGGCCGGCAGCGACGGCGACGAATTCGAGCGCGTGGTCAAATACGGTTTCGCCTCGGGCAAATCGACGCACCAGGACCGGATCGACACCATCCGCGAAGTGCAGGACGAATACGGCATCACGATCGACACGCATACCGCCGACGGCATCAAGGTCGCGCGCGAAAACATGGCGCCCGGCGTGCCGATGATCGTGCTGGAAACCGCGCTGGCGGCCAAGTTCAACGAAACCATCCTGGAGGCGCTGGGCACCGACGCCGAACGGCCGCCCGGTTTCGAAGCGCTGGAAGAGCTGCCGCAGCGTTTTGAAGTGATGCCGGCCGATGCGGCGCGGATCAAGGCGTATATCGCCGCGCATACCGGTTTGTAAAAATATAAAATCATAAAAAATTATCGAGGAAGATCAATGAATGCGAGACCGCCGCCGCTGCCCACCGCCGAGGCATTGCGCTTGCTGCTGGATGCCGCGAGGCCGCTGACCGGGACCGAAACAATCGCGACGCTGGACGCCAACGGCCGCGTGCTGGCTGCCGACCGGCATGCGCAAATGGATGTGCCGGGCAGCGACAATTCCGCGATGGACGGCTATGCGGTGCGTGCGGCGGACTGCGCCGGCGCAGGCGCGGACCATGGCGTCAGATTGCCGGTGTCGCAGCGGATTCCGGCCGGGCAGCCCGGCGCGCCGTTGCAGCCCGGCAGCGCGGCGCGGATATTTACCGGCGCGCTGGTGCCGCAAGGCGCCGACGCCATCGTGATGCAGGAGTCCTGCAAGGCCGACAGCGAGGGCGGCGAGCATGTCACCTTGTTCGAGACGCCGCAGCCGGGCGCGTGGATCCGCCGCAGCGGCGAAGACATCCGCAGCGGTGCCGTCATCCTGCCGGCGGGGACGCGGCTGCGGGCTCAGCAGCTGGGGCTGGCGGCCTCGATCGGCCTGGCGGCGCTGCCGGTGCTGCGGCGGCTGCGGGTCGGCGTTTTTTTCACCGGCGACGAATTGACCATGCCGGGCGAGCCGCTCAAGCCGGGCGGCATCTATAACTCCAACCGTTTCGTGCTGCGCGGCCTGTTGCAGGATCTCGGCTGCGAAATCAGCGATTACGGCATCGTCCCCGACAATCTGGCGGCCACGCGCGAGACCTTGCGCAATGCGGCCGCGGCCAACGACCTGGTGATCACGTCCGGCGGCGTGTCGGTCGGCGAGGAAGATCATGTCAAGCCGGCGGTCGAAGCGGAAGGCCGGCTGGCCATGTGGCAGATCGCGCTCAAGCCGGGCAAGCCGCTGGCGTTCGGCGCGGTGCGGCGCAACGCGGGCGGCAACGGCAACGGCGAAGAAGCGTTCTTCATCGGCCTGCCGGGCAATCCGGTATCGACCTTCGTGACCTTCCTGGTCCTTGTGCGTCCGTTCATATTGCGCCTGCAGGGCTTGGCCGCGGCTGAATGCGCGCCCGCGGCCTATTCGATGCGCGCCGATTTCGACTGGCCGAAACCCGATCGGCGCAACGAATTCCTGCGCGCCCGCGTCAATGCCCAAGGCGGGCTGGATCTTTTTCCGAACCAGGGTTCGGGCGTGCTGACCTCGGCGGTCTGGGGCGACGGGCTGATCGACAATCCGCCGGGCCGCGCCATTGCGCGCGGCGACAGCGTACGTTTCATTCCTTTTTCAGAGGTGTTGTGATGCGCATCGAACTACGTTATTTCGCGGCGATACGCGAAGCGCTCGGCGCCTCCCAGGAGACAGTGGAGCTGCCGGACGACGTGCGCAGCATCGGCGCGCTGCGGGCCTGGCTGCGCTTGCGCGGCGACGCATGGGCGGCGGCGCTGGCGGAAGGCCGCGCGGTGCGCATTGCCTTCAATCATGTGATGACCGATACCGCCGATACGTCGATTGCGCTGGCCGAAGGCTGCGAAGTCGCTTTTTTCCCACCGGTGACCGGCGGTTGATCATGCAAGCCGACGATCAAACCAATGAGCAAGCCGATGCGCAAGCCGGCGGCGCTGACCTGACCCGCATCAGCGAAGGCACCCTGGCGCATTACAGCGCGCGCGCCGCGGATTTTCGTGAAGGCACGCGCGATCACGACGTCAGCCAGAACATCGCGGCGCTGCTGCGCGCCCTCGGCGCCGAGGTTGAATCCAAAGCCGGATCCAAAGCCGGGGCCGCACAGCCGGCCGCCGGCCCGGTTCTGACCATTCTCGATTTCGGTTGCGGTCCGGGGCGCGATCTGGCGACGTTCACCCGGCTCGGCCATCGCGCCATCGGGCTCGACGGCACGCCCGAATTCGTCGAGATGGCGCGCAGGGACAGCGCTTGCGAGGTCTGGCTGCAGGATTTCCTGAAACTGGATCTGCCCGCGGCATTCTTCGACGGCATCTACGCCAACGCCTCCCTGTTTCATGTGCCTGGCGCGGCGCTGCCGCGCGTGCTGGGCGAATTGCACGCCGCGCTGAAGCCGGGCGGCGCGCTGTTCTGCTCGAATCCGCGCGGCGACAACGAGGAAGGCTGGAATCGCGGCCGCTATGGCGCCTATCACGATCTGGCAGCCTGGCGGGCATCGATGGCCAAGGCCGGCTTTACCGAAATCGAACATTACTACCGGCCCGCCGGCTTGCCGCGCGAACAGCAGCCCTGGCTGGCCAGCGTGTGGCGCAAGGGATGATCATGCAGATCCGCATCCAAACCGAGGATTTCGACCTGAGCACGGAAGTCGCTGCCTTGCGCGCCGGGCAGCCGCAGGTCGGCGCGGTGGTCAGTTTCGTCGGCACGGTGCGCGACCTCAACGACGGCGCCATCGTCAGCCAGATGGAACTGGAGCATTACCCCGGCATGACCGAGAAAGCCCTGCAGCAGATCATGGCGCAGGCGCAGGCGCGCTGGGCGTTCCTGGATGCGTTGGTGATCCATCGCATCGGGCCGCTGGCGCCGCTCGACCAGATCGTGCTGGTGGCGGTCACGGCGGCGCATCGCGGCGAAGCGTTCGCGGCCTGCGAATTCATCATGGACTATCTGAAGACCGAGGCGCCTTTCTGGAAAAAGGAACAAACGCCGGACGGCGCGCGCTGGGTCGATGCGCGCACTACCGATACGGCGGCGCTGGATAAATGGGATGAAAGGCGGGATGAAAGGCGGGATAAAAAGCGGGATGAAAAGCGGGATTTGAAGCAGGATACCAAACCGGAACAGGGAAAACCGCGATGAACTGGCTGGGATTCGGGGCAGTGGGCATCGGCGCGGCGCTGGGGGCCTGGCTGCGCTGGGGCTTGGGCGTCTGGCTCAACAACTGGCACGACAAGTTGCCCCTGGGCACGGCGGCCGCCAATCTCGGCGGCGGCTATGTCATCGGCTTCCTGGTGGCGTTTTTTTCCCACAATCAATCGCTGCCGGTCGAATGGCGCCTGCTGGCCGTCACCGGCTTCCTGGGCGGGTTGACCACGTTTTCCACCTTTTCCGCGGAATCGATGATCCTCCTGCAGCGCGGCGATTTCCTGTGGGCCGCCGCCCATACCCTGCTGAACCTGCTCGGTTCGGTGGCATTATGTTTCGCCGGGTTTGCAACTTATCGCGCCTTGTTCGTCTAACTGTCGATCAATTTACCGATTAATTTATCGATTGAATTTACGTATACCGCCCCCAGTTTTTGTCTATAACGAATTCGGAGGATCTGATGCGTATCGACAAACTCACCACCAAATTGCAGGAAGCGCTGGCGGATGCACAAAGCCAGGCGGTCGGCAATGACAACCAATATATAGAACCGCTGCACCTGCTGGTGGCCATGCTGAACCAGGACGACGGCAGCACCCGCTCGCTGCTGCAGCGCGCCGGCGTCAACGTGCCGGGCCTGTCGGCCGCGCTGCATACGGCGCTGGGCAATCTGCCCAAGGTCTCCGGCCATGGCGGCGAAGTGCAGGGCGGGCGCGAGCTGGGTGCACTGCTCAATCTGGCCGACAAGGAAGCGCAAAAGCGCGGCGACCAGTTCGTCGCCAGCGAAATGATATTGCTCGGCCTGCTCGACGATAAATCGCAGGCCGGCAAGCTGGCGCGCGAACACGGCCTGAGCCGCAAATCGCTGGAAGCGGCGATTACCGCCGTGCGCGGCGGCGCCAATGTCTCTTCGCAAGAAGGTGAAGGGCAGCGCGAGGCGCTCAAGAAATACACGCTGGACCTGACCGAACGCGCGCGCATGGGCAAGCTCGATCCGGTGATCGGCCGCGACGACGAAATTCGCCGCGCGATCCAGGTGTTGCAGCGCCGCAGCAAGAATAATCCGGTTCTCATCGGCGAACCCGGCGTCGGCAAGACCGCCATCGTCGAAGGACTGGCGCAGCGCATCGTCAACGGCGAAGTGCCGGACAGCCTGAAGTCCAAGCGCGTGTTGTCGCTCGATATGGCGGCGCTGCTGGCCGGCGCCAAATACCGCGGCGAATTCGAAGAACGCCTGAAAGCGGTGCTCAAGGAAATCGCCCAGGACGAAGGCCAGACCATCGTTTTCATCGATGAACTGCACACCATGGTCGGCGCCGGCAAGGCCGAAGGCGCCATGGACGCGGGCAATATGCTCAAGCCGGCGCTGGCGCGCGGCGAACTGCATTGCGTCGGCGCCACCACCCTGGACGAATACCGCAAGTACGTGGAAAAGGACGCCGCGCTCGAACGCCGCTTCCAGAAAATCCTGGTGGGCGAGCCTAGCGTCGAAGCGACCATTGCGATCCTGCGCGGCCTGCAGGAAAAATACGAAGTCCATCACGGCGTCGAAATCACCGATCCGGCCATCGTCGCCGCGGCGGAGCTGTCGCATCGCTACATCACGGATCGTTTTCTGCCGGACAAGGCGATCGACCTGATCGATGAAGCGGCGGCCAAGATCAAGATCGAAATCGACTCCAAGCCGGAAGTCATGGACCGGCTCGACCGGCGCCTGATCCAGCTCAAGATCGAACGCGAGGCGGTCAGGCGCGAGCGCGACGAAGCGTCGCAGAAGCGGCTGGGGCTGATCGAAGAAGAGATCGCCCGGCTGGAGCGCGAATACGCCGATCTGGAGGAAATCTGGAAATCCGAAAAGGCGTCGGTGCAGGGCAGCCAGCACATCAAGGAAGAGATCGAGCGCATTCGCCTGCAGATGGATGAAGCCACCCGCAAGAGCGATTGGCAAACCGTGTCGGAACTGAAGTACGGCAAGCTCAACGAACTGGAAAAGGCGCTTGAAGCGCAGTCGCGCCAGGATGCCGCGGCCGAGTCGGCCGAGTTCGCCGAAGCCGCCGGCGGCAAGCCGCGCCTGGTGCGGACCCAGGTGGGCTCGGAGGAAATCGCCGAAATCGTCTCGCGCGCCACCGGCATTCCGGTATCGCGCATGATGCAGGGCGAACGCGAAAAACTGCTGCATATGGAAGATGTGCTGCATGAGCGCGTGATCGGCCAGGACGAGGCGATCGCCGCGGTGTCGGATGCGATCCGGCGCTCGCGCGCTGGGCTGGGCGATCCCGGCCGTCCGTACGGTTCGTTCATGTTCCTCGGCCCGACCGGCGTCGGCAAGACCGAGCTGTGCAAGACGCTGGCCGCCTACATGTTCGACACCGAGGAAGCCATGATCCGCATCGACATGAGCGAATTCATGGAGAAGCATTCGGTGGCGCGGCTGATCGGCGCGCCGCCCGGCTATGTCGGCTACGAAGAGGGCGGCTATCTGACCGAGGCCGTGCGGCGCAAACCGTACAGCGTGATCCTGCTCGACGAAATCGAAAAGGCGCATCCGGATGTGTTCAATGTGCTGCTGCAGGTGCTGGACGACGGCCGTATGACCGACGGCCAGGGCCGCACCGTGGATTTCAAGAACACCATCATCGTGATGACGTCGAATCTCGGTTCGCACAAGATCCAGGCGATGGAAAGCAGCGATCCCGAAATCGTCAAGCTGGCGGTGATGGCCGAGGTGCGGTCGCATTTCCGGCCCGAATTCATCAACCGGGTCGACGAGATCGTGGTGTTCCATGCGCTCGACGCGAAAAACATCGGCGCCATCGCCAAGGTGCAGTTGCAGATCATGCGCGACCGGCTCTCGAAGATGGAGATGGGTTTTGCGATCAGCGAAGCGGCGTTGCAGAAGATCGCCGAAGCCGGTTTCGATCCGGTGTATGGCGCGCGGCCCCTGAAGCGGGCGATACAGCAACAGATCGAAAATCCGCTGTCGAAACTGATACTCGGCGGCAAATTCGGGCCGAAGGATACGGTCCATGTCAATGTTGTCGATGGCGCACTGTCATTCGATAAAACTTGATAGAATGCCCTGCTGTTGATGCTTTTTCAGTCATGGCAGGGCGCCCCCGCGCATGGATCGGGCGCGACGTGCTGCAAATTTGATCAAAAACAAGAATGCGAGAAGAGGCCGCAAGCCGTTTTACCGCACCGACCGGTGCGTAAGCGGGCTTGGCGGCCTCCTCTTTTATAAAAATCAGGTCGGCAAGCGGGGCCCGAATCGGCGCCGCATGGGCATTTTGGGGGTCGTTTGAAGGCGTCTTCACTGCAACGGGTGTTCATCCTCCCGTTCGTTTTTCTGTTATGTTGCCTGATAGCAACGATTGGTTGGCTGCTTTACCGCGCAGGGGAAGAGGCGACCGCGATGCTGTCGCAAAATGCGCTGATCGACGTCATGAATCGGGTCAACCAGACTACCGAACGGCAATTGTTCGCCGCGCATGCAACGCTGAATGTCATCGCACCCAAGAAAATCCTCACGCCGGAAGGCCAGCAGCGCGCGAATATTCCTTTCCCCTCCACTATGGAAGGGCGCGAGGAGCGGCTCTGGATCGCCACCTGCCTGTTCCCCGACAACAGCTTCGTCTATTTCGGCGGCGCCGACGGCAGCTTTCTGGGCATCCAGCAATTGGGCACGGCCAGATATCAATTGTCGGTGCGCGACTCGCTGCGAAATATGAACAATATTTACGACATCAACGGTCCGGGCGAGAAGCCCTTGCTGCGCAGCGCCGTGCCATATGAGCCGCGCAGCCGCGCCTGGTATCTGAACGCGGTGAGCGAAAAGCGCGAAACCTGGTCGCCGGTGTTTTCCGACTATCGCACCAAAACGCTGGCGATCGCCTTGTCGAAACCGGTCTACCGCCAGGACGGCGAGCTGCTCGGCGTTGCCACCAGCAGCATATTCCTGGGCCGCCTCGGCGAGTTCCTGAGTACGCTGAAGGTCGGCGAGAACGGCATCGCCTTCATCATGGAGCCGAACGGCGAATTGATTGCCAGTTCGGCCAGGGACACGCTGTTTTCATTCAATAACGAGCAACTGGTGCGCCTGAAGGCGGCCGGCGGTTCGTCGCCGCTGATGCGCGGCGTCGCCGCCGATATCCAGGCGTTCTTCCGCACGCACGACGCATCGGCGCGTTACTTCAATACCGCCTCGGTGACCGGCATCCAGGGCAAGGTCATGGTGTCGGCCAATATGCAGCACGACAGCGCCGGCATCAACTGGATCGTCGCCGCGGCAGTGCCGAGCAACGATTATTACGGATCGTTTACCGGCAGCGTCTACCAGACCTTGCTGTTCGGCGTGATGGCCGTCGCCATTACCTTCCTGCTCGGCTTCGTGATCTTGCGCCGCGTATTGCGCGACCTGCGCGCGCTGACGCTGGCGGCGACGCGGATCGGCAACGGCGAGCCGTTCACGCCGCTGGAAATCAACCGCAACGATGAAATCGGCCAGTTGGCCAATTCGTTCCAGGAGATGGAGCGCAATCTGCATACGGACCGGCTGACCGGCGTGCTCAACCGCGAATCGCTGATTGCGCAAATCGAATTCCGCCTGCGCAACGCCTCGCAAACCAATACGCCTTTGCACTTTGCGCTGATGTTTATCGATCTGGATAAATTCAAGACCATCAACGATCATTTCGGCCACGACGAAGGCGACAAGGTGCTGATCGAGGCGGCGATGCAACTGCGCGAGGCAATGCGCAAGGACGATGCCGTGTCGCGCTTCGGCGGCGATGAATTCATGATCTATCTGCATGGCGTGTCGAGCACCACGGCCGCCGACGCGATCGCCGAAAAAATCAAGCAGTTCCTGCGCCGGCCTATCAGCGGCCGCAACGGCGTGGCGTATCACATCGACGCTTCGATCGGTTTTGCGATTTATCCGGAAGACGGGCTCGACGTGGAAACGCTGCTGCGCGTGTCGGACCATCGCATGTTCGAAAACAAGCGCGCCAATCGCCGCGAGGAGATGGACGATTAAATTGATTGGAAGCTGTTGAGAAATCAGGCAAGGGCGGGCGGCCGAGGCCGGGTGTTGTGCGAAGTGAGGTAAAGGGGGAGCCGGCCGCAGGCCGGCGGAGGACACGAACGCAGTACAACGCCCGGCCTCGGCCGCCCGCCCTTGCCTGATTTCGCAGCAGCTTCTTAAAAGAATTCGACCGAATTGGCCGCGACTTCCTTTTGCAGCACGCCGGATTCCAGCAGCGCTTCATAGTGCACCACCAGATTGCGGCCGTTATTCTTGGCGTAGTAGAGCGCCTGGTCGGCGTGCCCCAGGATGTCGACCGGCGAATCGCTGGCGTGGATGCCGGCAAAGCCGATGCTGACCGTGACGCTGCCGACTTGCGGAAAGGTGTGGGTTTCCACCGCGACCCGGAAACGCTCGGCCACCATGTGCGCTTCTTCCAGCGTGGTGGAGCGCAGCAGCACCACGAACTCCTCGCCGCCGAAACGGAAAATCCGATCCACCGTGCGAAACGACGACAGCATCAGATTGGCGATCAGGATCAGCACCTCATCGCCGTACAGATGGCCGAACTTGTCGTTGATGCGCTTGAAATGATCGATGTCGATCACCGCCAGCCAGTGCTGCTTTGGCACATCCGCGTGGCGCCGCTCTGACGGCGTCTTGGAAGGCGTATCGACGTCGCGGAAACTGAGCACCTTGGACAGGTTCGAATCGAAGGTCTTGCGGTTGAGCAAGCCTGTCAGCGTATCGCGTTCGCTGTAATCGAGGATGTTCTGGAAGTTGCGGTAAACCTGCAGCAATCCTTCCAGCACGCAAACGATCTGCTTGGTGATCGGCGCCGCCTGCGCGAATTCCAGGCAGGCGACAGCGGTTTTATTGTTCCAGATCGGAATCCACAGGGTTTGCATGCCGTCGGGCGCGCTGTCCTTGACGGTCGGCAAGCCTTGTTCGATGGCGGCGGCCAGGATGGCGAAGTGCGACAACGGCCGCTGGATCTGCTTGGTAGGAGAATATTCGTTGAGAATGATCACGCGGTCGTTCTCGACCCATGCGCGCGCATGCACCAGCATGTCTTTCTGCGTCAGCGTGATTTCGAGCATGCGCACCCATTTGGTCCCGGTCAGGTTCTGGATGGCAGTCAGCAGGGAAATGTCGAGCAGGCTTTGATCGCGGTGACACGAAATGTCTACAACGTGCTTCAACACCGTTTCAATCCTGATGCCTTCTGTCATTGTGTCACTTCCGAGTGCTGTTACAGGCTGTTTGCAGGCTGGTCACGACGGCTTTTTAATGCACAAGCGATTCGCGAATTGGTAAATTTGCAATATTCTAATCGTAGGGCGTCAGTTCTGCATTATATTCCGACTGGAATTGTATTTTAGTAGCCAATCGGCAATAAAGCCGGAATGTAATGCACTATTTAATGCCTGATGGCACTTTTTCAGTTTTCCTCGCGGAAAGTCCGGTTCAATTAACCGGGAAAGGCGAAAAAAATGACCGGGGCCTTGAAAAGCGTCAGGTCATGTTGCATGCATCAATTATGCCAGGCCACACAGCGCCATATCGAAAACTGCGGAAGCACGTCACGCCGCGATTGGTGCCCCGAGCCGGACTTGAACCGGCAAGCCTATTAGAGCGAGGGATTTTAAGTCCCTTGTGTATACCAATTTCACCATCGGGGCAGTCGCTGCAGGAGCCGCGGCATGTGAGCACGAAAGTGAGCACGATGCGGCGCCGTTACAGGGTTCGCACGATACCTGATTTAGCACCCGCCCGCAACTGCGCCCGATAGTAGAATGGAGGCTTCGCCAAACCTTCGCCATTACCATAAGCCATGATGCCCTCGCTCAAATCCGTACAGTGCCTGTCGCCGGCGGGCCTGCATCGCATGGCCTACAAGGAATGGGGCGACGCCGATAATCCGAAGGTGCTGGTTTGCGTGCATGGCCTGACCCGGGTGGCTGACGATTTCGACGCGCTGGCGCCGGTGCTGGCGGCGCATTACCGGGTGATTTGCCCGGATGTCGTCGGCCGCGGCCGCTCCGGCCGGCTGGCCGATCCGCGCCATTACGTGATCCCGCAATATGTCGCCGACATGGTGACGCTGCTGGCGCGCGCGGATGCGCAGACCGTGCATTGGCTCGGCACTTCCATGGGCGGCCTGATCGGCCTGGCGCTGGCTTCGCTGCCGCACAATCCAATTCAAAAACTCATACTCAACGACATCGGCCCGGCGATCAATCCGGAGGCGCTGGCGCGTATCGGTAAATACGTCGGCGAGCCGGTGGCATTCGCCACGTTCGACGAAGCATCCGCCTACATCCGCGCGATTTCCACGACCTTCGGCGAGCACAGCGATGCAGAGTGGGGCAAACTCGCCGCCGATGTCCTGCGCCAAGATGCGGACGGGCGGTGGATACGCCATTACGACCTCGGGCTGGCGGCGCCGTTCGTGTCGGCCGCCGCGTCGGATCCGGATGGGCAAATGGCCGAGGGCATGCTCTGGGCCGCCTACGATGCGATCCGCTGCCCTGCATTGCTGATCCGCGGCGCCGAATCCGATCTGCTGACCAGGGAAGTCGCCTTGTCCATGACGCAACGCGGACCGCGTCCCGAACTGGTGGAGCTGCCGCATGTCGGGCACGCGCCGACGCTGGTCCATGGCGATCAGATTGCATTGATTGAAAATTGGCTATTGTCTTAAGTCTTAAGGAACGGTAAATGAGTACGAATAAAATCCAGCGCCTGCACGTCGGCGCGCGCCTGTCGGAAGCGGCAATTCACAACGGCACGATTTACCTGGCGGGGCAGGTCGCCGAAGACACCGCCCAGGATATCGGCGGCCAGACGCGCGAAGTGCTGGGACATATCGACCGCCTGCTGGCCGAGGCCGGCAGCG
This sequence comes from Oxalobacteraceae bacterium CAVE-383, assembly GCA_004134995.1. Taxonomy (GTDB): domain Bacteria; phylum Pseudomonadota; class Gammaproteobacteria; order Burkholderiales; family Burkholderiaceae_D; genus Herbaspirillum. The sequence continues at coordinate 140,434 of REGP01000005.1, read as the reverse complement.
ATAAATCGATGATTCTGTCGTGCCAAATCTATTTGTCCGATGTCAAAAACTTCGCGGGCATGAATGCCGTATGGGACGCCTGGGTGGCGCCCGGCAATGCGCCGCCGCGCGCTACCGTGGAAGCGCTGTTGGCGCGTCCCGAATTGCTGGTGGAAATCATCGTCGTCGCGGCGCAGAAATAAGGTTCAAGGATAAGGTTCAAGTATGAGGTTCAAGTATCAATAATGGTTTCGATTGCAACGACAAATAGCGACATCCAGGCCACGCTGACCCGGGACTTGCGCGCCGGCGAGACCGCCAAGGTGCTGGAAGCGCTGGAGCTGGTCGAGTCGCTGTACGCCGGCCGCACCGTGCCTTCCGGGCAGGAAGCGCTGGCGCATGCGCTGAGCGTGGGACAGATACTGGCGTCGCTGGACGCCGATGTCGAAACGCGCCTGGCCGGCCTGCTGCTCAGCATGCCGGCGATCGACCCGGCCGTGGCCGAAACCATTGCCGAGCGCTTCGGCCAGGACACCGCCGACTTGATGAGCGGCATCCGGCAATTGATCCGTTTCAACACCATTGCCCAGCATCCGCGCCAGCAGGAAGTATTGCGCGGCAAGAACGCCTCGCAACAGGCGGCGGCGCAGGTTGAAACGCTGCGCAAGATGCTGCTGGCGATGGCATCGGACATGCGCGTGGTGCTGGTGCGGCTGGCGTCGCGGGTCGCCACTTTGCGTTATTTCGCCGAGATCAAGCTGGAAAGCGAGCTCTCCGAAAAATATGCGCGCGATACCCTGGATTTGTATACCCCGCTGGCCAACCGGCTGGGCATCTGGCAACTGAAATGGGAACTGGAAGACCTGTCTTTCCGTTTCCTGGAGCCGGCCACCTACAAGCGCATCGCCAAGATGCTCGAAGAAAAGCGCATCGAGCGCGAAGGTTTCGTCGAAGCCGCGATCATCCGCCTGCGCGCCGAACTGGCCGCGGCCGGCATCAAGGCCGAGGTGTCCGGGCGCCCCAAGCATATCTACAGCATCTGGAACAAAATGCGCGGCAAGGCGCTCGACTTTGCCGATCTGTATGACGTGCGCGCCTTCCGCGTCATCGTCGATGACGTCAAGAGCTGCTACGCCGTGCTGGCGATGGTGCACAACATCTGGACCCCGCTGCTCAAGGAATTCGACGATTACATTTCGCGTCCGAAAGCGAACGGCTATCAGTCCTTGCACACGGTGGTGATGGCCGACGACGATCGGCCGCTGGAAGTGCAGATCCGCACGCACGACATGCACAACTTCGCCGAATACGGCATCGCCGCGCACTGGCGCTACAAGGAAACGGGCGGCTCGGCCCCCGGCGCGGCGCAGAAGTACGACGAGAAAATCGCCTGGCTGCGGCAACTGCTGGCCTGGAAAAGCGAAGTCTCGGACGCTGTCGTCGAGCGCGAGGAGGTGCGGCGCGACTGGGCCGAGAAACTCAAGACCACCACGCTGGACGACCGCATCTATGTGCTGACGCCGCAGGCACGCGTGATCGAATTGCCGAGCGGCGCGACCCCGATCGATTTCGCCTATCACCTGCACAGCGACGTCGGCCACCGCTGCCGCGGCGCGCGTGTGGACGGCGTGATGGTGCCCTTGAATACGGTCCTGAAGAATGGCCAGACGGTCGACATCATCACCGCCAAGAGCGGACCGGCGGGCCCCTCGCGCGACTGGCTCAGTCCCGGCTATGCCGTCAGCTCGCGCACCCGTTCCAAGGTACGCGCCTGGTTCAACGCGATCGAACAGCAGGAAACCCTGGCCAGCGGCCGCGGGCAGATCGAAAAGACCCTGCAGCGCGAGGGCAAGACTGCGGTCAACCTGGAAGAGCTGGCGCACAAGCTCGGTTTCCAGCGCCTTGACGATCTGTTCCTGGCGGTGGGCAAGGACGAATTCAGCCTGCGCCATGTCGAGCAGGCCCTGCACGGCGGCGAACCGGACAAAAACCCGGTGGTCGACGAAGCCACCATTACCCGCAAGAGCCGCGCATCGAGCGTGGTGCAGGGCGCCAAATCCGGCGTGCTGGTGGTCGGCACCGACGGTTTGCTGACGCAATTGGCGAGGTGCTGCAAGCCGGCGCCGCCGGACGACATCGTCGGCTTCATCACGCGCGGCAAGGGTGTGTCCATCCACCGCGGCAATTGCAAGAATTTTCTGGAGATGAGTTCCAAGGCGCCGGAACGGGTGATCCAGACCACCTGGGGCGCGCCGGGCGATACCGTGTATCCGGTCGATATTTTCGTGCTGGCCGGCGACCGCCAGGGTTTGCTGCGCGACATCTCGGAAATCCTCCTGCGCGAAAAAATCAACGTGATCGGCGTCAGTACGCAAAGCGCAAAGGGGCAGGCGCGCATGACCTTCGTGGTTGAGATTGCGGCGACGGCGCAGTTGCAGAAGGCGTTGACGGTGATCCGGGAGGTTAGCGGGGTGATTGATGCGAAGAGACAATAAGAGCGGGCAGTAGGAGCGGGCGCTGATGCTGGGAGTGGGCTTTTTTGGAATCAGCGCTTGCAAGCCCGCAAAATGCCTCGTATAATCTCGCTTCTTTAGGCGCGTAGCTCAGCTGGTTAGAGCGCTACCTTGACATGGTAGAGGTCGTTGGTTCGAGCCCAATCGTGCCTACCAGTATTCTTATCTACAGGATGCTGGAGCAAATTTCGAAACCTCGAATTTGCATCACTGAAGAAATATAAAGCATTAACACCGAATGGAAGCGCAGTTGCGGCTTCCATTTTTGCTTTTTGTTTTCGATATAAACAATATTCCCTCCTTCATTATTGCCTCAATCTGCATTCGGATTCTGCGGGCATATTTTTCCAAAAGAGTTTTACGCTGTGACCGGCTTGGTTTGCGGAATAGGTCGGATTGACGCTATGCATCGGAGTCACGGCGCAATATGTTGTGTGTCAGTGCTAATTATTTTTCGTGAGGAAAGAAATTGAAAGATAAATTTCTCTTAAGAACCTCAGATTGTGAGAAATGCTCATATATCCGCTCAGAAAATCTGAATGTGTCAGATTTGGACATAAACTTTGCATTTAAATTTGTTACTTTTACTTACTGATGTAAGTAGTCTTTTTTCGTGAGGGAACGAAAACGACAGACAGCTTTAAAAAAAATCTAGAAATTCATTAATATTTCACAGTGAAAATAAAATCAAGTAAAAAAGCGTTGGCTAAATTCTTGTAACGGACAAGGGTTTGGCTGAATTAAGGGATGTAGTCGTATGGAGAAAGCGCGTGCTGAATAATCGAGTTTCGGTCGATTGGCCAACGGCAAGTTGGTTGATTTTTAGAAAAGTTGGTACGTACTTTAAGCATCCTCGTTCAGCGAATTTCATTTCTTTCGCATTCATCACCGACAACTTATATCAGCGATGCCGAACATATTTTTATATTTTTGGACTTGAAGGCATTCCTCCAAATATCGGTCGGGTCGTCTCAAAAAATTCACGTTTAAAAACAATGCGTCGCATCTTCTCGATCGCCCTCCAAATCCCAAGGATTTATTTTGGAGTATTGGCGAAAGGGGCATCAAATCCATCCACGATACGCAATCAATATCTGTCACATATCCTAGTATGCGCGCTTGGATATCATAAAAAAGAGCGCTTCATGGAACGATAAATGTTTTCGAATGCGAGTAAAAATGTGACTAAAGCGGAACGATAAAAAATATTAGGAATTTGTGAGAGCGAAATCTCGGAGAATAATTTGGCTGACGAAAAAGAAAATTCAAATAGTTACTTTCCTTGGATCTGTCTTCTTATCGGATTTTTTTTGTCTTTGATAAGTATTCATTTTTTTGGACCAAAAAAAAATTTCTTTGTTAGAGAAATATCAATTGGCTGTTTAGGAGTGTTGATCGTCGCTATAGCTTTGCTCAAAGCATACAAAATAATTGATATACATGACCCCGAATTTAAGAGGAACCGTCCTTGGTGGTTCAAACTGATCTTTCAAGTGGTCAATGTAATTATTGGACATGCCCTCGGCTATGGTTTCTTAACTTTTATTTCTCAATTATTAAATTAATCTGACTATGACAACACCTACTTTAGCTGATGTGGCCCATGCCGGCGCTAGCGCCCTTAATGATTGGGTGAGCCTGTCCGAAACGCCAAGCAACGGAGGCGATTTTTTAGATAAGGCTTCGGCCTTCTTAACTACCGCTACTGCGGTGACATCGACTGGGCAAGCTATTTACAACGCGTTGGGTAATAATCTGCCAATAGGAGTTTCAGTCGTCGTTTTTAAATTGAATTTACTGAAATTGCCGATTGCGGTTGAAAGATTTGCGGCTGCAATTGGAGCGGTACACAATGGTACGGGAACGGTGGCAGATGTAACAAGGACTGGGCTTGATTTACTTTCGTGCGTAGCGGGGATTGCAGGGGCCGTTCCTGAAGGTCCCGGCCAGTTCGTTTTTAATTTAATCTCAATTGGAGCGTCACAAGGCGTGGCTTGGTTATCCGTTCCGGACAATGCAAGAGCTTTTAATGGGTTCGTTAGTGCAGTGACGAGCCTAAGTTTTCTCAAGGCATTAGATAATCCCAATCCTCTGCTGTCGGTTGGTCAGCAGATGCTGGTTCCGTTGTTAAATGATCGCGGCGATATTATTACAGGTTACGCTCCTCAGACTGTCGCATCAGTTACCCAATTAGGTTCCGTTGGTGGTGATGGCGCAAGCACCTCCATTTTTTATTTTAATGGTCCTAATGGTCAGATTAGCCTTCAGGTTCCATCAGAAAAAAATCAGCTGGTTACATGGACATTTCCGAAAGATCCAGAAGGAACGTTACCCCCAGATATTGTGAAAGTCTCACAAGCCGGTAAGGTTGTTTATAACAATGTAAGTACCCCCGATGGAACATATAACATCACTTCCACTCCCAGCGAGGAGGGAAATACTTTATCACTTACCAATCTACAAACAGGGGTAACGATAAATCAAAACACAAAAACTAACGGTTCGAATGGACCAACTTCTACGTACTCCGTAACTGCGGAAAATCGTAGTACTCCAATTCTAGAAGGATCGATTGCTAATAGTGCGACATCGACCTTCTTATTGGGAACGGGGGACTCATATATTGTAGACAGTAATCTTCGCGATCTAGCTACGATTGCTGAGGTATTTAATATTCCGCTTCAAGATTTAATAAATGCGAATACAAATCTTAGTGATAGTGAAAGTTTGGCGGATGGCACAGTTGTAAAAATACCGACACATTCCTCAGTCGATATCAACACAAATGTTGGAATTGACGCAAGTATCGCTGCAGCTGCGGCTGAAGCCAATCACATCGTCAACAACATCATTATTGGAAACAACAACTACACAGTTGGCTTTGATTCAGACTTGTTCGGCAGCGTCAATTCTGCAATTGGCAACCCCAATTTCGCCATGTTTTTTGCTTCGGAAGGTTTGCGGCCAGGCAATTTTAATATCAGCTTGAATCCGACTTTGAATTTTGGGAATTTGGATTTCACAAAAGGTCCCGTTGACTATACTGCGTTCGGTTCCGGTCTCAATTCATTTTCTAACGGTTTCGGTTTGAGATTGGCCACCGATCCTCTCATCCTGGATTTAGATGGAGGAGGAGTAACTCTTACAAGCAATAGCGAAGATCCAGTTCTTTTCGATATAGACAACGATCGTGATGCAAATGGTCAAATAACAAATGAACAGACGGGGTGGATGGCTGGCGGGGAAGGGATGCTGGTTCAGGATTTGGATGGCGACGGAAAAATCAATGGCATCAGCGAAGTATTTTCTGAGTACTACAACGGTGCTCCCGGGTTGGCAGGGAGTAACACCGCAGGGCAAAAAACTTTTGCTAATGGATTTTCCGCACTGAGTAGTCTGGACACGAATCACGATAACCAGTTCACCCAGGCTGACGCGGCTTGGAATAGCGTGAAAGTATGGATTGATGCAAATCATGACGCCAAAACAGACGATGGTGAGCTGAGAACGCTCGATAGTCTTGGGATCACGTCGATCAATCTGAACTCAATTACGCAAAGCGGTTTGACCAATGCCGGGAATGAAATACTTGCTACTGGAAGCTTTGTTCGAAATGGTCAGATTCAAGTTGCACAAGCTGCACGTTTCATTGCCGATCCTTTTGGGTCGACGACGGCAGCTTTGGATGGTGGTTATCTGGTCGCAACCCAAGGTGTCATTGCGGGAACTTCTGTAACCACATACGTCAGCGCAAATTCCGACGAGAACATAAGTCAAGTTTTATCCACATCCACCCTGAATGTCCAGAATATTACCGGTGGTGCAGGTAACGATACATTGCTTGGGGATGCCAACGCCAACATGATGGCTGGTGCAGCCGGCGCGGATAATTTCGACAGCGGTGCAGGTGATGATATTTTGCTTATTGATGCAGCCGATACCACTGCGGTTCTTACCGGAACCGGTCACATAGATGCAGGCGCTGGCACCGATGTTATCCAGGTCATTGGTAAAGATGGCGTGGTCATTAATTTGGCTGAAGCCAATGCAGAAATATTCGTTGGTAATGACGGTAATGACATTGTTATTGGAGGCGGCCGGACCTCTGTCTATGTCGAAGGTGGCGCTGGTGACGATCTTATTGCAGGCGGTGCGGCAAACGATGTGTTATCGGGCGAAGACGGAAATGACGAAATTGACGGCGGGGCAGGAAATGACCTGATACGTGGTCACCGCGGGAATGACACGCTGTACGGCGGAGATGGCGACGACGTCATCGACGGCGGATTGGACGACGACGTGTTGTTCGGCAATAGCGGCAATGATGTTATCACCGGCGGAGGCGGAGACGACCGGATCGACGGCGGAGATGGGACTGACGTTGCGATGTTTTCTGGAAGTTATGCGGATTACAGTATTACCAAACAACAGGATGCCAGTGGCAATATTTCATATCGGGTAGTAAATAAGAATTCAGGTGTGAATGGGGCCGATACATTAGTTAATGTGGAAAAAGTCAGTTTTGATGATATTCAAAACTTTAGCTTGTCTCAAAACGTTGGAACCTCAACTGGCATTTTCACGCCCCTCTCTGTTTCGGATACTTTGAATATTGACGCCAATGGACAAGCGTTGACACGGACAAGCGCCCATTTGATTTCCAAGGGGCAACTGGTTTCGAACGATATCGATGCCGATACCGATGTTAGCCAATTGAGCATTTATGCGGTTAGCGACGCCGTTGGAGGCACGGCGACCATCACCGCTGCTGGGGACGTCCTCTTTATTCCAGATGCCAATTATCAAGGAGTGATGGGCTTTAAATATAGCGTGCAGGATGCGCAAGGCGTGGTGACTTCACTCAGCGTTAATGGAACAGCGGCTGCTCTCAAGGCGGCGGTATATTTGCAGACGACTGACCTGGAAGATGCAGACGGTCAAATTGATCCGCTTCTGTCCAAGGAATGGTATCTGCAAGATGCAAACGTCATTGGGGTATGGCGAGACTATACCGGCAAAGGCGTGCGAATAGGCCAATTCGAACCTTCCGACTTGTACGCAACCGACGACGAGGTCTTTGACTACCGTCACCCTGACTTGATTGCCAATGTCGACAAAGAATGGCTTAACACACTTGACGATGACGGCAACAGCGACGTATCGCAAAATTTCAGCAAGCACGCCACCATGGTTGCAGGAGTCATGGTTGCGGCAAGAAATGGAGAAGGCGGCGTTGGCGTCGCATATGGTGCCTCTTTAGCTGGAGTACCCATTCCGGATGTAGCCGGTATGACTCCCGAACAGGCCACGGCTGTGGCTGCAGATGCGATTCTTCATTTTAAAGAATACGACATAGTAAATAACAGTTGGGGAACAAGTATTGGCTTCCCTTTCAAAGTCGTTCCATTAGGTACTTTGGCCCAGGGCATCGGAGAAGCGCTTATAGAAGGACGTGACGGAAAAGGTACCGCTATCGTCATGGCGGCCGGAAATAGCCGAGCCACAGGAGGGAACAGCAATGACGATCCATTAATGGCCAATTGGGGCGTCATCACAGTTGGAGCAATCAAGCAGAAACCGGATTTGGGAAGCGGCGTTTTGGCAACCGAAACGTTCAGCAATCCAGGCGCAAGTATTCTGATCAGCGCCGCAGGCACGAACATCGACACGGCGAGTAGAGAATTAATAACTGACGACGGTTCCACGTTTGGTGGAGACAATACCAGCGCCACAGGCACAAGTTTCGCCGCTCCTATTGTGAGCGGCATCATTGCTCTGATGCTGGAAGCGAATCCGAATTTGGGCTACCGCGACATACAAACCATTTTGGCGCTTACCGCACGGAAAGTGGACGATAGCACGACAGATTGGGTGTATAACGGCGCGACAAATTGGAACGGCGGCGGCATGCACGTCAGCCACGATTATGGATTTGGCGACGTTGATGCATTGGCTGCGGTCCGTCTTGCAGAAACTTGGCAACAGCAAAATACAATTCAAAATCTGGACGTATTCAAGACATCAAGCGGTGTCTTGAATCAATCGATACCGGACGGGAATCTCACTGGTCTTAGTAACAGCCTGACCGTTCAATCCGGCATTCAGTTGGAAAGCGCGCAGATAAATGTTGAGTTGGACCATCCGATGATTGGGGATCTGATCATTCGTTTGATATCTCCAAGTGGAAACGTCAGCATTTTGATGGATCGGACGGGTAAGGCGCCGGGTAGCGATGTTACGGTCCGAGGGGATGCAAGTGGGGAAACCGTAGGTTTCAGTTTTAACACCACACACGTTCGGGGAGAGTCTTCAGGGGGGACATGGACTTTGCAGGTCGTCGATGCTGCAACAGGAGCCGTCGGCACACTAAAAAGTTGGGACCTGGATTTGTATGGTTCCGGAGATATTGTCGACAATACATATGTCTATACAAACGAATTTGGAGATGCCTCATTAACGCCCGGTCTGACACGCAGCGTCCTCAACGATACAGGGGGTGTTGATGTATTGAATGCGGCTGCGGTAACCGGCAATACCACCCTAAACTTGAATGCAGGTTCGACCAGCACGATTGCGGGTCGAAATTTGACGATTAATGGGCAGATAGAAATAGCATTCACCGGTGATGGCAATGACACGCTTATTGGTGATGCGAATGCGGCACGGTTGGAATCTGGAAGAGGAAATGACACTATCTCTGCCGGTGGTGGCAGGGATTATCTGGATGGCGGAACTGGCAATAACACGCTAACCGGAGGGAGCGGAGCGGATATTTTTTCGATCCATCAAAATGCGGGCGGTACCGATACCATCACTGATTTTGAAGTTGCCACGCAAGGAGAAAAAATCCTCATTGTCGATGTTAATGGGATTCGAGGATTCAGCCAGTTGTCGTTGACTGCGTCGGGGGCGGACACCATCGTCGGCTTGGGTAACGGGCAAAATATTGTCATTAAAAATATTGCACCATCTCAGGTTACGGAACAGAACTTTACCTTCCTCGATAGTGAGGCTGCACTTAAGCTTTACGGTACCCGCGCTGAAGGATTCCTATACGCGAATGCGACAGCGGGCGACGATAACGCCGGTTTGCTTCCCGATCCTCGTGGAGATATCAATTATTTTGCCATGGGCGGTAATGACAGCATCTATTCACGGGGAGATAACGACTTATTGGATGGCGGAAATGGCGATGATTTTTTATCCGGGGACTATCAAGTCGCCGGTTGGGACACACTTACTACAGGTGACGACTGGATAGAAGGCGGTGCCGGTAACGACACCCTATATGGCAGTGTAGGAAATGACTATCTGAATGGAGGAAGCGGGGCCAACGTTCTGATTGGGGAGGATGGCGACGATACTATAAATTCATCCAGTGACGGCGTCGACTACATAGAGGGCGACGCCGGCAACGATATCTTGATAATGGATGGCGATCTCGGTGCTGCCAATATCACAAGTAATGGATTTTATGGTAACCGTTCCGGTGGATCCGGTTCGGATACGTTTAAATTCACCGCCGATGGCGGCGGTAGCAATTATTTTGCATGGAATGCTACGCCGGGTTTCGAAGCAACTGAAGCCTCGAATTTGATCGTGGATTTTGATCCAACACAATCCGGGGATGTCATCGATCTAAGCGCGATGACCTGGCTTGCCGGTTTTAGCGATCTCACAGTCACCAATCGAAGTGATCACGGCGTGAATTTTGCATATATATCCGCGAATATTGGTGGAAATACATTAAATATTAATTTGCGCGATGTAACGGCAAGTCAGCTCAACGCTTCGAATTTCAGATTTGCCCCCGCATCGGATATCGGCGAAATTTTGGGAACAACTTCGGTTGACAATCTGGTCGGGAATGCGGGCGCCAATACGATTAATGGTGGTGTCGGTGCAGATATCATGACGGGCAGGACCGGAGACGATATCTATGTAGTCGATAACTTAGGCGATGTTGTGAACGAATTGCCGGGTGGCGGCTACGATACGGTTGAATCAAGTGTAAGTTACTCTTTGAGTTCGGATGTCGAAGTGTTGAGTCTTACCGGTAGCGGGAACTCCAACGCGACAGGTAACTCGCAAAATAATCGTTTGAAAGGCAATGCTGGAAATAATTTATTGGATGGCGGAGGTGGTGCCGATGATATGTTGGGCGGAGCCGGAGATGATATTTATATAGTCGATACCCAACTTGATACTGTTACTGAGAAATTAAATGAGGGTGTTGACAGTGTACGTTCCGGTGTCAGCTGGACCTTGGGCGCGAACGTAGAAAATCTGAGTTTGACCGGCATTAATAATATCAATGCGACCGGGAACGAACTGAACAATACCTTGATTGGAAATTCGGCATCGAATGTGCTTGATGGTGGCCGCGGCAGTGACATTATGAGCGGCGGTGCAGGCGACGACATTTACTACGTCGATAATTCAGGCGACCAAGTCGTTGAGAATTCCGCTGAGGGTGTCGATACTATCGTTTCCAGTGTCAATTTAGTCTTGAATGGAAATATCGAGAACGGCATATTGAGTGGATCCGCCACGACTCTTACTGGTAATGAGCTCGATAATAACTTGACGGGTACGAGTTCGGCTAACGTCTTGAGCGGAGGCGGAGGCGCAGACACCATATCCGGCGGTATGGGCAACGATACATACGTCTGGTCTAAGGGCGACGGAAACGATGTCTTGAGTGATCACGACGTTACGCTGGGCAATATTGATGTACTTCGCTTAAGTGACGTTGCCTCGAATGACGTGCGGTTTACACATAATGGCAATGATTTGCTGATAACCGTTCTGTCTACGAACGAGAAAATTACACTGCAAAGCCAATATAACGGAACGGCCGATCGCATTGAACAAATCGAATTTTCCAATGGTTCCCGAGTGGCCTTGCCTGCTGTAGACGCATTGCCGACAGGTGTGGTGACCATTTCTGGAATCGCCAAACAAGGTGAGGTTCTTGCCGTTTCAAATTCATTGGCAGACATCGATGGTGTGGGGACTATCACTTATCAGTGGTATGCAAACGATGTCGCAATTGTCGGTGCCACTGGAAGTAGTCTGACGCTGGCACAAGTCCAGGTTGGCAAAGCAATCTCCGTCAAGGCCGCGTACACAGACGGTTACGGCACGGTTGAATCAGTTTCTTCTACCGCCACCGCTGCGGTTGTAAATACTAACGACGCGCCAACCGGTGCCGTAACCATCACCGGCCTGGCAGCACAAGGCCAAACCTTGACTGCAACCAATACCTTGGCCGATGCCGATGGGTTGGGCGCAATCTCTTATCAGTGGTACGCAGATGGCATCGCCATCAATGGCGCAACCGTGGATAGCTTCACGCTTGCACAGGCTCAAGTCGGAAAGGCCATCAGTGTCAAGGCCAGTTATACCGACGGTCTTGGCGCAAACGAGTCAATTGCCTCAACAAATACCGCGGCAGTAGCAAACCTTAACGACACGCCAACAGGATCCGTCACAATCACCGGCACCCCAACCCAAGGCCAGACCCTGACAGCAAGCAATTCGCTGAACGATGCCGATGGCCTGGGAACCGTATCGTATCAATGGTATGCAGACGGTGTTGCCATCGCTGGCGCAAACACGGCCAGCCTTACATTGGTACAGACGCAAGTCGGCAAGGCCATCAGCGTCACGGCCGGTTACACCGACAACATGGGCACCGTTGAATCCGTCTCCTCGGCAGCGACAAGTACCGTCGCAAATATCAACGATGCTCCAACGGGTGCAGTAACGATCACGGGCCTGGCAGCACAAGGCCAAACCTTGACTGCAACCAATACATTGGCCGATACCGATGGATTGGGCGCAATCTCTTATCAGTGGTACGCAGATGGCATCGCCATCAATGGCGCTACCGCAAGCAATTTCACCCTGGTGCAAGCTCAGGTCGGGAAGTCCATCAGCGTTACGGCCAGCTATAGCGATGGTTTCGGCGCGCATGAGAGCATCGGAAGCAGCGCAACTGTCACGGTTGCCAATGTCAACGACGCCCCAATCGGCATCATCACCATCACAGGAACGGCAACCCAAGGCGAAACCCTGACCGCCGCCAATTCCCTGGTCGACATCGATGGCATGGGGTCGATCACATACCAATGGTATGCGGACGGTGCCGCCATCGATGGCGCAGTGGTCGATAGCCTGGCATTGACTCAGGATCTGGTAGGCAAGGCCATCACTGTCAAGGCCAACTACACCGACGATTTTGGCACCGCCGAATCCATCGCCTCGGCAGCCACATCCGCCATTGCAAATGTCAACGACGCACCGGTCGGCATCGTGACGATCACTGGAACGGCAGAACAAGGCCAGACCCTGACCGCTTCCAACACACTGTCCGATGCCGATGGATTGGGCACAATCGCATACCAATGGTATGCCGATGATGTCGCGATCAACGGTGCAACAACAAGCACATTGACATTGGCCCAAGACCAGGTCGGAAAAGCGATCATAGTCAAGGCTGGTTATACCGATAATCTCGGCACAATCGAATCCGTTTCCTCAACCGCAACCGATGTTGTCGACAACATCAATGACGACCCAGCAGGCGCAGTTACGATTTTCGGCATGGCTGCGCAAGGGCAAACGCTGATGGCCGGCAACACGCTGGCTGACGCGGACGGATTGGGCGCAATCTCCTATCAGTGGTATGCCGATGATGTCGCCATCGATGGTGCAACATCCAATAGCTTTACGCTGGCGCAAGATCAGGTCGGCAAGGCAATCACCGTCAGCGCAGGGTATACAGATGCATTCGGCACGGTGGAATCGGTCAATTCGATTGCTACCGCCGCAGTGGAAAACGTCAACGATGCGCCAACAGGAAGCGTCACGATTGCGGGCACAGCCGCACAGGGTGAGACGCTGACAGTTTCCGATACGCTGGACGATGTCGACGGCCTGGGCGCCGTGAGCTATCAGTGGTATGCGGATGGCGTCGCCATTTCCGGCGCTACGGATGATAACTTCACCTTGGCGCACGCACAGGTCGGTAAGGCCATCAGCGTCAAGGCAAGTTATACCGATGGCTTCGGCGCCGCGGAATCGGTCGACTCGGCTTCCACCCCGTTGGTGTCGAGCACCAATACCGAGCCAACCGGCAGTGTCACCATTCTTGGCACGGCCGCGCAGGGACAGACGCTGACCGCAGCCAATTCGCTGGCCGATATCGACGGCATGGGACCGTTGTCGTATCAATGGTTTGCGGACGATGTGGCCATCGACGGCGCGACCGCCGGTAGTCTCGTGCTTACTCAAGACCAAGTCGGCAAGGCCATCAGCGTCACAGCAACCTATACCGACGGCTCCAGCAACATTGAAAGCATCAGCAGCGATGCAACCGATGACGTATCCAACATCAACGATGCGCCAGCAGGGATCGTCACGATAACCGGCACGGCAACCCAGGGCCAGATCCTCATCGCCGCCAATTCGTTAAGCGATATCGACGGCCTTGGCGACATTGCGTACCAATGGTATGCAGACGGCGTTGCAATCGATGGAGCTACCGAAAGCAGCCTCGCACTGGCGCAGGAACAAGTCGGCAAGGCAGTTTCGGTCAAGGCGGTTTATACCGATGGCTTCGGTACGATTGAGTCTGTGAATTCTAATTCCACCGCAGCGGTTGCAAATATCAATGACGCCCCAACAGGTTCCGTCGTCATTTCCGGAACGGCACTGGAAGGCCAGACGCTGACCGCAACAAATACATTGGGCGATATCGACGGCATGGGCGCCGTTTCGTATCAATGGTATGCGGATGGCGTTGCCATTGCCGGCGCGACTTCGGACAGCTTCGTCCTCACGACGGCGCAAATCGGCAAGGCCATAAACGTGGCCGCCGGATATACCGATGCACTTGGCACGGTGGAATCCGTCAGCTCGTCTTCCACGGCGGCAGTGGACAATATCAACCACGCACCGACCGGCGCGGTCACGATATCCGGAACAACTGCGCAAGGTCAAACACTGGTGGCCGCCAACACGCTGGCGGATGCCGATGGCCTGGGCGCGATTGCATATCAATGGTATGCAGACGGCGTCGCAATTTCCGGTGCTACCGCGGGCAGCCTCGTTCTCACCCAGGCGCAGGTCGGAAAATCGATCAGCGTCGCAGCTGGTTATACCGACAACTTCGGCGGCATTGAATCCGTCGCTTCGATGGCGACAGCACTTGTCGACAACGTCAATGATGCACCTGCCGGCGCCATAGCGATCGTCGGTTTGGCAGCGCAAGGACATACGCTGACTGTTGCCAATACGCTGACCGATGCGGATGGATTGGGCGCCATGGGTTATCAATGGCAATCCTCCACCGATGGCATCAGCTGGACTCCGATCGACGGCGCCACGGCAAACAGCCTGACGCTGACGTCTGACCAAATGGGCGCGCAGATTCGTGTAGTCGCCAGCTATACCGACGGGTATTTGAATCCGGAAAGCGTAACCAGCGCTGCCACGACCGCAGTAACCTTCGGCGATGTGGCGCCGGTAGTCGCGATCCCTCTGAGCAATCAGGTCATTGTTGTCGGCAGCGCATTCAGCTATGTCGTGCCTGTGAACGCCTTCCAGGATGAAGACCCGGGCGATACCCTGACCTATCAGGCCAAATTGGCCGACGGCAGCGCCTTGCCGTCCTGGCTGACATTCAACGCCACGACCCGCACCTTCAGCGGCACGTCTTCCACGGCGGGAACCATCAGCGTCCAGGTCATTGCCACCGATTCGGCAAGTGAATTCGTCTCCGACACCTTTACTCTCGTCACCCAGGCCGCAGGCCAGACATTGACCGGCACGCCCGACGCCGATATGTTGACGGGCAACAGTGCCGCCAATACCTTGAGCGGCCTGGCGGGCGACGACATCCTCAATGGCGGCGCCGGCAACGACACGATGATCGGTGGCACCGGCAACGATACCTATATCGTCGACGCCACCGGCGATATCGTCACGGAAACCTCCACGGATCCAACCGAGATCGACACGGTCCAGTCTTCCGTTACCTATACATTGGGCGCCAATGTGGAAAACCTGGTGCTGACAGGCGCGGCCGTAATCAACGGCACCGGCAATACGCTGGATAACGTCCTGACCGGCAACGCGGCGGCGAACACGCTTAGCGGCGGTGCAGGCGCGGACACGATGACGGGCGGCTTGGGGAACGATATCTATGTGGTCGACGACGTCAATGACGTGGTGATCGAGACGTCGACGCTTGCCACTGAAATCGACACCGTCCAGTCCAGCGTCAGCTACACCCTGTCCGCCAACGTCGAGAAATTGACGCTGACCGGCACGGCAGCCATCGATGCTACGGGTAATGCACTGGCCAATACGCTCACCGGTAATACCGGCGCGAACGTATTGAATGGCGGCGCCGGCGCGGACACCATGGTCGGCGGCACCGGCAACGATACCTACGTTGTCGACAATGCCGGCGATGTCGTAACCGAAACTTCCACCTCCTCCACGGAAATCGATACCGTCCAGTCTTCCATTACGTACACCCTGGGCACCAATCTCGAAAACCTGACCCTGACCGGCACATCGGCAATCAACGGCACCGGCAATACCGCCAAGAATACGTTGACCGGCAACACCGCCGCCAACACGCTCAATGGCGGAACCGGCGCCGACACGATGATCGGCGACCTTGGCAACGATACTTATGTGGTCGACAACGTCGGCGACATCGTGATCGAAACCTCGACGCTTGCGACAGAAATCGATACCGTTCAGTCCAGCGTGACTTATACCTTGAGCGACAATGTCGAAAATCTGGTTTTGACCGGGACTGCAGCCATCAACGGCACGGGCAACGACTCGAAGAACACGATGACCGGAACTGATGGGGCCAATATTCTCGATGGCGGTCTCGGCGCCGACAAGATGACCGGCGGCCTGGGCAACGATACCTACATTGTCGACAACACCGGCGATGTCGTTGTCGAAACCTCGACGCTTGCCACGGAAATCGATAACGTTCAATCGTCCGTCACTTATACCTTGGGTGCCAATGTCGAAAACCTGACCTTGACCGGCACTGCCATCATCAACGGCACAGGCAACGCATTGAACAATACCCTGACCGGAAATGCCGCGGCCAACGTTTTGAACGGTGGCGTGGGCGCAGACAGAATGGTTGGGGGCCTTGGAAACGACACCTATGTGGTGGACGATGTCGGCGATGTCGTCAGCGAAACCACGGTGGATGTTGCCGAAATCGATACGGTCCAATCGTCGATCACTTATACGCTGGGCGCCAATCTCGACAACCTGACACTGACCGGCACGGCCGTCATCAACGGCACCGGCAATACTCTGAACAATACCCTGACCGGCAACGCAGCCGACAACGTGCTGAACGGCGGCACGGGCGCGGACATCATGAAGGGTGGTTTGGGCAACGATACCTACGTCGTCGATAACGTCGGCGATGTGGTGACTGAAACTTCGACGCTGGCGACCGAAATCGACATCGTGCAGTCCAGCGTGACGTTCGCTCTTTCGAGCAATATCGAAAATCTGACCTTAACGGGCACGGCTGCCATCGACGGCACCGGCAATACCCTGGCCAATACGCTCACAGGCAACAGCGGCGCGAACGTATTGAATGGCGGAACCGGTGCGGACACAATGATCGGCGGCACCGGCAACGATACCTACATTGTCGATAATATCGGCGACGTGGTTACCGAAACATCGACATCGTCTACCGAAATCGACACCGTCCAGTCTTCTATTGCCTATACATTGGGCGCCAATGTGGAAAACCTGGTGCTCACCGGATCCGCGGCGATCAACGGCACCGGCAATAGCCTCAAGAACAGCCTGACCGGCAATGCGGGCGCGAACGTGCTCGATGGCGGTACAGGCGCGGATACCATGACCGGCGGTTCGGGCAACGATACATACATGGTCGATAACGTCGGCGATGTAATTGTTGAAACCTCGACATCCACCAGCGAAGTCGATTCCGTCCAGTCCAGCGTCACTTATACCTTGTCGACCAACGTCGAAAACCTGACCCTGACCGGTACTTCGGCGATCAATGCCACCGGCAACGCATCGAAGAATGTGCTGGTAGGCAATGCTGCGGCCAACATTCTGGATGGCGGCGCGGGTGCGGATACGATGACAGGCGGCCTGGGCAACGATACTTACGTCGTGGACAGCACGGCTGATGTGATCGTGGAAACATCAACGCTCGCCACTGAAATCGATACCGTCCAGTCGTCGATCGCTTATACGCTTGGCGCCAATCTGGAAAACCTGGTCCTGACCGGCACAGCGAACATCAACGGCACCGGCAATGATGTGAAGAATACGATGACCGGCAATGACGGCGCGAATATTCTTGATGGCGGCATCGGCGCCGACAAGATGACGGGCGGTTTGGGCAACGACACCTACATCGTCGATAACACAGGCGACGTGGTTGTCGAAACATCGACACTGGCTACCGAAATCGATACCGTCCAATCCAGCGTGACTTATACCTTGGGCGCCAATGTCGAAAACCTGACCTTGACCGGCACGGCAGCGATTAACGGTACAGGCAATGCGCTGAACAATACGCTGACGGGAAATGCCGCGGCCAACGTCTTGAACGGTGGCGCGGGTGCGGACCGTATGGTTGGCGGCCTCGGCAACGATACTTACGTCGTTGACGATATCGGCGATGTGGTCAGTGAAACCACGGTTGATGTGGCTGAAATCGATACGGTCCAGTCATCGATCACTTATACGCTGGGAACCAATCTAGATAATCTGACCTTGACGGGAACGGATGTCATCAACGGTACAGGCAATACGCTGAACAATGTCCTGACCGGCAACGCCAGTGACAATGTATTGAATGGAGGCACCGGTACCGACACCATGAAGGGCGGCCTGGGTAACGATACCTACATCGTTGACAACATCGGCGATGTGGTCACAGAGACATCAACGCTGGTTACCGAAATCGACAGCGTGCAGTCCAGCGTGACATTCACCTTGTCGACCAATGTCGAAAATCTGACGCTGACCGGCACCGCGGCAATCAATGGCACCGGTAATAACTCGGCCAATACGCTGATCGGCAACAGCGCCGCCAATACCCTGAGCGGCGGCGCAGGCGATGACATGCTCAATGGCGGTGCAGGAGCGGACACATTGATCGGCGGCACCGGCAACGACACATACATTGTCGATAACACCGGCGACATCGTTACGGAAACTTCAACGGTCGTCACCGAAATCGACACCGTCCAGTCTTCGATTACCTATACGTTGGGCGCGAATCTGGAAAACCTGACGCTATCGGGCGCGTCGGCAATCAACGGCACCGGGAATGCATTGATCAATGCACTGACCGGCAATGCCGCCGCCAATATCCTTAACGGCGGCGCGGGCGCGGATACGATGACGGGCGGTCTTGGCAACGATACATACATTGTCGATGATATCGGCGACATCGTTATCGAAACTTCGACTCTCGCAACCGAAATCGATACTGTTCAATCCAGTGTGAGCTATGCCTTGTCGGACAACGTTGAAAACCTGACCTTGACCGGTACGGCAACGGCCAACGGCACCGGTAACGAACTGAACAATACGCTCACCGGCAATACCGTTGCAAACGTATTGGATGGCGGCGCGGGTGCGGACAGGATGGTAGGCGGTACCGGCAACGATACCTACATCGTCGATGATATCGGCGACGTCGTGGTGGAGACTTCGACATCCGCGACCGAAATCGATACGGTCCAATCCAGTGTCAGCTATGCCTTGTCGAGCAATGTCGAGAACCTGGTTCTGACCGGCACGGATGCAATCAACGCTACCGGGAATACGCTGA
This sequence comes from Oxalobacteraceae bacterium CAVE-383, assembly GCA_004134995.1. Lineage (GTDB taxonomy): Bacteria > Pseudomonadota > Gammaproteobacteria > Burkholderiales > Burkholderiaceae_D > Herbaspirillum. Next base: position 121,060 of record REGP01000005.1, on the reverse strand, counting down.
AGAATACCTTGACCGGCAATGCGGGGGATAACGTGCTTGACGGCGGTGCAGGCATCGATACGATGGCTGGCGGGTTGGGTAACGATACCTACGTAGTCGACAATGTCGGCGATGTCGTTACCGAAAATACCGGCGAGGGCGTCGACACCGTGGTGACCGGCCTGGATTACACCTTGGGAGCCAATCTCGAAAACGTGACGCTTACTGGAACGACAAACCGTAATGCTACAGGTAACGGCCTGGATAACGTGTTAACCGGTAACAGCGCGGTCAATACTTTGCAGGGCGGTGCCGGTAACGACACATTGATCGGCGGTGCCGGAAACGACATGCTGGTAGGTGATGTTGGCGACGATACCTATGTGTTTAATCTGGGTGATGGCGTTGACGTTATTTCCGATCACGATGCAACCGTTGGTAATACCGACAATCTGGTATTTGGCGAGGGAATTACACAACAGGATCTGAAACTGATCCGTGTAAATGATGATCTCCAAATTAACATCAAAGGTACCAGCGATCAGATCAGAATATCGAATTGGTATCTGGGTTCCGAATACCAGATTGAAAATATTTCGACCACAGATGGCAATAACTTATTGAGCACCGATGTAGAGGCTTTCATTCAAGCGAGTAGAGGCACGCCTCCAACGGGTTCTATCTATATCGCTGGTTCGTTGATACAAGGGCAATCACTCATTGCAACCAATACATTGGCAGACGTCGATGGCCTTGGAATAATCTCGTACCAATGGTTCGCAGATGGAATCGCTATTGCCGGAGCTGCGAATGACAACTTCGTTTTGACGCAGGCACAGGTCGGCAAGAGCATCAGCGTTAAAGCAAGCTATGTCGATGGGCTTGGCAACAATGAAACCGTTAGCAGCGACACCACGTCCGCTATTGCAAACATCAACGATGCGCCAGAAGGAACGTTGTCTATTACCGGAGCAGCGGCCCAAGGTCAGCTATTGACTGCGGTGAACAACTTGATCGACGCAGATGGCGTGGGTGCGATGAGTTATCAATGGTATGCCGACGGGGGTGCCATCGGCGGGGCGACGCAGATGAGCTTCCAGCTGACGTCCACATATCTCGGTAAATCGATCAGTGTTAGTGCTAGTTATGTCGATGGCTTCGGAGCGACGGAATCAGTGATGTCAAATGCTACCGAGCAGGTTGCGGAATTCGTGACATATGTTGGGACTGCGGGCGATGATGTTTTGGTTGGAACAACTGGTGTGGATATCATGAAAGGCTTGGGCGGCAACGATCAATATATCGTAGATAACGCTGGTGATATCGTTGTCGAAAATCCAGGTGAGGGTATCGACATCGTTCAATCCACTATTTCTTATACATTGACCAATAACGTTGAGGACTTGACGTTAACCGGAACCGGTATCATCAATGGTACAGGAAATAATTTGGATAATGTATTAACAGGGAATGCGCAAAACAACATACTGGATGGGGGCATCGGCGCTGACACCATGATTGGTGGGGCTGGGGATGATACCTATCAAGTTGACAATATTAATGATGTCATCATAGAGGCGCTCAATGGTGGCACCGACCAAGTTAATTCTAGCATCGACTACACATTGCAAGATAATGTAGAGAGACTGCAATTAACGGGTGGTGCTGTCTATGGAACAGGTAATGATTTAAGCAATGTTCTGATGGCTTATGACGGCGGTCATCATGTGCTTAATGGAGGTGGCGGTAACGACTTTTTCTTTGCCACCGGCGGAGGCAATATACTCATCGGTGGCGCAGGAAGTGATAATTATTTAATTTATAGTGCTGATGATTTGGTTGTCGAGACTTCTACAGATCCTTCTGACATAGATTCCGTTTCAACTAGTGGTCTCTCCACCTATACATTGCCCGACAATGTCGAAAATTTTGGTCAAGGACCTAGCTATGCAATGAGTCCGACGATTGGAATTGGAAATAGCCTAAATAACTATATGTCTTCTTCCGGCCCACAATATTCATCTTTGTATGGTGAGGATGGAGATGACTCATTGCATGGTTGGTATGAAGATGACACTCTCGATGGTGGTGCAGGAAATGATTATCTAGAGGCCGGTACTGGTACTAATACGCTAATCGGGGGAACCGGCAATGATACGTATCTTGTGAATACGGATCCGGGTATAACTAGTACCTATACGATCATTCAGAATGACGCGATAGAAAGTGATTTCGATACCGTCTTTTTTGGAGGGAGCGCACAAAACAATCTTTGGTTTAGACATGTCGGTAACGATTTGGAAATCGATCAGATGGGTTCGAATAATACAGTTACTATCAAAGATTGGTATCTGGGAACTCAGTATCAGGTTGATAAGATCGAGACTTTTACCGACGGTTTTAAAGTAATGTATAACACCGACGTCGAACAACTAGTCCAAGCCATGGCATCCTTCGGCCCCACAATGCCGTCTGGAACCAGTTGGCCAACTGGGCCAAGTCCGACCGGTCAAGTCTTAGCAGTCATATCTCACTATTCTGGAACTAGTGGCGACGATGTTTTAGTTGGCACAACTGATGCAGATGTCATGAGCGGTTTGACTGGCAATGATCAATATATCGTTGATAACTCAGGCGACGTCGTTGTCGAAAATTTGGGTGAAGGCACCGACACGGTTCAATCAAGCATTTCTTATACCTTGGGCGATAACGTCGAAAACTTGACCTTGACCGGGGCCGATGCAATTAATGGCACGGGAAATGGCTTGAATAACCTGTTGACAGGGAATGCGCAAAACAACGTATTAGATGGCGGATTGGGCGCTGATACGATGATAGGCGGGGCCGGAGACGACACGTATCAGGTTGATAATGTCAACGACATTATCGTGGAGGCGCTGAATGGAGGTACCGACCAGGTTAATTCCAGTGTGGATTACACATTGTCCGATAACGTTGAGAATCTCCAATTATTCGGCAGTGCCGTCTACGGTATAGGTAATGATTCAAACAATACGCTCATCGCTAATGGAGACGGTCCTCATGTATTGGATGGCGGTGCAGGAAACGATATCTTTTCTGCTCGAGGAGGAAATATTACTTACATTGGCGGTGCTGGAGATGACTTCTACCAGGTTTTTGACGGAGATGATGTCATCATTGAAGACTCAACAACTGGTTCCGGACATGACGTGATATATAGCTTTGTTGCTAACTACACCATGGCTGACAACACTGAAGATTTGTATCTATACGCTTCTGGATTTTCTGAAGCCACGGCTTTTGGGAACAGCGGAAATAACTATATATTTGCCTCTGATAGTTCGGTCCACGCATCTATCTATGGAGAGGGCGGGGATGATAATTTATCAGGAACATTTGGCGATCAGACATTAGACGGCGGTTCGGGAAATGACACGCTTGCTGGTGGTGTTGGTGTTGACACATTGATTGGCGGTAGCGGTAACGATACTTATATGATCACTAACGCAAACGAGGAATTTGAACCTGCTTCAATTGTCACCATTGACCAAACCGGCAATACGGTGAGCGATTCCGATAGAATTATTTTCTCTAACGCAGGAGAAGATAATTTATGGATGCGTCACATCGGCAACGATTTGGAAATTGACATCATGGGAACGGGAAATTCCACGACGGTCAAGGACTGGTATCTGGGAAGTCAAAATCAAGTTTCTGCGATTTGGGCTTGGGACTCGACAAATGGATACAGAATTATGAATAACACCGACGTCGAACAACTAGTCCAAGCCATGGCATCCTTCGGTCCCACAATGCCATCCGGAACCAGTTGGCCGACAACCCCAAGTCCAACCGGCCAAGTCCTCGTCGCCGTATCTCACTAACCAGACGCGTCAAGCAGCACTCAAGCGCGCAACAAGAATCACGCCGCCAGCCCAGCAAAGAAAACCAAAGCTGGCGGCGTGATCGTTTCCTGAAATGATGTGATGAGTAATCCAGAACAACAACCAGCATCTTCCGTAGCCAATCCCTCCGCAATTCCAGAACCTTCTCCGCCTGCAGATTCCGGTCTGTTGTCGTTGATGATGATGGCCGGCCTGCACGGCATTGCCGCCGATCCGGCGCAGCTGAAACACGCATACGGTCAGGAAACATTTACATCTCAAATCATTCTGTTGGCGGCAAAAAAACTCGGCTTGACCGCCAAGCTGATCAAGCAAGCGCCAGACCGGCTGGCCACAGCGCCGCTCCCCGCCATCGCCATCGACATCGAAGGCAATTTCTTCATCGCAGGCCGAATCGACCAGAGCGATCCCGCCAAGAAAAAAATTCTCATCCAGCATCCCGGCAAGCCGCCGGAAGTATTGGCGCTGGCCGATTTCATGGAAATCTGGACCGGCGAATTCATCTTCTTCACTAGCAAAGCGACCTTCGCCGGCGACATGGCGAAGTTCGATTTCACCTGGTTCATTCCGGCGATCGTCAAATATCGCAGGCTGCTCGGCGAGGTGCTTTTAATCTCGCTAATCCTGCAATTGATCGGCCTGGTCACGCCAATGTTCTTCCAGGTCGTGATGGACAAAGTCCTCGTCAACCACGCCATGAAAACGCTGCACGTGATCGCCATCGGCCTGATTTGTGCGATGATCTTCGAAGCGCTGCTGACCGGTATCCGCACCTACGTCTTTTCGCAAACCAGCAGCAAGATCGACGTCGAACTCGGCGCGCGGCTGTTCAGCCATCTGCTCAGTTTGCCGATCGCCTATTTCCAGGCAAGGCGGGTGGGCGATTCCATCGCCCGCATCCGCGAACTGGAAAACATCCGCTCCTTCCTGACCGGCAATGCGATGACGCTGGTGCTGGATATTGTTTTCTCTTTCGTGTTCCTAGGTGTGATGCTGTGGTACAGCGCCTGGCTCACTTTGATCGTGGTCGTTTCCATTCCGATCTATCTGGCATTGTCGATGGTTTTCACACCGATCCTGCGCACCCGTCTCAACGAGAAGTTCAATAAAAGCGCAGAGAACCAATCCTTCCTGGTCGAAACCATCAGCGGCATCGATACCGTCAAGGCCATGGCAGTCGAGCCGCGCTGGCAGCAGAAATGGGAAAAACAGCTCGCCGCGTATGTATCGGCAGGATTGGCGACGAATAACATCGCCATGCTGGCCAGCGGTGGTGTCAGTTTCGTGAGCAAGCTGGTGACCGCAGCCATTATGTGGTTCGGCGCCACGCTGGTCATCGACAACAAAATGACCGTCGGCGAACTCGTTGCCTTCAATATGCTGGCCGGACAGGTCGCATCGCCGATCCTGCGCTTGGCGCAGCTATGGAATGATTTCCAGCAGATCGGTATTTCCATGAGCCGCCTTGGCGATATCCTGAACGCCCGCACCGAAATCGCCGGACAGAAGACACGCATCCCGAAGATATCCGGCGCCATCGAATTCGATCAGGTCGCATTCCGCTATCGCCCGGATGCGCCGGAAGTGCTGCGCAATGTATCGCTCAAAATCGCGCCGGGCGAAGTCGTCGGCATTGTCGGCCGTTCCGGATCTGGCAAAAGCACGCTGACCCGGTTGGCGCAGCGCCTGTATATTCCGGAACGCGGCAGGGTGCTGGTGGATGGACAGGATATCGCCGTTATCGATACCACCTCGCTACGCCATCAGATCGGCGTGGTGCTGCAGGAAAACACCCTGTTCAATCGCTCCATCCGCGACAACATCGCCTTGTCCAATCCGGCCCTGCCGATTGAAGCCATCATTCAGGCGGCGAAGCTGGCCGGCGCACATGATTTCATTTGCGAACTGCCGGAAGGCTACGACACGTTCGTCGGTGAGCATGGCACCGGATTGTCCGGCGGGCAGCGGCAGCGCGTGGCTATCGCCCGCGCATTGATCAGCAATCCGCGTATCCTGATTTTCGACGAAGCCACCAGCGCATTGGATTATGAATCGGAAAAGATTATCCAGGACAATATGCGCCGCATTAGCGCCGGCCGCACCGTGTTGATCATTGCGCACCGGCTATCGGCAGTCCGCGACGCAAATCGCATCGTGGTAATGGATCGCGGACAGATTGCGGAAATCGGCAGTCACGATGAGCTGCTGAAACTACCGGACGGGATCTATACGCATCTGTATCGGCTGCAGCAAGGAAACCAGGGTAGTAATCAGGCTTCTCCGCCAACCTCGCCTCCGGTTTCGCCGGCGCTTGGTACCGGGTTAAGGACCGTATCATGAGCATCGGCCATCGTTTAGGCGCCGTGCGCGAACTGCTGCGCCGATACGGAGCCGTCTTCAAGCATTTCTGGAATATCCGGCATTCGATGCGTGGGCCGTTGCTCAGTGAAGAAGAAGCCGATTTCCTGCCGGCGGCCTTGTCCTTGCAGGAGAAGCCGGTTTCGCCGACCGCTCGTTTAACGGCCCGCATATTGATGACGCTGGTGGTGGTCCTGATCGGCTGGTCGATACTGGGCAAGGTCGATATCATCGTCAACGCTACCGGCAAGATCATTCCATCCGGCCATACCAAGACGATCGCTTCAGTCGACGTTGCCGCGGTCAGCGCCTTGCACGTCTTTGAAGGAAAGCCAGTCAAGGCAGGCGATGTATTGATCGAACTCGACAGCAGCGCCGCCGACTCTGAACACGACAAGGCCATTGGCGACGCCACAGTTGCGACCATTCAGATGGCACGCTCCCGCGCCATGATCGCAGCGCTCAATTCCATGACTCCACCCAAGCTGCCAAAAACAGAAGGCATCTCCGAAACCGAACGCGAAGCCGCCCAATCCCAATTAAGCGGCCAATATTCCGACTTCAAAGCCAAGCTCGACCGCATCGACGGCGAAATCGCCCGCTATTCCCAGGCTCTCCCATTGGCAACCCAGCGCGCCAACGATTACAAAATCCTGAAAGTCGACCACGACGTCTCCGAACACGCCTGGGAAGAAAAAGAGCAGGCGCGCATCGATCTCGTCGGCCAGCTAACCGACGCACGCAACCAACGCGGCGCATTGATCTCGCAGACCAGAAAAGAAGCCTACGACGCCCTGACAGAAGGTTCCAAGCTCGCCGCCTCCAGCGGCCAGGACGCCCGCCGCGCCGGCGAACACAGCAAACTGCTGCAACTGACGGCGCCGGTCGACGGCACCGTCCAGCAGTTGAATGTCCATACCGTCGGCGGCGTCGTGCCGGCCGCGCAGCCGCTGATGCAGATCGTGCCCCGTGCGGATAAAGTTGAAGTCGAAGCCTTCCTGGAAAACAAGGACGTCGGCTTCGTCCAGGAAGGGCAGGCCGCGGCGGTAAAGATCGATACCTTCGAATACACTAAATACGGCACGATTCCGGCCGTCGTCACCACCGTATCGCGCGACGCCATCCAGGATGAAAAGAAAGGCCTGATCTATTCCGTCAAGGTCACGCTGGACAAATCCCAGATCGATGTCGAAGGAAAAATGATTCCATTGTCGGCCGGCATGTCGGTCAATGTGGAAATCAAGACCGGCACCCGACGAATCATCGAATATGTATTGTCGCCATTGGTGCAGCATCAGCATGAGGCATTGAATGAGCGATAAGCGGATGTTTGCGATTGCCGTGGCGATCATGGGCCTGGGTGTTGCCGCGTTTCCGCTATCGGGACAGGCAAGAGAAATCATCGACATGATCACGACACCCTTCGTCGATCCCTTGCTGGCGCGCCCGCCGCAACTCGATACGGGAAAAATCCTGCCCGGTGACGACACCGTCCGGCCATGCCCCGTCGCCTACGATCCGGCCACGCCGCTGACATTGCCGATCGCCGTCGACCTGGCGTTGTGCAACAACCCGCAGGTAAGCAGCGCCTGGGCCACGATCAAGGTGCAGTCTGCCGCCTTGGGCGAGGCGAGGGCGGGTTATCTTCCGACGCTGAATGGCGGATTCAGCAAGGTCAGCGATCACACCAGCTTTCCGAATTCCCCTTTCGAATCGTCATCGTTGAAGAGCAATACGGCTTTCGGCAATTTTTCCTGGCGTTTATTCGACTTTGGCGGACGCAATGCCAATAACCGGTCCGCCGCGGCATTATTGGATGCCGCGCTTGCCGGGCATGATGCGATCCTGCAGAAGACCTTGAGCAGTGTGATCTCGGCTTATTTCGACGTGCAGACCGCGCTGGCTTCATTGCAGGCCAGGCAGAAGAGCGAAGAACTGTCCCAACAAACGGTGGATGCAACGCAGCGTCGAGAGAAACGCGGCGCGGGTGCGCAAAGCGATACCTTGCAAGCGGTGACGGCATTGGCGAAAGCACGCTTGGGAAGAAGCCGCGCCGAGGGTGATTATCGGAAGGCTGAATCGATCCTGATCTATACCATCGGCCTGCCAGCGAATGCAAGACCGGATTTAATTGAGGATGTCGACGACCCGGTGGATAGCATTCGTGACGACCTGAATACGTGGCTGACGCAGGCCCAGATCCATCACCCGGCAATCATCGCGGCGCAAGCGCAATTGACGTCGGCGCGCGAGCGGGTGATCGCAACGCGTTCTGAAGGTTTGCCTACGGTTGACCTGACCGCCAACTTTTATCGGAATGGCCGGCCGAATCAGGGCCTGTCGGCGACATCGACGCATGAAACGCTGGTTAACCTGACGCTGAATATTCCGATATTCGATGGATTTTCTTCCACGTATAAAGTCCGCGGCGCGCAGGCGCAGGTCGAGCAAAAGGAAGCCGATCTGCATGATGCGGAGCGGCAGACATTGATGGATGTCGTGAAGGCGCATGCGGATGCAATGACATCACTCGCCAACCTGGATGCTTCGCAGAAGTTGCTGGAAGCGGCGCATGCGGCAGTTAATACGGTGCAGCGAAAATTCGACCGCGGCGCGGCGGATATTCTGGAAATCCTGAATACGCAATCGGCCTTGCTGGATGCACAGCAGGAGCGGATTCGTTGCTTGTCCGAATGGCGATCGGCGCGGTTGCGACTTTTGGCGAGTGCGGGAGTGTTGGGGGCGATGGATATCGCCGGGGATAACTTTATGGGGAAGTAGATGTTCCTTATCATCACCTATAAAGAAAATTAGTCATATAAATTGCCACATGGGGAACCCGCGATGAGGAATTGGGGCGCGACTTTTCAAAAAATCTTTGGCAGTATCGCCGGCTTTCTTTTGGCGATACTTGTTTTCATGGGCCCGAATGCAGCGGAAGGCCAGACCGTCGCCGGTGCGAACGCGCGCGATGATTATTTCTCCGAGCATGACCTTCAGTACGGAAAAAGTATAGCCAAAGACGAATGTGCGGCGCTGCAAAATGCCGTTTGGATGGAAACGCGTTTGGGCAATGAATGCATTCGCTACTATCCATCGACTGGGCTGGAGGCGGCCGAATCGCCGGAACATGCCACGGTCGCGGTTCTGTATTTTCATGGAGACCATCTTGCCGGTAATAATCCCATTGGCAATTATGCAAAGATCAGTCCGCAAAGTCTGACCAGGCTGATGGAAGCCAACTACAAGAAATATAAAGTGCCGTTCATTTTAATCGGACGTCCGGGGGTTTATGGTTCATCTGGCGAGCACAAGCAACGGCGCAGGATGAAGGAATCGCTGACGCTGAATGCCGCTGTCGATGCCATCAAGGCGCGTTACGGATTGACGCAGGTTGTCCTGGCCGGCCAATCGGGTGGCGCCTACACCGTTGCGGCGCTTCTGACCTTGGGACGCACCGATGTCAAATGCGCTGCTGCCTCATCGGGGGTCTATGCGGTTGCTGAGCTGGCCGAAATCAAAAGGGCGCGTGACCATCTTCGTTCCCATGCCGGTTGTGATGTGACGGATTATTGCGATCAGTATGAGGTGATCGATCATGTCGATGGTATTGCTCAAGATCCGCACCGTATGTTTTATGTGATTGGCAATCCAAATGACCGGAATACCGTATTCAGCTTGCAGAAAAAATTCGCCGAGAAAGTATTGGCCGGAGGGCATCAACTACAAATTATTGAAGCGGAAGGACTGGGTCCGGAGGGGCATGGTTTGGCGCATGTTGCGTATCGAGTCGCTGGACAGTGCGCCGCGTTATAACCATATCGGAATTGCTTCGTTACGCGTCCACTTCAGCCTCGCTGCATCCCCCACCGCCGCAAAGTTGCCTTTTCAATGGTCGTAAAAACCAGATTCTCAACCAGCAGCCCGATAATGATCACCATGGCGAGCCCGGCAAAGACCTTATCCGTATACAGCTCATTACGATTCTGAAAGATATACCAGCCGAGACCACCCTTGCCCGAGGTAGTGCCGAACACCAGTTCCGCCGCAATCAGCGTCCGCCATCCGAAGGCCCAGCCGATTTTCAGGCCCGAGACGATGGAAGGCATGGCGGCGGGGATCAGTATCTGCGTCACGATCCGGATGCTGCCCAGTCCATAATTGCGGCCGGCCATGCGCAAGGTCTCCGGAACTCCCTGAAAACCGGCAAAAGTATTCAATGCCAAGGGCCACAGCACCGAGTGGATCAGCACGAACAGCAGGCTGCCTTTGCCCAGTCCGAACCACAGCAGCGCCAGGGGCAGCAAGGCAATTGCCGGCAAGGGATTGAACATCGAGGTCAGCGTGGCCAGCAGATCGCGGCCGAAACGCGTTGAGATGGCGAGTGTGCTCAACAGCAGCGCCAGTGCAATGCCGATCAGATAGCCTTCCAGCAACACCACCAGCGAGGTCGCTGCATAGGCAATCAATTCCCCGCTCGCCACGCCCTGGACGAATGCATGCGCGGTTTGCAGAAACGTCGGGAACAGCAGATCGTTCTGCTTCCAGCGCGCCGCGCCTTCCCACAGCAGCGCCAACAGGACGAGGATAGCCGTTTTGCGCAGCCAGGTTTCCTGCCACAGCCGTTGCCATGGCGGCAGCGGCAGAATCTGCTCCGCGCCGATTGCCGTCAGCGCGGGGATTTCGTACTCGTATTCCGGTCGGATCGGCGGCGCATGTTTCGCAGTGGGCAATAGTGTGGAAACAGATGTCATTGGCCGGCCTCGCTGTCTGGCTTTTCCTGGCCGCCGGCAAAAAGCATATTGTGAATCCTCCGGCTGGCGGCCTGGAACGCGGCACTGCCTGCGCTATGCAGATCGAACTGATGGCTGTTAATTTCGGCGCGCACCCGGCCCGGGTGCGGCGACAACAGCAAAATCCGATTGCCCACAAGAAGCGCTTCATCGATCGAGTGGGTGACAAACACCAGCGTGAAGCGGATTTCCTGCCACAGCGCTTCCAGTTCCTCGTGCATCTTGCGGCGCGTCAGGGCGTCCAGAGCGGCAAACGGCTCATCCATCAAGAGTATCGATGGCTGCATCGCCAGCGCCCTGGCAATCGCGACGCGCTGCTTCATGCCGCCGGACAGCGTATGCGGATGCGCGTTCGCAAATGCGGACAGTCCCACCTTTTCCAGCCATTCATCGGCGCGCCGGCCGGCGTCGCGGCGGTTCAGCTGCTTGCTTGCCAGCAGCGGAAACATGACGTTTTCCCGTACCGTTTTCCAGGGCGGCAACTGGTCGAACTCCTGAAATACCACAACGCGGTCGGGGCCCGGCTGCGTGACGAGCGCGCCGTCCAGGGTAATGCTCCCGGCGCGCGGCGCGATAAAGCCGGCAATGGCTTTCAGCAAAGTCGACTTGCCGCAGCCGGACGGCCCCAGCATCACAAAACGATCGCCGCGATGCACATCGAAGCTGACATTCTGCGTCGCCAATACGCGGCGTTCGTCGGTACGGTATTCGATCGTGACGTCGGCGACCCGCAATAGCGGCGCGATGCCGCCATGTGTTCGGATGCGCGGATCCGGTCCCGCATTGGCGATGTCGAAAGGCGTCTGCAGGCTGCTTTCTGGAATGGCGAGTGCGTGCATATCAGCTGCCTTGCGCGATCGCGGCATCGTCGAAGAAATAGTCGCGCCAGCTGGCGGGCTTGTTCTTGATGGCGCCGACTTCATACAGGAATTGGGACAGCCCGAAAGTATTCTGCGGCGCGATCTTGAATTCCGATTGCGGATTCCGGATCACTTGCAGCAGCAGTTTGCGGTCGATATTGCTCTTGTTGACGCGCAAATAGATGTCGGCGGCGGCTTCCGGATTGGCGCTGATGAACTGCGCCGCCTCGGCCAGGGCCGCCACGAATGCCACATACGTTTTCGGATTGTCGTTGCGGTATTTCTCGGTGGCATACAGCACGGTAGCCGAGCTTGGGCCGCCGGTAATGTCATAGGAATTCAGCACAATGTGCGCATTCGAATTGCCGGCCAGTTCCTGTTCCTGGAATGGCGGCGAGCCGAAGTGGCCGCTTATTTCGGTTTTTCCCGTGATGATGGCGGCGGCCGCGTCGGGATGCGGCAGGGTCTGTGTGATCTTGTCGAGCCGGCTGAAATCGGCCTGGCCCCATTGCTTGGCCGCCGCCATCTGCAGCAGGCGCGCCTGCACCGAAACGGTCACGGCAGGCAATGCGATCCTGTCCTTGTCCGTAAGATCGGCGATGGTTTTTACCTTCGGGTTAGTGCTGATGAGGAAGTAGGGGAAATTGCCGAGCGAAGCCACGCCCTTGACGTTTTGACGGCCGTGGGTGCGGTCCCAGATCGTCAGCAGGGGACCGACGCCGGCGCCGGCGATATCGATATCGCCCGACAGCAATGCATCATTGATCGAAGCGCCGCCGGAGAGCTTGGTCCATTCAACCCGGATGTCCACGCCGCGGGCCTTGCCCTGTTTCTCGATCAGCTTCTGGTCCTGCGCAACATTCAGCAGCAAATACACCACGCCGAATTGTTCGGCCACGCGTATGCGTCCCTCGGCATGGGCCGACGGCATCGTCGCAAGGCAGATTGCAAGGCAGATCGCAAGAGCGGCGACGATTGTGGCCAATGTTTGAAGGCGGTGTTTTACGTCTGGAAATAATGTCAATTCGCGCATGGTTATCCGTGGCAATGGTTGCTTGTTCTTGTCTGCTTTTATCGCCGATCAAATCGGCGCGTCGCCTTCGATAGTGGTGCGATACATCTTGCGTCGTTGATCGGCAGGCGTACCCGCGGCCAGATGCATCAGGGAGCGGTTGTCCCAGAACACCAGGTCATGCGGCTGCCAGCGATGGCGGTAAATATGTTCCGCGCGGACGCTGTGCACAAACAATTGCGTCAGCACGGCGCGGCTTTCGTCTTCCGGCATGCCGACGATGCGCGTGGTGAAATGCTCGCTGACAAACAGGGCCTTGCGGCCGGTTTCCGGGTGTGCGCGCACGATCGGCTGCGACACCGGCTTGACCTGATCGATCTGCGCCTGCGTCAGATCGGGACGCCAGGGGCTGAGTTTTTGCAGTTCGGCGTATTTGGCGAGGTAGCTGTGCTCGGCCTGTTTGCCTTGCACGATATTTTTCAAGGCCTGCGGCAGCGTTTCCCAGGCCAGATGCATGTTCGCAAACAAGGTATCGCCGCCTTCATCGGGAAGCTCCTGGGCATGCAGCAGCGATCCCATGCTGGGCCGTTCTTTATAGGAAAGGTCGGAATGCCAGAAATGGCCGGCGTCGCCGAGGCCGAGCGGCTTGCCGTTCTCGACGATATTTGAAACGACCAGGATTTCCGGATATTGCGGTAACTGGAACTGGTGCAGGACATGGATTTGCAAGAGCCCGAAACGGCGGCTGAAATCGATCTGCTGCTGCGGCGTGATGCGCTGCTTCCGGAACACGACGACGTGGTGGTCGAGATGCGCCCGGTGAATACGTTTGAAATCGGCGTCGTGCAGCGGCCGCGATAAGTCGAGGCCGCTTATTTCCGCACCGAGCGGGGCGTCGAACGGGCGTATTTCAAAAGGCCGAATTGCAGCCTCTGATTTCGATATAGCAGCGAACATAAGCCGTACCTTCAGGATGAGATTGATAACTCATTCTAGGTACGCTGCTTCAATTGACATACGAATTAATCCGCCTATGGATAGCCGCTAACCGCATATTGCCCAATTCTTCGTCCTGCTTGGCAACAGTCTCTTCATGCAATTTAATGCGCTGTTCATTCTCATCCAGCGATTGCGCCGAATCGCTTCAACCCACCCCAATCTCAATCCGCCGAGGCTGCGCATGCGCCGCCTTTGGAATACGGATTTTCAACACGCCGTTGGCGAGATCTGCGGTGACTTTCTCGGTATCCAGTTCCTTGCTCAATGTGAACGAACGCTTATAACGATTCAGTCCGACTTCGGCATGGCTGGATTGCATTTCCCCGGGAAGCGCAAGATCCAACTCGGCTTCAATGGTCAAGGTGTCGACATTGATGTTGAGCTGCAGTTTGTCCTTGGGCACGCCGGGAAGATCGGCGATCAGGGTGATGCCGTTGGCGTCTTCCAGCACGTCCACGGGCGGCGTGAGCGCAAGATCGTCGGATGCCGCCTGTTGTGGCTGGCTGCTGAGGGCTTTGTTTTCCTGAGTGCTGACTGTGTTCATGGCATTCTCCTCTCGATTACTGAAGATTGATGCGGCGTGGCTGTGCGGCGGCGCGGCGTTGGACCGTGACATGCAGCACGCCGTCCCGGTAGTTGGCGGCGACCGATTCGGGATTGGCGTCTTCCGGCAGCGTGATTACACGCCGGAAACGCCCGGAAAAACGTTCCTGGATATGCACATTTGTGTCTTTGTCTTTTTCAGGCAGGTCCGATTTCCGTTCGCCCGCGATGGTCAGGATGTCGCGTTCGACTTCGACGTTGACGGTTGAAGGGTCGAGGCCCGGCGCGAAGCTGTAGATTTCAAGGGTCTGGTCGGTGCGGCCGACATTGATCGCCGGAAACGCGCCGCGGGACAAGCCGCGGATCGAGGGGGAAAAATCAAAGGCCTGCTGTAATTCCCGCTGGAGGGAATCCAGCTCGGCAAATACATTGCGTGGAAATAAGGCTCTATACATATGAATATCTCCATTCAGGTTTGTCAAACAAAATGGCGACCGGTTGGCACCGGGTTTACGGCCTTTAATTAACTATTTCGTTCGCCGTTTCAAGAGCCGTTTTCTGATCTTTTTTTAATGACTCCGCGCCGCAAAATTAGAAAAAGTTATATATGGAGAGCGATCCCGGATGTCGATGCAATTTGCATGGTTCCCCCTTTAGTGGGAAACGCTTTCAATGCGCTGGTTCGGCGCGCAGTTTTGCGGATGTTTCGGAAATATTTTTCCAGGCCGGCTGGTTCGCGGCAAAGCGGCCGCGCAGATAGCTCACCAGATCGTCGACCTGGCTGTCGTCGAAACTGTCCCGGAAGCCGGGCATATAGCCCAATTCCTGATGCGCCGGGGTGTTGATGCCATTGAGGATCACGCGCACCAGGTTGTCGGGCGTGGCGCTGTATAGATTGGTGTTCAGCGCCAGCGAAGGTTTTACGCCGAATAAGGCCGGGCCCAAGTCGGCCTGATGGCAAACCGCGCACGCGCCTTCATAAATATTTTTGCCGTTGCCGCTCAAAGTGCGGGCGGAGGCTGCATTGTTCTGTTCGATCCGCGCGGCAAGGGCGGCCTGGGCCGGCTGCAGGTCTTGAGTGGCCGGAAGCGCCTGTGCTGCCTGCACCGCGGGGACGGCTTCAGCGGCCGGCTTGCCGAAGGATGCAATGTAATGCGCGATCGCCTTTACGTCCGATTCCGGCATTTGCGCCATTTCCGCCACCACGGGTCCCATCGGCCCGGCGGCTACGCCATGCAACGGCGAAAATCCGGTGCGCAGATAGTCGAACAGATCCGTTTCCGTCCACGGAATCGGCGCCTTCGACAGCGATGTCAGCGCAGGGGCTTCCCAGCCTTCCGCCATGCCGCCGCTCAGATAGGCGCGCAGGCCTTTTTCCGCGCCCATGGCATTGCGCGGCGTGTGGCAGGCGCCGCAATGCCCGAGTCCTTCTGCCAGATAGGCGCCGCGGTTCCATTCGGCGGATCGGGACGGGTCGGGCCGATACGCATCGGGATTGTGAAACAGCAGATTCCAGCCGGCCATCAACGGACGCACGTTGAATGGAAACGCCAGTTTGGTTTTCGGCGGATCGGCCTTGACCGGTTCCTGCGCCATGAGATAGGCGTACAGCGCCTGCAGATCGGCATCGCTGGTCTTGGCGAAAGCGGTATAGGGGAAGGCCGGATACAAGTGCTTGCCGTCGCGGCGAATGCCTTCGCGCATGGCGCGTTCGAAGGCGGCATACGACCAGTTGCCGATGCCGGTTTCCACGTCGGGTGTGATGTTGGTGCTGTAGATGGTTCCGAATGGCGTGTCCAGCGCCAGGCCGCCGGCATTTTTGATGCCGTCCGGCGCGGTATGGCATACCACGCAGTCGCCGGCGGCGGCGACCAGTTTGCCGCGCGTAATGGCCGCGGCGGAATAGAGGGCCGGATCGGGCGGCGCTACCGGTGCGATCGGCGCGCGCCAGGGCAGCGCCAGTGTCACGATGCCGATCAAGGCGGTGGCCACGGCGGCGCCGGCGGCCAGCCACTTCTTGTATGGTTTTACCGTGGCGCCGGCGTTTTCCGCAAGCCCCAGACGAATGCGTTCGCCGGAAAAGGGCGGTTCGCGCAGGCGTACTCCGGTGGCATCGTAGATGGCATTGGCGAGCGCCGCGGCAGCCGGTAGCGAGAACGCCGCGCCGCCGGCCAGTTGCGCACCGCCGGGACCGAGTTCCGCGCCGGCTCGTTGGCGGATCGGTAAATCGGCGCCGGTCAATTGCGGTGCGATGCTTGGTGTGCGGGCCGGTGCAGGTTCGGCGATATCGCTGCCCCAGGTATCGAACGCCGGCGCATTCTGCAACAGCAGGCGTGCGGCATCGATGGCCTCGCCTTCGAGTTGCCGGGTAATCGTCAATCCGGAAGCCCGTCCGGCATCGCCTGCGCTGTCCGATTGCGCCGCATCCTGTCCGACTATCACGCGGCTGACGCTGATATCGCCGCTGTCGCGGTCGTAGGCAACGTCGGCAATCCACGCCGACCACGACTGAACCGTCTTGCCGGCCTGGTTTTCGATCACGTGCGCATAAGCGAATCCGCGTCCGCGCATCAGTCCATCGGATGCGGCCTTTGCGGCGGCGGCGGACGACTGTGGTCGCCAATCGCCTTGCTGCGCAACGCTTGCGATCAGCTGCGCGCCGCGGCCATCGGCCAGATGCCGCAGGCGAAATGCCACCGGATCGATGCCGGCCTGCAACGCTGCTTCGGTCGCGAAAGATTCATGAGCGAATACGGCGGCATCGATACGTGCTTTTTCTATCGCGGCAAGAGAGGCCGGCGGTGCGGGCGATGCATTCGCGGCCGCGCAATGGCGATCCTCGGCGATGCGTATATTCGGATAAGCATAGGGCGGCATCGCGCCTTGCCCTGCGGGCGGTGCGGCGATGTCGTCGATGGCGACGGCGACGCCGGTCAGCAGCAGCGCGAGCGCGGGCGCTGCCTGCGGCGATGGACCGGACGAATAGCGATAGCCGGTCAATTTCTTGTCCGTGTCGAATGCGCCATCGATGCGGCTGACCAGGTACAGGGTGCGGTCGGCATCTTCGCCGGCCACGTTGCCCTGGCGGTCCGGCGCCGGTGATGTCACCTGCACCGGCTGGCGCATGATATGCGAAAGCAGGGCGGCATCGGCCGCGGTGTCGTTGGTATTGTCTGCGCCGATCAGCGTGATCGCGCCGGGAGGAATATTCAGCAGCGCCGCCAGTTCGGTGCGCAAGGCATGCTGCGGATGCGATGCCGCGGGGCGCGGCATCCATACGGTCAATTCATGCCCGCCATGCCAGGCCAGCGCCCAGGTCGAGACTGGGGCAGACGGCGCAGGCACGGATGGCCATGCATAAGCGCGTTCGATCGGCGTATCCGCGTTCTCGAAGGCGGCGTCCACGTCGCCGCGCTCAAACAGGATGGCGGATGTTTTCGGCGCCGGTGTGCGGTCGCCGGATTGCCGGGCGGGAGGCGATTTCGGCAGCGACCAGTGAACCCGCAGACGGCGCGCCCCGATCGCCGCTTGGGCATCGCTGTACGCGACCACGGCAACGAAATTGCGCTGCGTGAAGACGCGTACGATGCCCGTCATGGCGGCCAGCTCCGCCAGCGAGGTTTCGTCGATGTGCAGCAACTGCGCGCCGCAATACGCGGCGCCGTCCCAAGCCAGCCAGGGCGGGCGCACTACGCGCGCGTAAAGAATCTGTTCGCCGGACGCTGCTATCGCACCTTCGCCTCCGCTTCCGCCTCCACCTCCGGCATTGCCCGGACCGATCTCATTCATGGGCAGCGGCCTTGCTCAATCCGGCCGCCAATTTGGCGGCGCGCATGATTTCCACATGCGTGCCGCAACGGCAAAGATTGAATTCGAGTTCGGAACGGATTTGCGCTTCGGTCGGGTCGGGATTGCGCAGCAGCAGCGCCTTGACGCTCATGATCATGCCGTTGAGGCAATAGCCGCATTGCGCGGCCTGTTCGGTGATGAAGGCCTGCTGCACCGGATCCGGATCGGCCCGGCCGCCCAGTCCTTCCAGCGTGAGCACCTTGCGGCCGACCGCCACGCCGACCGGCATCGCGCACGATCTTGCCGCGACGCCGTCGATGAGCACGGTGCAGGCGCCGCATTCGCCGATGCCGCAGCCGAATTTCGGTCCGTTCAGGGCCAGGTCGTTGCGCAACACATAGAGCAGCGGCACGTCCGCCGGCAGGCTCAGCGCATGCCGTACGTTATTGACATCGAGACAGAACTCGTTTGGCCTGGACATGGCGCTCCCGTTTTTACCGCACCTCGTGTGGAACCGGCTGACCTGGCCGATCAGGCTATCTGCGCCTTTTCAACCGGTTCGAGCAGCGGCACATTGAAGACATCATAGCCGAAACACCAATCCGGATTTTCATTGGTGCGCAACCATGTGTTGTTGTGCGAAACCAGTTGCACCTTGCCGGCGCGTTCGGCGCGGTTGGCCTGGTACAGCGCGAAAGCGGCGGTGTAGTCGGTCGTGCCGATTTCCTTGAAGCAGCGCATCAGCATGGCGGCATCTTCGATCGCCATCGCGGCGCCCTGCGCCATATGCGGCTTCATCGGATGGCAGGCGTCTCCCAGCAGCACCATGCGGCCCCGGCTCCACAGCGGCATCGGATTGCGTTCGAGGAATGGCCATTTGGTGACTTCGCCGGTGGCTTCGATCAGCGATTGCACACCGGTATGCCAGCCGTCGAATGCCGCGCGCATTTCGTCCTTGCTGCTCGGCACCCAGCTCTTGCTGATGTCCCAGTCCGGTTCCGGCACGCCGGTGACGTAATAGATTTCGTCTTTTTGGCTGGTCATGAAATACACCATCATGTGGCGGTCGTCGGACCACCATTTGGCACACAGATCATGCTGGAAACCTTTGACGTCGGCAATCGGGAAGACGGCGCGGTGACCCACATAGCCGCTGTAGATCGGCAGTTCCGGGCCCAGCAGGGATTCACGGATTCTGGAATTGATGCCGTCGGCGCCGATCACGATATCGGCTTCGGCGGTGCTGCCGTCTTCGAAGGCCATGTGCACCATATCGCCGCGATCGGTCACGGAGGCCAGTTTCTTGCTGTATTCCAGCACGCCGGGCGCGACCGCATCGATCATCAGCTTATGGAAGTCGCCGCGATGCACGGTCAGATAGCTGGCGCCGTAATGCGAGAGGGCGTAATTGCCGAGCGGAATCCGTGCCACTTCCTCGCCGGTCCGCCAGTCGCGGCTGAACCAGAAATCCGGATGCGAACCGATCCGGTTCAGTTCGTCTTCGATCCCCATGGCGCGCAGGATCTTCATGACGTTGGGGCCGACGTGGATACCGGCTCCCAGGCGGGAAAACGATGACGCCTGCTCATACAGTTTGACGTTGAAGCCGGCTTTTTGCATCAGCACCGCAGCGGCGGCGCCTCCCAATCCTGCCCCGATGATGGCGATACGCGGTGATTTTTGCACGAAATTCCCCTAGCTTGAGTGGCAATTCATAAATGGAAAAAGATCCCAATCGGCCTTGCCCGCGGTGCCTGCACGGCGCTGCATCGCGGTTTTGATTGAGCATTAAATAAAGTGTACACACCATAAATGTCGTTGTAAAGATTTTCTTGTCGACATATTGGAAGGTGCATTTTTGGTGCGAATTTTACGTGAGTGCGCCAATTTAGCGCAGGTAAATTGGCCTGTGTAAGAAATATCGACTATTTTTAAACTGGCTATTGCCATCGTCATCGATTTGGCGGAATATAATGTACACATCTTAATTAATGTCGTGCTTCCCACTCAGGACACCCTATGAAGAAAAGCTATCGAATCGGTCAGATCGTCCCCAGCTCCAATACCACCATGGAGACCGAGATTCCCGCCATGCTCAATGCGCGCCAGGCGATCCGCCCCGAGCGCTTCACTTTCCATTCCAGCCGCATGCGCATGAAAAAAGTGGTCAAGGAAGAACTGGCCGCCATGGACGGCGAATCGGATCGCTGCGCGCTGGAGCTCAGCGACGCCCGCGTCGATGTGCTGGGGTATGCCTGCCTGGTGGCTATCATGGCGATGGGACATGGTTATCATCGCGCTTCCGAAAAACGCCTGACCGACCATACCGCGGCCAACGGCGCCGACGCGCCGGTCATCACCAGCGCCGGCGCCCTGATCGATGCGTTGAAGGTCATCGGCGCCAGGCGCATCGTGGTGGTCGCGCCTTACATGAAGCCGCTGACCGAACTGGTGGTCGATTACATTCGCCATGAAGGCTTCGAGGTGGCCGACTATCGCGCCCTGGAAATTGCGGACAATCTGGAGGTGGGTCTGCACGACCCGGCCAATCTGCCGGCGATCGTGGCGCAAATGGATACAAGCAATGTCGACGCAATCGTGTTGTCGGCTTGCGTGCAGATGCCGTCGCTGCCGGTGATTGCCAAGGTCGAAGCCATGACCGGCAAGCCGGTGATTACCGCCGCGGTCGCCACCACCTACGCGATGCTGCGCGCGCTGAAGCTGGAAACCATTGTTCCGGGCGCGGGCGCCCTGTTGTCCGGCGCGTATTAAAGCCGTCTTTTGCGGGGAGCAGCATGAGTACATTTCTTTACGGCGCCAATGTCCAGGCCAACGGCATCCGCCAGCATTATTTGCGCTACGGCGGCGACCAGGGCGGACGGGGGGCGCGCACCGCGGTCGTCATCATTCCCGGCATCACCAGCCCGGCGATTACCTGGGGCTTTGTCGGCGAACGTTTCGGCCTGCATTTTGATACCTATATCCTGGATGTGCGCGGCCGCGGCTTATCGGATGCGGGCGATGCGCTCGATTACGGCATCGACGCCCAGGCGGCCGACGCGATCGCTTTTTCCGCCGCGCTCGGACTGGGCGAATACGCGCTGGTCGGCCATTCGATGGGCGGGCGCATCGGCATCCGCGCGGCCCGCCTGCAGCCGCCGGGCCTGACGCGCCTGGTGATGATCGATCCGCCGGTTTCCGGTCCCGGCCGCCGCGCGTATCCGTCCAGGCTACCCTGGTATGTCGACTCGATGGCACTGGCGCGCCGCGGCTGCAGCGCGGAAGACATGCGCGCGTTCTGCCCGACATGGAGCGAGGAACAATTGCGCCTGCGCGCCGAATGGCTGCATACCTGCAACGAGGGCGCGATCGTCGCCAGTTTCAACGCCTTTCATACCGACGATATCCACGCCGACCTGCCGCACGTCAAAATCCCGTCGCACCTGATTGTCGCCAGCCGCGGCGACGTGCTGCTGCCGCCCGACATCGACGAGATCGGGCAGTTGCTGCCGCAGGCCACCGTGGCGAAGGTGGACGATGCGGGGCATATGATCCCTTGGGACAACGAAGCCGGCTTTTACGCGGCCTTCGGGGATTTTCTCGGCCATCCGGTCTGATAACGCAAAGGAGTTGTAATTATGGCAGTCAGCGACCACGACATGATCGAGGCCTGGAAACAGGTATTGAGCCTTTCCCGACTGGCGCCCGGACAGATCGTTACCGTCCTGACCGGCGCTTCCACGCATGCCCAGACCATGTCGACCGCGATCACGGCGGTGCAGATGCTGGGCGCCACCGCCAACCGCCTCGACCTGCAGCCGGTCAATGGCGAAAAGGCCATCAGCCGCGATTCGCTGGCTTATCTCGGCACGACGCCGCTTACCAATAATCGCGCCGCCATCGCCGCGCTCAAGGAAAGCGATCTTGTGCTGGATCTGATGACCTTGCTGTTTTCGCCGGAACAGCATGAAATCCTGAAGGCCGGCACCAAGATATTGCTGGCGGTGGAGCCGCCGGAAGTGCTGGTGCGCATGGTGCCGAACGCGGCCGATCGCATCCGCGTCAAACGCGCGGCCGATCGGATGGCTGTGGCCAAGGAGATGCATATCGTCTCCGCCGCCGGCACCGATTTGCGCTGCGGGCTCGGCGAATTTCCGGCGATCGCCGAATACGGCCTGGTGGATGAGCCGGGCCGCTGGGATCACTGGCCGTCCGGGTTTGCATTGACCTGGCCCAATGAGGGCGGCACCAACGGCACCCTGGTGATCGATCGCGGCGACATCATCCTGCCTATCAAGGCCTATGTGCAGGACCCCATCCATGTGACCGTCGAGAACGGCTTCGTCACCGGCATCAAGGGCAGTTTCGATGCGCAACTGCTGGCCGGCTACATGGCTTCCTTCAATGATCCGGACGCCTATGCGATGTCGCATGTCGGCTGGGGTTTGCAGCCGCGCGCGCACTGGTCGGCGCTGGCCATGTACAACCGCGAGGCGACCATCGGCATGGACGCGCGCGCCTACGAAGGCAATTTCCTGTTCTCTTTCGGGCCCAACAATGAAGCCGGCGGCCAGCGCGCGCCGGCCTGCCATATCGATATTCCGCTGCGCAATTGCACCGTATCGCTGGACGGCGAAATCATGGTCGACAACGGCAAGGTATGCGATGCCGAGGCGCAGCGCCAACCAGCCAGCAATTCAAAATACTCCGGAGAAAAATGATGCATGCGGAACTGGGTACTTATCAGAAGCAGGGTTTTGGCAATGCGCTCGAAATCAAGCCGCCGTACGGACTGCTGATCGTCGACTTCGTCAACGGCTTCGCCGATCCGCAGGTGTTCGGCGGCGGCAATATCGCACCGGCGATTGCCAATACGGTGCTGCTGTTGGCCCATGCGCGCAAGCAGGGCTGGCCGGTGGCGCATAGCCGCATCGTGTTCGCCGACGACGCAGCCGACAACAACATTTTTGGCCTGAAAGTGCCCGGCATGGTGACGCTGAAGGAACACCATCCGAACAGCGCGATCGTGCCGGAGCTCACCCCGGCGCCGGGAGAACTGGTGGTGCGCAAGACGGTGCCGTCCGCGTTCTTCGGCACCTCGCTGGCGCCATGGCTGACCCGGCATGGCGTGCAGACGCTGCTGGTGGCCGGCGCGGTCACCAGCGGCTGCGTGCGGGCCAGTGTGGTCGATGCCATGTCGTGGGGCTTCCGGCCGCTGGTGCTGTCCGACTGCGTGGGCGACCGCGCCATCGGGCCGCACGACGCGAATCTGTTCGATATGGGGCAGAAATATGCTTCGGTCATGCCGATGCAAGATGCGCTGGCCGCGATCGCCGCGGCATAAACCGTATAGATAAACCGTACAGATAAGCCGCAAACGGCGTATTCATCGGCAAGGTTCTTGCTTGTATGGTTTTACCGATTCGACGGGAATAGTCATGAGCCTGCCTGCAACAACGCATGTGACACCGAAAGCCGGCCGCCGCGCCTTGCTCGACGGCGCGGGCGTGCTGTTGATTACCCGCGCGCCGCAGCCGGCGGCCCAGCCCGCGCCCGGCCAGCCGGGCGCCGCGTCGTCCTATCTGCCTTCGCAACCGGATGTTTTCATCGCCGTGCAGGACAGCGGACGCATCATGGCGTTCAACGGCCACGTCGATCTGGGTACCGGCATCCGCACCTCGCTGGCGCAGATCGTGGCCGAGGAAATGGACGTTCCCTTGTCGCATGTGACGATGGTGCTGGGCCATACCGAAGCCGCGCCGAACCAGGGGCCGACCATCGCCAGCGCCACCATCCAGATATCCGCCGTTCCGCTGCGCCGCGCCGCCGCGCAGGCCAGGCTGCATTTGCTGCAGCTTGCCGCCTCGATGCTGGCGTTGCCGGCCGAAGAACTGCATGTGATCGACGGCGTGGTCTGCCATCGGCTGTCGGATCGCGCCATCGGCTACGGCAGTCTGGTCTCCGGCCGGCATATCGAACTGCCGCTGGCCGACGAGGTGGTCCTGAAGCCTTCCGCCGATTATCGTCTGGTAGGCCGCAGCATGCCGCGGGTGGATATTCCGGCCAAGGCCTTCGGCGAATTGACCTATGTGCACGACCTGCGCCTGCCCGGCATGCTGCATGGCCGGGTGGTGCGTCCGCCGTATGCCGGGCTCGACAGCGGCGACTTTGTCGGCCATAGCCTGATCGGTGTCGATCGCGGCTCCATCGCGCATCTGCCCGGCATCGTCGAGGTGGTGGTGATCGGCGACTTCATCGGTGTCGTGGCCGAGCGCGAGGAGCAGGCCGTCAAGGCGGCACGGCAGTTGAAAGTGACGTGGAAACCGCACCCGCCGCTGCCGGATATGCGGCAATTGGAATCGACCATGCGCGGCCGGGCCGCCACCCGCCGCATGCTGATCGACGACAACGCAGTGGATCGCGCCATGGCGGATGCGCATACTGTGCTGCATGCAACCTACGTCTGGCCGTATCAATTGCATGCCTCGATCGGCCCGTCCTGCGCGCTGGCTTCGCTGGATCCGGAAAGCGGCCAGCTCAGCGTCTGGTCCGGAACGCAGAATCCGCATGTGATGCGCATCGATCTGGCGCGGCTGCTGAAGATGGATGAATCGAACATCGAAATCATCCGCATGGAAGCCGCCGGCTGCTACGGCCGCAATTGCGCCGACGATGTCTGCGCCGATGCGGCGCTGTTGACGCGGGCGACAGGCCGGCCGGTGCGGGTCCAGCTTTCGCGCGAGCAGGAACACGCATGGGAGCCGAAAGGCGCGGCGCAGCTGGTCGACGTAAGCGGCGCGGCGGACGCCGACGGCAATCTGCTGGCCTATGATTTTTCGGTGCGTTATCCATCCAACGATGCGCCGACCCTGGCGCTGCTGTTGACCGGCACGGTATCGGCACAGCCCCGGGTGCTGGAAATGGGCGACCGCACCGCGGCGCCGCCATACCGGTACCGGCACAAGCGCATCGTCTGCAACGATCTGCCGGCCATTGTGCGCGCGGCCTGGTTGCGCGGCGTATCCGCGCTGCCGAATTCATTCGCGCACGATGCCTTCCTGGATGAAATGGCGGTACAGTCCGGCGCCGACCGGGTTGCGTTTCGCATCCGCCATCTGGACGATGCCCGTGCGATCGAACTGATCGAAGCGGTCGCAAGCCGCGCCGGTTGGGAAAACGGGGCGAGAGGTTCGCGTGGGGCTGCGGGGGCCGACGGGCTGTTGCGCGGCCGCGGCGTGGCCTATGCGCGCTATATCCACAGCAAGTTTCCCGGTTTCGGCGCCGCCTGGTCGGCATGGATCATCGATGTGAGCGTCGACCCCGTCAATGGCGCCGTCCGCGTCGAGCGGCTGGTGGTCGGGCAGGACACCGGCATGATGGTCAATCCGGATGGGGTGAGGCATCAATTGCACGGCAATGTGATTCAGTCATTGAGCCGTGTGCTCAAGGAAGAAGCGCGCTTCAGCAGCAGCGCCGCGACGAGCCTGGAGTGGGGCGCCTATCCGATTGCGCGCTTCAGCGACGTGCCGCCGATCGAGGTGGTATTGATGCCGCGCCAGGACCAGCCGCCGCTGGGCGCGGGAGAATCGGCTTCGGTGCCGAGCGCGGCCGCGCTCGCCAATGCCTTGTTCGATGCCATGGGAAAGCGCCTGCGCGAGCCGCCGTTTACGGCAGCCAGGATCCTGGCTGCGCTGAATACCTGAAATATTCCGAAAACCTGCTCGGCCTACTCGGCCATCTTGCGCAATAAATGCATCAGGGCCAGGCGTTCCGCCGGATTCAGGTTGCCGAAAGTGCTTTCGGTAATCTGATGCGCGAAAGGAACGGTCTCGTTCACCAACTGCGTGCCGGCAGGCGTCAGCGCCACCATGAGCTTGCGCTTGTCTTCGGCATCATGGGTCACCGTGATCAATTTGCGCGCCTTTAATCGTTCGACAATTCCGCGTACCGTCGCCTGGTCGATCGCGGTTGCCTTGACAATCTCGCTCAGGGAGCAAGGCGCGTATTCCTGGATCGCGCACATCGTCACGAACTGCGCCGCGGTCAGTTGAGAGTCGGGGATGTTCTGCTGGAAGATGGCGACGTGCCGTTGATAAACCCTCCGCAACAAATGGCCGACCTGCTCGGAAAAAACATATTTGGATGAAGTTTGATGATCGGACACGGATAGGTCTTCCTGACTTCGGATGCTGGGAAATGATTGAGGGATCGGCCGATTTGCCGGGTCATCATACCTTAAAGACCCGTTTTTCATAAACCCCTTCAATCCGACCGCCTTTATCTTCCTTCGGCAGCTTTTCCGACGCGTGGTTTATTTTAAAAATATAACGTACACACTTGTTAATTAAGTGCATACGTTATATATTCATAAAAATCGCAAAGATAAAAATTAAATTTGCCGTGAGACATTTACTGCCAATTTCTAAGTAAAAGAAGTATTTATTTGGTGATTAAATAATATTATTTTATTTTACGTTCATTCGCCATGTTTTCGAGATGGCTTTTAAATAAAATGTGTACATTGAATATTTGCTTGTGTTGCCCGTGATTGCACCGCGCTTTTCAGGCGCTTGTGCTCTGCGGGTAATGCACTCTCACAGTGCGAATGACATGTTTCGCCTTTTTATGGAGCGTGTACGCTATTAATTTGTGCTTGAAGTTATTATTTTCAAAAAGGTTTTTATTTTGCTTTAAATTTTATTTAAGACATAGAAATCAATAAGTTAGATATAAAAAGAATTTTTATGCAGAAACAAAAGCAGGTGGCCCATATTTTGCTAATTCAATAAATGAATGATGTGTACATCATTTTAATTGGCCGGAATCAGGACTTCCGAACGATATGCGTCTTTATTGCTTTTTTGCTGCCCCTAACCTGGAGAGTTTCATCATGAAATCACGCTTGCGGAAAATACGGTCTTTCATCAACTGCCTCATATTATTCCCCGTCATTGCCGCAGCGGTGCCAGGCGTCGCGCAGGCAGAGGAAATCTCGGTAACCCAATGGGGGCAGAGCCTGTATGGCTTGCCGTATGCCGTGGCGATGGACAAGGGACTGTTCAAGAAGGCCGGCATCGATATCACAGGCATCTTGAGTTCGGGCGGCGGCGGCACCACCGTGCGCAATATTCTCGCCAGCCCGACGCCGTATGGCGAAGTGGCGGTTTCCGCGGCATTGGCGGCGCAGCGCCAGGGTCTGGATGTGGTGATCGTCAACGTCGGCACGCGCAGCGTGGCTGAAGCCTCGATGGTGGCCATGCCGAATTCGGGCATCAGGACGGTGGCGGACCTGGTCGGTAAAAAGGTCGCAATCACCTCGCCCAAGGGCGTGTCCGAAATGCTGCTGATGATGGTGTTGCAGGAAAAGGGCATCGATCCGGCCAAGGTGACCCGCATCGCTTCGGGCGGTTACGTCAATGGCCTCACCATGCTGGAGCAGGGTGCGGTATCGGCGGCCGTGCTGATCGAACCGCTGTCGATCATCCGCAAGGATAAATACGCCACGGTTTACCGCGCCGGCGACGTGCTCAAGCCGATGACGACTTCGGTCGGCATCACCACCCGCAAATTCGCCAAGGAGTCGCCGGACAAGTTGCGCGCCATCATTAACGGCCGCCGCGCCGGTGTCGATGCGCTGTACGCCGATCCGGCCGGCGCCGCCAAGATCCTGGAGCGCGATTTCAAACTCACCCCGGGCGACGCCAAGCAGGCGGTCGACAACATGATCGGTCCAAAGATGTGGAGCAGGGGCGAATTCAATCAGGCCGAACTGGATCGCATGATCGACGGGCTGCGGTTGATCGGCGAGGTGACCGGGCCGGTGGATTGGAGCAGCCTGATCGACGCCAGTTATCTGCCTGCCGATCTGAAAGGAAAATAATGAATATGGTTTTCAAGAAGGCGGCTTACGGCTTCGGCACGGCGGCAAAGGCGGAAGTGCCCGCGCTGGGCAACGTGCACGCCTGCCTGAAGGAAGTCACGCAGTATTTCAACAAGGCCGGCGGCAAGGAAAAGTTTCATGCCCTCGGCCCCATCGACCTGACATTGAACAAAGGCGAATTTTTCTCCGTGGTCGGTCCGTCCGGTTGCGGAAAATCGACCTTGCTCGACGTGCTGGCGGGGCTGGCCGAACCGACTTCCGGCTCGGCCGTATTCGAAGGCCGTCCCGTGAAGGGCGTGCCGGACGGCGTCGGCGTGGTGTTCCAGGAGGATGCGTCATTTCCCTGGCTGACAGTGCGTGACAACATTGCGTTCGGCCTGCGCTGGTCCGGCTTCGATGGCCCTGAAGTACAGCGCAGGGTCGACTACGCGATCGGATTCATGGGCCTGAAGGATTTCGCCAAGGCCTATCCGTCGCAGCTGTCGGGCGGCATGCGCCAGCGGGTCTGCATCGCCCGCACTCTGGTCACGCAGCCGCGCATGATCCTGCTCGATGAGCCCTTCGGCGCACTCGATCAGCAGACCCGTTTGCTGATGGGCGACGAATTGCTGCGCCTGTGGCGCGAGACCTCGGCCACGGTGTTGCTGATCACGCATGCGCTGGATGAGGCCGCCATGTTGTCGGATCGTGTCGGCGTGATGTCGGCCCGGCCGGGCCTGTTCATCGATTTTGTCGAAACCGGCTGGGAGCGCGATCGCGACAGCCGTGTGGTCTCGACGCCGCGCTTCGGCGAAATCAATGCAAGGCTGTGGGAAAAACTGCGGGTCGAATCGATGAAGCTGATGGGCGCCGCGCATGCGCATTGATGCATGCGTGCGTTCCAACCGCACAAGTGAAAGGCAATGACGTGAAAATCGAAAGCTGGCTGCGTCTGGCGGTGATCGCCGGATTGATCCTGATAGTGGAAGTATTGTGCCGCTCCGGAACGATTCCGGTAGACGTGATGGTCGCGCCGTCGCAGATGTTCGTGCATATGTGCGAGATATTGGCCTCGGGGAAATTCGGCCAGGACATCCGTGTCAGCCTGCTGAACATTCTCGCCGCATCGGTGATCGCGATCCTGCTGGGATTCCTGATGGGGCTGGCGATTCATTCCTGGCCGCCGCTCAGGAGCGCGGTCGAGCCTCTGCTGGCCAGTTATTACGCGGTGCCGACTTTTATTTTCTATCCGGTCTTCATTGTCATGTTCGGCGTCGGCTCGCTGCCGATCATTGTCATCGGCGTGCTGCTGGCGATCGCCACCATGATTACTTCCACGCTGAGCGGACTCGACCGCATCCCCAACGCCATGCGCAAAAGCGCTAAGGTATTTCGGCTGCCGCGCTGGCGCACCGCTTTGTTCATTGAGTTGCCCGCCGCGCTGCCGTATCTGTTTACCGGCGTGAAACTGTCGGTCGCCTACGCCTTCATCGGCGTGATCGCCTCGGAATTCATCCTGTCGGGCACAGGCATCGGTTACGCCATCGCCTTTACCTACAACAATTTCGAAAGCCGCGACATGTACGCGCTGATGCTGTTCGTCCTGTTGCTGGTGACGCTGATCAATATGGTTCTGAATCTGGTCGATCGCCGCTTCCAGGCGCGCAGACGGCGGTGATCGCCATGCGCATATGTCCGGATTACATTCCAATCACACGCTCAAAGGGATACGGCACATGATTAATTCCATCAAGAAATCGCGCGGCACGGCGCTGGTGCTGATCGCTTTGGTCCTGCTTTGGCAACTGATGCATGCGATCGTCGGCGCCGGCGCCTTGACGTCGCCTTGGGTCACCTTGGTCAAGTTGTGCAGCATGCTCGCCTCGGGCGAACTCAACCCGCATATGTTCGAGACCGGCAAGGCCTTGCTGTATGCGCTGGTTCTGGCGCTGGCCGGCGGCATTGCGCTGGGCATCCTGTTGGGATTGCATCGCCTGTCCGGCAATGTCGCCGAACCGATCCTGCTCAATCTGTATTCGATTCCCAAGGTCACCTTGTATCCGCTGATTCTGCTGGTGTTTGGACTCGGCCTGTCGGCCAAGGTGGCGTTCGGGGTAATGCATGGCCTGATACCGATCCTGATTTTCACGATGAACGGCATCCGCCAGATGCGGCCGGTGTACCTGCGCGCGGCCAAGACCATGCATGTGCCGCTGCGCCAGACCGTGCTGCACGTGTTGTTGCCGGCGATCCTGCCGGAAGTGATTTCCGGCCTGCGCCTGGGCTTTTCGCTGACGCTGCTCGGTGTGCTGATCGGGGAGATGTTCGCTTCGCAACGCGGCCTCGGCTATCTCATCACGAATGCGATGGGGCTGGGCGATATCGCAACCATCATGGCCGTGGCCTTGCTGCTGACCGTTTTCGCGGTGTTCTGCAATGCGCTGTTCATGCAGTTCGACCGGCGCGTGCATCACAAGTGATTCTGTCAATGATTCCGTAATTTCTGTAGTCAAACTCTGAAAGGTAAATACTATGTATGACGTATTCCAAACCGACCGCCTGATCGATCTGTGGCTGTCCGAAGATATCGGTTATTGCGACCTGACGGCACAGGTGATGATCGAAGCGAACGAAACCGGCGCCTTTTACATGAACGCCCGCGAGACGCTGATCGTCTCCGGCATCGAGATCGCCGCGCGCGTGTTCAAGCGCTACGATCCGACACTGGAGGTGATCGTGCGCGTCAAGGACGGCCAGAAGGTCGACGCCGGCCATGTGCTGCTCGACGTCAGCGGCAATGCCCGCAGCGTGCTGACCGCGGAACGCACCGCGCTCAATATCGTGCAGCGCATGTCCGGCATCGCCAACGAAACGGCAAAATACGTCGCCGCCGTTGCAGGCAGCTCGGCGCGCCTGATCGATACCCGCAAGACCACGCCGGGCCTGCGCATGCTGGAAAAGCACGCAGTGGCATGCGGCGGCGGCCTGAACCATCGTCTCGGCCTGGATAACGGCGTCATGATCAAGGACAACCATATTGCCGTCTGCGGCAGCATCGCCAAGGCGGTGGAACGCGCACGCCGCCAACTGCCGGTGCTGACCAAGCTGGAAGTGGAATGCGATCGCATCGAACAAGTCAAGGAAGCGCTGGAAGCGGGCGTCGACGTCATCATGCTCGACAATATGCCGCTCGAGGCCATGATCGAAAGCGTCAAACTGGTTGGCGGGCGCTGCAAGGTGGAGGCATCGGGCGGCATCAACCTGAGCACCATCGGCGCCATTTCGAAGACCGGCGTCGATTACATTTCCACCAGCAAGCTCAACCAGGCCGCGGTCTGCGTCGATATCGGCCTGGACGAAGCGGAGTAAGCGGACCATGAGCGGAGGTACATTTTTCTTCGTCGTCGGACCCAGCGGCGCTGGCAAGGATTCGCTGATCGACGGCGCGCGCGCTTCCCTGGAAGCGTCGCAGCGGTTTGCTTTCGCTCAACGCGTCATTACCCGCCCGGCCGGCGCGCCGGGGGAAGATCATCTGGCGATGGATGCCGCGCAGTTCGCCGCCGCCGACGCTGCCGGTTCCTTCCTGATTACCTGGGAGGCGCATGGGTTGCGCTATGGCCTGCCGGTCGCGCTGCTGAACGCGCTTCAGGCCGGCCGGCACGTCATCGCCAACGGTTCGCGCGCCATGGTCAAGGCCTTGTCCGGCTGTGTGCCGCGGCTGGTGGTCATTGAAGTAACCGCGCCGCCGGAGGTGCTGGCCGCGCGCATCAAGGGCCGTGGCCGGGAAACGGGAGACGAAATCAAGAAACGCCTGCAGCGCCAGGTCGACGCCTTGCCGGAAGACATCGAAACATTGCGGGTGATGAACGACGGCAGCCTGGAGCAGGGCATCCAGCGTTTTATCTTCACGCTGGAAAAGGCGGCGCAGCGGATGCGCCTGCGCAGCGTGCCGATTCATACCGGACGGGAAATGGTGGGCTATCTGCCGATGGGCAGCGAGATGCTGTCCGCCGACGATTACATCGGCGACGCCAAGATCGAAGTGCTGGGCGGCGGCGCCGCGGTCAGCGTCAGGATGCATAAAATGAATGCGCCGGCTTTACTGGAGGCCGATGAAATCGGCCTGTCGGCGGAGAGCTTTCAGGCGCTGGGATTGCCGGAGGGCGCTGCGGTATCGATCCGGCGCACGCCCTCGCCGGCCAGCCGCCAGGCACTGATGGACAAGGTCAACGGCGGCGAGTTGGACGAAGCGCAATACCGCATCCTGCTGCGCGACATCATCGAAGGCCGTTATGCGGACAGTGAAATCGCCGCCTTCCTGGTCACGGCGACCAAGCACCTGAGCGACGCGGAGGTATTGGCGCTGGCCAAGGTGCGCGCCGGCTTTTCGACGCCGATGCACTGGGACGAACCGATCGTGGTGGACAAGCATTCGATGGGAGGCATTCCCGGCAGCCGCATCACGTTGATCGTGGTGCCGATCGTGGCTGCGTTCGGGCTGGCGATGCCCAAGACTTCCTCGCGCGCGATTACTTCCGCTGCCGGTACCGCCGATGCAATGGAAGCGGTCGCCAAAGTCGATCTGGACGTCAATGATGTACGGCGCTGCGTGGCCCAGGCGCGCGCGTGCATCGCCTGGAACGGCCGCCTGAACCATTCCGTGGTGGACGATGTCATGAATGCGATTACGCGTCCTTTGGGAATCAATTCGAACCGCTGGTCGGTGGCGTCGATTCTGTCGAAGAAATTGACCGCTGGCTCGACCCATGTGATCGTCGATCTGCCGTTCGGCAAGCAGACCAAGCTCAAGACCTATGAAGAGGCCAGGGCATTGGCCGACTTGTTTGAAAAGACCGGCGGCGGCATGGGCCTGCAGGTCAAAGCCTTCACCACCGACGGCAGCCGTCCGATCGGGCGCGGCATCGGTCCGGCGCTGGAAGTGCGCGACGTGGAATGGGTGCTCGACGGGCATCCCGAAGCGCCGGCCGACCTGCGCGAAAAAGCACTGTTTTTCGCCAGTCGCATATTGGCCTGGGATCCATCGGTCGGAGATGAAATCAAAGGCCGGGAAGTGGCGGAGAAATTGCTGGCCTCGGGCGCCGCGCGCGCTGCTTTTGAAAAGATCATCGATGCGCAGGGGCGCCGTACGCCTGTTCCGCCGGGAAGGCTGACGCAAAAGATCCTTGCGACGCGGGCGGGAATGGTTACCGAAATCAACGGCTTCGTCATCGCCGGCATCGCTCGCCGCGCGGGTGCGCCGCAGGACAAGGGCGCGGGCATCGACCTGCTGTGCGGCGTGGGGCAATCGGTGGCGGTGGGCCAGCCTTTGTTCGTCATTCATTCCGATAACGCCAACGATCTCGAATCGGCTGCGCTGCTGGCCGAACTCGATGCCGGGTATGTAATGGAAAGCTGATTGCCGCCGGTCAATCCATGCGTTACTTCACGCCAACGTCGGCCAGCTTCTCCGACATGATGTCATTCCAGATCGCATCCACGAAGTGGTGGAAGCGCGGCAGTTTGCGCGCTTCGCGGGCGTTGCGCGGACGTTCCAGGTCGATGCTGTATTCGGACTTGATGTGGCCCGGCCGGCCGCTCATCACGATGACGCGGTCCGACAGGCTGACCGCTTCCTCGATGTCGTGCGTGACGAACACCAGGGTTTTCTGGAAGCTGCTCCAGATGTTCAGCAGTTCCTGGCCCATCATGACCTTGGTCTGCGCATCGAGCGCGCCGAACGGTTCGTCCATCAGGTAGATATCGGGCGCGTAGGCCAGGATGCGGCCCAGCGCAACGCGCTGGCGCATGCCGCCGGACAGCGCGCGCGGATAGTATTGCGCGAAGCGTTCCAGGCCGGTGAATTTCAGCAGCTCGTCGATGCGGGCGGGGCGCTGCTCCTTCGGATAATTGCCGCATTCGAGGCCGACCTCGATGTTTTCGCGCACGGTCGCCCAGGGCAGCAGGGCGTCGCGCTGGAACATGAAGCCGATGCCTGCCGGCGTGCCGTTGACGCGTTCGCCGCGCACGGTGACTTCGCCGGCCGATGGCCGCTCCAGGCCGGAAATCAGTTTCAGCAGCGTCGACTTGCCGCAGCCGCTGGGGCCGACGATGGACAGGAATTCGCCTTCCCTGACGTCCAGGCTGATGTCGGCCAGCGCCAGTTCGGCGCCGCCGTAATTCATCGCGACACGGCTGATCCGGACTGCCGGAACCGCTTTTTCGCCGCCGGCAGGGCGGTCGAATTCATTTAACAGGGCATGCATGTCGGTTTTTTCGTTGGTGGGCATGGAGTTCAATAGCGGTTGCGCAGGAAGCGCCGCTCGACCAGTTTGACGATTTCATTGAGCAGCATGCCGACGATCATCAGCACCACCAGGCCAGTGAAGACGCCGACGATGTCGATCTGTCCGGCGGAGCGTTCGACGTACCAGCCCAGGCCCCGATTCGATCCCAGCAATTCACCGACCACGGAGCCGATCAGCGCCAGCCCGACGCCGACGCGGATCGACGCGAAGATCCATGGCACGATCGCCGGCAGCAAGACCTTGCGCAGAATGTAGCCGCGCTTGGCGCGCATCGCGCGCATCATGTCGACCAGCTCGCGATCGACGCCGCGCATGCCTTCATAGGTATTCAGGATCACCATGAACACCACCAGCGAAAACGCCATCACGATCTTGGACATCGGCCCGATGCCGAACCACAGGATGAACAGCGGCGCCAGCGCGATGCGCGGGATGCTGTAGAGGCCCAGGAAAAACGGCTCCAGCACTTTTTCGATATAGCGGTTGTAGGCGAACAGCAGGCCGATCGGAATGCCGACGATCAGGCTCAGGATCAGGCCGGCGGCGGCCTGGCCCACGGTCGGCACGGTGTGCCACCAGAGATCGCCGCTGGTGATCAGGCTCCAGATGCGCACCACCACGGTGGACGGCTGGCCGATCCAGAACGGATCGAGCACCCAGCGCGCCGCGGCTTCCCAGAGCCCGATGATGAACACCGCGAACCCGACGCGGCCCAGGAAAATCTTGCCGGCGTCATCGGCCGCGGCCGGCGGCGAAACCAGCGCCGCGCCGCTGTCGCCGACATCGGTGACGGAAGTGGTAGGAATTTCCATGCGCTCTCCGCTCAACGGCCCAGCAGTGTGTTGGTGAGGTCGACCTTGGATTGATCGATCGCTTTCAGGTCCGGTTCCAGCGTGCGCAGGATTTCATTCATGCGGATATAGCCCTGCGGCGAAATCCTGCCGTCGGCGGACAGCAGCTTCGGCACTTCGTCCGCATAGGCCTTGACGTAAGCGTCGCTGCGGGCCGGGAACAGTTCCTTGATGATCTTGCGGACTTCGGCCGGATCGGTCTGGATCAGTTGTTCGGCTTTCAGCACGGCGCGCGCCACGCCTTTGGCGGCGGCGGGATTGGCGTCGACCCAGCGCTGGCGGCCGATCACGGCTTGTCCCGAATGCGGGATGGTGCGCCAGTCCTTCAGGATGACGAATTTGCCGGCTTCGGCCAGCTGATAATCCAGCACGTCGGCGGTGGTCGCCATGATGGCGTCGACCTGGCCCGAGATCAGGCCGGCCTTGGCGGTGTTGCCGTCGCCGATGCCGACGATGGTCACATCGCGATCGGGATTCATGCCCAGCGTCTTGAGCGACCAGCGCAGGATGTTGTCCGAATAGCTGCCCGGCGCGCTGACGCCAATCTTCTTGCCTTTCAGATCGTTCAGATCCTTGTAGTTCTTGCCGGCGGGGACGATGATCGTATAAGTGATGAAGCGGTCGATGCCGATCAGGAAGCGGGCGTCGATGCCGCGGTTATTCAGGCGCAGCACGTGATCGGTCGCAAATGCGGCCAGATCGATCGAGCCGCCGATGAAGGCCTGCACCGCGATGCCGCCGCCGCGGAAGGGCACGGTTTCCACGTCGAGGTTCTCGGCCTTGAAAAATCCCTTGTCGATCGCGATCAGAATCGGCAATTGCGACTCATTGGTGCCGATCAGGCCGATGCGGATCTTGGTTTGCGCGAAAGCAGGCGCGGCCAACAACGTGGCGCCCAGCAGCGCGAGTGCTGCGGCCGATTGTAACAATCGTTTGATTGACATGATGATTCCGTGAATAAATGTTAAAAATCGAACAGCAGATATTGATTGCCTATTACCGACTTGCTTTACATGATTAAGTTAGATGGGTGTTCATAAATAGGAAAAAGCATATTTTATGCATTTTAAGCGAACTATAAGCCAGGATTATGCCGAAATTCGCTTAAAAATCCCGCTTGTTTTTCGTATTTATAAAATAATTTCTAATAGATAGGCAATTTAATAGGTATGAATTGGACAGATTTTACGCACTGTGGCCGCATCAAGGAAATAACCATGCCGAATAAGCTAACTCACTTTTTATGGAATATGAACAGTGCGTCTTGCCGGCGTTCCAATCCGGGCTTTGCTATCCTTGGCGGCTATTGCAGCATCGGCAAGGCCGGGCGTTGTACTGCGTTCGTGTCCTCCGCCGGCCTTCGGCCGTCTCCCCCTTTACCTCACTTCGCACAACACCCGGCCTTGCCGATGCTGCAATAGCTTTTTACATTCATTTATTATTGAGAGACCCATTCCCAATGACGACCAATCGCCGTACGTTCCTGCATTCCGCCGCCGCTGCCGCCACGCTTGCCGCTTTGGGCATTGCGCCGGAAGCCATCGCCGCCAATCGCGTCAAGCTGGGACCTGCATCGGCTTTTTCATTCGAGGCCCTGATCGCGCAGGCCCGTTCGCAGGCGCAGGCGCCGTACCGGCCGCAGCCGACGCCGCCCCGCGATATCCTGGACAAGATCGATTACGCGGCGCATGGCCAGATCAAATTCAATACCGATTACGCCCTGTTTGCCGACGGGCCCGGGCAATTCCCCGTCACCTTCTTCCATCTCGGCCGTTTTTTCCAGGCGCCGGTGCGCATGATGCTGGTCGAAGGCGCCAGCGCGCGCGAAATCGTCTATGACGAAAAATACTTCGACATGCCGGCCGACAGCCCGGCCCGCAAGCTGCCGCGCGGCAGCGGCTTTGCCGGATTCCGTTTCCAGGAAAGCCGCCGCGGCGACCAGGCCAAGCTCGATTGGCGCAAGAACGACTGGGTGGCCTTTCTCGGCGCATCCTATTTCCGCGCCATCGGCGATCTGTATCAGTACGGCATGTCGGCGCGCGGCATCGCGCTGGACGTGGCGCAGGCCGGCAAGGCCGAGGAATTCCCCAATTTCACGCATTTTTATTTCACCGTCCCGGAAGACAACAGCGACGTCGTCGTCATCTACGCCATGCTGGACGGGCCGAGCATCTGCGGCGCCTACAAATTCACCATGCGCCGCAGCGCCGCCGTGATCATGGATATCGATACCGCCCTGTTCCTGCGCCGCGACGTCGACCGCTTCGGCATTGCGCCGCTGACCTCGATGTACTGGTTTTCCGAATCGGTCAAGGGCACCGGCGCCGACTGGCGGCCCGAGGTGCACGACTCCGACGGCCTGGCGATCTGGAACGGCGCCGGCGAACATATCTGGCGGCCGCTGAACGATCCGATGCAGGCCACGGCGTCGGCCTTTGGCGACAATAATCCGCGCGGCTTCGGCCTGCTGCAGCGCGATCGCGATTTCAATAATTATCAGGACGGCGTGCACTACGAGCGGCGGCCGAGCCTGTGGGTCGAACCGCTGGACGGCTGGGGCGAGGGCGCGGTGCAACTGGTCGAGATTCCGACCGACGATGAGATCCACGACAATATCGTCGCCATGTGGGTGCCGCGCGCAAAAGCCGTCGCCGGCAGCAGCTACCGGCTGCGCTACCGGCTGCACTGGCAGAAGGACGAGCCGTTTCCGAGTCCGCTGGCACGCTGCATGGCGACCCGGCTCGGCAACGGCGGCGTGCCGGGCCAGCCGCGGCCGGCGAACGTGCGCAAGTTCATGGTCGAATTCAAGGGCGCGCCGCTGGAAAAACTGGCCTTCGGCGAAAAGCCGGAAGCGGTGCTGAGCGCCTCGCGCGGCACGTTTTCCTATGTATTCACCGAAGCGGTGCCGAACGACGTGCCGGGTCACTGGCGCGCCCAGTTCGATCTGACGGTGGATGGCGACGCGCCGGTCGATATGCGCCTGTATTTGCGCAGCAAGGATCAGACGCTGTCGGAAACCTGGCTCTATCAATACCGGCCTTTCAAGACCCGCACCACCGTGGGCGGATGAGGTCGTTTGCCTCACAAAGGGTTTCATGAACACTTACGCGAGCTTGCGAAACGCGCCGACTGTCAAATCCGGGGAGAACGGGCAAAGTCACTGTTCAAGCTTGCCTTAAATTTAACCCCCAGGAGATTGATATGATTCGAACCACCAAAATTTCTGCACTCTTGATGGCGCTTCTTTTTGCGGCCGGTGGCGCCATGGCGCAATCGGCCGGCAGTTCGGCCGGCACCAGCATGAGCAATACCGGCGACGATAATGCCCGCGCCACCGATTCCCCCACCGGCACGGCCGCGACCAATTCGGCCACCAATACGAAAATGAAATCGACCAAGGCCAAAAAAATGAAAAAGGCCAAGAAGAGCGACAGCTCGATGAAATCGTCGAACGGCGGCGCCAACAGCAATCCTTCGGCCGGCAACAATCCTGAAAACGGCACGACCAATCCGTAAGTACGCATGTACAGCGCCAGTGCGGCACGGACGCCCCGGTTCATGTGACCGGGGCTTTTTGTTTGGTGCGGCGCAATAAGCTTGTCCGCGTGCGATTGAACCGAAGCGCATGGCCGAGTGTCTATCGGTCAATTCCAATAACAAGAAAGATTCCATGAAAACATTCACGGCATGCGCAGTGCTTTCGCTGTCCTCGTTGGCGGCATCGGTTTTGGCGGCTCCGGTCGACGACGGCAGTATTCCGGAAACGGCCGGTCCGGCGCCTTATACGGGTTATGCGGCCGCTTCCATGGGCGACGGCGTTATCCGCGGAGAGGGCGCCACCGGCCACAGGACGATGCGCTGGCGCGCCGGCGAAATCCGCATCGGCCATACCTTCGATCCGTTCGGTCTGGTCGGCAACGGCTATGTCAATGCGGCCGAAGCGCCGCGCCTGGATATCGTCTATTACAACGAAGGCCATCCCGACAACAACCATCGCGACGGCTACGCCGCACAGATGGTATTCCGCAAAAACCTGAATCCCACCTTTGGCGTCGAGCTCGGCGTCGGCCCTTATTTCAGCATGAACCGCACGACCGTGAACGGCGTGGAATCGGACGACGCCCGTGTCGGCGCGCTGATGTCCCTGGCGCTGATCGGGCGTCTGGATGCGTATTCGCAGGGCCTGCAGTGGCGCATCGGCTATAACCATGTCGCCATTACCAATGCGCCGCATTCGGATGCGATCGTGATCGGCCTCGGCAAGGAAATCGGCGCCACGCGTTCCGGCACGCCGGGCGGCGTATCGGACGGCCATCCGGTCTGGCTCGGCGCCTCATACGGATTTGCGCAGACCAATCAATCGGGCCCCGGTTACCACCCCAGCTATTCGCTGGAGGCGAAGCAGTATTACGGCCAGTTCGCGGTGTCGCTGTCGGGCGTGGATGAGGGCAATGACGGCGCGCGCGTCAACCGGCGCGGCATCGCGGCCCAGGCCTGGTATGTGCAGCCGTTCAGCGAGAACTGGTCGATCAGCGCCGGCGCCGGGCCGTACGTATCGAGGAATAAACTCGGCACCGACCGCACCACGCTGAGCGGCCTGTTTTCGGTCACGCTCGATCGCAGCCTGGGCAAGGACTGGAAGGTATTCACCAACTTCGCACGGGTCGTCACCTTCACCAATAAAAACGACGCCGACCTCGTGACCTTCGGTGTCATGCGGCGTTTCGGCTCGTGACGCAAGGCAGCGGGATGGGATGAAAAAACCTCCGGAATGCGCGTTGGAATACGTGTAGAATTCCGCAAAAGTGCTGTGAAGCAAGGCTGCAATATCGGCGGCGCTTCAATAATCGGCCACGTTTGCATTCATCTCATTCACCGGTTCAGGGGAGCCCGTCATGCGTATTGCCACTACCGTTTTCGTCTTGCTGGCCTTTATGGCCCTGACCGCCTGCGGCGAAAAAGCCGATTACGAGAAACAAGCCGAAAAAGACGCGGCCGCGCGTCGCATAATCAATACCAAGGGCCAATAGCCTCGGTAAATAGCAGCATCGAAAGGCCGTCCTGGCCTTTCGTCAAGTCCTACCCGGTAATACGAGATTGTCCGATGGAGCAGTGCGTCAGCGCTGCCTATAGTGGATTCAGTCGTGGGTTC
Source organism: Oxalobacteraceae bacterium CAVE-383 (assembly GCA_004134995.1). GTDB lineage: Bacteria > Pseudomonadota > Gammaproteobacteria > Burkholderiales > Burkholderiaceae_D > Herbaspirillum. The sequence continues at coordinate 80,673 of REGP01000005.1, read as the reverse complement.
ATTCCCATTGTTGATTCATTCATCCATCGAGCGATCGTCATGTCCAATGCCAATAACCACATCTATAAAGTCATCGAAATCGTCGGCACCTCGGACACCGGCACTGACGACGCCATCCGCAACGCCATTACGGAAGCCGCCAAGACGGTCCAGCATATCGACTGGTTTGAAATGGTCCGGCATTCAGGGCATATCGCCGACGGCAAGGTCGACCACTTCCAGGCCACCCTGAAGGTCGGTTTTCGCCTGAATCGTTAAGCAGGAGCACGCGATGATCCATCGTTCCCATCCAGCGCGCGTCGAAGGCGACGACAGGGACCAGCCCGGCAATGCGCCGGACCGGCCTCACGGCGGCGGCTCCACCCCGGTTGCGCCGACCCATGGCGGCGGCATTGTTACCGGATCGGTGCAACGGCCGAAGGAAACCCATTACGATCCGGCCGGCAAGCCGATCGAATTCAACAGCAGCAGCGTGCGCGACCAGAGCGCCGGCGGCGATTTTACGGGGCGCGAATCCGATACGCGCGACGATAATTTTATCGACGACGAGGCTGAAGAGACCAGAGTCAATCGTCAATTGGAAAGGGACATCGGCACAGGAATCGACGACTTCGACGCGGATGCGGCAACGCCGCAGTGGCGGGAAGGCAAGAGGCCGGCCCGGAAATGACGGCAGGCATTGCAAGATGGACAATAAAATAGCCCGAAATCTTCGGGCTATTTTTATATGCGCATCCTATGCGATCCTGCCGGCATTAGCTATTTGCTGGTGCTGCTGCTATCGCTGCTGCCGGTAGTGCCGGTGCTGCCGGTAGTGCCGCTGGTGCCGGTGCTGGAGCTGCCGCTGGTCGAATCCGAAGACCCTGGGGTCATAGGCGCTGTGCTCGAAGCGCCAGGCGCTGTGCTCGACGACGACGGCGAAGTCGAGGTCGATGGCGAGGCCGGGGCCGGCGTACTCATTGGGGCGGAATCGCTGGAAGTCGCCGGTGCGGGCGCCTGGTCATTTTTTTTACAGCCGGCCAGGGCGGCCAGCACGATCGCTGTGGCAAACATGGTTTTACGAATCAACATAGATCCTCCTTTTGTCGGTAAGAATGTCTCGCTTACGTCCGTTAGGTGACGCAGTGGGACTTATGTTCCATCAAATCCCGGGCGGGTAATGTAGGAAAACAGCTAATTTGACTGTAGGGTTAGGGCCGATAAAATCGGGGAAATTGGCAGGAATCGTTCCATTTTCATGAAATCGGGCAAAATCGGGTCAGTTCGGGTAAGCTCTGCGGCTCGCCATCGGGCGTTATTGGCCATAGGGCGGATGGGAATGAAAATGACATATGAAGAATATCTGGACGAGGTGACGACCTTGTTGACCGAACTGTTCAAAATGAGCGACGCCGCCGCGATCAAGCATGTCATGCGCGCGCAGGCGGACGATTTCTTCACGCTGCACGACGACGATCCGGCCATGCGCACGCAGGAGCGCGCCGAGCAGGACGCCCGGACCATTTTTGCCCAGAAGAATAAATCACGTCCTGAAATGTTCCAGAAGCGGTTTCAGAAGCGCGGCAAATGACGGCCACGCCTGAAATCCATTGGGTTGAAGACGGCCAGCCGCGTACTGCCCGCTGGCGCGCGGAAAGCGGCGCGCCGGCGCCGAAGCGGGTGCAGATCGCCGACGACCGCACCGATGCCGACAGCGCCTACCGGCTGGCGTGCGAAGGCGTCGGCCTGCTGTGGCGCGGCGATTTCCAGAATGCGCGTCAATTGCTGCAGGCGCTGGCGCGCCGCATCGACCGGCCCGCTCCCGTAAAACGAGCGCGCCTGAAAAAAAATGCGGCAACAGCCGCCGCCGCTGAACCCATTGCCGGCCAGGCATTCCATCTGCATCGGCAGGCCCAGTCGCAGCGCGCGCGGATACTCGGCATGCTGCTGCTGCCGCACGACAGCGACCACGGCGTGCCGTTGCGGCGCGCGCCGGATGTGCGCCAGGCATGCGCCGACGCTTATGGCCCGGCGGCGGAACCGTATGTGGCGTCGATGCGCGAATTGCTGGGCCTGATCGGGGCTTTCGAATGGCGCAAGAACGGCATCGAGGTGGCCGCGCTGGACGCCCGCATTCATCCTCACTACGGCGTGTTTGCGCCGGTGCGCGCCGAATACGTCGATCTGGTGGCCGCCGCGCCGTTGCCGGCCGATAAGGCGCTGGCCTTCGATATCGGCACCGGCACCGGCGTGCTGGCGGCTTTGCTGGCGCGGCGCGGTTTCAGGCGCGTCATCGCCACCGACCAGGACCCGCGCGCGCTGGCATGCGCCCGCGAAAACCTGGCGCGGCTCGATCTGGCGCAAGTCGAGGTGGTGCAGGCGGATCTGTTTCCGTCCGGCCCGGAATCTTCCGCACAGGCGCGCGCTTCCCTGATCATCTGCAATCCGCCCTGGCTGCCGGCGCGCCCGAGTTCGCCCATCGAGCATGCCGTATACGATCCGGACAGCCGCATGCTGCGCGGATTTTTGCAGGGATTGCCGGCGCATCTGGCGCCGCGCGGCGAAGGCTGGCTGATTCTTTCCGACTTGGCCGAACACTTGGAATTGCGTTCGCGCGAAGCGCTGCTGGCGATGTTCGCCGAAGCCGGCCTGCGCGTGATCGAACGGCACGACATCCGCCCGCGCCATCCGCGCGCGGCCGATGCGGAAGATGTATTGCACAAGGCGAGGGCGGCCGAAGTGACGTCGTTGTGGCGTCTGGCCGTTGCGCCGAAACAATAAATAATTGATGACCCGGAAGGACCGTATGAACGAATTCGACTACGATTTATTTACCATCGGCGGCGGCTCCGGCGGCACGCGCGCCAGCCGTTTCGCGGCCCAATACGGCGCCCGCGTGGCGCTGGCGGAAAAGCAATATCTGGGCGGCACCTGCGTCAACGTCGGCTGCATTCCCAAAAAACTGATGTCGTACGCGGCGCATTTCCATGACGATCTGGCCGATGCCAGGGGCTTCGGCTGGGAGATCGGCGAAAGCCGTCACGACTGGCCGACCCTGATCGCCAACAAGGATGTCGAAATCGCCCGCCTGAACGGCATCTATCGCAATCTGCTGAATGCCTCCGGCGTCGAGATATTCGACGGCCACGCCACGATCGAGGATGCGCATACCGTGCTGATCAACGGCCGCCGCGTGACGGCCCGCTATATCCTGGTCGCCACCGGCGGCCATCCGACGCTGCCGGAATTGCCGGGCAAGCAGCATGGCATGACATCCGACGATTTCTTCCATCTGCCGGCGTTGCCGCCGCGCGCGGTAGTGGTCGGCGGCGGCTATATCGCGGTGGAACTGGCGGCGATCCTGAGCGGCCTGGGCAGCAAGGTGACGCTGCTGCATCGCGGCCCGCGCCTGCTGCGCACGATGGATGCCGACCTGGGACATTTCCTGGCGGCCGAGATGGTGAAAAAGGGCATCGATGTGCGTTGCAATGAAGTCATCGAAACCTTGACGGCCGACGGCGGCGTCAAACAATTGCATCTGAAGGATGGCGTCGAGGTCGATGCCGAATGCGTACTGTTCGCCACCGGCCGCCATGCCAATACCGAGAAGCTGGGGCTGGAAAGCGCCGGCGTCGAAACGAAACCGAACGGCGCCATCGCGGTCGACAAGGAATTCCGCACCAATGTGCCGTCGATCTACGCCGTCGGCGACGTCATCGACCGCGTGGCCCTGACGCCGGTCGCGCTGGCCGAAGGCATGGTGGTGGCGTCGGCACTGTTCCAGGATGGCGGGCGCAAGATCTCGTACGACAATATTCCGACCGCCGTCTTCAGCCATCCGAACGTCGGCACGGTCGGCCTGACCGAAGCGCAAGCGCGCGAACGGTTCGGCGATGTCAAGATTTTCAAGAGCGAATTCAAGGCGCTCAAGCACACGTTGAGCGGGTCGACCGAACGCGCCATGATGAAGCTGGTGGTCGACGCAACCAGCGACAGGGTGCTTGGCGCGCATATGGTCGGCGCCGACGCCGGCGAAATCATGCAGGGGTTTGCGGTGGCCTTGAACTGCGGCGCGACCAAGGCGCAGATCGATGCGACGATCGGGATTCATCCGACCATTGCGGAAGAATTCGTGACCATGAGGACGCCGGTTTAAAGCGTGCTGCGGTGGCGGTGAAAAAGCCGCGCCGATTCGGGTGGCGCGCGCCTCCGCCTCTCGGCTTCAAACGTTCGTCGGAGGCGCGCCCCACCCAAATCGGCGCGCCTTTTTTTGACCTGCAGCGATCGGATTGCCGCGATAAAGAAGTTGCGCCAGGCAGGCTGAAGCGGGGTGTTGTGCGCAGTGAAGTAAAGGGGGAGGCGGCCGCAGGCCGCCGGAGGACATGAACGGAGTACAACGCCCCGCTTCAGCCTGCCTGGCGCAACTTCTTTATCATCACCGCGACAACGAAAAGCCCACGCGAAACTGCGGTGTAATTTTCTGGTTGTAAGTCAGCAGGCTTTCGCCGTAGCCGTAAAAATAATTGGCGAACAGATAGCCGGCGGTGCCCGGAACCAGCCGCGACAGCGGATAGCTGAACTGGCTGTCGGCGCTGCCCGCATTGCCATTGCGGCCCTTGCGCAGCAGCGTCGAGAATGCGGCGCCGTCCGGCTTGCCGAAGCTCAGTTTCAGATCGACATTGCCGCGGTAATCGGCGATGTCGGGGTTGTCGCTCAGCGGTCCGAGATAGGCATATATCTTGGGTGCGACGGTGAAATGGTAATCGTCGAGTTTGCCGAATGAAATGCCCGGCTCGATAAAGGCGATGTTCAGGCTGCGCGACTTGACGCCGTCCTGGCCGTTCGATTCGTGCTCCAGTCCGGCCGCCACCGACATGCGGCTGACCGCGTTGTTGGCGATGCCGAGGTCGGGCAGGAAATAATACAGGCTGGGCCGGTAATTGGTATCGCGGAACGGCGACGATGGCGCCTGCAGATCCCAGATCGAAAATTGCGTATAGCCCAGGTACAGATTGTCGATCGGGCCGCGCGAACGCGGATCGTCCGGCTGGAAAATGCGGTACTTGAAGCTGAGCTGGAATTTGGCGCTGAAATCGCGGCCGCTGTTGCCGATGATGAAATAGGTCGGATCCTTGAACGAAATGCGCGAAGCGTTCAGCAGATCCACCGCGGCGGGAGGGGCGGCGACGGCAGGCGCATTGGCGTCGGCGCCGGCCATGAGGCTGTCGCCCGGCGCCGCCGGCGCCTCGGGCAATGCGCCGATGGCCGCATCCGGGCGCACCATCGTTACGATCACGGCGGAGGCATCGTAGTCGACCGGTTCGATGCGCACCATCCCGCGCAGCGAGGCCGGCAGCATGCCCGAATAGCTGATCTTGCGATATTCGCCCTTGGCGAGATCGAGATGGGAGGCCCGGTCCTTGGCGCCGTCGCGGCGCAGGATCAATTGGACCGGCGCGGTCATGTCGGCCGAGGCGGAGACTTTCAAGGTATCGGGAATGTCATAGCTGCCGCCGATATCGTCGTCACCGAACAGCAGCGTCAGGACCAGCGGCTTGCTGGCGTCGTAGCGCTTGGTCGGCTGCAGCATGGAGACTCCAGCGCATGCCTGTTGCCCGATCAGGGCGGCCATGGCGCCGAACAGGCCGCGCAGCAGCACTACGCGCGAACCGCGGGCCAGGCGCGAAAGTGGGGAAGAGCGGCATAGTGTGGGCGTAGAGGCAGGCGTAAGCCGGTTGCCATGATGCGTGGACGCTACAGTCGAACGTTTGGTCATAAAAGCTTTGGCGGGAATCTGAATGATTGATGGAAGAGCGAAAGTCCGAAAAAAGCGTTTCCGGCGGTCATATTTTTGTATGGCGCGCAGTAGGACAAGCAAGTACGCCAAAAGGTTGCAGCCGACTGTCTTTCCTTTTAGGGCATAGTCTAAAGGATGTCGGCGCAATCGCGGCCGGCTGTTTTATTGCCTAGCCGTAATTGCCGGACGGACAGGAAAATGCAGTGCGCATTTATCGTCCTTGCAATTCGCATATGATGATACATTGACAACAATTTTGGGCCAGTGCGCCGTGCAAGATATTGTCAGGTTATTCCTGATCGCGATGCCTGTTCTTGTCTGGTTTAATGTCGTACCAGGCAGACCTTTGCCGCGATGGATCCGGACGCAAAAATTAACCGATGCCTATAACTGCTCATTGATGTTTTATTAGCTGTATTAGCCGTTTCACTGCTGTTTTCATGACTGTACAGATAACGAATGTTTGCCTTATTTGCAAGTTCCGAAGCCATGCTGGCCGCCAGTTACGACCCCGGGATCGTGGCGGTTTCGATTCTGGTCGCGATGCTCGCGTCATATACCGCGCTCGACATGGCCAACCGCATTGCGCTCAATCGCAATACGGCCGCGCGCTGGTGGCTGGCCGGCGGTTCGCTGGCGATGGGCATCGGCATCTGGTCCATGCATTTCATCGGCATGCTGGCGTTTCGCCTGCCGATTCCTCTCAGTTACAACATCTGGCTGACGCTGCTGTCGCTAGTGGTGGCGATAGCGGTCTCGGCCTTTGCGCTGTGGCAGGTCAGCCTGCCGCAATTGCCGTATCGCCGGCTGCTGGGCGGCGCGCTGGCGATGGGCGCCGGCATCGCGGCCATGCATTACCTCGGCATGGCGTCGATGCACATGTCGCCCGGCATTATTTACGATGCGCGCTGGTTCGCGCTGTCGCTGCTGATTGCCGTCGGTGCCGCCGGCGCGGCTTTATGGATCGCGTTCCACCTGCGCCAGCAAACCGGCCGGCACGGCGTGCCGGCGCGCGCTTGCGCCGCCGTGGTGATGGGATTGGCGATCTCGGGCATGCACTATACCGGCATGACCGCCGCGCATTTTCCGCTCGGCAGCGTCTGCATGGGCGGCACCCACAACTTTTCGGCCGGCTGGCTGGCGGTGGTGGTGGTGCTCGGCACGTTGTCGGTGCTGACCATCGCGCTGCTGACCTCGGTACTCGACGCGCGGCTGGAAACGCGCACCGCAAAACTCGCGCATTCGCTGGCGCGGGCCAATCAGGAATTGACCCAGCAGGCGCTGCACGACGGCCTGACGCAACTGCCGAACCGGATGCTGTTTGAAGATCGCCTGGACCAGGAATTGCAGAACGCCGCGCGCGAGCGGCGCCACTTCGCGCTGATGTTCATCGACCTGGACGGTTTCAAGGCGATCAACGACGGGCTCGGCCATCATATCGGCGATTTGCTGCTGATCGAGGTGGCGCGCGCGATCCAGAGCCTGATGGTCGGCGGCGATACCGTGGCGCGCCTGGGCGGCGATGAATTCGTCGTGCTGGCCGAGGTTGCGCAGCCGGAAGATGCGGCGCAGATCGCCGAACGGCTGGTCGGACTGATCGGACAGCCGTTCATGATCGAATCGCATGAACTGCAAGTGTCGGCCAGCATCGGCATCGCGATTTATCCGGAGGATGGCGGCAGCCGCCACGAAATGCTGGTCAACGCCGATGCGGCGATGTACCACACCAAGCGCAGCGGCCGCAACGGCTATCATTTCTTCGCGCCGTCGATGAACGCCAACGCGCACAACAAACTGCAATTGCTCAATGAGATGCGGCATGCGATCGAGCATCGCGAATTCGTCGTGTATTACCAGCCGAAATTCGCCACGGTCGATCATCGCGTGCTCGGCGCCGAAGCGCTGGTGCGCTGGCAGCATCCGGTGCGCGGCCTGATGCCGCCGGACGAATTCATTCCGCTGGCCGAAAAATCCGGCATGATCGTGCCGCTCGGCGCATGGGTGCTGGACCAGGCCTGCGCGCAAATGCGCGAGTGGATCGATCTGGGTCATGGCGACTGGAAAATGGCGGTGAACCTGTCGGCGGTCCAGTTCGCGCACGAGGGGCTGCTGGAAGTGGTCCAGGGCGCGCTGGCGCGGCACAATCTGCCGCCGCATTGCCTGACGCTGGAAGTGACGGAAACCACCGCGATGGACGACGTCGACGCCAGCATGATCACGCTGGAGAAGATCGCGGCGCTGGGCGTGGATATCTCGATCGACGATTTCGGCACCGGCTATTCCAGCCTGCTGTACCTGAAACGCCTGCCGGCCAACGAATTGAAAATCGACCGCGGTTTCGTGCGCAATCTGTCGCTGGGCTCCGACGATGAGGCGATCGTGGCCGCCGTGGTGGCGCTGGGACGCGCATTGAATTTGCGGATTGTGGCGGAGGGCGTGGAAACCGAGGCGCAGCAATTGTTCCTGGACGAGGCCGGTTGCGATGCCCTGCAAGGTTATCTGCTGGGCCGCCCGATGCCGGCGGCGCAGTTTATCGACGCCATCGATGAAACCGTAACGGCCAGGGCAGCCGAAGCAATCGCGCTGATGAAAGGCGCCAGATCCGCGCTGTCTTAAGAACTTGGGAAGCCGCTGCAAAATGCGGCGAGGCAGGGTGTTGTACTGCGTTCGTGTCCTCCTGCGGCCTGCGGCCGCATTCCCCCTTTACCTCACTTCGCACAACACCCTGCCTCGCCGCATTTTGCAGCAGCCTCTAAATGACCTTGCCCGGATTCATCAGGTTCAGCGGATCCAGCGCCTGCTTGATATTGTGCATCATCTGCAATTCCACCGGCGATTTATAGCGCTGCAATTCTTCCCGTTTCAATACGCCGACGCCATGCTCGGCGGAGATCGAGCCGCCGTGGCGGTCGACGCTGTCGTGCACCGCAAGATTGACGGCCGGCTGCGATGCCAGGAATGCGCCTTCATCGACGCCGGCCGGCGGCGCCACGTTGTAATGCAGATTGCCGTCGCCCAGATGGCCGAAGGTCACCATGCGGCAGCCGGGAAAGCGCTGCTGCAGCAACGCATCGGTGGCGTCGATGAAATCGCCGATGCGCGAAATCGGCAGCGAAACGTCGTGCTTGATATTGCTGCCTTCGCGCGCCTGCGCATCCGAAATCCGTTCGCGCAAGGACCACAATGCCGCCGACTGCGCCAGTGAAGAAGCCACCGCCGCATCCTCGATCAGGCCTGCGCGCAGCGCATCGTCCAGGACCTGCTGCAGCAGCGCTTCGGCGTGGGCTTCCGATTCGCTATCCGATAATTCCAGAAGCACATATTGCGCATGCGCGGCCGCGAATGGCGGCGCCGCGCCGAAATGCCGCTGCACCAGATCCAGGCAGGCATGCGACATCAATTCGAACGCGGTCAGCGCCGATCCGCAGCGTTCCTGCGCGAGGTTGAGCAGCGCCAGCGCCTGCTGCGGCGTGCGCAGCCCGGCCAGCGCGGTCATGCGGGCTTTCGGCTGCGGAAACAGTTTCAGGACGGCGGCGGTAATGATGCCCAGTGTTCCTTCTGCGCCGATGAACAGGCCGCGCAGATCGTAGCCGGTATTGTCCTTGCGCAGGCCGCGCAGGCTGCTCAGCAGATCGCCTTGCGCGGTCACCACTTCCAGCCCCAGGCACAAATCGCGCGTGTTGCCGTAGCGCAGCACGCCGGTGCCGCCGGCATTAGTCGACAGATTGCCGCCGATGGTGCAACTGCCTTCCGAGGCCAGCGACAGCGGAAACAGCCGCCCGTGTTCGGCCGCGCGCTGTTGCACGGCTTGCAAGATGCAGCCGGCTTCGACGGTCATCGTATTGTTGACGGTGTCGACCGCGCGGATGCGGTTGAGCCGGCCCAGCGACATCAGCACCGCCCGGCCGCCGGCGTCCGGCACGCTACCCAGCACCAGGCCGGTATTGCCCCCTTGCGGCACGATCGCGGTCCGGTGCTGCGCGCACAAACGCACCAGCGCCGCCACCTGTGCGCTCTCGGCGGGGCGCAGCACCGCCAGCGCCGCGCCGGTAAAGCGGCGCCGCTGGTCGGTCAGGAATGCATCGGTATCGGCGCCGGTCAATACATGCGCCGCGCCGATCAGGCCGCGGCAGGCATCCAGCAGGGATGTCATTTGGCCGCTTTGCCGATCGCCTGTTTGGCGAGCTGCCTGGCGGCTTGCTTGTAAGGCCGGAGATAGAGAATCGTACAGAGGAAGAACAGGCAGGTCAGGGCGGTTTCGCCCCAGCCCAGCGCGGCCGACAAAGGCGCGCGGTCGCTGGTGGCGCGCACGATGCCTTCGGTGAAATACACCAGGATCAGCATCGACGACCACTGCATCGTATAGACGTCGCGCTTGAGGATGCCGCGCAGCGGCAGCAGCAGCGGCAGCACCTTCAGCACCAGCCACGAGCCGCCCGGGCGCAGCGGCGCCAGCCGCAGTTCCCAGGCTACGCACAGCGCGATCAGGGCGACCAGGCTGGCGATGGCGCCCCAATGATAGATTCCGGCGCGCGGCGCGATGCCCGCCGTGAGCGCCTTGACGAGCCGATCGGCATCCTGCGGGTTTTTGTCGCGTGTGTTCATGTTCATGCCGATTCCCTTAATTTGACCGCGGTTTGCGCCAGGCGCCGGCCCAGCGCCACGGCCAGGGTGCGCGATTCGTCGGTGAAAGCCTGGTCGCCGTTGAGGCCGGCCCAGTGGCTGGCGCCGTAAGGGGTGCCGCCGCTGGCCGTGGTCATCAGCGCCGCTTCGGTATAGGGCAGGCCCAGCAGCAGCATGCCGTGGTGCATCAGCGGCAGCATCATGCTCAGCAAGGTCGATTCCTGGCCGCCGTGCAGGCTGCCGGTGGAAGTGAATACGCAGGCGGGTTTGCCCGACAGCGCCCCCGCCAGCCATTGCGGCGCGGTGCCGTCCCAGAAATATTTCATGGCCGAGGCCATATTGCCGAAGCGGGTCGGCGAGCCCAGCGCCAGGCCGGCGCATTGCTCAAGATCGATCGCTTCCACATACGGGGCGCCTTCGGCCGGGATATCCGGTTCGGTCGCTTCGCTGACGGCCGACACGGCCGGCACGGTGCGCAGGCGGGCATCGCAGCCGGAGACGCTTTCGACGCCCTGGGCGATGGCTTCGGCCAGCTTGCGGGTGGCGCCGTGGCGGGAATAGTAGAGAATTAACAGTGTCAGGGGAGGCGATTTGTTCATAGTTCGGTATTATGAACGCATTCCTCATACGGATATTGATGAAATGCGTTCATGAACGATTTAGGCGAAATCTCCACCGGCACCAACTGATCTTATGGTTTCCAAACTGCGTACGCTGTCCTTGCACGATCTTCGCGAACTGTTCCGTTTCGCCGCCCGCCGGCTCGAGGAAGAACGCTTGCCGCAAGTCGCCGGCGCGCTGACCTTTACCTCCATCCTGGCGCTGGTCCCGATGGCGACCATCGCGTTCGCCCTGTTCACCGCATTTCCGCTGTTCAGCACCTTCCGCGCATCGCTGGAAGCGTATTTCATCCAGAACCTGATGCCGGCCAATATGGCCAATACCATTCTCGGCTACATCAACCAGTTCGCGTCCAAATCGGCGCGGCTGTCGGCGGTGGGCGGGGTGGCGCTGATCTTCACTTCCGGCATGACGATGGCCACCATCGATCACACCTTCAACCGCATCTGGCGCGTGCAGACTTCGCGCCCGCTGCTGCAGCGCATCCTGGTCTATTGGGCCATCATCACGCTGGGGCCGTTGCTGATCGGCGTCTCGATTTCGGCCACCTCGTACGTCGGCGCCACGACTTCCGGCGTGCTGGGGAGTGCGCCGATACTGGGTTCGGGTTTCTATACCGTGTGCTCGATCCTGCTCACCACCAGCGCCTTCACGCTGCTCTACATCACGGTGCCGAATCAGGTGGTCGACTGGCAGGACGCCATCTGGGGCGGGCTGCTGGCAGGCATTGCGTTCGAGATCGCCAAGCGGCTGTTCACGGCCTACGTGATCAAATTTCCGACTTATACAATGATCTACGGCGCCGTCGCCGCGCTGCCGATTTTCCTGCTGTGGGTCTACATGCTGTGGATGATCACGCTGGTCGGCGCGCTGCTGACCGCGGTGCTGCCGGTGATGCGCTACGAACGCTGGCGCCACAAGCCGACGCCGTGCGGCACCTTTGTCGACGCGCTGGCGATATTGCGCGTGCTGTACCGCGCGCGCGGCAGCGAGCGGCTGACGGTCGACGTCGACCAGGTGCGGCGGCGCACGCATATCGGCTACGAAGAATCCCAATTATTGATGGAACGGATGCAGAACGCCGGCTGGCTGGGCGTGGTCAAAGCGGCCGAGGCGCCGAAACGTTTCCGCTGGGGCCGCCATGACGATGCGCACGACCGCTGGGCGCTGCTGGCCAACCCGTCGCTGCTGACGCTGGCCGACGTGTATCGCCGCTTCGTTTTCGATGCGGAAACGCCGCGCGATCGGGAGTTGTTGGTTGTGCAACAAATTAGTGCGGCCATCGACGCCGCGCTGAACCGCTCGCTGGCCGCCTACTTCGACGATGTGTCGATATCGGCGCCGGCTGCCGATGCTGCATTGCAAAAGCAACTAATGGTTGCTGAACCACGGACAGCCTCGTAGTATGTATGAAACGCGTTCCATAAACATCGTCGTATCGTAGTTCAACCTCCAATGACAGGCAGATTGCAATGAAAGTCTCTGAAATCCTCAAAGTCAAAGGCAGCATTCTCTATACGGTGACCCCGGATACGCCACTGCTGGAAGCGGTCAATGCGATGGCGGAAAAAGACATCGGCTCGCTGGTCGTGATGGAATTCGGCGAATTGGCCGGCATGCTGACCTTCCGCGAAGTCATCAATACGGTGCACAAGAACGGCGGCCAGATCGGCGACAGCACCGTGCGGCCGCATATGGACGACCATCCGCTGACGGTGACGCCCGATACCGACCTCAACGAAGTGCGCCGGCTGATGCTGGAGCAGCACGCGCGCTATGTGCCGGTAATGGACGCCAAGACCATCCTGGGCATCATGTCGTTCTACGACGTGGCCAAGGCGGTGCTGGATGCGCAGGGCTTCGAAAACAAGATGCTCAAGGCCTATATCCGCGACTGGCCGGCGGAAGAAGAAAGCCGCGAGTAATTTACGCGGCGTCAAGCTGCGTCAAGCCGCCTAAAGCTGCGTCAAACCACGCCAGCCGCGTTAAAATCGCGAACCGTTCATCCGGCGATGAACGGTTTTTTTATGCGCCGCGCCACCGCAACATCGGCAACATCGGCAGCGTCAACATATTCAGTGGATATCAATGGCTTCCTCCCAGTCTTCCGATGCATCTTCCGGCGAATCTCCCGGCGAATCCCGCACTCCGCAGCCGCCTTCCAGCCAGTTCGCGCTGCTGCGCCAGCGCCGTTTCGCGCCATTCTTCTGGACTCAATTTCTCGGCGCTTTCAACGACAACGTCTTCAAGACCGCGCTGCTGACGATCCTGACCTACGATGCGCTGAACTGGACTTCGCTTGACGTCGGCCTGCTCAATAACCTCATTCCAGGCCTGTTCATCCTGCCGTTCGTGCTGTTTTCGGCCAGTGCCGGGCAGTTCGCCGAAAAAATCGAAAAATCGCGGCTGGCGCGTTACGTAAAACTGTTGGAAATCGGCATCATGGCGTTGGCCGGCTATGGCTGGATGACGCACAGCTTGTGGGTGCTGGTCGCGGCCATCGCCGGCATGGGGCTGCACTCGACGCTGTTCGGTCCGGTCAAGTACGCCTATCTGCCGCAGCAATTGAAGTCGTCCGAGTTGATCGGCGGCAATGGCGTGATCGAAATGGGCACCTTCGTCGGCATCCTGCTGGGCGAGGTGGTGGGCGCGGTGCTGGTGGTGCAGCGGCCTTGGGGATTGATGCTGGTGGCGGCGGCCACGATCGGCGTTGCCGTGCTGGGCTGGGTCGCCAGCCTGGGCATTCCGCTGACGCCGGCGCCCGCGCCGGACCTGAAGATCAATTGGAATCCGCTGAGCGAAACCGTGCGCAACCTGCGCTTTTCAAGGCAGAACCGGCCGGTGTTCCTGGCCATGCTGGGCAACTCCTGGTTCTGGTTCTACGGCGCGATCGTGCTGGCGCAGTTTCCCTTGTTCGCGCGCGATTACCTGCATGGCGATCACAATGTTTTCGTCCTGCTGCTGACCGTGTTTTCGCTCGGCATCGGCGCCGGATCGCTGCTGTGCGAGCGGCTCTCCGGGCATCGCATCGAAATCGGGCTGGTGCCGTTCGGCGCGATCGGCCTGTCGGTATTCGCCGTCGATCTGTTCTTCGCCAGCAACGGCTACGCCAATGCCAATGCCGTTGCGGGCGGCATGACGGTCGGCATGAGCGGTTTCCTCGCCCAGCATGGCAGCCTGCGCATTCTGTTCGATTGCGTGATGATCGGCGTGTTCGGCGGCTTTTACGTGGTGCCGCTGTTTGCGCTGATCCAGGTGCGCTGCGACCGGCAGCATCTGTCGCGCACGATTGCCGGCATGAACATCCTGAATGCGCTGTTCATGGTGGCCGCGGCATTGCTGGCCATGCTGCTGCTGCGCGCCGGCCTGGATATCCCGCAGATTTTCCTGGCCACGGCGATTCTCAACGCCCTGGTTGCCGCGTCTATCTTCTTGCTGATGCCCGAATTCCTGGTGCGCTTCCAGGCATGGCTGCTGAGGCGGTAACGCTGGTAAAATCCAATCTTTGTCATTTCAGAAATCAAGAATTATGTCCGGCAATACTTTCGGTTCGATGTTCGCGGTAACCAATTTCGGCGAATCCCACGGTCCGGCCATCGGCTGCGTGATCGACGGCTGCCCGCCCGGCCTGGCGCTGTCCGAGGCCGACATCCAGCCCGAACTCGACCGCCGCAAGCCGGGCACGTCGCGCCATGTCACGCAGCGCCAGGAACCGGATACGGTGGAAATCCTGTCCGGCGTCTATCAGGGCCTGACCACCGGCACCCCGATCACGCTGCTGATCCGCAACCAGGACCAGCGCAGCAAGGACTACAGCAATATCGTCGAGACCTTCCGTCCCGGCCATGCCGACTATACCTATTGGCACAAATACGGCGTGCGCGATCCGCGCGGCGGCGGCCGTTCCTCGGCGCGCATGACCGCGCCGGCGGTGGGCGCGGCGGCGATCGCCAAGAAATGGCTGCTGGAACAATATGGCACCACCTTCGCCGGCTGCATGAGCCAGCTCGGCACGATGCCGGTGCCGTTCGAATCCTGGGATTACGTGCGCCAGAATCCATTCTTCGCCGCCAACGCCAGCAAGATTGAAGAGATGGAAGCCTACATGGACCAGTTGCGCAAGGACGGCGACTCCTGCGGCGCGCGCATCGAGGTGGTGGCGCGCAACGTGCCGGTCGGCCTGGGCGAGCCGCTGTACGACAAGCTGGATGCCGATATTGCCTATGCGATGATGGGCATCAACGCGGTCAAGGGTGTCGAGATCGGCGCCGGCTTCAAGGCCGTGTCGCAGCTCGGCACCGAGCACGGCGACGAACTGACGCCCCAGGGTTTCGTCACCAATAACGCTGGAGGCGTGCTGGGCGGCATTTCGACCGGGCAGGACATCACGGTGTCGATCGCCATCAAGCCGACCTCCAGCATCCGCACGCCGCGCCGTTCGATCGACAAGGCCGGCAATCCGGTGATGGTCGAAACGCACGGCCGCCACGACCCCTGCGTCGGCATCCGCGCCACGCCGATCGCCGAGGCAATGCTGGCGCTGGTGCTGATGGAGCATGCCTTGCGCCATCGCGCACAATGCGGCGACGTCAAGGTCGATACCCCGGTCATCGCCGCGCATATCTGAACCGGATTCCTGCTTTAGCCCTTCCATAGAAGTTGTTTTTTAGCAACGCGCCAAATCGGGCGCCGCGCCGCGCGCTATGGCGCGCCCTGTCGGTGTTGTACGTCTATTGCTGGCTTCTATGGCATAATCTAAGACCATTTTGGCCCTATTCAGATCGACAGAATCATGCTTAAAACGCTTTACGACAAACTTTGGGAATCGCACGTGGTGCATGCCGAGGAAGACGGCACCGCGATTTTGTATATCGACCGTCATCTGCTGCATGAGGTCACGAGCCCCCAAGCGTTCGAAGGCCTGAAGCTGGCAGGCCGCCAGCCATGGCGCAATGCCGCCAATCTGATGGTGGCCGATCATAACGTCCCGACCACCGACCGCGCCCACGGCATCGCCGATCCGATCTCGCGCCTGCAGGTCGAGACGCTGGACGCCAACGCCAAGGAATACGGCCTGACTTACTTCAGCATGAACGATCTGCGCCAGGGCATCGTGCATGTGATCGGGCCGGAGCAGGGCGCGACCTTGCCGGGCATGACCGTGGTCTGCGGCGATTCGCACACCTCCACCCACGGCGCGTTCGGCGCGCTGGCGCACGGCATCGGCACTTCCGAAGTCGAACACGTGCTGGCGACCCAGACACTGCTGACAAGAAAATCCAAGTCCATGCTGGTGCAGGTGGATGGCCAGCTGCCTGAAGGCGTGACCGCCAAGGACATCGTGCTGGCCGTGATCGGCCGCATCGGCACTGCCGGCGGCACCGGCTACGCCATCGAATTTGCCGGTTCCACCATCCGTTCGCTGTCGATGGAAGGCCGGATGACGGTGTGCAACATGGCGATCGAAGCCGGCGCGCTGTCGGGCATGATCGCGGTCGACGACACCACCATCAATTACCTCAAGGGCCGTCCTTATTCGCCGTCGGGTCCGCATTGGGATCGCGCCGTGACGTACTGGCGCACCCTGCATTCCGATCCGGGCGCCAAGTTCGACCTGGTGGTGACGATGAATGCCGCCGATGTCGCGCCGCAGGTGACCTGGGGCACCTCGCCGGAAATGGTGACTTCGGTCGACAGCCGCGTGCCGGATCCCGATCTGGAAAAAGACCCCACCAAGCGCGACGGCATGGAAAAAGCATTGGTCTACATGGGCCTGAAGCCGAATACCGCGATGTCGGATATCCGCATCGATAAAGTGTTCATCGGTTCCTGCACCAATTCCCGCATCGAGGATTTGCGCGCGGCCGCGGCGGTGGTGCGCGGCAAGTTCCGCGCCTCGAACGTCAAGCTGGCGATGGTGGTGCCGGGTTCCGGACTGGTCAAGGAACAAGCCGAGCGCGAAGGCCTGGACCGGATTTTCCGCGATGCCGGTTTCGAGTGGCGCGAGCCGGGCTGCTCGATGTGCCTGGCCATGAACGCCGACCGGCTGGAGCCGGGCGAGCGCTGCGCCTCGACCTCGAACCGCAATTTCGAAGGCCGCCAGGGCGCCGGCGGCCGTACGCATCTGGTGAGCCCGGCGATGGCGGCGGCAGCCGGCATTGCAGGGCATTTTGTTGATATACGTTCTTTATAAAATGGAGGATCGCATGAAAAAAAGTATCGCCCTGACTCTGCTGGCCGCTTTCGTTATGGTTCTGGCCGGCTGCAACACGGTTCACGGCTTCGGCCAGGATGTCGCGAAAGTCGGCGACAAGATGCAGGAAAGCAGCAAAAAAGCGGCTGAATAATCATTGATTCAATCGTTGATTGTCGGTCCCAATGCAGCGGCGGATCCGGATATTGCAGTCCGTATCCGCTGCGACAGCAGCATAAAGAACATCGGATATGAACAAATTTACAGTGCATGAAGGCCTGGTTGCCCCGCTCGATCGGGCCAACGTCGATACCGACGCCATCATTCCCAAGCAATTCCTGAAATCGATCAAGCGTTCCGGCTTCGGTCCCAACCTGTTCGACGAATGGCGTTATCTCGACCATGGCGAACCCGGCATGGATAACGACGCGCGTCCGAAAAATCCGGATTTCGTGCTCAACCAGCCGCGATACCAGGGCGCTTCCATTCTGCTGGCGCGCAAGAATTTCGGCTGCGGCTCCTCGCGCGAGCATGCGCCGTGGGCGCTCGATCAGTTCGGCTTCCGCGCCGTGATCGCGCCGAGCTTCGCCGATATTTTCTTCAACAACTGCTACAAGAACGGCCTGCTGCCTATCGTATTGCCGGAACAGACGATCGATCGCCTGTTCGACGAAGTGAAGGCTTTTCCCGGCTTCCGGCTGGCCATCGATCTGGAAAAACAGATCGTCGGCGCTGTCGACGGCAGCGTCTCGTTCCCGTTTGAAATCGGCCAGTTCCGCAAATTCTGCCTGCTCAACGGCCTCGATGATATCGGCCTCACCTTGCGCCAGGCCGACAAGATTCATGAGTTCGAAGAACGGCATCTGCAACAGCAGCCCTGGCTGGCCAATACCATCTAAGTCTCGTTTTGCGCCCTTGAGTCTTGTGCCGAAGGTGCACTGCCCAGGCGGCGCCGGCCCGGCTGTTTTACCTTGATTACTGATAAATATGAAAATTGCAATCCTGCCAGGTGATGGCATCGGTCCGGAAATCGTCGATCAGGCCGTGCGCGTCCTGAATGCGCTGGGCGAATCGTTCGAAATGGAAACCGCCCCGGTCGGCGGCGCGGGCTATGAAGCCGCGGGCCATCCGCTGCCGGACGCCACGCTGGCGCTGGCCAAGGCCGCCGATGCGATTCTGTTCGGCGCCGTCGGCGACTGGAAATACGATACGCTGGACCGTCCGCTGCGCCCCGAGCAGGCGATCCTGGGTTTGCGCAAGCATCTGGGCCTGTTCGGCAATCTGCGTCCGGCGATCCTGTATCCGGAACTGGCCGGCGCTTCGACGCTGAAGCCGGAAGTGGTTTCCGGGCTGGATATCCTGATCGTGCGCGAACTGACCGGCGATATTTATTTCGGCACGCCGCGCGGCGTGCGCACCGCGCCGGACGGCGCATTCAAGGGCGAGCGCGAAGGTTTTGATACCATGCGCTATGCCGAATCCGAAATCCGCCGGATTGCCCACGTGGCGTTCCAGGCCGCGCAAAAGCGCGGCAAGCGCCTGACCAGCGTCGACAAGGCCAATGTGCTGGAAACCTTCCAGTTCTGGAAGGACATCGTCACCGAAGTGCATGCCGACTATCCGGACGTCGCGCTGGATCACATGTACGTCGACAACGCCGCCATGCAACTGGTGCGCGCGCCCAAGAAATTCGACGTCATCGTGACCGGCAACATGTTCGGCGATATCCTCTCGGATGCGGCCGCCATGCTGACCGGTTCGATCGGCATGCTGCCGTCGGCTTCGCTGGACGCCAACAACAAGGGTTTGTACGAACCGTCGCACGGCTCGGCGCCGGACATCGCGGGCAAGGGCATCGCCAACCCGCTGGCGACAATTCTGTCGGCGGCCATGATGCTGCGTTATTCGCTGAACAAGGCGGAGCAGGCCGATCGCATTGAAAATGCGGTCAAGAAGGTATTGGCGCAGGGTTTCCGCACCGTCGATATCTACGAGGCCGGCACGACCAAGGTCGGCACCGCCGAAATGGGCGATGCGGTGGTCAAGGCGCTGGATTAAGCCTGGGCTTGGGCCGGGCGTAAAATTTTTTAAATCTTTAACGATAGCGGTGGAATCAAAATGAAACTGGTTGGCCTGGTGGGTTGGCGCGGCATGGTGGGTTCGGTCCTGATGCAGCGCATGCAGGAAGAGGGCGATTTCAATGAAATCGAACCGATTTTCTTTTCAACGTCCGCGGCCGGCGGCAAAGCGCCGTCCTATGCGAAAAACGAAACCGTGCTGCAGGATGCGAACGATATCGATGCGCTGAAAAAGTGCGACATCATCCTCACGGCGCAAGGCGGCGACTACACCAGCGCGGTCTTTCCGAAGCTGCGCGCGACCGGCTGGAACGGCTACTGGATCGACGCCGCTTCCACGCTGCGCATGGAAGACGACGCGATCATCGTGCTCGATCCGGTCAACCTGGGCGTGATCAAGGACGCGCTCAAGCGCGGCGTGAAGAACTTCATCGGCGGCAACTGCACCGTTTCCTGCATGATGATCGGCCTCGGCGGCCTGTTCGAAAACGACCTGATCGAGTGGATGACCTCGATGACATACCAGGCGGCGTCCGGCGGCGGCGCGCAGCACATGCGTGAACTGCTGACCCAGTTCGGCAGCATCAATGCCGAAGTCAAGGCGCTGCTGGACGATCCGGCCTCGGCGATCCTGGAAATCGACCGCAAGGTACTGGCCAAACAGCATGCTTTCGGCGCCGATGAAACCCAGCATTTCGGCGTGCCGCTGGCCGGCAATCTGATTCCGTGGATCGACAAGGATCTCGGCAATGGCGTTTCCAAGGAAGAATGGAAAGCCGGCGCGGAAACCAACAAGATCCTGGGCCGCGGCCCGGCTTTCGGCGCCGGCGCCAAGGCCGTGATCCCGGTCGACGGCCTGTGCGTGCGCATCGGCGCGATGCGCTGCCATTCGCAGGCATTGACCATCAAGCTGAAAAAGGACGTGCCGCTCGATGAAATCAGCGACATGCTGGCCAAAAGCAATCAATGGTCCAAAGTGGTGCCGAACACCAAGGAAGCGTCGGTCACCGATCTGACGCCGGCCGCGGTCACCGGCAGCCTGACCATTCCGGTGGGCCGCCTGCGCAAGCTGCAGATGGGCGGCGATTACCTGTCGGCATTTACCGTCGGCGATCAATTGCTGTGGGGCGCCGCCGAACCGCTGCGCCGCATGCTGCGCATCGTGCTGCAAGGCTAGGCGACCTTGTCTTGAGCTCACCGCCGGCCCCGCCAGGATTCGTTTCCGGCGGGGCCGACGTATTTTTACAGCGCCAAACGGCTGTTATGGGCGGTAATTCGCCGCTAATTCGCCGCTTATTCGCCGTATTGTTTGCCGTGGGGCATACCGCGCTTGCACGTCCTATTCCTTGATGATATGTTGCTGTCACACAAACGATCAGCCCAGTGATCCCGGCGTTTTGCTTTATCCAATCAAATAAAACATGCATCTAATTACACACACGTCGTCCAGATTGAAACAATTGAGCGCCGCGGTCATGCTGGCCTGCTTGTTCCCCGCCGGCGCTTACGCGGCCGCGCTGGGAAAATTGACGGTTCTGTCGGCAATTGGGCAGCCGCTGAATGCCGAAATCGAATTGCTCTCGGTCAGTCCCCAGGAAAAACAGTCGCTGGCGGTCAAGCTTGCGCCGCAGCAGGCATTCAGCCAGGCCAGTGTAGAGTACAACCCGGCGCTGGGCGCGCTGCGTTTCGCAATCGAAACGCGCGGCGCGGCGCAGGTGGTGCATATCACTTCGCCGGACGGCTTTAACGAGCCGGCGGTCGACGTGCTGCTTGAATTGAGCGGCGCCAATACGCCGCGCGCGGTGCGCGAGTACAGTTTTCTGCTGGACCCGCCGCGTCAACAGGGCAATATGGCGCAGGTGAAGGCCGATCCGAAGCCGGTGCCGGCGATTGCGGACAAGACCGATGCCAAGGCCGATGCAAAAGGCGATGCCAAGCCCGAGCCGAAAGCGGAATCCAAAGCCGCACCGAAGGCCGACGCCAAAGCCGCACCGAAGGCCGACGCCAAATCCGCACCGAAGTCCGATACTAAAGCCGACGCCAAGTCCGCCAAAAAACCGGCAGGAAAGAATGCCGCCAAGACCGCCGATGCCAAGGCCAAGGCCGGCAAGCCTTCGCAATACAAGGTCAAACAAGGCGATTCGCTGTCCGCGATCGCCAACCGCATGCGTCCGCCCGGCGTTTCGCTGGATCAGATGCTGGTCGCGCTGTACCGCGCCAATCCGGACGCATTCATCGGCGACAACATGAGCCGCATGCGCGCCGGCGCGGTGCTGTCCGTGCCCGATGCGGCGGGCGCAAGCGCGGTGGACCGTGCGGAAGCCGACAGCGTCGTCGTGGCGCAGGCGCAGGACTTCAATGCCTATCGCCAGCAACTGGCCGGGCATGTCGCCGGCGGGCGGGCCAAAAAAGGCAGCGCCGCCGCGCAGTCCGCCGGCGGCAAGATCACCGCCAAGGTCGAAGAGCGCGCCACGCCCGCAGGCGTGGCCAAGGACAAGCTGCAACTGTCGAAGGCCGGCGCCGGCGACGGCATGACCAGCGAAGACAAGATCGCCGCCGACAAGGCCGCCCGCGAGGCGGAGTCGCGCATCAAGGATCTGGAAAAGAACGTCAACGATTTGCAGAAACTGCTGGAAATCAAGAATCAGAATCTGGCTGAACTAAGCCTGAAAAAAGGCGAGAAAGCCGATGCCGCCGCTGCCGCCAAGCCGGCCGCATCGACCGCGCCGACCGCGCCGGCAGCTTCGACGCCGGCTGCCGCCCCTGCCCCGGCAACGACGCCTGAAACACCTGCGCCGGCTGCTGCTGTCGCTGCAGATTCTCCGGCAAGCGCAACGGCGGCAGCGCCCGCCGCCGATGCGCCGGCCGATGCAGCGGCAACGCCGCCTGCCGCTCCCGACGCCGCTGCCGCTCCCGACGCCGCCGAAACCTCGGCAAAGCCGGCGCCGGTGCTGGCGCCGCCCGTGCCGAAACCCGATTTCTTCGAAGGCTGGCGCGAAAATCCGATGCTGCTGCCCGGCGGCGGTCTGTTGGCCGTGGTTCTGCTGGCCTGGGCCGCCTACCGCGCGCGCCGCAACCAAGCTGTGAATCCCGCCGATCCGGCAGCGGCCGACGGCGCACCGCCGGCGCCGATGCCGCCGGAAACGCCGGCCGTGGAAGAGCCTGTCGTTGCGCCGATCGTGACGCCGGTTGAACCGGAAGCCGCGCCGGCGCCGGAACCGGAACCGGTTGCCGCAACGGAAGATGTTTTTGTGCCGCCGGCTGAACCCGCGGTCGAAACGCCGCCGGTAGCCGACCCGCTGTTCGCCAGCGACGAAACCGCCGCCGTCGCGGCCGCACAAGCGGAAGCCGCCGAACAGCAGGCCAGGCGGGACGCGGAAGAAGCCCTGAAAATGGATCTGAGCAGGCTGGCGCCTGCGTCGCAGGTTGCTCCCGCAGCCGCGCCGGCGCTGGATATGAGCAAACTCGATTTCGATCTGGAGCTGGATCAGAATCCGCCGCCTGCCGCCGAAGATACCGCGCCGGATATCGATCTCGCCGCGGAATTGGCCGCGCAGCAGGCCGCCAAGCCATACGTCGCGCCGGCCGCCCCATCTGCCGCCGCCCCGTCCGCCGCGTCCGCGGTGTTGCCGCCGGCCATCGAAGGCCTGAACCTGGATCTGGACGACACCGGGCCGGCAGCGTCAGCGGAAGCGCCGGCATCGCCGGAAGCCGAGCCGGCCTTGGCCTCGGACTCGTCCGGGGAAGCCGAAGAAGACGAGGACGAAACTTCCTCCTTCGCCAAGGAAATCAACACCAAGCTGGACCTGGCCGAGGCTTACCAGGAGATCGGCGACAAGGATGGCGCACGGGAATTGCTGGACGAAGTCATCAAGTCCGGCAACCGGCGCCAGGTCGGCAAGGCGCAGGAGATGCTGGAGCTACTGACCTGAGCGATCGGGTATGGCGGCAGCGTTTCATGAATGTTTCAGAGGCGGGCGCACAAATCATGCGCCCGTTTATTTTTTCGGAGTACGGCGTGGGGAAGGCAAGAGTGAACCGGCATGACTGAGGCGGCAAGCAGGCGCGTTATGAGGCGTATTGTGCTCGGCGTGCAATACGATGGCGGCCCATGGCAGGGCTGGCAGACGCAGCGCCATGGCCAGACCGTGCAGGATACGCTGGAAGCGGCCTTGCTGCGTTTCGCATTGACGCCGCTGGAAGCGGTATGTGCAGGCCGCACCGATTCCGGCGTGCATGCGCTGGAGCAGGTGGTGCATTTCGATACCACGGTGGTGCGCAACGACGCTTCCTGGGTGCGCGGCGTAAATGCTTTCCTGCCGCCGTCGATCGCGGTGCGCTGGGCCTGCGAAGTGCCGATGGCGGCGCCGGCGCCGTTGTCACCCTTGTCGCCGCTGCAGCCGGGCGATTCGCCGTATGCGCGGGAAGACGGCTTTCATGCGCGTTTCAGCGCGGTGGCGCGGACCTACCATTATCTGCTTTACAATCATCCGGTACGCTCGCCGCTGCTGGAGGGGCGCGCCGGCTGGGTGTTTCGTCCGCTGGACCTGCAACGCATGCGCGAGGGCGCGCAATACCTGGTCGGCACGCACGATTTTTCCGCTTTCCGGTCGATCGAATGCCAGGCAAAATCGCCGGTGCGCAGCATGCACAGCCTTGATATCGGGCAATCCGGCGATATGTTCATACTGACCTTGCGCGCCAATGCGTTCCTGCACCACATGGTGCGCAATATCGTGGGCTCGCTGATCGCTGTCGGACAAGGCAAGCAGGCCCCGCAGTGGATCGCCGACCTGCTGACGCAGCGCGACCGCAGCAAGGCGGCGCCGACATTCATGGCCGACGGCCTCTATCTGGCGCGGGTGGAATATCCGCCCGAATGGCAATTGCCGCAGCAAAGCCCGGCCGGACAGGATGGCTGGCCGTGGGGATTTTAATTTTAATGAAACGCCTATGACACATCGCACCAGAATCAAGATTTGCGGATTGACGCGGGCCGAGGACATCGCGGCCGCCGTGGCGGCCGGCGCGGATGCGGTCGGTTTCGTGTTTTACCCGCAAAGTCCGCGTTTCATCCAGGCCCGGCAGGCAGCCGCCCTGATCGCGCAATTGCCGCCGTTCATTGCGCCGGTCGGCCTGTTCGTCAATGCCTCGGCCGAGGAAGTGGCCGGGGTGTTGCAGCATGCGCCGCTGGCGATGCTGCAGTTTCATGGCGACGAAACGCCGGAGCAGTGCGCCGCGATCGCCGCTGCCCAGGGCGTCAGGCGGCCATTCATGCGCGCCGCGCGCATCGGAGCGGCTACACAGCCGGAGGATTTGTTAAAATGCGAGCTTGCCTATCGCCTGGCCAGCCCGTTTTTCAGCGCGCTGCTGCTCGATACGCTGGTGGACAGTTATGGCGGAAGCGGAAAGGTATTCGATTGGTCTGTTATCCCAGAAGAACTCGCGTCTCGGGTCGTTTTGAGTGGTGGCTTGAACGCTGCCAACATTACTGACGCCGTGCGCCTGGTGCGTCCGCACGCGGTCGATGTCAGCAGCGGCGTCGAAAGCGCGAAGGGCATCAAGGACGGCGCCAAAATCAACGCATTCATAGAAGCCGTGCGCGCAGCCGACCGGCAAGCCAAAGCCATATAAGGCTGTGCAAAATCAAGCCGGCAAGTCGATGCAGCAACGCCGGATTATTTTTGCAACAGCCGTTTAAAAGGATTCAGTATGAGCAATACCAGCGTACAAGGCGCCCAGGCGGCGGCCCCGTCATTTGACGCGCCTTACAATTTCCCGGACGCCAAGGGCCATTTCGGCCGCTACGGCGGCAGTTTCGTCGCCGAAACCCTGACCCATGCCCTGGCCGAGCTGATCGATGCCTATGCCAAATACCAGCACGATCCGCAATTCCTGGCCGAATTCCACTCGGAACTGAAGCATTTCGTCGGCCGCCCCAGCCCGATTTACCATGCCAAGCGCTGGTCCGAGCAGGCCGGCGGCGCGCAGATCTATTTCAAGCGCGAAGACCTGAATCATACCGGCGCGCACAAGATCAACAATGTGATCGGACAGGCATTGCTGGCCAAGCGCATGGGCAAACGCCGCGTGATCGCCGAGACCGGCGCCGGCCAGCACGGCGTGGCCACGGCGACCATCTGCGCCCGTTTCGGCATGGAATGCGTGGTGTACATGGGCAGCGAAGACGTCAAGCGGCAGCTGCAGAACGTCTACCGCATGGAATTGCTGGGCGCCAGGGTGGTGCCGGTCGAGTCCGGCTCGAAGACCCTGAAGGATGCGCTCAACGAGGCAATGCGCGACTGGGTCACCAACGTCGAAGATACCTTCTATATCATCGGCACCGTGGCCGGCCCGCATCCGTATCCGATGATGGTGCGCGATTTCCAGTCCGTCATCGGCAACGAATGCCTGGTGCAGATGCCGGAAATAGCCAGCCGCCAGCCCGATCATGTGGTGGCCTGCGTCGGCGGCGGTTCCAATGCGATGGGTATTTTTTATCCGTATATCGATCATAAGGATGTGCAGCTGATCGGCGTCGAAGCCGCCGGCGACGGATTGGAAACGGGCCGTCATTCGGCCTCGCTGACGCTGGGTTTTCCGGGCGTGCTGCACGGCAACCGCACCTATTTGCTGCAGGACGAGAACGGCCAGATCATTGAAACCCATTCGGTATCGGCGGGCCTGGATTATCCCGGCGTCGGCCCCGAGCACGCCTGGCTGAAAGACCTGGGCCGGGCCCGGTACGTCACCATTACCGACGACGAAGCGCTGACGGCATTCAATACCTGCTGCCGCATCGAAGGCATTATCCCGGCGCTGGAATCGAGCCATGCGCTGGCCTACGGCGCCAAACTGGCGGCGACCCTGCCGAAAGACCGCATTGTGCTGGTCAACCTGTCCGGCCGGGGCGACAAGGACATGCACACCGTCCAGGAACGCGCCGCCCAAAAAGCGTAGTTCATTCTCACTATTATTATTCTAAAAAATGTCCCGTATCCAATCCACGTTTGCCGCGCTGTCCGCCAACAATAAAAAAGCCCTGATCACCTTCATCACCGCGGGCGATCCCGCGCCCGCCCTGACGGTGCCGCTGATGCATGCCATGGTGGCCGGCGGGGTCGACATCCTGGAACTCGGCGTGCCGTTTTCCGATCCCATGGCCGAAGGGCCGGTGATCCAGCGCGCCTGCGAACGGGCGCTGAAATTCAATATCGGCATGCGCGACGTGTTCGCCTTCGTCAGGCAATTCCGCGAGCGCGACAGCAAGACGCCGGTGGTCCTGATGGGCTACGCCAATCCGATCGAGCGCATGGGCGCCGATGCCTTTATCGCCAGCGCGCGCGAAGCCGGGGTCGACGGCACCATCGTGGTCGATTATCCGCCCGAGGAATGCGAAGAATTCGCCGGCAAGATGCGGGACGCCGGCATGGACCCGATTTTCCTGCTGTCGCCGACTTCGACGGAAGCGCGCATTGAACAGGTGGGCAGGGTCAGCAGCGGATTCAGCTATTACGTCTCGCTCAAGGGCGTGACGGGCGCCGGCAGCATCGACACGGCGGAAGTGGCCGAACGCGTCGCGGCCATCCGCAAGCATGTCAAATTGCCGATCGGCGTGGGTTTCGGCATCCGCGACGGCGCCACGGCCAAGGCGATTGCCTCGGTTGCCGACGCGGTCGTGATCGGCAGCCGCATTATCCAGGAACTCGAAAACACGCCCCAGGAGCGGGCAGTGGAGGCAGTGCAGGCTTTTGTCACGGGCATTCGCCAGGCCATGGATAGCTGAATATCGGCAAAATATTATTAAATAATTAACTGTTTATTAGTTGCAAATCGACAACAATTAACAAGGCCGCGGCTCTGGTACAATTCGCCACCGCAAAAGAAATGAGGTCACTATGAGTTGGCTAGAGAAACTACTACCCCCTCAAATACAACGCAACGACGCCGCCAGCCGGAAATCCATCCCGGAAGGCCTGTGGGTCAAATGCCCGTCTTGCGAAGCCGTTCTGTACCGTACCGATCTGGAATCGAACCAGCATGTTTGCCCGAAGTGCAGCCACCATATGCGCATCCGCGCCCGGGTCCGGCTCGATCGTCTGCTCGACGAAGGCGGACGTTATGAAATCGGCCAGGAAACCCTGCCGATCGATACCCTTAAATTCAAAGACAGCAAAAAATACCCGGATCGCCTGAAGCTGGCGATGGAATCCACCGGCGAAACCGACGCCATGGTGGTCATGGGCGGCTCGATCATGACCTTGCCGGTCGTGGTGGCGGCATTCGAATTCGAATTCATGGGCGGTTCGATGGGTTCGGTGGTCGGCGAGCGCTTTGTGCGTGGCGCGCAGACCGCGCTGGAACAGAAAACGCCGTTCATCTGCATTACCGCCACTGGCGGTGCGCGGATGCAGGAAGGCTTGCTGTCGCTGATGCAGATGGCGAAAACCACCGCCATGCTGACCAAGCTGTCCGAAAAGAAACTGCCTTTCATCAGCGTGCTGACCGATCCGACCATGGGCGGCGTCTCGGCATCGTTCGCCTTCATGGGCGACGTTGTGATCGCCGAGCCGAAGGCGCTGATCGGTTTTGCCGGTCCGCGCGTGATTGAAAACACCGTCCGCGAAAAACTGCCGGAAGGTTTCCAGCGCGCCGAATTCCTGGTGCAGAAGGGCGCCGTCGACATGATCGTCGATCGCCGCGAAATGCGCACCGAAATCGCGCATCTGCTGGCGCTGCTGCAGAATCAATCGGTCGAATCGCTGGCTTAAAAAATAAGCCGGTTCGGCAAAAGGCCCGGACTGAAATGTTCGGGCTTTTTTATTTACAAGAATCTGGTTATCGGTTTATTGGGTCAGGCAATGCAACAGAAAACTTTGGGACCGGACGCCACGCTGGCCGATTGGCTGGCGCTGCTGGAAGCACGCCATCCGCAGGCCATCGACATGGGGCTGGAGCGGGTAGTCAAGGCGCGGCAGCAGATGGAAATCAACTTCCGCGGCCCGGTGATCAGTGTCGCCGGCACCAACGGCAAGGGCTCGACCTGCGCCATGCTGGAATCGATCCTGATGCGCGCCGGCTACAAGGTCGGCCTGTACATCAAACCGCATTTCCTGCATTTCAACGAGCGCGCCCGCATCGGCGGCGTGCCGGTCGACGATGCCGTGCTGATCGCCGTGTTCCAGACGGTGGAAGCGGCGCGCATCGCCGCCGACGTGTCGCTGACCTATTTCGAATTCACCACGCTGGCGATCATCAAGCTGCTGGCCGACGCCAATCTGGACGTGACGATCCTGGAAGTCGGCCTCGGCGGGCGGCTGGATGCGGTCAACATCATCGACGCCGACGTGGCCATCGTCACCAGCATCGACATCGACCACAGCGCCTATCTCGGCGATACGCGTGAAGCCATCGGTTTCGAGAAGGCCGGCATTTTCCGCGCCGGCAAGACCGCCATCTGCAGCGACCCGGTGCCGCCGCAATCGCTGATCGATCATGCCGACGCCATCGGCGCCGATCTGTGGCTGATGGGGCGCGATTTCAATTACACCGGCGACAAGCAGCAATGGAGCTACGGCGGCCGCGGGCAGCGCCGCAATTCGCTGGCCTATCCAAGCCTGCGCGGCGCCAATCAACTCCTCAATGCCTCGGCGGCGCTGGCGGCGCTGGAAGCGCTGCGCCATGAATTGCCGGTCGGCGCCCAGGAAGTGCGCACCGGCCTGGTCATGGTCGATCTGCCGGCGCGCTTCCAGGTCATGCCGGGCCAGCCGCTGGTGGTGCTGGACGTTGCGCATAATCCGCATGCGGCCGCGGCGCTGGCGCAAAATCTCGGCAACATGGGATTCCATCCCTATACATACGCCGTGTTCGGCGCCATGGCCGACAAGGACATCGACGGCATTCTGGCGCAGATGAAAGGGCATGTGGATCACTGGTGCGTGACCGATCTGCCGCTGCCGCGCGCCGCCACCGCCCAGCAATTGAAGGACAAGCTGCTGGATGCCGGCGTGGCGCCGGAATTCGCATCGAACGCCGAACGCACGATCGAACTGTTCGCCAATCCGGCGGAAGCGTATGCAAATGCGCATCGGCGGGCCGGCGAGAATGATAGAATTGTGGTTTTCGGATCCTTCCTGACCGTCGCTGCCGTAATGGAAGCGCGCAAGTCCGGATTTCACTAACAATTTTCGATCATATTACGCATGGGCTTGTTCTCGTTCCTTCATAAAAACAAGCAAGACGCCGCTTCCGGCAAAAGCGAATATCGTTCGCAAGCCGACGAACCTTTCTCGAACGGGCGCACCCGCGCCAAGCGTAATACCGGCAATGCCGGCAACACCGCCAAGGCCGGCAAAGACAACGACGGCGATCCGATGCTGCCCGAGAAGAAGCGCGCGCGCCGGCGCCTGATCGGCGCGGTCGTGCTGGTGCTGGCGGTGGTCATCGTATTGCCGATGATCCTCGATCCTGAGCCGAAGCCGCTGACCGACGATATCTCGGTCCAGATTCCTTCGCGCGACGCCAAGACGCCGGCAGCGCCTGCCGCCGCGGCTGCGCCGTCCGATGCCAGCACGCTGGACGCCAAGGAAGAACTGGTGGACGCCAAGCCTGCCGTCGCGGCCGATAAGCCGCCGGCTGTAAAACCTGCCGAGAAGATCGCCGAAACGCCGGCCGCCAAACCGGCTGCGCCTCCTGCCGATCTGCCGCCGCCCGTGGAAAAAATCGCCAAGCCGGTGGAAAAGCCGGCCGAAAAAGTCGTGGATAAGGGTGCGGAAAAAGCAGCGGAAAAAGCCGCTCTGGCCAAGGCCGAAAAAGCGGAGAAAGCCGAAAAAGCAGCCGCGGCGGCGGCCGAAGCCAAGCGCGCGGCCGCCGACAAAGCGGCAGCCAAGCCAAGCGAAGAGCAGCGCGCGCTGGCCATCCTGCAAGGCAAGCCGGCCGACAAGAGCGCCGCCGCGAAGCCGGCCGACAAGCCCGCAACCTATGTGCCCAACGGCAAATTCGTGATCCAGGTGGCGGCCCTGGCAACTCAGGAAAAAATCGATGAACTGCGCGGCAAGCTGACGGCGGCCGGCATCAGTTCCTATACCCAGAAAGTGGCGACCAAGGACGGCGATCGCACGCGCATCCGGGTCGGTCCCTTCGCCACCCGCGAGGAAGCCGACAAGGCGCGCGCCAAAATCGTCAAGCTGGGTCTGAATGCAACGCTGGTGCCGACTTGATATTCAGGATTTGAGCGCCAGTTGTGGGAGGTGCGGCATAAGGATGGAACGGCAAGTGGATGGTAAGCGCATAGTGAGACGATTTTGACGATTTTCGATTACCTGGTGTTGTTCGTGCTGGTGTGCTCGGTGATCATCAGCACCCTGCGCGGACTGGTCAAGGAAATCCTGTCCCTGGCAAGCTGGATCGTCTCGCTGGTGGTGGCCAATCTGTACGGCGAGAGCCTGTCGACCATGCTGCCCGACATGATTCCCGGCAATTCGACGCGGCTGATTGTCGCGTTCATCGCGCTGTTCATCGGCACCCGCCTGCTGATGGGGCTGCTGAGCAGGGCGCTCGACGGCCTGGTCAAGGCCAGCGGCCTGTCGCTGGCCGATCGCGGCCTGGGAGGCCTGTTCGGTTTCGCGCGCGGCACGATCATCGTGCTGGCGATAGTGTTGTTATGCGGCACGACATCGATCCCGCGGCAGCCTTTTTGGAAAAATGCGCTACTTAGTCCTTTGGCGGAGACGCTGGCTACCACTATCATGCCTTATCTGCCGGGACAATTTGCACAGCACGTACAGTTTTAACCCGTTTTAACCCGCATTTATCTTTGCATCAATTTTGTTTAGGAGTCCACCATGTGTGGCATCGTCGGCATCGTCGCTAACCATCCCGTCAACCAAATGCTTTACGATTCATTGCTATTGCTGCAACATCGTGGACAAGACTCCGCAGGCATTGCGACCAACTCCGGCAACGGCTTCAGCATGTACAAGGCCAACGGCCTCGTGCGCGACGTTTTCCGCACCCGCAACATGCGTTCGCTGCTCGGCAATACCGGCATCGGCCATGTGCGTTATCCGACCGCCGGCAGTTCGTCCAGCGAAGAGGAAGCGCAGCCGTTCTACGTCAACGCGCCGTTCGGCATCACGCTGGCGCACAACGGCAATCTGACCAATGCCGACGAGCTGAAAACCGAGCTGTTCAATATCGACCGGCGCCATATCAACACCTCTTCCGATACCGAAGTGCTGGTCAATATCCTGGCGCACGAATTGCAGGAAGCCACTTCCGGTTATTCGCTTGACCCTGCCGCGCTGTTCAAGGCGGTTGCAATGGTGCACAAGCGCGTGCGCGGTTCCTACGCCGTGGTGGCGCAGATCGCCGGCTACGGCCTGCTGGGCTTCCGCGATCCCTACGGTATTCGTCCGATGTGCATCGGTTTCAACGAAACCGACGACGGCGCCGAATATATGCTGGCCAGCGAATCGGTGGCGCTGGAAGGCCTGGGCTTCCGCTTCCTGCGCGACGTGATGCCGGGCGAGGCGATTTTCGTCGACCTCGACGGCAAGCTGTACAACCAGCAATGCGCCGAGAACCCGACGCTCAATCCCTGTGCATTCGAATATGTTTATCTGGCCCGTCCGGACTCGGTTATCGACGGCGTTTCGGTGTACGCCTCGCGCCTTAAAATGGGCGAGTATCTGGCCGACAAGATCCGTCGTGAATTCAAGCATGGCGAGATCGACGTCGTGATGCCGATTCCCGATTCCTCGCGTCCGGCGGCAATCCAGCTGGCGCTGAAACTGGGCATCGAATACCGCGAAGGCTTCATCAAGAACCGTTACATTGGCCGCACCTTCCTGATGCCGGGCCAGGCCATCCGCAAAAAGTCGGTGCGCCAGAAGCTCAATGCAATCGTTTCCGAATTCAAGGGCAAGAATGTGCTGCTGGTGGACGACTCGATCGTGCGCGGCACGACCAGCCGCGAAATCGTGCAGATGGCGCGCGAATCCGGCGCCAAGCGCGTGATTTTCGCCTCGGCCGCGCCGCCGGTGAAGTTCCCGAACGTGTATGGCATCGATATGCCGACCCGTCACGAACTGATCGCCTTCGGCCGCAGCGACGACGAGGTCTGCCGCGAAATCACGGCCGACGCGCTGGTGTACCAGGATCTGGATGCGTTGAAGGCGTCGATTTCGGATTGCAATCCGGCCATCAAGAATTTCGAGGCATCCTGTTTCGACGGCATCTATGTGACCGGCGACATTACACGCGAATATCTGGACCGGCTGGAATATGCGCGCCAGAATCCGAAACCGCAAATCGACGATCTGGTGCGTTCGCAACTCAATCTCAATCTGGCGCGCGCCGACTGATATGAGCGACAAAAAACACTACGGCTTCACCACCACCATTCTGCACAGCGACCGGCAGAAGCCGATAGAACACGGCTCGCTGCACAAGCCGATCCATACCTCGGTGGCGTTCGGCTATAAGGACGCGCGCCAACTGGCGGCGGTGTTCCAGGGCAGGGAAGCGGGCTACCGCTACGGCCGCCAGGGCAACCCGACGGTCAGCGCGCTGGAGGACAAGGTCACGCGCATGGAAGACGGGCTGACCACGCTGTGTTTCGCCACCGGCATGGCCGCCATCGGCGCCATCGTGCAAGGCCTGCTGCGCGCCGGCGACCAGGTTGTATCGACGTCTTTTCTGTTCGGCAATACCAATAGCCTGTGGCAGACAGTGGCCGCGCAGGGCGCGACCGTCGCCATGGTCGACACCACCGATGCGGCGCTGGTCGAGGCAGCCATTACGCCGGCCACGCGCATGGTGTTCGTCGAAACCATCGCCAACCCGCGCACCCAGATCGCCGATCTGAAGGCGATCGGCGAACTGTGCGCCCGCCGCGGCATTCTGTATGTGGTCGACAATACGATGACGTCGCCGTATCTGTTCCGTCCGAAATCGGTCGGCGCCGGCCTGGTCGTCAATTCGCTGACCAAGGCCATCGGCGGCCACGGCATCGCCCTCGGCGGCGCCTTGACCGATACCGGACTGTTCGATTGGATGCGCTACCCGCACATTGCGCCAACGTATCAACGCGGCGCGGCGGCGCAATGGGGCATTACGCAGATTCGCGCCAAGGCATTGCGCGATTTCGGCGCTTCACTGGGCCCGGAAGCCGCGCATCACATCGCCGTAGGCAGCGAAACCATGGCCTTGCGCGTGGAGCGCCAATGCGCCAATGCAATGGCGCTGGCGCACATGCTGGAAGCCGACGAACGGGTGGCAGCGGTATATTATCCGGGCCTGAAATCGCATCCGCAGCACGCGATCGCGACCGAGCTGTTCAGCGGCTATGGCGGTTTGCTGAGTTTTGAATTGCAGGAAGGCATCGATTGCTTCGATTACCTGAACCGTCTGCAATTGGCGATTCCGGCCAGCAATCTGGGCGATACACGGACGCTCGTGATTCCGGTGGCGCACACGATCTTTTACGAGATGGGCCGCGAACGCCGCGCCGAGATGGGCATTGCGGAATCGCTGATCCGGGTGTCGGTCGGTATCGAGGATACTGCGGATCTGGTTGAGGATTTCCTGCAGGCTTTGGCTTAGCTCAGGTCCTTGATTACCGGCGCCTCGCGCCGGCGGCCGGTGCAGGCCATTAAAGGCCGTACGCCTCCTCCTCTCTGCTTCAAACGTTCGTCGAAGGCGCACGGCCTTTAATGGCCTGCACCGGCCTTGGCTGTCTTGGCGTGCCTCTTTTGCTTTTGTCTTTTTGCCTTTTGTTTTTTTATGGCAGCAGGTTCTTGGCGGCGGCGCGATCCAGCCACTTGCTGGTGTAGGTCGGCTTGAACTGGATGAAGCGCTCCAGCAGTGCATCGGCATCATTTTCGTTCATCATCAACTGCGACTGCTCAGCCGTCAGAAAACGTTCCGTCACCATCTGGCGCACGAATGCGATCAGGCTGTCGTAGAAGCCGCCGGTATTGAGCAGGCCGATCGGCTTCGCGTGAAATCCCAATTGCGCCCATGTCAGCACCTCGAACAATTCCTCCATCGTCCCCATTCCGCCGGGCATGGCGATGAAGCCATCCGCCAGATCGGCCATCATCGCCTTGCGTTCGTGCATATTGGCCACTACGTGCAATTGGGTCAGACCGTGATGCCCGAGCTCCTTTTCCATCAAGGCGGTCGGAATGACGCCCGTGACCTTGCCGCCCAGGCGCAGCGTCTCGCTGGCGATCACGCCCATCAGGCCGACGTTGCCGCCCCCGTACACCAGTGAAATATTGCGTTCGGCCATGGCGCGCGCCAGCATTCGCGCGCCCTCCGCATAGGCCGGGGATGCGCCCGGGGAAGAGCCGCAATAAACGCAAATGGATTTGATCATGTTCGAAAAGGCAGAGAAGAGGAGTGCGGTGAAAGGGACAAGTGTCTTTATATCACAAGGCATCGGCGCGATTATTCGAGCGGGCTGCAAACGTTTCCCTTGCGGCATTACAATACGGCCATGAATCCAACCGCCATGCCATCCGGATCGATGGAAGCCCTGCACAAGCCGGCCCGTTCCGAATTCCTGCAACTGCGCGGACTGCGGCTGCATATGCGCCATTGGGGCGACCCTGCCGCGCCGCGCCTGTTCATGCTGCATGGCTGGATGGATGTTTCGGCGTCGTTCCAGTTTGTGGTCGACAGCTTGCAGCGGGAGTGGCACGTCATTGCGCCGGACTGGCGCGGTTTCGGACTGAGCGAGCGCAGCGGCCGCGACGGCTATTGGTTTCCGGATTATCTGGCCGACCTGGATGCGATCCTGATGCATTATTCGCCGCACGAACCCGTACGCCTGCTCGGCCACAGCATGGGCGGCAACGTGGCCACCATGTATGCTGGCATCCGGCCCGAACGGATTGCCCGCCTGATCAATCTGGAAGGCTTCGGCGTGGCCGACCGGGCGCCCGGCGATGCGCCCGCGCACTACGCGCGTTGGCTGGATCAGTTGCGCACGCCGGCCAGAATGCTCGACTATGCCGCGCTGGGCGACGTGGTGCGGCGGCTGCAGCAGAATAATCCGCGGCTCAGCGATGCGCGGGCGGCCTTTCTGGCGCCGCACTGGGCGGCGCAGAATGCGCAGGGCCGCTGGGAAATCCTGGGCGATCCGCTGCACAAGAACAGCAATCCGATCCTGTTCCGCGCAGCTGAAATGCTGGCCTGCTGGCAGCGCATCGCCGCGCCGGTGTTGTGGGTGGAAGGGGCCGAGCCGCGTGTGGGAAATACCTACGGCAGCAAGGCGCAGGCGCGTGCCGAATTCGACCGCCGGCGCGCCCATATCGCGCAGGTGCGGACGGTTTTCCTGGACGATGCCGGCCACATGGTGCATCACGATCAGCCGGAATTGCTGGCGCAGGAGATCGAGACCTTCCTGTGACAGTCCGCCATGCGGCGTACAATATGCGCTGATGTACAACCGAACTTAATGCGAGGGCATCGTTTCATGCTCAATGTCGATCTTCACTGCCATTCCAACATCTCCGACGGCACGCTGGCGCCGGCGGCGGTGGCTGCGCGCGCCAAGGCCAATGGCGTGGATGTCTGGGCGCTGACCGATCACGACGAAATCAGCGGCATCGCCGCCGCGCGCGAGGCCGCGCAGGCGCTGGGGCTGCGTCACATCGGCGGCGTTGAAATTTCCATTACCTGGGCCGGCGAAACGGTGCATGTCGTCGGCCTGAATATCGATGAAACAAGTCCGTCCCTGGTCAAGGGGCTGGCGGCGACGCGCCACGGGCGCGAACAGCGCGGGCGCGATATCGCGGCGCAACTGGCGGCCATCGGCATTCCGGACGCGTTCGAAGGCGCGCTGCGCCACGTCGGCAATCCGGATCTGATGTCGCGCACGCATTTCGCGCGCTATCTGGTCGAGATCGGCGTCTGCGCGGACAGCAATGAAGTGTTCCGCCGCTACCTGGTCGAAGGCAAGCCCGGCTATGTGCCGCATCGCTGGGCCACGCTGCCGCTGGCTGTCGAATGGATCGCCGAGGCGGGCGGCGTGCCGGTGATTGCGCATCCGGGCCGTTATAAATTTTCCCAACTGGCGTTCGGCGAACTGTTCGATGAATTCAAGCAGCTCGGCGGCAATGCCATCGAAGTCGTCACCGGCAGCCATACGCCGCAACAATACGAAGAATACGCCAAGGTCGCCAGGCATTACGGTTTCATGGGTTCGCGCGGCTCCGATTTTCACAGTCCCGGCGAATCGCGCATCGACCTGGGCACCTTGCCGCCGCTTCCCCAAGGCATCAAGCCGGTCTGGCACGACTGGGATTTGTAAGCAAACGTTGCTGTTGTAAAGTTGGCTCTTGTAATCCCGCACCCTATCCTGATTTAATACCCGCTTTCAAAGTGTGTCTTTGTTTTGATCGATGGATTGATGGATTATTAGGGAGTGGCAATGAAACGAATTTTCCTGTTCCTGGCGACGAATATTGCCGTGATGGTGGTGCTGAGCATCGTGCTCTCGCTGCTGGGCGTCGATCGCTTCCTGACCAGCGCCGGCCTGAACATGCCGATGCTGATGGTGTTTTCGATCGTGGTCGGTTTTACCGGTTCGATCATTTCCCTGCTGATCAGCAAGCCCATGGCGAAATGGTCGACCGGCGCGCGCACCATTGAAGCGCCGGCCAATTCGACCGAATTCTGGTTGCTGGACGTGGTCGGCAAGCTGGCGCAGCGCGCCGGCATCGCGATGCCTGAAGTCGCGGTTTATGACGGCGAGCCGAACGCTTTCGCCACCGGCGCTTTCAAGAATTCGGCGCTGGTCGCGGTGTCGACCGGATTGTTGCAAGGCATGACCAAGGATGAAGTCGAAGCGGTGCTGGCGCATGAGGTATCGCACGTCGCCAACGGCGATATGGTGACCATGACGCTGATCCAGGGCGTGGTGAATACCTTCGTGGTATTCCTGTCGCGCGTGGTCGGCTACGCGGTGGACCGTTCGCTGTCGCGCGGCGATAACAACAGCGGCACCGGCATCGGCTATTTCGCGGCGGTGATGGTGTCGCAGATCGTTTTCGGCATCGGCGCTTCGATCATCGTCGCCTGGTTCTCGCGCCATCGCGAATTCCGCGCCGATGCCGGCGCCGCCAAGCTGCTGGGCACGCCGCAGCCGATGATCAATGCCCTGGCGCGCCTGGGCGGCGTGCAGGCTGAAAGCCTGCCGCAATCGATAGCGGCGCTCGGCATCAACGACAAGCCCGGCTTCATGGAATTGTTTTCCAGCCATCCGCCGATCGAACAACGCATTGCGGCATTGCGCGGCCGCGCCGCCTGACCGTTCGCTTTCCAGGCAGCAGGCGGCGGCCTTCGGTTGCCGCCTTTTCTTTTTATGGACGTTTGATTTAACCGAATTGATTTAGCGAGTTGATTTAAATGAGTCAGTTTTTTCAGATACATCCGGATAACCCGCAACTGCGCCTGATCAAGCAGGCGGCACAGATCGTGCGCGACGGCGGCATTGTCGCGCTGCCGACGGATTCCTGCTACGCCCTGGTTTGCCAGTTGGACAACAAGGACGCGGTGGCGCGCCTGCGCCGCATCCGCGGCATCGACGACAAGCATCACCTGACCCTGCTGTGCCGCGATCTGAGCGAAATCGCACAGTACGCCAAGGTCGACAACCGGCAATACCGGTTGCTGAAGGCAGCCACGCCGGGGCCGTACACCTTCATCCTGGAGGCCACCAAGGAAGTGCCGCGCCGCCTCAGTCATCCCTCGCGCAAGACGATCGGCTTGCGGGTCCCGGAAAACGTGATCGCGCATGCCTTGCTGGAAGAATTGGCGGCGCCCGTCATTGGCGCCACCCTGATCCTGCCGGGCGAAGAACACCCGCTGACGGCCGCCGCGGATATCCGCGACGCGCTGGAGCGCCAGATCGAACTGGTGATCGACAGCGGACCGTGCAGCCTGGAACCGACCACCGTGATCGATCTCAGCGGCGACCAGGCGCAATTGATCCGGCAGGGACGGGGCGCGGCGCAGGCGTTCGGGTTTTAATTGTTGATGGACCGCAGCCCGCTCTCTGCTAGAATCCGTCCCCATGAATGATTTTATCCAGACCTTTGGTGTCTATCTCCATACCATAGCGGTCTACGCGCTGCCGGTGCTGTTCGCGATCACGCTGCACGAAGCGGCGCATGCCTACGCGGCAAAATTCTTTGGCGACACCACGGCCTATTCCCAGGGCCGGATGAGCATGGATCCGTTCAAGCATATCGATCCGTTCGGCACCATCCTGATTCCGGTCATCCTGTATGTCGCCACCAGCGGCGCCTTCCTGTTCGGCTACGCCAAGCCGGTGCCGGTCAATTTCGGCCAGCTGCGCAGGCCCAAGCGCGACATGGCCTGGGTCGCGCTGGCCGGACCGGGCGCCAATTTCCTGATGGCCTTGATCTGGCTGCTGCTGGCGATTGCGCTGCAGGTCATGAATGTGCAGGAACCGTTTTTTCACCTGATGGCGCAGGCGGGCATCAGCACCAATCTGGTCATATTCGCGTTCAATCTGTTTCCGATTCCGCCGCTCGACGGCGGCCGCATCATGATCAGCGTCCTGCCCCATAAATACGCTTACAAGCTGGCCCGGATCGAGCCCTACGGCTTTTTCATCGTGATGGCGCTGGTCATGCTGCGCATCATCAACGACTGGTGGATGAGGCCGTTGATGCTGGTGACCGGGAAGGTGCTGCAATTGATTATCTGGCCGCTGCTGGCGCTATTGCAGTGAGGCGGGCGCCGCCGGCCCGGCTGGCGGAACGATCGCCGCCGCCGTTCCCGGCATCGGTAACAATGACGACGCTTTTTATGCCCGCGGCCGTGGCTATCCGCTACAATCAGCGTTTCTCTCTTTTTTGCACGAATTTATGATTATCCAGGGCAGCATTGTTGCAATTGTCACTCCCATGCACGCCGACGGCAGTCTCGATTTGCCGGGCCTGCGCAAACTGATCGACTGGCATATCGCCGAAGGCACCGACGGCATCGTGATCGTGGGCACCACCGGCGAGTCGCCGACGGTTTCCGTCCAGGAACATTCCGAACTGATCAAGGTCGCGGTGGACCATGTCAACAAACGCATTCCCGTCATCGCCGGCACCGGCGGCAACAGCACGAGCGAAGCGATCGAGCTGACCGCTTATGCGAAAAGCGTCGGCGCCGATGCGTCGCTGCAGGTGGTGCCGTATTACAACCGTCCGACGCAGCAGGGCCTGTACCTGCATTTCAAAAAGATCGCCGAAACCGTCGACCTGCCGATGATCCTGTATAACGTGCCGGGCCGCACCATCACCGAAATCGGGCTGGACACCATGCTGCGCCTGGCGCAGGTGCCGGGCATAGTCGGCGTCAAGGAAGCCAGCGGCAATATCGGCCGCGGCACCGATATCATGCGCCTGGCGCCGAAGGGCTTTTCGGTCTATTCGGGCGACGATCCGAGCGCCATCGCGCTGATGCTGTGCGGCGGCAAGGGCAATATTTCGGTCACCGCGAATATCGCGCCGCGCGCCATGCACGAGCTGTGCGCGGCGGCCATGGCCGGCGACGCCGCCAAGGCGGTTGCCATCAATAATAAAATGCTGCCGCTGCATAACAAGCTGTTCATCGAGCCCAATCCGGTCCCGGTCAAATGGGCCATGGCCGAGCTGGGCCTGATGGAGCCGGGCATGCGTTTGCCGCTGGCGCCGCTGGCCGAGGAATACCACGACGCGGTGCGGGCGGCGATGCGCGAGTCGGGTGTATTACAATAGCGCGCACATCATTATTAATAGAGACCGTATTTGGTTCCGCATCGCCCTGAACTGCCATTTTTATAATACCGAGCCCGCAAGTGCTTTCCCCTGAACCTGTTTGCTACTCATCCTGTAAGCACATGACTATTCGCAAAAATTCTTCGATGACTTTCCTTAACGCTCGCATCGTGCCAAAGAAGGTGGCGCTGTTCGCGCTGATGGTAGCGGGCCTGGCGGGATGCAGCTCCATCAATTCATTACTGGATAACGACAAGGTCGATTACAAGAGCGCCGGCAAGGTCACCACGCCGAATCTGTCGATTCCGCCCGACCTGACCCAGTTGTCGCGCGACAATCGCTACCAGGTTCCGGACACCAACAGCACCGGCGTGGCGACGGCTTCCAGCTATACGCTGGCGCAGACCACCAAGCCCGATCCCGACAACCAGGTCGTGGCGCCGAAATCCGAAGGCGACATCCGCATCGTGCGCGACGGTTCGCAGCGCTGGCTGGTGATCAAGGCGACGCCGGAAGTGCTGTGGCCGCGCATCAAGGAATTCTGGCAGGATTCAGGCTTCCTGATCGATATCGATTCCCCGAGCACCGGCGTGATGGAAACCGACTGGGCCGAAAACCGCGCCAAGATCCCGCAGGATTTCATCCGCAATACCTTGGGTAAAGTGTTCGATTCGCTGTATTCGACCGGCGAGCGCGATAAATTCCGCACCCGTCTGGAACGCGGCGCGGACGGCACGACCGAAGTTTTCATCAGTCATCGCGGCGCCGAGGAAGTGCTGACCGGTTCCGACAAGTCGACTTCGGTCTGGACCGCGCGGGCCCCGGATCCAAGCCTTGAAGCCGAATTCCTGTCGCGCCTGATGGTGCGCCTGGGCGTCGAAGAAACCAAGGCCAAGGTTGCCGTGGCCAATGCGCCGGATAATCTGCAGCCGCGCGCCAAGGTGCAAAAGGATGCGAACGGTTCGTTCGTGCGGGTCGATGAAAGCTTCGACCGCGCGTGGCGCCGTGTCGGCCTGGCGCTGGATCGCGTCGGCTTCACCGTTGAAGACCGCGATCGCGCGCAAGGCATGTATTTCGTGCGCTATGTCGATCAGAACGACGACGCGCAGAACAAGGACAAGCCTGGCTTCTTCGGCAAGCTGTTCTCCTCCAGCCCGAAGGACAAGGACAAGACCGCGCAGCGTTATCGCATCCTGGTCAAGGAAACCAACGGCGCCGGCAGCCAGATCAGCGTGCTCAACAATGCCGGCCAGCCTGAACTTTCCAAGACAGCCGACCGCATTCTGGCGCTGCTGAACGACCAGCTCAAGTAATCGGAATTTTTTAGCGAATGCCGCTCTGCTCCGCACAGGACCAGAGCGGCTTTATTTTATCGGCGCGCTTAGTGGAATTTAATGAAATTTGCTAGTCTCGGCAGCGGCAGCGAAGGCAATGCGCTGCTGATTTCTTCCTCCTCCATAGCCGCATCCGAAGGCGCGCATGGCACCACGGTAATGCTCGACTGCGGCTTTGGCCTGAAGGAAACCGAGCGCCGCCTCGCCACGCGCGGCATGCGGCCGAGCGACGTCAATGCGATCCTGGTCACGCATGAACACCAGGATCATGTCGGCGGCGTCTTCAAATTTGCGCGGCGCCATCGCATTCCGGTATGGCTCAGTTTCGGCACCTATCAGGCGGTGCGCGATCGCGATGCCTGCGACGGCGTCGAACTCAATTTCTGCCGCGATGGCGCCGCCTTTGCGATCAATGAACTTTCACTTTTGCCATATACCGTACCGCACGATGCGCGCGAACCGGTCCAGTTCGTCGCCACGGACGGCAAGGCGCGTCTGGGCGTACTGACCGATGCAGGGCAGGCCACCGCGCATCTGATCAGCGCCCTGGACGGATGCGACGCCTTGATGCTCGAATGCAATCACGATCGGCAAATGCTGGCCGATTCATCGTATCCGGCCTCGTTGAAACGCCGTATCGGCGGCGCCTACGGCCATCTGTCGAATCAGGTGTCGGGAGAGATTCTGGCCTTGCTCGACAAGGTGCGCCTGAAAACCGTGGTGGGAGCACATTTGAGCAGCAGCAACAACACGCCGGAACTGGCGCGCAGCGCTTTGACGGCGGCATTGGCGGGGTGTGCCGCGGCGGTCATGATTGCGTGCCAGGAACAGGGTTTTGAGTGGATAGAAATGTAATCCTGCGTGGAATGCGTTCAGGCAAAGAAAAAGCCAGCCCGAAGGCTGGCTTTTTCACAAATAACTTTAGATTAAATCTAAGATTACTTAGCTGGAGCAGCAGGAGCATCAGCAGCTGGAGCGGCTGGTGCGTCAGCAGCAGGAGCAGCAGGTGCAGCGGCAGGAGCATCAGCAGCAGGAGCGGCTGGTGCAGCAGCAGGTGCTGGTGTTTCGACCACTGCTGGAGTAACAGGAACGACTTCTTCTTTTTTACCGCAAGCAGCCAGAGCGACGGCCAACAGGGATGCGATCAACAGCGTTTTTTTCATGAGTATTCCTTCGATTTAATAATAAAATACAACTAATAATTACCGGTAATTATTGCTGAACAGAATGATTTCGTAAGTTGTTTTGAACCTGGAGGAACGCCACTACATAACGAAAGCTTTCTAGCCGCATATTATAATGAATATCCTTCAATAACACATTAAGATATTGTTTAATAGTAAAAATTTGTAGTGAAGTTTGCATTTCCCGCTACATAAATATTATTTTTACAATACATTGAATGGTGTTTTTGCAATATTTGCAGAGACCTTCGCAATTCAATGCATCGAATCCCGCATCGATCCAGACGCCTGTTCACGCATTATTCAGGCGCAGCCATCCATCCTGATACCAGAGAAAAAGCGATTCGCGCAGATCGTCCGATGCCTCTTGCAATGCCGCGCCATCAAGCCTGCGCGCGTTTGCCAGCGC
The DNA here is from genome assembly GCA_004134995.1 of Oxalobacteraceae bacterium CAVE-383. Taxonomy (GTDB): domain Bacteria; phylum Pseudomonadota; class Gammaproteobacteria; order Burkholderiales; family Burkholderiaceae_D; genus Herbaspirillum. Next base: position 37,669 of record REGP01000005.1, on the reverse strand, counting down.
GGTGAGCAGGGCTTTATCGGGGCCGCCCGCATCGAACGATTCGCCGTTGATGAAGATGGTCCGGCCGCGATACAGCATCTGTGTTTTACGCGACAAGGCAACGCCATGCCTGGCAATCGCGCGGTCGAAAGCGGCGGGTGAAAATTCTTTCTCGGGCGGATCGAAAAACACGCTGGCTTTCGGTTCCGACAGGTACTCGCCGAGAAAAATGCCGATGTCTTCTTCGGTAAAACGCACCTTGTTCAGCTCGTCGGCGACTCTTCTTAACATAACTTTACTTATCTCTGCCGGGTTCGCCGTGGGCGTCAGATCGGGGTCGGCATAACGTGCCGGCAGGTCGATGGTTTCGACCATGAAATCGAGAAAAGCTTCTCCCAGTTCCTGATAAGTCGGTGCTCTGAAGCCGATCGAATAGGTCATGCATGCGCCGATCGCGACGCCGTCATGCGCGTAATGCGGCGGCAGATAAAGCATGTCGCCCGGCTCCAGCACGAAGGTTTCGTCCGGGGTGAAATTCTGCAGGATTTTCAGCGGCGCGCCTTCGACCAGCGTCAGGTCCTGCTGCGCGCCGATCTGCCAGCGGCGCTGTCCTTCGGCCTGCAGCAGAAAGACGTCGTAGGAATCGAAATGCGGACCGACGCCGCCGCCGCTATTGGCGTAGCTGATCATCAGATCGTCCAGCCGCGCATCGGGAATGAAACGGAAAAGGCGCAGCAGCGCATCCGCATTGTCATCATGCAGATTGACGCCTTGCACCAGCAGCGTCCATTCTTTCTGCCGGGCCGCCGGCATCCGTTCGAACGGGCCGTTCTGCATTTTCCACTGTGTTTTATCCTTGGTGACCAAGCGCGATTCGACATCCTCGCGCGCCGCCAGCGCAAACAGTTCGGCCGACGAAAGCAGGGCCTTGAAGCCCGGCAACGCCTGGCGGATCAGCAGCGGTTTTTTGTGCCAGTAGTCGCGCAGGAATTGGGCCGGCGTCAGTTCGCCGAGTACGCCGTCGAATTCGGATAATTTTTTCATGCGTGCATTATATGTGCTGCGGCCAATCCTGCATCAAGCCGCTTCACTAGCGAGTATAATGCCGCTCATTAATATTTCGAAAGGATTGATCAATGAAGATTGTCAAAGATACCGTTGTGACGGTGCGCTACAAATTATCGGATGCGCAGGATAATCTGATCGAAGAAAGCCAGGAACCGATGGTGTATCTGCACGGCGGCTATGAAAACACGCTGCCGAAGATCGAGGAAGCGCTGGAAGGCAAGGAAGCCGGTTACGACACCGTGATCCAGGTCGAGCCGGGCGATGCGTTCGGCGAATACGATGCTGCGCTGGTCAAGATCGAATCGCGCAGCAATCTGCCGACGCCGCTGGAAGTCGGCATGCAGTTCGAAGGCACGCCGGACGACAACGAAGACGAAACCACGATCTTCACCGTGACCGACATCGCCGACGACAAGGTTGTCCTTGACGGCAATCATCCGCTGGCCGGCATGGCGCTGCGTTTTGCGTTGAATGTCACGGAAGTGCGCGCGGCATCCGCCGAAGAGATCGAACATCAGCACGTGCATGGCGCGCATGGCCATGGCCACGATCACGGCGACGACGACCATGACGAAGGCGATCATTTCCGCAGCCAGCCGGTGCATTGATGCAAGTTCGGCCGAAGCCGGGCAAAAAATAAAAAAAAACGGACTGCGATATGCATATCGCGGTCCGTTTTTGTTTGCAAGCGCGCGGATCAGCGGCGCGACATTGGCGGCAGATCCTTGTGTTCGACGACCGAGAACAGCGCCGGGCGTGCCGTATCGACATTGATTTTCGACCAGTTCGGATCGCTGGCCAGCGTGCCGAGGTTGCCGCTCCAGACGATGCCGCGGCGGGCGCCGCCGGGATCGCGCTGGCTGTGCACCAGCAGCACGCGCCCCGCGTATTTGCCCGACAAGGCGCTCAACAACTGCCGCACTTCAGTGAAACCGTCGCGCTGTCCGCGTAATTCCGGCGCGCGTTGCGCCAACGGCAGCAAGGGATCGGCATCGCTGAACAGCACAATGCCCGGCAGCTTCTTGTTTTTTGCAATGGCAAACAAGCGCTGCAGCCAGTCGCGATTGGCAATCAGCCGGTCTTCATATTCGCCATTGCGGCCGCCGTCGCTGCGGTAGTGATTGTTCTTGGCCGGAAGATTGATGGTGGCAAATAAAATTTCACCGATTTCCCAGCGCGCATTTTCCGCATACTCCCGGAACTTCGGTGTTGCCGATTGCCGCATCAGATCCAGCTTGCTGGCGCCGAAGGACATTTCGCCGTCGTAGAACATTTCGCGGATCTGATTCAGCCGTTCGATGGCGGCGGGCTTGCCTGCGCTGTTTTTGCATGCGACCCAATCGTTGGCCGCCAGCGACATGATCACGCCGTTCTGCGCCGCCTCAAGCAGGTCGCGGCGCTGCGTATACAACTGGTCGGTACAGGGTTCGGTTGCGGTCTTGATGCCATTGACGACCACGAAGGCGAGATTGTCCGCGTCGCTTTCGGCCAGGGCGGTGCGCAGGGCATTGTCGGCCGCGGCGGCGTCGCTGCGCATGAACGCCTGGCCGATCACGCCGAAACTGAAATCGGCGGCTTGCGCGGACAAGCTGAAACAGGCCGCGCCGGCAGCGATGGCCATCAGCATTTTCAATGTCGGTTTCAACGGCATTTCCACATCATTCGCGGCGCTCGCCGTTCAGTTGCTTCAATCGATACAAGGCATCCAGCGCTTCGCGCGGCGTCAGCCGGTCCGGATCGATTGCATCCAGCGACTGCAGCAATTGCTGGGTAGCTGCATCGGGTTCAGATACCGCCGCGGCCGCCGGCGCTTCTTCAGCTTCTTCAAACGCAGCGAACGCGGGCGGGGCGCTGAACAGATCGAATTGCGGGGTGGTGCTGACCGATTGCGCCTCCAGCATTGCCAGATGCTTGCGCGCGGCGCGAATCACTACCGGCGGCACGCCCGCCAACTGCGCGACCTGCAGCCCGTAGCTCTGGGATGCCGGGCCGGCCTGCACCGCGTGCAGGAACACGATGCTGTCCTTGTGCTCGATCGCCGACAGATGCACATTGCATGCCGTCGGATGAATTTCGGGCAACTGGGTCAGTTCGAAATAATGCGTGGCGAACAGCGTAAAGCTGCGGCTGTTGTCGATCAGGTATTTTGCGATCGCCCAGGCCAGCGCCAGTCCGTCGAAGGTGGAGGTGCCGCGGCCGACTTCGTCCATCAGCACCAGCGACCGGTCCGTCGCGCTGTTGAGGATGGCCGCCGATTCGGTCATCTCGACCATGAAGGTGGAGCGGCCGCCGGCGAGGTCGTCGGCGGCCCCGATGCGCGTGAAAATTCGGTCAATGGGGCCGATCGTCGCGCTTTGCGCCGGCACGAAGCTGCCGATATATGCCAGCAGCGTGATCAGCGCCACCTGCCGCATGTAGGTCGATTTACCGCCCATGTTGGGGCCGGTGATCAGCAGCAGGCGCTGTTCGGCGTCGAAACAGCAATCGTTGGCGATGAAGCGCTCGATCTGTTTTTCCACCACCGGATGGCGGCCCTGTTCGATCACGATGGTCGACTGCGGCACCAGCAGCGGCGCGCACCAGTTGTTGCGCGCGGCATGGTCGGCCAGCGCGACCAGCGTATCGAGCTGCGCCAGCGCATGCGCGATGGCCTGCAGCGTGCCGATCTGCGGCCCCAGCGCCAGCAGCAATTGCTCGTACAGATATTTCTCGCGCGACAGGGCGCGTTCCTGCGCCGACAAGGCCTTGTCCTCGAATGCCTTCAATTCCGGCGTGATGTAGCGCTCGGCGTTTTTCAGCGTCTGGCGGCGGCGATAGTCGTCCGGCACCTTGTCGGTCTGGCCGTGCGTGACTTCGATATAGAAACCATGCACCTTGTTGTATTCGACGCGCAGATTGGCGATGCCGGTGCGGCTGCGTTCGCGTGTTTCCAGGTCCAGCAGGAACTGGCCGGCGTTTTCGGACAGGCCGCGCAGTTCATCCAGTTCGGCGTCGTAGCCGCGCGCGATCACGCCGCCGTCGCGCGCCATCGCGGCCGGTTCCAGCATTACCGCGCGTTCCAGCAGATCGAGGCAATCGTGCGGCGTGGCCAGCGCGCCGTGCAATTCGTTGAGCAGCGGCGCATCGGCGTCGCGCGCGCACAGTTCGACGTAGGCGCGCAGCGATCCCAGTTGCTGCAGGCCCGCGCGCAGGCCCGCCAGGTCGCGCGGGCGCGCCGACAGCAATGCGATGCGGGTGGTGATGCGTTCGATATCGGGTACCGCCGCCAGCGTGCCGGACAGGCCGGAGCAGGCATCGGTGCGCATCAGGGCATTGACCGCGGCGTGACGCGCGCGCGCGATATCCTGGTCGCGCCGCGCATGATGCAGCCAGTGCCGCAGCAGCCGCGAGCCCATCGCGGTGCGGCAATGGTCCAGCAGGGAAAACAGGGTTGGCGCATTGCCGCCGGCGGTTTCCTGATTGCGCAGGGTTTCGGTCAGCTCCAGATTGCGGCGGGTAGCGGCATCCAGGCCGATGAATTCGTTTTCGCTTTCCACGGTCAGCGCCCGCACGTGCTGCAGGCCCTTGCCCTGGGTCGATTCGGCATAGCGCAGCAAGGCGCCGGCCGCGCCGATCGCCGCGTTCATGCTTTCGGCGCCGAAGCCGTTGAGTGTCGCCACCGACAACTGGTCGCACAAGGCCTTGGCGCCGTTGGCGACGTCGAAGTGCCACTCCGGCACGATGCTTGCCTTGCCGTTGAACAGCGCCGCGACCCGGGCCGCCATGCTTTCGCCGATCAGCAATTCGGCCGGCGCGATGCGCTCCAGTTCCTGTTTGAGGCGGCTATCGAAATCGGCGGCCGCGGCGTTCAACTCCATGACGCGCAATGCGCCGCTGGCCATCGACAGCCAGGCCAGGCCCAGCGTCGCCGTTTTGCGTTGTTCGACCACATGCAGCGCCAGCAGGGCGCGTTCGGATTTTTCGGGCAGCAGATCGGAATCGGTCAGCGTGCCGGGGGTGATGACGCGCACCACCTTGCGTTCGACCGGCCCCTTGCTGAGCGCCGGGTCGCCGATCTGCTCGCACAGCGCAACCGATTCGCCCAGCTTGATCAGCTTGCTCAGATAAGGATCCAGCGAATGGAAGGGCACGCCGGCCATCCTGATCGGATTGCCGTTGGAGGCGCCGCGCTGCGTCAGCGTAATGCCGAGCAGGCGCGAGGCCTTCTCCGCGTCATCGAAGAACAATTCATAAAAATCACCCATGCGGTAGAACACCAGGGTATCGGGATAATCCGCCTTGATGCGCAGGTATTGCTGCATCATCGGCGTGTGCTTTGCCAGCGCCTGATCGGCGGCAAGCGCGGCCGCTGCGGTAGCGGCGGCCTGTTTCAGTTCATCGGGTGCTGCAGCGGACATTCCAACCTTTCATCGAGCCTGTGGGATTGCGGCAGATCGGCCATTTTACTCCGATGGCGAGCCTGAATTGATACCCACGATTTCTTTGCAGGGCAAATGCTCACTGCATGGCGACGATCGCATAAAGAATCATGCACAGCCCCACCAGCGAAGCGGTCCAGACCAGCGTCCTGACCACCGGCACGCCGGCGGCATACAGCGGCACATACGCGACTCGCGCCAGGAAATAAATCCATGCTCCCCATAGGGTCGAAGCATTCTCGCGGCCGGCCACATGCGCGATCAAAATGGCCGCGGCGAACAAGGGCAATGTTTCGAACAGATTCTTCTGCGCCCGTTTCAGCCGCCCGGTGACGATGCCGACCGGCGGACCGTCCTCATCGCGCGGACTGACGTTGTAGGCGTTGCCGGTTTCCCTGGTGCGCGCCGCTGCCGCCAACAGAATTTGCACCACCGCCAGCACCAATGTCCAGGCAAGCAAGCTCAGTTCGGTGTTCATGATCGTCTCCTCCGGTTGTGGTCATCAAATAAACTTTCCGCGAAACAAAAGAATGCCACGGCAGGCACGGTAAAATGCGGCTTTGACATCAGGCGGCCCGACCATATGCAATTCATGACATTCTTGATCGATTTCATCCTGCACATCGACGTTCATCTGGCGCAGATGGCCACGGCTTACGGCCCATGGCTGTTTGCAATACTGTTTTTGATTATATTCTGTGAAACCGGACTGGTCGTCATGCCGTTTCTGCCGGGCGATTCCATGCTGTTCGTTACCGGCGCCATTGCGGCGACCGGCGCCTTCAATATTCATTTGATGGTGGCGACATTGATTGTAGCGGCGATTCTGGGCGATTCGCTCAATTATCAGATCGGCCGCATGATCGGCCTGAAAGTGTTCGACCGGCCCGATTCACGCATCTTCAAGCGCGAACACCTCGATCGCACGCATGCGTTTTACGAACGGCATGGCGGCAAGACCATCATCATCGCGCGCTTTGCGCCGATCATTCGGACTTTTGCGCCGTTTGTCGCCGGCGTCGGCTCGATGGGATATTCGCGGTTTCTGTCGTATAACGTGATCGGCGCAATCGCCTGGGTCGGTAGTTTTTCGTATGCCGGCTATCTGTTCGGCAGCCATCCTCTGGTCAAAAAGAATCTGAGCCTGCTGATATTGGCGATTGTCGTGATTTCGCTGTTGCCCGCGGTGATCGGCTATATCAGGCAGAGGCGCCAGCCGAACGCTTGAAGCGGGTTTTTGCCATCACCTTCGCGCGGACGATGTCGTAGCACCAGTTGAAAACGAAGGCGTAGAACAGGAAGAAGATCAAGACGCCGATATCCAGGATCAGCGCCTTCAGCAGGCTGATTTCCAGCACCCACGCCGCCAGCGGCACAAGGGCCACCGTCAGGCCGATTTCGAACATCAATGCATGCAGGACGCGCACGCCGACCGTGCGCTGAAATCCCATGCGCATTTGGGCGCGATCGAAAGCGGCGTTGAAGATCATGTTCCACAGCATCGCGATCGACGACATTGCAATCGCCAGTCCGCCGGCTTGCGAGAGAGGCCGGTCCATCAGCAAGTACAGCGCCGTGCCGGTCAGCCCGATGGCGATCGTTTCGAACATCACGGCATGGAAAAGGCGTTCCGCAACCGTTTTTTGCAAGGCAATATTGTTGTTTTTCATGACGATTTCATCCGCATGGCAAGAAAAGATGTCGCATTATGATCGTTATTTGTGATAATCAATAACCAATTACTGGCGGAAAAATCGATAGATGACGCAGCACTCTCCCGAAGCACTGATAGCCTTCGTCGAAGCGGCGATGCTGGGATCGTTCTCGGCCGCCGCGCGCAAGCTCGGCAAAAGCCAGTCCACGGTCAGCGGCGCCATCGCCAATCTGGAGGCCGATCTCGGCGTGGTGCTGTTCGACCGCAGCAGCCGCAAGCCGGGGCTGACCGAGCACGGCCGCTTGCTGTTGGGCCGGGTGCAGGACATCCTGGCCGCGACCGACCGGCTCGACCGGTCCGCGCTGCAACTGACCGGCGGCCTCGAATCGCGCCTGACGGTGGTGCTGTCCGATACCTACTATTCGGTGCATTACGAAGAAATCATGCAGGCCTTCGAACAGCGTTATCCCGACCTGGCTTTCGAATGCGTGATCGCCGAAGGAGCGGACGTGCTGGCGCTGATCCAGAGCGGCCGGGCGCAGATCGGCCTGTTGCAGGCGCAGGACGAATACCCGCCGGATATCGGTTCCGCCCTGATTTCGGAGCGTTCTGAAATTGGGTTGTATGCCGCGAAATCCCATCCGCTGGCGGGCCATGCCGGCACGCTCACCGCCGAACAGCTGGCCGCGCATCGGCAGATCAGCCTCGGCACCGCCATTGCCGATCAGCCGCCGCGCCCGTCGGAGCAGCGGGGGTGGTCGGCGCCGGGTTATCTGATGATGCTGGAAATGACGACGATGGGATTCGGCTGGGCGGCTTTGCCCAAATGGATGGTGACGCGCTTCGCCAACGACAGGCTGGCGCCCCTGAAGGCGCGCGGCTGGCCGCGCCATGTGCGGGTCGACGCGGTCTGGTCGCGCCAGCGCACGCTCGGCCCTGCCGGCGGCTGGCTGCTGGAAACGATGCTGGCGTTGGAATAAGGCCGGCGCAGCGGACTCTTGATCCGTGGGTCGGATAGTTGAGTCGCAGCGCCAGCCGCGCCATTGGCGATGAGCGCTTAATGCGACGCCGGCTTTGGCTTGTCCTGGCGCAAATCGTTCAGCGCCTTCACATGCGCTTCGAAACTGGCTTTGACCACATCGTTGGCATCGGTCAGACGGAACATCTCGCGCGCCAGTTCGGTTTCGGTGTCGAACTCCTGCAGGGCCTTGGCGCAGAAATCGCGCGGCAGCGAATGGAACAGGCCGTTGATCAGGCAGGTCAGGGCTGTGATCTGGCCCTTTTGCTCGTTGATGGTTTTCAGGATACGGCGATCGATCTCACTCATTTTGCTTCCTTGCCTTGATAAAACCCGCCACTGTACAGCACCGGGCATAAAACGCCATGCCAGTCCGGCATGCGGGCCGTCGATGCCCGGCTACACCGTCTCGGTATCGGCGATCTGGCGCAGCGCCTGTTCGAATACTTCCACCGGCTGGCCGCCGGAGATGAGATGCCGGTCGTTGATGATGATGGCCGGCACCGCGCGAATGCCCTGGCCCTGATAAAACTGTTCCTGCGCCCGCACTTCGTCGGCATAGGCGCCGGACTCCAGCACCTTGCGGGCCTGGTCCGCATCCAGCCCGGCCTTGAGCGCCATGGCCACCAGCACCGTATGATCGGAAGGATTCAGCCCGTCGGTGAAATAGGCTTCGAACAATGCAGTCTTCAGCGCCAGTTGTTTGCCTTCGAGTTCGGCCCAATGCAGCAGGCGGTGCGCATCGAAGGTGTTGTAGATGCGGTTGCGCTTGTCCATATTGAAGGTAAAGCCGAGCGCCGCGCCGCGCGCGCGGATCGCTTCGCCGTTGGCGGCAATCTGCGCCGGCGAGGAGCCGTATTTCTCGGAGATATGTTCGACGATATCCTGGCCGCCGTCGGCCATTTGCGGATTCAGTTCGAATGGCTGGAAATGCAGGTCGACGCGCACGTCGTCGCCGATCTGTGCAATGGCCTCTTGCAGCGCGCGCAAGCCGACCACGCACCAAGGGCAGGAAACATCGGAGACAAAATCAATTTTCATCGCGGTAGTCATACAATTCCCCATCGAAGGCAAAGAGAAAAGTGTAGCCCATTCGCAAAATTCGCGTCGGCGAGGGCGGGATTGGGGCGCCGGACGGGAAGAGGGACGAGAAGGACAAAAGAAACGCGGAGAAAACTTGGAGAAAAGCTGGTGAAATCCATAAACTGCCGCTATAATTCGACCCCTGTTGGGGCGTTAGCTCAGTTGGTAGAGCAGCGGACTCTTAATCCGTAGGTCGAGTGTTCGAGCCACTCACGCCCCACCAACAAATTCAAAGCCTTCCGAATATTCGGGAGGCTTTTCTGTTTTCGGACGATAAAAAGACAATCAAAAAATCCGATCCGACCAAAGCACCCGCCCCAAAATCTGAAAATCCACGCCCTTCGCGGGCGGCCATTCGACCTCCAGCGCCTGGTATGCCGAGGTCGATTGATTCTCAGACCAGATGCGCAGCCGGCCGCCCGGCAGCCGCTGCACGTGCTTGAGCATCAGATAGCCTTCCATGCGCAATAAATACGGGCCTTCGCGCAATGTCTCGCTGCTGTGCGGCTTGATCAGCGCGGGATGGCCGTGGCGCAGCAGCGGCTCCATGGAGATGCCCTTGATCTCGACGCAATACAGATTGTTGTGCGACACCTGCAACTGGCCGCGGATGAATTCTTCGCGGAAGGCCAGCATGTACTTGAGATTTTTTTCGTCGATGAAGGCGCCGTGCTCTTCCGGCGCCTTCATCGCATAGACCGGAATCTGGACGAAGCCGGACCAGTCTTTCGCGTCGCGCGCCACTGGCGTCATCAGGGCGGTATTGACGACGCGCCGTTCGATGAACTGCTCCTTGGTCACGCGCGGCAACTGCAATTGCCCCGGCCTCGCTTCCGGCATCCGCGCAGGCACGCCACGACGCGCCTGCGGCTGCTCGCTCAATCCCAGCAGCCAGTCGATGGAGCAATTGGCGGCGTTGGCAATCTCGATCAGGGTGGTCCCCGCGGGCACGGTTTTGCGCTGCGCCGCGCCGGTCAGCGTGGACAGGGGAATGCCGACGCGGGCGCACCAGTGCTTCAGGTTTTCGGGGGAAATCGCTTCTTTCAGGCGCGATTGGAAAATATCCGCGGGGAGTTTGGCGCTCATTGCGCTATCCGCATATTTTGCTGCTCAAGTCTCTGATTTTTATGCATTTAGTGATTATCTATTAAAAATAGTATTGAAATAGATATTTGATTCCGCTAAAAATACTCATTTGAGTATAAAATGCGATCGTTGTCCAGGATTCAAGCATTGGCCCGATAGCGTCATCTATTGCCGCCGGTGGCCGGAAGCAGTAAATAGTACCAAACATCATTGTCTTTTTAAAGTGGAACATTGTTCCATATAAGGGAATGATGGCAGTGCATTAAAACTAAAAAAATACCGAGACACATCAACAAATGAGGAAACCGCAATCATGCGACGTTATTCTGCATTTTGTTCCACATTGGGCGCCGCTGTCGCCATTATTGCAATAACGTTGAGCTTGAGCGCCCTCCCGGCAATGGCCCAGTCGGCCGCCGTGGTGGCCATCGCCACTTACAAGGGCGCCGATCGCGATCAGAAAATCCTCGAAGCCGCGAAGAAGGAAGGCATGGTGTCGCTGTATACCTCGCTGGAAAACGCCGACGCTACGAAGATCAAAGCCGTTTTCGAGAAGAAGTACGGCATCAGGCTGGAACTGTGGCGGGCCGGTTCGGACACCATCCTCAACCGCGTCATGACCGAGACGCGCGCCAATCACTATAGCGTCGACGTGCTTGAAACCAACGGCATGGAACTGGAAGCGCTGCAGCAGGAAAAAATGCTGCAGGCGTTCCAGTCGCCTTATCTGGCCGGATTGATTCCCGAAGCGGCGAATCGGCCCGGCGACTGGATTCCGACCCGCATGCATCTGTACTGCGTCGCCTACAACACCAACGCCATAAAAAAGGAAGACCTGCCGAAGACCTACAAGGATCTGCTGAATCCGATGTGGAAGGGAAAGATCGGCATCGAGGCCACCAACTATGCGTGGTTCGCCACCGTCGTGCAGGCGCTGGGCGAAAAGGACGGCCTGCAACTGTTCAAGGATATCGTCAGGACCAACGGCATTTCAGTGCGCAAGGGCCATAACCTGCTGGTCAATATGGTGGCTTCCGGCGAAGTCCCGATGGCGTTGACCGTCAACAGCCAGGCGGTCGGAAAACTGAAGAAAACCGGTGCGCCGGTGGATTGCTTTTTCCTGGAATTCGGCGTCGGCATGATGAACGGCATGGCGCTGCATCGCAATGCGCCGCATCCGAACGCGGCCGCGCTGTTCATGGATTTCATGCTGACCGACGGCCAGACCGTATTGCACGATCTGGGCCGCGAAGCCACCGCCAAAAAATACCAGGGCGCCGCCGGCGGCAAGATCGTCATGGTCGATTCGGCCGGTTTGCTTAATCAGAGCGGCAAATGGGAAAAGCTTTATCAGGACATCATTGTCGCTCCCAAAAATCCGTGATCCGTCTCTGTCGTCGTTTTTATCTTTTCATTTCATCATCTGGCTGGAGAAACTATGTCTTATACAAGCTGGCGCGGCGTTGTCGGTTGCATCAAGCCCACCATGCGGCCCGGGTCATGCGAGGAATTGATCCGTATCCTGCCGGAGGGAATCGGCATGATTCCGCTATTCCTCGATATCCGGGATTCGAAGGTTGCCGCATTCGAAAGAGCGGTCGGCGGCTATGAACCGCATATCGCCCGGCTGGCCGAAGCCGGCTGCGATCTGATTCATCCGGAGGGCGCGCCGCCGTTCATGGTGCTCGGCTACGAGAAGGAAGCGGAACTGATCGCGCGCTGGGAGAATGAATACGGCGTGCCGATTTTTACCTCCGGCACCAATCATATCCGGGCGCTGAAAGCCTTGAACGTCAAGCGCTTTGTCGGCGCCACCTATTTCACCGGCGAGATCAACGACATCTTTGCCAACTATTTCCGGCAGGCCGGTTTCGAAGTGCTCGGCATGGACGGCATCGACGTGCCGTTCCAGCAGGTCGGCAATCTGTCGGCGCAGGAAGTGTATTCGCATATCAAGAAGGCGTTCCTGAAGCAGCCCGATGCGGAGGCGATCTATCTGCTCGGTTCCGGCTGGCGCGTGATGGAAGTGATCGATCTGCTGGAGCAGGATCTGGGCGTGCCGGTGATTCATCCGGTGCCGGCGCGTTGCTGGGAAATCCAGCGGCGCCTCGTAATTCGCCAGCCGGTGCGAGGTTACGGCCGCTTGCTGGCCGAAATGCCGCAAGGTTAGGGACAGGCAGATTGCGGCCGGACTGTCGGCCGATTGATATCCGAAGAGGAGAAGCGACATGGACAAAGAGCAGGCCGCCGAAGACGAAAGCGCCAATTACCACACCAACAAGAATCGGATGTTCGTGCGCCCGATCGCGGGCGCCTACAATCTGAAGGATGAGTTGACCCGGCTGCGGGCCATGCCGCGCGTGGTCAAGGGATCGGCCAAGAAATTCAACAAGGGCGTGCAGTCGTTCAGCAAGCATTTCGTGGAGCCGAAAGACGGCATCACGCAGACCTTCCACATCCATCTGGAAGAGTATGCGCCGGGCGGCCGCACCTCGCAGCACGGCCATGTCAACGAGGCGGCGTTTTATATTCTCGACGGCACCGGCTATGAAATACATGACGGCATCCGCTACGACTGGTCGGCCGGCGACGTGGCGATCGTGCACAACAATTGCGTGCATCAGCATTTCAACGCGGATCCGCTGAAACCGGCGCGCGCACTGGTGCTCAAGCCGAAGCCGATGATGCTGTTCATGAACATGCTGTTCCAACTGGTGGTGACGCCGCGCCCGACCGAGCCGGAACCCGGCGGCGTCGGTTACGAGCCGCGCCATTTCGAGGACAACTACAACCATCCCGGCGATAAATGAAAACGGAGACAGGCAAGACGATGCGCGAAGCAAATCCAGTCAAGAAAGCAGGCAGAATCGCCCTGATCAGCTGCGGCCCGAAAACGCGCTCGCATTTTTCAGGCGTAGGGCCGCTGGCGCCGCCGGGCGTCACCGTGGATATCGAAGCGCTGGAGATCTACAGCGACAGCCTGTACACCATCGAAAACAGAAAGCCGCAGATACTGGGGCGGATCAAGGATCTGGTCGCGGAACATCAATGGGACGGCATCATGCTGGTGGCGGCGCCGACGGAGGTGCTCAACCCAGGCTTGCTGGCGGACTTGAAGGCAGCGCTCGATATTCCGGTGACGACCGCGCTGGATGCCTGCGTGGCGGCGCTCGGCGCTTACCGCGCGCGGCGCGTGCTGCTGCTCACGCCCTTCGATGCGCGGCTCAATGCATTGATCGTGGCGCATCTGGAAATGCTGGGTGTCTCGGCGGTCGCGCCGAGTCCGTTCGAACTGCTCGGCGACGCCATCAAGCTGACGCCGGATCAGGTTTTTGATCACACCAAAAAAGCGCTGGCCGAAGTAGGGCCGGTCGATGCGATTTATTTTCAGGGCGCCGTATTGGATCCGCTCAAGATTCTGGACCGAATCGAAAGCGAACTGAAGACCACCGTCATCGCCAGCAATCCGGCGATGATCTGGTGCATCCTGTCACGTCTTGGCCATCACGATCATTCGATTGCCAATTTCGGCAAATTACTGCGGGAGTGGCCGGCGCTGGCCTAAGTCGGGCCAGACCGCAGGCGAGACGAATCAGGCCGAATCGATCGATGGCCGCGGCAGCGCAGCCGGCGGTTCGCCTTCGTGCCTGCCCTTGCGTTGCCGCTTCATCACCAGCCGCACAATCCATCCCTCAAAGCCATCGACATACGTAAACACGACGGGCACCACCAGCAGGCTCAGGGCGGTTGAAGTCAGCAATCCGCCGATCACGGCGGTCGCCATCGGCTGGCGGAAGCTGGCGTCGGCGCCCAATCCCATCGCAATAGGCAACATGCCGGCGATCATGGCCACGGTGGTCATGATGATCGGCCGCGCGCGCTTGTGGCAGGCATCGAGCAGCGCCTCCTGCAGCGACATGCCGCGCTCGTGGATGCCGACCACGGCATATTCGACCAGCAGGATCGAATTCTTGGTCACGATGCCCATCAGCATTACCAGCCCGATCATGGCCGGGATGTCGAGTTCGCTGTGCGCCGCCAGCAATGCCACGAACGCGCCGCCCAGCGACAGCGGAATCGCCGACAGGATCGTCACCGGCTGCAGGAAGTCCTTGAACAGCAGCGTCAGCACGCAATACACGCACAAGATGCCGATCACGATCGCCATGCCGAAGCCCGAGGCCAGTTCGGCCGCGATTTCGGCGTCGCCGGTCTGGATCAGCCGCACGCTCGACGGCAGGCCCTTGACCGAGGGCAGGGCGGATGCGGCCGCCAGCGCCGCGCCCAGCGGCAGGCCGCCCAGATCCGCGTTCACGGTGACATAGCGATGACGGTCGTAGCGGCTGATCTGCGACGGGCCGCTTTCGACCGACAGGCTGGCCACGCTGGACAGCGGAATCAGGCCGTCGCGCGCGTTGACGCGCATGTTGGCCAGCGTGTCGATGTCCTGCCGCGCCGCATCGGCGATGCGCACGCGCATATATACCTGGCGGTTGTCCAGGTTCAGGCGCGCCACGTTGGTGTCGAAATCGCCGCTGGTGGCGATGCGCACCACGGAGCCGATGGTCGCCGTGGTCACGCCGCGCTCGGCGGCGCGTTCGACGTCGGGACGCACGATGATTTCCGGCCGTTCCAGGCTAGCGGTTGAATTGATGTTCGACAGGCGGGCCACGCCGCGCAGTTCGCGTTCCAGCATCTGCGCGCGATTTTTCAGGGCATCGGCGTTGTCGCTGGTCAGAATCAATTGCATCTTTTCGCCGATGCCGCCGCTGCCGACCGTGAAGCGCGCGCCGGGCACGCCCTGCAGTTTGTCGCGGATGGCGATTTCGATGGCGGTCTGTTTGGTGCGTTCATCGCGCGGCTTCAGCGTCAGCACCAGCGCGCCTTTGCGCACTTCGCCGGCCTGCTGGACGCCATTGCCGGCTTGCTGCGCGTTGCCGATGGTGGTGAACACGCTCTGGATGCCGGCCACGTCGGCCAGGGCCAGGCGCGCCGCTTCGGCCACGCCGCGGGTATTTTCCACCGAACTGCCGGGCGGCAATTCGATGTTGACGGTGGTGAAGCCGCGATCGGCCGGCGGCACCAGTCCCGACGGAATCAGCGGCACCAGCGCGATCGAGCCGGCGAAGAACAGCGCGGCGCCGAAGGCGGTGAATTTGCGATGCCGCATGCACCAGGCCACCGCGCCCAGATACCAGATCATGACGCGGCCGTCTTTCTGCTCCCTGGCTTCGCGCGATTTCAGCAGATAGGCCGCCATCATCGGCGTGAGCAGCCGCGCCACCAGCAGTGACGCCAGCACCGCGATCACCGCGGTCCAGCCGAACTGCTTGAAGAACAGCCCGGCCACGCCGCTCATCATCGCCGTCGGCAGGAACACCACCACCAGGCTCATGGTGGTGGCCACCACCGCCAGCGCAATTTCGGTGACGGCGTCGGCGGCGGCCTGCAGGATCGGCTTGCCCATATGGCCGTGGCGCTCGATGTTTTCGATTTCGACAATGGCGTCGTCGACCAGGATGCCGACGATGACGGCCAGCGCCAGCAAGGTCAGTGTATTCAATGAATAGCCGAGCCAGTACATCGCGGCAAAGGTCGGCAGGATCGACAGCGGCAGCGCGGCGGCCGAAACCAGCGTGGCGCGCCAGTCGCGCAGGAAGGCCCACACCACCAGCACGGCCAGCAGCGCGCCTTCGTACAGCATGTCCATCGAGCCCTTGTACTGCTCCATGGTGTAGTCGACGGTGCCGGACACCGGCGTGAAGCGCATTGCCGGATCATCCGACTGCAATTGCGCCAGCAGTTTTTTCACGCCTTCGGCGATCCGGGTTTCGTCGAAACCCTTGGCGCGGTAAATCTTGAAGCCGACCACGGGTTTGCCGTCCAGCATCGCCATCTGGGTGCGCTCGGCGATGCCGTCATGCACGGTGGCGAGCTGATCGAGCCGCACTTCACGGCCGTTGGCCAGGGCGATCGGGAATGCCGCCAGATCGGCTGCCTGGCGCACGGTGGCGATGGTGCGCACCGATTGCTCGGCCTGGCCCAGCTGGCCGCGGCCGCCGGACGATTCCTGCTGCACCTGGCGCAGCGCGCGCGAAACATCCGCGGCCGTTACGCCAAGCGCGTTCAGGCGCGCCGGATCGACTTCAATGCGCACTTCGCGCTGTACGCCGCCGACGCGCTCGAACCGCGCCACGCCCTGTATGCCGAGCACCGTCTTGGCCAGCGTATCGTCGACATACCAGGACAGCGCTTCCTCATCCATGCGCGAGGAGGCCACCGAATACACCAGGATGGCGTCGCCGGCGGAGGTCACCGAGCTGACGGTCGGCTGCTGCAGATCGGTCGGCAAGTCGGACCGCACGCGATCGACCGCGTTCTTGGTTTCGATCAGCGCATCGGACAGGTTTTTTTCCAGTACGAATTGCACCGAGATCGCGACCTGGCCGTCGGTAATGGTGGTGTACAGATGCTTCAGGCCGGTCAGCGTGGCGAGCGAATCCTCGACCTTGCGCGCGACTTCGGTTTCGAGCTGGGCCGGCGCCGCGCCCGGCTGCGCCAGCGTGACGTTGATGGTCGGCAGGTCGATGTCGGGCAGGTTCTGGATCGGCAGTTCGTGGAAGCCCCACAGGCCGGCCAGCGTCAGCAGCACGAACAGCAGGATCGACGGAATCGGATTGCGTATGGACCAGGTGGCGAAATTCATGGCTTATTTTCCTGCCGCGGCGTTGTCGGCCAGGCGCACGATATCGCCGTCGTTCAGGAAACCCGCGCCTTGCACCACGATGCGGTCGCCGTCGCCGAGTCCCTGCACGATTTCGGCGTCCGTGCCGCTGCGGCGGCCCACCGTCACCGCCTGCAGCGACACCTTCGGCGTGGCGCTGTTGTCGGCCAGTTTCAGCACGTAGCTGCGGCCGTCGCGGATGATCACGCTTTGCGCGGGAATCGCCAGCGCCGGGCTTTGCCCCAGCGCCACGCGGCCGCTGGCGTACATGCCGGCGCGCGCCAGGCTGCCCGGCGCCACATCGGCATACACGATGCCGAGCCGCGATTGCGAATCCAGCGAAGGCGCGGTCTGGCGCACTCTGGCCACTGCATTGCTGCCGTCGGGCAGAGTCAGCGCGATCTGCTGGCCGATGCCGATATGCGGCAATTGCGCCGCGGTCAGTTCGCCGCGCCATTCGAGCCGGTTGCGGCGGATCAGCCGGAACAGTTCCTGCCCGACCGGCGCCACCGCCCCCAGCGTCGCGGTGCGCGAACTGATGACGCCGTCATCGGGCGCCACCACATTGGCGTAGCGCAATTGCAATTGCTTGGAAGCCAGTTGCGCGGCGGCGGTCTTGGCTTGCGTGACGAATTGCAATATGTCCTGATCGCTGACGCCGCCGCTGCCTTGCAGCGATTGCATGCGCTTGCGGTTGGCTTCGGCCTGGTCGAGATTGGCCTGCAACTGCGTCTGTTCGGCCAGCAGCAGCGCCGGATCGAGCCGCGCCAATACCTGTCCCTTCTTGACCTGGTCGCCGACATTCACGAGTACGTCGATCAACTGGTAGCCGCCGATCTGGGTGCCGATGCTGGCTTCCTGCCAGGCGGCGATCGCGCCGGATGCTTCCAGCACGGTCGGCCAGTCGAGCCGGCGCGGGGCGGCGCTGGTGACGGTCAGGGCGGGCGCGGCGGCCTTCGATGCGGCAGCCGCTTTCGCGGCGCCGGCGGAGCGATGCATCATGGCCGCCGCGCCGCCGATGGCGACAATGACGGCCAGCGCGATCGCGCCGATCATGAAGGTGCGCGAACGCTTGTGCGGCCGGTTCCCGGAAAGGGAGGAGAGTGGGAGGCGAGGAGGCATGTGGTTACCGTGTTTGCGTATTCGAGTCGATGTAATTGCCGGAGGCGCGCACCAGATCGACCCAGGCCTGGGCGCGGTCGCGTGCGGCGGCGATGGCGCTTTCCTGGGCGCTGTTGAACAGGCGCCGCGTATCTTCCAGTTCAAAGCGGCTGATGGCGCCGGCCTGCCAGCGCGCTTCATTGGCGCGCAAGCCGAAGCGCGCGGCGTCGGTGGCCTGCTGCGATGTAACGATGCGCTGTTCGGCCGATTGCTGCGCGGCCAGCGCGTCTTCGATGTTTTGCACCGTGGTCCGGACCGTGGAACGCAGCGTCGCCACGGCCTGGCGGTAGCGTGCTTCGGCGCCGCGCACGTTGGCCGCGCCGCTGCCGCCGTCGAACAATGGCGCGCTCAAGCCGGCGCCGACCGACCAGGTATCGAAATGCGCCGACTGGCCGAAGGCCGACAGCCATTGCCCGGTCAGCATCGCGCTCAGATCGATGCGCGGCAGGCGGTTGGCGCGCGCCACGCCGATTTCGGCCCAGCTCGCGGCCGCTTCGCGTTCGGCCGAGACGACGTTCGGATGGTTCAGCAATACGTTGGCGGGCAATGCGGGCCGGAACGCCGGCGGAGCCGGCATCAGCAGATCGGCGTCGGCGGTTTTGACGGCGGTGGCGGCGCCGGGCGGCAGCGGCCGCGCCACCCAATCGCGCACGCCGGCGGCATCGAGTCCGCTCAAGGCCACCAGCGCATCGACGGTGCGCATGCATTGTTCCTGCTGGCTGATGCGGTTGGTGCGCGCGTTGGCCAGATTGCTGCCGGCATTGGCTTCGTCGACCGGCGCGGCATTGCCGACCGCCACCCGGCGCCGCGTCAGGCCCAGTTCGGTGTCGCGTGAAGCGATGTCGTTGTCGCGTACCTGCAATGCATAATTGCAGGCCCGCAACGCCAGCACGCCATCGGCGATCTGCGCCGCGATCGACAACTGCGCGCCTTGCGCATCGGCATCGCGCGCGTCGAGCCGGCGGCGCGCCGCATTGGTCGATTCGCGCAGGCGGCCCCACAGATCCAGTTCCCAGCCCAGGCTGGGGCCGATGGAGGCCGAATTGCTGATCAGGGTATAGGGCGGATTGACCGATGCGATGTTCTGGCTGCTGGCGCGTTGCGCATTGCCCTTGAGCTGGGCTTGCGGCAGCTGCTGGGCGCGGTTGACGCCCAGCGTCGCATTCGCCTCGTCCACGCGCGCGGCGGCTTGCGCCAGGGTGGGCTGGTCGATGTAGGCGGCGGCGATCAAGGCATCGATCGCCGGATCGTGCAATTGCTTCCACCATGCCTGGCCGAGGGCCGGCGCCGTTGCCGCATCGGCGCTGCTGCCGGTATTGGCCCACGCGGCCGGCAAGCCCAGGTCCGGCTGCCGGTACGCCGGCTGCGTGCTGCATGCGGCCAGTGAGACCGCCAGCGCCAGGGCCGCGGATAGCCGTATGCCGAATGCGTCAGGTAAGCGGAGAATAGGCATGAAAGAGGATTTTCGGTTAGTCTTGAATTTATGTAGTATTGGAGTATATATGCACCAAGTATATTTTTGCAACGAATGCATTAATTTGCGCCGAATGCAGATGCGCGCGGATACAAGAGTACAGGTTTGACAGCGACAGATTTATTACCGGAACAATAGAAGTAAAGAATTTATGCGTAATTTGAAATTGGAAGAACAGGCGCCTGCCGAAGGGCGGCGCGAACGCAAACGGCGCGAGACGCGCGAGCGGATTGCCGAGGCGGCCAAGAAACTGTTCCTGAAAAACGGCTTCGACGGCACCACCATCGAAGACATCACCGAAGCCGCGGACGTTTCCAAGCGCACCTTCTTCGGTTACTTCCCTTCCAAGGAAGATCTGATTTTCGCCTGGCAGGACACCTTCGGCGACGATCTGGCCGAAGCGGTGCTGGCGCGCGCCGCCGGCGAGCCGCTGGCCAAGGTGGCCGAGGAGGCATTGCTGTCGATGGTGGCGCTGACCATGACGCCGCAGGCGATCGCGCTGGGCCGGCTCAAGCGCGAGACGCCGTCGCTGTGCGCGCGCGATCATGTGAAGTACGCCAATCTGGAAGCGAAGCTGGCCGAGGCCTTGCTCAAGCGCGTCGGCGAGGATGCGGGAGAGCAATTCCGCGCGCGGCTGCTGGCCATGATCGTGGTTGGCGCCATGCGCATCGGCGGCGAGGCCTGGCATGCCCAGGAGGAGTCGTCCATGGCGGCGCAAATCCCGGAAAATTTCGGCCGCGAAGTCTTTCGCCAGGTGTCGGCGGCCATCGAAGGCTTCAGCAAGCGGTGATCTTGTCAAAATTGACCATGGTCAATGAGGGCTGCAGGCCGGTATCGCTATGATTGAGCCTACTTCCATCAGGGGCATTATTAGGCGCATTTTTAGTTGCATTTGCCGGCTGCGCATCAAGCATGCATAAGCAATCATAAATGATAAAGCTAAAAAAATATCACCGGATAAATCCTGAAATCCGGGGCATACTTAATGCACAAGCCTAAATATTTATCTAGAGAGATTCGGAGACAATCAACATGAGTAAAGCACTGGACGGCGTCCGCATTCTCGATTTCACGCATGTGCAATCGGGACCGACCTGCACGCAATTGCTGGCGTGGTTCGGCGCCGATGTGATCAAGGTCGAGCGCGCCGGCGAGGGCGACGCCACACGCGCGCAACTGCGCGACATTCCCGGCGTCGACAGCCTGTATTTCACGATGCTCAATCACAACAAGCGTTCGATGACGCTCGATACCAAAACGCCGAAAGGCAAGGAAGTGCTCGAGACGCTGATCAAGCAATGCGATGTGCTGGTCGAAAACTTCGCGCCGGGCGCGCTGGACCGCATGGGTTTTACGTGGGAACGCATCCAGGAATTGAATCCGCAGATGGTGGTGGCTTCGGTCAAGGGTTTCGGCCCGGGTCCGTATGCCGATTGCAAGGTCTATGAAAACGTGGCGCAGTGCACTGGCGGCGCGGCATCGACCACCGGTTTCGACGACGGCCCGCCAATGGTGACCGGCGCCCAGATCGGCGACAGCGGCACCGGCCTGCATCTGGCGCTGGGTATCGTCACGGCCCTGTATCAGCGTACCCATTCCGGCCGCGGCCAGAAGGTCGACGCGTCGATGCAGGATGCGGTGCTGAATCTGTGCCGCGTGAAGCTGCGCGATCAGCAGCGCTTGGAGCGCACGGGCGTCATGGAAGAGTATCCGCAGTTTCCGAACCGCGAATTCGGCGATGCCGTGCCGCGCGCCGGCAATGCGTCGGGCGGCGGCCAGCCGGGCTCGATCCTCAAGTGCAAGGGCTGGGAATACGATCCGAACGCCTATATCTATTTCATCACGCAGGGCCAGGCCTGGCCGGCGATTTGCAAGGTGATAGGACGCGAAGACTGGATCACGGATCCCGAGTATGCGACGCCGAAAGCACGGCTGCCGAAGCTGGCGGCGATTTTTGAAACCATCGAGCACTGGACCAAGACCAAGACCAAATTCGAAGTCATGGATATCCTCAACAAATTCCATGTCCCGTGCGGTCCGATCCTGTCCATGAAGGAAATCGCCGAAGAGCCGTCGCTGCGCGCCACCGGCACGATCGTTGAAGTCGATCATCCGGAACGCGGCAAATACCTGACGGTCGGCAATCCGATCAAGCTGTCCGACAGCTCCACCGAAGTCACGCGTTCGCCGCTGCTGGGCGAACATACGGTCGAAGTGCTGGAGCAATTGGGCTATAACCCGGCCCAGATCGCGGCGATGCGCGAAGAGCGGGTGATTTAGGCGGCGGGTATGGGTTGCCGTCGTTCAGCAAAGGCGGCCGCAGTCGGCGCGCAACGGGACGTTGTACTTCGTTCGTGTCCTCCGCCGGCCTGCGGCCGGCTCCCCCTTTACCTCACTGCGCACAACATCCCGTCACGCGCCGCCTGCGGCCGCCTTTACTGAACTCAGCGCGCTTGCGTCCAGTAACCAGGCTGCGCGTAGACCTCTTTCAATGTATCGATAAAGAACCGCACCTTGGCCGGCAGATGGCGCTGCTGCATGTAGACCGCGACGATGTCGTAATCGGGCAGGGCGAAGTCGTCCAGTACGGTAATCAGTTCGCCGGCCTGCAGCTGCGACTGGATCTCCCAGGTCGAACGCCAGGCCAGGCCGAGGCCTTCGCAGGCCCAGCGATGCAGCAGTTCGCCGTCATTGCAATCGAGATTGCCTTCCACCTTCACGGTAACCGGCTTGCCGTCCTTCTGGAAATACCATCCGCGCTGCTGGCCGCCTTGCAGATTGAAGGCCAGGCAGTTGTGCTGCGCCAGGTCTTCCAGGGTGCGCGGGATGCCGTGCCGGTCGAAGTAATCGGGCGTGCCGCAGACCACGCGCCGGTTGCTGGCCAGCTTGACCGCGACGAAGTTGGGATCGAGCACGCCGCCGATGCGGATGCCGAGCTGATAGCCTTCGCGCACCAGATCGACCACATGATCGGTCAGGTTGAACGAAATCTGCACGTCCGGATGGGCGGCCAGGAATGCCGGCGCATGCGGCGCCACATGCAGGCGCCCGAATGCCGCCGGCGCCGAGACGATCAGATGCCCCGTGGCCTTGTGTCGGCCCGCCGAGACGATTTTTTCGGCGAATTCGAGTTCGCCCAGCAGCTTGCGGCAATATTCCAGGAAAATCGCGCCCTGTTCGGTCAGCGTCAGGTGCCGCGTGGTGCGATGCATCAATTTGACGCCCAGCCTTTTCTCCAGCGCGTCGATGCGCCGTCCCAGCATGACGGGGGTAATTTTCTGTTCCAGCGCCGCGCGCGAAAGGCTGCCTTTTTCGACCACGTCGACGAACGCTTCTATTTGTTTTAGCTTATCCATGATTTTATTATTCCATACTTTAAGTACGGAATAACACGATCTTTTGTCTTCTTATCACGGATCAATTTTCCGCCTACGATTCAGCATCGATTCGATTTTGCGAATCCGGAATTTAAATCAGTGGAGAGAGACATGGCGAAGATGACTGCCGCGGAAGCAGCTGTATATGTGATGGAAAAAGAAGGCGTGCTGAACGCGTTCGGCGTGCCCGGCGCGGCCATCAATCCGCTGTACGCAGCGCTGCGCAAACGCGACAGCATCAAGCATTTCCTGGCGCGCCACGTCGAAGGCGCTTCGCATATGGCCGAAGGCTATACCCGCGCCAAGGCCGGCAATATCGGCGTGTGCATCGGCACTTCCGGCCCTGCCGGCTGCGACATGATCACCGGCCTGTATTCGGCCCAGGCCGATTCGATTCCAATCCTGTGCATCACAGGCCAGGCGCCGCGCGCCCGCATTTTCAAGGAAGATTTCCAGGCGGTCGATATCGAATCCATCGCCAAGCCGGTCACCAAATGGGCCGTTACCGTGCGTGAACCGGCTTTGGTGCCGCAGGTGTTCCAGCAGGCATTCCATCTGATGCGCTCGGGCCGTCCGGGTCCGGTGCTGATCGACCTGCCGTTCGACGTGCAGGTGGCGCAGATCGAATTCGATCCCGATACCTACGA
The DNA here is from genome assembly GCA_004134995.1 of Oxalobacteraceae bacterium CAVE-383. Lineage (GTDB taxonomy): Bacteria > Pseudomonadota > Gammaproteobacteria > Burkholderiales > Burkholderiaceae_D > Herbaspirillum. The sequence goes on along the minus strand of REGP01000005.1, from coordinate 13,980 downwards.
GCCGATGGGCGTCTACAAGCCGACAGCCTCGCGCGGCCAGATCGAAAAAGCGCTGGGCATGCTCAATGAAGCGCAGCGGCCGCTGATTACCGCCGGCGGCGGCATCATCAACGCCAATGCTTCGGCGTTGCTGGTCGAATTCGCCGAAATCGTCGGCGTGCCGGTGATTCCGACGCTGATGGGCTGGGGCTCGATTCCGGACGACCATCCGCAAATGGCCGGCATGGCCGGTCTGCAGACCAGCCACCGCTACGGCAACGCCACGGTATTGGCATCCGACTTCATGCTCGGCATCGGCAACCGCTGGGCCAATCGCCATACCGGCAGCGTGGAAGTGTTCACCAAGGACCGCAAATTCGTGCACATCGATATCGAACCGACCCAGATCGGGCGCGTGTTCGGTCCCGATCTGGGCATCGTTTCCGACGCCGGCGCGGCGCTGAAGCTGTTCGTTGAAGTGGCGCGCGAATGGAAAGCGGCCGGCAAGCTGAAGGACCGTTCCAAATGGCTGGGCGAATGCCAGGAACGCAAGCGCACCATGCTGCGCAAGACCCATTTCGACGACGTGCCGGTCAAGCCTTTGCGCGTCTATGAAGAGATGAATAATTATTTCGGCAAGGAAGTGCGTTATGTGTCGAGCATCGGCCTGTCGCAGATTGCCGCGGCGCAATTCCTGCATGTCTATCATCCGCGCAACTGGATCAATTGCGGCCAGGCCGGCCCGCTGGGCTGGACCATTTCCGCCGCGCTCGGCGTGCGCGCTTCGGATCCGACCGGCGACATCGTGGCCATCTCCGGCGACTACGATTTCCAGTTCATGATCGAGGAACTGGCCGTGGGCGCGCAGTTCAAACTACCCTACATCCACGTGCTGGTGAACAATTCCTACCTCGGGCTGATTCGCCAGGCGCAGCGCGGCTTTGAAATGGATTACTGCGTGCAGCTGGCGTTCGAAAACGTCAATGCGCCGGAACTCAACGGCTATGGCGTGGACCACGTCGCGGTGGTCGAAGGCCTGGGCTGCAAGGCGATCAGGGTGTTCAATCCGGCTGATATCATTCCTGCGTTCGAGAAAGCGCGGGCGTTGATGAAAGAGCACAGCGTGCCGGTGGTGGTCGAGATCATTCTCGAACGCGTCACCAATATCGCGATGGGCACCGACATCGATGCAATCAATGAATTCAACGAAGTGCTCGACGTTAAATAAAGCGGGTCGATCATTTCGAACGGGGAAAAAACATGCCGAAATTAGCTGCAAACCTGACCATGCTGTTCAACGAAGTGCCCTTCATGGAGCGCTTCAAGGCAGCAGCCACCGCCGGCTTCCGGGGCGTCGAATTCCTGTTTCCGTATGCGTTCCATGCGGATCAGATTGCCGACAAGCTCAATGCCTACCAACTCGATCTGGTCTTGCATAATCTGCCTGCCGGCAACTGGGATGCGGGCGAGCGGGGCATTGCCTGCCATCCCGACCGCGTCGGCGAATTCCAGGACGGCGTCGATGAAGCGATTCGCTACGCCAAGGTGCTGGGCGTGAAGCAACTGAACTGCCTGGTCGGCATCCTGCCGCAAGGCGTCGGCGCCGAGCAGGCCGGCGCGACGCTGGTCCGGAATCTGACATTCGCCGCCGACAAACTGAAGCAGGAGGGCATCCGCCTGCTGATGGAACCGATCAACACTTTCGATATTCCGGGCTTTTTCCTGTCCGGCACCAAACAGGCGGTGGAGCTGATCAAGCAGACCGGTTCCGACAATCTGTTCGTGCAATACGACATCTATCACATGCAGCGCATGGAAGGCGAGCTGACGGCGACGATCAAGGCCAATCTGCCGCTGATCAAGCATGTCCAGCTGGCCGATAATCCCGGCCGTTTCGAACCGGGCACCGGCGAAATCAATTACCGCTATCTGTTTTCGATGCTGGACGAAATCGGCTACAAGGGCTGGATCGGCTGCGAATACAAGCCGAAGGCCGGCACCATCGAAGGCCTGGGCTGGCGCGCCGAGCACGGCGTGGCTTGATCCGGCCTGGAGCAAATGGGTTTTTTTTATTTAAATCAGTACGGAACGACGAATGATGGAGAGCATTATGATGAATGTAGGCTTTATTGGACTGGGCATCATGGGCGCGCCGATGGCGGCCAATCTGCAAGGCGGCGGCCACAAGCTGTATCTGTACGATATCAAGAAGCCGCCGCAAGTCCTGGTCGACGGCGGCGCGACTGCCTGCGCATCGGCGGCGGAAGTGGCCAAGCGCTCCGACATCATCATCATCATGGTGCCCGACACCCCGCACGTGGATGCGGCGCTGTTCGGCGAGCACGGCGTGGCCGGCGGCCTGAGCAGCGGCAAGATCGTGGTCGACATGAGCTCGATCTCGCCGATGGCCACCAAGGAATTCGCCAAGAAGATCAACAAGCTGGGCTGCGATTACCTGGATGCGCCTGTATCCGGCGGCGAAGTCGGCGCCAAGGCCGCTTCGCTGACAATCATGGTCGGCGGACCGGATGGCGCGTTCGACAAGGTCAAGCCGCTGTTCGATCTGATGGGTAAAAACATCACGCTGGTCGGCGGCAACGGCGACGGGCAAACCACCAAGGTTGCCAATCAGATCATCGTCGCGCTGAACATCCAGGCAGTAGCCGAAGCGCTGCTGTTCGCATCGAAGGCGGGCGCGGATCCGGCCAAGGTGCGGCAGGCCCTGATGGGCGGCTTCGCGGCATCGCGGATTCTGGAAGTGCATGGCGAACGCATGGTCAAGCGCACCTTCAATCCGGGCTTCCGCATTGAGCTGCATCAGAAGGATCTGAACCTGGCGCTGCAGGGCGCCAAGTCGCTCGGCATTTCGTTGCCGAATACCGCCACCGCGCAGGAACTGATGAATTCCTGCGCCTCGCACGGCATGAGCGGACTCGATCATTCGGCGCTGTGCCGCGCGATCGAAATGATGTCGAATCACGAGATTGCATCGGCATAGCCGGTGCGTTCGGCAGCGGCCGGGTCCGTCCGGCCGTTGCGGTTTTAAGCTTTCCTTGCAGTTGAAGGTGTAATGGGTAGTGTGCAGTTCGTAGTTGTAGTTGCAGTTGTAGTTGTTTGGTAGTTTCTTCGTAGTTTGTGTTTTGTACCGCGTTAGTGTGTGTCCTCCTTGATGGCCGGCTTTTGCCGGCCTTTTTTTGTGGCGGAGGGCGCGGAGGGCGGTTTCGACGAAATGATTTTTTCGATCAGTGCGGCGCCGTCGCTCATCAGGAAATTCTTGAACGCCAGCGCCACCGGCGGCAGGCGCTTGTTCTTGCGATGCACGACATACCAGTTCAGCATGACCGGGAAATTTTCCACATCCAGCACCACCAGGCTGCCCGCCAGCAGTTCCAGGCTGATGGTATGTGCCGACAGGAAGCCCACGCCCATGCCGGCGATCACGGCCTGCTTGATGGTTTCCGTGCTTTTGATTTCCATGGCGATCTTCAGGTCCTGCAGATGGCGGCCGAAGCCGTCTTCCATTGAGTTCCAGGTATCGGACCCTTTTTCGCGCACCACGAAAGGTTCGCGCTTGAGCACCGACATCGGGATTTTTTTCTTGCCTGCCAGCGGATGGTCCGGCGGCGCCACGATGACGTAGGGATGCGGTGCGAACGATTCGTTGAGCGTATCCATTTCCAGCGGCGGCCGCACCATCACGGCGATGTCGGTCAGGTTGTTGGCGAGCTGCCCCAGCAACTGCTCGCGGTTGTGCACGGTCAGGTTCAGTTTCACGCCGGGATTGCGACGCGCGAATTCGACCAGCAGGCGCGGGAAAAAGTAATCGCCCGCGCTGATCACGGCGACGTTGAGCTTGCCGCCGGAAATGCCCTTGAATTGCGTCAGCGCTTCCTCGGCTTCCTGGAACTGCTGGATGATTGCGCGGCTGTGATGCAACAGTTCGGCCCCGCCGGGCGTCAGGAAGATTTTTTTGCCGAGCTGTTCCAGCAGCGCCAGTCCGACGTGGCCTTCCAGCGTCTTGATCTGGATCGATACGGCAGGCTGGGTCAGGTGCAGTTCCTCGGCCGCGCGTGAGTAGCTCAGGTGGCGCGCGACGGTTTCAAAAACCTTTAATTGGCGCAGCGTGGCGTTTTTCATTGCATCGCCCTCAATACATTAATGATAATTAATGATTATGCATAAAAACATTAACTATACCTAATTGTTTTTTAGTCATAGGATAGCGTCGTGGTCTGAGGATTACCGAAGGCCGGGTAAGAAGAATTCATCCGTGTTTTTCGCGTTCTTGATTGAGGAGATTAAAATGTTCGACAAGAAAATTATTAATGAAACCAGTGCCGCAGCCCTGACCGCAGCGGATGCCGTGGATATTCATCGCAACGCCTACAACGCAGCCTTTTACGAACTGGGCCTGAAATGGCATTGGGACGGCAAGATTTATCCGTCCGTGCTGTGCCAGGACGACGAGCGCGCCCGTCTGCGCGCTTATGTGGAAACGCATCAGTCGCATCTGTTGAAAGCGTATGACGCGGAATTCCTGGTCGACGCGGTGCAGACCGCCAAGGCGCGCTGCTACGAAACCATGACTGCAGCCGGCAGCCAGCGCGGCGCGTCCATCAATTGGGCCGAAATGCACCAGCATCAGGTCGGTGCCTGAAGCAGGGCGGGAGATGTGCGCGGATTGAGAATATTTGGTTTGCCTATCCAAATAAATCAATCCGTCGGCGAGATCGAATCTTAACCGTGGTCAAGGATAACGGGAAAGGCTTCTCTCACAATCTCCTTACTGCCGCCTTTCCTTTGAATGGCGGCAAGCCCGAAAGACAGCCGTAAAAAATCGCAAGAAATTCGACAGGGCCCGGCGGCCTCCTGCGGAAATGGATCGAAGTCAAAATATCCATTCGGCGGGAAAAGAAAGCGAATTGATTGTATGCAATACCAGCGATGTCCCATCTGCGGCGTCACGCTCGAGGTGTTTTATCCCTAGTACGTTGCGCAGTAATTAAAAAAATTAATGGAGATATCAAAATGATTCAAGAGAGTACATTACCGACGGTCGGCCGGGCCCCATCCTATCGCTGGTTGCAATTGCTGATGGGTATCGTTTGTATGGCGATGATCGCCAACTTGCAATACGGCTGGACTTTGTTCGTCAACCCGATCGCGGACAAGTACGGTTGGTCCAAGGCCGCGATTCAGGTGGCGTTTACCATTTTCGTCCTGACGGAAACATGGCTGGTGCCGATTGAAGGCTGGGCGGTCGATAAATTCGGCCCGCGGCCGGTGGTTCTGGTCGGCGGGGCGCTGTGCGGCCTGGGCTGGTTGCTGAACGGCTATGCCGATTCCCTGACTCTGCTGTACATCGCAGCGGCAATCAGCGGTATCGGCGCCGGTGCGGTCTATGGCACCTGCGTGGGTTCGGCGCTGAAATGGTTCCCGGATCGCCGGGGATTGGCGGCCGGTCTGACTGCGGCGGGTTTTGGCGCGGGTTCTGCGGCGACCATCATTCCGATTTCGTTCATGATCGCCAAGAGCGGCTATGAATCGACGTTCATCACTTTTGGTCTCGGCCAGGGCGCCGTCGTCATGCTGCTGGCGCTGTTGATGGTTCGGCCGCCGGCACATGCCGCCGCGAAAAAAGCCAACGTCCAGCAAAGCAAGGCCGATTATTCGCCGACGCAAATTATCCGCAAACCGGTGTTCTGGGTCATGTACCTGATGTTCACGCTGGTGGCTGCCGGCGGCCTGATGGCGACCGCGCAAATGGGTCCGATCGCAACCGACTTCAAGATCGACGGCGTCAAGTTCAACGTGATGGGCATGGTGCTGCCGGCACTGACCTTCGCACTGGCCATCGACCGTGTGCTCAATGGATTGACGCGGCCGTTCTTCGGCTGGGTTTCGGATCAGATCGGCCGCGAAAAGACCATGTTCATTGCGTTTGCATTGGAGTCGGTCGGCATTCTCGCGCTGTACTACTGGGGCCGCGATCCGGTCATGTTCGTGATCCTGACCGGCCTGGTGTTCTTTGCCTGGGGTGAAATCTACAGCTTGTTCCCGGCGACTTGCGCCGATACCTTCGGCACCAAGAATGCCGCCGGCAATGCCGGCCTGCTTTACACCGCCAAGGGCACCGCGTCGCTGTTCGTGCCGGTCTCCAGCGTCATTACCGCCATGACAGGCAGCTGGGAAGCCGTGTTCTTCGTGGGTTGCGGACTGAATGCCGCCGCCGCGCTGATGGCATGGTACGTCCTGAAGCCGATGCGCAAGAAATTCATGGACGGCGTTGCCGCTGAAAAGAGAGTCGATGCGGTCGACGCCGGGGGCCATACGCCCCGCACCGCCAACTGATAGTAAAAGTCTTAAAAGCAGTTTAAAAGTACGGCCGGTTTGCGCCATGCGGAGCTTCCGCATGGCGCAAATGGGAAAACATTAACCATTGAACCGTCAGCTCCGTCCCGGAAAAGGAAAAAATGACACAGCGTTGGGTACGTTTTATACATGATGGCGAAACACGTTTCGGTACGCTGGAAAACGAAAGCATTCAGATTTGGGAAGGCGATATGTTCGATGCGCCGACTGCTTCCGGTTCAACTGTCGGACTGGACCAGGTCAGGCTGTTGATGCCGACCCAGCCCAGCAAAATCATCGCTTTATGGAATAACTTCGGAGCGCTTGGCGCCAAGCTGAATCTGGCAAGGCCGCCCGAGCCCCTTTATTTGATCAAGTCGCCGAATTCATATCTGAATCCGAACGACGTCATCCGCAAGCCGTCCGCCGAAGGCAAGGTTGTATTCGAGGGCGAATTGGGAATCGTGATCGGCCGCACCGCCAAACATGTGTCGGAAGCCGATGCGCCGCAGTACATATTCGGATACACCTGCGCCAATGATGTGACGCTGGCCGATATCCTGAACCGCGACCCGTCCTTCGCACAGTGGGTGCGGGCCAAGGGTTTCGATACATTCTGTCCGTTCGGCCCGGTGGTGGCCAGCGGCATCGATCCGGCCGCATTGACGGTCAGGACCATTTTGAACGGCGACGTGCGCCAGGACTATCCGATCAGCGACATGCTGTTTTCGGCCGCGCAGCTGGTCAGCAAGATTTCGCAGGACATGACATTGAATTGCGGTGACATCATCTTGTGCGGCACGTCGGTCGGCGTTGGATCGATGAAGCCGGGCAGCACAGTCGAAGTCGAAATTGAGGGTATCGGAAAACTCAGCAACCGCTTCGAATAACACCAGTTTCCAGTTCTTCATTCTATCTATCAGTACGCATCATCTGTACGGAGCAAACATGAAAATCGCAATAGTAGGGGCGGGAGCCATCGGGGGCTACGTCGGCGCCAAGCTGGCGCTGGCGGGCGAGGACGTCACGTTCATCGTGCGCGGCGCCAATCGTGAAGCAATCAGCCGCAACGGCTTCAAGCTCATCATGGAGGACGGCGCCGAACACGTCGCCGCCAACGTCAAGGCGACCGACAATTACGCCGAGGCCGGTCCGCAGGACCTGGTGATCCTGGCGCTCAAGGCGAATCAGCTGGAGGCCATCGCCGATCAGTTGCATCACCTGCTGGGACCGGATACGCCGATCGTGACCATGCAGAACGGCATTCCTTACTGGTACTTTCATAAAACCGGCGGCGCGCTGGAAGGCAGCCGCTTGCAGACGGTCGATCCAACCGGCGTGATCTGGGAAAAAATCCCGGCTTCGCGCGTCATCGGCTGCGTGGTTTATCCGGCTTCGGAACTGATCGCGCCGGGCGTGGTGCGCCATTTCGAGGGCGAACGCTTCCCGCTGGGCGAACTGGACGGTTCAATCAGCGAACGCGTCACGCGCATTTCCGAATGCTTCATCAAGGCCGGTTTCAAGGCGCCGGTGCTGGACAACATCCGCGCCGAGATCTGGCTCAAGCTGTGGGGCAACCTGAGTTTCAATCCGATCAGCGCCTTGACGCATTCGACCCTGGTCGATATCTGCCAGTATCCGCTCTCGCGCACGCTGGTGGCGGCCTTGATGACGGAAGCGCAGGTCATCGCCAACAAGCTGGGCATCGAATTCCGGGTGCCGCTCGACAAGCGCATCGCAGGCGCCGAAAAGGTCGGCAAGCACAAGACTTCGATGCTCAAGGATGTCGAAGCCGGCCGTGCATTGGAAATCGACGCTCTGGTAGGATCGGTGATCGAACTGGCGCGTCTGACCGAAACCCCGACGCCGCATATGGACACGGTGTATGCCCTGGTGAAGCTGCTGGGCAAGACCATCGAAGAAGACCGCGGTCAAGTTCGCCTGCAAAAAGCGGCGTAATCTGCCGGCGCCGGCGATCCATTGCGGGGCGCCGGCAGCCCCTTTTCATCCTTGCATGCCATTTTCGCCTCCCTGCGTTTTCTCGCGCGCAATCCTCCTTCGATATCCTGCCAGTGGTAAGACAAGCAAGGATGCGAGAGGCAAAACCAGGTAAATTATCATGCGATGAAAATTGACCATGGTCAATGATACGAGGGGGAGCAAATCGATATGATATGTCCACTTGGGTAGCGATGCGCTTCGCTGCGCGCATATTTAAAGAATCTTGCCTTCAAGTATGAAAATGACCAAAAAAAGCTCGATGTTTTAATGGCAAGTACCGGGACCAATTCGGCATCAATCGAAACTTACAAAGAGACAATTACTATGAAAAACGACATTCAAGTAGCAGCGGGCGTCGAACTGACTGACGGCTTCCATCTCCTGATGGACGCGCTGGAAATGAACGGCATCACGAACATATATGGCCTGCTGGGCATCCCGGTGACCGAAGTCGGCCGCCTTTGGCAAGCCCGCGGCAATAAATTCTTCAGCTTCCGCAACGAACAAAACGCCGGCTACGCAGCGTCGGTCGCCGGTTACCTGACGAAAAAGCCCGGTGTTTGCGTGACTGTGTCCGCGCCGGGCTTTCTGAACGGCCTGACCGCGCTGGCAAACGCCACCACCAACTGCTTCCCGATGATCATGATTTCCGGTTCGTCGGAACGCGAAATTGTCGACCTGCAGCAGGGCGACTATGAAGAAATGGATCAGCTGAACATCGCGCGTCCCCATTGCAAGGCTTCCTTCCGTATCAACCGTGTCGAGGACATCGGCGTAGCGGTCGTTCGCGCGATTCGCACCGCGCTGTCGGGCCGTCCGGGCGGTGTCTATCTGGACATCCCGGCGCGTCTGTTCAGCACGACGATATCCGCCGAAGAAGGCAAGAAGACCGTGTTCGTTCCCGTCGATCCGGCGCCGGCGCAAATTCCCGGCCCTGACGCAGTGCAACGCGCGGTCGACCTGATCAAGGGCGCCAAGAAGCCATTGATCCTGCTGGGCAAAGGCGCAGCCTACGCGCAATGCGACGCCGACATCAAGGCGCTGATCGAAGAAACCGGCATTCCTTTCACGCCGATGTCGATGGCCAAGGGCCTGGTTTCCGATACGCACCCGCAATGCGGCGCTGCCGCCCGTTCGATGATTCTGCAGGACTCCGATGTTGTCGTCCTGATCGGTGCGCGTCTGAACTGGCTGTTGTCGCATGGCAAGGGCAAGACCTGGGGCGGCCCGAAGAAATTCGTCCAGATCGATATTCAGGCCAACGAAATCGACAGCAATGTCCCGATTGCCGCGCCGCTGGTTGGCGACGTCCAATCCTGCGTCAACGCATTGCGCGCCGGCCTGAAGGGCATGGCCAAGCCGACCGAATGGATGAACGCCGTTGCCGAGCGCGCAGCCGGCAGCCGCGACAAGCTGGCCTCCAAGCTGTCCACCCAGACCCCTGTGATGAATTATCACAATTCGCTGGGCGCAATCCGCGACGTGCTGAAAAACTATCCGGACATCACGCTGGTCAACGAAGGCGCAAATGCGCTGGATAACGCGCGCATGGTCATCGATCAATACCTGCCGCGCAAGCGCGTCGACACCGGCACCTGGGGCGTCATGGGTGTGGGCATGGGCTCGGCGGTTGCCGCGGCTGTTGAAACCGGCAAGCCGGTTGTGGCGATTTGCGGCGACAGCGCATTCGGCTTCAGCGCGATGGAATTCGAAACCATCACCCGTTACAACTTGCCGGTTACCGTGATTATCATGAACAACGGCGGCATCTACCGCGGCGACGAAGCAAGTCCGGCGCATCAGTTCACGTGCATGTCGTTCAATCCGAATACCCGTTACGACCAGTTCGGCATTTCCCTCGGCGGCGAAGGCGTCAGGGCCACCACTTCGGCAGAACTGGCCAATGCGCTGGAAGCTGCGATCAAATCCGGCAAGCCAACCCTGATCGAGGCCATCATCGATCCGGCGGCCGGCGTTGAATCGGGCCGTATCGGCAACCTGAACATTGTCAGCTCGATCGGCAAGAAGTAAATCGGGAAGCTGCAAATGAAACGGGCCCCTGCTGTTGCGGCGGGGGCCCGTTTTTTTATGTTTGCGTTTTTGCGGTGATCGGCGATTCTTGCTTCGGCACACGTCGCGCGACGCCGGCTCGGGCGCGCGCCTCCGCCTCTCGGCTTCAAACGTTCGTCGGAGGCGCACCCCCGAGCCGGCGTCGCGCGCCGCGCACCAAAGCAAGAATCAGTTCAGCGTCAGCACGATTTTACCGATGTGCGCATTGCTTTCCATCAGCGCATGCGCCTCGGATGCTTGCTCAAGCGGGAAGGTTTTGTAGATCACCGGCTTGACCTTGCCGGCCTCGATCAGCGGCCAGACTTTTTCGCGCAGCTGCGCGGCGATTGCGGCCTTGAACGGCACCGGCCGCGGCCGCAGGGTGGAGCCGGTGATGGTCAGCCTGCGCAGCAGCACCTGGCCGAAATTGATCGGCGCCTTGGAGCCGCCGAGCATGGCGATGAAGACCAGCCGGCCGTCGTCGGCGAGGCAGTTCAATTCGCGCTGGATGTATTCGCCGGCCACCATGTCGAGAATCACGTCGACGCCCTTGCCGGCGGTAGCGGCCTTGACCGCTTCGACGAAGTCCTCGTTGCGGTAATTGATGCCGCGTTCCGCGCCCAGCATTTCGCAGGCGCGGCATTTTTCGTCAGAGCCGGCGGTCGCGAAGACGCGATGTCCGAGCGCGGCGGCGATCTGGATCGCCGTTACGCCGATGCCGGAGGTGCCGCCTTGGATCAGAAAGGTTTCATCGCCGTTCAGGCGGCCGCGATCGAAGACATTGCTCCAGACGGTAAAGCAGGTTTCCGGCAGCGATGCGGCCTCGATCATGCTGAGGCCCTGCGGTATCGGCAGGCAGGTGGCGGCAGGCGCGGTGCAGTATTCGGCATAGCCGCCGCCTTGCACCAGGGCGCAAACCTGATCGCCTTTTTTCCATGATGTGCCGGCGAAATCGCCCTCGACGATTTCGCCCGCGATTTCCAGGCCCGGCAGAGGCGAAGCGCCAGGCGGCACGGGATAGTTGCCGCTGCGCTGCAGTGTGTCGGGACGATTGACGCCGGCTGCGTGGACCTTGATTAATACTTCGCCTGGCTTGCATGCGGGGATAGTCTGATCGCCGATTTGCAAAACCTCCGGACCGCCAGGTTGACTGATGTTGATGGCGCGCATTGGGCTTTGTTCTTTCTAAATTTTTAGTTTAAGAATCGCTTGGGAAATGGCATTGATCGGCGTCAATTTTCCCCAAAAAACGTCATTTAGTTATAACTGAAATTAATAACTAAGCAGGGTAGTTTGAGCTTGGGTAAAGTGTTTGGCAAGCGGTTTGGCGATGCGGAATTGCTGCAGTCCTGAATTGCCGATCAGGTGAATCGGGGAGAGGTCGGGCAAGGCCGTAAACGACAACAGCCAACACGAGGTTGGCTGTTGATCTGTTGCTTGAAGCGGTGTTGCTTGAAGCGGTGCTGCTTGAAACTGTATTGCTTGAAACTTGCTGCCGCAGTCGATACTTTTACTGCAGGAATACTGCCTTAAAAGCGAACGAAATGCAGTTGCGGCAGAATTACAGGCCGTATGTGAACGCTGCATCGGACTTGTCGCCGGATGTTTTTGCGTCCATCAGTTCACGCATTTCCAGCATCAGAACTGTTGCTGCGACTGTATATGCAGCTTGAGCCAGTTTTGAGCCGAATGTTGCAGAGGTCGATGGGTTGAAGCTTTTGGTAGCTGAAGTCATGGTAGTACTCCTTTGATATAAAAAATTCTTTCGATGCATTGCAGTATAGGGAGTTGTCGAATCGATTCCCAATTTAGAGTTTGGATATGGGATATTGGATTGGCGAATGTCTTAAAGCACTTCAATCACCCCGAAATATGGGGGTTTTTCATAGACAAAAGCGCCTCAAAAAATCCTTGTAAGGCGATGTCGGACAAATTGACCGGGGTCAATGCCCCTGGTGGGTGCTGATCGATAAGATGCTTGCATACAATAATTAAGACGGAGAATTTCTTAATGAATATGCAGCAGCCGGTCGATATGGCGGCAATCCAGGCCATCATCACAAGTCATTTAACGCTGCCGGGAGCATTGCTGCCGATATTGCACGCGGTTCAGGAAAAGGTCGGTTTCATTCCTTCAGAATCGGTGCCGATGATTGCCAGCGGCCTCAACCTTTCGCGCGCTGAAGTGCATGGCGTGGTCAGCTTCTATCACTTTTTCCGCCAGCATCCGGCCGGCAAGCACGTGGTGCAGATTTGCCGCGCCGAAGCCTGCCAGGCGCGCGGCGCCGATGCATTGGTGGCGCATGCCAAGAGCAGTCTCGGCTGCGATTTCCATGAGACCACGGCCGATGGCGCGTTCACGCTGGAGCCTGTGTTCTGCCTGGGCCAATGCGCCTGCGGCCCCAACATCATGCTCGACGATAAATTGCATGCGCGGGTCGGCAACGACAAGTTGAACCGGCTGCTCGACGACAAGCGGAGCGAAAAATAATGAGTGCAACTCCTGTATCCATATACGTGCCGCGCGATTCGACCGCGCTGGCGCTCGGCGCCGATGAAACCGCGGATGCCATTCGTGCCGAGGCGGAGCGCCGCGGCATCGAAATCAAACTGATCCGCAACGGTTCGCGCGGCATGTTCTGGCTGGAGCCGCTGGTGGAAGTGGCGACGCCGAACGGCCGTGTCGCGTTCGGCCCGGTCGAGGCTTCCGATGTGGCGAGCCTGTTCGATGCCGGTTTTGCCGACGCCAGTTTTCCGAAGGACGGCGCGCATCCGCTGGCGCACGGCCTGACCGACGAGATTCCCTATCTGAAGAATCAGGAGCGGCTGACCTTCGCCCGCGTCGGCATTACCGATCCGGTATCGCTCGACGATTACCTGGCGCATGAAGGTTATGCCGGGCTGAAGATGGCGCTGTCGATGAACGGCGCGGCCATCGTGCAGCAGGTTACCGATTCCGGCCTGCGCGGACGCGGCGGCGCGGCGTTCCCGACCGGGATCAAATGGAAGACCGTGCTGGGCGCGGCGGCCGCGCAAAAGTATGTGGTCTGCAACGCCGATGAAGGCGATTCCGGCACTTTCTCGGACCGCATGGTGATGGAGGACGATCCCTTCGTGCTGATCGAAGGCATGACGATCGCAGGCATCGCGGTAGGCGCCACACAGGGCTATATTTACGTGCGCTCCGAGTATCCGCATGCGATCGCCGTATTGAACGAAGCGATCGCGGCGGCAAAGCAGGACGGTTATCTGGGCGCCAATATCCGCGGTTCCGGCAAGGCCTTCGAACTGGAAGTGCGCAAGGGCGCGGGCGCCTATATTTGCGGCGAGGAAACCGCCTTGCTGGACAGCATTGAAGGCAAGCGCGGCGTCGTTCGCGCCAAGCCGCCGCTGCCGGCCTTGCAGGGCCTGTTCGGCAAGCCGACCATCATCAACAACGTGATTTCATTGGCGAGCGTGCCGATCATCCTGGCGCGCGGCGCGGCGTTTTATCAGCATCATGGCATGGGCCGTTCGCGCGGTTCGCTGCCGATGCAACTGGCCGGCAACCTGAAGCAGGGCGGGCTGGTGGAGAAGGCGTTCGGCGTGACATTGCGGGAA
>REGP01000004.1:296197-319546 GCA_004134995.1 Oxalobacteraceae bacterium CAVE-383 | reverse complement strand
GGTGGCTTCCTTTGACAGAAGCCATCTATATTTCTTTGTGAGCATTTAATGTTTAAAGCTTTATAACGACAGGGCCTAAACCCCATCGCCGCAATCCCATCAAACGCCCACACTTATCGGCTGTTAATTTTTAAAGAACCGCATTCGTTTCGGCGCCCCGCATTTCCTTGGCGCCCTGCTGATAAAGCGTTTTGTCTATCGGCAGATTTCTAAAATCTTTCCTTTAACTTTCCTTGCAACACATTAATGTTTTGCTTGGTTCGTTACGGGAGGCGAACTATAGCAAGGCTGGAATATTTTGCAAAGCTTTTTTTGGAAATAATTTAGAAAATATCGAGAACCCCTACCGGGCACGGCCCTTCGGAAGCGCGATCAGCCGGCTTTACGGAAAGTAATATTGATCCGGACCTCGCCGGTGGCCGGATGATGCCCCGGCTTCAGCGGCAGCACGGCGTGATAGCGCAGGCGATCCTCGCCGCCCCAGACCACCACGTCGCCATGAAACAGGGGCACGCGCCGCTTGGGACCGCCGCGTTCGTTGCCGCCGAACTGGAACATTGCCGGAATGCCAAGCGAAACCGAAACTACCGGCGCCGTCAGATCGCGTTCATTGCGATCCTGATGCAACGACAGCCTGGAACCCGCCTCATAGCGGTTGATCAGGCAGGCATCCGGGACGAAATCGGCAAAGCCGGCCTCCGCGGCCGCTGCCTGGGCCAGCCGCATGAATATCTCAGGCATCGCGGGCCATTGCAGTCCGCTATCCGGATCGATGGGGGTATAACGATAACCGCGGCGGTCCGATGTCCATCCCAGGGCGCCGCAACTGCTCAGTCCAACCGACATGCGGAATCCGCCCGGCGTTACCATATGACGGAACGGTGCTTGCCGCAGCACCGCTTTCAGCGCGGGCAATAACGCATCGGCATACGGCAGCGCAAAACCCCGCAGCACAAAAGCGCCCGCGCCGAGCTGTTCACGGCTGTTTCCGGTTGCAGGGGCCGGTTCGGCATCGAATAAATTCAAATTCATCCGATCAGTGTAAACGCGGTAACGCAGCCTTGCACGCTCAGCGTTTCCTACATCGATTTACCATTTTCTCCGCTTCTGGCGGGGCGCCGCCTCCACTACTCTAGCCTCTTGATCGTCGCAGTAGTGCCCTCTTGCCGGCGCCCGGCATCGCTACCCCTACTCAAAGGAAGCCCCATGGCCTCAACCATTGCCGAGATTCTTGTCGAAACCTTGCATGAGGTCGGCGTGCGCCAGATTTTCGGCGTGGTCGGCGATGCGCTGAACCCGCTGACCGACGCCATCCGGCGCGACGGCCGCATCGAATGGATCGGCGTGCGGCATGAAGAAGGCGCGGCGCAGGCCGCGGCCGGCCAGGCCAAGCTGACCGGCCGGCTGGCCGTATGCTGCGGCACCACCGGGCCGGGCGCCAATCATCTGGTGGCGGGCTTGTACGAGGCAAAGAAAGATCACGCGCCGGTGCTGGCGATTTCGGGCGGCGTGCCGGCCAGCCGGCGCGGCATCGATTATCTGCAGGAAAACAGTCCGGATTTGCTGTTCCGGGACGTGGCTTCCTATACGCAAACCATCATCAGCGCCGAACAGGCGCCGAACGTCATCCATCAAGCCATCGCACAGGCTTACGCCACCCGCGGCGTGGCGCACATCAGCATTCCGGCCGATATCATCGGCGGCAATGCGCCGGCCGGCGTCTCCAGCATGCATACCTTGCGTCCGCTGCCCGACAGCGCACCCGCGCCGGAAGAATTGCAACAGGCCGCGGAAATGATCGACAGCGCAAAATCGGTCGCGATCCTGGTCGGCCATGGCGCCCGTTCAGCAATCGCAGAAATCGCCACGCTGGCCGAGAAGCTGCAGGCGCCGCTGGTGCATACCTTTCGCGCCAAGGACATGCTTCCTTACGATCATCCGTACTGGATCGGCGGCGTCGGCCTGATCGGCGGCGCGCCGGGCATTGACGCCTTGCACAATGCGGAATTGATGCTGATGCTGGGATCCGACTATCCTTATTCGGAATTCCTGCCTTCCAAAATCCGCATCATCCAGATCGATCAGCGCGGCTTCGTCCTGGGACGGCGGGCGCCGGTGACGCTCGGCATGATCGGCGCGGTCAAGCCGGCGGTTGAACAACTCCTGGCGCGGGTGCAGGGCAAGACCGACCAGACGTTTCTCAAGAAAGCCGGCGATGACCGGCGCCGCTGGAACGACATGCTGGACCGGCACGTCGCCATCGGCCGCACGCAGAAAAAGATCAAACCGCAAAGCGTCGCCCGGCGGCTCGGCGAACTGGCCGCCGATGATGCGGTATTCGTGATCGATACCGGCGTCGTCACGCTGTGGTGCGGCAACTGGCTGCGGCAATCCGGCCGCCAGCGCATCCTGGCCTCGTTCAATAACGCCGCCGTCGGCACCGCGCTCGGACAAGCCAACGGCGTCCAGGCGCTGGACCGCCGGCGGCAGGTCATCGCGGCGGTCGGCGACGGCGGCTTTACCATGCTGCTCGGCGAATTCATGACCAGCGTGGAGCACAAATTGCCGCTCAAGGTGGTGGTATTCAACAATCGCGAATGGGGCCTGGTGCACCTGGAAATGGAAGAGGCCGGCATGCCCGCTTTCGAAGGCTCCAATTTTCCCAACATGGACTTCGCCGCCTTTGCGCGCGCCTGCGGCGCCGAAGGCTTCACCGCCCAGACCCCGGCGCAGCTGGACGATGCGCTGCGCGGACTGCTCGCCGCGCCGGGCCCGGCCATATTGAACGTCATGATCGATCCGGCCGAACTGCCGGTCATGCCGCATATCAAACTCGATCAGATCTGGCGCTTCGGGCTGGCCAAGGTTAAGGAGTCGATGATTTCGATGAAAGGCGGCTGATCGCTCAAGCCGGCAAAAAAGATTTGCAGTTCGGCCAGTTTCCGCAGGAATCGCTGGCCGACTGGCACCAACGCCTGGGCCTGATGCGCGCGGATTGAACCATTGAAAACCATGGTTTCAAACCCGCCGCATCGCCGGGCGCATTTTTATCACTAAAGGAGAACAGTATGAACAAGCAACTCGAGAATCTGAAAATCGCACTCCTGGTCACCGACGGCTTCGAACAGGCCGAACTGCTGGAGCCGAAAAAGGCGCTGGAAGCCGCCGGCGCCAAGGTCGACGTGATTTCAGACAAGCAAGGCAGCGTGCAAGGCTTCAAGCATACGGATAAAGGCGAGACCGTAAAGGTGGACAAATCGATCGATGCGGTACGGCAGGACGACTATGACGGCGTACTGCTGCCGGGCGGCGTGATCAACGGCGATGCCATGCGCGTAGTGCCCAAGGCGCGTGAATTCGTGAAGGCAGCCAATGAGGCGGGCAAGCCGATCGCGGCAATCTGCCATGGCGGCTGGCTGCTGATATCCGCGGGCGTCGCAGAAGGCCGCACGGTGACGAGCTGGCCGACGCTGCAGGACGATTTCCGCAATGCCGGCAACACCTGGGTGGACAGGGAAATGGTGCGCGACGGCAATCTGGTCACTTCGCGCAAACCGGACGATATCCCGGCGTTCAATCAGGCCTTCATCGCCCTTCTGGACGAACACCACCACGCCGCCGCGCACTGAACCTGCCGATATCGACCGGCAGTCAAATGGCGATTCTTTGCCGGCCGGCGCCGCTGCGGTGGTTGCCGGCCATTTTTTCGTACAGCGTTTCCAGATTGCGCGTAAAACGCGCGGCATCGAAGAGCGGCGCGCTGTCCGCATGCCGCCGCAGCTTTTCACGCAATGCGGCCAATTTGCCCGGATCGAGCGCATACGACAGCGCCAGTTCGCGATACTCGTCCAGCGAATGGGCAATCAGCTCGGGCAGATCGATCGCATGCAGGATGCTTTGCCCCACCCGTCCCGGAAAAGCGCTGCCGACGCAGGTAATCACCGGCACGTTCATCCATAGCGCATCGCTGGCCGTGGTGTGCGCGCCATAAGGCAGCGAATCCAGGAACAGATCGGCATGCGCCAGCCGTTCGAGATAATCGGCCTGCGATACACGCGGCGCAAAAATCAGGCGTTCCGATGCGATGCCGCGCCGCGCCGCTTCCAGCCGCAGGTTTTTCTCCAGCACCGGATTGCCGAGCAGCCACAGGACGCTGCGCGGCAGTTGTTCCAGCAGCGACATCCATACAGCGAAAATGCACGGATTGTTCTTATAGGGATTATTGAACGAGCAGAACACGAAAGCGTCGGCCGGCAGGCCGTAGTCGCCGCGCGCGCGTCCCGATTTGGCCGGCTGCCGATTGCGGCCGTTGGCCTGGTAGGTATCCGGCATCAAGGCGATGCTTTCGGTATAAAACATCTCCTCCTGCGGCGGCACCGTAAAGCGGTCGGCGATCAGGTAGTCGATATAGCCGGCGCCCATGGTGGCGGGATGGCCCAGGTAATTTACCTGTATCGGGGCCGGCCGGTACGCCAGAATGCCGGGCCGCGCTTCCGCCGTATAGCCTTTCAGATCGACTGCGATGGCGATATCCCTGGAACGGATCAGCGCCGCGGCGTCGGCGTCGTTGAGGCCGCGCACGTCGATGAATTCATCGAAGGCCGCCACGATCTCGTTGCGCAAGTCGCTGCCGTCATCGGGACCGAACGAAATCCCGACCACCTGGAATCTGGCGCGATCGTGGCGCCGGAAAATTTCCAGCATCAGGATGGCGGTCGCATGTGCGTGAAAATCGGCCGACAGATAGGCGATGCGGATTTTGCCCGCGCCCGTCCAGTCGATCCGGTCGAAATCGTCCGCCAATGCCGGTTCTTGCGCCGGATAGTGCGCCGCCGCGTACTGCAAAGCCAGCTTCATCTGCTCCGCCGGCGAATCGGAGATCGCCGCAAATACGAAGGGTTCAACACAATTCTTTCCTGCCTGTATATCCGCGTGCAAATCCGCAATATCGGCGGCTATCCGATCCCATGCGCCGGCGTGCAATTGCGCGTAGACCAGATTGCCGCGCGCGAAATCGATTTCCAGGCCGCGCGCGAAATTGTCGCGATAAGCCGCAATGGCTTCCTCGAACTGCTTGTCCTGCAACAATGCCGTGGCCAGATTGCCGGCCGCGACCGCATGGGCCGGCGCCAGTTGCAGCACCTTGCGGCAACAGGCTATCTCGGCCGGATACTTGCCCAATTTGCCGAGCGCGATGCCGAGATTGAGCCACGCCTCGGCCGAATCCGGGCGGATCGCGCAGGCCGCGTCGAACGCCTGGCGGGCCCGATCGAATTGATTGACCGAAGCGAGCGCCAGGCCCAGATCGTGCCGCGCCTCGAAGAATTTCGGATAGAGCTTGATGGCGGCTTCGAAACACGCGATCGCCCGGTGCGCGTCATTGAGTTTCAGATGGGAAGTGGCCAGGTAATACCAGCCTTCGACGAAGTCCGGCTTGACGCGTACCGCTCGCGCCAGATAATCGGCGGCCGCCGCGAAATCGTTTTCGCCGCCGGCAATGAAACCCATCAATTTCAAGGCATCGAAATTGGATGGCGCCTCGGCCAGCACCTTGGAACCGGCGTCCTTGGCCTTCATTTGCTGCCCGGCTTCATGCAGGGCGTAGGCGCTTTTCAACTGCGACAAGAGGGCGTTAGAGAGCATTATGCATGAGGCCTGGCCTGTGAATTCGGGGCGGTTATTCGACCCGCATAATCACATGCGACCCGGGGACTGTCAATTTGAGGAGACAGGTCAGAGAAGAATGTTTTTGAGGGGAAATCGAAATCCTCTATACTGTACATTCATACAGTTACAAAAATGTTCTACTATCTCGACAACTTCCTTACCGTACTCGATTGGATCGCCACACGCTACCGCGACATGCTGGCCGCGGAGGAACTGGCCTTCATCGAGGAATTCCCGGCGCTGCCGCGCATCTCCCAGGCGCTGCTGGTGCGCATGGCCATGCGCAAGGGCGAACTGTTTCGCGCCTCCAAATTGCGCTACGACGAAATCGGCTGCCCGCGCGGCGCGGCCGCGGCGCTGATCGCCGCCGGCTGGATCGATGAGGCGCCGCTGCTGGGCATCGAGCATTTATTCGCACTGCTGCGTAAAGACGAACTGGCGGCCGTCTTCGATTTTCCGCCCGCGCTGAAAAACGCCCGCAAGGATTTGCAACTGGCCGCGCTGCTGGAAGACGAGGCGCTGGCGGCCGAAGCGCGCACCTTGGCCGCCTGGCATCCGGAACCGGTGGACGACTGCGTGTATCACCTGCGCATCGACGCCTTGTGCGAACGGCTGCGCCTGATGTTCTTCGGTAATCTGCATCAGGACTGGTCCGAATTCGTGCTGTCCGAACTGGGTATATTCAAATATGAAAAAGTGGCCTTGTCCGCCGCTTCCCAAGGCTTTCGCAGCCGGCAGGACATCGACGATTATCTGCATCTGCAGCGATGCCGCGAACGATTCCACGCAGGCGAAACGATAGACGAACTGCTGCCCGCCATTCCGGCCACGGCCTATGCCGGCGACTGGCTGGAGCACCGCCGCGCCAAATTGCTGTTCCTGATCGCGCAGCAGCATGAACGCAATGGCGAACTGGCGGACGCCCTCCGGATTTACGCAGACTGTCCCTGGCCCGGCGCACGCATGCGCATGGTGCGCGTGCTGGAACGCTGCGGACAAATCGCCGTCGCATTCGAATTCGCCGAGGCCGCCGCGGCCGCCCCCGAAAGCGAGGCTGAACACCAGCAGATCATGCGCGCTTTACCGAGACTGCGGCGCCAGCTCGGCCATGCGGCATCGCCGCCGCGCACCGCCGTGCCGGTGGCGCGGCACGATCTCACGCTGGACCGGCCGGCGCTGCCGATCGCGGTCGAAGCACTGGTGCGCGATCACCTGACGCAAGCCGGCGCGCCCGTGCTGTATGTTGAAAATTCCTTGATCAATTCGCTCTTCGGCCTACTGTGCTGGGATGCGGTTTTCGCCCCGGTGGCCGGCGCTTTCTTCCATCCGTTTCAAAGCGCGCCGGCCGATCTGCTCAGTCCCGATTTCCAGCGCCGCCGCGAACGCGCGTTCCAAGGCTGCCTGGCGCAACTCGACGGCGAGGGCTACCGCCAGACCATCCTGCGCAATTTCCGCGACAAGCACGGCATCCAGTCGCCTTTCGTGTATTGGGACCTGCTCGACGCGCAATTGCTGGCGCTGGCCCTGGACTGCCTGCCCGCCGCCCATTTGCGCAAATGGTTCGAACGCCTTCTGCTCGATATCCGCGCCAACCGCAGCGGCTATCCGGACCTGATCCAGTTCTGGCCGGACCAGCGGCGCTACCGGATGATCGAGGTCAAAGGACCCGGCGACCGCCTGCAGGACAACCAGATCCGCTGGCTGGCGTATTGCGCCGCGCACGACATGCCGGTGAGCGTGTGTTACGTGCAATGGGCGCGGACGGAGCCGGCTTGAGCGGCGCCGTGAAATACACGGTGGCCGTGCGCGCGCTATGCGAATTCACGGCCAAGCAGGGCGATCTCGATCTGCGCTTTACGCCGTCGCCATCGGCGCAGGAAGGCATGGCCGGCCATATCGCGGTCACCGCGCGGCGCGGCACCGGCTACCGCACCGAAATCAGCCTCGCCGGGGATTATGAACATCTGCGCGTGCGCGGGCGCGCAGATGGCTACGACCCCGCCGAAAACCGGCTCGAGGAAATCAAGACCTTTCGCGGCGACCTGGAAGCCATGCCGGCCAATCACCGCCATCTGCACTGGGCCCAGGCAAAAATCTACGCCCATCTTTTATGTTGCGAACTGGGCCTGCCGGAGATGCATCTGGCACTGGTGTATTACGACATCGCCGGCGGCAAGGAAACACTGCTGAAACAGCATATGCAAGCCGGCGAATTGAAGCTGTTCTTCGAAGAGCAATGCCGGCGTTTCCTGGACTGGTCGGAACGGGAACTCGCGCACCGCGCGGCGCGCGACGACTGCCTGCAATCGCTGCGTTTTCCGCATGCCGGCTTCCGGCCCGGCCAGCGGCAACTGGCGGCGGCCGTCTATAAAACCGCAGTGCAAGGCCGCTGCCTGCTGGCGCAGGCGCCGACCGGGATCGGCAAAACCGTCGGCACGCTGTTTCCGCTGCTGAAGGCAAGCCCGGACCAGGCCATCGACAAAATCTTTTACCTCTCCGCCAAAGGCTCCGGCCGCAAACTGGCGCTCGACGCGCTGGCGCTGATCAAGGACAACGCACCGCAAACACCGGCCGGGACCTTGCCGCTGCGGGTGCTGGAACTGGTGGCGCGCGACAAGGCCTGCGAACATCCCGACAAGGCCTGCCACGGCGCCTCGTGCCCGCTGGCCAGGGGCTTCTACGACCGATTGCCGCAGGCGCGCGCCGCCGCCGTGGCAATGGCCGCCGCCGGTTCCAAAGCAAGCGCGCTGGACAAATCCACGCTGCGCGAAATCGCGCTGGCGCACAATGTCTGCCCGTATTACCTGAGCCAGGACCTGGTGCGCTGGTCGGACGTGGTGATCGGCGACTACAACTATTATTTCGATCCGGGCGCCATGCTGCACAGCCTTGCGGCTGCCAATCAATGGCGCGTCGGCGTGCTGGTCGACGAAGCCCACAACATGGTCGAACGCGCCCGCAAAATGTATTCGGCGGAACTGGATCAGCGCGATCTCAAGGCCCTGCGCAACGGCGCTCCCGCGGTACTGAAAAACGCGCTGGACCGCCTCAACCGGCAATGGAATGCCTTGCACAAGGAACAGCAGGACGGCTACCGCGCCTACGACGCGATCGCCCCGTCATTTCTCGGCGCGCTGCAATATGCAATCGCCGACATCACCGACTACCTGGCCGAGCATGCCGCCGACGGCATCGAGCCCGGCTTGCAGCGCTTCTATTTCGACGCGCTGCATTTTTCGCACATCGCCGAATTGTTCGATCGCCATTCGCTGTTCGATATCGACAAGGCAGGCGGCCGCAACGCCGTCCGGCTGTGCCTCCGGAACATCGTTCCCGCCCCGTTCCTGGCGCCGCGTTTTGCCGGCGCGCACGCGGTCACGCTGTTCTCGGCCACGCTGAGTCCATGGCACTTCCATAACGACATGCTCGGACTGCCCGGCGATACCGCCTGGATCGACGTGCCCTCGCCTTTCGACGCCGCGCAATTGTCGGTGCGGCTGGCCGGCCACATTTCGACGCGTTACCGCCATCGCGAGGATTCGCTCGAACCCATCGTCGACCTGATCGCGGCGCAATACAGGCGGCAGCCCGGCAATTATCTGGCCTTCTTCAGCAGCTACGATTATCTGCAGAACATCACGGCGCTGTTCCGCGTGCGCCATCCCGGCATTCCGATGCTGGAACAGGCGCGGCGGATGGACGAAGCCGAACGCGAACGCTTTTTGCAAAGTTTCACCGAGGCCTCATGCAGCGTCGGCTTCGCGGTGCTCGGCGGTTCGTTCGCCGAAGGCATCGATCTGCCGGGGCAGCGCCTGATCGGCGCCTTTATCGCCACTCTCGGCTTGCCGCAGATCAATCCGGTCAATGAGCAGATCATGCGGCGCATGCAGGCGCTGTTCGGCGCCGGCTACGACTACACCTATTTATATCCGGGAGTGCAAAAAGTGGTGCAGGCCGCCGGCCGCGTGATTCGCACGCAGCAGGATCGCGGCGTCGTCTACCTGATCGACGACCGCTTCGGACAAGCCGGGATACGGCGCCTGCTGCCGCAATGGTGGCGCGTCGAATGAATACTGCCATCCCAAATAATGCGAGGCCCTGCGAAAACCGGGCCTAGCTGCCCTGTCCATTATCCCAGTCGCCGCCGAGGGCCTTGATCAGGAATACCGACACCAGCAGGCGCTGGCCGTTTAACTGGGCCAGCTGGCGTTCGTTACTGAGCAAGGTCTGCTCGGCCGAAATCACTTCCAGATAGGTCGCCACGCCGTCTTCATAACGGGCGTTGGCGATATCCAGCGCCTGACGGGCGCTGACGATGGCTTTTTGCGATTGCGCGATCGCGCTGTCCAGCGTGACCACGCCGGTAATGCCGTCTTCGACTTCCTGCAATGCGCTCAGCACGGTACGCCGGTAATTGGCCAGCGTGCCCTGATAACCGGCGCGCGCGAAGTCGACGCCGGCATCGATGCGGCCGCCGCTGAACAGAGTCTGCGCCACCGAAACGCCGAACGACCACAACAGGCTCGGCGCGTTGAACAGCGTGGTCATCGAAGTGCTGTCGAAACCGTAAGTCGGATTCAGATTGAAACTCGGATAATAAGCCGCGCTGGCAATGCCGATCTGGGCATTGGCGGCGGCCATGGCGCGCTCGGCCGAAGCGATGTCGGGACGGCGCTCCAGCATGTCGGACGGCATGCCCAGCGGCACCGTCGGCGGCAACAGCACGGCATCGGTGGCCGCCAGGGAGAACACCGGCGCGGCGGTGCCGGTCAGCGTGGCGATCGCATGCTCATACAGGCCGCGCTGGCGTTTCAGGATATCGATCTGGGTCAGCGTGGAATCGAGCAAGGCCTGCTGCTGGGCGACGTCGAGACCGGAACTCGCGCCGAGGTCGTGGCGCGCATTGGCCAGTTCCAGCGAACGCCGCTGCAAGCCAATCGAACGCTGCACCACGCCGAGTTCGATATCGGACTGGCGCAGGCTGATGTAATTGTTGGCCAGGTCGGCGCTCAGCAGCAGCCGGGTATTTTCCAGATCGGCCGCCGATTGCTGGGCCGAAGCCTGGGCGCTTTCCACGCTGCGCCGCACGCGGCCGAACAGATCGGCTTCGTAATTGACGGAAAGGCCGAGCTGGAAATCGTTCTGGATGGTCTGGAAATTCGGCGAATTGTAATTGGTCAGCGGACGATTGCCGGAAATCTGCAGCTTCCCCGCGCGGGCGGCCACGCCGACTTGCGGCAATTGCGCCGATGAGGCGCCGGCCAGATTCGCGCGCGCCTGCGCCAGGCGCGCGGTGGCGGCGGCCAGGGTCTGGTTGTTGGCAAGCGCCTGCTGCTCCAGCCGGCTCAATACCGGATCGTTGAAACGCTCCCACCAGGCGCCCTTGGCGTGCGCGTCGCCGGGTTCGCCGGCGCGCCACGGCGCCTGCACCGACCAGCTCGGCGGCACGTTGTCCCGATCCGGCTTGCGATAATCGGGACCGGCCGCACAGCCGGCCAATAACAGAGAAAACGCCAGCGGCAATGCAATCAGCGCGGGCGCCGCCGCCATGGCAGCCGGACGCAGCCTCACGACGCCGCCGCTTGATTCGCGGGCTTGGCTGCCGGCGCGGCATCGGCCGCATCCGGCGCCGGCGTGACTTGATCGCCTTCGGCCAGCGAATCGGTCGGATTCAATACCAGCCGCTCATTGGCCTCGACGCCGCCCAGTATCTCCACCGTTTCGCCGAAATTGCGGCCGAGCTGCACCGGTTTCAGATGCACGCGCGACTGCGCATCCAGCACCGCGACCTGCGCGCCTTCCTTGCGGAACAGCAGCGCATTGTTCGGCACCACGATCGCGCCGCTGCCCTTCAGCGGCAGCGATACCTGCACATAAGAACCCGGCATCAGCACGCCCTGCGGATTGGGCAGCGCCACCTCGATCTGCATGGTGCGGGTGGTGGTATCGATGGAAGCCGAGGTGCGCGCCACCTTGCCGTCGAATTTCTGCCCGCGCAACTCGGTCTGCGTCACAGTGACCGCCTGTCCCGGCTTCACCATTTGCGCATACGCCTGCGGCACGTTTACATAAACCCGCAGCGGATCGGTTTGCGCCAAGGTAAACAAGGGACGCGCCGAGCTCGGATCGATCAGATCGCCGACATCGACGTTACGCCGCGTGACGACGCCGGCAAACGGCGCGATCACATGCTTGAAACTGCTCAACTGGCGCAGCCGCTCGACGTTGGCGTCGGCCGCGGCCACGTTCGACTGTGCCTGCGCGGCGGCGCTGCGGCGCTCGTCGAGCTCCTGCTGCGACACGGCGTCGCGCTTGCGCAGCGCTTCCCAGCGCACCATCGAACTCTTGGCCAGATCCAGGCTGGAAGCGGCCTGCTGGCGCGCGGCGACGGCCTGCGTCAATTGCTGATCGATTTCCGGCGTTTCGATATCGGCCAGCAGTTCGCCCTTCTCGACATGGCTGCCGATATCCTTGTACCAGCGCCGCAGGTAACCGCCGGCGCGCGCCGAAATCGGCGACTGCACGAAGCCCTGCAGGGTGCCCGGCAACGCCAGCATCTGGGCCTTGTCCGGCGTCTTCGCCAGAGCGGTCTTGACGTATTGCGTGGCCAGTTGCTCGGTGCCCGCGGCCAGCGCGCGGTCATGGAAAACCCGGCTGACTATGGTGCGCGCCGCGCCCAGCGCCAGCAGAATCAGGATCACGACGCCGAGCAGCTTGGTGCGGCGGGCGATCTGGCGGCGTTTCAGCAACTCGTCGGGATCAACGCCCTCGATCGGGTGAATGGCCAGTTGGGAATGACTTTCTTGCGACATTGCTTCAGACCTCCTGAGGAGCGTTCGAGGCCGGACCGGCCGATGCGCCGCGCCCGGCGTTATGCCGCGCAGCGCGTTGATGAAGACGTTGATGAATGCCGGCATACAGCACCGGCACGAAGAATAAAGTGGACACTGTCGCGAACAGCAGGCCGCCGATCACGGCGCGGCCCAGCGGCGCATTCTGCTCGGCGCCTTCGCCCAGGCCCAGCGCCATCGGGATCATGCCGATGATCATCGCCAGCGCGGTCATCAGCACCGGACGGATACGCGTGGCGCCGGCCTCCAGCGCGGCCGACAATGGGGTCGAACCGAGATCGCGCCGCTCGCGCGCGAACGAAATGATCAGAATACTGTTGGCGGTCGCCACCCCCATGGTCATGATGGCGCCGGTCAGCGCCGGCACGCTCAGCGTGGTGCCGGTAATGAACAGCATCCAGGCGATGCCCGCCAGCGCGGCCGGCAGCGCGGCGATCACGATCGCGGCGTCGATCCAGGACTGGAAGTTGACCACGATCAGCAGATACACCAGCACGATCGCCATCACCAGGCCGACGCCGAGGCCGATGAAGGAAGACTGCATGGTCTGCACCTGGCCGCGGATATTGATCTGGTTGCCGCGCGCCAGCTTGCCCTTGGCCTGCTCCACCAGCGCGGTCACCTTCGAGGCGACATTGGCCAGGTCGGTGCCCTGCACGCTGACATACACATCGATCGCCGGCGCGATGTTGTAGCGCGAGGCAATCGCCGGCTGGCGCGCGGGCTGCGCATCGACCAGGTTGCCCAGCAACTGGGTATTGCCGCCCGAACTCGCCGCTGCGGTGCCGACCGGCATGTTGAGCAGCGCATCGAGCGAATCGACCTGGTATTGCGGCGTCTGCGTCACGACGCTATAGACCACGCCGTTTTTCGGATTCAGCCAGAACGCCGGCGAAGTCTGCGAGCTGCCGGACAAGGCGATCAGCACGTTCTGTCCGACATTGGCCGCGCTGAGGCCGAACTGCTGCAGCCGCGAGCGGTCCATTTGCATGCTCAGGGTCGGACCGTCCAGGCGCTGATGCACGTGGGCGTCGACGGCGCCCGGAATCTTCTGAATCTGCTTGACCAATTCAGCGGCCAGCAAAGCATTGCCCTGCACGTCGGCGCCGGTGAACTGCACATCGATCGCGGCCGGCAAGCCGAAGTTCAGGATCTGCGTGACGATATCGGCGGGCTGGAAGAAAAACTCGATGCCCGGGAAACGCTTCGGCAATTCGAGGCGCAGCATCGATACCAGTTCCGATGTCGGGCGGTGCCCTTCGCGCAGCGCCATCAGGATTTCACCGTCCAGCGTGCCGATGGTGCCGGCGTTGCTATACGAGAGATTGATGCCGCTGTTGGGCACGCCGAGGTTGTCGAGAATGGTTTCCAGTTCGCCGGCCGGAATCATCTTGCGGATCTCGGCCTCGACCTGGTCGGCCAGGCGCGCGGTTTCCTCGATGCGGGTGCCGGTCGGCGCGCGCATGTGCAGGCGGATCTGGCCGGCGTCGACGTTGGGGAAAAAGTCGCGGCCGAGGAATGGGTATATCAGGCAGGACAGCAAACAGAAGCCGATGAACGCCAGCACGAATTTTTTGCGCTTGGCCAGCATCGCCGACAGCGACAGCGTGTAGGCGCGCCGCACCCGCTCGAATTGCTGGTCGAAACCGCGGTACACCCGTTGCAGCATGCTCGGCTTGCCCTGCGGCGCATGTTGCACGCCGCCCATCAGCAGCATCACCAGCGTCGGCACCAGCGAACGCGACAGCAGATAGGAAGCCAGCATCGCGAACACCACCGCTTCGGCCAGCGGCACGAACAGGAAGCGCGCCACGCCGGAGAGGAAGAACATCGGCACGAACACGATACAGATACAGATCGTCGAAACGAAGGCCGGCACGCCGATTTCGCCGGCGCCGACCAGGATCGCTTCATTGAGCGGCGTGCCCAGATGCAGATGGCGCTCGATATTTTCGATGGTCACGATGGCCTGGTCGACCAGGATGCCGACCGACAGCGCCAGGCCGCCCAGCGTCATCAGATTCAGCGTTTCGCCCAGCACATACAAAATCAGCACCGAGGACAGGATCGACAGCGGAATCGTCAGGGCGATGATCACCGTGCTGCGCCAGTTGCCCAGGAACAGCAGCACCATCGCCGCGGTCAGGCCGGCGGCGATCAGCGCTTCGCTGATCACGCCCTTGACCGCCGCCTTGACGAAGATCGACTGATCGAACAGCGGCGCGACTTTCATGTCGGGCGGGAGCGTCTGCAATGCAGTCGGCAGCAGCGCGCGCAAATTGGAGACAATGTCCAGCGTGGAGGCGCCGCCGTTTTTCAGGACCGACAGCAGCACGCCGCGATTGCCGTCCTGGCGCACGATATTGGTCTGCGGCTGGAAGCCGTCGCGCACAAACGCCACGTCGCGCAGATAGGTCGTGGCGCCGTTGACGGTACGCACCGGCAGGTCGTTCATGCCGGCGATCAATTCCGGCGAACCGTTCATCTTCACGGAATATTCGGTTTCGCCGAACTTGGCGGTGCCGGACGGCAGGACCAGGTTTTGCGCATTGACGGCGTTGACCGCATCCACCGGCGACAGGCCGCGCGCCTGCAGCGCCGACATATCCAGGTCGACCGACACCACGCGCGTCTTGCCGCCGTAAGGAAACGGAATCGCAACGCCGGGAATCGTCACCAGTTGCGGGCGCAATATATTCAGGCCGGCATCCAGCAGCGCCTGTTCTGTCATCGTCGCGCTGGACAGACCCAGTTGCACGACCGGAATACTGGATGCCGAATATTTGATCACCAGCGGCGGCGTGATGCCCGGCGGCAGCTGCCGTACCTGCGACTGCACCGCGGCCACCACCTGCGCCATCGCGGTCTGGATGTTCGCATCCGGCTGGAAGAAGATTTTGATGACCGAGACGCCGGCCAGCGATTGCGATTCGATATGTTCGATATCGCTGACCGTCGTGGTCAGGCCGCGTTCGGTCTGGCCGGCGATGCGCTGCCCCATTTCCTGCGCCGGCAGGCCGTTGTAATTCCAGATGATGCTGACCACCGGAATATTGATTTCCGGGAAGATGTCGGTCGCCATATGCAACAGCGCCAGCGGCGTCGCCAGCACGATCAGGATCGCCATCACAATAAAGGTGTAAGGGCGTCGCAGCGCCAGCGCAACCATCGACATGAAGTGGGTTCCGGTTAAATTGTTGCTGGATTATATATATAAACAGACCGGCGGCAATCTTACGAACAGCGCATATTTTGCAAGGTTTGGCAAAGAAAACCGTGCATCGGGATTGCCTGCGTAAAAATGGATTTACATCCGCATCCAAGCTGTCCGCACGCTGACATTTGCCTGACAATTCTTTTGATTTTTATCGTTTTTTCTGTCTTGCACCACAACAATGCAGTGCAGCGCAACGGCTGTCAATGCGTTTTTTGGGGCGCTGCCGAAGCGGCCGGCTTCCAACCGTCGGTCAGCGTTTTCAGGAACGCGATCACGTCCTCGATCTCGGCCGCGTTCAGCGCCGGCTGCTCGCCGGGCTTGCGGTCGAAAGGCGGATCCACGTTGACGTTGGCATAATGCTGCGGCAGCAGGTCGTCGAACTTCTTGATGCTGCCATCGCGCCGGCGCGGATACCACTTTTCGGGATTGGTATCGCGCTGCGCATAAAATTCCATGACCTGTTTCAGGCTATGGAACACGCCGTTATGGAAAAAACTGTGCCGCAGTGCGACATTGCGCAGCGTCGGCGTCTTGAACAGGCCGCAATATTCCTCCTTGCCGGCCAAATCGGTGCGATCCGGGCCGCAGACGCCGAAATCGAAATAGCGCGGATTCGCGTTCGCGGCGATTTTACGGTTGCGCGGCACGCCGACGGCGATCAGGCCGTAGTCGGTAAATTGCGGAAACGCGCCGTTGGGCGCCACTTCGCTGATATGGCAGGAAGCGCAATTGCCCTTTTCGGGATCGTTGAACCAGGCCAGTCCGCGCAGTTCCTGGCGGCTCAGCGTGGCCTGGCCGCGCAGGAAGGCATCGTATTTGCTGGTGTACGGATAGAAATCGGCCGGACTTTCCTGAAACACTTCCAGCGCCGTCAGCACCGCCTCGAACGCGCGGTCGGTATTGTCGAAAATGCCATCGCCGAAGGCGGCGCGGAACTGGGGCGCATAAGCTGCCCGCTTTACCTTGGCGACCACTTCGGCCGGGCCGGCGTTGGCCATTTCATGCGGCGACAATAAAGGAATGCGGGCCTGGTCGTGCGCCGAATCGACGCGGCCGTCCCAGTTCCGGCCGCCGGTGGGGCCGGCATCGACGCTGTCATCGCCGTCGTCGTCGTGGAAATGCTCGGAAAACGGCGGGGTGGTCTGGGCGTAGCGCAGCGACGGCACGGCGCGGGTGCCGGGCCGCTTCATGTCGCGGCCGCCGAACTGCACCGACAGATCGTTGGGCGGGCCGAATGCATGATCCGGATCATGGCAACTGGCGCAGGATTGCTTGCCCGACGCCGACAGCGCCGGGTCGAAAAACAGCACATGGCCCAATTGCGTCAAGGATTCGGCGCCGACCTTGTGCGAAGCCAGGTAGAGCGCATTTGCATAGTGCGCCGATGCGGCGGCGGCGCCCGGGGCGGCAATCGCGGATTGCGGCGCCTCGCCGGCCTGCGGGCCGACCGCGATCAGGCAGCCCGCCAGTACGGCAATTGTCGGTAAAAATCTCATCGCGCCAGCCTAGCAGTCGATTATGACGAACAGATGACGCCATGTCATCGTCTCGTTATATTCACCCGCTAGCATCAAATCCTTCATTCAAGAGGGTCAAACCATGAACTTTCGCTTGTCGCTGCTTGCCGCAGCCGTTTCCGTTTCGCTCGCCGCCTGCGGCGGCACAGCCGGCCTTTCCGCCAGCGACGCCGGCATCCGCAATATCGATACCCTGGTCGTTATCTATGCCGAAAACCGTGGTTTCGATACGCTGTACGGTCTGTTTCCGGGCGCCGACGGTATTCCAGGCGTGAATCCGTCGTCCAAGGCCAGCTATATTCCGCAGAAGGATTTCGACGGCTCCGTGCTGCCGATCCTGCCGCCGACCTGGGGCGGCGTGACCATCCCGGGCCAGAAAAAAGTGATCACGCAGGCGCAATCGGCCAATCTGCCGAACCGCCCGTTCCAGATCGACGGTCCGACCGGCTTTGACGCCGACGCATCGCTGATCACGCGCGATCTGGTGCACCGCTTCTATAACGACCAGATGCAGATCGACGGCGGCAAGAACGACATGTTTGCCGCGCATTCCGACGCCGGCGGCCTGGTCATGGGCTATTACGACGGCAGCAAGATGGCAATGTGGAACATCGCCAAACAGTACACGCTGGCCGACAATTTCTACATCGGCGCCTTCGGCGGCTCGTTCCTGACCCACCAATTCCTGATCTGCGCCTGCGCGCCGCAATATCCGAATGCGGACAAATCGCCGGCCGCCGGCGGCATTTCCAAGATCGACGTCGACGCCAGCGGCAACTTCCTGCGCCTGACCCCGGCTGCCTCGATGCCGGCTTCGGTGCTCAACGGCGCGCCTAAATACGCCAACGACGGCACGCTGACGCCGAAGGACGGGAAAGGCATGTATTACGCCGTGAACACGATGCAGCCGCCATACCAGCCAAGCAACGTCGCCCCGCCGGCGGACGACGCCACCAAGCTGTACGCCGATCCGAAGCAGGCCGCCGTGCTGCCGCCGCAGACGCAAACCAATATCGGCGATCTGCTGTCGGCCAAGAACATCAGCTGGGCCTGGTATTCGGGCGCATGGAACAGCACGCTGGCCGTGGCCAAGACTACGCGCAAATTCCCGGCGCCGACGCCGAACTTCCAGTTCCATCACCAGCCGTTCAACTATTTCGAAGAAATGGATCCGGTCAAGCACGCCGCTTACCGCGCCGAACATCTGAAGGATTTCGACGCCAGCTTCCTGCAGGACGCGGCCGCGGGCAAACTGCCGACAGTGGCGTTCTACAAGCCGCAGGGCAATTTGAACCAGCATGCCGGTTACGCCGACGTCGCCTCGGGCGACGCCCATATCGCCGACCTGATCGAGAAACTCAAAAAGAGCCCGCAATGGCCGCACATGATGATCGTCGTCACGTATGACGAAAACGGCGGCTTCTGGGATCACGCCGCGCCGCCGAAGGCCGACAAGTGGGGGCCTGGAACGCGTGTGCCGGCCATCATCGTTTCTCCTTATGCGAAAAAGGGCTATGTCGACAATTCGCTGTACGACACCACCTCGATCCTGCGCTTCATCACCCGGCGCTGGTCGCTGCCGGTGCTGGACGGCATCAAGATGCGCGACCAGGCCTTGCTGGCCAATGGCGGCAAGCCGATCGGCGACCTGAGCGGCGCGCTGCAGCCTTAAGCGCTTCCATCGTCATGCTTCGGGCGGATTCCGGCCCGAAAAAAAGCCCGCGCCGGAATCCGGCGCGGGCTTTTTTACATTTCGGCGCCGGACAATTTCGGTCCCGCGCGCGAATGCTGCGGTTTTATACCAGGGTCAAACGCACATCGACGTTGCCGCGGGTGGCGTTCGAATATGGGCACACGTGATGCGCCTTTTCGACCAGTGCCTGCGCCGCTGCGCGATCCATGCCCGGCAGGGAAATCTGCAATTCGACTTCGATGCCGAAACCGCCGGGGATCTGGCCGATGCCGACATTCGCGGTGATGCTGAAATCCGCCGGCAGCGCCAGCTTCTCCTGGGCGGCGACAAACTTTGTGGCGCCGATGAAGCAGGCCGAATAGCCGGCCGCGAACAGTTGTTCAGGATTGGTGCCGTCGCCGCCGGCGCCGCCGAGTTCCTTCGGGGTGCTCAGCTTGACGTCCAGAACCTTGTCCGACGAGATCGAACGGCCGTCGCGGCCGCCGGTTGCAGTTGCGTGTGCTGTATACAAGACTTTTTCGACTTTCATGATATTTCCTTTTTTAATGAACCTGGTTGAACTGCACTTGGATGAAATTAATTTACAACAATTAAATTGCGAACAACTTAAACTGCGGCCAAACAATACAATACACTTCTCTTTCCATACCTACCTTAAACCCGCATTATTACCGGCGTGCGACAATCCCTATTCTTCCAGCTTGTCCTGCAAATTGTCGCGCAAGGCGTGCAGATCGTCGCGCATTGCCACGATCTTCGACATTTCCGGCAAGAGGCAGGCAACCTTTTCGGGCACCGCTTGCGCCTTGCGCTTCAGGGCGCGTCCCGCATCGCTGAGCTTGACCGCGACCCTGCGCTCGTCGTCCGTATCGCGCTGGCGGTGCAGCAGGCCCATGGTTTCCATGCGCTTCAACAGCGGCGTCAACGTGCCCGAGTCGAGATACAGCCGCTTGCCGAGTTCCGAAACGATCACGCCATCCTGCTCCCACAGCACCATCATGACCAGGTATTGCGGATAAGTCAGATCAAGCGCCTTCAGCAATTTCTTGTAAGACTTGGTCATTGCCAGCGACGCGGAATACATCGCGAAACACAACTGGTTATCCAGCAGCAGCATCTGATCCGGATCGATCGAGGGGCTGCTGTTGCCGGCGGCTTTTTTGTTTGGCGTTGACATGAAACGGATACTACAGCGCCAAATTTTAAATTGCAAGCAATTTAATTGTGAATAATTTAAATATGTGAAAAAAAAAACGCCACGCTGGCGTCCTGTATCATGCCGGGGACAAATCTGAACCCGAAATACCCTGAAAATGCCCCAGAAAACCTCTCCGCAAGCTTCGCCCGCCTCACTCGCCCTGTTCTGCAAAGTCGTCGACAACTACGGCGACATCGGGATCTGCTGGCGCCTGGCGCGGCAGCTGGAACGGGAACACGGCATCGCCGTGACCTTGTGGGTCGACGATCTGCGCAGCTTCCGGCGGATTTGCCCGGAAGTCGCCATCGAATGCGAAATACAGCGCATCGATGCCGTGACGGTCAGGCACTGGCGCGATCAGGAAGGCGTATTTGCGGACAGCGATGTGGCCGATATCGTGATCGAGTTTTTCGCCTGCGATATCCCGCCCGGCTATATCAAGGCGATGTCCGAACGCACGCCGCGTCCGGTGTGGCTGAATCTGGAAGGGCTGACCGCGGAAACCTGGGTAGAAGGCTGCCACACCCTGCCGTCCCCCCATCCGTCGCTGCCGCTGACCAAGTATTTTTTCTTTCCCGGCTTCACCAGCCGCACCGGCGGCCTGCTGCTCGAATCCGGCCTGGCGCAGCAGCGCGGGGCATTCCAACGCGATCATGCGGGCATGGCTGCTTTTCTTGCCCGATTCGGCGTCGCGCCGACGGAGATGACGGCCCTGAAAGTATCCTTGTTCTGCTATCCGCAGGCGCCGGTTTCCGATTTGTTCGCGGTATGGCAAAGCGGCGGCCAGGCAATTGTCTGCCTGGTGCCGGAAGGCGTTGCCGCCGATGCCGTCGAGGCTTTTCTGGGGCAGGCGCCAATAGCCGGCGCCGCCATGACCCGCGGCGCGCTGACGGTGCGCGTGCTGCCGTTCGTGCCGCAACCCGATTACGACAAACTGCTGTGGGCATGCGATCTCAATTTTGTGCGCGGCGAAGATTCCTTTGTTCGCGCGCAGTGGGCCGGGCGGCCGTTCATATGGAATATCTATCCGCAAGACAAGGATTTGCATCACGTCAAATTGAACGCCTTTTTGCAGGCCTGCACGGCGAAGACGGATCATCTGATTGCATTGTCGCTGGCCTGGAACGGCGCCGCGAAAGCAAGCGTGGACTGGGCCGCGCTATGGAAGCCGTTTGCAGCGGACATGCCGGAAATAGCCGCCATGTCCGAGGATTGGCAGCGCCAAATGTTGGCAAATGGCGACTTGGCGTCGAATTTACTGCGGTTTGCCGAGACGGTCGCGCGGGGATGAGTCAAAAATAGGTTAAAATGTACGGCTATTTTTCAAGACAATTCAAAATTCGATCATACGTGGGCTTGCGGTGGTTTTTTACCAGTAGGCCACAAACGATTTTTGTGTAACCCCTACTTTTTTACGACTATTCGCTATGAAACCAGCAAAAGAAATTCGTGTCGGCAATATCATCATGGTCGACAGCAAGCCCATGATCATTTTGCGCTCCGACGTCAATGGTTCGAGCCGCACGGGCTTCACCTACAAATGGAAGATGAAGAATCTTCTGACCAACAGCCCTTCGGAAAACGTTTTCCGCGGCGACGACAAGTTCGACGTCGTTGTTCTCGACAAAAAAGCGGTGACCTATTCCTATTTCGCCGATCCGCTGTACGTGTTCATGGACGCCGATTACGAACAATTTGAAATCGAAGGCGAAAACCTCGGCGACGCCCTGAACTATCTGAAAGACGGCATGGAATGCGAAGCTGTCTTTTACGACGGCAAGGCAATTTCGGTCGAACTGCCGACCACCATTGTGCGCCAGGTGGTTTACTCGGAGCCTGCGGTCAAAGGCAACACTTCGGGCAACGTCCTGAAGGAAGCCAAGATCGAGAACCCGATCGAAGCGCATCGCCACACCGTCATGGTGCCGCTGTTCGTGAGCCAGGACGACATGATTGAAATCGACACGCGCACCAACGAATACAAGAAAGTCGTACGCAACTGATTCGATCCGAAAAGCAAAAAACGCTGCCGATTGCTCCGCAGCGTTTTTTTTCGTCCGTGCATTTGCGGCTAAGAAGCTTTTGCAAAAATGGCGGCGAGGCTGGGCGTTGTACTGCGTTCGTGTCCCCCGCCGGCCTTCGGCCGTCTCCTCCTTTACCTCACTTCGCACAACACCCAGCCTCGCCGCCATTTTTGCAACAGCCTCTTAGCCAATCCAGCGGGGCGGCGATTTTTCCAGAAACGCGCGCAATCCTTCCCGCCCTTCTTCCGAGGCGCGCAGATCGGCAATCACGCCGGCGGTGCTCGCGCGCAAGGCGGCGGCATCCCGCGATTCCGCCGCCGCGGCTACCAGCGCCTTGGCGGCGCGCATTGCCCGCGGGCCGTTGGCCAGCAAGATCGACAGCATCGCCACCACGGCAGCGTCGAGATCCTGCGGCTCGACCACTTCATGCGCCAATCCGATCGCCAGCGCCTGCCGGGCTGAAAAACGCTCCGCGGTCACAAAATAGCGGCGCGCGTGGGATGCGCCGATTTTCGCGATCACATAGGGGCTGATCACGGCCGGCGCCAGCCCCAGGCGGACTTCCGACAATGCAAACGTTGCGCTATCGGCAACCAGGGCAATGTCGCAGCAGGCAATCAGGCCGACGCCGCCGCCCATTGCCGGGCCTTGCACCTTGGCGACCGTCGGGGCCGGAAAGCGGTCCAATGCGTCCATCAGTGCGCTCAGCTTATGCGCGTCCTGCAGATTTTCATCGCGCCCGGCATCTGCCATGCGCCGCATCCAGTCCAGATCGGCGCCTGCGGAAAACGATTTGCCGCCGGCGGCCAGCACCAGCACCCGTATGGCAGGATCGGCGGCGGCTTGCTGCAGGGTTTCGGTCAATTCGGCGATCAGGCGATCGTCAAATGCATTGTGGCGCTGCGGGCGGTTGAGCGTCATGGTGGCGACGCCGCGTGCGTCGACGCCGAATACCACTGCGGATTCACTGCTCATGGGAGGCTCCGTTCGTATTGAGTGCGTTCAGCGCTCACGGTAACGGAGAATGCGATGCAGGCCAATAGCAATCAAGGCAAAAAAAAATCCACACCGATGTGTGGATTTTTACAGGCATGATGCAAATGCTGGCGTCCCCAAGGGGATTCGAACCCCTGTACTCACCGTGAAAGGGTGATGTCCTAGGCCTCTAGACGATGGGGACAA
>REGP01000004.1:0-296189 GCA_004134995.1 Oxalobacteraceae bacterium CAVE-383 | reverse complement strand
CTGGCGTCCCCAAGGGGATTCGAACCCCTGTACTCACCGTGAAAGGGTGATGTCCTAGGCCTCTAGACGATGGGGACAATGTGATTTAGAAGCTGTTACAAAATCAATCTGGTGTTGGTCCGCCTGGCCAGCTTAATTTTGTAACAACTTCATAGTGACGCCGTTTTTCAATTGACTGAAAACCATGGCGTCCCCAAGGGGATTCGAACCCCTGTACTCACCGTGAAAGGGTGATGTCCTAGGCCTCTAGACGATGGGGACAATGTCCTGCTGCTTGCTTGCCTAACTTTACTGATAACTTCTTGTACTGATAACGTCTCTTCGCGATCACATTTACTACCGATCTTGCTGCTGCTTCATCGAAAACCAAATCCGAAACAACTGAACGCAATCTGCATTTGACTGGTGGAGGTAAGCGGGATCGAACCGCTGACCTCTTGCATGCCATGCAAGCGCTCTCCCAGCTGAGCTATACCCCCCAGATGCGAAGAAGCGAGATTATAGCAATGTTTTATTGGCTATGTAAATTTTATTAGGCAATTAATCCAACAGTTTTAGCCGATGTAAGGCTTCAGGCGCGCCAAAACCGCTTCGCGGCCAAATAAAGCCAGCACCAGATCGATCGCGGGCGTCTGCAACTGGCCCGCCACGATCAGCCGCAGCGGCATCGCCAGTTGCGGCATTTTCAGCCCATGCTGCGCCAGCACCTGTTTCAGCATGGCGGTCAGCGCCTCCTTGTTCCATTCGACATCCGCGCATTGCCGCGCATAGTCGGCCAGCGCGGGCCTGACGGCGTCCGTCACGTGCTGCGCCAGCAATGCGGCGTCCGGCGCTGGCGTGCGATAGAACATCATCGCCGCATTCGCCAATTCAACCAGCGTATGCGCGCGCTCTTTCAGCGCGGCCAGCACTTGCGGCAGATCCGGCGCATTCTCGAACTGCGCGCCGTCGCGTTCCATGAACGGTTTGACCAGAGCCGCCAGGCGTTCGTTGTCGGCCACTTTGATGTAGTGATTATTCAGCCATGCCAGCTTTTCGGGATTGAACTGCGCCGGCGATTTCGACAAGTGATCGAGATCGAACCAGGCGCAAAACTGTTCCATCGAAAATACTTCTTCGTCGCCATGGCTCCAGCCCAGCCGTGCGAGATAGTTCAGCATCGCTTCGGGCAGGAAGCCCTGCGCCGGGTAATCCATCACGCTGACCGCGCCGTGCCGCTTCGACATCTTTTCGCCGTCCGAGCCGAGGATCATCGGCAGATGGCCATACAGCGGCAGCGTGGCGCCGAGCGCCTTCAGGATGTTGATCTGGCGCGGCGTATTGTTGACGTGGTCGTCGCCGCGGATGACGTGCGTGATCTGCATGTCCCAATCGTCGACCACAACGCAGAAGTTGTAGGTTGGCGTGCCGTCCGGACGGGCAATGACCAGATCGTCCATTTCCCGGTTGGCGATGGTGATCGTACCCTTGACCACGTCGTCCCAGCTGACTTCGCCATCCAGCGGATTCTTGAAACGCACCACCGGCTTGCGGCCGGCAGGCACGGGCGGCAGCGTCTTGCCCGGCTCCGGCCGCCAGGTGCCGTCGTAGCGCGGCTTTTCGCCGGCGGCGCGCTGCTTCTCGCGCATCGCTTCAACCTCTTCCGGCGACGAATAGCAATAATAGGCGGTGCCGGCGGCCAGCATGCCGGCGATGACTTCGCGATAACGCTCCATGCGCCGCATCTGGTAGAACGGCCCTTCGTCATGGCTCAGGCCCAGCCACTGCATGCCGTCGATGATGGCCTGCACCGCTTCCGGCGTCGAACGTTCCAGATCGGTATCTTCGATGCGCAGGATGAACGTGCCGCCGAAACGGCGGGCATAGGCCCAGGAGAACAGCGCGGTGCGGGCGCCGCCGAGGTGGAGATAACCGGTCGGGCTGGGAGCGAATCGGGTACGGACAGGGGTGGTGACAGCGGTCATGATCAATAAAAACGGCCTTGGATCACCAAAGCCGTAAAAAGCTAAAAACGTATTTTACCGTGGCTTATCGCAGCCGACGCGGTTTCAAATGAAGAAGGAGGTTCATAACCCGAATTTTCTCAGGACGGGCGGAAGCAATTGCGCCAGGAGAATCGCACTCACAATCCACATGACAATTGAATGCTTTGCTTCGAGGAGGTCGGTCTTGGTCGCATAATTGGCTTTGACCACCGCCATATCAATATTCAATGTATTCACATCGCATCGCATGGCGGCCACGTCGCCTTTCAGCACAGTCAAATCGCCCTCCATCCTGTCCATTCGGCCCTCCATCCTATCCATCCTGCCTTCCATTTCAATACTCCCTGTAAATCCTGAAACCTGGCGTATTTTGATGAAAATTTAAGCAAATGCATACCCGTAAAAAGTACGCATAAGAGATAGTCGCAGCATCCGTTTCGCTTATTCCGATACCAACGTCAATCGTCAATCGTCAATCGTTCTGAATCACGATGGTCGGGAATTTACTGCTCATGTCGCGCGCCTTCTCGGCCACCTTGACCGCGATCCGGCGGGCGATGGTTTTGTAGATGCCGGCGATCTGGCCGTAGGGATCGGCCACCACGGTCGGCTTGCCGGTATCGGTCTGCTGGCGGATCGACATGGTCAGCGGCAGCGCGCCCAGGAAATCGACGCCGTAGTCCGCGCACATTCTCTCGCCGCCGCCGCTGCCGAAAATCGATTCGGCGTGGCCGCAGTTGGAACAGATATGCGTGCTCATGTTTTCCACGATGCCGAGGATCGGAATGCCGACCTTTTCGAACATTTTCAGGCCCTTGCGCGCGTCCAGCAAGGCGATGTCCTGCGGCGTGGTCACGATCACCGCGCCGGTCACCGGCACCTTTTGCGACAGGGTCAGCTGAATATCGCCGGTGCCGGGCGGCATGTCGACGATGAGATAGTCCAGATCGCGCCAGTTGGTCTGATCCAGCAGCTGCTGCAGCGCCTGCGTGACGATCGGGCCGCGCCACACCATCGGCTCGTCCGGATCGACCATGAAACCGATGCTCGATACCTGCAGGCCGTAATTTTCCAGCGGCTCCATGGTCTTGCCGTCCTTGCTCGAAGGACGCTCGCCGGACAGGCCCATCATCATCGGCTGCGACGGACCGTAGATGTCCGCATCCAGAATGCCGACCTGCGCGCCTTCGGCGGCCAGCGCCAGCGCCAGATTGACCGCGGTGGTCGACTTGCCGACCCCGCCCTTGCCCGACGCCACCGCGATAATATTCTTGACGCTGGACTTCAGCTTGACGCCGCGCTGCACCGCATGCGCCACGATCCTGGCGTAGACATTGACGCTGACCTGCTGCACGCCGGGCAAGGCGTGCAAGGCGGCTTCGACGGCAATGCGGATCGGTTCGATCTGGCTTTTGGCCGGATAGCCCAGTTCCACGTCCAGCGCCACGTTCGCGCCGTCGATCTTGATGTTTTTGGCCGACTTGCCGCCAAGCAAGTCCTTGCCGGTATTCGGGTCGATGACGGCGCTCAGGGCCGCCTGTACGGATTCCAACGTAATGCTCATGAATAGTCTCTCCTTAATCTCGACGTAGTCTAAACCAATATCGAATTTCAGCAGAGAATGGGCTGAAACTCCGGGGGAAACGCCGCAGAAACGCCGCGAACGCGCGCCGCACTGCTAAAATTAGCCTTTTTGGGAAGCCGGATGCCGGCGCGCCCTGCAGCCCTTACAGAATGAGTACAACATTGAGCACCGCAGCCCCCCGCAAAATCTTCGTCACGACAGCCCTGCCCTACGCCAACGGCGCGTTCCATATCGGCCACATCATGGAATACATCCAGGCCGACATCTGGGTGCGTTTCCAGCGCATGCAGCGCGACGCCGGCCAGCCGCGGCAGGTGCATTTCGTCGGCGCCGACGATGCGCATGGCGCGCCGATCATGATCGCCGCCGAGAAAGCCGGCATCACGCCGCAGCAGTTCGTCGCCGGCATCGCGGCCGGACGCAAGCAGTATCTGGACGGCTTTCATATCGAATTCGATAACTGGCACTCGACCGACAGCGTCGAAAACGAAGCGCTGTCGCAGGAAATCTACCGCGCCCTGCGCGATGAAGCCAAGCTGATCACCACCAAGACCATCGACCAGTTTTTCGATCCGGTCAAAAACATGTTCCTGCCGGACCGCTACATCAAGGGCGAATGCCCGAAATGCGGCGCCAAGGACCAGTACGGCGATTCATGCGAAGTCTGCAGTTCGGTGTACGCGCCGACCGATCTGATCAATCCGTACTCGACGCTGTCCGGCGCCACGCCGGTGATGAAATCGTCCGAACATTTCTTTTTCCGGCTGTCCGACCAGCGCTGCGTCGATTTCCTGCGCCAATGGGCGCTGACCGATCAGCGCCTGCAGCCCGAAGTGGCCAACAAGACCAAGGAGTGGCTGGAAAGCGACAGCGGCCTCGGCGACTGGGACATCAGCCGCGATGCGCCGTATTTCGGCATTGAAATCCCGGATGCGCCGGGCAAGTATTTCTATGTCTGGCTGGACGCCCCGATCGGCTATCTCGCATCGCTGAAGAATTATTTCGAAAAAGGCGGTCCCAGGGAAAAATACGGCGAATCGCGCAGTTTCGACGAATTCATCGCCGCGCCGGACACCGAGCAATATCATTTCATCGGCAAGGACATCACCTATTTCCATACCCTGTTCTGGCCGGCCATGCTGAAGTTCGCCGGCCGCAAGGTGCCGACCAATGTATTCGCGCATGGCTTCATCACCGTCAGCGGGGAAAAAATGTCGAAATCGCGCGGCACCGGCATTTCGCCGCTGCGCTATCTGGACATCGGCATGAATCCCGAATGGCTGCGCTATTACATCGCCGCCAAACTCAGCGCCAAGGTGGAAGACGTCGATTTCAATCCGGACGATTTCGTCGCGCGTGTGAATGCCGACCTGATCGGCAAGTACGTCAATATCGCCAGCCGCGCCGCCGGCTTCATCAGCAAGCGCTTCGACGGCCGGCTCAGCATGGACTGGGCAGTGGCCGACGACGCGTTCCTGGCGCGGCTGCGCGCCATCGGCCCGGATATCCAGGCATTCTACGAACAGCGCGAGTTCGGCCGCGCGCTGCGCGCCATCATGGAACAGGCCGATCTGGTCAACGCCTACGTCGACGCCAACAAACCCTGGGAACTGGCCAAGGATACGGCCCGCGACGCCCAATTGCACGAAGTCTGCAGCCGCCTGCTGGAAGCGTTCCGCCTGCTGACGCTATACCTGAAACCGGTATTGCCGCAGTTGGCCGCCGCGGTCGAAGCCTTCCTCAATATCGCGCCGCTGCAATGGGACGACATTGCCGCGCCGCTGCCGCAAAACCATCAGATCCGGCAGTACGCCCATCTGATGACGCGGGTCGAACCGAAAATGCTGGAAGCCCTGTTCGACGCCCCCGCTCCAGCAGCGACGCCGGATGCGGCGCCGCCCGCCAAACCCGTTGCGAACGCGCCTGCTGCTGCGCCCGTCCTCCCGGAGGGCATCGAAGCGCCGGCCCCCGAAATCAAGATCGACGATTTCGCCAAGGTCGACCTGCGCATCGCCAAAATCGTCAATTGCGAACACGTCGAAGGCTCCGACAAGCTGCTGCGCCTGACGCTGGACGCCGGCGAAGGCCGCCTGCGCAATGTGTTTTCGGGAATCAAGTCGGCCTATGCCCCCGAACAGCTGATCGGCCAGTTCACCATCATGGTGGCCAATCTGGCGCCGCGCAAAATGAAATTCGGCATTTCGGAGGGGATGGTCCTGGCCGCTTCCGCCGCCGATGAAAAAACCGATCCGGGCATCTACATCCTGACGCCGTGGCCGGGCGCGCAACCCGGCATGCGGGTGCGCTGATGCAGTTCCTGTAGAATAACCGTCAACTCATCTCTCATTGGTAAATCTCATGGCATTGACCAAGCATTTCAAATTGTATGAATCGGAAATCACCCAATTCATCAACGAACTGAAACAGAAAAATCCAAAGCTGGAAGAAGAACAGCGCGCCGGCCGTGCGTTGCTGTGGGACAAGACGCCGATCAATCTGGATAACAGCGAGCGCGAGAAAAGCTCGCGCGTGAAGCAGCAGCCTTACGTCTACCAGAACAAATAAGAGCACGGCAAGCAATGAGCACGAACGCGGCGGCCGGCGGCGCCGATCTGCCGGACGGCCTGTCCGACAATTTATCCGAGAGCGCATTGGCCCTCGCGACCCAGACCGATTCGACACCGAACGTGATCGACGGCGTCGCCTTCGCCAAGCTCTACGGCGAGCCGCTGTTCAAGCTGCCGATCGACCTGTACATTCCGCCCGACGCGCTGGAAGTATTCCTGGAAGCGTTCCAGGGCCCGCTCGATCTGCTGCTGTACCTGATCCGCAAGCAAAATTTCAACATTCTCGATATCCCGATGGCGCAGGTCACCCTGCAATATCTGGAATACGTCGAACAGATCCGCAAGCACAATCTGGAGCTGGCCGCCGAATATCTGCTGATGGCGGCGATGCTGATCGAAATCAAATCGCGCATGCTGCTGCCGGTGCGCCATGCCGACAGCGGCGAGGAAGCCGAAGACCCGCGTGCCGAACTGGTCCGCCGCCTGCTGGAATACGAGCAGATGAAACTGGCCGCGCGCGAAATCGACCAGCTGCCGCAACTGGGCCGCGACTATGTCCGCACCCAGATTTATATCGAACAGAGCATCGTCACGCGCTGGCCCGACGTCGATCCGGCCGATCTGCAGGCCGCCTGGGCCGATGTCCTGAAGCGCGCCAAACTCACTGCCCATCATCACATCAGCCGGGAAGAACTGTCGGTGCGCGAGCACATGACCAGCATACTGCGCCGCCTGCAGTCGACCCGCTTCGTTGAATTCGCCGACCTGTTCGACGCCAGCCGCGGCGTGCCGGTGCTGGTCGTCAATTTCATCGCCCTGCTGGAGCTGGCCAAGGAAACCCTGATCGAAATCACCCAGGGCGAACCGTTCGCGCCGATCTATGTGCGGCTATCGTATTCGCCAAGTTAGCGTCCCATTCCCCGCATAAGCGGCCAAAGCGCCGCATGCGCCAATCAAAGAATAAATAAATCGCCATTTAATGAAAATCGTCACCTCCATAGAAGAACTGCGCGATCAATTGCGCGGCCAGTTGCGTACCGCATTCGTCCCGACCATGGGCAATCTGCATGAAGGCCACCTGTCGCTGATGCGGCTGGCGCGCACCCATGGCGATCCGATCGTGGCGTCGATTTTCGTCAATCGCCTGCAGTTCGGGCCGAATGACGATTTCGACAAATATCCGCGCACCTTGCAGAGCGATGCCGAAAAACTCGAAAAGGAAGGCGTGTATGTGCTGTTCGCGCCGTCCGAGCAGGAGCTTTATCCGGA
The DNA here is from genome assembly GCA_004134995.1 of Oxalobacteraceae bacterium CAVE-383. Lineage (GTDB taxonomy): Bacteria > Pseudomonadota > Gammaproteobacteria > Burkholderiales > Burkholderiaceae_D > Herbaspirillum. The sequence goes on along the minus strand of REGP01000004.1, from coordinate 288,783 downwards.
ACCGCAGGAATATCGCGTGCGGCCGCCGGACGATCTCGGCAACATGCTGGAGGGCGAGTTCCGCCCCGGCTTTTTCACCGGCGTGACAACGGTGGTGCTCAAGCTGCTGTCATGCGTGCAGCCGCGCGTGGCGGTGTTCGGCAAAAAGGACTATCAACAGTTGATGATCGTGCGCAATATGGCGCGCCAGTTCGCCTTGCCGACCGACATCATTGCCGCCGAAACCTATCGCGCCGAAGACGGCCTGGCGCTGTCTTCGCGCAATATCTACCTGAGCGAGGCCGAACGCGCCGAAGCGCCGCAATTGTTCAAGACGCTGGATCATGTGGCCGCGCAAGTGCGCGCCGGCAATCGCGATCTGGCGCAGCTGGAAGCGGCCGCGATGGCCGGATTGAAGGCGCGCCACTGGCAGCCAGACTACGTCGCCGTGCGCAAACGCAGCAATCTGCAGGCGCCCAACAACGAGGAGCTGGCGTCCGGCGAACCGCTGGTGACGCTGGCGGCGGCCCGGCTCGGCACTACCCGCCTGATCGACAACCTCGAAATTTAAGAATCTTCCGAAGCAACTTAAAAGTCATAACGCGCCGATAAAGCGACTTGCCGGCCCGGCGCGGAATAAATGCCGCCCTGGCATGAATAGGCCTGGCTGAAGTAATTCCTGTCGGTCAGGTTGGCGCCGTTCAGCGCGAATTCCCATCGATTCATCCTCCATGCGTAGCGCGCATCCAGCGTCGCATAGGCCGGCATGCGCGCCGCGCAGGTATTGTCGAAATCGCTGCCGTAGCGCTGGCTGGCGACCCATTGCACGCCGACGCGCGCACTGTGAGCGCCGGCCTGCCAATTGACCCTGGCGCCGGCCGAATTGCGCGGCGCCAGCACCACTTCCCTGCCCGCATTGGACCCTTCCCTGAAATGCGCATCGATGTGCTGGAAATTCGCGCTCAGCGCCAGCGCCGTGCTCAATTGACCGCGCCACTCAAGTTCGATGCCGCGCCGCACCGTCGGATCCAGATTGACGTTGGCGCCGTTGCCGCCGGTGGCCGGATTGGCGACCGTCGGGTCGTACATGATCTCATTGCGCAAATTGTGCTGGAACAGCGTCGCCGTCAGCGCCTGGCGCGCGCCGCCCAATGTTGCGCCGATGGACAGATCGTCCGAGGTCTGCGGCGCCAGCATCTGGCCCGGCCGCAAGGTGAATCCGTTTTCGTCGACATTCGCGACCCGATAGCTGCGGCCGGCCTTGGCAAACAGCGTCGCCTGCGCCAGCGGCATGACGCTGGCCTGCAGATCCCAGGCTGTCAGCGCTTGCGAACGATCGTAATTGGCGTCCGGATTGAACGCCAGTGGATCGTTGCTGCGCTGGTCGAAGCTTTCGCGGCGCAAGCCGAACGCCAGCCTGGCGCGGCCGCTCCGGATTTCATCGCGCGCGTACACCGCCCGCGAACGCTGGCCGCCGGCCGCCAGCGACGACGTGCTGTCGGCATGCCGCGCCGATTGGGAGAAATCGAAGCCGGCCACCAGTTCGTTGACGATTTTCGGGCTGCCGTTTTTGCCTGCGCGGCCGGCTTCGCTGAGATCGGCGAGGTAGCGCAGACGCGGCGAAAATTGCGTGGTGCGGCTGCGCGTGGCGTAATCGCTGATGCCGAAGGCCGGGCTGACCGAATGGGAAGAATAGCTTTTATCGCGCTGCGACAATTCCGCCGCCAGTTCCAGCGCCCCCACACGCTGCTCGCCGAACAGCACCACGCGATTGACGCGCGTTGCGCCGTAATCGTCCGGCGTGAAACTGCTGCGCGGATTCGCCAGGTATTGCGCCATGGTCAGCGCGCCGGCCGTCCGGTAATGCTGATCCGCGCTATCGAGCCGCACGCCGAAACGGCGGCCGTCGCCGGCCCACTGCACGCCGCCGCTGAGATTTTCCTGGCGCAGGCGATTATTGTCGCGATAGTTGTCGCTTTCGTCGCGGCCCGCAGCCGCGTCCAGCGACCAGCCTTGCCCGGTCCGGGCCAATGTCGCCCGCAAGCCAAGCTGGCCGAAAGAACCCGCTTCAGCCACCAGGCTGCCGCTGGTGCGATTGCCGCCATCCGGCTGCGCGCGCTTGGTAATCACCTGGATCGTGCCGGCGGTCGCCCCTTCGCCGTACAGGACACTGCTGCCGCCCCGGACGATTTCGATGCGCTGCACGGTTTCGATCGGAATGCTCGACAACAGCGCCACGCTCAATTCGTTTTCGGACAGCCGCACCCCATCCAGCAGGACCACCATATTCTGGTCCGCGGTCGGGCCGAAGCCGCGCAGATCGAGCGAGTAGTCGGCCGTGCCGTAGCTGTTGGGGCGGCCGACGATGCCGGCAATGCCGCGGATGGCCTGATTGACGTTGCCCGCGCCCGATTGCCGTATCTGTTCGGCGTCGATCGTCAGCGTACCCGGGGGCGAGGTATCGGCGCGCTCGGCAAAGCGCGAGGCGGACACCAGGACCGGCTCCAGGACCGGTTCCGGCATGGCCTCCGCCGCGCAAAAAGAAGTGTGCGCGCAGATGGCGCCGGCCAGCGCCAACCGCCGCGGCCGCCATAATTGAGTCAGTGCAACAAACATTCGCTTTCCATGATGCAAGAAAAGCGGCGTATTCTACGCGTCCTGGCCATCCCGGATACCCGAACGGCATGAATATTGACAAAAATGCATCGAATGACCGCGTCCTGCTAAGAAAGCCTGAAATCAGTGCTTTCTTTAGCGATACAAGCGGCACGCTGTTGTTTACAATGCTTTAAAAGAATAACGGGACAGTGTTCAAAAAATGCAGAATCCTGTCGTTATAACGACAGGACATGTTGGGAAACGAAACGCAGCATTAGGGGAGAACACGAGATTATGAGTGACGCCGATCTGGATTTAGAAGCACTGTTCGACGAAATATCCGCAGGTTCCAAGGCGCCGTCGGGCACGGCGGCCGCGCCGGAAGCCGCAGCTGCCGCCGGGCAGGCCCCCTCCACGGCTACCGAAGGCGACGCCGCTTCAGATGAAACCGCTGAAGACCAATCCGACAAACCGATGTATGCCCGCCTGGGCGGCATCGTGCGCATGCTGCACGATTCGATGCGGGAACTCGGTTACGACCGTTCGCTGCAGGAAGTCGCATCGCAGATCGGCGACGCCCAGGGACGCCTGGAATTCGTCGCAACGCTGACCGAACAGGCCGCCAACAAAGTATTGAACGCCATCGATATCGGCATGCCGGCGCAGGACGCGCTGTCCGGCAAGGCCAAGGACATCGGCGGCCGTTGGGAACAATTATTCGCCGGCAAGCTCGGCATCGAAGAATTCAAGACCTTGGCGGCGGACTCGCGCAACTTCGCCACCACCGTGTCGGACTCGGCCGAAACCGAAAAAGCCCGCATGCTCGAGATCATGATGGCCCAGGATTTCCAGGACATTACCGGCCAGCTGATCAAGAAGATCGTCGGCATCACCGCCATCGCCGAACGCGAACTGGCCCAGTTGCTGCGCGATAATGCGCCGCCGGAACTGCTGAGCAACGTCAACGAGACCAAAGAAAAGCCCACGGAACTGATGTCAGGCCCGGCCGCCGATGGCAGCGCGCTGGTTCAGAACGACGTGGACGATTTACTTGATAGCCTGGGGTTCTGATGGATGAGGAAATGCTCAGAGACTTCGTCGTCGAAGCCCTCGAACTGGCAACCAATGTCGAAGACCACCTGCTGACGCTGGAACGCCATCCCGACGACAAAGAAGTCCTAAATGCCGTTTTTCGCGCCTTTCACACAATCAAGGGCGGCGCCGGCTTCGTCAATCTGCCGGCAATGGTTTCGGCCTGCCATTTGACCGAAAACCTGTTCGATGCGCTGCGCACCGGCGCCGCGCCGGTAACGCCGATCGCGATTGAGGCCGCATTGCAGGCCAGCGGTTTCGTCGCCGACCAGCTCAATGAATTATCCAACGGCGCCGACCCGGCCAGCCTGGCCCCGATGCCCAAGGACCTGGAAGACATCCTGACCCACGCCATCAAGGGCGATGGCGGCGCGCCGGCAGCGCCGCCGGCGGCCAAACCGGCGCCGGCCGCAGCGGCGGCCGAGCCTGAAGCCGCTACCGGCAACAGCGTCGGCGCCGGCGGCGAACTCGACTGGGAAGCGCTGTATCGCGCAGTCACGCCGCAAACGGGCGCGGCGGCCGAGACAGCCCCCGCAGCCGCAACCGCAGCGCCGGCCAAGGCGCCCGAGGAAGCCGCCGACCCGACCGCCTCGCCGACTTTCGTCGATCGCCGCAAGCCGGCCGCGGCCGGCAACGCCAAGGAAGAAACCATCCGCGTCGATGCGGTCAAGCTGGATGCATTGCTGGAAGTCGCCGGCGAATCGGTGCAGGCGGCCAACCAGGCCTCCGTGCTGCTGGAAAAACTGCAGCAATTCAAATTCGAGGGATCGGCCGCGTCGCTGATGACCACGCTGGCGGAAACGCTGAACCGGGCCGCGCGCTATTCCACCGAACTGCAGCGCGCCACCCTGTCGACGCGCATGCAGCCGGTCGGCCGCCTGTTCCAGAAATTCCCGCGCCTGGTGCGCGAGCTGGCCAAGGATCTCGGCAAGGATGTGGAACTGTCGATCACCGGGGCCGAAACCGAGGTCGACCGCGTCGTCGTCGACAGCCTGTACGATCCCTTGGTGCACATGCTGCGCAACTCGCTCGATCACGGCATCGAAAGCGCCGAGGACCGGCTGGCCGCGGGCAAGACCGCCAAATCGACGATTTCGCTGAAAGCCTGGCAGGAAGCCAGCAGCGTCATGATCGAAATCTACGACGACGGCAAGGGCATGGATCCGGCCATGCTGCGCAAAAAGGCGATCAGCAAGGGCCTGATCGGCGAAAACGATGCGCAATCGGTCGACGAAGCACTGCAACTGGTATTCCTGCCCGGCTTCTCGACCAAGGAAGTCGCTTCCAGCGTTTCCGGCCGCGGCGTCGGCATGGACGTGGTCAAGACCGCCGTTGAAAAACACCGCGGCAGCATCCGCATCGACTCGGTCATGGGCAAAGGCACGCGTTTCTCGATCCGCCTGCCGATCGAATTGTCGATCATCCCGACCATGCTGGTGCGCACGGCCGGCGCCGCCTTGGCGTTGCCGATGGCACTGGTGCAGCGCGTGGTGGAATTGCCGGATTCGTTCTCCGAAGTCGGCGGCGCCCCGGTGATGCGCGACCAGGGCCGTCCGCTGCCGGTGCATTCTCTGGCGGGCGTGCTCGGCTACGACCACACGCCCGGCGCGGAACGCGTCGGCATCGTGATGGCGGTGCCGCAGCCGTACATCCTCAGCGTCGAAACGGTGGAAGGCACCGCCGACCTGGTGATCAAGCCGCTGACCGCGATCCACACCAACGGCGTCACCGGCACGGCGCGCTCGGCCGAAGGCGAACTGGTGCTGGTGGTTGGCCTGGCGTTCCTGCTGGACGGCTGCCGCTCGAAAATAGCCGCATAGATTCAGGCACCGGCTTGACCGTCGCGGGATATCGGAAACCTTCCTCTGTTTCCGATATCCCGTAATATTTTCGGCCGCCTGCGCCGATGCAGGCGATATGCAGATATTGATAGGCTCGCTTTTATGGCGTCCCGCATAGAATTCGGTTTTTTCATGACGCCGTATTCGCCTTATGCTGCCCCGCTTCCCCGTTCCCGCCACCACCGCGCCTTCGCCGTTTCCGGCCGGCCGAATCCACTACCCGGGCAATGACCCAAACGCCAGCCGCGGCGCATTCAGCGTTCGACTGAAAAGCGCCGGCGCCGGCGCAGCGAGCGCCTTCAGCGCTTCCAGTCCGCTGAACAATCCACTTGCCAATCCATGCCTGTCCCGCTTCAAGCTCCTGCCCACGGACACGCAAGCAAAACGCGAGATTCAACGCCATGAGGATTTCAAGGTTTTTTCGGCATTGCTCTGCAGCGCCAACGGCATCGATGCACTGCATAATGTGCTGTCCGGTTACTCCGCAAAAATCGATTTTCAAGAGATCGCCGCCAGGCTGAACAGAACGGATCTCGCCTGCCTGAAGACGGAAATAGAACGCATAGGATCGAAACGCAGCCTGAAGGAGATTGCCGTTTCCGTGCACGTATGTCCCGGCACAACGCGGCCGCCCGCCGTCGTCGCGCATGCGCGCCTGAGATTGACCTCCGCAGCGGTCAATTATTTATGGAACTGCCACGAAACCGGAATTTTCGTGAGAGCCGGCCGTTTCATCCCATGCGGGCAACACCGCGAAACCGGAAACGCCGCCGGCGATCACATCGACGGCAGGTACACGGTTTTTTTAACGTTGCGGGGATATAGCCTCAAACCGCTGGATCGCCAGATTTCCGCGGGAAGTTCCTGCAAGGCCGTGTTCAGCCCGCATGCGGTATTTGCAATCGGAGACATGACTGCCAACGACGCTGATAAATCGTTCAATCTCACGCTGACCGAAACAGCCAGGCAAAAAAAAGCGCTCGATCTGCCGTTCTAGCAATACGCGGACAATGCCGCGGCTTATTTAAGCCGGCAACTCAATATCCAGAAATGTTCCATGCGCTTTATGCGGATCTCGCGCGCATGGTCGGCAAAACGCTTGCGCAGCGCGCTGTCGGTGGGGAAGTTTTTCATGACATCGTAGCGTTCGCCGGCCAGGGCGCGGATCTGGTAGGTATTGCCTTCGGCGTCCGTATGCGCGATCGGCGTGCTGCTGCCCTCGACATAGTTGTTGTCGATCAAGACCAGCAAGGTATCCTTGCCGAGCTTCTTTTGCAGGCCGCCCAGCCATGCCGACTGCCGTTCGCGCGGCAGATGCGACCACCAGAATCCGCCGAAGCAGGCGGTATAGGCGTCCGACACCGGCAAATCGCAGGCATTGCCCTGCACCCATTCGATGCGTTCGTCCGGCGTGCGGCGCGCCACTGCCAGCATCGCGTCGTTACTATCGACCGCCGTCACCGAATCGGCAACTTCCGCCAGTTGCCGCGTCCAATAGCCTGTGCCGCAACCGACTTCCAGCACCGCGTGCCCGTCCATCAATTCGGCGACTTTCTCCTGCAGCAGAAGCAATTCTTCGCGCTGTTCGGGCCGTTCGTAGACATCATGGTAAGTCTCTGCGCGTGCCGTGAAGTAAGCCGCGGGATCGGTATGTAGCATGGGATAGGAGAAATTCTAAATATCACCGACAGGCGATTTAACAACCGCCGTGAACGATGGAGGTTCCGTGGAACGTTGCAGTATAAGTGAAAACGGCGGCGAATCCTCATGCGGGATGTATTCAGTTTTTTACCGGCTTTTATAAATTATGCAGACTCCGACAGCATAATTTCCTGATCCACGGCGCATGGATGCCCACATCCACACATTGACGATCAAAGGAAAAAGCATGCTCCCTTCAATCCCCCCCAACTCCGGTGCATTGCCGCCTCCCCGGCCAGGCGGCGCCAATACTGAGGGCGCGACGCCACTCGCAAGGCACTTGAGCAGCGTCAAAGCCGGCACATCGCATGGCGGCATACCCTTCTCCAGCCCTCCATTTCCTCCAAGCGCCGACACGGGCCTGCCCGTGTCACGAAACAAGAGCAGCGCCACACCATCAACAGCAAAAAGCACGTCTCGCCTTTCAGATCAACAGATGAAAGACTACAAAACTTTTTGTACCGTCCTCGGTACGAATGCCGGCAGTCAAAATATCATCGAGATAATGCAAGGGAGACGCCAGAAACTGGATGCCAATGGCGTAATGGCCGAGCTTGAAAAAAGGCACGACGCAAGAGAATTTCAAAGTCTGAAAAAGACAGGCATAAAAACCGATATGGAAGTTCTTGTGAATGGGGAAGGGCTTCGGAATATCGCCGACTATATTTACCGATCCGCAGATCCGTCGAAATTATCTACAGGATGGGTCTTTCGTGGCCTTGGGATGACCAAGGCAGGCATCCGGACATTAATCGATTGGAAAGCGTCTGATATCCCCGTCAAGTCGGCATATTTCATGTCGTGCAGCAAAGATATGGCAGTCGCCGAATCGTTCGCCGACGCATACGCAAAAGAAGGGGAGGAAAAGGTACAGTTTCGAATTCGCGGATACAGCAACATGGCGCTGCGTTCGCATCTTCCCTACGGTGAGGAGGAAACACTATTTCCACCGCATGCGACATTTAAAATCGAAAAAATCTTCAGAAGCGAACAGACAAAACATATCATCGTTCGCCTTGAAGAAATCCCGCCAGACGCAAAGGCGGTCCCGATGCCTTACTGATGTTGCTTGTCGCCGCCCTCGTCCGATTCCGCTGGCCGCGGCGCATACCGCTCCGCCAGCGTTTCATACAAAGGCGGCGCGAAAAACCGGGAGACGCTGCTGGCGATCAGGGCGGTGGCCATCAGCGAAATCACCAGCGCGTGGCCGTTGACCATTTCCATGACGATCACAAAGGCGGTGATCGGCGATTGCGTCACCGCCGCCAGATACCCCACCATCGCCAGCGCAATCAGCATGCCCAGCGAGGTATTGCCGAAAAACAGATGCAGCAGATTGCCGAAGCCGGCGCCGATCGACAGCGATGGGGCAAACATGCCGCCCGGCATGCCCGGCAGGTAGGAGCCGACCATCGACGCCATCTTCAACAGGGGATAAAAACCCGACAGTTGCTCGGTCCCGTTCAGCAACCCGCGCGCCTCGGCGTAACCGCTGCCGAAAGTCATGCCGCCGGCCAGCAAGCCGATCAGCGCCACAACCAGTCCGCAGACCGCCGCGAACGCGATCGGCCGGTCGCGCCGCAATGCCTGCACCGGCGCCGGCATCCAGCGCGTGGTATTGAGCAGCAGCCAGCAGAATATGCCGCCCGCGCAGCCGGTCAGGATAGCCGTCGCAATTACGGCCAATATCAGTTTGCCGCTGGTTTCGTTGATGACCTGGATGGTGCCGAAATACGTGTAGTTGCCGGTCAGCCCCAATGCCACGATACCGGCAAATATGATCGTTGTAATCACGACCCCGCTGGCGCGCTGCTCGAAGCTGCGCGAGAGTTCCTCGATGGCGAACACAACGCCGGCCAGCGGCGTATTGAATGCCGCGGCCAGTCCCGCGGCGGCGCCGGCCAGGATCAGGCGCCGCTCCATCGCCGCATTGATGGTCGGATACAGCCGCCGCAAATTGAACATGATCGCGGCGCCGATCTGCACCGTCGGCCCTTCGCGGCCGATGGTCAGCCCGCCCATGATCGCCAGAATCGACAGGCCGAGCTTGCCGAACAGCACCCGTAGCGACAGCAGGCTCAGGCCGCGTCCGGTGGTATTGCCGCCGAGCGTCGCTATCACCTGGGGGATGCCGCTGCCTTCCGATCCGGGGAAAAAGCGCCGCGTCAGCCAGACGCACAACGCGCTCATCGCCGGGGTGACCAGCAGCGGCCCCCATGACCAGGCATGCCGCAGCGACTGGAACGCATCGAAACCGTATTCGATTGCCTGCGCGTACAGCACCGCGATCAAACCCACCAGCACCGCGCCCAGCCACAAAATGCCGTATTCGACCCACAGGCGATGCGCGCGCCGCAGGGATTCTTCAGAAATTTTTGATAAATTCATAATAAAAATAAAGATTCACGTTCCTGTAAGGCCTATAACTCGTACATGTCCTTTTCGCCCTCCATCACCTGGTCGATCAACTTGCGGTTCAGCGTCGGCGCCAGCAATTCGATGAAGGTATACACATAGCTGCGCAGATACGCGCCCTGCTTGATCGCCACGCGCGATACATTGGTGCCGAACAGATGGCCGGCCGGAATCGCGCGCAAGCCTCTGTCGCGCTCGGGGTCGAACGCCATCCCGGCGATGATGCCCACGCCCATCCCGAGTTCGACATAGGTCTTGATCACGTCGGCGTCGATCGCCTCGAGCAGGATGTCCGGTTTCAGGTCGCGCAGCGAGAATGCGTGGTCGAGCTTGCTGCGGCCGGCGAAGGCGGCATCGTAGGTAATCAGGGGGAAATTGGCGATTTCTTCCAGCGAAATCGATTTCGACGACAGCAGCGGATGCTCAGGCGGCACCACCACCATATGCTCCCATTGATAGCAGGGCAGCGAAACCAGGCCTTCGCCGGAGGACAGCGCCTCGGTCGCGATCGCGATATCGGCCTGGTCGTTGCGCACCATTTCGGTAATCTGCTTCGGATTGCCCTGCAGCAACGATAGGCGCACTTTCGGGAATTTCAGCGCAAAGGCCTGGACGATCTTCGGCAGCGAATAGCGGGCCTGGGTATGCGTGGTCGCGATGGTGAGGCTGCCGCTGTCATGGGCGGCGAATTCCTTGCCGATGCGCTTCAGGCCCTCCACCTCCTGCATGATCATTTCGACCGAACGCAACACCGCCCGGCCCGGTTCGGTCAGGCCGCGGATGCGCTTGCCGTGGCGCGTGAAAATGTCGACACCCAATTCTTCTTCCAATTCGATGATCGCTTTCGAGACGCCCGGTTGAGACGTATACAGCGCCTTGGCGGCCTCGGTCAGATTGAAATTCTGACGCACGGCCTCGCGCACGAAGCGGAATTGGTGAAGATTCATGGCATATTCCTTCCAGAATTACGGCAACGCGCAATAAACGCGTTTGCATATATCCATTCCGCATATAAGTAAATAAATACTAAGTCGTTTGGAATAAAGCTGAAGTTTATTACGATTCAGGCTGTTATGGATGGTGCGTTATGACCGTTTAGTATGTAGGACACGGATTTTGTCGTTTTAGACCATGCGTTTTAGGCCCTTTTAAGGATTTACCAGATGTATCGCTACGATCAATACGACCATCAGCTCGTCAAGGAGCGTGTCGCCCAATACCGCGACCAGGTACGCCGCCGTCTGTCCGGCGAACTGGCGGAAGACGAATTCCGCGTGCTGCGCCTGCAAAACGGCCTGTATCTGCAGCGCCATGCCTATATGCTGCGCATCGCCATCCCGTATGGCCTGCTGTCGTCGCAGCAGATGCGCATGTTCGGCCACATCGCCCGCACATACGATCGCAACTACGGCCACTTCACCACCCGCCAGAATATTCAATTCAACTGGATCGAGCTGGAAAAGTCGCCGGATATCCTGGAGGAACTGGCCAGCGTCGAAATGCACGCCATCCAGACTTCCGGCAATTGCATCCGCAATACCACCTCGGACGAACTCGCCGGCGTCGCCGCCGATGAGATCATCGATCCCCGCCCCTACGCGGAAATCCTGCGCGAATGGAGCACTTTCCATCCCGAATTCGCTTATTTGCCGCGCAAGTTCAAGATCGCCATCAGCGGCGCCAAGGAAGACCGCGCCGCGACCGCCGTGCACGACATCGGCCTGCACGTCCTGAAAAACGAGGCCGGCGAAGTCGGTTTCCGGGTCATGGCCGGCGGCGGCATGGGCCGCACGCCGATCCTCGGCAGCGTCATCCGCGAATTCCTTCCGTGGCAGCACGCGCTGACGTATATCGAAGCAATCCTGCGCGTCTACAATCAATACGGCCGCCGCGACAACATTTACAAGGCGCGCATCAAGATTCTGGTAAAGGCCATCGGCGCCGAAACCTTCGCCGCCCAGGTCGAGCAGGAATGGCAGGACATCAAGGACGGCCCGGCCACGCTGACCATCGAAGAACTGAACCGGATCGCGCAATATTTCACCGCGCCCGACTATGAAGCGCTGCCGGCTTCGGACGCATCGTTCGAACAGCACCGCAACGACAACAAGGCGTTTTCCAACTGGCTCAAACGCAATGTCAAGGCGCACAAGGTCAGCGGCTACGCGGCAGTGGTGCTGTCGCTGAAAAAAACCGGCGTGCCGCCGGGCGACATCAGCGCCGAGCAGATGGACTTCGTCGCCGATCTGGCCGACCGCTACAGCTTCTCCGAACTGCGCGTGACGCATGAACAGAATCTGGTGCTGGCCGACGTCAGGCAAAGCGATCTGTTCGCGCTCTGGGAAGAAGCCAAATCGCATGGCCTGGCGACGCCGAACATCGGCCTGCTGACCGACATCATCTGCTGCCCCGGCGGCGATTTCTGCTCGCTGGCCAATGCCAAATCGATTCCGATCGCGCAAGCCATCGCGGAACGCTTCGACAATATCGACTACCAGCACGACATCGGCGAGATCGAACTGAACATCTCGGGCTGCATCAATGCCTGCGGCCATCATCACGTCGGCAATATCGGCATCCTCGGCGTCGACAAGGACGGCAGCGAGTGGTATCAGGTATCGCTCGGCGGCGCCCAGGGCAACCAGGCCAGCGTCGGCAAGATCATCGGGCCGTCGTTCTCGGCCGGCCAGATGCCGGTGGTGATCGAACGCGTATTGAACGTCTATGTGCAGCAGCGCACCGAAGACGAACGCTTCATCGATACCGTGCGGCGCCTGGGCATCGGCCCGTTCAAGGAACATGTCTACGCGACGCCGATCAAGATCGACCTGCTCAAGGGGGAGGACGCGTATGTCTAAGATCATCAAGGACCGCGCCGTGGCCGAGGACGACTGGCAGGTATTGCGCCTGAGCGAAACCGACAGCGCCGAAAACATTGCCGTTCCGCCCGGCCGCGTCATCGTGCCGTTGCAGGTATGGCTGACGCAGGCGCCGGTGCGCGCGCGCAGCCTCGAACATCCCGGCACGATCGGCGTCTGGTTTGCCAGCGACGAGCGGCCCGAGGAACTCAAGGCGGCATTGCAGGACAACCCGCTGCCGTTCGCGCTGCTCGCGGTCGACTTCCCCAAGTTTACCGATGGCCGCGGGTATTCGATTGCCTATAATTTGCGCACCCGGCTCGGTTACGAGGGCGAGTTGCGCGCCATTGGCGACGTGCTGCGCGACCAGTTGTTCTATATGCAGCGGGTCGGCTTCAACGCCTTTGCCGTGCGCGCCGACAAGAATATCGACGATGCCTTGAAAGGCCTGACCGATTTCTCCGAAAAGTATCAAACCTCATGGGACGAAAAGGTGCCGCTGTTCCGCCGCGTGCAGCGCTCGGCCATGGTGCTGAAATGAGCGCCGGTTCAAGCGGAAACGCCAACGCCAAAGCGGCTGCGAACCTGCAACTCGAAGGGTTGATCGAGGCCACGCGCGCCACGCTGGCGCGGGTTGCGGCGGAATTTGCGCCGGCGGTGTTCGCCTCCAGCCTGGCCGCCGAAGACATGGTGCTGACCGACCTGATTCTGCGCAACCGGCTCGGCATCGATATCTTCACGCTGGAAACCGGCCGCCTGCATGCCGAAACGCTGGGCATGCTGGACAAGATCGAACAGGTCTACGATTACAAGGTCACGCCGTACCGCCCGGAACCGGCCGCGGTCGATGCCTATGTGGCGCAGAACGGCAAGAATGCGTTTTACGACAGTGTCGAGATGCGTAAGGAATGCTGCCGCATCCGCAAGATCGAACCGCTGAACCGGGCGCTGGCCGGCAACAAATCCTGGGTGACGGGACAGCGCCGCGCGCAGTCGGTCACGCGGGCCGAGCTGCACGTGCAGGAAGACGACGCGGCGCACGGCATGCAGAAATTCAATCCGCTGGCCGATTGGTCCGAACAGGACGTCTGGGATTACATCCGCGCCAACGATGTTCCCTACAATCCGCTGCACGACCAGGGCTATCCGTCGATCGGCTGCGAACCGTGCACCCGCGCGATCCAGCCGGGCGAAGACGTGCGCGCCGGCCGCTGGTGGTGGGAAAACCCGGAATCCAAGGAATGCGGCCTGCACATGGTCGACGGCAAGCTGATCCGTATCAAATCGCAAGCGGCAACTTAAAGAAAGCCAGTATGAACACCGTGGTAGAAAAAAATCTCATCGATCAGTCCGGCGTGAACAGCCGTCATCTCGACTGGCTGGAATCCGAAGCCATCCACATCATGCGCGAAGTGGCGGCCGAGTGCAGCAATCCGGCGCTGCTGTTTTCCGGCGGCAAGGACTCGGTGGTGCTGCTGCGCCTGGCCGAAAAAGCCTTCCGTCCGGGCCGCTTCCCGTTTCCGCTGGTGCATATCGACACCGGCCATAACTTCGAGGAAGTGATCGAATTCCGCGACCGCCGCGCCGCCGAACTGGGCGAAAAGCTGATAGTGCGCTCGGTGGAGGATTCGATCGCGCGCGGCACCGTGCGGCTGCGCAATCCGGCGACCGATTCGCGCAATGCCGCGCAAGCGGTGACGCTGCTGGAGACTATCGAGGAATTCAAGTTCGACGCCTGCATCGGCGGCGCCCGCCGCGACGAAGAAAAGGCGCGCGCCAAGGAACGCATCTTTTCGTTCCGAGACGAATTCGGCCAATGGGATCCGAAGGGCCAGCGTCCGGAATTATGGGATCTGTACAACACCCGCGTCCATCCCGGCGAAAACATGCGCGTGTTTCCGATTTCCAACTGGACCGAGCTCGATGTCTGGCAATACATTGCCCGCGAAAAACTGGCGCTGCCGAACATCTATTTCGCCCATGAACGCCAGGTCATCCCGCGCAACGGGCTGCTGGTGCCGCTGACCGGCCTGACCCCGGCGCTGGAAGGCGAAACCATCGAAACCCAAACCGTCCGCTTCCGCACGGTCGGCGATATTTCCTGCACCTGCCCGGTGGCGTCCGATGCCGATACGGTCGAAGCCATCATCGCGGAAACCGCGATCACGCAGATTACCGAGCGCGGCGCCACCCGGATGGACGACCAGACTTCCGAAGCGTCGATGGAAAAGCGCAAGAAGGCCGGTTATTTTTAAGAGGTGTTGCGGAATCAGGCCACGCAAGGCGGGGTGTTGTGCGAAGTGAGGTAAAGGAGGAGACGGCCGAAGGCCGGCGGGGGACACGAACGCAGTACAACGCCCCGCCTTGCGTGGCCTGATTTCGCAACTGCCTCGTGGAAATAACCTCCGAAATAGCCTCTCAAGCAGTCCGATTGAAACAATGCAGTACACAGATATGGATTTAACATGAATGCAGCAGTCCCGGAACAAGTCCAGAACGCCTCCCGCGAACGCGGCCTGCTACGCTTTATCACGGCCGGCTCGGTCGACGACGGCAAGAGCACGCTGATCGGCCGCCTGCTGTTCGACAGCAAGGGAATTTTCGCGGATCAGCTGGACGCCATGTCGCGCGCCAAGCACAAGCGCACGGTCGGCGACGGCATCGACCTGTCGCTGCTGACCGACGGCCTGGAAGCCGAGCGCGAACAGGGCATCACGATCGACGTCGCCTATCGCTATTTCGCCACGCCGAAACGCAAGTTCATCATCGCCGACACCCCGGGCCACGAACAGTACACGCGCAATATGGTGACCGGCGCTTCGACCGCCGACGCGGTCATCATCCTGATCGACGTCTCCAAGGTGAAGCTGCATGAAGACGGCGGCGTCGACCTGCTCACGCAAACCAAGCGCCATTCGACCATCGCCCATCTGCTGCGCATCGAACACGTCATCATCGCCGTCAACAAGATGGATCTGGTGGACTACGACCAGACCGTATACGACCGTATCGTAGCGGCCTATATGGCGTTTGCGCAGCAGCTGGGACTGAAAGACGTGCATGCGATTCCGCTGTCGGCGCTGGCCGGCGACAACGTCGTCACGCCGGGCGACAAGATGCCGTGGCACAAGGGGCCGCCGCTGATCGAACTGCTGGAATCGCTGAGCGTCTACGATCAGTCGCACGACGAACCGCTGCGCTTTCCGGTGCAGCTGGTGGCGCGCCACAACGGCCATGAGGCCAACGATTTCCGCGGCTACATGGGCCGCATCGAAGCCGGTTCGGTGCGCAAGGGCGATCGCCTGACGGTGCAGCCGAGCGGCCAAAGCGCAACGGTAAAGGACATCCAGGTGCTGGAAGGCTCGCTCGATTCGGCCGCGGTCGGACAATCGGTTACCTTGCTGCTGGAAGAATATCTGGATATTTCGCGCGGCGACATGCTGGCTTCGGCCGAACGCGCGCCGGCGCTGTTGAAGACCGTCAGCGCCGATCTGTGCTGGCTGTCCGAAGAACCGCTCGATCCGCGCCGCAAATACTGGCTCAAGCACAGCACGCGCCAGGTCGCCGCGCGGGTAGCCAGGATCGATACGCTGCTCGACATCAATACGCAGGAACGGCGGCCGGCGCAATCGCTGAGCCTGAACGACATCGCGCGGGTGACGGTCAACGTGCAACAGCCGATCGCCGTCGACGCTTATGAAGATATCCGCAGCACGGGCGCCTTTATCCTGATCGACGAAGTCTCGCATCAGACCGTCGCCGCCGGCATGATTGTGTTAACCTGACGGCATAACAACAATTGCCGTCAGCCATGTCCGACTCAGATCTTTCATCCAGCAAGCTTGCGGCACCCTCCTCCGTTTCTCCTTCCGCCTGCGGCAAGGTCTATCTGATCGGCGCCGGTCCCGGCGCCGCCGACCTGATCACGGTCCGCGGCGCGCGCCTGCTGGCGCAGGCCGACGTGGTGTTGCACGATGCGCTGGTCACGGAGGATATGCTGGCATTGTGTCCGCAGGCAGAACGCATTTCGGTCGGCAAGCGTTCCGGCCAGCGCTCCACGGCGCAGCAGGCAATCAATCGCCTGCTGGTGGAATGCGCCGGAAAATACCGGCTGACAGTGCGCCTGAAAGGCGGCGATCCGATGTTGTTCGGCCGCGCCGATGAAGAGCTTACCGCGCTGGAAACGCACGGCATCGAGGTGGAAGTGGTGCCCGGCATTACCGCGGCGCTGGCGGCGGCTTCAGCGGCGCGGCAGCCGCTGACCAAGCGCGGCGTCTCGCGCAGCGTGGCGCTGTTTACATCCAGCACCGCGCCGGAGGAAACCCAACTGGTGCAAATGCCGGTCGGCGATACGCTGGTGCAATACATGGGAGGCCGCGAAGCGGCGGCAACCGCGCGCAAACTGCTGGGATCGGGATTCCTGCCGGCGACGCCGGTGGTGGTGGTGGAAAATTGCAGCCGCCCCGACGAAAAGGTGCAGCATTTGGTTCTGGCCGACCTGGAGCAGGGCCTGGCCGCATTCAGCGGCCCGGTGCTGGTCATGATCGGCGCGGCGCTGGCGCCGCGGCCCGCGGTAAAGTCCTAGGCCTTCAGCGACCGCAGGCAATACTGCGCCATCGCCTCCAGCACATCGGCATCCTCGCCGACCGGCGCCGCGGCGCGCAGATGCAGGCCCGGATGCGCCTCGCGCAATTGATCGAGCAGCTTCGGCAAATCCCGCTGCACATGACCGCCCTGCCCTAAAAACACGGGCACCACGGTAATATCGCCAACCCCGTCCCCCAGCAACTGCGCGACGCAGTGCGCCAGGTCCGGCGTCATCAATTCCAGAAAAGCCAGTTCGACCCGCAGATCCGGCTGCGGCGCCTGCAACAGGTTTTGCAAGCGCACGAAGGGCGCGGCCCAGGCGGCATCGCGCGCGCCGTGCGCAAACAGGATCAATCCCTTGCCTTGTGTTTTTTGCTGTTCCATGTTGGCCGCCGTCATCGATGCCTATCCACCATGTTCAGCGTTCCCGCCGCGATCGCGAGGAAGAACAGGCTTGGCAGCGTGGCCGTCAGGAATGGCGACCAGGTATTGAGCAGCCCGAGGTGGGCAAACAGGTTATTGACCAGCAGGAAGCTGACGCCGATCATGATGCCGGTAAAGATTTTCAGGCTGACGCCGCCGGCGCGGAAATGGAGATAGGCGAACGGCAGCGCCATTGCCATCATCACAAAGACCGACAGCGGATAAATCAGCTTCTTCCAGAAAGCGATCTCGTAGCGCTCGGTGCGCTGGTTGTTGGCCTTCAGATGGCGTGTGTAAGCCAGCAGATCGTAAGCCGACATCCGGTCCGGATCGGAAAACAGCACGGACAGGATTTCCGGCGTGATTTCCGATACCAGCGACTCTTTCGGCAGATTGCGCAACACCAGGGGCGCCGTGATTTCACGCTGCACGCGGCCATCGGCGAACGAGGTTTCGGTGACGCCGTTCAATTGCCATGTATTTTTGCCGAGGTAGTCGCCGGTGCGCGCGGTAACGATCCTGGCCAGATGGAATTCGTTATCCAGTTCATACAGGCGCACGCCTTCGAGCCGCCCGGCCGGCGTGATGGTCTGCGCATTGAAGAAGCGGGTGCCGACAATGGCGCCGGTCACGCCGTCGGCCCGAATCTGGTCCTTGGTCCATAAGCCGGAACGGAATTGCTGCGATACCGATGCGCCCTGCGCCTGCAGCCGGACTTTTTCAGCCAGTTCGCTGCTTTTCGGCGCCAGGAGCTCACCGAACAACAGCGTCACCAGCATGAACAGCACGCCGATCTTTGCCAGGATTTTGGCCGCCATGACCGTCGACAGGCTGGAAACCCGCATGATCGTGAATTCCGAGCGCGCGGCAAGCTGCGCCAATGTGAAGATGGTGCCGATCAGGGTGGCGATCGGCATCAGTTCGTAGACGTAGCCCGGCATTCCCAGCAGCACGAACAGCATGGCGTGCTGGATCATGTAGCCGTTGTGCCCGACTTCCTGCAACTCGCCCATCAAATCGAAAAAAGCGAACAGCGACAGGAACGCCAGCAATGCGAACAGCACCGAGCGAATGATTTCAGAGGCGAAATAACGTTCCAGGACGGTCATGGGCGCGCGCCTTTCCTGAACGCGATCGCGCAGCGGAAATGCGCCCACAACAGCAGCGGGTGATAACGGCTGTTGACCTTCAGGCGCCAGAAATACATCGCGATGGCCACCGCCAGCACGCCTGCATGCGCCGGCCACCAGGCCGCCATGAACGACAATTTCTCCTGCGATACCGAAGCCTGGAAAATCCCGACCGTACTGTTATAGATAACATACGACAGCAGCGCCACGATCAGGCCGATCGAACGCCCGGCGCGCGGATTGACGAACGACAGCGGCACCGCCAGCAGCATCAGCGTAAAGCCCATCAAAGGCAGCGACAGCCGCCACAGCAGTTCACTCATATTGACTGCGTTGCGATTCTCCAGCAGCGTCATGGTGGTCAGCGCGCGCGCCGGCCGGTCGTTGACGGCGATCGGCAATTGCTGGCCCATCAGCAGGCTGTAGCGGTCGAATTCCACCATCTGGAAATCGGCCTGCCCCGGCATGCCGTCGTAACGCCGGCCTTTCGACATCTGCACCACGGTTTCGCCGTCGGTATCGAGCAGGCGCTCGCCCTCCTTGGCCACCACGATGCTGTTCTTGCCGTCCTTGTAGGTGCTGACGAAAATGTTCCTCACCCGGGTCGAGTCGTTGGACAAACCCTCGACGAAAAACACCCGGTTGGCCGCGGCCGACTCCTGGAAATTGCCCGGCGACACGCGCGCGATGTCTTCGCGTTTTTCGAAACGCTCGACGAAAGCCGCGCTTTGCACATTGGCCCAGGGCGTGGCGATGAAACTGAGCAGGCCGGTCAGCAGGATCAGCGGCCAGCCGAAACCCAGCACCGGCTTGATCCAGCGCGTCAGGCTCAGGCCGGCGGCGAACCAGACCACCATTTCGGAATCCTGATAGCTGCGCGTGACCACCAGCAGCACCGAAATGAAGCCGGTCAGGATCAGGATCACCGGCAGATAATTCAATGCCTGGAAGCCGATCAGGGCGACCACGTCCTGGGAGCTGACTTTGCCGCCGGCGGCCTGTCCCAGGATCTTGATCAGCATGACGGTGATGACAATGGTGAACAGCGTCGTAAACACCGCGCCTGCGGTGCTGAGCAATTCGCGTCGAAGAGCGCGCTGGAAAATCATTCGGGGCTTATAATCACGTGATTATCGAGGTAACGACTATTAATCTTACTAAACAGAGATACGGACAAGGAATAAGCGATGGACTTTAGCATAAAAACAATCGACGCAAAAACATCAATCGCGGCAGTCAAAACCGGCTGCCTGGTGGTCGGCGTGTTTGAAAACCGCAAGTTATCGGCCGCCGCCGCCTCCCTGGACAAGAATGGCGCCATTACCGCCGTGCTGAAATCCGGCGACCTGAGCGGCAAACCCGGCACCACGCTGCTGCTGCGCGGCCTGAAGGATGTGGTTGCCGAACGTATTCTGCTGGTCGGCCTGGGCGACGACGAAAGCATCAAGGAAAAGAGTTTCACGCAGGCGGTGCAAGCCATTGTGCGCGTATTCGGCACACTGGGCGGCAGCGATGCCCTGCTGGCGCTGCCGCTGAACCAGATCAAGCAACGCGACCTGAGCTGGGCCATCGGCAACGTCATCCTGAACGCCCGCGAGAATCTGTATCGCGCCGATTCGCAAAAGAGCAAAAAGGAGCCGGCCCCGACCGGCGTCAGGAAAATCGCCTTTGCGCTGAGCAACACCGACAGCAGCGCCGGCAAGCATGCCGTCGCCGAAGGCGTGGCGCTGGCCAACGGCATCGAGCTGACCAAGGACCTGGGCAATCTGTCGGCCAACGTCTGCACCCCGACCTATCTTGCCAACACCGCCAAGAAACTGGGACGCGACTACAAGCTCGGCGTCGAAGTGCTGGACCGCAAGCAGATGCAGGCATTGAAGATGGGCAGCCTGCTGTCGGTCGCCGGCGGCGGCGGCGAACCGCCCAAGTTCATCGTGCTCAAGCACATGGGCGGCAAGGCCAAGGAAGCGCCGGTGGTGCTGGTCGGCAAGGGCATTACTTTCGATACCGGCGGCATCTCGATCAAGCCGAGCGCCGCCATGGATGAAATGAAATACGATATGTGCGGCGCGGCTTCCGTGCTCGGCACCTTCCGCACCATCGCCGAAATGAATCTGAAGCTCAACGTGATCGGCGTCATCGCGGCCAGCGAAAACATGCCTTCCGGCACCGCCACCAAGCCGGGCGACATCGTGACCTCGATGTCCGGCCAGACCATCGAAATCCTGAATACCGACGCCGAAGGCCGCCTCGTACTGTGCGACGCGCTGACCTACGTCGAGCGTTTCAAGCCGGCCGCCGTGATCGACATCGCAACCCTGACCGGCGCCTGCATCGTGGCGCTGGGCCATCACAATGCGGGACTGTTCAGCCGCGACGACGAAGAGCACGACAAGCTGGTGGGCGATCTGCTGGCTGCCGGCAAGGCCGCCGGCGACACGGCATGGCGCATGCCGATCCAGGAGGCCTATCACGAGCAGTTGAAATCGAATTTCGCCGACGTCGCCAATATCGGCGGCATGCCGGCCGGCAGCGTCACCGCGGCCTGTTTCCTGGAGCGCTTCACCCGCAAATATACCTGGGCGCATCTGGATATCGCCGGCGTAGCCTGGCGCAGCGGCGCCAATAAGGGCGCCACCGGCCGTCCGGTGCCGCTGTTGACCAATTACCTGATCGCACAGGCACGCGCGAAAGCAATCGGCAAATAATGAAGACAGCCGCATGAAGATCGCCACCTGGAACGTCAATTCACTCAAAGTCCGCCTGCCGCAGGTATTGCAATGGCTGGGCGAAAATCCGGTCGACGTCCTGTGCCTGCAGGAAACCAAGATGACGGACGACAAATTCCCGGCGGCCGATATTATCGCCGCCGGCTACCATGTCGTATTTACCGGTCAGAAAACCTATAACGGCGTGGCGATCATCTCGCGCCACCCGATCACCGACGTCGTCAAGAACAATCCGCATTTCGAGGATGAACATCAGCGCCTGATTGCCGGCACCATTGCCGGCCTGCGCATCATCTGCGCGTATATTCCGAACGGGCAATCGCTGGAATCGGATAAATATCAGTATAAATTGCGCTGGCTGGACGGCTTGCAGAACTGGCTCACGCGTGAATTGGTGGAGCACGAAAAGCTGGCGCTGCTGGGCGACTACAATATCGCGCCCGAAGACCGCGACGTGCACGATCCGGTCGCATGGGAAGGCCAGGTGCTGGTGTCGGCGCCGGAACGCGCCGCTTTCGTCAAGATGCAGAATCTGAAGCTGATCGACGCCTTCCGGCTATTCGAGCAGGAAGAAAAACTCTACAGCTGGTGGGATTACCGTCAAATGAATTTCCGCCGTAATCGCGGCTTGCGCATCGATCACATCCTGCTGACGCCGGCGCTGGCGAAGATCTGCACGGCCTGCGTCATCGACAAGGCACCGCGCAAATTGGAGCAGCCTTCCGACCATACACCCGTGATTGCGACGCTGGATATGCCGGCGTAATCCATCGATCGCCGGATCAATCGTTGTTTTCTTCCTGCGGATTGTTGCCGGGCGCTTTTGCAGCACGCGGGCCCAACTGCTTTTCGAACGCCACATCCAGTTTGCTGACGCGCCGCGGCTTTTGCGGTCCGTAGGCGTTGACGAATTGCGCGAAGTCATCCAGCGCCATCGGCTCGCACAGCTTGACCGGCGCCGCCGCTCCGGCATTCTGCACCAGGTAAAACAGTTCGCTGGAGGTGCGCACCATGGAATAACGCGGCGCGCCGGGCTCCGTTCCTGCGCGGTTATTCAGCCGTTCGACTGCCGAGGTGGCTCTTGTGGACCGCATGACTTTCCTTACACTTCAAATGACATATAAATCGACATATTCATTGACCGGCATTGCTTCCAGCAATTTCTGGTTCAACGATACATCGAGAATCTTCTGCTGCTGCCTGGCCGGAAACTGACGCGCCAGATTGGTCCGGAACTTCGCCTCCAGCAAGGGAATGCCTTCCTTGCGGCGACGCGCATGTCCTACCGGGTATTCGACGATCAATTCCGGCAATTTTTTCCCGTCCTTGAATTCGATGGTCAGCGCATTGGCGATCGAACGCTTCTTGGGATCGTGATAATCCTTGGTAAATGCGGGATCCTCGACGCAGCCGATTTTCGCGCGCAGAACATCGATACGCTGATCGACGGCAATGTCGTCCTCGTAATCGGAGGCGGTCAGGCGGCCGAAAATCAGCGGCACGGCGATCATGTATTGAATGCAATGATCGCGGTCGGCCGGATTGTTCAGCGGCCCCTGCTTGTCGATGATCCGGATACAGGCTTCGTGGGTGCGGATGGTGATGCGCTTGATGTCTTCCACCTTGCGCCCCGCCTTGGCCATTTGCGCATGCAGCGTCATGGCTGCTTCGACCGCGGTCTGGGAATGGAATTCGGCCGGGAAGGATATCTTGAACAGCACGTTTTCCATGACGTATGACGCATATTTGCGCTGGAATTTGAACGGCTTGCCGCCGAACAGGACGTCGTAGAAACCCCATGTCGGAGCCGTCAGCACCGAGGGGTAGCCCATTTCCCCGGTCCTGGCCATCAGAGCCAGGCGCACGGCGCGCGAGGTGGCGTCGCCGGCCGCCCAGGACTTGCGCGAGCCGGTATTGGGCGAATGGCGATAGGTGCGCAGCGACTGGCCGTCGACCCAGGCCAGCGATACCGCGTTCAGGATTTCCTCGCGCGTCAGCCCCATCATTTCCGCCACCACCGCGGTGGAGGCCACTTTCACCAGCACCACATGATCCAGTCCGACCTTGTTGAACGAATTTTCCAGCGCGATGCAGCCCTGGATTTCATGCGCCTTGATCATGCCGGTCAGCACGGTTTTCATGGTCAGCGGCTGCTTGCCGGCCGCCAGCGCCGTGCGCGACAGCCAGTCGGCCGTCGCCAGGATGCCGCCCAGATTATCGGAAGGATGGCCCCATTCGGCCGCCAGCCAGGTGTCGTTGAAATCGAGCCAGCGGATCATCGCGCCGATATTGAACGCGGCCTGCACGGGATCGAGCTGGAATTGCGTGCCGGGCACCTTGGCGCCGTTCGGCACCACCGTGCCCGGCACGACCGGCCCCATCAGTTTTTTGCAGGCCGGATATTCCAGCGCTTCCAGCCCGCAGCCCAGCGTATCGATCAGGCAATTGCGGGCGGTGTCATAGGCCGTTTTGGAAACAATCTCGTACGTGGTGACGTAGTCGACGATATCGAGCAGTACTTTGTCGTATTTGGGGCGGACGTTCGAGATAGCGGCGGACATGGTCAAACCTTGCAGTCGTTGGCCAGCTGCTGGCCGAGCTTGGCGTTGAGCAGCATCGACTTGGCCGGAATCTGGATCCATACCAGTCCGCTGCCCTTGTCCTCGAAGCGCAAGGCGCCGGTGGATGTCGCCACCGGCAGCATGGTGTAGTTGTCGCCCTTCCATTTGAGATCGATATTGCGCTGGCTGTCGCCGATCCGGATATCGATTTTATCGTTCAGCGCGCAGTTCAGGCGGCCGGTAACGAGTTGCCGCACCCATGACGCACCGGGGCCGGCGGCCAGGGGATCGGGCGACTGATGCGATCCGCCGAGCGGCATCGGCGTCGGCGTCAACGGCACCGATTCGCACGCGCTCAGCAACGACAGAACACAAAAGGCCAGGCTGGCGGCAAGCAATGGGCTGGCGGAATGGCGAAAATTGGATTTCATGGTTGGCGACAGGTATGTGAGGACAGGAATGTGAAAGGACGAATCTAAATAAGAAATGGGCGAGCGCTATTTCCGTTTTGCGATCGGAATGAATTTTAAATCCTCCGGCCCGACATAATTGGCTGAAGGACGAATTATTTTATTGTCGATGCGCTGTTCGGCGATGTGCGCCGCCCAGCCTGCCGTGCGCGCCATCACGAACAACGGCGTGAACATGGCGGTCGGCACATTCATCATGTGATACGACACCGCCGAAAACCAGTCCAGATTCGGAAACATCTTTTTGACGTCCCACATCACGCCTTCGAGACGTTCGGCGATCTCGAACATTCTGGTCGATCCGGCTTCCGCCGACAGTTTGCGCGCGACTTCCTTGATGACCTTGTTGCGCGGATCGGCAACGGTATAGACCGGATGGCCGAAACCGATCACGACTTCCCTGTTCTCGACGCGGCGCCGGATATCCGCTTCGGCCTGGTCGGCGTCGTCGTAGCGTTTCTGCACCGCGAACGCGAATTCATTGGCGCCGCCGTGCTTGGGGCCGCGCAATGCGCCAATAGCGCCGGCGACCGCGGAATACATGTCGGCGCCGGTGCCGGCGATGACGCGGGCCGTGAATGTCGAGGCATTGAATTCATGTTCGGCATACAGGATCAGCGAAGTATGCATCGCGTCTTCCCACAGCTTCGACGGCGGCGCGCCGTGCAGCAGATGCAGGAAATGCGCGCCGATGGAATCATCCCCGGTTTCGACGTCAATCCTGTTGCCGTTATGGCTGTAGTGATACCAATACAGCAGGATCGATCCGAGCGACGCCATCAGCTTGTCGGCGATATCGCGCGCGCCGGGAGGATTGTGATCTTCCTGTTCCGGCAGCATGCAGCCCAGCGCGGAGACGCCGGTGCGCATGACGTCCATCGGATGCGAAGCCGCCGGCAGGCACTCCAGCACGGCCTTGACGCCGGCCGGAATGCCGCGCAATGCCTTGAGCTTGTCTTTGTAGGCGCGCAGTTCCGCCAGCGTCGGCAGCTTGCCATGCACCAGCAGATAGGCGATTTCCTCGAACTCGCAACTGTCGGCGATATCCAGGATATCGTAGCCGCGGTAGTGCAGATCGTTGCCGTTCCTGCCTACCGTGCACAGCGCGGTATTGCCGGCGGCAATACCGGACAGCGCCACGGATTTTTTCGGTTTGAAGCTACCTGCCGCTTCCTCTTTGGCCTGTTCGCTCATGTCCGCTCCATTCAGGTTTTCTTCTGCTGCGCGAACAGGGCGTCGAGCCGCTGTTCGAAACGCTCGTAGTCGATCCGGTCGTACAGTTCGATCCGGGTCTGCATGGTGTCGATGACGTTCTTCTGCGTGCCGTCGCGGCGGATGGCCTGATAGACGTTCTCGGCCGCCTTGTTCATCGCGCGAAAGGCCGACAGCGGATACAGCGCCAGCCCGACTTCGGCTTCCCGCAGTTCATCGACGGTAAACAGCGGCGTGGCCCCGAATTCGGTGATGTTGGCCAGCACCGGCGCCTTGGCGGCCGCGGCGAACCGGCGGTACATATCGAGTTCGGTGACCGCTTCCGGAAAGATCATGTCGGCGCCGGCTTCGACGCAGGCGGCCGCGCGTTCCAGCGCCGCTTCCAGGCCCTCCACCGCCAGCGCATCGGTGCGCGCCATGATGACGAACTGCTCGTCGGTGCGCGCATCCACGGCCGCCTTGATGCGATCCACCATTTCCTGTCTGGAGACGATTTCCTTGTTGGGCCGATGGCCGCAGCGCTTGGCGCCGACCTGGTCTTCGATATGCATGCCGGCCGCGCCGAACTTGATCATGGCCTTGACCGTGCGCGCGACGTTGAAGGCCGAGGCGCCGAAGCCGGTGTCGGCATCGACCAGCAGCGGCAGATCGCAAACGTCGGTAATCCGGCGCACGTCGGTCAATACGTCATCGAGATTGGAAATGCCCAGATCGGGCAGTCCGAGCGAGCCGGCCGCCACGCCGCCGCCGGAGAGATAGATGGCGCGGAAGCCGGCGCGTTTGGCCAGCAGCGCGTGATTGGCGTTGATGGCGCCGATTACCTGCAGCGGCGACTCGGCGGCAACAGCCTGGCGGAACAAGGCGCCTGCGGAATGCATAGCCATGAAACTTCCTCAAAATATTTCATTGAGGAATGACTATACACGCGTCGGCGAGAGAGAGGCACCGGACGGTATTTTCAGGTCCGGCAGGCGAAGGGCAGGCTTAATCCTCCGCCACGCCGCCGATGCTCAGCTCCTGGATCTTGCGGGTAATCGTATTGCGCCCGATTCCCAGGCGAACTGCGGCATCGTTTTTACGGCCATGGGTATGCTTCAGGGCCACCTTGATCAGGGCCGCTTCGAACTGCCGACCCAGAACGTCCATGACCTCGGGCCGGTCCGCGCTCAGCATCTGCGCCGCTTCCGCTTCCAGCAGCGCGATCCATTGGTTCTTCTCGGCGCCGGCCGGCGTTTCGCCATGCTCGGCGGATGCGCCGTCGCCGTCGGATTTCGGCGCCGCCGACATGGCCGCGGCCGTCATGGACGGCGACGACGGCAGCGGTTCCCCGATGGCCCGCTCTTCCACCAGATCCTGCGGCAAATCCTTGACTTCCACGGTCTGGCCGGGCGCCATCACGGTAATCCAGTTGCACAGGTTTTCCAGTTGCCGCACGTTGCCGGGCAATTCCAGTTGCGACAGGAATTGCATCGCCTGCGGCGACAGGCGCTTGGCTTCCACGCCGAGCTGGCGCGCGCTTTGCGTCAGGAAATGCCGGGCCAGGATGGTGATGTCTTCGCGCCGCTCGCGCAAACTCGGCAAGCGCAGCCGGATTACGTTCAGGCGATGATACAAGTCTTCGCGGAACAGGCCTTCGCGCACCCGGTGCTCCAGGTTCTGATGGGTGGCGGCGATCACGCGCACATTGGCCTTCATCGATTGATGCCCGCCGACGCGATAAAAATGCCCGTCCGACAACACCCGCAGCAGCCGGGTCTGCAGATCGAACGGCATGTCGCCGATTTCGTCGAGGAACAGCGTGCCGCCCTCGGCCTGCTCGAAGCGGCCGCGGCGCATGGTCTGGGCGCCGGTGAAGGCGCCGCGCTCATGGCCGAACAGTTCCGATTCCAGCAAGTCCTTCGGAATCGCCGCCGTATTCAATGCCACGAACGGCTGCGCCGCGCGCGGGCTGTGCTTGTGCAGCGCGCGCGCGACCAGTTCCTTGCCGGTGCCGGATTCGCCGGTAATCAATACGGTGACATTCGATTGCGACAGGCGGCCGATGGCGCGGAATACATCCTGCATCGCGGGCGCCTGGCCCAGGATTTCGGTGGCTTCGGCCGCGGCCTGTTCGACGTCGGCTTCGCGCAGGCTTTCTTCCAGCGCGCGCCGGATCAGCTCCACCGCCTTGTCGACGTCGAACGGCTTGGCCAGGTATTCGAAGGCGCCGCCTTGGAACGCCGAGACAGCCGAGTCGAGATCGGAAAAGGCGGTGATGATGATGACCGGAATCGCCGGATGTTCGGCCTTGACCGTTTGCAGCAGCTCCAGTCCCGATGGGCCGGGCATGCGGATATCGGAAACCAGAACTTGAGGCGACTCCGTTTGCAGTGCCTGCAGCGCATCGCGCGCGCTGGAAAAACTGCGGGTTGCGAGGTTTTCGCGCGCCAGTGCCTTTTCAAGGACCCAGCGGATGGACTCATCGTCGTCAACGATCCAGATTGGTTTCATATTTGCAGCATCCACATTTAAATCACAACGCCGGCGCCATAACGATGCCCGCCGGCAAATTCACAACCCCGGGATCAGGGAAGTGGTATCAAAATTCTAAAATCGGTACATCCAGGCCGGCTTTCGCATTCGATCACGCCCATGTGCTGCTGCACGAAAGTCTGCGCCAGCGTCAGTCCCAGTCCGCTCCCGCCTTCCCGTCCCGATACCAGCGGATAGAAAATCCTGTCCTGGATGTCCGGTGCGATACCGGGGCCGTTATCGATGATATGCAAGTCTAGTGCCAGCTTGTAACGGACCTTGGCCAGGGTGACCTGGCGCACCACCCTGGTCTGCAATTTCAGCTCCGCATCGCCGGCGCCGATACGCTCGGTCAGCGCTTGCGCCGCATTGTGGACAATATTCAACATGGCCTGGATCAATTGTTCCTTGTCGCCGCGAAACTCCGGGATAGACAGATCGTAATCACGTTTGATCACCAGCCCTTGTGGGAATTCTGCCAGGATCAGGCTGCGCACCCGTTCGCATACTTCATGGATATTCACGTCGCCCACGATATGCGGCCGCCGGTGCGGCGCCAGCAGGCGGTCGACCAGGGTCTGCAGCCGGTCGGCTTCCTTGATGATCACTTGCGTATACTCGCGCAGTTCCTTCAAATGCCGTTCCGGCAACTCCAGCTCCAGCAATTGCGCCGCCCCGCGGATGCCGCCGAGCGGATTCTTGATCTCGTGCGCCAGGTTGCGGATCAGCTCCTTGTTGGCCTGGCTCTGGTCCAGCAGGCGTTCTTCGCGGTCGAGTTTCAGCTGCTGGACGTTTTCGCGCAACTCGATCAGCACCGGCATTTCCGGATTATCCAGCGCCGTAATCACGGCATATACCTGCAGCGCCTCGCGGCCGGCGCGCTCCAGCACCAGGTCGAGCCGCTTGTCGGCAAAGCGGTGCGCCACCGCTTCTTCGAACAACGGCCCCAGCAACGCGCCGTTGGTGAACAATTCGGTCAGCTTTTGCTGCGACAGGACGCGTACCGAATTTTCCAGCATGTTTTCGGCCGCCGCGTTGGCAAAGACGATACCGCCCTCGGGATTGAGCACGACCACCGCGGACGCCAGCAGGTCCAGTCCGTCGAGAGACGGCAGCGATGAAAGCGTGGAAGATTTTGTTGTCATGGCAATGTCATCGATACAAAGAAAAAGGGGAAGCGAACTTCCCCTTTTTTAACATGGCACCTTGGTGCGTTGTCCGATAAGGTTCGGACCCGATTACACCGAGTAGTACATGTCGAATTCGATCGGGTGCGTCGTCATGCGGAAACGTTGCACTTCGGTCATCTTCAGATCGATGTACGCATCGATCATGGCATCGCTGAACACGCCGCCGCGGGTCAGGAACTCGCGATCCTTGTCCAGGGCTTCCAATGCTTCGTCGAGCGACGAGCAGACGGTCGGGATCAGCTTGTCTTCCTCAGGCGGCAGATGGTACAGGTCCTTCGAAGCGGCTTCGCCCGGATGGATCTTGTTCTGCACACCGTCCAGGCCTGCCATCAGCAGTGCCGAGAAGCACAGGTATGGATTGGCCAGTGGATCCGGGAAACGCGTTTCGATGCGGCGGCCCTTAGGATTGGCGACGTGCGGAATGCGGATCGAAGCCGAACGGTTTTTAGCCGAGTAAGCCAGCTTGACCGGTGCTTCGAAGCCTGGGACCAGACGCTTGTACGAGTTGGTGCCCGGGTTGGTGATCGCGTTCAGCGCCTTGGCGTGCTTGATGATGCCGCCGATGTAGTACAGCGCGAATTCCGACAGGCCGGCATAGCCGTCGCCTGCGAACAGGTTCTTGCCGTCTTTCCATACGGATTGGTGCACGTGCATGCCCGAACCGTTGTCGCCGACCAGCGGCTTCGGCATGAAAGTGGCTGTCTTGCCGTAGGTGTGCGCGACGTTCCAGACCACGTACTTCAGGTTCTGGGTCCAGTCGGCGCGTTCGGTCAGCGTCGAGAACTTGGTGCCGATTTCGTTCTGGCCGGCGCCGGCGACTTCATGGTGATGCACTTCAACCGGAATGCCGAGCGATTCCAGGATCAGGCACATTTCCGAACGCATGTCCTGGAAGCTGTCGACCGGAGGAACCGGGAAATAGCCGCCCTTGACGGTAGGACGATGGCCGGCATTGCCGCCTTCGAGCTTGGCGCCGGTGCTCCAGGAGCCTTCTTCCGAATCGATCTTGACGAAGCAGCCGGACATGTCCGCGCCCCAGCGCACGCCGTCGAAAATGAAGAATTCAGGTTCAGGGCCGAAATAGGCGGTATCGCCCAGGCCGGACGACTTCAGATAGGCTTCGGCGCGCTTGGCGATCGAGCGCGGATCGCGGTCGTAGCCCTTGCCGTCCGTCGGCTCGATCACGTCGCACTGCATGAACAGGGTGGTTTCTTCCATGAACGGATCGATATTGGCGGTCGACGGATCCGGGAACAGCAGCATGTCCGACGCTTCGATACCTTTCCAGCCGGCAATCGACGAACCGTCGAAGGCGTGACCGGACTCGAATTTGTCCATATCAAAGTGCGAAACCGGCACACTGACGTGCTGTTCCTTACCGCGTGTATCGGCAAAACGAAAATCAACAAACTTGACTTCGTTGTCTTTTACCATCTTCAAAACTTCTGCGGCCGTCCTTGCCATTGCAAATCTCCTAAAACGAGGATATGAAACAAAATAACGCGAAAATAATGCGAATATGTGCGAAACCTATGTAAAACGTCGTGCGAAAAACCATTCTGCCGATCTTGCCTGTCCCGATACTGCTTATTCCGGGTCTATTCGGGCTTTAATCCTTGCGCGGCGCTATTTTAGCTGCATTACCGCCCTATGCGCTTGGCATTCGGTGCAATTTTGCAATAAGCTGCAAGCGTCGGCGCGGGATTCATGCACGATCATGCATCGGAAAACAGGCAGGAAATACCAGTGGGACTTAGCAGTTTCCATGCCAGCGCAGGGCGAAATGCATTGCAACGGTTTTTCCCTTTGCACAAACGTGGTGAAAGAAACAATGTAAAACTGTGCAAAATATTTTCGCACCGATAAAGTGCAAATATAAATTATTGCCCCGAAAATTATCATTTGAATAGTAACGCACTAAAACTGTGCAACTCAAGGAATAACCATGAACGATCCGCAAAACATCCTGGCCCATGCGCGAGAACTCGGCGCCGCCGAACGCCTGCCTTATGCGGGCGCCGTCACGCCGCAGGAGGCCTACGCGTTGCTGCAGGCCGACCGCAATATCAAGCTGGTGGACGTACGGACCAAAGCCGAACGCGACTGGGTCGGCCAGGTCAAGATCGACGCCGCCCAGCATGCCGCCATCGAATGGAATACCTGGCCGCAGGGCACGCCGAATCCCGCCTTCGTCGACGAGCTGGAAAAAATCGCCGACAAGAACCAGGTCGTGCTGTTCCTGTGCCGCTCGGGCGTGCGCTCGCGGCATGCGGCAAAGGCGGCGACCGAACGCGGCTATGCGAACTGTTTCGATATTCTTCAGGGTTTCGAAGGCAACAAGGACGCGGAAGGCCATCGCAAGACGATTGAAGGCTGGTGTTTTGCAAAATTGCCCTGGACCGGCGCTTAAGCTTCACCACGCCCGCCCCCGATGGAAACACGCCGGAACGTGTAAAATGACGCGCTTTGCCCCTTGAGAAACCAGCCATGACCATCATCAAGCAAGACGATCTCATCGAATCCGTTGCCGCAGCGCTGCAGTACATCAGTTACTACCATCCCGCCGACTACATCCAGCATCTGGCGCGCGCCTATGAAATCGAGCAAGGCCCGGCCGCCAAGGACGCCATCGCCCAGATTCTCACCAATTCGCGCATGTGCGCCGAAGGCAAGCGCCCTATCTGCCAGGACACCGGCATCGTCAACGTTTTCCTGAAAATCGGCATGGACGTGCGCTTCGAGGGCTTCAAGGGTTCCATCGCCGATGCGGTCAATGAAGGCGTGCGCCAAGGCTACAACAATCCGGACAACATGCTGCGCGCATCGATCGTGGCCGATCCGCATTTCGAGCGCAAGAACACCAAGGACAACACGCCGGCTGTGATCAGCATGGAACTGGTGCCGGGCAATACCATCGACGTGCAGATCGCGTCGAAAGGCGGCGGCTCCGAAAACAAGACCAAATTCGTCATGCTCAATCCTTCCGATTCGCTGGTCGACTGGGTCATGAAAACCGTGCCGACGATGGGCGCCGGCTGGTGTCCGCCGGGCATGCTCGGCATCGGCATCGGCGGCACCGCCGAAAAGGCGATGCTGATGGCCAAGCAATCGTTGATGGAAGACATCGACATGTACGACCTGCTCAAGCGCGGTCCGCAAAACAAGACCGAAGAACTGCGCATCGAGCTGTTCGAAAAAGTGAACTCGCTCGGCATCGGCGCGCAAGGCCTGGGCGGCCTGACCACCGTGCTGGACGTCAAGATTTCGATGTATCCGACACACGCCGCTTCCAAACCGGTCGCGATGATTCCGAATTGCGCGGCGACCCGCCACGGCCACTTCGTGCTCGACGGTTCCGGCCCGGCCTACATGACGCCGCCATCGCTGTCCGACTGGCCGCAGGTGAACTGGACCCCCGATACCGAAAAATCGCGCCGCGTCGATCTGAACACGCTGACCAAGGAAGAAGTCGCTTCCTGGAAACCGGGCGAAACCCTGCTGCTGAACGGCAAGATGCTGACCGGCCGCGATGCCGCGCACAAGCGCATCCAGGACATGCTGGCCAACGGCGAAAAGCTGCCGGTCGATTTCACCAATCGCGTGATTTACTACGTCGGCCCGGTCGATCCGGTGCGCGACGAAGCGGTCGGCCCGGCCGGTCCGACCACTGCCACGCGCATGGA
Source organism: Oxalobacteraceae bacterium CAVE-383 (assembly GCA_004134995.1). Lineage (GTDB taxonomy): Bacteria > Pseudomonadota > Gammaproteobacteria > Burkholderiales > Burkholderiaceae_D > Herbaspirillum. The sequence goes on along the minus strand of REGP01000004.1, from coordinate 255,803 downwards.
TAAATTCACCGACCTGATGCTCGAACAGACAGGCCTGATCGCAATGATCGGCAAAGCAGAACGCGGCCCGGCCACGGTCGAATCGATCAAGAAGCAGAAATCGGCTTACCTGATGGCTGTCGGGGGCGCCGCCTATCTGGTCTCGAAAGCGATCAAATCGGCCAAGGTGCTTGGCTTTGCCGACCTGGGCATGGAAGCCATCTACGAATTCGACGTGCAGGACATGCCCGTCACCGTGGCGGTCGATTCGAACGGCACGGCGGTGCATACCACCGGGCCGAAGGAATGGCAGGAGCGCATTGCCGGCAATACGTCGCTGAGCAAGATCCCGGTTGCCGTGCTGTAACAACGCCCAACCGAAGCCGATGTCCTTGCACGCAATGCCGATGGCCGCCGACGCGCCCATCGGCATTTTCGATTCCGGCGTCGGCGGCCTGACCGTGCTGCGGCACATCCGTGCGGATTTGCCACAGGAACATCTGCTGTATTTCGCCGATGCCGGCCATGCCCCCTACGGCGACCGCAGCGAGACGGAGATTACCGGGCGCTCGCTGGCGGTCGCGCAGTTCCTGCTGGGGCAAGGCATCAAGGCGCTGGTGGTCGCCTGCAATACCGCGACGGCCGCGGCCATCGCCGCCATCCGCGCACGCTATCCGGCGCTGATCGTGGTCGGCATAGAACCCGGCCTGAAGCCCGCCGCGCAGCAATCGCGCAGCGGGCATGTCGGTGTACTGGCGACCAGCGCCACGCTCGCCAGCGCGCGTTTTACGGCCTTGCGCGACCAATTGAGCGCAAGCCGCGGCGTACACTTCCACAGCGCGGCCTGCGTCGGGCTGGCGGATCTGATCGAGCAAGGCGCGCTCAATACGCCGCCAACCGCACAGTTGCTCCAGGGCCATCTCGGCGCGCTGCTTGCGCAGCGCATCGATACCCTGGTGCTGGGCTGCACGCATTACCCCTTCGTATTGCCGCTGATCGAAGATACGCTGCGCCGGCTGGGCGCGCCCGAAACAGGCATTATCGATACCGGCGTCGCCGTCAGCCGGCAATTGACGCGCCTGGTCGACGCTGCGGGGCTGCGGCACGCCTCCGGCGAAGGCGAGGGCCGGCTTGCCGCCTACACCAGCGGCAGCGCCGCCACGCTGCAAAACGCCTTCTCAAGACTGTTGCAATTGACGCCGCCGGTAACCGCCGTGGCCCCCCGCGCCGGCATGGCCGCGCCGGCCTGATGCCGCGGCCGGCCCGGCTCCGCGAGGCTGGCGCTTATTTCGTTTGCAAGTGCCGCGACATCTTTGTATAATTCGAGGCTGTCTTAACGGAGCATCATTTCCGTTATGCCAATGGTGGTCGTAGCTCAGTTGGTAGAGTCCAGGATTGTGATTCCTGTTGTCGCGGGTTCGAGCCCCGTCGTCCACCCCAGTTTTCATTAAAAAGAAGCGCCCTGTGCGCTTCTTTTTTGCTTTTCAGCACCCTCAATCTGGTTTAATGTCCGGAAACGCCCCTTCCGCGATCGGAACCATAATGAAAATATCCGTCAAATTGCTGTCGATTGCCGCCATCCTGGCCGCAGGTGCGCAGGCTCCGGCCGCCCTGGCCGAGACCAAACTGACCGGCTGCGCAGCCAAGCGCGATTCGATCACCCGGCAGCTTCAGCAACCCGATAATAGTCCGCAGCGCAAGCTCAGCCTGGAAAAGGCGCTGGACGAAGTCAATGCGCATTGCACCGATTCCGCGCTGACACGGAAGCGCAACGAAAAAGTGATCAACGCCCAGGTCAAGGTCAACGAGACGGAGCGCGCCCTGCACAAGGCGGAAACGGCGCACAAATCGGAAGACAAATTGCAGAAATTGCGCGACAAATATGAAGCGGCGAAGAAGAAACTGGCGGATGCCGAAGCCGAATTGAAGCGCTAGGAGAGCTTGTTGCAAACTCAGGCGAGGCTGGGTGTTGTGCGAAGTGAGGTAAAGGAGGAGACGGCCGAAGGCCGGCGGGGGACACGAACGCAGTACAACGCCCAGCCTCGCCTGAGTTTGCAACAAATCTCTATGGCTGCGCCAGCTTGCGCAATACGTGCGCAGCCGCCACCAAACCGAAAGAAGCCGTCACCACCACCGCCGAACCGTAGCCGGCGCAATTCAAGCCGGTAACGCCTTCCGCAGCCGTATCCACATCAACATCAACATCAACATCAACATCAGCAACGGGATCGATTACGCAACTCTCGTCGACCGGCATGCGTACCGGTTCGGTCGAAAACACGGCATCGACGCCGAAGCGGTTGCGATCGCCGCGCGGGAAGCGATGATAGGCGCGCAGACGTTTGCGCACCTTGGCCAGCAGCGGCTCCTGTTCCGTCTTGGAGAGATCGCGCACTTCGATTTTGGTGGGATCGATCTGGCCGCCGGCGCTGCCGACAGTCAGCAGCGGCAAGCCATGGTCGCGGCAATGGGCGATCAGCGCCACTTTGGCCTGCACGTTGTCGATGGCGTCGACCACATAATCGTAGCCATGGCCGTCCATCATTTGCGCCATATTGCCGGGCGTCAGGAAATCTTCGATTTCGGTCACGACGCAAAACGGATTGATCAGCGCGATGCGCTCGGCCAGAGCGCTGACCTTGGCCTTGCCCAGCGTGTCGCTGAGGGCATGGATCTGGCGGTTCACATTCGATTCCGCCAGGTTGTCCAGATCGATCATGGTGATCTTGCCGATCGCGCTGCGCGCCAGCGCTTCCACCACCCATGAACCTACGCCGCCGACGCCCACCACGCAGACATGCGCCTGCCGGAAGCGCTGCAATGCCGCGGCGCCGTAAAGCCGCGCGATGCCGCCGAAGCGACGGTCGAAATCGACGTCGGCATCAATCATCGGACTTTAAACAACCGCGCCGTCTGTTTCATCCTTCGGCTTGATCGGCTTGATCAGATCTTCGCGCTGCACGCCCAGCCACATGGCCAGCGCGGCGGCGACGAATACCGAGGAATAGATGCCGAATACGATGCCGATGGTCAGCGCGGCGGCGAAATAATGCAGCGTCGGGCCGCCGAAAATCAGCATCGACAAGACCATGACTTCGGTGCTGCCATGAGTGATGATGGTGCGCGAAATGGTGCTGGTGATGGCGTGATTCAGCACTTCCGGCGTCGTCATGCGGCCATAGCGGCGGTCGCGGAAGGTTTCGCGCACGCGATCGAACACCACCACCGATTCATTGACCGAATAGCCCAATACCGCCAGCACCGCGGCCAGCACCGTCAGCGAAAACTCCCACTGGAAATAGGCGAAGAAACCCAGAATGATGACGATGTCGTGCAAGTTCGCAATAATGCCGGCCACCGCGAATTTCCATTCGAATCGGATCGCCAGGTAGACCATGATGCCGATCACCACCATGCCCAGCGCCATCAGGCCGTCATGGGCCAGCTCATCGCCGACCTGCGGGCCGACAAATTCAACACGCTGCAATTTGACGCCCGGTTCATCGGCTTGCAGCGCGGCGATCACCTTTTCGCTTTGCTGGGTGGTATTGACGCCGCTGCGCGCCGGCAGGCGAATCATCACGTCGCGCGCGGTGCCGAAACTCTGCACCTGGCTGTCGCTGTACCCCAGCGCTTCCACCGATTTGCGCACGCCCTCGATGTTCGCGGCCTGAGGATAATTCACTTCCATTACCGTGCCGCCGGTGAATTCGATCGAGAAGTGCAATCCCTTGTGGAACAGGAAAAACACCGCCGCGGCAAAGGTCAATGCCGAAATGACGTTGAAGATCAGCGCATGGCGCATGAACGGTATATCTTTTCTGATACGGAAAAATTCCATCACAACCCTTTCTGTCCGGCCGCGCCGCCGATGCCCGATACACGGTGCCCGGCGGCGCAGCCAAATGCTTCAATCGTTATTTGCGCGGCTTCGATTTCTTCGAGACCGGCCGTTGCGGTTTCGGCAACGTTTCCGCGTCGGGCACCGCGCCGGCGCCGGCTGTCGCCGCGGCGCCTCCCGGCATCCAGATCTGGCCGATCGCGATGCTTGCCAGTTTCTTCTTGCGGCCATACCAGAGATTGGCCAGCCCGCGCGAGAAGAACACCGCGGAGAACATCGACGTCATGATGCCCAGGCAGTGCACCACGGCAAACCCGCGGATGGCGCCGGAACCGAAAATCAGCAACGCAAGACCCGCGATCAGCGTGGTGACGTTGGAATCCAGGATGGTTGCCCAGGCGCGTTCGAAACCGATGGCGATGGCCGCCTGCGGCGAATTGCCGGCGCGCAGCTCTTCACGAATGCGTTCGTTGATCAGCACGTTGGAATCGATCGCCATGCCCAGCGTCAGCGCGATCGCGGCGATGCCGGGCAGCGTCAGCGTGGCCTGCAGCGTGGACAGCAGCGCGATCAGCAGCACCAGATTGAGCGACAGCGCCAGCGCGCTGAACAGGCCGAACATCAGGTAATAGCAGATCATGAAAACGGTGATCACCAGGAAACCGTACAGCGTGGACTCGAAGCCCTTGCGGATATTGTCGGCGCCGAGCTGCGGCCCGATGGTGCGTTCCTCGATGATTTCCATTGGCGCCGCCAGCGAACCGGCGCGCATCAGCAGCGCCAGATCGGCTGCCGCTTCCGCCGATTCCATGCCGGTAATCTGGAAGCGCGAACCCAGTTCGTCGCGGATCGTGGCCACGGTCAGCACTTCGCCTTTGCCCTTTTCGAACAGGACGATGGCCATGGCCTTGCCGATCTTGTTGCGGGTGGCTTCGCGCATCAGGCGGCCGCCGTCGCCGTTCAGGTCGAGGCTGACCGAAGGCTGGTGGTTCTGATCGAAACTGGCGGAAGCGCTGGAGATGTAATCGCCGGTCAGCACCGGCTCTTTATACAGCACCACCGGCGCATTCTTGCCGACCTTGAACAGTTCCGAGCCGAACGGCACCGGCGCGCTCAATTCGGTGCCGCGCACCACGGATTCGTCGGCCATGCGCACTTCCAGCGTGGCGGTGCGGCCGATGATGTCCTTGGCGCGCGCCACATCCTGCACGCCCGGCAGCTCGACCACGATGCGGTCCGCGCCCTGGCGCTGGATGGTCGGCTCGGTCACGCCGAGTTCATTGACGCGTTTGGACAGCGTCAGGATATTCTGTTTGACGCCGTCTTCCTGGGTCTGCTTCAGCGCTTCGGGACGCAGCGTCTCGATCAGCTTCAGGTCGGCACCGTTGCCGCCGTCGGCCAGCAGGATTTCGCTGAGTTGCGAAGCCAGCGCTTCGCGCGCCGCGGCCATGGTGTTCTGGTCGTGGAACGAAATTTCGATGGTATCGCCGACGCGGGCAATGCCGCTATGACGGATATTCTTGTCGCGCAGGATGCCGCGCGTGGAAGTCAGCAGGCCTTGCAGGCGCTTGTTGAGAATGGCCTTGATGTCGACCTGCATCAGGAAATGCACGCCGCCGCGCAGATCCAGTCCGAGGAACATCGGGAACGCATGCAGCGTCTGCAGCCATTGCGGCGTATTCGGCAGCAGATTGAAGGCGACCACGTAGGTCGGATCGGCCGGATCGGGATTCAGTTCGTGCTCCAGCAGGGACTTGGCCTTGAACTGCTGGTCGGTATTGGCGAAACGGGCGCGCACCGAAGCCACGGCGCCGTTATCGAACAGCATGCTCTCCGGCGCCAGGCCGCCCTTCTGCAACACGTCCTGCGCCTGGGCCATCACGGCGCTGGTCAGCTTGACGGTGGATTTGGCGCTGCTGATCTGTACCGCGGGCGATTCGCCGAAGAAATTCGGAAGGGTGTAGAAAGTACCGAACAATATGGCCAATACCATCAGCGCATATTTCCAGAGAGGATAACGATTCATATAGTCAGCATCGATTGATTGTGGCGGCCGCCTTCGATGCGGCGCATGCCGGCCTCGGGCCGGGGCGCATCGAAGGCAAATTCAGCAAAAGCGCGGCAAATACGCCTTACAGGGACTTGACCGTGCCTTTAGGCAGCAATGTGGTGATCGCGCCTTTTTGCACCACAACTTCGGTGCCTTCCGCGATTTCGACCGTGACGTAGCCGTCGGCGACCTTGGTCACCTTGCCCAGCAAGCCGCCGCTTGTTACAACTTCATCGCCCTTGGCCAGCGCGTCCATCATCGCCTTTGCTTCTTTCTGGCGCTTCATTTGCGGGCGGATCATCAGGAAATACAGGACGACGAACATCAAAATGATCGGCAGGAAACTTGTCAGGTTGCCCATCAGGCCACCGGCGCCGGCCGCGGCCGTTTGCGCATATGCGTTGGAAATGAACACGTGTTACTCCACTTGGTTGATTTGAAAAAGAACTCGGCATTTTAGCACCCGGCGGGCGCTATTTTGCTTATTCGGCAAAAGCGGCCCCGGCAGCCTACACCCCGCGCGCCCGGTCGGCTTGAAACTGCTGTACAAACGGCTGAAACCGGCTGTCGTCGATGGCCGCGCGGATTTCCTTCATCAGTTGCAGGTAATAGTGCAGATTGTGGATCGTATTGAGGCGCGCGCCCAGGATTTCGCCGGTACGGTGCAGATGATGCAGGTAGGCACGCGAAAAGTTGCTACATGCATAACAATCGCAGGTTTCGTCCAGCGGCTTCTCGTCGTCCTTGTAGCGCGCATTCTTGATCTTGATGTCGCCGAACCGGGTGAACAGCCAGCCGTTGCGCGCATTGCGGGTCGGCATCACGCAATCGAACATGTCGATTCCGCTGGCCACGCCGGCCACCAGGTCTTCAGGCGTGCCCACGCCCATCAGGTAATGCGGCTTGTCGGCCGGCAACCGCGGGCCGGTATGTTCCAGCACCCGCATCATTTCTTCCTTGGGTTCGCCGACCGACAGGCCGCCGATGGCGAAACCATCGAAGCCGATGTCCTTCAGGCCGGCCAGCGACTCGTCGCGCAAGGATTCGAACATGCCGCCCTGCACGATGCCGAACAGCGCATTCGGATTGCCGCCCTGGCGGAACTCGTCGGTGGAGCGTTGCGCCCAGCGCAGGGACATGCGCATCGACTGCCCCGCCTCGGCCGGGGTGGCCGGCCGGCCGTCGATTTCATAGGGCGTGCATTCGTCGAACTGCATCACGATGTCGGAATTGAGCACGCGCTGGATCTGCATCGACACCTCCGGAGACAGAAACAGCTTGTCGCCATTGATGGGCGACGCGAAATGTACGCCTTCCTCGGTGATTTTGCGCATCTCGCCCAGCGAAAATACCTGGAAACCGCCGGAATCGGTCAGGATCGGCTTGTCCCAGCCCATGAACTTGTGCAGGCCGCCGAACTTGGCGATGACGTCCAGCCCGGGACGCAGCCACAAATGGAATGTGTTGCCGAGGATGATCTGCGCCTCGATCTCATTGAGTTCGAGCGGCGACATGGCCTTGACCGACCCATAGGTGCCGACCGGCATGAAAATCGGCGTTTCGACGACGCCGTGATTGAGCTTGACGCGTCCGCGCCGCGCATTGCCGTCGGTTTTCAGGAGGGTAAATTCAAGCATGGCGATTCTCAGTGTGCAAAAAACAGGCGTCAGGGTACTTGAAACGGCGATGCATTTCTAGAATTGATTGCATAAGGCTTTCCTGGCCGATCCTATCGGGTCAAAGCTGACAGGCGCGGCGGCCACCGCGACCGGATAACATGCGCCGCGATTATCTCATTTCGAAGAAAGGCAGCATGAACACCGGCCTGTCGATACCCGCATATGCCCCCCCGACCGGGGCACAAGCCGCGCCGGCCCCCCTTTTCGCAGGCGCGGGGCCGCTCGCCGCCGCGTCGGCAATGTCCATCGCATCCGCCCCGGTCCGCTATCGTTATCGCGCGTTTGCGCCCCGTTCCAGCGCAAACGCCGCCGCCGCCGCCGCCGCCGACCTCACGACCTTGCGGCGCGGCATCCGTTCCTCCGGCGATGCATCGGCCGAGAAACCCGCCAGGCAATACGCTATCGGTCAGGCCGAACTCGATGCGATGCTGAATTACCTCAACCCCTGCAGCATGCGGAATGCAACCGAGACGCTCCCCGCCATGGCAACATGGTGGGCGCGCCTGAGAAATTATGGCATTCCGAACGCAAAAGACGATCTCAATCGAATCGCCCATCATCTCCGCGCCGTATTTTTCGATACGCCGCCACCGGATCGCGCCGCGGAATGGCTGCGGATTTCCCCGACAGCCAGGCGCGACATCAACCTGATGATCGATCTGAGCGAGGTGGTCCGCACCTCCGGCCTCATCTATGCCAATGCCGAAAATATTCCGCGGCGCCTGGCTGCCGTCCTGGGTAATGAGGACGGCGCCGGCATTTCGCTGCGCACAACGGATACGCCCTGCCTGATCGCGCTTGCGCAGATATTGCGTGAACACAATGCCGTGAACAGCCCCTATTTTCAAAATCGCGTGGCGATCACGCCGCGCGACGTCTGCGAATTTGTAAAGAACGAGATATTGCGGGCCGATGCCGATCCTGATTCCTCCGTCCCCTGTCGCCTGCAGCGCGGGAACGACTTGTCGGCATTGCTTTACCGGGCCCTGGAACATCGCTGCACCTCGCCTGCGAGCAATCCCCTCACGCTCGCAGCGCTGCGCCAGGGCCTGGAAGGCGCGCTGGATGCCGATGCCGCCGACCGGATCCTCCTGGCCGGTCTTTTCATCGATGACAGCAGCCCCGGGGCCATCCATCACGATGGCTGGGTATTGCGCAACGCCGCCGGAAAAACGCCGCTGGATCTGGTGTCGCATCTGGATGCGAATGCCCCGCCGCAGTTCTCGCAATTGCATCGCGGCTATAAATTAGCGCTCGTCAGGCGCAAGCTCTATGAATTGGGCGAGTATCCGGGAGATTATCCGTTCGGCAGCGTCCGCCGCGCGATGGCGACCGTATTGATGCGCACGTCGAACCAGCCGCCCGACAACCGCTACGTCGCGTATCGCAGCGCATCCGATCTGGAAACCCGGTGGACGCAGAGAATGCAGGACGAAATCGGCAAGGGAAACATGCCGTATATGCTGGAGGTCATCGAAGCGATATACAACGAACGCGCCAACGGCGTCGAGAGGTGGACCGCCAAGCATTACCGGACGCACTACATCGAACTGGTTTCGAATATCGAGACGGCCCTGTCGGCCAACGCTGCCGATAAAGCGGCGCAAACCGCTGCCTGGGAGTGGCTGGCGCGCCATATGCCGCAATGGCACGCAGCCTCGGGCGATTTCGATACGACGATTACCACCCGCCAGTATGCCGTCGCCATCGAGAATGCCGTCGATGCGCTTTATCGAATCTCCCAAGCGACCCACTTGCCCCGCTTCGTCCCGACCGACGCCATGACGGCGCTTGGCACGACGGAATTTCATCCACTATTGAAAAATCTCCCCTTCGACGCCGCGATATCCTTGAGCCGGGCCGCCAAGGCGTTCAACTATGGCCCCTTCTGCATGGAACACGTCATCGCCGACAACGACAAGCCGGCCTTCACGCTGGTGCAGAAAATGGAGAATACGCACTATCGAACCGCGCTGGAGCTGCGCGCCCCGCCGTTCTGGACCGTGGAAACGGAGGCCTACAAGATCCTGCTGGAAAACGGCATCGGCGTCGAACAGATGACCGAGGGCCGGGCCAGCATATACAGCAATGTGCATACCGGCGCGCATTACCAGCGCCCCCGCCCTGTGCACGAAGCATTCGTTACCGTCATTCGCAACGTCGACACCGATCAATTGCTGTTCCTGCCGACGGGCAAGGTCATCAAGCCGTATCACATGATCAAAAAATCGTTTAACGACTATAACGCCGGCCTGCTCACGCATCCCTATGTCATCGGCACTGCCTTGCAGCACATCCGTGATAACGGCCTGCCGTTTCTGCCGTCCGTAAAAAAAGAACATATCGAACGCGCGGCCGATAAATTCCGCGTGACGAGAATCACGACCGAATTGGGTACCCAGGCCGCCGACGAACTGCTCGGATCGCTGCCGATATTCGCGCCGACGCTGCAATTGGCGCGCGCCTGGCTGGACGGCAAGGATCACAAGTTCTATTACGTTTTGCTGATAGCGCGCGATATCCTTGCCACTGCCGCCATGTCGAAAATGGTCTTTGCCACCTATGTCAGCCCGTTTATTTCCGGTATGCGCATCAGCGCATCGGCATTGCTTGCGGCGAAAATGATCCCCACCAGAACCATGGTCAGCGTCAGACGATATCGCGCCAATTCCCTCGGCTACGTGAACTTCGACGGGCAGAGGCGGAAACCGGCCCAGGCCCAAAAACAACACGATATTCCACTCATCGGCGACCAGACGCGCGGCTATCAGAGTAAAACCAATCGCGCCCGAAGCGGCGGCAACGCGGCGCGCCGGATAGCGGAAGAACATAAATCGAACAATGCCACGCTGGCGAACCTGCGCAACAGCGATATCGATCCGAATGCCTGGCTCGATTTCATGCTGGCCGTCGCGCCGGCGCTGCAGCAAAACGCGCGCCGGTTCCACGCCATGCTGCAGCTCGGCCGCAGCACGCAGAACGCCATGCTCGGCATGCGCTTCAACGATAACGTGGAAAACGCCGGCGCCCAGGCCGGACTGACCGGACTGACCAGCGCCGATGGCTTGACCTGGTGCGACGGGCAAGCGCTGGAAGAGCGTCAAACCGTGCAGGATGTGATGGCGTGGCAAATCAAATCCCGGGACGAGAGCCATGACAAGCGCCAGGCGGTTTACAGCAATCTGCGCATCGATTTCGCCGCCGGCGTCGAGCCATCTTGGATAGAGCAGCCTTCATGGCGTTACGATCCGCTCAAGATCATCGAACAGGCATTCGATGCCTCTCCGGTCATGCGGCAATTGTTCAACACCTACGATGTACAGCCTGTCAGCCCCCGTTCCATCCGGCTCTGCGTCGATACGCAATGCATCGCGGCGGAAGTAACGCCCCACGGTTCGGCCATCGTCATCGATCTTCCCGCGAATCCGGAATGCCTGCATTTCACCATGAACGCCAGAAACGTCGCCAGGCAATCGATTACAGCGGCCGTCATCGAAAGCGTGGTTGCCGCATTGACTTCCAGATTTACGGTCAACGATCCGGCGCCGCGCGATCCCGGCCGCCAACGCGGCCTTCGGATATGGCTGGCCAATCGCATTTTGCGGCAAATCGACTCGCACGCAGACCTTCGCGTCAACGCCGCCTATTATCCAAGCCAGGAGCATGCCCGGCATATCGACAATCGAAAAATACGCGAGGCAGCGGAATTGGAAGATCAATATCTTGAACGCGTCAATCCGGAAAATCCGATTGCCGCCCGCCGCCACAAATTTCCGCTCATCGCGAATCATCCGACGGTCAGGGCCGTCAAGGCGCTGGCCGAACGCATCGGCCTTTTCCAACAGCCGCGTACAGCCGATGCGGCAGAGGAAGAAATACCGGCCGCCCCGCCGCACGGCATTTCACGCAGCCGCTTCCTGGAGCGTTTCCAGCGCCGCTTCGCCATCGAAGCGGCGCAGTTTTCCGGCATGGATGGCGATGGCGATGCATTTATCGAAACAAGCCATTATTTTTTTTGCGAATGCTACGCAAACAGCCCCCTGTTCCAGAAAATATTCGACTACGGCCTGCGCCGGCAAGACCAGCAATGGACCATTTTCCCGGCCGGCTACGCAGGCGATGGCGGAATCGGACATGAGGAATTGATTCCGGCGCCGGGCGTCATCAACGCCGGCACGGAAAATAACGTCTATCTGGGGCTGATTGAAATACAGGAAAATCCGAAGGATGCGGCGCATCCGCTGCCGACATCTTCGCTGCGGCCGATGGAACCCCTTCGCAAAATGCTCGATGGCGTGATCGCCGCATTGATCGGCGATCGCGCCGCGACGTCCCGGGAAACGGCCTTTGAGCATCGCGGCGCAATCGGATGGGCCAGCGATATGGTATTGCAGCAGGTCATGCGGGATGCAAAAATCCTTCCCAACAAACGCTTGGTGCAGATCGCCGTTTCCGCCAGCAATACCGCGGACTGCCAGCGCCTGAGAAAAATCGCCGCGCAAAAACGGGAACAGGCGCGCGACGAAGACGCCTATCTCGATTACTGGTTCGCCGGCGCCGGATCGGAGCCCGATGCGGCCGATGTCCCGACATCGAGCAGCATGGCGTCGCCATAACTGAAAAACCGGTACTGCATGGCGATGGCGTGGGCATAGGCGGCACGGATCGTATCGTAGCCGGCCACGGCCGACACCAGCATCAGGAGCGTCGATTTCGGCAAATGAAAATTGGTGATGAGCCGGTCGATGGTCTTGAATCGATAACCCGGCGTGATGAACAGCCTGGTATCGGCGCTGCCGCCCTGCAGATCGCCGGATTGCGAGGCCGATTCCAGCGCGCGCAGGCTGGTGGTGCCGACCGCGATCACCTTGCCGCCGGCGGCTTTGGCCTCGCGCACGGCATCGACCGTGGCCTGCGATATGGTGTACCACTCGCTATGCATCTGATGTTCGGCCAGGTTTTCGACGCGCACCGGCTGGAAGGTGCCCGCGCCCACGTGCAGCGTGACGAAGGCGGTTCGCACGCCCTTTTCCTGCAATCGGCGCAGGAAGGCTTCATCGAAATGCAGCCCGGCGGTAGGCGCCGCGACCGCGCCGGGCTCCCTGGCGTAAACAGTCTGGTAGCGCGTCTCGTCGAAAGCATCGGCGGCATGGTCGATATAGGGCGGCAGCGGCAGGCTGCCGTAGGCGTCCAGCAATGCGAATACATCGGACGGAAAGACCAGCGTGAAAAACTCGCCGGCGCGCTCGCCGACCTGTACGTCGAATGCGTCGGCCAGCCGGATGCTGCCGCCCGGCAGCGGCGATTTGGAAGCCCGCACCTGGGCCAGCACGGTGCGCGGATCGAGCACCCGTTCGACCAGCACTTCCACCTTGCCGCCGCTGGCCTTGACGCCGAAAAAGCGCGCCTTCAGCACCCGCGTATCGTTGAAGACCAGCAGATCGCCGGGATTGAGCAGGCCGGCCAGATCGCCGAAATGACGATCGACCAGCCGCCCGCCGTCGACATGCAGCAAACGCGAAGCGCCGCGTTCCGGCAACGGCGTTTGGGCAATCAGGTGCTGCGGGAGATCGAAATCGTAATCGGACAGGGTATGCATGGCGGCGGATACGGAAATGGAACGGAAGACTAGAAAACGCGAAAAATAAAGCAATGGCGAAAAAACCGGCAATGCCCGTACAATCGTCGAAAGTTTTTGGACCGGCGTTCAGGCCGGGAAAGCCAAACCCGCTATTTTACGCTGTCTCCAATTTATCCTCGAACCTCTTTCCCAAATGCCGGCACCGAAGCGCAAGCCCCCCGTCAAAAGCGAAGACAAACTCGCCAAGCTCGGCCTGCGCACCGACATCGACCTGGCGCTGCATTTGCCGGCGCGCTACGAGGACGAGACGGAAGTCCTGAGCATCGCGCAGGCCGCCATGCGCGGCATGCAGACGGTGCAGGTCGAGGGAATCATCACCCAGTCGGACGTCCAGTTCCGCCCGCGCCGCCAACTGGTGGTGACGATGGCCGACGACAGCGGCCAACTGGTGCTGCGCTTCCTGAATTTCTATGGCAGCCAGGCCACGCAGCTGGCGGCCGGCGTACGGATACGCGCGCGCGGCGAATTGCGGCATGGATTCTTCGGCGCCGAGATGGTGCATCCCGCCTATAAGGTTGTGCTGGAAGGCGCGCCGCTGCCGACCGCCTTGACGCCGGTGTACCCGGCCGGCGAAGGCCTGTCGCAAGCCTACCTGCGCAAGGCGATCGGCGCGGCGCTGGCGCGGCTGGACTGGCGCGACACGCTCAGCGACGGCATTCGCGCGGCGCTGCATCTGGAGCCGTTTGAAGCCTCGGTGCGGCTGCTGCACAATCCGCCGGCCGACGTCGACGAACACGCACTGATCGAACGCACCCATCCGGCCTGGGTGCGCATGAAGTTCGACGAACTGCTGGCCCAGCAACTTTCGCTCAAGCGCGCGCAGATCGCGCGGCGCGCCCGCACCGCCGAACCGCTGCCGGCCATCGGCGCCCTTTCCCATGCATTTCTGGCGCAGCTGCCGTTTACGCTGACCGCCGCGCAGCAACGCGTGCTGGAGGAAATCCGCGCCGATCTGCTGCATGCGTTTCCGATGCAGCGGCTGCTGCAGGGCGACGTCGGCAGCGGCAAGACCGTGATCGCGGCGCTGGCCGCGGCCCAGGCCATCGACAGCGGCTTTCAGGCAGTGCTGATGGCGCCGACCGAAATCCTGGCCGACCAGCATTTCCGCAAGATCGGCGCCTGGATGGCGCCGCTGGGCGTGGAAGTGGCCTGGCTCACCGGCAGCCTGAAGAAAAAGGAAAAAACCGAAGCGACCGCGCGCATCGCGTCGGGCCAGGCGCAATTGATCATCGGCACCCATGCGCTGATCCAGGATACCGTGCAATTCACCAGGCTCGGACTGGTGATCGTGGACGAACAGCACCGCTTCGGCGTGGGCCAGCGGCTGGCGCTGCGCAACAAGGGCGCACGCAATGATGCATACGAGAGCGTGCCGCATCAATTGATGATGTCGGCCACGCCGATTCCGCGCACCCTGGCCATGACCTATTACGCAGACCTGGAAATCTCCGCCATCGACGAGCTGCCGCCGGGCCGCACCCCGGTGCTCACGCGCAGCATCGACCAGAACCGGCGCGACCAGGTCATCGAACGGGTCCATGCGGCCGCGCTGGAAGGGCGCCAGGCCTATTGGGTCTGCCCGCTGATCGAAGAATCGGAAGCGCTGCAGTTGCAGACTGCGGTGGATACCCACGCCTTGCTGGCGCAGGCCCTCCCCGATCTGCGCGTCGGGCTGGTGCACGGCCGCCTGAAACAACAGGAAAAGCAGGCCGTGATGGAAGCCTTCGTGCGCGGCGAAACGCATTTGCTGGTCGCCACCACGGTGATCGAAGTCGGCGTCGATGTGCCCAATGCATCGCTGATGGTGATCGAACACGCCGAGCGCTTCGGCTTGTCGCAATTGCATCAATTGCGCGGCCGGGTCGGGCGCGGCGCGGCGGCCAGCGCCTGCCTGCTGCTGTATCAGAGCCCGCTGGGCGGGGTCGCCAAACAGAGGCTGATGACCATGCGCGCCACCACCGACGGCTTTGAAATCGCGCGCCGCGACCTGGAAATCCGCGGTCCCGGCGAATTCCTCGGCGCGCGCCAGTCCGGCGAGGCGCTGCTGCGATTCGCCGATCTGGCGGCCGACCAATGGCTGGTCGATCAGGCACGCACGCTGGCGCAGCAATTATTGCGCGACGATCCGGCCACGGTGGACGCGCATCTCGCGCGCTGGCTGGGCGGCAGGGAAGAATTTCTGAAGGTTTGACGCCAATCGGAGAAATCAGATTCGGCCGGGATGAGCCCCAGGCGTACCGGGGTAAAAAACGGCCGGATCGATGCTTTTCAAACATTTTGCCGCCGCTTGTGCGAACATAAGCGCTATGACACTTACCGAACTCAAATATATCGTCGCCGTTGCCCGCGAAAAACATTTCGGCCATGCCGCCGAAGCCTGTTTTGTCGCCCAGCCCACGTTATCGGTCGCCATCAAGAAACTGGAAGATGAATTGGGCGTCATCATCTTCGAACGCGGCGGCACGGAGATCTCCGTCACCCCGCTGGGCGCGCAAATCGTGGCCCAGGCCGAACGCGTGCTGGAACAGACCGCCGCCATCAAGGAAATCGCCAGCCAGAACAAGGATCCGCTGTCGGGGCCGCTGCGGCTCGGCATCATCTACACCATCGGTCCCTACCTGCTGCCGCCGCTGGTCAAGACCATGATCGAGCAGGTGCCGCAGATGCCGCTGATCCTGCAGGAAAATTTCACTGTGCGCCTGATCGAGCTGCTGCGCCAGGGCGAACTCGACGCCGCCATCATGGCGCTGCCGTTCCCCGAACACGGCCTCACGGTGCAGCCACTGTACGACGAGGAATTCGTGGTGGCGCTGCCGAAGCATCATCAGTGGGCCGGTCGCGCGGCGATCGATGCGCATGAACTGAAGAACGAAACCATGCTGCTGCTGGGCAATGGCCACTGCTTCCGCGACCAGGTGCTGGAAGTCTGTCCCGAAATGTCGCGCTTTTCCACCGCCGGCGACGGCATCGCGCGCAGTTTCGAAGGATCGTCGCTGGAAACCATCCGCCATATGGTCGCCTCCGGCATCGGCATCACCGTGCTGCCGAAAGGCTCGATCCCGGACATGAACGACAAGGACGGCATGCTGCGCTATGTGCCGTTCACCCAGCCGCTGCCGTCGCGCCGCGTGGTGATCGCCTGGCGCAAGAGCTTCACCCGCCATGCCGCCATCGAAGCCGTGCGGCAGGCGGTGCTGTCCTGCAATCTGAACGGTGCGCAGATGCTGCGTGACGCGGCGGTGATCGAAGGCTGACGGCAAGCAATGGATCGCCTGAAACAGTATATTTACCTGACCCGCTTCGACAAGCCGATCGGCATACTGCTGCTGCTGTGGCCAACGCTCATCGCCTTGTGGCTGGCCTCGGACGGACATCCCTCCCCGCATCTTTTTCTGGTGTTCTGCGTCGGCACCGTGCTGATGCGCGCGGCCGGCTGCGCGATCAACGATTTCGCCGACCGCGATTTCGACCGTCACGTCAAACGCACCGCGGCGCGGCCGCTGACCGCCGGCAAGATCAAGGCATGGGAAGCGGTGGCGGTCGCCGCCGTGCTGGCGCTGGCGTCGTTCGCGCTGATCTGGCCGCTCAACGCACTGACCAAACAGTTGTCGCTGGCGGCGGTCGCCATCGCGGCCAGCTATCCCTATTTCAAACGTTTTTTCGCGCTGCCGCAGGCGTATCTTGGCATTGCCTTCGGCTTCGGCATTCCGATGGCGTTTGCCGCCGTGCAAAACGATTTGCCGCCGGCCGCATGGCTGCTGCTGGCCGGGAATGTGTTCTGGGCGCTGGCTTACGATACCGAATATGCAATGGTCGACCGCGACGACGATCTGAAGCTGGGTCTGAAGACTTCGGCAATTACATTTGGCCGCTACGATGTCGCGGCGGTCATGCTGTGCTATGCGGCGACGCTGGCCATTACGCTGGGCGTGGGCTGGCATTACGGGCTGCGCGGCTGGTTCCTTGCCGGCATCGCGGTTGCGCTTGGCTGCGCCGTCTATCACTATTATCTGATCCGCGGCCGTGACCGCATGCGCTGCTTCAAGGCGTTCCGCCACAATAACTGGCTGGGCGCGGCGGTGTTCGCGGGCGTTGCGCTGGATTATTTTTTTAGTCACACCTAGGTTAATCAATGCTCGGGCAATCCCTGTTTTCCTTTTTTACCGTCACTTCGCCGTATCCAGCAAACCCTTCACCAACCGCATCCGCATCAACCCCAAATCTCGCCGCCGATCTGGATCACGCGCTGCGGCGCGCACCCTTCTACAAGCGTGCTGAACTGGAAGAACTTTGCCATTGGCTGGTCTGCCGCAAAAATCTTTGGCCGGACGCGGCATCGGAAATATATGCGGGCAAAACCAGACCATTCAGTGTGTACGAACGGCATCAATCGCTGCTGCCCGATCCCGATTGCATAAACCGCACAATATGCAAGGTTCTCGGCAATACGGATGACGATCTGGTCCAGGACATCGACCGCTATGTGGATGCAAGCGGCGAAGGCCACTGGCAGGCGCTGCTGGAACAGCGCCATCCGGCCAGCGGGATCGATCCGTCCGATGCGCCCTTCCATTGGCCGAAGCAATGCCTGGCATGGGCGGTCAACACAATGGAAATGGTGGCAGCCGATCTGTCTCATACGGACCTGAGCGGTATGGATCTGAGCGGCATCGATTTTTACGGCGCCATCCTGTTCGGCTGCAATATGAAAAACACAGTCGTACGCGAGTGCGATCTGACGCATGCGGATGTGAGTTACGCGGACATGGAGGGCGCCGACCTGGCCGGCAGCGATGTCAAAAATACATTGTTCCGCAACGCCAATCTGGCGGGCGCCAACTTGAGCGGCCTCACGTTCAGCACCGACGAAAACAATCTGGAGGACGCCAATTTCGATGGCGCCTACCTGAATGACATCGGATTGGATATAGGTCCCTACACGGTCGGAAAAGATGGCGCCTACGCACTCCGCAAAGGACTATTGCCGGCGCCTCTGGACCATATGCTCCGGGACAATTTGCGGCATCCGATTTATCATTTTCTGCACCCGTTATCCCAGACGCACGGCGACGATTCGGACAGCGATTACCTGACGGATTTTACGGACGATGAAGCCGGCAATGTGGAAGCAGTCTGATCCTTAATCCCGCCCCAATTCATCGCCCAGGCTTTTTCCGCGCGCCGCCGCCGCCTTCACCGCCTTGACGATCAGCGGCTTGACGCCGCTTTCTTCCATGCTGGTCAATGCCGCATACGTGGTGCCGCCCTTGGACGTCACGCGTTCGCGCAGCAGCGAAACCGGTTCGGACGAACGTACCGCCAATTGCGACGCGCCCGCGAACGTGGCCTTGGCCAGCGCGATGCCCTGCTCGGCGCTGAGCCCCAGTTCCTGGGCCGCCTGCTGCATGGCTTCAATGAAATAAAACACATAGGCCGGGCCGCTGCCCGATACGGCCGTCACGGCATCGATCAGATTCTCGTCTTCCAGCCATACCGTCGCGCCCACCGCCGTTAATATCTGATCGGCGACTTCGCGCTGCGCCTGCGAGACCGCCGGCATCGCCACCAGGCCGGTAATGCCCTGCCCGATCAGCGCCGGGGTATTCGGCATCGCGCGCACCACCGCCTGATGGCCATTGGCCCAGCGCGACAGATCGGCGATGCGGATGCCCGCGGCGATCGACAACAGCAACTGGCCCGACAGGAACGGCTGCAACGCCGCCAGCACTTCGCGCATCTTGTCCGGCTTCACCGCCAGCACGATAACCTCGCAATCAGCCAGCGCCTGACCGAAATCCTGCGCCGTCGTTACGCCGAACTGTGTGCGCAGCGATTGCAGCGCGGCGGCATTCGGATCGACCACATGGATATTCGCGCCCGGGGTCAGTTTGTTTGCCAGTCCGGCGATCAGTGCGCCGGCCATGTTGCCGCCGCCAATGAAGCTGATTTTCACGATGAATCCTTAATGAATGAAGTAAAAAATAATTCAGGTCCGGCCGCCGAAAATGGCGCTGCCGATGCGCAGCATGGTCGAGCCCTCCGCGACTGCCGCGGCCAGATCGGCCGACATGCCCATCGACAGCGTATCGAGCGCCATGCCTTGCGCATTCAGGCGCTCGAACAATTCGCGCAAGGGGCGATAGGCCGCGCGCTGCTGTAGCGGATCGTCGGTCGGCGCGGGAATCGCCATCAGGCCGCGCAGCCGGATATTCGGCAAGGCGGCGATCTCCCTGGCGATGGCCTCCGCTTCTTCCGGCGCCGCGCCGCTTTTACTGTCTTCGCCGCTGATGTTGACCTGCAGGCAAAGATTCAGCGGCGGCAGATGCGCCGGCCGCTGCTCCGACAGACGCCGCGCGATCTTTTCGCGCTCCACCGAATGCACCCAGGAGAAATTCTCGGCTATAGGACGGGTCTTATTACTTTGTATCGGCCCGATGAAATGCCATTCCGGCGGCGCCTTTTTCCGGGCCAGCGCAATGGCGGTATCGATGATGTTTATCTTGGCCAAAGCTTCCTGCAGATAGCTTTCGCCAAAGGCGAGCTGGCCTGCGCGCCAGGCCTCCAGCACGGCATCGGCGCCGAAGGTCTTGGAGACGGCGAGCAGGCGAATGCCGTCCGGGGCGCGCCCGGCGGCGCTTGCGGCGCGTGCGATTTGCTGATGGACGGCTTGCAGGTTGGAAGCGATTAGGGACATAATTTGAAAATGCGTTCCAGCGATGTTATGCATCAATGAACTTGGCCGTGGCGCGTGGCTGTAAGCCTGGGATTATAAATGAACATTGCCGAACTTCTCGCCTTTTCGATCCTGAACAAGGCCTCCGATCTGCATCTTTCGGCCGGCTTGCCGCCGCTGCTGCGGGTAGACGGTGAAATCGTAAAAACCGATTTGCCGGCGCTCTCGCACAAGGACGTCCATGCGCTGCTGTATAACGTCATGAACGACGCCCAGCGCCTGCACTACGACACGCATCTGGAATGCGATTTTTCCTTTACGGCCAGGGATACGCCGGATATGGCGGCTGCGGACACGGCCGAGAATACGGACACGGATGCTCCGGCGCGCTTTCGCGTCAATGCCTTCAATCAGCAGCGCGGCGCCGCGGCCGTATTCCGCCACATCGCCGCCACCGTGCCGACACTGGAACAACTCGGCTGCCCGGCGCTGTTCGGCCAATTGGCGCTGAAGCAGAACGGCCTGGTCCTGGTTACCGGCCCCACCGGCTCGGGCAAATCGACCACGCTGGCGGCGATGATCGATCACATCAACCGCCGCCGCAGCGCCCACGTGATTACCATCGAAGATCCCATCGAATTCATTCACCGGCCGCTGAGCAGCCTGATCAACCAGCGCGAAGCCGGCCGCCATACGGCGTGTTTCGCCGCGGCATTGCGTTCGGCCCTGCGCGCCGATCCGGACGTCATCATGGTCGGCGAACTGCGCGATCTGGACAGCATCCGGCTGGCCCTGAGCGCGGCCGAAACCGGCCATCTGGTGCTGGCGACGCTGCATACGGGATCGGCGGTCAAGTCGGTCGACCGATTGGTCGATGCCTTTCCGGGCCCGGAAAAAGACATGGTGCGCACCATGCTGTCGGAATCGCTGCAAGGCGTCATCTCGCAGTTGCTGGTGCGGCGCAGTGGCAGCGCCGGCGCCAACGCCGGCTCCGGCCGGATTGCAGCCTACGAAATCATGCTCGGCACGCCGGCGATCCGCAACCTGATCCGCGAAGGCAAGGTGGCGCAGATGTATTCGGCGCTGCAAACCGGCGGCAGCCTCGGTATGCAGACACTGGACCAGCATCTGGCGAAACTGGTGCAGCAACAGGCGATTCCGGCGGAAACCGCGCGCGCCGTGGCGCGCCATCCCGATAACTTTCCGATTTAAAATTACCTCGCCGGCCCATCTTTCCACGCTTTTTTCCACAAGGACACCATGAGCAAAGTCACCGATTTCGATGTGCAACTGCCCGACGGCAGCCGGACCAGCCTGGCGCAATATCGCGGCAAGGTCCTGCTGATTGTAAACACAGCCAGCAAATGCGGGTTTACGCCGCAATACCAAGGACTGCAGGCGCTGTATGCGCAATTTGCCGCGCAGGGGCTGGAGGTGCTGGCCTTCCCTTGCAACCAGTTCGGCGAACAGGAGCCGGGCGACGCCGCGGCCATCGGCGAATTTTGCGAGACCAATTACGGCGTGCGTTTTCCGCTGTTTGCCAAAATCGACGTCAATGGCGACCACGCCGATCCGCTGTTCGATTTCCTGAAGGCCGGCGCGCCGGGCATCCTTGGCACGCAAGCCATCAAATGGAATTTCACCAAATTCCTGGTGCGGCGCGACGGCAGCATTTTCAACCGCTATGCGCCGACCACCAAGCCGCAGGATTTGATCGGCGACATTCAGGGGTTGCTGGCGGAATCGGTTCCAGGCACGGCTTCAGGCGCGCCCTCCGCCAGCGCCTGATCGATCAATTCGATCCAGTGCCGCACCGGCGTCTGCGTGCCGGACTGCAAATGCGCGAGGCAGCCGATGTTGCCGGAAACGATGACATCGGGCGCGACAGCCTGGAGGCTGGCCAGCTTGTTGTCGCGCAGCTGGTAGGACAAGGCCGGCTGCAGCACCGAATACGTGCCGGCCGAACCGCAGCATAAATGGCTGTCGGCGCACAGATGCACGTCCACGCCGATATCGCGCAATATCGCCTCCACCTTGCCGCGGATTTTCTGGCCGTGCTGCAAAGTGCAAGGCGGATGATAGGCGACGCGCGCCCTGCCTGAAGCCGGCTGGCGCAACTGCCGCAACAGCTGCAATTGCCGCAATTGCGCCGCGAAGTCCGGCAGCACTTCGCTGATATCCTTCGCCAGCGCCGAAATGCGTCTGGCCTTGTCGGCATAGGCGTGATCGTGCATCAGCAATTGCCCGTATTCCTTTACCATCGCGCCGCAGCCGGATGCATTCATCAGAATCGCTTCCACGCGGCCGTTTTCGATATACGGCCACCATGCGTCGATATTGCGCCGCATATCGTCCAGGCCGCCGTCATGATCGTCCAGATGATAGCGAATCGCCCCGCAGCAGCCGGCCTTCGGCGCGACCAGCAATTGCACATCCAGCGCATCGAACACGCGCGCCGTCGCATGGTTGATGTTCGGCGACATCGACGGCTGGACGCAGCCTTCCAGCAACAGCATCTTGCGCCCATGTTCGCGCCGCGGCCACGCGCCATGCGGCCGCGCCGCCGGAACCTTGTTTTTCAGCGTGCGCGGCAACAGCGGACGCAGCGTCTGGCCCATTTTCATGGCCGGCGCAAACAGCCATTTGCGCGGCAATACTTCCTTCAGAACCGTGCGCAGCACGCGTTGCCCGAACGGCCGCGCCACCTGATCGTCCACGATCTTGCGGCCGATATCGACCAGCCGGCCGTATTGCACGCCGGAAGGGCAGGTGCTCTCGCAACTGCGGCAGGTCAGGCAGCGATCCAGATGCAATTGCGTGCTGGCAGTGGCAGGCGCGCCTTCCAGTACCTGCTTCATCAGATAGATGCGGCCGCGCGGGCCGTCCAGTTCGTCACCCAGCAATTGATAGGTCGGGCAGGTCGCGGTGCAGAAGCCGCAGTGAACGCAGCTGCGCAGGATGGCGTCGGCTTCCTGGCCTTCGGCGGTATCGCGAATGAAATCGGCGAGATTGGTTTGCATGGTCGTTTTGATTGAAATTACAGCCGCGGATACATGCGGCCGCAATTGAAAATGCCGTTGGGGTCGAAGCTGGCTTTCAGCTTGCGATGGATTTTTTCGACCGCCGGCTGCAGCGGCTGAAAGACGCCCTGCTCCTTGTCGCCGCCCCTGAACATGGCGGCATGCCCGCCCGCCGCCGCGGCAATGGCCCGCATGCGTGCCGCATCGACGTCGGCCGGCTCGCGCAGCCAGCGCTGCGCGCCGCCCCATTCGATCAGCGTAGGGCCCATGCCGGGACTGGCGATCGGCACGCCGGCCGACGGCACCGACAAGCGCCACAGCGGCGCCGCGTCGAAATTCGCCGGATCGAAAAAGGCCAGCCGCTGTTCGCGCAGATCGCGCCAGAATGCTGCCGCCTGTTCCGGCGCCAGCCGTTCGCCGCCCAGTTGCACGCACGCCGCATCGACCGCCGCCTGCGCGCCCGACAACCGCAGCGTCAACACCTCATCGCACCACGCGCTGGCGGAGATCGGCAAAGGCCGCCCGCCCCATTCGTTGAGCCGGCGGATCGCCTCGGCCTGTCCCATCTGAAAACGCAAGGATGCGCTTGCAAACGGCAGCGGCAGCACCTTGATCGACACTTCCAGGATCAGACCCAGGCAGCCCAGCGATCCGGCCAGCAGGCGCGCGACGTCGTAGCCGGCCACGTTCTTCATGACCTGGCCGCCGAAATGCAGGACATCGCCGGCGCCGTCCATCAGTACCGCGCCCAGTACGAAATCGCGCGCCGCGCCGACCGCCTGCCGCGCCGGCCCCGACAGGCCGCAGGCGATCATGCCGCCGACGGTTGCGCCGGGGCCGAAATGCGGCGGCTCGAACGCCAGCATCTGATTGTTGGCGGCCAGCGCCGCTTCGATCTCGGCCAACGGCGTGCCGCAACGCGCGGTAACAACCAGCTCGGTCGGCTCGTAATCGACAATGCCGGCATAGGCGCGCGTATCCAGCAGTTCGCCCTGCGGCGTCTGGCCGTACCAGTCCTTGCTGGCGCCGCCGCGTATGCGCAGCGGCCGGCCGGCCAGAATCTGTTCCTTGAAATTTTGCAGTATCAGTTCCATCGCGCTCCTCGGAAATCCATCATCGGCGTCTCAAAAACGCGGCAGATCGGGAAACTTCAAGGCCCCGCGCTGCACATGCATGCGGCCGTATTCGGCGCAGCGATGCAGGGTGGGAATCGCCTTGTCCGGATTCAGCAGGAACGCCGTGTCGAATGCGCGCTTGACGTTGAAAAACGCTTCCCGCTCCAATGGCGAAAACTGCACGCACATGGAATTGATTTTCTCGATGCCGACGCCGTGTTCGCCGGTGATGGTGCCGCCGACCTCGACGCACAGTTCGAGGATTTCGGCGCCAAATTGTTCGGCGCGATGAAATTCCCCCGGCTGGTTGGCGTCGAACAGGATCAGCGGATGCAGATTGCCGTCGCCGGCATGAAACACATTGGCGCAGCGCAGGCCGTATTTGATTTCCATCTGTTCGATGCCGAGCAATACGCGCGCCAGATGCTTGCGCGGGATGGTGCCGTCCATGCAATAGTAATCGGGCGATATGCGCCCTGCCGCCGGAAACGCATTTTTGCGTCCCGACCAGAATTTGAGGCGCTCCGCTTCCGAGCCGGAAACCGCGATCGCCGTCGCCCCGCTGGCGTTGAGCACCGCGCGCATGCGGCCGATTTCCTCTTCCACCTCGGTTTCCGTGCCGTCGGATTCGCACAGAAGAATGGCGGCCGCGTCGATATCGTAGCCGGCCTTGACGAACGGCTCGACCATGCGCGAACTGGTCTTGTCCATCATTTCCAGCCCGGCCGGGATAATGCCGGCGGCAATGATATTGGCCACCGCGTTGCCGCTTTTGACCACGTCATCGAACGAGGCCATGATCACGCGCGCCGCCTGCGGTTTCGGAATCAGCCGCACGGTCACTTCGGTCACGACGCCGAGCATGCCCTCGGAGCCGATGAACACCGCCAGCAGATCCAGCCCCGGCGCATCCAGCGCGGCCCCGCCCAGTTCGATCGCTTCGCCGTCCATGTTGATCATCCGGACCCGCAATACGTTATGCACCGTCAGCCCGTACTTGAGACAGTGCACGCCGCCCGAATTCTCGGCCACATTGCCGCCGATGCTGCAGGCGATCTGCGAAGAGGGATCGGGCGCGTAATACAGATCATGGATTGCCGCGGCTTCCGAAATGGCCAGATTGCGCACGCCCGGTTGCACCACCGCGGTACGCGCCGCGGGGTCCATGGCGACGATGCGGTTCAGCTTCGCCGTCGACAGCACCACGCCATCCGCAATCGGCATCGCGCCGCCGGACAGCCCGGTTCCCGCGCCGCGCGGCACGATGCTGACCGCGAGTTCGCGGCAGACATCGATCGCCGCGATGACCTGCGCTTCGTTTTCCGGCAGCACCACCGCCATCGGCAGCTGCCGGTACGCGGCCAGGCCGTCGCATTCGTAGGGACGGGTATCTTCTTCGGCGAACAGCACGCAATGCGGCGGCAGCGCGGCCTGCAACGCGGCGGCGACTTCACGCTGGCGTGCAGAGTTGGATGCGGTCAAAACAGGCATGGCGGTCTCCCGGAACAATGTCCAGTGTAACCATAAAGCCAGGCGCCGAAGCTGTTTTTGGCGACGCATGGCCTTGAAACAATTTACGATCCCGAATGAAATGTTTTCAGTGCATTCCGGCCGATTTGCCGATATTTTCCGATACGCGTGCAAGAAGCGGTTTCAAAATCAGGCGGCGTGTTGTGCGAAGTGAGGTAAAGGAGGAGCCGGCCAAAGGCCGGCGGGGGACACGAACGCAGTACAACGCGCCGCCTGATTTTGAAACCGCTTTTAAAACTGATTCTTACAGGCTGGCGAACGCCGCCCGCAGCCAGTCGATGAAAACATTCACTTCGCGCCGTTCGCGCACCCGGCTGTCGTAGACCACGTAATAGGCATGCGGCGGCGTTTTCAGATGCACCTGGTCGAACAGTTCCACCAGCTCGCCCTTGTCCAGCAATTCCTGTGCGAAATGCTGGCGCGCCAGGCCGACGCCATGGCCGTGCCGTATGGTTTCCAGCAGCAGGCCCAGATCGTCGACCCGCAGCGCGGTGGACGGCTCGGCCCAATCCAGGCCGGCGACCTCGAACCAGGGCTGCCACGGCTCCAATGCCGAACGCAGCAAAGTGGCGTGTTCCAGATCGGCCGGCTTTTTCAGCGGCGCGATGGTTTTCAGATAAGCCGGGCTGGCAACCGCGAAAGTCGGTTCCTCGAACAGTTTCTCGGTAATCAGATTGGCATAGCGGCCCGCGCCGAAGCGGATTTCGACGTCGCTTTCGGACAGGCTCAGATCGTACAAAGGCACCGACAGGAACAATTCGATGCCGATTTCCGGATACATCTGCGTGAACTGCTTCAGGCGCGGAATGAACATGTGGCGGGCGAAGGTCGGCGGCAGCACGATCTTGACTTTCGGCTGCACCACCGCGTCCCTGCTCGGCATCGGAAAATCCGTCAGGGTGCGCAAGGCGCTGCGCACGACTTCCAGGTAGCGCCGGCCGAATTCGGACAGATTGATAGTGCGGCCGTCGCGATGGAACAAGCGCTCGCCGACGAAATCTTCGAGCAGGCGGATGCGATGCGACAATGCGGATGGCGTGATGCAGAGTTCTTCGGCGGCAATGGCAAATGAGTTATGTCGGGAAGCTGCTTCGAAGGCAGACAATGCATGCACTGGAGGAAGACGTGTTGCCATTTGATCCGTGTTTTTTAATGGGTGTTGAAGGCGCGTTGCCGATTTTACCTCGTGCAGCGGCGGATAATCGATTTAGGATGGGTGATTTGGGGTGAATATGGGTAATCGGCTTTCCAAAATTACAACGCGCACCGGCGACGACGGCACCACCGGCCTGGGCGACGGCAGCCGCGTGGACAAGGACAGCGCACGGGTGCATGCCATGGGCGATGTGGATGAACTCAATTCCCAGCTGGGCGTATTGCTGTGCGAATCGCTGCCGGCGGCGCTGCGGCTGCAATTACTTGCCATACAGCATCAATTATTCGATCTGGGCGGCGAATTGTGCATTCCGGGATACGCACTGATCGGCGAGCGGCAAATAGCGGCGCTGGACGCGCTGCTGGCGCATTACAATGCCGATCTGCCGCCCCTGAAGGAATTCATCCTGCCTGGCGGCTCCCGCGCCGCGGCGCTGGCGCACGTGTGCCGCACCGTGTGCCGCCGCGCCGAGCGCAGCGTGGTCAGCCTCGGCCGCGGCGAAGCGGTCAACGACGGTCCGCGGCAGTATCTGAATCGCCTGTCGGATCTGTTGTTTGTATTGGCGCGCGTACTGAATCGCGCCGATGGCGGCGCGGATGTGCTGTGGCGCAGGGATTGAAGTCCCGGCAGGCCTGCCGGGCCAGGACTTCCGGGATTACTTTTTGCGCTTGTCGCCCTCGATCATCGCGTAAGCCGAATGATTGTGGATGGATTCGAAGTTCTCCGCTTCCAGCGTGAATGCCAGAATCGCCGCTTCATTGTTGAGCATGACGGCGACGTCGCGCACCAGGTCTTCGACGAATTTCGGATTATCGTAAGCCCGTTCCGTGACATATTTTTCGTCCGGCCGCTTCAGCAGGCCGTACAGTTCGCAGGAAGCCTGCGCTTCGATCGCGGCGATCAGCGCATCGACCGGCAAGTCTCCGCCCAGCAACGCCGTGACGCTGATATGCGAACGCTGGTTGTGCGCGCCATAGGCCGAAATCTTCTTCGAGCACGGGCACAGGCTGGTGACCGGCACCAGCACCTTCAGCGACACTTCCAGTTCGCCGTTCCTGATTTCGCCGACAAAACCGACTTCATAGTCCATCAGGCTCTGCACGCCCGAAACCGGCGCCGTCTTGTTGATGAAATAAGGGAAGTTGACCTCGATGCGGCCGGCTTTGGCATCCAGCAGCTTGACCATATCGCGCATCAGCGTATCGAAACGCGCAGCGTCCAATGCGCCGTCCAGGCCTTCCAGCAACGCGATGAAACGCGACATGTGCGTGCCCTTTTTCTCTTCGGGCAGATGCACATACATGTTCCAGGTGCCGACCGTGGACTGCACGGCTTCGCCGGTCTTGACGGTCAGCGGATAGCGCACGCCCTTGACGCCGACGCGCTGGATGACCAGGTGGCGGGTATCGAGGGTGTCCTGCACATCGGGCATGGTGACGAGGTTCGTATCGCGCGTATTCATTTGCTTATTCCTTCCAGGTGGCCGCCGCGGCGGCAAGGAGCCTGGCTCCTTTTTTTTATAATTCGGTGATTCGATCAAAAAGCAGACCGGCTGAATCGTTCAATGCCGCTCAATGCCAATCCATGACGCCGCTTCAGCCGACTTTCGCCGGACGAGGCCCCTGCTGCAAAAATTCGGCGCCGAAGCGCTGCAGTACCGAAGCAGCGATGCCGGCGGCATCCAGTCCGCATGATGCCAGCAGCTTGGGCGCATCCCCATGGTCGATAAATCGGTCCGGCAAGCCCAAAATCAATAGCGGTTTGACAATGCCCGCCTCGGCCAGCGCTTCCGCCACCGCTGAACCGGCGCCGCCCATGGCCGTGCCTTCTTCCACTGTCACCAGGGCGTCGTGCTGCCCGGCCAATTGTTTCAGCAAGGCAATATCCAGCGGTTTGACGAAACGCATGTTGGCCACCGTGGCGTCCAGCTTGTCGCCCGCCGCCAGCGCCGGCGCCAGCATGCTGCCGAAAGCCAGAATGGCGACTTTGCGTCCGTCGCGGCGGATTTCGCCGGTGCCGAACGCTATCGGCGCCAGATCGCGCTGCACTTCGGCGCCGATGCCCGCGCCGCGCGGATAACGCACCGCGGCAGGGCCATTGTAAAGGAAAGCGGTGGAAAGCATCCGGCGGCACTCATTTTCGTCCGATGGCGCCATGACCGCCATGTTCGGAATGCAGCGCAGATAAGCCAGGTCGTAATTGCCGGCGTGCGTGGCGCCGTCGGCGCCGACCAGTCCGGCGCGGTCCAGCGCAAATGTGACATCCAGATTCTGCAAGGCCACGTCATGGATCAACTGGTCGTAGGCGCGCTGCAAAAAGGTCGAATAGATCGCCACCACCGGTTTCATGCCTTCGCAGGCCAGGCCGGCGGCAAAGGTCACCGCATGCTGCTCGGCAATGCCGACATCGTAATAACGGTCGGGAAAGCGCTGTTCGAATTCGACCATGCCGGAACCTTCGCGCATGGCCGGCGTAATGCCGATCAGCCTGTCGTTGTGCGCCGCCATGTCGCACAGCCAGTCGCCGAATACCTGGGTATAGGTCTTCTTGCCCGCGGCGGCCGGTTTGATGCCCTCGGCCGGATCGAACTTGCCGGGGCCGTGATACAGCACGGGGTCGGCCTCCGCCAGCTTGTAGCCCTGCCCTTTTTTGGTGACGACATGCAGGAATTGCGGACCCTTCAGGTTTTTCAGATTCTGCAGCGTCGGGATCAGCGAATCCAGATCATGGCCGTCGATCGGCCCGATATAGTTGAAACCGAATTCCTCGAACATGGTGGCCGGCACGATCATGCCCTTGGCATGCTCTTCCAGCCGCTTGGCCAGTTCGCGCACCGGTCCTGGCAGCACGGATTTGCCGACATGCTTGGCCTTGGCGTAGAACTGGCCGGACATCAGCCGCGCCAGATAGCGGTTCAATGCGCCCACCGGCGGCGAGATCGACATATCGTTGTCGTTCAGGATCACCAGCAGATTGACGTCTTCGCAGACGCCGGCGTTATTGAGCGCCTCGAACGCCATGCCGGCCGTCATCGATCCATCGCCGATCACGGCGATCGCATGGCGGTTCTCGCCCTTGGCCTTGGCGGCCAGCGCCATGCCGAGCGCGGCCGAAATCGAGGTCGACGAATGGGCGGTGCCGAAGGTGTCGTATTCGCTTTCGCTGCGGCGCGGAAAACCGGAAATGCCGCCCTGCTGGCGCAGGCTGCCCATGAGATCGCGGCGGCCGGTCAGTATCTTGTGCGGATAGGTCTGATGGCCGACGTCCCATACGATACGGTCTTCAGGTGTATTGAATACGTAGTGCAGCGCGATCGTCAGTTCGATCGTGCCCAGATTGGACGACAGGTGGCCGCCGGTCTTGGCGACCGATTCGAGCACGAACTGGCGCAGCTCGTCGGCCAGCGGAATCAGTTCCTTGCGCGAGAGCAGTCGTAAATCGTCGGGTGAGTTAATTGTTTTGAGCATGCTGTGCCGTATTAGAAGTAAGTGCCGGGCGCGAATCCGCCTCGGCTCAGGCCTGCCGCCGGACGATCAGGTCCGCGAGTTGCCGCAGGCGCAGGGCGCCGTCGCCGAACGGCTGCAACGCCTGATGGGCGTCGTCGCGCAATTTGAGCGCCAGCACGCGGGACTGTTCGAGCCCGAGTATCGACACATAAGTCGGCTTGTTGTCGACCGCGTCCTTGCCGGCGGTCTTGCCCAGCGTCGCCGAATCGGCGGTCCCATCGAGTATATCGTCAACCACTTGGAACGCCAGTCCGACCGCCCCTGCGTAGCGCTCCAGCGCCTCGTGCTGCGGCGGCGTCAGGCGGCTGCCGCAGGAAGCGCCCAACAGTACCGCAGCGCGCAGCAGGGCGCCGGTTTTCAGGCGGTGCATCTGTTCAAGCTGCGGCAGCGACAGTTGCAATCCGACGCTGGCCAGATCGATCGCCTGGCCGCCGCACATGCCGAGCGAGCCGGCGGCCTGCGCCAGCAGATTGACCATCGCCAGCTGGCGCGCCGGATCGATCAGGCCGCCGGGTTCCGACAGCAGCCAGAACGCCTGCGCCTGCAACGCATCGCCGACCAGCAGCGCGGTCGCTTCGTCGTATTGCACATGCACCGTCGGCTTGCCGCGGCGCAACGCATCGTCATCCATGCAAGGCATGTCGTCATGCACCAGCGAATAAACGTGAATCATTTCCAGCGCCGCCGCGGCGCGCGCCAGCAATGGCGGCGGCGCATCGAACAGGCTGCCCGCGCCGAACACCAGCAGCGGACGAACGCGCTTGCCACCGCCCAACACCGCATAACGCATGGCCTCGTGCAAACGTGCCGGCACCGTCCCGGACGGCGTCAGGAAATGATCCAGCGCGGTTTCAATATCTTCCTGCACCCGCTTCATCCAGACCGAGAATTCGGCTTCCGGAAGCACCGCTTCGAGCGCCCGTTCCACCGCGCTCATTGCGGCTCCTCTTCACCGCCGCCATCGCCATCCGGCGTGAACGGCTTGAGCATGCCGCCTTCCAGCAATTTGACCTGATGATCCACCTTGTCGAGCTGGCTGCTGCAGAACTTGACCAGTTCCGAACCGCGCTTGTAGGCGGCGACCGAGGCTTCCAGCGGCAATTCGCCGGCCTCCATCTGGGCCACCAGCAGCTCCAGCTCTTGCATGGCCTGCTCGAACGATGCCGGCTGAGCGGTGTTCACGGAATTTTTTGGCATATGGCTTGGATCTGCTGAATCTATCGAGAAATATAACCGGTTATTCTAAAACAATCCGCTCCCGGCCGCCGCTGATACTGCTTAAAACCCTCTTGTATTCCGCAAAGTCGAGCAAATTTAGAGCAAATCCACATCAAACGTGGCATAATTTCGAGTTCTGTCCAAAATTTCCTCTTCATATTATTTTAGACAATAGTTTGAACAAAGGTTTTTGCGGATTCTTTCTCTCTTAGGTTGGTGCGAATTAATTTGGGGGGTAGGGATGTCCGATCTTGCTAGTTTTGCCAAGCTGGCGCGCTCCGATGCGCAGCTACCGGTAAACGTCTATTTCGACGAAGCGCTGCTGCAGCGCGAAATCCAACAGCTTTTTCAGTCAGGTCCGCGTTACGTCGGCCATGAACTCATGGTGCCGAACGCCGGCGACTATGCCACTCTGGCTTCCGAAAACGAAGGCCGGATGCTGGTGCGCAACCCGGATTCCGGGATTGAACTGATGTCCAACGTCTGCCGCCACCGTCAAGCCAAGATGCTGGACGGCCGCGGCAATGCGCGCAATATCGTTTGTCCGCTGCATCGCTGGACTTACGACCTGAAAGGCGAATTGATCGGCGCACCGCATTTCGGCGAAACGCCGTGCCTGAACCTGTCCAGGACGCCGCTGCAAAACTGGAACGGCCTGCTGTTCGAACGCAATGGCGCCGATATTCCCGCCATGCTGAAACGGCTTGGCGTGACCAGGGACCTGGATTTTTCAGGTTACATGTACGATCACACCGAAGTCCATGAATGCGATTACAACTGGAAGACCTTCATCGAGGTTTATCTGGAGGATTACCACGTCGAGCCGTTTCATCCGGGACTCGGCAGCTTCGTCAGCTGCGACGACCTGACCTGGGAATTCGGCGCGGGCTACAGCGTGCAGACAGTCGGCGTCAATAACCGGCTGGCCAGGTCCGGCTCGCCGGTCTATCGCAAATGGCAGGAACAGGTGCTCAAGTTCCGCGAAGGCGAACCGCCGCGCCACGGCGCAATCTGGCTGACGCTGTATCCGAACATCATGGTCGAGTGGTACCCGGAAGTATTGATCGTATCGACCTTGTGGCCGCGCGGCCCGCAAAAAACCACCAATGTCGTGGAATTTTATTATCCGGAAGAGATCGCACTGTTCGAACGCGAATTCGTCGAGGCGCAACGCGCCGCCTACATGGAAACCTGCATCGAGGACGATGAAATCGCGCTGCGCATGGATGCCGGCCGCCGCATCCTGATGGCGCGCGGCGTCAACGAAACCGGCCCCTACCAGTCGCCGATGGAAGACGGCATGCAGCATTTCCACGAGTGGTATCGGGCGCGCCAGTTATAAAACAGGATTGCGACAAAACAGGATTGCGATGCCCATGCCTTATACCACCCTCATTTCCGCACAGGAACTGGCATCGCTGCTGGATCAGACGCCGCCCGGCGCCATCGTCATCGATTGCCGGCATGATCTTATGCAAGCCGACGCCGGCCGGCTGTCCTACGATGCCGGGCATCTGCCCGGCGCTTTATTCGCCAGCGTGGATCACGATCTGGCAAGCCATGCGCCTGCCGCCGACGGCCGCTTCAAGGGCCGCCATCCGCTTCCGCAACGCAAGCAATGGCTCAAGACCCTGGCCGGCTGGGGCATCGGCAACGATACGCAAGTGGTGGCCTATGATGCCCACGGCGGCATGTTCGCCGCCCGTCTGTGGTGGATGCTGCGCTGGGCCGGGCATGAAGCCGCGGCGGTGCTCGACGGCGGGGTGGCGTCATGGCAACAGGCGGGTTATGCCCTGTCCGATAGTGTCGTGCCGCAACCTTCCCCAGGCGCCATCAGCGACCGGCCTTCACTGGTCAAAACCGTCGGCGCCGACGATCTGCTGCTCGACATCGCGACCCATCCGCTGGCTGAAGCCCGCAAAAACCTGGTGATCGACGCCCGCGCCCCGGACCGCTTCCGCGGCGAAAACGAAACCCTGGATCCGATCGGCGGCCATATCCCGGGCGCCAAAAATCGCTTCTTCAAGGATAATCTGCAGGCCGACGGCCGCTTCAAATCCGCCGCCGATCTGCAGCGCGAATGGAATCAGGTCGTGGGAAATATAAGCGGGGATGCGCGGCAGCGCGTCATGCAATGCGGTTCCGGCGTTACCGCCTGCCATAACCTGTTGGCCCTGGAAATCGCGGGACTGCCGGGCGCTGCGCTGTATCCCGGCTCATGGAGCGAATGGTGCGCCGATCCGGCCAGGCCGGTGGCAACGGGTGTAACTTAGAAGCTGTTGCAAAATGGGGCGAGGCCGGGTGTTGTGCGAAGTGAGGTAAAGGAGGAGACGGCCGAAGGCCGGCGGGGGACACGAACGCAGTACAACACCCGGCCTCGCCCCATTTTGCAACAGCTTCCCAGACCTTAAATCGCCACCATTTCAAAATCTTCCTTGCGGGCCCCGCATTCAGGGCAAGTCCAGTTCATCGGAACGTCTTCCCACAAGGTGCCGGCGGCGATGCCCTCGTCCGGCAAGCCGGCTTCTTCGTCATAGACCCAGCCGCAAATCAGGCACATCCAGGTCTTGAATTCCGGCTTCCCGCTTTCATTCGCATTCAAGTTATCGCTCACGTCTGACTATCCTTCAATTCAATCAAGTAAAATACCAAATCCGCAGGCCCGGTCAATCCCCAAACGCAGCGGCGCGCTTCAGCTCCCGAGAGGCCGTCGCAAAATGGCATATCTTAATCTACCCAACGTGCAAAACCAAACTTCTTCGCTCATTTTGACTTTCGGCGTTACCGATCCGGTCGGTGCGATCGGCATCCAGGCCGACCTTGCGACATTTGCCGCCATGGGCTGCCACGGCCTGACCGTGATTACCGCAATCCTGATCGGCGACACCGCGCGCATCGAGGATACCCAGGATATCGATGTCGACTGGGTCGCCGACCAGGCGCGCGTGGTGCTGGAAGACATGCCGGTGACGGCGTTCAAGGTCGGCTATGTCGGCAGCATCGAAAGCGTCTCGGCGATCGCCGAAATCGTTTCCGACTATCCCGACATTCCGCTGATCCTGGATCCTTTCATTACCGCCATGCCGGATCCGGGCATCGACGGCGAAGACATCCTGATCGCGATTCGCGAACTGCTGATTCCGCAAACCACGGTGCTGCTGCTGTCGGCCGACGAACTGTCGCGGCTGGCCGAAACCTGGCGCGAACCCATCACCGACGCCAATGAAGATACGCTGGCGATGGACGCCATGCACATCATCGAACTGGGCGCCGAATTCCTGTTCGTGACCGGCACGCCTTGCGAAATCAATCAGGTCGCCAATACGCTCTTCGACTCCAGCGGCATCGTCCGCCACGACCCGTGGCAGCGCATCTCGGGCGCATTCGCCGGCGCCGGCTCAACGCTGTCGGCGGCGATCGCGGCCATGCTGGCCAACGGCCTGGAAGTGCCGGAAGCGGTATCCGAAGCGCAGGAATTCACCGTGGCCGCGTTGACGCATGCCCAGCGCATGGGCATGGGCCGCCTGATTCCGGACCGCTACTTCTGGGCGCGGGAATCGGCGGAAGCCAACGGCGCCGACGGCACGGCCGGCGCCACCGACAGCATTTCCTCGCTCGACCTTCCAAAGCTTTAATACGGATTCACTTTCTGCATCATGACGACAACGCCATCCAATAACGACACCCTCTTCGCCCGCGCCCAGCTGACCACGCCCGGCGGGGTCAATTCGCCTGTGCGCGCATTCCGCTCGGTCGGCGGCACGCCGCGCTTCATCAAACGCGCCCAGGGTCCCTATTTCTGGGATGCCGACGACCGCCGCTATATCGATTACATCGGCTCCTGGGGACCGGCGATCGTGGGCCATGCGCATCCGGAAGTCATCGCGGCGGTGCAACAGGCCGTGCTGAACGGACTCAGCTTCGGCGCGCCGACCGAAGGCGAAATCCTGATGGCCGAAGAGATCTGCAAGCTGGTGCCGTCGATCGAACAGGTGCGCCTGGTTTCCAGCGGTACCGAAGCGACCATGAGCGCGCTGCGCCTGGCGCGCGGCGCGACCGGACGCGACAAGATCGTCAAATTCGAAGGCTGCTATCACGGCCATGCGGATTCGCTGCTGGTGAAGGCCGGCAGCGGGCTGCTGACCTTCGGTAATCCGACCTCGGCCGGGGTGCCGGAAGATTTCGCCAAGCATACGCTGGTCCTCGATTACAACAACACACAGCAGCTGGAAGACGCCTTCAAGGCTTGGGGCAATGAAATCGCCTGCGTGATTGTGGAACCGGTCGCCGGAAACATGAACCTGCTGCGCGCAAGCCAGGAATTCCTGCAGACCATGCGGCGCCTCTGCACCGAATACGGCGCCGTGCTGATGTTCGACGAAGTGATGTCGGGCTTCCGCGTCGCGCTTGGGGGCGCGCAGGCGCTGTACGGCATCGCGCCCGATATTACCGCGCTGGGCAAAGTCATCGGCGGCGGTTTGCCGGTGGCGGCATTCGGCGGCCGGGCCGATCTGATGCGGCACATGGCGCCGCTGGGGGGCGTCTATCAGGCCGGCACGCTGTCCGGCAATCCGGTGGCGGTGGCGGCCGGCCTGAGCACCCTGAAATTGATTCAGGCGCCGGGATTCTACGAATCGCTGGGGGCGCAGACGGACAAACTGGTGAATGGACTGGTAAAAATCGCGCAAGATGCGGGCAAAGGCGCGGGCAAAGACAAAGGCATCGCCTTCTGCGGCGACAGCGTCGGCGGCATGTTCGGCCTGTATTTTACCGAGCGGCCGCCCAAGGATTTCAACAGCATGATGCAGTGCGACAAGGAGCGCTTCAACCGCTTCTTCCATGCCATGCTGGATGCCGGCGTGTACCTGGCGCCATCCGCATTCGAAGCCGGTTTCGTATCGGCCCAGCATGACGATGCCGTGATCGAAGCCACGCTGGAAGCGGCGCGCGACGCATTCGCAGCCATTGCCTGAGCGGCCTGTTGCGGGATTCGGCGAGGCGGGGTGTTGTGCGAAGTGAGGTAAAGGAGGAGCGGCCGCAGGCCGGCGGGGGACACGAACGCAGTACAACGCCCCGCCTCGCCGAATTTCGCAACAGCCTCTAAAGAAAGCGACGTAAAAGGAATCGCCCATGAAAAAAGGACGCCGCAGCGTCCTTTTTTTGTTTGGCGTATCGAAATCAGGCAGAAAACGAGGATCCGCAGCCGCAGGTAGTCGTGGCATTTGGATTCTTGATCACGAATTGCGCGCCTTCCAGATCGTCCTTGTAATCGATTTCGGCGCCGACCAGATACTGGTAGCTCATCGAATCGATCAACAGCTGGACGCCGTTCTTGACCATGGTCGTGTCGTCGTCATTGACGACTTCATCGAAAGTAAAACCGTACTGGAAACCGGAACAGCCTCCGCCCTGAACGAAAACGCGTAATTTCAGGTCGGGATTGCCTTCTTCCTCGATCAATTGGGCGACTTTTTGCGCCGCATTATCGCTAAAAACGATAGGCGCGGGCATGGTTTCAAGACTGGTTGCTTCTGCTATTGCATTCATTTCGGCTCCTGCTGGGGAAAACAATAAGGCAATTATACGCTTGCCAGATTTTCATGCATTGTGGTGGCGCTGGCGGCAATGGTGCTGGATGCAGCCAGCTTCAGGATTGGCTCCACGACATGGCCATGGCTCAATTGGCCGGACACCAGGGCGCCCCCGTGCATTTCCAGTGCCTTGTAGTAGACATTACCTGTTATGCGGGCTTTCGGCTGCAATTCAAGTAGTTCCGTCGTATAAACGTCGCCGACAATTTCGCCGTTGACAATCAGATGCGAAGCCCGCACCTCGCCGACAATCTTGGCGTGCTCCGAAATGACCAGCACGCTGGGCTGATCGGCTTCCGCATTGAGATTGCCGATCACCTGGCCGTCGATGCGCAGGCCGCCCTTGAACTGGATATCGCCCCTGATATGCGTGGCGATGCCGATCAGGCTGTCGATGGTGCTTTTGTTTTTGCGTCCGAACATGATAGGTACCCCTTACAGATTCACTGCCTGCTGTGCACGCAGTTGCCCTTTTTCCAACACCCGGGCTTGAACGGATTTAACCGTAGCGCCTTCCGGCAATGTCAGATCGCCTTCCAGCCGTTGGTAATATTTGAACGATAGTGCGAAAGTGCCCGCATCGGCCCCCCCTGGGGCCGGGAAATTGATGGTTTTGCTCTGACCTTGTTGCAGTACAGTAACAGATAATTGCAGATTCCCCGCAAAAAGATGCGCGCCGTTCGGATTCTGGCCCTGCATCACGAGTAAACGATAACGCAATCGACCGGAATCGCCTAGCTCTGCTTTGAAACGTTGTATTGTGATGCCCTGCACCCCGATATTGGTCGGCAGCAGGCTTTCAAAAAAAGCCAGATCTTCCTTCAGCTTGGCATTCTCGGTTTCCAGCGTCTTGACCTGGCTGGCCATCTGGTTTTCGGTTGCGCGCTGAATATTGCGCTGGCTTTCCGAGGCATTCACGGTAGTCGAGTAACTGTCGCGCTCCTCGGTCAGCTGTTTTACCTGGGCCGTCAGCGCGGCGACGCGCTCGTCATTGGCCTCTGCCCCGGAAGAATTGCCCGGGACAAAACTCTGTTCCTGACTGAAGACCAAATACGCGACCACACCGACGACAAGCGCGCCAATCACCATGAAAACGATTTTCACGCTCCATGGCAGGTGGCTCTTGATCGTCATCTTCGGCGCCGAAATCGACATGCGCCTGACCCATAATTTATATTTCACGTTAGTGATCGATAATTATTATATTTAAGGCAACACCGGTACATGCATCAGGCCTGCGGTTTCATCGATGCCGAACATCAGATTCATGCATTGCACCGCCTGCCCGGCCGCGCCCTTGACCAGATTATCCTGCACCACCAGCACCACCAGCGTATCGCCGTCGTCCGGACGATGCAAGGCGATGCGCAGCATATTCGAAGCGCGCGTGGAACGCGTATCCGGGGTCGATCCGAACGGCATCACGTCGACGAAGGCTTCGTTGCGGTAAGCGTCTTCGAACAGCGCCTGCAACGCATCGTTGCCGATTTCCCTGGTCAGGCGCGCATAGATGGTCGCCTGCATGCCGCGGATCATCGGCACCAGATGCGGCGTAAACAACAGGCCGACCTTGCTGTCGGTCATGCGCTGCAATTGCGCTGTTGTTTCCGGCAAATGACGATGGCCCGATACGCCATACGCCTTGAAATTATCGGAAGCTTCCGAGAACAGCGTCGCGACTTCGGCCTTGCGGCCGGCGCCGGACACGCCGGATTTGCAATCGGCGATCAAATGCGATGCATCCACCACGCCTGCCTTGAGCAGCGGTGCCAGGCCCAATTGAATGGTGGTCGGATAGCATCCCGGATTGCCGACCAGGCGCGCCTTCCTGATGGCGTCGCGATTCAGTTCGACCAGCCCGTATGCGGCTTCTTTCAGCAGGTCGGGACAGCTATGCGCCATCTTGTACCATTTCTCAAAGATCGCAGTGTCCTGCAGGCGGAAATCGGCGGCCAGATCGATGACCTTGACGCCGGCTGCCAGCAGTTCGGGCGCCTGCGCCATGGCGACGCCGTGCGGCGTCGCAAAGAAAACCACGTCGCAAGCCTTCAGATCGGCCTTTTCGGGGGCGGAAAACGGGATCGTGATGCGGCCGCGCAGCGAGGGAAACATGTCGGCGATCGGCATGCCGTCTTCCTTGCGCGATGTCACTGCCTGCACGCGCGCTTCGGGATGTGTCGCCAACAGACGAAGCAATTCAACGCCCGTATATCCGGTCCCGCCAACAATGCCGACTTTGATCATTTCCACTTCCCCTGCCAAAACTGAAAGAATTAAGGATTTTAACAGCACGCGCGCCTACGCTGCACAACAACGGAAATAACAGCGAAAACCGGCGAAAAAAAACCGCCGGCTTGATGCCGGCGGCTTTTTGCGTACGCACAACGCGATTAGCGTTTGGAGAATTGCTTTGCGCGACGCGCTTTGCGCAGGCCGACTTTTTTACGTTCGACTTCACGCGCATCGCGTGTCACGAAACCGGCTTTCGACAGCTCCGATTTCAGGGTCGCATCGTAGTCGATCAGTGCACGGGTGATGCCGTGACGGACCGCGCCGGCCTGGCCGGATTCGCCGCCGCCGTTGACGTTGACCTTGATGTCGAATGTTTCGACATGGTTGGTCAGTTCCAGCGGTTGACGAATCACCATCAAGCCTGTTTCGCGCGAAAAATATTCGTTCGCAGGCTTGCCGTTGACGATGATCTGGCCGGAGCCCGATTTGATGAACACGCGCGCCACTGCACTCTTGCGACGGCCGGTTCCATAATTGTAATTACCGATCATGTCAGATCCTTAGAGTTCGAGTGGTTTAGGTTGCTGCGCGGCGTGCGGGTGGGTTGCATCCGCATACACTTTCAGCTTCTTGATCATCGCGTAGCCGAGCGGGCCCTTGGGCAGCATGCCCTTGACCGCTTTCTCGAGCGCGCGACCTGGAAAACGCTGTTGCATTTTCAGGAAATTGGTTTCATAGATGCCGCCCGGATAGCCGGAGTGGCGATAGTATGTTTTTTCAGTCGCCTTGGTGCCGGTCACGCGCAGCTTGCCTGCGTTGACGACAACGATGAAATCGCCGGTATCGACGTGAGGGGTAAATTCCGGTTTGTGCTTGCCGCGCAATCGGAGTGCCACTTCGCTGGCAACACGTCCGAGGACT
Organism: Oxalobacteraceae bacterium CAVE-383; assembly: GCA_004134995.1. Lineage (GTDB taxonomy): Bacteria > Pseudomonadota > Gammaproteobacteria > Burkholderiales > Burkholderiaceae_D > Herbaspirillum. The sequence goes on along the minus strand of REGP01000004.1, from coordinate 215,651 downwards.
TTGTCCGTCGCGTCAATCACGAACCAGTCGCGCTCGACCTCATGGTCTTTTGCGGAAAAGGTTTTCTGCATGATGACTTCCTAATAAAAATTAACTCGCTCAATTGGTGGTTCCCCCCGATGCGCGCCGCCAGTTTCATGGCGCCGGCACGGACGGACTCGGCCTTATATTCTTCCCTGAGCAAACGGAAAGCCGGAAATTATAGCCTTTTCAATGACTTGGCGTCAATTGGCGGATGCAAAGAGAGGAATTTAAACAACATTGACCGACTCCTTTACAATATCCGCCTTTAAACCGTTAGCGAGATTCTCATGGAGTGCACCGTACGTTGGACCGGCTTGTCCGGCATGTCTTTCCTGGCGGAAACAGGTTCCGGCCATCTGGTTGCCATGGACGGCGCCCCGGATGGCGGCGGCCGTAACCTGGCGCCGCGCCCGATGGAAGTCGTGCTGGCCGGCACCGGCGGCTGCACCGCCTACGACGTCGTGCTGATCCTGCGCAAAAGCGGCCAGGACATACGTGGCTGCGAGGTCAAACTCAGCTCCGAGCGCGCGGAAAAGGATCCGAAGGTCTTCACCAAAATCCATTTCCACTTCATCGTCACCGGCCGCAAGCTGAAACCGAACCTGGTTGAACGCGCAATCAAGCTGTCTCACGAAAAATACTGCTCGGCCTCGATCATGCTGGAAAAGACGGCCGAAATGACGCACACCTATGAAATCGTCGACGACCTCGGCGAGCTGGCCGATCCTGCGTGAAGGCCTAAATATAGTAAGCCACGGTAGTCATCACCTTCGACGCGGCCCGCATGGCGCCGCGCACCGGCGCCGGCATCTCGGCCGCCCCCAGCGCCCTGGCCGCGTCGCCGTGCGCGATTTCATCCGAGCGCATCTGTTCCACGATCGCGCGCGACTTGGCGTCCCGCGCCGGCAGCGCTTCCAGATGGCGGCTCAGATGCGCGGCGACCTGGCGTTCGGTTTCGGCTACAAACCCCAGATTGCGGGCATCGCCCATGCGCGCGGCCAGCGTGCCGAACAGATAGGCGCCGCCATACCACAAGGGGTTAAGCAGACTGACATGCGATCCCAGTTCCTGCACGCGCTGCACGGTCCAGGCCAGATGATCGGCTTCTTCCCGCGCCGCCAATTCGAACTGGCGGCGCGTTTCCTCGCGCCGCGAAAAGCGGCCTTGCGCATCGTACAGGGCCTGCGCGCACACTTCGCCGACATGATTGACCCGCATCAGCGCGGCGCTGTGGCGCTGCTCGGCGCCGCTGAGAACCTGTTCGGCCTGGTCGGCCGGCTCGAGTACGCCCTGGGCCGGGCTGGCGCGCGCGGCCGAGCCGATGCCGGCGATCGCTTTGAGAGCTTTATCGAAATCGGTAATGCAGCGGTCCAGGAAATCCATGATGCGCGCCTGTCGAAAAGAGTAAATTGCCTTGCAGTATAAATGCTTACGCACTTGTAATGCGCTTGCGCCGCCACCGATCGTGGCTGTACGGTAAAATGCAGGCCATACATCACATCGTCCTGTCGATCAGCCTACATGAGCAAAGAACAAAAAAACGGTCCTACCCCTCCCGCAACCTCGAATTTCCTGCGCGGCATCGTCGAACACGATCTTGCCAGCGGCGCCTATGCCGGCCGACAGGACAAGCAGGGTCATGCGCTGCCGCAGGTGGTCACCCGTTTTCCGCCTGAACCGAACGGCTATCTGCACATCGGCCACGCCAAATCGATCTGCCTCAATTTCGGCCTGGCGCGCGATTACGCCGGACGCTGCAACCTGCGTTTCGACGATACCAATCCCGCCAAGGAAGACCAGGAATACGTCGACACCATCATCGACAGCGTCAAATGGCTGGGGTTCGACTGGCATGAAGGCGGGCGCGAACATCTGTATTTCGCCAGCAATTATTTCGACCAGCTGTATCTGATGGCCGAATACCTGATCCAGGCCGGCCACGCCTACGTCGACAGCCAGAGTGCCGAAGAAATGCGCATCAACCGCGGCAACCTGACCGAACCGGGCCGCAATTCGCCGTTCCGCGAACGCCCCGCGGCCGAATCGCTGGATCTGTTCCGGCGCATGAAGGCCGGCCAATTCAAGGACGGCGAACACATCCTGCGCGCCAGGATCGATATGGCCTCGCCCAACATCAACATGCGCGATCCGGCCATTTACCGCATCCGCCATGCGCATCATCACCGTACCGGCGACGCCTGGTGCATTTATCCGATGTACGACTACACGCATCCGATTTCGGACGCGCTGGAAAACATCACCCATTCGATCTGCACGCTGGAATTCCAGGACCATCGCCCGTTCTACGACTGGATCCTGGAACGACTGAGCGAAGGCGGCTTCTTCAGCAAGCCGGTGCCGCATCAGTATGAATTCGCGCGCCTGAACCTGACCTATGCAATCACCAGCAAGCGCAAGCTGCTGCAACTGGTGGAAGAAAACATCGTCGACGGCTGGGACGACCCGCGCATGCCGACCATCGTCGGCATCCGCCGCCGCGGCTATACGCCGGAATCGATTCAACTGTTTTGCGAACGCATCGGCGTGGCCAAATCCGACAGCTGGATCGACATGTCCACGCTGGAAGGCTCGCTGCGCGACGATCTCGACGCCAAGGCGCCGCGCGCGGCCGCCGTGCTGCGCCCGCTCAAGCTGATCATCGACAATTTCCCCGAAGGCCTCGAAGTGGACTGCACCGCGCCGGTATATCCGCCGTCGCATCCGCAGCACAACGAAAGCCTGCGCCATTTTCCGATCTCGAAAACGCTGTGGATCGAACAGGAAGATTTCATGGAAACGCCGGTCAAGGGCTATTTCCGCCTGTTCCCGCCGATCGGCGACGCGCCCGGCAACCGCGTGCGCCTGCGCTACGGCTACGTGATCGAATGCACCGGCTACGACAAGGATGCCGACGGCAATGTCACCGCGGTGCATTGCAATTATTTCGAGGACAGCAAGAGCGGCACCGAAGGCTCCGCGACCTACAAGGTCAAGGGCAACATCCACTGGATCAGCGCGCCGCATGCGCTGCAGGCCGAAGTGCGGCTGTACGACCGCCTGTTCAGCGACCCGCATCCGGACGCCGGCGGCAAGGATTTCAAGCTGGCCTTGAATCCGGCCTCGAAGGAAGTCATACAGGCCTATCTGGAGCCGGGGCTGGCGGCGGCCTTGCCGGACCAGCGCTTTCAATTCGAACGGCACGGCTATTTCGTCGCCGACCGCATCGATTCGACGCCAGGCAAGCCGGTCTTCAACCGCGCCGTGACCCTCAAGGATTCCTGGGTCAAGTAATTTCCATTTATCGATCAACTGAAAGCACACATCATGACCGTCTCCATCTACACCTCGTCAATTCCCGTCTACAAGCAAATGCTGAACGCCCTGGCGGAAGTGCTGCGCAAGGCCGAAGCGCACGCGACCGAAAAAAATATCGATCACGACGCCTATCTGCAAGCGCGCCTGTATCCCGACATGTTCCCGCTGGTGCGCCAGGTGCAGATCGCCGTCGATTTCGCCAAAGGCGCCGCCGCGCGCCTGAGCGGCACGCCGATGCCGTCCTATCCGGACACCGAAAAAACCTTCAAGGAGCTGCAGGAACTGCTCACCACGGTATTGGCGTTCATCGACACGCTCGATCCCAAGCAGTTCGAAGGCGCCGACGACCGCGAAATCGTGCTGCGCCCCGGCACGCCGAAAGAGCGCAAGCTGAACGGCAGCGCCTATCTGCGCAACTACAACCTGCCGCAATTCTTCTTTCACGTCACGACGGCTTACGCCATCCTGCGCCACAACGGCGTCGAAATCGGCAAACGCGATTACATGGGCGGATATTGATTGCGCATTTGATCCGAACCGAGCCGATCGATGCCTAATCCATCAACCGCTACCGCTACTGCTGCTACCGCACCCGCCGTTCCCATAAAGCCTTTGCTGGCCGCCATGATGCTGGTGGTGCTGCTGGGCGCGCTGGAGCAATCCATCACCGCGGTGGCATTACCGGTGATCGCTTCCGAGTTGAACGGCTTCACGCTGATGGCGTGGGTGGTATCGGCTTATCTGGTGGCGTCCACCGTGGTCACGCCGATCTACGGCAAGCTCAGCGACATGTATGGCCGGCGCACGATGCTGACCTGCTCGGTCGCGATCTTCGTTATTGCCTCGGCCGGCTGCGCGCTGTCGCAAAGCATGCCGCAACTGGTCCTGATGCGGGTGCTGCAAGGCATTGGCGGCGGCGGGCTGCTGTCGATTGCGCAGGCCGCCGTATCGGACGTCGTCGCGCCGCGCGAACGCGGCCGCATCCAGGGCTATTTCAGCAGCGTCTGGGTCGCCGCCAGCATGACCGGCCCCATCGTCGGCGGCTACCTGACCCATTATCTGTCGTGGCACTGGATTTTCTGGATCAACCTGCCGGTCGGCGTCATCGCGCTGATGATGGTGCGCAGCTCGCTGCGCCTGCTGCCGCTGCCGCCGCGCGATACGCGCCGCGTGATCGACTATGTCGGCGCCGTGCTGCTGGCAGCCGGCCTGACCGGCGTGCTCATGGCAATCACCCGCATCGGCCAGGGCGTGCCGGTATTCGAATCGCTGAACGCGGCGCTGCTGGCCGGCGGCCTGCTGGTGATGGCCGTCTTCTTCTGGCACGAAGGCCGCACCGCCGCGCCGATCATTCCGTTGCCGATGCTGCGCATTCCGACCGTGGCGATCTGCTGCAGCGCGCTGTTCATGGGCTTCTTCATCCTGATCTCGGTATCGGTGCTGCTGCCGCTGCGTCTTCAAATGGCGGGATTGTCGCCGGAATTATCGGCGCTGCGCCTGCTGCCCCTGACGCTGACCACGCCGATCGGCGCCTGGACCGCCGGCCGCCTGATGGGCCGCCACGGCCATTACAAGAAGGTGATGCTGACCGGCTCCCTGGTGGCGTCGGCGGCCGGCTTCGTGCTGGTGCTGATTTCGCCGCAGCACGATCTGCTGATGACCTTGATCATGGCGGTCATGGGCCTCGGCCTGGGCACGCAATTCCCGACGGCCCTGGTCGCCACGCAGAATGCCGTGCAGCGCTCGCAGGTCGGCATCGCGACCGCGCTGACGTCGTTCTCGCGCCTGCTGGGCGGCGCGATCGGCGTCGCGGTCATGACCGCCGTGACGATCGCCCTGCTGCGCAATGCGCTGGGCGATTTCCATGTGGGCAATGCACCGGACGGCGGCGACGCCATGATGCAGATATTCCGCGCGGTCATCTCCGCCAGTGCCGACGCCAACGGCGCGGCGCTGCGCCTCGCGGCCGACGGCGCCTTCCGCCAGGTGACCCTGCTGACCGCGGCAGTGTCGCTGATTTCGCCGCTGCTGCTGCTTTGCATGCCGGAACTGAAATTGCGCGATACCACCGAACCGGTGGCCGTCGCCGACTGATATGGCATCATGCCGCGTGCCGGATTTCTCGCGAAATCTGGCACGCTCTTTGCTGTGTTTGAGTTATCCGGCCGCCTCGGCCGATTGAATTAGAATGCCAGCGATGAATCTGACCACCCCCGCCCTGCTGTTTCCCGCCATTTCGCTGCTGCTGCTGGCCTACACCAACCGCTTCATGGTGCTGGCCAGCCTGATACGCCATCTGCAGGGACAGGCCAAGGAGCATCGGCACGACATCATCATCCGCCAGATGCAGAACCTGCGCCGGCGCATCACGCTGATCCGCAATATGCAGATGCTGGGCGTGAGCAGTTTCATCCTGTGCGCGATCGCCATGTTCCTGGTCTTCGTCGACATGATCCTGTCCGGGCAACTGGTATTCGGCGCCAGCATTTTCCTGCTGGTGCTGTCGCTGATCCTGTCGTTGTGGGAAATTGCCATCAGCACCAAGGCGATCGAAATCGCCCTGGAAGACATGGCGCAGAATCTATAGTCCGGCGCGGGTGCTTATCTTCTTTACCAGATCTTTATCCACTTCAGCAGGCCGACGGTCGCCAGGCCCATGACCAGCATCACGCCCATCACGACCAGGAACGAATATTCGTCGTGCAAGCCGGGCAGGCCGGCCACGTTCATCCCGAAAATTCCCGACACCAGCGTGGCCGGCATCAGCAATGCGGTCAGGATCGACAAGGCCATCAAATTGCGGTTCATCTGCTCCGACATTTGCGATGCGATCTCTTCCTGCAGCAACTTGGCGCGCTCGTACAAGGCTTCCAGCGTCAGATGCAACTCGTTGAATGCATCCATCGATTGCGTCAATTGCTCCTGCGCCGCGGGCGTGATCCAGGCCGGACGCAGCCGGTTGAATTGCTGCAGCAGCCGGCGTTCGGGATTGATATGGCGGCGCAGCTCGGCCAGTTGGCGGCGGATCGCGCTCAGCGCCGCGCGGTCCTCGCTGCGGCGATCGGACAGCACCGACTCCTCGATGTCGTCGACTTCGTCATTCAGGATTTCAATGCGGTCGGTAAAACCGTCGCCGAGGCAACGCAACAGTCCGGCGAACAGTTCCGTGGTATTGGCAAAGGTTTCGCCCGCGGCGACTTCCTGGCGCAGCAGATTGGTGGAACACAGGGCCTGATTGCGCAAGGTCAGCAAACGCCGGCTGTCGAGAAAAAAATGCAGCGCGCCCTTTTCGGTGCCGGTATCGCTGATTTCCATCTTGATATCGGCCAGCGTGCCGTACACCCCATTCTCGGTGGCGTTGAGGCAGGGCGTGATGTCGCTGCTCAACAGGAATTCGCGGATGTGCTCCGGGATCGCCTCTTCCGTCTCCAGCCAGTGGCGGATCTTGCCGTCCACCGATTTGGCGTGCAGCCAGGAAAACGACGGCGCCGCGACTTCCAGATCGGCGTGCTGCACATCGCGCCAGCGCATCGCGCTCGGGACCCCGTTATCGAAACGATAAGCGCAAATCAGCCCGCCCGGCTCATAAGCCGAAGCGAGAATACCTGACAGCGCCGGGGACAATGCGACTTCTTCGGACATTGCTGAGCCTGTGCGTTAGTTGAATTGATCGGAATGATAGACGGCCTCGGAGGCCGCTGAAGGAAGAATAAACTTCCAGTGTTGCAAATTCATGACTTCGCCGGCCGTAATATGGCATGCAGGATGATTGCGCCGAAAGTCGCGGTGCCGATGCCGCCCAGCGCAAAACCGCCCAGTTTCAAGGTAAAGTCGCCGGCGCCCAGCACCAGCGTGACGGCAGCCACGATCAGATTCCGGTTGTTCGAAAAGTCGACCTTGTTCTGAACCCAGATGCGGGCGCCCGATACCGCGATCAGACCGAACACGACGATGGATACGCCACCCAGCACGGCGCCTGGAATGGTCTGGATCACCGCACCAAATTTGGGCGAAAACCCCAGGACGATCGCAATCAGGGCGGCGACCACGAATACCAGCGTCGAATAAATCTTGGTGACCGCCATGACGCCGATATTTTCGGCATAGGTGGTCAGGCCGGTGCCGCCGAAAATGCCGGAAACGATGGTTGCCAGGCCGTCGCCGACAAAGGCGCGTCCCATATAGGGGTCCAGATTCTGCCCGGTCATCGCGCTGACCGCCTTGATATGGCCGAGATTTTCGGCAATCAGGATAATCGCCACCGGCGCCAGCAGCGTCATCGCCTCCGGTTTGAATACCGGGCTGGCGAACGCCGGCACGCCGAACCATGCGGCGTTGGCGATAATGCTGAAATCGATGGCTTTGCCGAGGCCCGCGCCGTTGGTCAGCAACGCATAGATGAGGTAGGCCAGCGCCAGCCCGACCAGGATCAGCAGCCGCTGCAGCATGCCGCGCGCATACACCGCGACCAGGCCCACGCACAATACCGTGCACAGCGCCATCCAGGCGTCGAAATTGTTCGCGGTGACGCCCTTGACCGCAATCGGCGCCAGATTCAGTCCGATCACCGCCACCACCGCGCCGGTGACGACCGGCGGCATCAGGCGCTCTATCCAGGCGGTTCCGGCCGCCATGACAATCACGCCGATCAGCGCCGACACCGCGCCGCAGGCAATAATGCCGCCCAGCGCCACGCCGAGATTGGCGTTGTGGCCTTGTCCGCTGTAGCCGGTCACGGCAATCACCAGGCCGATGAAGGCAAAGCTGGAACCCAGATAACTGGGCACGCGGCCGCCGACCAGCACGAAAAACAGCAAAGTGCCGATGCCGGACATGAAAATCGCCAGATTCGGGTCGAAACCCATCAGCAGCGGCGCCAATACCGTCGCGCCGAACATGGCGACCACGTGCTGGACGCCCATTGCCACGGTCTGCGGTGCAGGCAGGCGCTCGTCGGCCGCCACTACTTGCGCTTCGCCCGCGAGAGATGCGCTGCGCAGACGCCACTTGGGAAAATATGCCATGGAAAAACCCCCTGTTTTTTGTTTTGAAGCGGTAATGCCGCGCTGCATATTGTAAGGGCTATCAATCTTCTTACAACAGAATAAGCGGACGTCCTACTGTTTGATCCCTGTCCAGCCACTACGCTTGTGCTTACCTAACGGCGAAGGAGAATCTCATGGTAACCAGCACATTGGACCCTGATCTGATCAGAGGCAGCGACCGCCGCCTGGGCCTCGGACACGATAACGAAGCCCTCGGCTATGGCGACAGTTCGGACAGCGGCAGCGATCTGAGCGGCCTGCATGCGTTCGGCGAGGACACCGATTCGCAGGGCACCGGCGAACGGGCTTCGGTGGATCCGGAGAACAGCCGCCTCAACGCCGACATCGATGACGACGATATCGAATCCACCGACGTCGGCGACGACTTTGCCGAGAACGACGAAATCGACCCCGATATTCCGGCAGATACCGATGAAGACGATCCGGCGCTCAGCGAGGAGGAACAAATCCGTGACCTGAACCTGGACATCGACGAAATCGAAAACGACTGACGCAAAGCGCTGCACACGGCCGCCAGGCCGTTTTCCTTTCGCTAGAATTCCTTTTCATCCAGCGCTCTTTGCGCGCGCGATTGCGCCCCTTGCATGGCTTCGTCCAGGGTGGGAAAGATACCCGCCGGAATATAGGTTTCGGCAATTTCCGGCTCGCGCACCAGCCGCACGAACACCTGCGCTTCATAAGTGTCATCCGGCATTTGCACGGCGGTGATGCGGGCGATATGGGTGCCGCTCTGTAGAATGCGATCGGTCATTTGCTTCTCCGTGAATACGTGTATCGTGGATCCGTCCTGCATCGGGTGCGTTTTGGCGTTTTCGATTGGACTGCCCGCTTTCCGATCGGTTCTTCGGTCCTACAGGAAAGCGCCGGGAGGCTCTATACTCTCTTTGCCCGCAATCCATAACAGAATCGACTGATGAAATCGCCCGAGCCGACGCCTTCCCGTTTCCTCCATCGCTGCTTTTCCCGACTGCCCCGCGCCGGCGCGGCATTTGCCATCGCCATCCTCGCGCTGCTGGCCGTCCTGGCCGGCACGAGCGCGCCGGCGCATGCGGCGGACGCCGCGCTGGCCACCCCCGCCGCATTGGCCGAAACCCTGGATGGCGTGCGCCAGGACCTTGCCGCCATCCAGGCCGCCCTGCCCGGCAAACCGGCCGATGCCGATTTGGTGGCCATGCGCGACCGCGCGCTGGCGGATGCGGGCAAGGCCGACGATGCCGCGACCGCGCTGGCGCCGGCGCTGGCGCGGGTGAAGGCGCGCCAGGCAGAACTTGGCACGCCGCCGGCGGGCGCGCCGGAAGCGCGCGACATCATCACCCAGCGCGCCCAGATCACCAAGATGCATGGCGATCTCGACGACCAGATCAAACTCGCCAATCTGTTGTCGGTGGAAGCCAAGCAGCTTGCAGCCCAGATATCCGTTCTGCGGCGCGACCGCTTCCAGGCCAGCATGGGCCAACGCACGCCTTCCATCCTGGCGCCGGCCTTCTGGAACGAACTGCGTGGCGACGTTCCGGAGGACATCGCCCGGCTGCGCGCCCTGAGCGGCCAGTTGCGCGCCACTGCCGGGGCCACTCCGGCGCCGGTATGGGCCGTTATCGTGCTGGCTGCGCTTGGCCTGCTGATACTGCGCGTCTACGCCGGGCGCGTCCTGTTCAATCTGACCGCGACCAAAGTCCCGCCGGGCCGGCTGCGGCGTTCGCTGCATGCCGTCACGCTGGTGCTGCTGTCGGTGGCGACCCCGGCTTCCATCGTGCTGGTATTGCTGACCGGGCTGCGCTGGACCGCCGGCCTGCCCGACGAGACCGATACCTTCATGCTGGCCGTGCTGGGACTGGTGGCCTTCGGCGGCTATGTGGACGGACTGGGGCATGCGCTGCTGATGCCGGGCCGTCCTTCGTGGCGGCTGCTGCCGCTATCGGATCCGCTGGCGCGGCGCATGCGCGGCTTTCCTGTCACGCTGGCGCTGGTCCTGGTCGGCGCCGGCCTGGCCGCGCGGCTGGCGGTGCTGATCAATGTCGGCCTGGCCACCGAGGTGGCAATCAATTGCATCGTCGCATTGCTGGTGGGAGTCACCATTACATTCTGGCTGCTGCGCGGCGCGCGCCTGTGGCGCAAACTGCGCGCACAGGCAGCGCGGGGCGAGCAGCCGGCCGGTTATGTGCCCGGCAAACCGGCCCATGAGCTGTGGCTGCGCGGCATCATCATCGTGCAATGGCTGATCCTGACCCTGAGCCTGCTCAGCCTGCTGACCGGCTACGTGGCATTTGGCAGTTTTGTGGTCAAACAGGTCGCATGGACGCTGATCGTGCTGAGTTCGAGCTACCTGCTGGCGGTGCTGATCGACGATGCATGCACCGCGATCGGTTCGGCGGCGCAGCGGGCCGACGCATCGTCCGACGCGCAGGCGCCGCCGCCGCGGATCCGCGATCAGGCCGCAGTCCTGTTGTCCGGCGTTGCCCGGCTGCTGATAGCGCTGGTCGCGCTGATGCTGCTGGCTGCGCCCTTCGGCGAAGGGCCGCTCGAATTGCTGCATCGCGCCGACCAACTGCACGACGGCATTTCCATAGGCGAAATCGCCATCAAGCCGGGGTCGGTATTCCAGGCCCTGCTGGTGCTCGGTTTGGCCTTGCTGGGATTGCGTGTGTTGAAACGCTGGCTGGTCGATCGCTTCCTGCCGACCACCAGCCTCGATCCGGGCATGCAGACCTCGACCTCAACGCTTTTCGGTTATGCCGGCGGCGTGGTGGCGGTTGCCCTGGCGCTGTCGGCGCTCGGCATCGGGCTGGAACGGATCGCCTGGGTCGCCAGCGCGCTGTCGGTCGGTATCGGCTTCGGCTTGCAGGCGGTCGTGCAGAATTTCGTTTCGGGTCTGATTTTGCTGGCCGAACGGCCGGTGAAGGTCGGCGACTGGGTATCGCTGGGCGGAGTCGAAGGCGATATCCGCCGCATCAACGTGCGCGCGACGGAAATCCAGATGGGCGACCGCTCCACCGTCATTGTGCCGAACTCGCAATTCATCACGTCGACGGTGCGCAACGTCACGCATACCAACCCGTTGGGACTGGTGCAGATCAAGCTGCCGGTGCCGCTGGGCACCGATGCGGAACAGGCGAGAAAACTGTTGCTGGAAGCCTTCCAGGCCAATCCGGGCATTCTCGACGATCCGGCGCCGAATGTGCAGCTGGACGGCATCGACAACAATAACCTGATCTTCAACGCCACCGGTTTTGCGTCGTCGCCGCGGCTGGCCTACGGCATACGCAGCGATCTGCTGTTCGACATCCTGAAGCGCCTCGGCGAAGCGGAAATTTCGATCTCCCGGCAACCGACCACCATGCTGATCGGCACGCCGTCCGCGCTGGCGCCGGTGCAGACGGCAACGGACACGAATCCGACGGACCAGCCCGGCCAGCAGACGCTGCCGATTCCGCCGCATACCTGAATACGGTCAAGCGCGAAAATGCTTTTCCACTTTGAAAAACGAAAAAAGCCAGCACGGATGCTGGCTTTTTAAATTCTGGTGGAAAGTGCAAGTTTCGAACTTGCGACCCCTGCAGTGTGAATGCAGTGCTCTACCCCTGAGCTAACCTTCCATTTAAACGGCCCGTATTGGAACGGCCCGTTTAAAGCGGATCGCATTATCGCATACTCGGTGCAAGATATACAACTACAAATGCACTACAAATGCGCTACGGATGCGAAACCCCGGATTGTGCACTCGGCCGCGGCAAAAACACATGGGAATCAATGAAACGATCTCCATCGGGCAATCCGCACCTATGCCATTCAACGGTATGACCGATCATTTTGGCGCGATGCGCGATAACGGCGTCTTTCTGCTGCTGCGGCTCCAGACTTTGCCACTCATGGGCCATGCGCTCCATCAATTCGCCCACCGCTTTGCCTCTGGGTTTATGTTCCGCGATATTTTCGGCCATCATGGAAACAAGTGGTCCGCAGCTGTTAAGGGCATGTGCCTGCAAATGGTTGTTAACCATTTTCATTGCATCCACCCTTCCGGCCAATGCCGGGGATAATTTCGCGAAAATCTGCTTGGCGAACCGATCGCCCATGGCATCTTTCAAATTGAGAAAATGATTGCGATTCGCACGCGGCACTGTGGGCGATACACCGATGGCCGGCAGAGCATCCTCATGCTGCACTATCGCCAGCGCATTGACGGCAGCCTGACTGATCGGCAAGTAGGTATTGGCGATCGTCAATGCATACTTGCCCGGCACCGCACTTTTTTCCGCCGTGATCAGCATGAAATGCGCATCCACCAGCAATGGCGCCAGAGCGACACCGACATCGGGCACCTTTTCCAGGAGATACGTCATCTGCATTTGTGCAGCGTCCGCCGTCACCCCTTCGCTCAAGTTGATAACGTGCCCACAGGTATCAGGCAGTTCGGCAAAGCTCGCCAACATCTCGTCAGTCGTGACGAAACGATTCGGATCGGCTATATCCATTTCGTCATCCAATCCTGATGCCTCTTCCAGCCCGCGTTTGATTACTTCCAGATGCACGGCATCGGCGGTGACTTTTACTTCCTCCAAAGCAGCTTCATTCGCTGCTTCCGAAGCGATTTGACGATGCATGCATTGCGCCATCAAATGCTTCAAGGAAGCCGGCATCACGAACTCCTTGGCATCGGGACTGTTTCCCCGCATGAGGATGGCTTCGGATTCAAACAGCAGATCAACGATCTGAGACCGCATTACGGGCGGCAGGGTCGGATCGGAAAACAGACTCAGCAATTGCCATTCCGCTTGGCGCGAGACGGCATCGGCTTCTACATTCCTGTAGGTCGCGATATCGACCAGCGCTCCCAGTTCCAGGCTGCAATCATTGTACTCGCCGCTCTCGCATATATATTCGGCTAGGCTGTCCACCATATATATGCTGGACTCGGTCGGCGGCTCGCTCAACGGCATTCCGCCTGAAGATGCGATTGTGTAATTTACGGGCGTACTTATGGCAACTGATGCGGAAGGGATCGTCATAATATTTATCAACCATACAAGCGAAAACGGGACTTGCAGTATTCCACATGCATCCCGTCCAGGCTGTTGCAAAACGGCCGATAATTGACTGCGAAATTTCCTATATTAATTTGGCGGCGGCGCCGCTTCCAGTGCGCGCCAGATGGTTTTGCCCTTCGAATCCTTGTCCAGTCCGGCCAGCGCCGCTTCGTGCAGCGCCAGTTCTTCCGCGGTCGCGCTGCGCACGATGATGCCGGCCAGCGGCGCCAGCGCAATCGCATTGCCCTGCGCGTCCTGCCGTTCGTCGATGCCGAGGTCCATGCTCAAGCTGTTCTGGCCGCGCGTCATCGCCAGATAGACTTCGGCCAGCAGCGCCGCATCCAGCAGGCCGCCGTGCAAGGTCCGATGAGCGTTTGAAATGCCGTAGCGATCGCATAGCGCATCCAGCGAGTTGCGTTTACCGGGATGCATTTCCTTGGCCATCGGCAGCGTGTCGATCACGCCGTCCACATGCCTGGCGAATTCGGGATGGCCGAGCAGGTTCAGCTCCATATCCAGGAAGCCGATATCGAACGGCGCGTTATGGATAATGATTTCCGCGCCGGCGATATAGTCGAGAAATTCGGCGGCGACTTCAGCGAAGGCCGGCTTGTCGCTCAGAAATTCGGTGGTCAGGCCGTGTACGTTCAGCGCGCCTTCTTCGGAATCGCGGCCCGGATTCAGATAGCGATGGAAATTATTGCCGGTCAATTGCCGGTTCAGCATTTCGACGCAGCCGATTTCGATGATGCGGTTGCCGCTGCGCGGATTCAGGCCGGTGGTTTCGGTGTCGAGAATAATGTGGCGCATGTTCAAGCCGTTCCTGTCAAGAGTGCATTACTGTTTCAACGCCGCGATTGGCGAGCGCATCGGCGCGTTCGTTTTCGACGTGCCCGTTATGCCCGCGCACCCAGCGCCATTCGATCTTGTGGCGCCCCTGCGCTTCGTCCAGCTGGCGCCACAGGTCTTCATTCTTGACCGGCGCCTTGGCCGCGGTTTTCCAGCCGCGCGCCTTCCAGCCGTGTATCCATTCGCTGATGCCCTTCTGCACGTACTGGCTGTCGGTATGCACGATTACGTCGCAAGGCCGCGACAAGGCCTTCAGCGCTTCGATTACCGCCAGCAATTCCATGCGGTTATTGGTGGTGCCGAGTTCGCCGCCGAACAATTCCTTTTCATGCGTGCCCGCCATCAGCAGCGCGCCCCAGCCGCCCGGTCCCGGATTGCCCTTGCATGCGCCGTCGGTAAAAATTTCCACTTTATCCATCTGTTCTTGCTTCTCTTTCCGTTTGATTATCCGATTGCCGCTCCGGCAGGCCGTGCAGGCCTTGCATGAGCTGGCTGTTTTGCGCCGTCGGAACGCGATTCGCGGCCGGCACCGCCCGCGCCGAGGCGGCGGGGCGCTTGTTCAATACCGGGCCGATCAGGCGCATGCCCTGCACCCGCTTGATCGCCCGCACCACGTATACCGCGCCGAAATACGGCCACCAGCGCGTGCCGGCCGGTTCCATGAAGCCGAAGCGATGCAGCCATTTCTGCGTCGCGCAAGGGGGCGCATAACAGCCGAAATGCCCGCGCCCGACTTCCATGTTCAGCAGCTTGAGCCAATCCTTGAGCCGCGGCAGCGAAATGAATTCGCCGTCGCGCGGCAGGAACGAGGCGCCGGTCAGGCGGCTGGCGGCCTGGCGCATGCCCCACAGGCTGGCCGGATTGAAGCCGCTGATGATGATCTGCCCTTCCGGAATCAGCACCCGCTCGACTTCGCGCAATACCTGGTGCGGTTCGGCCGCGAATTCAAGCAAATGCGGCAATACCACCAGATCCAGGCTCTGCGAGGCGAACGGCAGTTCGGTGAAATCGTGCGAGACCACCACCGGAATCGCCTCCGCGTCCGGATCGTCCGCGGCGCCGCAGCTGAAGCGCTGCCCGGCGCCGGCCTCGGGCGTAATATCCCCCGCTTGCCGCTGCGGCGGAATGTGCTTGTCGGTCAGCCAGCGATACGGCATGCGGTTGGCCTGCAGGGTGCAGATTTGCGGCAAGCCGATCTGCACCGCATGAAAACCGAATATGTCGGCGGTCAAGGCGTTCAGATGCGCCTGCTCCCAGTCCCGGACGTAGATTCCGGTGTCCGATTGCAGCCAGGCGCCGAGGTCTATAATGGCGCTTTGCGGTGCTTTTGCCGATGACGAATCCAACATATTGCCTATGCCTGCCCTCTTGAATGACTCATTGCGCGTGCTTGCCGTCCCGGCTTTCAAGGACAACTACCTGTGGCTGATCCATAACGGCGTTACCGCCGCCGCCGTCGATCCCGGCGATGCCGCGCCCATCCTGGATGCGCTGGCGCAGCACAAGCTTACGCTGGCCGCTATTCTACTGACACATCATCACGCTGACCATGTCGGCGGCGTGCCGCGCTTGTTGCAGCATACCAAAGTCCCGGTCTACGGACCGCGCAACGATGCAATCGGCGCGGTCACCGTGCCGCTGGCCGAAGGCGACCTGGTCGACCTGCCCGCATTGCCGCTGCAATTGTCGGTGCTGGACGTGCCCGGCCATACGCGCGGCCATATCGCCTACGTCGCACAGGAGGCGGGCTGGCTGTTCTGCGGCGATACCCTGTTTGCCGGCGGCTGCGGCCGCCTGTTCGAAGGCACGCCGGCGCAGATGATGCGCTCGCTGCAAAAACTGGGCGCCTTGCCGCCCTCCATGCAAGTGTATTGCGCGCACGAATATACGATGGCCAATCTGCGCTTCGCGATTGCCGCCGAACCCGATAATGCGGCCCTGCGGCAGCGCATCGCCGACGACCAGGCCAAGCGCGACCGCGGCCAGCCCACCGTGCCGTCCACCATCGGCCTGGAGCGCGAAACCAATCCCTTCCTGCGCCATCAAACCGGCGGCGTTGTAAAAACGCTCCGGGAGCGCGGACTGGCGGCGAATGCAACGCCGGTGGAGGCTTTTGCTGCACTGCGCGAATGGAAAAACAATTTTTAGACGGCCCTTGCGGATTCCTCTCGGGCCGGGATTAAAAAATATCATCTGAATCAAAGACTTAGATTATTTACAAACAGTCAATTTTTACTTGACGCGAGGAAAGCGGCTTACGTACACTGCGACATTACGATTATTTACATTACCGGAATATGACCTCCGGTGAGAGGTCAGAGGACACCCAACCCATGCAGCGATTACTGAAACAGCTCGCCACAGCTTCCCTGCTAGCGCTCTCCTTCGCTACCGTCCCCGCCGCCGCCAACGACATCTCGATTTACCCGGCTCCCTACAATTCCCTCGCCAGCGCCCAGAATCCGTCCGATCCGACGCAAATCATGCGCATGGACGACGTCGACGTCTGGGCCCGCATCCGCAAGGGCTTCGGCATTCCGAACCTGGAAAGCCCGCTGGTGACCTCCCAGACGGAATGGTACAGCTCGCGGCCGGACTATATCCAGCGCACCACCACGCGTGCGTCGCGCTATCTTTATCATGTGGTGGAAGAACTCGAAAAACGCGGCATGCCGACCGAACTGGCGCTGTTGCCGTTCATCGAATCGGCCTTCAATCCGCAAGCGTATTCCACCGCCAAGGCGGCCGGCATGTGGCAATTCATTCCGTCCACCGGCCTGGATTACAACCTGACCCAGAACATGTTCACCGATGAGCGCCGCAATGTGCTGGCCTCCACCGACGCCGCGTTGACCTATCTGCAAAAGCTGTACGGCATGTTCGGCGACTGGCAACTGGCGCTGGCCGCCTATAACTGGGGCGAAGGCAATGTGCAGCGCGCGGTCAAGAAACAGGAAGCCGCCGGCCTGCCGACCGACTACAACAGCCTGTCGGCGCTGATGCCGGTGGAAACCCGCAATTACTATCCGAAGCTGCAGGCGGTCAAGAACATCATCGCGGCGCCGTCCGATTACAACATCGCGCTGCCGATCGTCGACAACCAGCCGTATTTCGTCACCATCGGCAAGACGCGCAATATCGACGTCAAGGTCGCGGCGCAACTGGCCGAACTGTCCGTGGATGAATTCAAGCAGCTCAATCCGCAGTTCAACCGGCCCGTCATCATCGGCGGCGACGATACGCAAATCCTGCTGCCGCAAAGCAATGCCGAAAAATTCAAGGCCAACCTGGGCAAATGGACGCAGGCGCTGTCGTCCTGGACCGCGCATACGGTATTGAGCGCGCGCGAACGCATTGAAACCATCGCCAGCAAATTCCATACCTCGCCGGAAGTAATCCGCTCGGTAAACCAGATTCCGCCGAAGATGGTTCTGCGCGCCGGCTCCACCATCCTGGTGCCGAAGATGTCGACCGAAATGACCTCGGCCGACACCGATATCTCGCAGCAGCTGGCCGATAGCGCGAAGATGCTGATCGCGCCGGACGAACCCGACACCAAGCGCATCTACGTGCACGCCGGCAAACGCGATACGCTGGCCGGCATCGCCAAGCGCTTCAATGTCACCATCATGCAGGTCAAGCAATGGAACGACCTCCATCACGATACCCTGGCGACTGGGCAGAAGCTGCAGCTGGAAGTCCCTTACCGCAGCAACTACCGCGGCGTCGACCGCGTGGTGCAGCCGCAGCGTGCCAGGCAGGTGACGGTGCGGCGCGCCGCCGCCGCGCCGATCCGCACGCATGTGGCCGCTACGCCGAAGCGGGGCATTACGCTGGCCTCGGAGCGGACCTCCCGTAAGAACTAGCTTCAAGCAGCCGTTGCGTGTAGGGATGCGACGGCTGCGCCAGTACGATTTCCACCGGTCCGCGTTCGACCACCTTGCCTTCCTGCATCACCATCACTTCATGCGCCATGGCGCGTATCACGGCCAGATCGTGGCTGATGAATAAATAACTCATCCCGTATTTGCGCTGCAGATCGGCCAGCAGCCGCAATACCTGCTGCTGCACCGACACGTCCAGCGACGAGGTCGGCTCATCCAGCAGCAGCAGCGCCGGCTTCAGCGCCAGCGCCCTGGCGATCGCGATGCGTTGCCGCTGGCCGCCGGAAAATGCATGCGGATAGCGCGCCAGAATATCCGCTTCCAGCCCCACGTCGCGCAAGGCCTCGACGATCGCCGCGCGCAATGCGCCGCCCGGCAATCGCGGCTGGTGCAGCGCCAGGCCTTCGCCGACGATCTGCTCGACCGTGCGGCGCGGCGAGAGCGACGCGAACGGATCCTGGAATACCACCTGCATGCCGGCCCGCAACGGCCGGATGGCCGCGCTGGAGAGACGATCGAGCCGCCGGCCCTGAAAATCGATTTCACCTTGCACATTGGCCGCGGACAAGCGCAGCAGGGCCATGCCCAAAGTCGATTTCCCCGAGCCCGATTCGCCGACGATGCCCAGCGTCCTGCCGCGCGCCAGCGCCAGACCGGCGTTGTCGACGGCGACGAAATTTTCCTTGCGCAGCCAGCCGCGGCTGATCTTGAACGTGCAGCGCAAGCCGGCGGCGCGGATCAGCGGCGCGGCTTCGGCGCCTTCATCGATTGCCTCGACCAGGCGTTGCGGATGGCTGGCCAGCAATTTTCGGGTATAGGCCTCGCGCGGATGGTCGAACAGCTCGGCGCCGGGCGCGGCCTCGATCAGGCGGCCATGCTCCATTACGCCGACCCGGTCGGCGAAATGCCGCACCAGGTTCAGATCGTGCGAAATCATCAGCACGGCCATGTTTTCTTCGCGCTGCAGCCGGTTCAGCAATTCAAGAATCTGCACCTGGATCGTCACGTCCAGCGCCGTGGTCGGCTCGTCCGCGATCAGCAGCCTGGGACGGCATGCCAGCGCCATGGCGATCATGGCGCGCTGCCGCTGCCCGCCCGACAATTGATGCGGAAACGCATTGGCGCGCCGGGCCGGCTCGGCGATGCCGGTATGGTCCAGCAGCTCGACCGCGCGCAAGGCCGCGGCGCGGTTGCCCAGGCCCTCGTGCAGCCGCAGCACCTCGGCGATCTGGTTGCCGATCGAAAACAGCGGATTGAGCGCCGTCATCGGCTCCTGGAAAATCATGGCGATGTCGTTGCCGCGCACGCCGCGCATGGCGCGTTCGGATTGCCGCAGCAAATCCTTGCCGTCGAACAGGATGCTGCCGTCGTAGCGCACGTCCTGGTTCAGCCGCAGCAGCGACAGCGCGGTGACCGTCTTGCCGGAACCGGATTCGCCGACCAGCGCGAATTTTTCGCCCGGCGCGATGCTGAAGCTGACGTCATGCACCGCCTTCGGCGCGTTCGCGGTATCGGCACCGAATGCGACCGACAGATTCTGTATCTGTATCAATGGCGTGCTCAATTGCGCCTCCTGACGTCGAGCGCATTGCGCAACGCATCGCCGATGCCGGTCAGCAGCAGCAGCGTGACGGTCAGCACGATGAAGGTCGACAATGCGATCCACCAGGCATCCAGATTGTTTTTACCCTGCGCCAGCAATTCGCCCAGGCTCGGCGTCGACGGCGGCACGCCCAGGCCGAGGAAGTCGAGGCTGGTCAATGCCAGGATCGACGCGCTCATGCGGAACGGCAGAAAGGTCACCACCGGCGTCAGGCTGTTCGGCAGGATATGCCGCCAGATGATCTGCCGGTTCGACAGCCCCAGCGCGCGGCCGGCCTGCACATAGTCGAGATGCCGGTTGCGCAGGAAATCGGCGCGCACATAATCCGACAGCCCCATCCAGCCGAACAGCGACAGCAGGATCAGCAGCAGGCCGAGGCCGGGCTGGAAAATCGAGGAAAAGATAATCAACAGATACAGTTCCGGCATGGCGCCCCAGATTTCCATGAAACGCTGAAACAGCAAATCGGTGGGGCCGGCGAAGTAGCCCTGGATTGCCCCCGTCAGCACGCCCAGCGCGACGCCGGTCAGCGTCAGCGCCAGGCCGAACAGCACCGATACCCGAAAACCGTACAACAGCCGCGCCAGCACATCGCGGCCGCGGTCGTCGGTGCCGAGCCGGTTTTCGGCGGAAGGCGGCGCCGGATTCGGCTGCGCCGAGAAATAATTGAGCGTATCGAAACGGTATTGATTCAGCGGATAGATCGCCCAGTTGCCGTTCTTGCGGAACTGATCGCGAATGAAGGGATCGTGGTAATCGGCCGGCGAATCGAAATCGCCGCCGAAACGCTTCTCCGAAAAATCGGACAGGATCGGCAGCACGATCTCGCCGTTGTAGCGCGCGATCAGCGGCTTGTCGTTGGAGACCAGTTCGGCCATCATGCTGATGCCGAACAGCGCCAGGAAAATCACCAGGCTCCAGTAGCCGCTGCGGGTCTTGCGGAAATCGCGCCACAGCGCGCGGCCCGGCGAAACGGTGGGGGGCATATTCAATTCCGCGCTCATGCCAGGCTTTCGAATTGCACGCGCGGATCGGCCCAGACGTAGCACAGGTCGCCGAGCAGCTTGACCACCAGGCCGATCAGCGTAAACAGATACAGCGTGCCCATCACCACCGGATAATCGCGCCGGATGACCGATTCATACGACAGCAAACCCAGCCCGTCGAGCGAAAACAGCGTCTCGATCAGCAGGCTGCCGGCGAAGAAGGCGCCGATGAAGGCCGCCGGAAACCCTGTCACCAGCGGGATCAGCGCATTGCGGAATACATGCTTGTACAGCACCGCGCGTTCGCTCAGCCCTTTGGCGCGCGCCGTCATTACATACTGTTTGCGGATTTCGTCGAGAAAAGTATTCTTGGTCAGCATCGTCATCACCGCGAACGATCCGGCCACCGAGGCCGTCACCGGCATGGCGATATGCCACAGGTAATCGGTAACCTTGCCGAACAGGGACAGATCGGCCCAGTTGTCCGAGGTCAGGCCGCGCAGCGGAAACCATTGCACGAAGCTGCCGCCGCCGAACATCACCAACAGGAATACGCCCAGCACAAAACCCGGAATCGAATAGCCGATCAATACCGCCGCGCCGCTGACCGCGTCGAAACGGCTGCCGGCGCGCACCGCCTTGGCGATGCCGAGCGGAATCGAGATCAGATAGGTCAGGAAAAAAGTCCACAGCCCGATCGTGATCGAAACCGGCAGCTTCGAAACCACCAGTGTCCAGACATCCGCATGATGGTAAAAACTCTGGCCCAGATCGAAGCGGGCGAAGCCCTTCAGCATTTGCCAGAAGCGTTCGCCGACCGGCTTGTCGAAACCGTACAGCGCCTGTATTTCCTTGACCTGCTCGGCGTCCATGCCCTGCCGTCCGCGGTATTGGCTGTTCGATGCGCCGGCGGCAGCGCCTGCGCCGCCTCCCCCTGATTCGGCGCCGTTGCTGCGCCCCTTCATCTCCAGCAGCAGTTGTTCGACCGGTCCGCCCGGCACGAACTGAATCACCGCGAAGGTAATGGCGACCACGCCGAACAAGGTCGGAATCATCAGCAGCACGCGCTTCAATATATAAGACCAGATATTCATCGCCAGCCCATTTTCCTGTTCAAGTTATTTCGGCTTGACCTGCCACCAGGTCGAAATCACATACGGATCGGCCTGGTAATACAGCGGCAGCACGGCCGGCATGCCGAACCGGTTGGCATAGGCGATCCGGTGCGTCGACGAATACCATTGCGGAATCGTGATCGCCTTGTGCAGCAGCACGCGGTCCAGCGCGCGCGCCGCGGCGTTCAATGCCGGCCGGGTGTCGGCCGCGACCAGCGCCTCGATGATGCGGTCCACCGCCGGATCCTTCAGGCCCCATGCGTTGTTCGAGCCCGGCTGATCGGCCGCCTTCGAGCCGAACAGGTCGAACATTTCGTTGCCCGGACTGGACACATCCGGAAAGCGCACGCTGGTCATGTCGAAATCGAAATCGTCCATGCGCTTGGCCAGCAAGGCGTAATCGGCGGTGCGCTGGTCGACTTCGATGCCGAGCTTGGCCAGATTGCGTGCATAGGCGCTGATGATGCGCGACATCGGCCCCGCATCGTCCAGGATTTCGAAACGGAACTGTTCGCCCTTGGCATTGCGCAAGGCGCCGTCGCGATACACCCAGCCGGCCTGTTCCAGCAAGGCGCGCGCCTTCAGCAGATTGGCGCGCAGGGAACCGGGCGGATTGGTGTTCGGCGGCAGCGGCGCCGGCCCGAAAACCGCCGGATCGAGTTTCACGCCGCCGGCCTGCAGCGATTGCAGCAAGGCCAGTTCAGCGCCCTGCGGCACGCCGGTGGCGGCCATCTCGCTGTTGTTGAAATACGAATAGATCCGCCGGTACTGGTTATAGAACAATTGCCGGTTCAGCCATTCGAAATCCAGCGCCAGGCCCAGAGCCTGGCGCACCCGCAGATCCTGGAATTGCGGACGGCGCAGATTCATCACGAAACCCTGCATGCCGGCGCCGTTCGAGTGGACGAAATCGCGCTTGACGATCGCGCCGCTGTCGAATTTGGCGCCGTGATAATCGCGCACCCAGCTTTTGGCGGCGTACTCGACCGAGACGTCGAATTCGCCGGCCTTGAACGCTTCCAGCCGCGCCACGTTATCGGAATAAAAGCGGTACTGGATGCGGCCGAAGTTGTACATGCCCTTGCGCGACGGCAGGTCGGCGGCCCAATAATCGGGATTGCGCTTGTAGATGATCGAACGGCCGACGTCGAACTTTTCGATCAGGTACGGCCCCGTACTGATCGGCGGGGTCAGCTGGATCTTGTCGAACCGGACGCCCGGCGCCCATTTGCGCGAGAATATCGGCACCCCGCCCACGATCAGCGGCAGCTCGTGGTTTTTGGTCTTGAACTCGAAACGCACGGTCTGCGGATCCACCACCACGCATTGCCTGACGTCGGCGAAAATCGATCTGAATTGCGGCGCGCCATAGGCCAGCAGCGTGTCGTAGGAATACTTGACGTCCGCCGCCAGCACCGGATCGCCGTTATTGAAGCGCGCCTTGCTGTTCAGATGAAAGGTCATCGCCATGCGGTCCGGCGCCAATTGCATGTCGTCGGCCAGCAGGCCGTACATGGAGGTGACCTCGTCCATCGACCCGACCGCCAGCGTCTCGAACATCAGCGAGCCGACGCCGGCGGCGGCATTGCCTTTCAGCGAATACGGATTGAATTTGTCGAAGCTGGTGCGGCGGTCGGGATTGGCGAGATACAGCGTGCCGCCCTTGGGCGCGTCCGGATTGACGTAATCGAAGTGGCTGAATCCGGCCGGATATTTCGGCGTGCCGTACAGCGAAAACGCATGTTCGGCGTAGCTGGTCGGCGCGGCAAATGGCAATAACAGACTCGTCAGGATGACGGAGAGGATAAATTTGACCATGCGCCCGGGCTGGGTGGAGTTGCGTTGAATTATTGTACACAAAGCCTATAAGGTGCCCTACGGAAAATTAGGACGACCTTATAAATAATAAGACCTCGCATAATCAGCCCTCCGCATTGCAACAAGCGAAAAGTTGCCCTACTCTGCGCTAGCCCCTACAATCTCGGCAGTTTTGGGAGAAGTCATCCCATGGAACGCATCTCATATATCGGTGCAACACACTCGGAGTCCTTATGGCATTTCTGCAAGGTAAAAAAATCCTGATCACCGGCCTGCTGTCGAATCGCTCGATCGCCTACGGTATTGCGGAAGCGTGCAAGCGCGAAGGCGCCGAACTGGCCTTCACGTACGTCGGCGAGCGCTTCAAGGAACGGATCACCAAATTTGCCGAGGAATTCGGCAGCAAGCTGATTTTCGACTGCGACGTCGGCAGCGACGACCAGATCAACGCCCTGTTTGCCGATCTGGGCAAATCCTGGGACCAGCTCGACGGCCTGGTGCATGCGATCGGCTTCGCGCCATCCGAAGCGATTGCCGGCGACTTCCTCGAAGGCCTGTCGCGCGAAGGCTTCAAGATCGCCCACGACATCTCCTCTTACAGCTTTCCGGCGATGGCCAAGGCCGCGCTGCCGCTGCTGCGGCCCAATTCGGCCTTGCTCACGCTGACCTACCTGGGCGCCGAGCGCGTCGTGCCGAACTACAACACCATGGGCCTGGCCAAGGCTTCGCTGGAAGCCAGCGTGCGCTATCTGGCCGAATCGCTGGGGCCGAAGGGCGTGCGGGTCAACGGCATTTCCGCCGGCCCGATCAAGACCCTCGCCGCCAGCGGCATCAAGGGCTTCGGCAAGATTCTCGGCTTCGTGGCGGCCAATTCGCCCCTGCGCCGGAATGTGACGCAGGAAGACGTCGGCAATACCGCGGCGTTCCTGTTATCGGATCTGGCCGGCGGCATCACCGGTGAAATCACCTACGTCGACGGCGGTTTTTCGCGCATCGTCGGCGGCATCACAGAGTAAGTATTACCGCGTAAAAATGGGGCAATCCTGCGGAAAATTCGGTTAAATTCCGCCAAACCGCAGGAATCGCCATAAGCGGCGGCGCTGTCGGAAAGCGTCAGATATTTGAATTCCTGATGAAGATTTATCCATGCCATCAGGAATTCATGTATCATGCGCTTTGTGCGTTGCAATACACAGCGCACAACCCTGAATGCGCCGCTTCCGATCGTTCACCCGATGACTGCAGGCGCTTCGAACAGCAGCTTCGCAAGCCTTAACATGTCCCCCACTGGACATTGTGTTGTAAAAGCCCTCCCGCCTTGTGTGTCGATCCTGACACCGTCCCGGCGCAAAGCTTTTGTGCCGAAATTTCTTTTGTCAGTCATTAGTCATTTCGTTCTTGGTTGGCGTTGCTATTTTGCGTCCTGCGCATTTGCATAACAAATGCCGGGCGCTGATCTTTACGAAAGAAATAATATGACTTTTGAAGCTATTGGCCTGCACGAATCCGTTCTGAAAGCACTGACCGAAGCCGGCTATACCAAGCCAACCGGTGTGCAGGAACAAGCGATTCCTGCCGCCATCGCCGGCCGCGACCTGATGGTCTCGTCCCAGACCGGTTCCGGCAAAACCGCCGCATTCATGCTGCCTGCATTGCACAAATTCGCATCCGCCCCGGTCGAAGCGCCTGTCGGCGGCAAAACACCGAACCAGGAAAACCAGGCTGCCCGCGCACGCGGCGACCGTCCCCGTTTCAAGCCTGCGCAACCGAAAATGCTGGTGCTGACGCCGACCCGCGAACTGGCCCTGCAAGTGACCACCGCGACCGAAAAATACGGTTCGTACATGCGCCGCATCCGCGCCATTTCGATCCTGGGCGGCATGCCTTATCCGAAGCAAATGCAATTGCTGGCGAAAAACCCTGAAATCCTGGTGGCCACGCCCGGCCGCCTGATCGACCATATGGATTCGGGCAAGATCGATTTCTCGCAACTGCAAATCCTGGTGCTGGACGAAGCCGACCGCATGCTGGACATGGGCTTTATCGACGACATCGAAAAAATCGTCGCGGCGACGCCGGAAACGCGCCAGACCATGCTGTTCTCGGCAACGCTCGACGGCGTGGTCGGCAATATGGCCAAGCGCATCACCAGCAATCCGCTGGTCATCCAGATCCAGGGTTCCGCCACCAAGCACGAAAACATCTCGCAGCGCGTTCTGTTCGTCGACGATCTGTCGCACAAGAACCGCCTGCTGGATCATCTGTTGCGCGACGAATCGATGGACCAGGCCGTGGTCTTCACCGCCACCAAGCGCGACGCCGACACCATTGCCGACCGCCTGAACATCGCCGGTTTCGCCGCCGCCGCATTGCATGGCGACATGCACCAGGGCGCGCGCAACCGCACGCTGGACAGCCTGCGCCGCGGCCAGATCCGCGTACTGGTGGCCACCGACGTTGCCGCGCGCGGCATCGACGTCCCGGCGATCACGCACGTGTTCAACTACGATCTGCCGAAATTCCCTGAAGATTACGTTCACCGCATCGGCCGTACCGGCCGCGCCGGCCGCAACGGCGTCGCCGTATCGCTGGTCAACCATGCCGAAGGCATGAACGTCAAACGGATCGAGCGCTTTACCAAGCAACTGATTCCGGTCGATGTCGTGGAAGGCTTCGAGCCGAAGAAAACAGCGTCGACCTCGCGTTCGAGCCATCGTCCGGGCGGCTGGAAGCCGGGCGACAACCGCGGCGGCGCACCACGGCCGGCCGGCCGCACGTTCAGCAAGCCGGGCGCACCGCGCAAGGACGGCGGCAGCGGCGGCGGTTACAAGGGTGCGAATGCACGCCCTGACGGCGCACGCCGTTCGTACGGCGATCGTTGATTGCCGGCTGCATCGTAAAAACACCGCTGAAACTCGCGGTGCTCCAATAAAAAAGCCGCTACGGAAATTTCCGTAGCGGCTTTTTTCATGCCCTCAGGTACCTCACATCTCTTTATCCGCAAGCCGGCGCCGTGCCGTTCTTCACACTGTCGACCGTGGCGGCAATCGCAACGGTCGCCAGCGCCACCGTCTTCTGCATCGCGGCCACCAATGCCCCGGTACCGCCCACGCCGCCTGCCGGCACCGAGTATGCCGCCTGGCAGGAGGCCGAACGGCCGTCTTCGGCACGCGTCACAGTCCAGCCGAACGCCGCGTCCACGCGCTCGCCGCTGATGGCATCGAACTGCCGCAGATTGACCGCGATGCGATAGACCGGCTGCCCGGCCTGGCGGCCGCCGTGCCGGGCATCGACCGCGCCCAGCCGGGCCGCGATGCCGTCGGCGAGGGCGTCGTGCAATTCATTATTGAACGGCGCGGTCCAGCGGTCCTGCTCCAGCACATCCATGCGTGCGTCGCTGCCGTTTCCTTTGCGCACCACCAGTTGCGGCCGCGCCAGGCGTTCCGGCACGCCTACCGGCAATACGTCGATAAACATGCCGGCGCTGCGGACCGGCGCCGCATCCATGGCCGCGGACGAGGCGGGCGCCGCCAGGCTGTAGAACCGCAGCGGCGGCGCGGACGCACAGGCGGCCAGCAAAAATACCGCCGCAAATCCGGCCACCACCGCGGCCGCACTGCCCTTGTCGCCGCTTCGCTTTATTGTCCGCTTCATTTTGCATCCTCCGGCTTGCCTCGGATCAACGATTCCGGATGGCGTTCAAGATAATCGGTCAGCACGCGCAGAGAACCCGCGGCGCGCGATACTTCTTCCAGCGTCTGGCGCAGATCCTGCTGCAGCGGCGCATCTTCGGCCAGCGTCTTGTTGGCTGAATCCAAGGTCTTGCGCACGTCCTTCATCGCCGCCGTCACTTCCGGCGCCACATCGTTATTCAGATGCTGTGTCAGCTGCTCCGCGCTGTTCAAGGTGCGGTCCAGGGTCTTCAGCGTGGTCCGCAAATCGGCGCCGATCTGGTCGAACGGCACTTTGCTCAGCTTGCGCGCGATCTCGCCGATCTGCGTCTGCAATTCATCCAGCGCGCCGGGAATGGTCGGCAAAACCAGCGGCGACGCATTCGGATCGAACGGCGCCGGCGCCGCCTGCGGGAAGAAATCCAGCGCCACATAGTTCTGTCCGGTCAGCAGATTCCCCGTCCGCAATTGCGCCCGCAATCCACGCTTGACGAAGAATTCGAAGCGCTGCCTGTCGTTGTAATTGCTCACTTCGCTGCGCGCGCCCGACAACAGCTTGCGCCCCAGGCGGTCCGGATAAATCTGCACCAGCACCGGCATCACGAACTCACGCGCCTTGGCATCGTATTCGACCCCGATCGACTTGACTTCGCCCAGCGTCACGCCGCGGAAATCGACCGCCGCGCCCGGCGCCAGGCCGCGCAACGATTGCTTGAAGTACAGCAGCAAGGTTTCGGCGCGCCCATCCGGCGGCTTCAGCGCGGTATCCTCGTCGGCGGCCAGCTGGAATTCGGTATTCTCGCCGGCGGCAGCGCCGAAATCGTCGTCCGGCGCGCGGAACGCAACACCGCCCAGCAATATGGTCGCCAGCGCTTGCGTGCGCAGTTTGAAACCGCTGGCATTGAGTTCGACATCCAGTCCGCTGGCGTGCCAGAAGCGTGTGTTGAGGCCGACGAATTTGTCATACGGCGCGTTCACGAACAGCCGCAAGGTAATGCCCTTGCCATCCGGATTCAGTTCGTAGGCCGCCACCTGGCCGACCGCGATGCGCCGGTAATACACGGGCGATCCGATATCGAGCGAACCCAGATCGTCGGCGTGAATCACGAATTGCTTGCCGGAAGCGTCGCGCGTAATGATCGGCGGCGCTTCCAGCCCGGTGAATTCGTCCACGGTATTTTCCGAGGTGCCCGCATCGGCCGCGATAAAGGCGCCGGACAACAAGGTGCCGATGCCCGATACGCCCGACGCCGCCACCCGCGGCCGCACCACCCAGAAGCGCGTGTCGTCGGCAGTGAAGCTCTTGGCTTCCTTGCTCAACTGCACCTTGGCCTGGATATGCGTGCGATCCGGGCTCAGGCGGATGCTCTGCACCGTGCCGATATTCACGTCCTTGTATTTGACGCGGGTCTTGCCGGCTTCCAGTCCTTCGGCGGAACGGAAAGTGATGGTGATCTGCGGACCGCGATCGGACAATATCCTGACCGCCAGCGTCACGCCGATGATCGCGGCAATCAGCGGAATCAGCCAGACCAGCGAAGGCAGCCAATTGCGCCGGCGCACGCGGCGCGGACGGGGCGCGGCGGGAGGAACCGCCGGCAGTTGTGGATTTTCTTCACTCATGGCAATCGCTTTCCGTTCCTGTTTCCAATGCATTATTGTGCAGATGATCCCACGCAAGGCGCGGATCGAAGCTCATGGACGCCAGCATGGTGAGCACCACGACCGCGCCGAATGCGGCCACGCCCGGCCCCGGCGTAATGGTCGCAAAGCCTTGAATCTGCACCAGCCCCGCCAGCAGCGACACCACGAATACATCCAGCATCGACCAGCGTCCGATGAATTCCACCAGCCGGTACAGCCGGGCCCGCTGCAGCAGGCGCCAAGTCGTGCCGTGCTGCGCGCTGAGCACCATCAGTGTCATCGATGCCAGTTTGAACAGCGGCACCATGAAGCTGGCGATGAACACGATCGCCGCCAATCCCCATTCGTTGCTGACCCAGAAATAGATAATGCCGCTCATGATGGTGTCGCGCTGCTCGTCCAGCAGCGTCGAAGTAATCATGACCGGCAGCAGATTGGCGGGGACATACAGAATGCAGGCGGCGATCAGGAAGGCCCAAGTGCGCTGGACGCTGTCGGGCTTGCGGCTATGCAGCTCGGCGCCGCAGCGGTCGCAGGCTTCGCCGTCGCAGGCGTCGCGCCAGACCGTGCCGCAGGCCTGACAGGCGATCATGCGCTGGCTGGCCGCGGTCGGCGCCGGCGCGCCGCTGGCTTCCTGGCTCAGCGCTTCCCCCCAGCATTCGAAGTCGACCTGGCCGCCGTCGCCGTCGCCGTTTTTATCGATGCCTCTGTCGATGTTTTCCCGATCGCGGCGCCAAATCATGCGGACGATCCCTTGCCAAGAATGCGGTCCGGCGCATCCCGCACCTGCCACAGATAACGCGGACTGAAAGTGACGACCAGCACCAGCAGCACCGTCAGCACCGCGAAGGCCCACAAAGCGACGCCCGGAATCACCTCCGCCAGGCTGGACAGCTTGATCAGCGCCACCAGCACGCCCAGCAGAAAGACTTCGACCATGCCCCAGGGCCGCAGCATCAGCAGCAGCCGCGCCAACTGATTGAAGCCGGCGGGAACACCGCGGCGCGGCAGCGGCAACAGCAGGTAAAGCAGAATCAGCAATTGCAGCAGCGGAAACAGCATCGTGGTGGCCAGCACCAGCACCGCCACCGGCGCCATGCCCTCCCTGGTCAGCGCGATCACCGCCCCCAGCAGCGTGGTGCTGCTGCGAATGCCCTGCATTTCGATTTGCACGATAGGAAAGGTATTGGCGATGATGAACACAATCAGGCAGGCGACCGCCAGCGGCACCATGGTCGCCAGTTGCCGTTCCACGTTACGCTCGAGTTCGGCGCCGCATCGTTCGCAATGCGCGATTTCCTGCTGCTTCAGCCGGAGCCGCTGGTAAACCGCGTCGCACTCGTGGCACGCTATCAATTCGCTTGCTTCTTGCATCTGGGATTCTGGCGCCCGGAGAATGAATGGGAACGATTCTAACACCAGGATCATAGGCAATTTTTACCGGAAATCGTTCAAAATCGACGACAACGCAAAACGCCCCCGCGACAGATTGCCGCAGGGGCGTTTTATCGGCAGGAGCGGCATGCGTCCGCTTATGCCTTTACTCCATACCGCGCCGCGGGTTTGGTCAGCGACAGATTCGGTCCCATCGCGAGGCGCGCATCGTTGAATTTCTCCCACTGCGCCACGTCCGGCAGCGACGGAATCGTCACCAGCTCGCCCTGGTCAAAGCCGGCCAGCGCCGCATCGACCAGATCGTCCGCCGTCATCACGATGGATTCGGGCAAATGCGATACCGGCACGCCGGCGCGATCCCAGAACGGCGTGCCGATGGCGCCCGGCAGGACTGCCTGCACCTGGATGCCCTTGTCTTTCAATTCGTGATGCAGGGATTGCGTGAGCACCATGACATAACTCTTGCTGGCCGCATACACGCCGTTCAGGATTTCCGGCGACAACGCGACCATCGAAGCGATATTGATGATGCTGCCGTGGCCGCGCGCAACCAGCGCCGGCGCGGCCGCATGGGTCAGGCGGGTCAGCGCCTGCACGTTGATCGAAATCAGCGCATCCAGCTCTTCCACGCCGGAATCGATCAGCGTTTTAGTGGCGCCGAGGCCGGCGTTATTGACCAGCATGCTGATGCCGGCGTCGCCGCGCAGACGCTGTTCGACCGTCTTCAAATCCGCCGCAACGCCCAGGTCGGCCGCGATGATATCGATCTTGCGGCCGGTTTTGGCGGCCAGATCGGCGGCCACGGCACTGAGTTTCCGATGGTCGCGCGCCACCAGGATCAGATCGTAGCCGCGCCGCGCCAGACGATCCGCATACACGGCGCCGATGCCGGAGGAAGCGCCCGTGATCAGCGCCGTGCCTTTGTTGCCTTTATTGCCATTGTTTGTTGAGGTGGTCATGTCGATTCCTTTGATGTAGTTGACAGACGCAGTCTATGGTCTTATTCTGCGTCCCATGTGACATAGATACCTCCTTTCAGGCCAATATGAAAAAATCCGTCGCCTTCATCGTTTTTCCGGGTTTCCAGATCGTCGACCTGTCGGCGGTGACGGTATTCGAGGTCGCCAACGGCTTGCCCGGCGGTCCGTTTTACGATATCGCCATGCTGTCCGAACACGGCGGCGCGGTGGCCAGCTCGGCCGGCGTGCGCATCGATACGGAACCGTTCGCGGCGCATGAAAACAGCAGTTTCGATACCGTGCTGGTGGCCGGCGCGATGGAACCGGTGGTTTCCTCGGCCGTCTTCACCGCTTTTTTGCGCAGCGCCAGCGCGGCCTCGCGCCGCACCGCCAGCATATGCACCGGTGCCTATCTGCTGGCCGAGGCCGGCCTGCTGGACGGCCGCCGCGTCACCACGCACTGGTGCCAGGCGCGCGATCTGCAGCGGCAATACCCGAAAGCAAAAGTCGAGGAAGACCGGATTTTCATCAACGACGACAAGTACTGGAGTTCAGCCGGCATGACCGCCTGCATCGACCTGTGCCTGGCGCTGGCCGAGAGCGATCTCGGCGTGGAAGCCTCGCGCACGATCGCGCGGCACATGGTGGTGTATCACCGCCGCAGCGGCGGGCAATCGCAGTTCTCGGCATTGCTGGAACTGGAACCGAAATCGGACCGCATCCAGACCGCCCTCAGCTACGCCAAGAAAAACCTGCACAAGGCATTGAGCGTGGATGAACTGGCCGATGCGGCCCATCTGAGCCGGCGCCAGTTCAGCCGCGCCTTCCGCCTGGAAACCGGGCAATCGCCGGCGAAGGCGGTGGAGACGCTGCGCGTGGAAGCAGCGCGCTCGATGATTGAAAGCAGCAGCCATCCTATCGATGTGGTGGCGCGGGAAACCGGCTTTTCCGATCCGGAACGCATGCGCCGCGCCTTCATCCGCGCCTATGGCATGCCGCCGCAATCGATCAAGCGCGCGGCGCGGCTGGAAGCGGCCTGAGAGGCAAACCCGGGCGAGGCGGGGTGTTGTGCGAAGTGAGGTAAAGGAGGAGACGGCCGAAGGCCGGCGGGGGACACGAACGCAGTACAACGCCCGGCCTCGCCCGGGTTTGCCTCTCAGGCCGCTTGATCAACGTTGTTCGCAATCGCGGGCCCGCGCCAGCAGCAGCGTGCGCTCGCGGTTGTTGCGGGTCAGCGCGGCGGCGCGTTCGAACTCGATGCGGGCCTCGTCGAGCCGGCCGAGCTTGGCCAGGAAATCGCCGCGCACGCTGGGCAGCAGATGATAATTTTTCAGCGCCGGCAAGGCGACCAGCCGGTCCGCCAATTCCAGCCCGGCCGCCGGGCCGAACGCCATCGAAAATGCCACCGCGCGATTGAGTTCCACCACCGGCGACGGCATCAATTGCGCCAGCGCATCGTATAGCGCTGCAATGCGCGTCCAGTCGGTTTCTTCGGGCGTCAGCGCGCGCGCGTGGCAGGCCGCGATCGCCGCCTGCAATGCATACGGCCCATAGGCGCCGCCGAGCTGCGCGGCCCGCTCCAGGGCAGCCAGGCCGCGGCCGATCAACAGGCGGTCCCAGCGCGAACGATCCTGTTCCAGCAGCAGCACCGGCACCCCGTTCGCATCAACCCTGGCGCGGGCGCGCGAGGACTGGATTTCCATCAGCGCCACCAGCCCATGCACTTCGGATGCCGCCGGCATCAACTCGGCCAGCACCCGGCCCAGCCGCAGCGCCTCCTCGCACAACGCCGGCCGCAGCCAGTCGTCGCCCGCGCTGGCCGCGTAGCCCTCATTGAAAATCAGGTAAATGACCTGCAGCACCGACGCCAGCCGCGCGGCCAATTGATCCGCCGGCGGCACTTCGAACGGCGCCCGCGCTTCGGACAGCGTGCGCTTGGCGCGCACGATGCGCTGGGCGATGGTGGTTTCCGGCGCCAGGAAAGCGCGTGCGATTTCATCGGTGGTCAGGCCGCCAAGCAAGCGCAGCGTCAGCGCCACCCGCGCTTCGGTCGGCAGCACCGGATGGCAGGCAATGAACACCAGCCGCAGCATGTCGTCGCCGATGTCGTCGTCCAGCCCGGCATCGGGCTGCGGCGGCATGGCGTCCTGCAACTGCGATTCGACTTCCAGCGTCAGCTCGGCTTTCTTTTCGCCGTGCAATCGGGACTGCCGCAGGCGGTCCAGCGCACGGTTCTTGGCCACCGTCATCAGCCAGGCCGCCGGATTTTCGGGCAGCCCGTCCGCGGGCCAGCGTTCGAGCGCGGCAACCAGCGCATCCTGCGCCAGTTCTTCGGCCACCCCGACGTCGCGCAGCATGCGCGTGAGCACGGCAATGATGCGCGAGGATTCGATGCGCCAGACCGCCTCGATGGCGCGATGCGCATCGGATGGCGGCCCGGCCGATGGCGGCAGCGCCGGCCTCATGCGGGCGCCGCCGCGGCCGTCATCAGGCCTGGCCGCCGGCGCCGGCCAGCGTCATCTGCATGCCGGACTCCAGCAATTGCGCCCGCATGCGCTCTTCCGCGTCGCGCAGTTCCGGCGTGAATTCGTCGAACTCGTCCGCTTCGTACACCAGGCGGATTTCAACCTCGACTTCGCCGTCGACCGCGGTCGGATACGGGCAGCGCCTGGCCCATTCGATCGCATCCTGCAGCGAATTGGCGCGGATCAGCCAAAAACCGGCGATCAACTCCTTGATCTCGGTAAAAGGCCCGTCGATCACGCTCATCTTGCCGCCTTCGAAAGCGACCCGGGCGCCGAGGGCGCTGCCGCGCAGTCCTTCGCCGGCCAGGATCCGCCCTTCGCGCACGCCGGCCTGATTGAACGCCATCAAGGCATCCATGGTGCCGGCGTCGGGAATGGCCTCGGTTTCGCTGAAGCCGTTCGAACGCAGCAGCACCATGTAGCGCCTGGCGTCCGGTTGCAAGGCAGGCGCCGCCTTGGCCGCTTGCGCCGCTGCCGCTTCGGCTTCAATGCCCGGGCAGCCGCCGACGCAGCCGACCTCGCGGATTTCCAGCGTGACGTCGCCATCCAGCGGCGGCCAGCGTTTCACCAGATCGACGGCTTCCTGTTTCGACGGCAGCTCGACCATCGAAAAGCCGGCGATCAGTTCCTTGGTTTCCGTGAACGGACCGTCGATCACTTCGGTCTTGCCCTTCGATATTTTCAGCCGCGCGCCTTTGACGCTGGGATGCAAACCCTCGGCCGCGCGCAAAATGCCGTCCGCATGCATCTTCTCGTGATACGTGCCCATCGCCTCCAGCAATTGCGCGCTCGGCTGCGGACCGCTTTCCTGTTCGGTGAAGGCGTCGGCCCTGCGCAAGATCATGTATTTCATGCCGCTCTCCTGTTCAAGTTGCCGGCCTATTGCCGGTCCCCACGCGGGCGCGCAGATCTTCTTCCTGCTTCTTCAGTTCCGGCGTCATCTCGGCGCCGAAATCGTCGGCTTCGAACACCTGGCGGATTTCAAGTTCGGTGCCGCCATCCATCGGACAGCGCTTGACCCATTCGATCGCCTCGGCCATCGATTTCACCTGGATCAGCCAGAAGCCGGCCAGCAGTTCAGCCGTATTGCCGAACGGCCCTTCGGTCACCGTCTGCCTGCCGTCGGCGAATCTGACGCGCACGCCCTTGGAACTAGGATGCAAGCCTTCGCCGGCCAGCAGCACGCCGGCCTTGACCAATGCCTCATTATATTTGCCCATCGCGGTCAACAGCGCGGTGCTTGGCATGACGCCGGCCTCGCTGTCGCGATTGGCCTTGACCAGGATCATGAACCGCATGATTGCCCCGCCGCCATCTGCTGTTCCATTGCCTTTTTCATCTCTTCCGGCTGCACATCGCGAACATGCGTGGCGATCGACCACCGGTGGCCGAACGGATCTTCCACCTGGCCGTAGCGATCGCCCCAAAACATGTCCTGCGGCGGCATCGTGGCCTTGGCGCCGGCCGCGACCGCCGTTGCGTAAACCTTGTCGACATCCGCAACATACAGATGGATTGTAACCGGCGTTCCCTTCAGCGCCTTCGGCCCGAACGAGCCCCACTCGGGAAATTCGTCGGCCAGCATGACGGCCGAGCCGCCGATGCGCACCATGCCGTGCATCAGCTTCCCGTTCGGGCCGGGAAGACGGGCGCAGTCTTCGGCGCCAAAGGCTTTCACATAAAAATCGATGGCTGCCGCCGCGCCGTCGCAGATCAGATGCGGGGTGACGGCATGCATATTGTCGGGAATCGGTTTAACGTTGGATTGCGTCATTTGAATCTCCTGTGGTTATGGATCAAGCATCATGGCAGCCCGGCTTCGTCGTTGCTGAAACCTGCGCTGTTATCGATACAACGAACGAAGCCTGGCCAAATCGACAGCGCAGAAAAAAACAATTGAAATAAATTCAAAAAATACCATCCCCGGCAAATTAGTTGCAATTTGGAAATATTCACGAAATGCGTTCCAACGCCAACGCCATTTAGATAGCGCTTGACAATATATCCAGCTATCTTCTACAGTTGACCCCATGTCTTCCGTACATTTCCCCCTACTACGCTCCGCCCGCTCCCTGCCGGCGCGACTGCTATCGCTACGGCTAAACTAAATCCGGCGCCGCAGATACCTGCATAGCCCACCGGTTTTACTTCAGTCGATACAGCACTATCTTGCATCATCAGGCCGCCGAAATTGGCGCCAACGCCCAAAAGCAAGTTAAAAGCACTAAAATATCAGCCTCTCTTACATTATGTATTTCAAGCCTATGATCGTAAGCTCCGGAACCGGCGAAACCATCGCCCTGACGATCTTTGCGCGTGCGCTGGCGCTACTGCCGCTGCCGATCGGTTGCCTGACCTAGCGCAAGTGGCAGTCAGGCAGCCCTAAACGCCACGCAACACCCAATTCGTCGAGCTGATCGACACCGGATTCAAGAATGAATTCATTAAGAATTCAACAAGAATTAAACACGAATTAAACACAATACGCAGAGGTTCATCATGATGTTAAGCAATCCAGCCCAGAAATACCGGCCGTTTCCGCCCGTCGCATTGCGCGACCGCACCTGGCCCGACCAGATCATCGACAAACCGCCGATCTGGATGAGCACCGACCTGCGCGACGGCAACCAGGCCCTGATCGAACCGATGAGCGTCGAGCGCAAGCTGCGGTTTTTCGATCTGCTGATCAAGACCGGTCTCAAGGAAATCGAAGTGGGTTTCCCGTCCGCGTCGCAAACCGATTTCGACTTCGTGCGCCAGCTGGTTGACGAAAAACGCATTCCGGACGACGTCACCATCATCGTGCTGACCCAGTCGCGCGAGGAACTGATCCGCCGCACGGTGGAATCGGTGGCCGGCGCCAAGCAGGCCGTCATTCATCTTTACAATTCCGTCGCGCCGTCATTCCGCAAGATCGTCTTCAATATGTCGCGCGAGGAAATCAGGCAGATCGCCGTCACCGGCACGCAACTGGTCAAGGATCTGACCGATGCGCTGCCGCAAACCGAATGGCGCTTCGAGTATTCGCCGGAATCGTTCAGCCTGACCGAACTCGACTTCTCCAAGGAAGTCTGCGACGCGGTCACCGCCACCTGGAAGGCCACGCCGCAGCGCAAGGTCATTCTCAATCTGCCTTCGACCGTCGAATGCAGCACGCCGAACGTCTACGCCGACCAGATCGAGTGGATGCACCGCAACCTGGAACGCCGCGACTCGGTAATCATTTCGGTCCATCCGCATAACGACCGCGGCACCGCCGTCGCCTCCGCCGAACAGGCCGTGATGGCCGGCGCGCAGCGCGTCGAAGGTTGCCTGTTCGGCAACGGCGAACGCACCGGCAATGTCGACCTGGTCACGCTGGCGCTCAATCTGTATACCCAGGGCGTCAATCCCGGCCTGGATTTTTCCGATATCGACGTGGTGCGCCAATGCGTCGAGGAATGCAATCAGTTGCCGGTCCATCCGCGCCATCCTTATGCCGGCGATCTGGTGTTTACCGCCTTTTCCGGGTCGCACCAGGATGCGATCAAAAAGGGCTTCGCCAGGCAGCAGGCGGATGCCATCTGGGAAGTGCCTTACCTGCCGATCGATCCGGCCGACCTGGGCCGCAGCTACGATGCGGTGATCCGCGTCAACAGCCAGTCCGGCAAGGGCGGCATGTCCTACCTGCTTGAAATGGAATACGGCCTGGCCTTGCCGCGCCGCCTGCAGATCGAATTCAGCCGCGCCATCCAGCGCGAAGCCGATGCCACCGGCAAGGAAATCGCCGCCGCCGACATCTATTCGATCTTCAAGCGTGAATATCTGGATCAGAACAGCCCGTACGTCTATCGCGCGCACCGGATGAAAGAAGATTCCGCCCAGAAACAATCGATCGAAATCGAAATCGACATCGAACGCGAAGGCAAGCCGCTCACCCTGCATGGCCACGGCAACGGCCCGATCGACGCCTTCGTCAATGCGCTCGACCTCGATATCAAGTTCATGGACTTCCATGAGCATTCTCTGGGCGCAGGCGCCAACGCGCAGGCCGCGAGCTACATCGAATTGCGCCTGAACGATTCGCCGACCGTCTTCGGCGTCGGCGTGGACGCCAATATCGTCACCGCGTCGTTCAAGGCGGTGCTGGGCGCGATCAACCGGCAACTGGCGACGGAAGCCGAAGCCGCCAAGCCGGCCGCGTCGAAAGCGCTGGCAGCGGCGTAGCTTATTGATTTTGCGCCGATTTTGCCGATTTTCGGCAAATCGGCGGCAGCCCCTCAAGCGGTATCCGACGCCAACGCCACAAGCTATTCACCGTCAGGCGCCTGCCGAACCAACCCTCCGGCGGGCAATCACCCCAACATGCGCATACCCTGCGCATGTTTCAGTTTACAATCACAGGTTTCGCGCAAAAGTTAATCAAAAAGATGACCAAGAATCCATCGCCGGAACGTCCAAAGAGCAGTCTGGCAACATTACGCGGCCTGATGCAGTTCCTGGCCCCTTACCGGAAGCAGTTCATCCTGGCCGGTATCGCGCTCCTGATCGCGGCCGCCGCCACATTGACGATTCCCTATGCATTCAAGCAAATGATCGACCTTGGCTTCGGCGCCGCCGGCATCGGCAGCAGCTCGCACCATATCGATCTGTATTTCCTGGCGCTGTTCGGCGTCGCGGCGGTGCTGGCGGTGGCCAGCGCGGCGCGCTTCTATATGGTGTCCTGGCTGGGCGAACGCGTGACCGCCGACATGCGCAACGCGGTCTATACGCACGTGGTCTCCCAAAGTCCGCAATTCTTCGAAACCACCAAGACCGGCGAAGTGCTGTCGCGCCTGACCACCGACACCACCCTGATCCAGACCCTGGTCGGCACCAGCATCTCGCTGGCCCTGCGCAACTTCCTGCTGTTCATCGGCGGCATGATCATGCTGTTCATTACCAGCGTCAAACTGACCTCGATCATCATCGTCATGCTGGGCCTGGTGGTGGTGCCGATCGTCATGTACGGCCGCCGCGTGCGCAAGCTCTCGCGCGAATCGCAGGACCGCATCGCCGACGCCTCCGGGCTGGCCGGCGAAATCCTGAATGCGATGCCGACCGTGCAGGCCTTTACCCACGAAGCCATTGAAGCGCAGCGTTTCGGCGGCAGCGTGGAACGCGCGTTCCAGACCGCGATTCAACGCATCCGCGCACGCTCCAGCCTCACCATGCTGGCCATTCTGCTGGTGTTCGGCGCCATCGTTTTCGTGCTGTGGCTGGGCGCGCACGCGGTGATCCAGGGCCGCATGACCGGCGGCGATCTGGGCCAGTTCATTCTGTATGCCTCCCTGACGGCCGGTTCGATCGGCGCGCTGTCCGAAGTGATGGGCGACGCCCAACGCGCGGCCGGCGCCACCGAACGCCTGCTGTATTTGCTGCAGGCGCGTTCGCCGGTGCAATCGCCGCTGGTGCCGGACCTGCTGCCGCCGCGCACCGCCAACGGCGCCGCGCTGAGCCTGCGCGAGGTCGATTTCCATTATCCGTCGCGTCCCGATACGGCCGCCCTGCATGCGCTGTCGTTCGACGCCGCGCCCGGCGAAACGGTGGCCATCGTCGGCCCTTCCGGCGCCGGCAAGACCACGCTGTTCCAGTTGATGCTGCGTTTCTACGATCCGCAACAGGGCAGCATCCTGCTCGACGGCGTCGACATCAAATATCTCGATCTGCACGCCCTGCGCGGCGCCATCGGCATCGTGCCGCAGGACACCGTGATCTTCTCCGAAAACGCGATGGAAAACATCCGCTACGGCCGTGTCGGCGCCAGCGACGAGGAAGTCATCGCCGCCGCCAAAATGGCCGCCGCCGACGAATTCATCGCGCGCCTGCCGGGCGGCTACCAATGTTTCCTGGGCGAGCGCGGCGTGCGCTTATCTGGCGGCCAGCGCCAGCGCATCGCCATTGCGCGCGCCCTGCTGAAGAATCCGCCGCTGCTGCTGCTGGATGAAGCCACCAGCGCGCTGGACGCCGAATCCGAGCGCGCCGTGCAAGGCGCGCTGGAAGCCGCGATGATCGGCCGCACCACGCTGGTCATCGCGCACCGCCTGGCCACGGTGCAACGCGCCGACCGCATCATCGTGCTGGAACACGGCCGCATCGTCGAAACCGGCAATCACGCCTCGCTGATCGCCGCCGGCGGTCTGTACGCCAGCCTGGCGGCGCTGCAATTCAATTCCGAGGCCTGAACATGAACAAGAACGAAGCCATCGCCATGGTCAACCAGTCCGGCAAAGGCTATGTGCTGACCGAACGCAACACGTTTTTTGCCGCGGTGGTGAAGAAGGAAGGCGACGAGGGCTGGTGGCTGAACATCCCGCTTTCGGCTTTCGGCAAGGACATCCATATCCTGCTGTCCAGCGAAAAGGCCAAGCTGTTCCATCATCTGCTGATCAAGGGCCGTTCGCTGTTGAGCCCCGCGATGAAATTCCGCTGCAAGGACCAGGTCGCCGATATTTTCATTTCCGCCGCCAGCCCGAAACGGCTGGTGGATCAGGTCAACGGCGGCAGCAAGCATAATTTCAGCAAGCATACGGTTGGCGAATACCGGTTCTAAAACGTCTGCTTCAAATCGATTAAAATCGATTCTTCAAACACGGATTTTTCAAGGCAGCCTTCATGCGTCAATATCTCGACTTCATGCGCCATGTGCAGGATCACGGCACCAAAAAAACCGACCGCACCGGCACCGGCACGGTATCGGTTTTCGGGCATCAGATGCGCTTCGACCTGCAGGAAGGCTTTCCGCTGCTGACCACCAAGAAACTGCATCTCAAATCCATCATCCATGAATTGATCTGGTTCCTGGCCGGTTCCACCAATATCGCCTACCTGAAGGAAAACGGCGTCAAGATCTGGGACGAATGGGCCGACGAGAACGGCGATCTGGGACCGATCTACGGCTATCAGTGGCGTTCATGGCCGACGCCGGACGGCAAGCACATCGACCAGATTTCGCAGGTGATGGAGCAGATCAAAAGTAATCCCGATTCACGCCGCATCATCGTCTCGGCCTGGAACGTGGCCGACATTCCGCAGATGAAACTGCCGCCCTGCCATGCCTTTTTCCAGTTCTACGTGGCCGACGGCAAACTGTCCTGCCAGCTTTACCAGCGCAGCGCCGACATCTTCCTCGGCGTGCCGTTCAATATCGCATCCTATGCCCTGCTCACGCATATGGTGGCGCAGCAGGCCGGCCTGGAAGTCGGCGATTTCGTCTGGACCGGCGGCGATTGCCATCTGTATTCGAACCATCTGGAGCAAGTGCGCGAACAGCTTTCGCGCACGCCGGGACCACTGCCGAAATTGAATATCCGGCGCAAGCCGGATTCGCTGTTCGATTACAAATTCGAAGATTTCGAGATTGTGGGATATGAGGCCCAGCCGCATATCAAGG
Source organism: Oxalobacteraceae bacterium CAVE-383 (assembly GCA_004134995.1). Lineage (GTDB taxonomy): Bacteria > Pseudomonadota > Gammaproteobacteria > Burkholderiales > Burkholderiaceae_D > Herbaspirillum. Next base: position 174,362 of record REGP01000004.1, on the reverse strand, counting down.
CGCCCGTGGCGGTGTAGTCGTATAGTTGACAGAGTGGGTTCTGCCGAGGAGTTTCAGAAGATATACTGCGCGCTTCCTTGAACGTATTTCGTTTCTCCTCAAGCGCACAGTCATGTTTCCAATCTCCCATGTCTCCGTCGGTTCGCCTCCGCCATTTGCCGGTAACAGCAATCATCCAGAGGCGCAGAAGCAAGATGCCGCAAGCGTCAACGCCTCCCCGTCACAACAGCATTTCCGCTATCGGCTTATCGAAGACAGCGCCGCACCGGCCGTCCAGGAAAATCTGTCCGCTTATCAACGGCATTTAAAAGGAGAACGTGTAAGCAGGGCGGACTTCAGGTCAGCCGACGGCGTATTCGATCAAACGGGCTATGGCCGCTACAGGGCAAGGCTGACCGCGCAAAGACGCGGTTATATAAAAGCGGACGGTTCGCCCGATACGCACAAATTCCATAGTGAAATGCGCGGGAAGACTGCGCGCAAGCATGGCTTTGAAAATCATGCGCAGTATTGCCAATTTCTGCGCGAGGCTCTTGCACGAAGGCGCGGCTTCGAGAACGGGGCGCAATATCTCAATGCGCGGCGCAAGGAGGTCGCACGGGCGTCGGGCTTCCCGAACTATTATCAATACAACAAACATCGGCAAGAACAACGCGCCAGACTTGCAGAATCCGCCAACGCCAACAACGCCCCTGCTTTCACTCCGGCCGTCATTCGGAATCCGAACATGGACAATCACGCGCCATCGCCCAAGCTGAGGCTGCAATCATTCCATCTCCTTTAGTTGCAAGCGGATCAGCCAACTTCCTTTGTTTTAAAGGACCAGTTCGCGACCGACATTATTCAATGCTTGTACTTTTCCAATGAAGTAAATCAATGAACTTACACAACTCAAGTAAAGCGATCATCTTTGCCATGCTCTGTGTCATTTCATGGAGTCTCATCGCCGTCATTTCAAAGGTCGGAACTGCTGATATCTCAGCATTGCAATTATTATTTTTATCCAACGTGCTATCGGCTCTCGTCCTTGGCCTTTTGGTATTTTTTCTTCGGCGCAGCATTCAAGACTGTGCGAAACAGATAAAGAGCAACGCAATCCAAACCGCCTATCTCGGATTTCTCGGCTGCTTTCTCTACTACCTTTGCCTGTATTACGGCTATTCAAAATCGAATGCGGTCACTGTCCTGGTAGTGCAATATCTTTGGCCCATATTGGCGGTACTGCTCTCTCCTTTCATCCTTCGGGAAAAGCGAAGCAGAAAAACCGTGCTGATAGCAATGCTGGGCTTTATTGGCGTGGTTGTCGTTGCAACCAAGGGAGAAGTCGATCCCGCCAATTTTGAAAACCTTCCTGTTTTGGCTGCCGTCTTTATCGGCTCTTTGTCTTTTGCACTCTTTTCCGTCTTGTCGAAGAAACTGATATGCCATGCATTAGTCGCGGCGTTCTTGTTCTTTGCATGGGCCGCGCTATTTTCCCTGATAGCTGTGCTGTTCGATGGCGGCATACGGTTCCCCTCATCGACGCAGGCGTGGCTCAGTCTTTTTGTGAACGGCGTGGTTGTGAACGGCTTGTCGTATTTCTGGTGGCTGCGGGCATTACAGTTGGGGCAGGTATCGCGCATAGCGCCGTTGGTGTTCCTGACGCCGATACTGGCCTGCATCTGGCTGGTTCTTTTACTGGATGAACCTTTCTTCATCAGCTATGGCATCGGTTTGATTCTTTGTGTGACGGCCGGCTTCATGGCGGCTACGAATTCCGAAAAAAATCAAGAAAGCTCGGCAGCCATGACAAGCACCAAGCCAAGCGCACCTGAAGCATCCGCCTAACGCGGCTTCACCGGATAAGTCACCGTCCCGCCCTCGGACGGCAAGGGCGGCAGATCCGGCGCCGGAGGCTGGGTCGGGTCTTCGCGCCAGCCGCCGCCCAATGCTTTATACAAGGTCACGGTGGCCTGCAGGCGCTGCAGCTTGAGCAGGCCCAGCGCGGTGTCCGCGTCCGACAGGCTGCGCTGGGTATCGAGCACGGTCATCAGATCTTCGGCGCCGATCCGGTAGCGCACTTCCGATAATTCAAACGCCACGCGCGCCTGTTCGACTTCGGTGCGCTTCAATTTATATTGCTGCTCCAGGCTTTCGATCTGGCCCAAGGCCTTTTCCACCTCGGACAAGGCGTTGATCACCGTGGACCGGTATACCTGCACCAGTTCCTGCTGCTGGGCGATCGCCAGCTCGCGCTGGTTGGCCAGCCGGCCGCCGTCGAAGATCGGCGCGGTCAGCGAGAGGCCGAGATTGGCCAGCAGGTTCGGGCCGTCGAACAGCGATTGCAAGGCGCTGCTTTGCGCGCCGGTCGAACCGGTCAGGCGGATGCTTGGAAACAGCGCCGCGCGCGCCGCAGCGACGTTGGCGTTGGCGGCAGCCAGACGCGCTTCGTCACGCCGGATGTCTGGGCGGCGCGTCAGCAGTTCGGATGGCAGGCCGGGCGCGATGTCGGGCATGGCGATGCCGTCCAGCCCGTTCTGCTTGACGGAAAAATCCTGCGGCGGCCGGCCCAGCAGGATGGCCAGCGTGATTTCGGCGGCGCGCTCCTGCTGTTCCAGATCGGGAATGCCGGCGCGTTGTCCGGCCAGGGCCGCGCGCTGGCGCGCCAGATCCAGGCGGGAAGCGGCGCCGGCGCGGCTTTGCGCCTGCACCAGCGCAAGAACCCGCTCGGCGTTGGAAACGTTGTTGCGGGCGATTTCCAGACGGTCGCGCAGCGACAGCACCTGCAGATACGTCGCCACGATGCCGCTGGTGACGGTCAGGGCGACGGTTTCGCGGTCGTAGACATTGGCGCGGTACGAGGCTTCGGCGGCTTGCTGGCCGGCGCGGTTCTTGCCCCAGAAATCGATTTCATAACCGACCTCCAGCATGCCGCTGGCGTTGGTGCTGGCGGCGCCGCTGGAAAATGGAATATCGCGGCTGGCGCCGATCGACAGATCGGCCTCGGGCAACAAGGGCGCGCCGGCAATCGCCGCCTGCACCTGCGCCTGGCGCACGCGCGATACCGCGGCGCCGATTTCATAATTGTTGTTCTGGCCCTCGTGCACCAGCGTGCTCAATTCGTCGCTGCCGAAATGACGCCACCAGTCCAGGTCCGGTTCCATCGGCGTCGCATTGCCGCCGTTCTGCGACCAGCCGGCCGGCATCGCCACCGGCGCGACCGGCTCAACCTTGACCTGGGTGGCGCATCCGGCCAGGATCAACGCCAAAGGTAAAGCCAACATCAGGGAAGTCAATGCCGCCGGGGTGAAACGAAAAATCGGTGTCATCTTACTTGCCGCCATCGCCGCCGCTGCTGCCGTCATTGCCATCCTTACCCGCCTTCGCCAGCGCCGGCAGCGGCCCCAGCACCACCCGCTCGCCTTCCTTCAATCCGGACAATACCTGCACCGAATCGCTGGCGCGGATGCCCACGTTCACCTTGCGCTGCGACACCTTGCCGTCCGCCGCCATTACGCCGATGCGATAGCTGCCGTCCGCGTCGGCGCGCGGCGGCAAAGCCGCGGCCGGGATCTGCAGGGCATCGTCGCTGTGCTGCAGAACGAACCAGATGTCGGCGCTCATGCCGCTCATCAGTTCGCGGCTGTTGTTGGCAACATCGAACAGCACGGTGTAATAGGTGCGCTTGCCCTGCTGTCCCGAACCCTCGGCAGGCAGCGGCGCGATCTGGCGCAGCTTGCCGGTCCAGCGCTTGCCCGGAAAGCCCGGCGTGGTGAAATAGGCAATCATGCCCGGATCGAGCCGCGTGACGTCTTCTTCGGACACCAGCGCCTGCACCGTCATGCGGCCGAGATCGGCGATGCGCAGCAGCACATCGCGATTGGCGTTGACGATCTGCCCTTCGCGCGCGGACAAGGCCACCACCGTGCCGGTAATCGGCGCACTGACGCGGCTCAGGCTGCGCATGGCCTCGTCGTCGCGCATGGTGGCTTCGGTCTGCTGGATCTGCGCATTGATCGCGTCGACCTTCGCCGATGCGGAAAACATGGCCATGCGGCTGGATTCGTAGCTGTCTTCGCGGGTGGCGTTGGCTTCCTTCAACTGGGTCTGGCGCTGGAACTGCAATTGCGCGAATTCCGCCTGCGCCTGTTGCCCGGCCAGCTCGGCCTTCAGGCGCGCCAGCGTGGCCTTGTTGTTTTCTGCGCGGCCCGGCTGCACCGCCGGCGCGATTTCGACCAGGTTGCGGCCGGCCTTGACGCTGTCGCCGATGGCCACGTCGACGTTGCTGATCTGGCCGCTGATCTGGGCCGCCACGTCGACGTATTTTTGCAGCTGCAGCTTGCCCTGCGCCAGCACGGTTTTTTCGATCGCGCCGCGCAGCACGGCGGCGGTTTCAATCTTGGCGGCCGGCGCGGGCGGCTTGGGGCGCGTCTTCAAAAAGAGGACAGCGGCCAGCGCCACGGTCAGCACCAGCAAAACCCCGGCGCCGATTGCCAGCACGCGGTAGCGCCTGACAATCGCTTGTTCAGCCGCGGTATGCACTTGATTCATTACGGAATTTCCCTAAAATTTGCGATCTGCCGGCGGCGTCCATTGATAAATCCAGGTTTCGGATGCCTGCCGCCCGTCGGCCGTCAAATATACCCGCAAATCGATGGGCGCATTGCCGGCATCCGGCTTGAGGTCGAACATGGTGCGGCAACCCTTCACCTCGTCCAGCGGGCGCGTGGACGTTATTTCAACAGCGCCGCGTGACACCGCGATGACAGCCTTCACTTTACTGCGATCCATCTGGGCCAGCTTGCCGCCGGCGAAGTCTATCGCAAACCGCCAGGAAAAATGCGTCCGCGGGATGCCCACGATGCCGCCCTGGCCGGTGCGCGTGGCCACCACGTGCGCCAGCGGCGATTCGGCCGGCATTTTCGCGCCCCAGTGCAGCCGATAGGCAAACAGCAATTCCTGGCCGGGCTGCGGTTTGCTGTCCGGATTCCAGAAGGCAACGATATTATCGAAGGTTTCGTCCTCGGTCGGGATTTCCACCAATTGGATCGACCCCTTGCCCCAGCCCGATTTCGGCTCCACCCACAGGCTGGGCCGGCGATCGTAGAAAATGCCGTCGTCCTGATAATGATCGAAATTGCGGTCGCGCTGCAACAGGCCGAAGCCGCGCGGATTTTCATCCTGGAACACATTGAAACGCAGTTGCGCCGGATTCACCAGTGGCCGCCAGATCCATTCGCCGTTGCCGCGCTGGATCTGCAGGCCGTCGGAATCGTGAATTTCGGGCCGCCAGTCGTTGGCGGCGCGGCGGTCGTTCTCGCCGCACTGGAACATGCTGGTCAGCGGCGCGATGCCGAGCCGTTCGATGGCCTTGCGCGGGTACAGGGCGGCGTCGACTTCCATCGTCAGCGTATTGCCCGGCTGGATTTCGAAACGGTAAGCGCCGGTCACGCTGGGCGAGTCGAGCAGCGCATACACCACCAGCCGGTTCGAGGATGCGGCCGGCCGCTCCAGCCAGTACGTCGTAAACAAGGGGAATTCTTCGGGACGCGGCAAGGCGGTGTCGATCGCCAGTCCGCGCGCCGACAGGCCGTATTGGTATTCGCCGCCGACCGCGCGGAAATAGCTGGCGCCGAGAAAGGCCGTGATGTCGCGCTGCCAGTCGTTCTGGTAATTGATGCGGAAGCCGGCGAAGCCGAGATCCTTGGGCAGCTTGTCGGGATGCAGGCCGCTCTTGCCGTAATCGAACATGGCCGGATCGTAGGCCAGCTCCTGCGCCTGTCCGCCGTTGACTTCATAGATCTGCACCGGAGTCTTGAAATACAGGCCCAGATGAAAGAAACGCGCGCGAAAACGCAGCTTGTCGTTGGCCCACAGCGCATGATCCTCACGGTACTGAATCGACTGGAACTGATCCCAATCCAGCTTCTTGACCTCCTCCGGAATATCGCCGACCGGCGCCTGGTAGGGATGGCCGGCCTGGGCGCGCGCCTGTCCTTTGAGCCAGGCGTAGTCGAACGCCTGCGGCGCGCCCAGCGGCTTGAGTTTGGTCACCGCCGAAGCGGCCGAGGCAGCCCATAGCGGCATGGCGGGAAAGCCGGCGGCGGCCAATGCGGCCGACGCCTTCAGTAAATCGCGTCGTTTCATCGTATTCCTTGTGCTTCAAGCCTTCAGGCCGGATTGGGACGGCTCAGCGCGGCGCGCCAGGCCGGATGCGCATGCTCGGAATGCCATACGTCGAAATGCAGCGCCGAGAGCAATTGCGGATCCTCGAGAATCATCGTGCGCTGCTTTTCGGTCAGGCTGAGCGGGCCGTCGCGCAAGGCTCTGCGCACCGCCGCCAGCCGCGCATGGGTAGCGCCCGCCGGCCGGCCCGGATGGCTGCGGCCGACCGCGCACAGCAATGCGTTATAGATCGGATCGACCACCGCTTCGACGAAGCCGCGTTGCGGCACGGCGTCCGCCAGATGCGCCACCGTTTCCTTCAATTCGCGCGGCGGATATTTTTCTTCCGGAATCAGGAACAGGCCCAGGCGGCGCATGCCGCGGCCGAGCGATACCCAGCTCGACAGCACCGACATCGGAATCGAGATCGCCAGCGATCCGGTAATCGGCAGCAGCCACCAGACGTACGAGGGATTGAGCCAGTAGATGCCGCCGCCCCAGGCCAGGCCGAGCAGGCTGTGCCAGCCGTGGCGCCGCACCGCTTCGCCCCAGCCGGTCTGGCTGTCGGCGCGCGGCGGCGATTTCCAGCCGGCCGACCAGCCCAGGAATGCGCCCAGCACGAAGCGGGTATGGAACAGCATCCGCACCGGCGCCAGCAGCATCGAAAAGATCATTTCCAGCAACATGCTCAACAGCAGGCGCAGGCCGCCGCCGAAGTTGGACGCGCCTTTCACCAGCAGCAGGAAGACGCTCAGGATTTTCGGCAGGAACAGCAAGGTGGCGGTGGCGGTAAACAAGGCCAGGGCTTTTTCTGGATGCCACTCGGGCCAGATCGGGAACAGCTGTTTCGGCGCCACGAAATATTGCGGATCGATCAGGGTATGGCTGGCCAGCAGCAGGGTCGACAGGATCAGGAACAGGCACCATAGCGGCGCCGAGATATACGCCATCACGCCGGTGGCGAACACGCCGCGATGCACGGGATGCATGCCGCGCGCCAGGAACAGACGGAAGTTCATCAGATTGCCCTGGCACCAGCGCCGGTCGCGGCCGAGTTCGTCCAGCAGATTCGGCGGCATTTCCTCGTAGCTGCCGTCCAGGTCGTAGGCAATCCAGACCGACCAGCCGGCGCGCCGCATCAGCGACGCCTCGACAAAATCGTGCGACATGATTTCGCCGGCCATGGGACCTGTGCCGGGCAGCGGCGCCAGCGCGCAATGGCGCATGAACGGCGCCAGCCGGATGATGGCGTTATGCCCCCAGAAATGCGATTCGCCCAATTGCCAGTAATGCAGCCCGGCCGTAAACAAAGGCCCGTAGACCCGCGTCGAAAACTGCTGGATGCGCGCATACAAGGTATCGCGGCCGGCCGCGCGCGGCGCGGTCTGGATGATGCCGGCGCCCGGATTGACCTGCATCAGCCGCACCAGCGTCGACAGGCAATCGCCGCTCATCACGCTGTCGGCGTCTAGCACGATCATGTAGCGGTAGTTGGCGCCCCAGCGGCGGCAGAAGTCGTCGATATTGCCGCTCTTGCGCTTGACGCGGCGCACCCGGTGCCGATAGAAGATGCGGCCGAAGCCTTTGACCTCGGCGCACAATTTGGCCCAGGCATCGACTTCGGCGGCGCAGATATCGGCCTGGCCGCTGTCGCTCAATATGAAGAAATCGAAATGCGCCAGATCCTTGCCGCCGTTGGCGCGCGCGAGCGATTCGTAGGTTGCGCGCAGTCCGGCAAAAACCCGCGTCACGTCCTCGTTGCAGATCGGCACGACGATCGCGGTGCGCGCGTCGGGTTCGATTTCCCTGGGCCCCGCCGTCTCGCGCGAAATCAGGTAGCGGTCGGCCTTGGGCCCGGCCATGAGCACCATGAACCCCATCAGCGCGGTCCAGAAACCGGCGGAAACCCAGCAGAACAGCACCGCGAACAGCACCAGCATGGCCAATTCCAGCGGCTCGCCGCCGTGATACGGCAGCACCTCGCGCATGAAATACGTCGCGGTGCCGGTTTGCAGCAGCATCAGGAACAACAGCGTCATGCGGCGCAGGTTGCCGCTGCGATGCCAGCGTCCGACCGGATCCGGGCCATCGACCCATTCGGCGTCTTCCTCGCGGCGGCGGCGGCGTTCCGAGGCCAGCGTCGGCCCCGGCGGCAGCGTAATGCCCTGCCGCGCCGCCTTGCGCTGCGCCGAGCGGCGGTCGAAACGGCGATTGGCCACATCGACCCAGCGCACCAGCGGATTCAGTTCGCCCCAGGGACGCGGCACCATCGATTTGCGATTCAGCGGCGGCGCCACGGCAACGCACGGCCGGCCGGCCGGGGTTACCGACAACGGCAGCGCATCGCCGGCGTCGTCGGCGGCAGCAACGGCCTCGGCTGCGGCCGGGGTTGCCGCATCGGCCCGCTTCGGTTCGCCGTACGCCAGCAACAGCCTGGCCAGTACCGATTGCGCGGCGCTGTCGCCTTCCTCGGGATGATGATGCCGGGAATAACTGAAGGCATTGGCGCCGGCGCCGACCGCGGTCAGGCCGGTGGCGCTCGCGGCTTCGGCCGCCAGGCTGCCGTGCATTGCCCGCAACGCGGCATCGGCTTCAATCTCGACCGCGCCCGACGGCGGCAGCAGGCTTTCGCGTTGATGCGGGCTGAGCGGAAGCCGGTCCAGATAGGCGGCGACAGCGGACTGCGTCGCGACAGGCGTCAATTGGGCGGTAATATGTAGCTCCACGTTTCAGACAGGGCGGTATTGCCGGTGCGCAGGATGCCGCGCAGTTCGACCGGTTTGTTCTCATCGTTGCGGCGCAGGCGGATCACCATGCGCCAGCCGTTGGTGACGTCGTTGCGGACCACGCGCGTTTCCAGCAGGCGGCCGTTGTCGTCGGTGTCGATGGCCGCGCTCAATTTGCTGTCGTTGGAGAGCTTTTTCAGGGCGAGGCCTTCGAAATCCACGCTCAGCTGGATGCTGTCGTCGGGCTTGCCGGACGGTCCGCCGTTGCCGCGCCGGGTCTGCGAAACCCAGGCCAGCGCCGGCTTGGCGTCATTTTCCTTCTGCCACGACAAACGGTACTCGATCGCAAAGGGCTTGCCCAACGGCGGCAACTTGGCCGGCATCCAGTAGGCGACGATATTGTCGTTATCCTCGTTCGGCGTCGGAATCTGCACCAGCTCCACCCGGCCGTCGCCCCATTTGCCTTTCGGCGTGACCCACAGGCTAGGACGCGCTTCGTAATGCGCGCCCAAATCCTCATAGCTGGAAAAACGCCGGTCGCGCTGCATCAGCCCGAAACCGTTCGGATCCCTGACGCCGAACGAGGTCACCAGCAGACGGCGCGGATCCACCAGCGGCCGCCAGATCCATTCCCCGCTGCCGGAATGCACCATCAGGCCATCCGAATCATGCACTTCCGGCCGGACATCCTCGGCATCGGAGCGCTGGTTTTCACCGAAGAAATACATGCTGGTCAGCGGCGCGATGCCCAGCTTGGTCACGTTGTTGCGCAGATACAGCTGGGCCTTGACGTCGATCGTGGTTTCAACGCCGGGACGCAGCACGAAGCGATAGGCGCCGGTCAGGCTGGAAGAATCCAGCAGGGCGTAAATGGTCAATTCCTTGTCGGCCGCGCCGGGACGGACAATCCACAGTTCGACGAAGCGCGGAAATTCCTCGCCCGACTGCATCGCCGTATCGACCGCCAGTCCGCGCGCGGTAATGCCGTAGGTCTGGCCTTTGCCCAGCGCGCGGAAATAACTGGCGCCCAGCAGGGAAAATATATCGTCCTTGGTTTTGTTGGAGTTGATCGGGTACTGCACGCTGACGCCCGCGAAACCAAGATTGCGGAGCTGCTCGGGATCGATCTTGTTATTGCCGTAATCGAAGGCGTCCGGGCTGAATTTCAGTTCGCGGATGCTGTTGCCTGCAATCTCGCTGATCTTCACCGGCAGGTTATACGAAGCGCCCTCATGCGCGAACGACAATTCGAATGGCAGCTTTTCGGCGCGCCAGACATTTTTTTCGGGGCGGTAGGTGATATCGCTGTACTGATCGTAATTCAGCGCCTTGAGATCCTTCGGCAGATTTTCGGCCGGCTTCTTGTACGATTTGGCCGAGAGGCTTTGCGCCGCTTTGGCCACGTCGTTGAAATCGAAGGCCGCAGCCGTCTGGGCCGCCATGACGCCAAACAGCAATCCGGCCGCCAGCACCGCCTTGCGCGCGAGATTGACCGATGCCATCGATGCCGGCAGCGCCATCGCTCCGCTCCTGTTGCTCCTGATTAAATGCATAAATTTCCGTCTGAATTGCCTGTCCGGACCGCGCAGGCAATCGCCGCGCTGTTTGAAAAATCCGATAGCGTAAACCAGCGGTCTTACGCTGGCCACGATTTGGTAAATATATTACAAAATGATTTTACCGGGGGATGCGGCGGCGATTAAAAGTGCATTCACCGCAACGAAACCGGGGGCAAACCGCGTGCGGGGCGCACTCGTGCCATACTTTACTGCCATAAGGGGGCGGGCGAACGATAAAGTTCCCTTTTACTCTAGTAAGATAGGCGCTTTTCCGCCGGCCATTAACCGAACCGCTCAATGCCCTCCATCAAACCCCGCCTGACCATCATCGTCGCCACCGACGCCAACCGCGGCATCGGCATCAACAATACTCTGCCCTGGCATCTGCCCGAGGATCTTGCGCATTTCAAGCGCACCACCACCGGCCATCCGATCATCATGGGCCGCAAGACCTTCGATTCGATCGGGCGGCCGCTGCCGAACCGCCGCAACATCGTCATCACCCGCAATGCGCAATGGGCGCACGCCGGGGTCGAAAGCGCCGCTTCGGTGGCGGCGGCCGCGGCATTGGCGGGCGAAGGCAACGGCAGCGATGGCGATGGCGATGACGAAGCCTTCATCATCGGCGGCGCGCAAATCTACGCCGAGGCGCTGCCGCTGGCGCAGCGCCTGATCGTCACCGAAATCGCGCGGCGCTTCGATTGCGACGCGTTTTTCCCCGCGCTGGACATGGCGCTCTGGCAAGAGACCGCGCGCGAGACGCACAGAAGTTCGCCCCCCGGTTCGGATGAGGCATTTGATTACGCCTTCGTGACATACGAAAAACGTTAAGCCGATTGTTGTTTCGATTGACGTTTTTCGGCAATTTTTGCCGTTTTTTTCCGTTTTTTATCCTTCGCCGCACCATGGCCGATCATTTCTGCGAGAATTCGGCTTCCGCGTTCGGCTTGCGCGCTCGACTTCCACGCTTTTTGAATCACCCATGGTCCTGGAGACTGTATGAAATTTCGCTTTCCGATCGTCATCATCGATGAAGATTTCCGCTCAGAGAACACCTCCGGCCTGGGCATCCGCGCGCTGGCCGACGCCATGCAACTCGAAGGCATGGAAGTGCTGGGCGTGACCAGTTACGGCGATCTGTCGCAGTTCGCGCAGCAGCAATCGCGCGCGTCCGCATTCATCCTCTCGATCGACGACGAGGAATTCGGCGCCGGTTCCTTCGAGGAAACCGACTTCGCGCTGAAATCCCTGCGCGCCTTCGTCGAGGAAATCCGCTACAAGAACGCCGACATTCCGATCTATCTGTACGGCGAAACCCGCACCTCGCGCCATATTCCGAACGACATCCTGCGCGAGCTGCACGGTTTCATTCACATGTTCGAGGATACGCCCGAGTTCGTGGCGCGCCATATCATCCGCGAAGCCAAATCCTATCTGGACGGCCTGTCGCCGCCATTCTTCCGCGCGCTGGTGCACTATGCGCAGGACGGTTCCTATTCCTGGCACTGCCCGGGCCACTCGGGCGGCGTGGCCTTCCTGAAGTCGCCGATCGGCCAGATGTTCCACCAGTTCTTCGGCGAAAACATGCTGCGCGCCGACGTCTGCAATGCCGTCGAGGAACTCGGCCAGCTGCTCGACCATACCGGCCCGATCGCCGAATCCGAGCGCAACGCCGCGCGCATCTATAACGCCGACCACTGTTATTTCGTGACCAACGGCACGTCGACCTCGAACAAGATGGTCTGGCATTCGACGGTGGCGCCCGGCGACATCGTGGTGGTCGACCGCAACTGCCACAAATCGATCCTGCACTCGATCATCATGACCGGCGCCATTCCGGTGTTCCTGATGCCGACCCGCAACAATCTGGGCATCATCGGCCCGATTCCGCTGGAAGAATTCACGCTGGACAGCATCCGCCGCAAGATCGAGGCCAATCCGTTCGCGCGCGAAGCCGTCAACAAGAAGCCGCGCATCCTGACCATCACCCAATCGACCTATGACGGCGTGATCTACAACGTCGAAACGCTCAAGCAGATGCTGGACGGCGAAATCGACACGCTGCACTTCGACGAAGCCTGGCTGCCGCATGCGACCTTCCATGAGTTCTACCAGGACATGCATGCGATCGGCAAGGATCGCCCGCGCGCCAAGAAATCGATGATTTTTTCGACCCAGTCGACCCACAAGCTGCTGGCCGGCCTGTCGCAGGCGTCGCAGATCCTGGTGCGCGAATCGGAAAGCGTGCAGCTCGACCAGGATGCCTTCAACGAAGCCTATCTGATGCACACCTCGACCTCGCCGCAGTACTCGATCATTGCCTCGTGCGATGTCGCCGCGGCCATGATGGAAGCGCCGGGCGGCACCGCGCTGGTGGAGGAAAGCATTCTGGAAGCGCTGGATTTCCGCCGCGCCATGAAGAAAATCGATGAGGAATGGGGCAAGGACTGGTGGTTCCAGGTCTGGGGTCCGGACAGTTTCGCCGAAGACGGCATCGGTTCGCGCGAAGACTGGGTCATCAAGGCCGAGGACAATTGGCACGGCTTCGGCAACCTGGCGCCGGGCTTCAACATGCTGGACCCGATCAAGGCCACCATCGTCACGCCCGGGCTGTCGCTGGAAGGCAAGTTCGGCGACAGCGGCATCCCCGCTTCGATCGTCACCAAATACCTGGCCGAACACGGCGTTATCGTCGAGAAGTGCGGCCTGTATTCGTTCTTCATCATGTTTACCATCGGCATCACCAAGGGCCGCTGGAACACCCTGCTGACCGCGCTGCAGCAGTTCAAGGACGACTACGACAAGAACCAGCCGATCTGGCGCATCCTGCCGGAATTCGCCCGCGCCAACCAGGGCCGCAATGTGCGCTACGAACGGCTGGGACTGCGCGACCTGTGCCAGCAGATCCATGAAACCTATAAATCCTATGACGTGGCGCGCCTGACCACGGAAATGTATCTGTCCGACATGCAGCCGGCGATGAAGCCGTCCGACGCCTTCGCCAAGATGGCGCACCGGGAAATCGACCGGGTCCCGATCGACCAGCTCGAAGGCCGCGTCACGTCGATTCTGCTGACGCCGTATCCGCCGGGGATTCCGCTGCTGATTCCGGGAGAGCGCTTCAACAAGACTATCGTCGACTATCTCAAGTTCGCGCGCGATTTCAATGAGAAATTCCCGGGCTTCGAGACCGATGTGCATGGCCTGGTGAAGCGGGAATTGAACGGACGGCGGGATTATTTCGTGGATTGCGTGCGGCAGTAATCAATTAAGAGGCTGTTGCGAAATTAGCGAGGCTGGGCGTTGTACTGCGTTCGTGTCCCCCGCCGGCCTGCGGCCGGCTCCTCCTTTACCTCACTTCGCACAACACCCAGCCTCGCTAATTTCGCAACAGCCTCTTAAAACAATTTTCTGAACTGCGCCAGCAAATCATCCGCCACCGGCACCAGCGCCGTGATCATCAGCAGCGCGGCCAGCGGCACCGTCGACGAAAAACCGATGTGCTTGAAGCCTAGCGCGCCCAGCAAGCCGCCGCAGATGAACATCGCAAACAGCGTCAGCATGAAGCGCAGGCGCTGGTGATCCGACGCCACATACGCCGTTTCGCCCTTGATGCGCGAACGGTTCCAGTAAAACATTTTCCCCAGTTCGATGCCGATATCGGTCACCAGCCCGGTCACATGCGTGGTACGCACCTCGCTGCGCGTGGCCTTGGTGCTGGTGGCGTTCTGCAAACCCATGATGAAGCACAGCAGCATCACCGTCAGCGGCACGAACAGCCAGACATGCAGCGCCAGATAACGCCCCATCAGGCCGAAACACAGCAGCAGGAAGGCCTCCAGCATCAGCGGCAGCGCGTATTCGCTCTGCAGATCGCGGTGGCGCGCCCAATTGATCAAGACCGCCGAACACATCGCGCCGCCCAGGAACGACAGCAAGGCGCCGGCCCCGGCCAGCGCCAGGCCGACATCACCCTCCGCCAGACGGTCGGCAATGGCGGAAACGATGCCGGTCATATGGGAAGTGTATTGGCGCACGGCGAGAAAACCGCCGGCGTTGGCCGCGCCGGCCACGAAGGCCAGCGTCAGCGACAGATGCCGATTGGCGGGTGGGGTGCGTTGTTTGCCGCTCAGGCGCCGCAGGTAGGGAATCGGCATCGTCGCGGCTGAACGGTTAGATCAGGCTTTTGGCAAGGTCACCCCGACCTGCCCTTGGTATTTGCCGTTGCGGTCCTTGTACGAGGTCTCGCACACCTCATCGCTCTCGAAAAACAGCACCTGCGCGCAGCCTTCGCCGGCGTAGATCTTGGCGGGCAGCGGCGTGGTGTTGGAAAATTCCAGCGTGACGTAGCCTTCCCACTCCGGCTCGAACGGCGTGACGTTGACGATGATGCCGCAGCGGGCATAGGTCGATTTGCCCAGGCAAATGGTCAGGACGTTGCGCGGAATGCGGAAATATTCCATGGTGCGCGCCAGCGCGAATGAATTGGGCGGAATGATGCAGACGTCGCCGACGAAATCGACAAAGGATTTGTCGTCGAAGTTCTTGGGGTCGACAATGGTCGAATTGATATTCGTGAAAATCTTGAATTCAGGGGCGCAACGGATATCGTAGCCGTAGGAAGAAGTGCCGTAGGAGACGATCTTGTGGCCGCTTTCCTCGCGCACCTGATCGGCGCTGAAGGGTTCGATCATGCCGTGTTCCTGCGCCATGCGGCGGATCCACTTGTCTGATTTTATGCTCATGTTTGCGGGGTTTTTTGGATTTGTTGGGTTGCGAGGGATTTTACGCGATTTCCACTGCCTTACCGCTGCAAAGCGTCCCATACCTTCTGCAGGCGCTTGGCCGACACCGGCATCGGCGTGCGCAGCTCTTGGGCGAACAGGGATACCCGCAACTCCTCCAGCAGCCAGCGGAACTCCGCCATTTTCGGGTCGGCGGCGGCGTTGCGGTCTTTCAGCGCCCTCTGATAAGGCAAGGCCACCGCCGTCCATTCCGCCGTCAGGCGCGCGTCGCGCGCGGGATCGGCGCGCAATTTGTCGAGACGGATCGCGATGGCTTTCAGATAGCGCGGGAAATGCGTCAGGTTTTCGTAGGCGTTATCGGCGATGAAGCGTTTGCCGACCAAGCCTTGCAACTGGGCCTGGATATCGGCCGCTGCGGCCGCATGCGCCTTGATGCCCTGCAACTTCTTCGGCATGCCGTGATATTCCGCCAAGATCTGCGCGGCCAGACGGGCGATTTCGTTGACCAGCAAACCCAGCCTGGCCTTGCCCTGCTCGCGGCGCTGCGCGAATTGCTCGGCATTGACCGGCAATGGCGCCTGCAGGAACGCCCGTTCCAGGCCGCAGGCCACGATCTGGTCGCGCAATTCCTCTTGCGAGCCGAGCGCGATGAACTGCATCCCCATTTGTTGCAGGCCGGGAATATTTTTATCCAGGAATTTGAGTTGCTCTTTCATCTGGAGCGCGAACAGGCGCCGCAAACCCATGCGATGGTGGCGCGCGGCTTCGGCCGGATCGTCGAATACTTCCAGATCGCAATGCGTGGTTTTGTCGACCAGCGCCGGGAAGCCGATCAGCGTTTGCTTGCCGCGTTCGATTTCCAGCAATTCCGGCAATTCGCCGAAACTCCAGTTGGTCAGGCCGCTATGCTCGACCAGCACACCGGCCGGTTGCGCCGATTGTGCCGATGGCTGCTGCGAAGAGGAGCCAAGAGGCGCGCCCTTGCCGCCCGCGGCGGATCGTGCGGCATTGCCCGCCGCGCCGGGCTGTGCGGCATTGCCAACCACCGGCCTTTGCCCCCCGGCGAGCCGCGCCAGGCTGGCGTCGGAAGCGGCGATCCGGGTGTTCTCGGCCAGCTTCTGGAAACTCTGGCGCGCCTGGCCGCCGAATTCGGCCTGCAGCGCGGCAAGATTGCGGCCCATTTCCAGCTGCCGTCCATGCTCGTCGACAATCTTGAAATTCATGAAATGATGCGCCGGCAACGTTTCCTGCTTGAAGTCGGCAAGCATGACCGCCAGCCGCAGTTGTTCGCGGATGTCGGCAATGATCGCGTCCAGCAGGCTGCCCTTGCCGAAAATCCCCGCAATCTGCACTCTTTCGCAAAAATTCGCCGCATAGTCCGGCAGCGGCACGCAATGGCGGCGCAGTTTTTGGGGCAGGGATTTCAGTAGCAGATGCACCTTTTCCTTGAGCATGCCGGGCACCAGCCATTCGCAGCGCTCGGACGGCACCTGGTTCAGCGCATACAAGGGCACCGTCAGCGTGACGCCGTCGCGCGCCGCGCCGGGTTCGAAGTGAAAGGACAAGGCCATGTCGACGCCGGCCACGGCCATGCTTTTGGGAAACAGTTCGGTGGTAATCCCGGCCGCCTCGTGCCGCATCAGATCGTCGCGATTGAGGAACAGCAGTTTCGGCGTCTTGGCGGTTGCGTCCTTGTGCCATTTTTCGAAGCTGATGCCGTTGCAGACGTCCGCCGGCAGCAAGCGGTCGTAGAAGGCCGCGATCAGGTCATCGTCGACCAGCACATCGAGCCGGCGCGATTTGTGTTCGAGGTTTTCGATTTCGCGGATCAGCTTCTGGTTGTGCGCGAAAAACGGCGCGCGCGTGTCGAATTCGCCGCCGACCAGGGCATCGCGAATGAATATCTCGCGCGCTTCGGCCGGATTGATCAGCGCGAAATTGATGCGGCGCTGGCTGTACACCACCAGGCCGTACAGCGTGGCCCGTTCGGATGCGCTGACTTGCGCCGTGCGCTTTTCCCAGCGCGGCTCGCCCCAGCTTTTCTTCAGCAGATGCCCGGCCACGCGTTCCAGCCATTCCGGCTGGATCTGCGCGATGCAGCGCGCATACAGGCGGCTGGTGTCGACCAGTTCCGCCGCCATGACCCATTTGCCGGCCTTCTTGCCCAGCGAGGAACCGGGCCACAAATGGAATTTGATGCCGCGCGCGCCGAGGTAATGCGGCTCGTCGTCGGCCTTGTAGCCGACGTTGCCGAGCAGGCCGGTCAGCAGGGCCATGTGCAATTGATCATAGGTGGCCGCGGTCTGGTTCAGATGCCAGCCCTGCTCTTTCACGATGGTCAGCAACTGGCTATGGACGTCGCGCCATTCGCGCAGACGCATCTGCGACAGGAAATTGGCGCGGCATTCGTCCTGCAACTGGCGATTGGTTTTTTTATGCTCGATCGCGGCGGCGAACCATTGCCAGATTTTCAGATAACTGTTGAATTCCGACTTCTCGTCGGCGAATTTCTTGTGCGCCGCGTCGGCCGCGGCCTGCGCTTCCAGCGGCCGGTCGCGCGGATCCTGCACCGACAGTGCCGAGGCAATCACCAGCAATTCGCTCAGGCAGCCGCTGTCGCGCGCGGCCAGTATCATCCGGCCCACGCGCGGGTCCAGCGGCAATTTGGCCAATTGCCGGCCCAGCGCAGTCAGTTGATTGGATTCATCGACCGCATCGAGTTCCTGCAGCAGCTGATACCCGTCGGCAATGGCGCGGCCCAGCGGCGGCTCGATAAAGGGGAAACTTTCGACGTCGGTCAGATGCAGCGACTTCATGCGTAAAATGACCGCCGCCAGCGATGAACGCAGGATTTCCGGCTCGGTAAATTTGGGGCGCAGCAGGTAATCCTGCTCGTCGTAGAGCCGGATGCAGACCCCGGCGGCAACCCGGCCGCAACGGCCGGCGCGCTGGTTGGCGGCCGATTGCGCGATCGGCTCGATCTGCAATTGCTCGACTTTGTTGCGATAACTGTAACGTTTTACCCGGGCCAGGCCGGCATCGACCACATAGCGGATGCCCGGCACGGTCAGCGAGGTTTCGGCGACGTTGGTCGCCAGCACGATGCGGCGCGCGTTGGAGGTCTTGAAGACCCGCTCCTGCTCCTGCGCCGAAAGCCGCGCGAACAGCGGCAGGATTTCGACATGCGGCGGATGGTGTTTGCGCAGCGCTTCGGCCGCATCGCGGATTTCGCGCTCGCCCGGCAGGAACACCAGCACGTCGCCCGAACCGATGCGCGCCAGCTCGTCGACCGCGTCGACCACCGCGTCCATCAGGTCGCGCTGGTCTTTCTGCCGTTGCGCGGCAGTCGAAGGACCGGGATTGGCCGCCAGCGCCTTCGACGGCGCCGGCGCGGCCTTGCCGGCCCCTGCTCCCGCCCCCGCCGCCGGCTTGACCCCGCTCTTGTCGGCGTTGTCGACCGGCCGGTAACGCACCTCGACCGGATACAGCCGGCCGGAGACCTCGATCACCGGCGCCGGCTTGAGTCCGCCATCCACGGTGCGCCCGAAATGCCGGGCAAAACGCTCCGCATCGATGGTGGCCGAGGTGATGATGATTTTCAGGTCCGGCCGCTTCGGCAGCAATTGCTTCAGATAGCCGAGCAGGAAATCGATGTTCAGGCTGCGTTCGTGGGCTTCGTCGATGATGATGGTGTCGTACTGGCGCAGCAGCGGATCGCCCTGGGTTTCGGCCAGCAGGATGCCGTCGGTCATCAGCTTGATCCAGGCGCCCTTGGTCAGGGTGTCGGCGAAGCGCACCTTGAAACCGACATGCTCGCCCGGCGGCGAGCCGAGTTCGTGCGCGATGCGCTTGGCGGTGGACGAGGCGGCGATCCGGCGCGGCTGGGTATGGCCGATCAGGCCGGCCGCGCCGCGCCCGAGCTCCAGGCATATCTTCGGTAACTGGGTGGTTTTGCCGGAGCCGGTCTCGCCGCTGACGATAATGACCTGGTTGGCGCGCAGCGCGGCGGCGATTTCCTCGCGCCGGCCCGATACCGGCAATTCTTCCGGATAGGTGATGGCCGGCAAGGGGTTGCGCAGCGGCGCGGCCGGCTGGCCGGCGGATTTTTGCTGTATGGATTCTGGCTTGGACATGTCGGCACGAATTATACAGACGCCCCGGCGGCTTGGCCCGCAGTCCGTCACGCAGTCCGCCGTTGCCGCGCCGGCTTTCCCCGCTATAATGCGCAACATGGAAAATGCTATCGAATTCGTCCAATGGCTGCGCTCGGTCGCACCCTATATCCATGCCTTTCGCGGCAAGACCTTCGTGGTCGCGTTTCCGGGCGAATTGGTCAAGGCCGGCGGGCTGCCGGTGCTGGCGCACGACCTGTCGCTGCTGACCGCGCTGGGCATCCGCATCGTGGTGGTTTACGGCTCGCGGCCGCAGGTTGAAGAACAGTTGGCGCTGCGCAACGTCGAGGCGCGCTATCACAATGGACTGCGCATCACCGATAGCGCCGCGCTGGAATGCGCCAAGGAAGCGGCCGGCGAATTGCGGCTGGATATCGAAGCCGCCTTCAGCCAGGGCCTGCCGAACACGCCGATGGCGCACTCGGCCATTCGGGTGATCTCGGGCAATTTCGTCACGGCGCGCCCGATGGGCGTCATCGACGGCGCCGATCTGCAACTGACCGGCGTGGTCCGTAAAATCGCCACCGACGCGATTCATCCCATTTTGCAGGCCGGCGGCCTGGTATTGCTGTCGCCATTGGGATTTTCCCCGACCGGAGAGGCCTTCAATCTGGCGATGGAAGATGTCGCCGTCGCCGCCGCCATCGCGCTGCGCGCCGAAAAACTGATTTTCATTACCGAAACGCCGATGCTGCAGGACATGGCCAAGGCCGACATCCGCGAGTTGTCGTCGCACCAGGCCGAAGCGGTGCTGGCCGCCAATTTCCTCCCGGCGGATTCGGCCTTCTATCTGCAGCGCGCAATCCAGGCCTGTAACGCCGGCGTCTCGCGCGCGCATATCGTGCCGTTCGCGATCGACGGCTCGGTTCTGCTGGAACTGTTTACGCACGACGGCATCGGCACCATGGTGACCTACGAAAACCTGGAAAGCCTGCGCGAAGCCACCATCGAAGATGTGGGCGGCATTCTGCGCCTGATCGAACCGCTGGAAGCCGACGGCACGCTGGTCAAGCGCGGCCGCGAGCTGATCGAACGCGAAATCCACAACTTCTCGGTAATCGAGCACGACAATGTGATTTTCGGCTGCGCCGCGCTGTACCCGTTCCCGAAGGAAAAAATGGCCGAAATGGCCTGCCTGACCGTGAATGCCGAAGTGCAGGCGCAAGGCGACGGCGAACGGCTGCTGAAACATATCGAAAACCGCGCCCGCGCCGCCGGCCTGACCCGGCTGTTCGTGCTGACCACGCGCACCTCGCACTGGTTCCTGCGGCGCGGCTTCACGCACGCCACCGTCGACGATCTGCCGAAAGACCGCCAGCATATGTATAACTGGCAGCGCAAATCGCTGATTTTAATCAAGAACCTTTGATTAAAAATCTTTAAATCTAGTTAATTCGAAAACAGGAAATTTCATGGCACGCACCGTTCATTGCATCAAACTCAACCGCGAAGCCGAAGGGCTGGATTTTCCGCCGTATCCGGGCGAACTCGGCAAACGCCTGTGGGAAAACGTTTCGAAGGAAGCGTGGGCCGCATGGCTGAAGCATCAGACCATGCTGGTCAATGAAAACCGCCTGAACCTGGCCGATCCGCGCGCGCGGCAATATCTGGCCAAGCAGATGGAAAACCACTTTTTCGGCGACGGCGCCGATGCAGCGCAGGGCTATACGCCGCCGGCCGAATAACTCAAGGGGACGGGTGTGAGCGTCTTCACCCCGGCCGCCGTTCCCAGCAGGCAGACATCCGCGCCCTTGGCCGCAAACAGCCCGACCGTCACCACCCCGACGATCTGGTTGATCTGCTGCTCCAGGGCGACCGGATCGACAATCTTCAAACCCATGACATCGATGATCACGCAACCGTTATCGGTGATCAGCGGCTTGCCGTCCTTGAAGCGCAGATTCGGCTCCCCGCCCAGCTTCACAAGCTGACGCGCCACCGCGGCGCTGGCCATCGGAATGACCTCCACCGGCAGCGGAAATTTACCCAGCCTCGCCACCAGTTTCGATTCATCCGCGATACAGACGAATTTGGCCGCGACCGACGTCACGATCTTCTCGCGCGTCAGCGCCGCGCCGCCGCCCTTGATCATCGCGCCGGTTTCGGTGATTTCGTCGGCGCCGTCGATGTAGACCGGCAGGCTCAACACCTGATTGAGCTCAACGACTTCGATGCCGTGGCCGCGCAGCCGCTCCGCGGTCGCTTCCGACGATGCTACCGCGCCTTTGATCCGGTGCGATATCTTGGCCAGTTCATCGATGAAAAAATTGGCGGTCGAGCCGGTGCCGACGCCGACATAGGCGCCGTCCACGACGTAATCGATGGCGGCGCGGGCAACGGCGAGTTTCAGTTCGTCTTGGGTCATGGCGTAATCAAGTCAGTAAATTAAATAAAAGAAAGAAAGGTATTGCAAAAGGCGGCCCGGAGGCCTTGTGTCTTCGACGAACGTTTGGTCCGAGAGGAGGAGGCGTAAGGCCCCTTGGCTACCTTTTGCAATACCACCCGACCAGGCCAGCATGATACCAGCGATCACCCGGTAATCCTGACATCCAATTCCGCCGCTTTCTCATCAAATGCGATCCGGGTCGCGAATTTGGCGCGCTTCATCGGGAAACGGGAATGGAAATGCCGCACATTGCCCGAGCCGGAGATCACGCGCCGCACGAATTGATAGTAGGCGTCCATATTGATCACATGCACCACGATGAAATAGTCGTATTCGCCCGAAACGAAATAACATTGCATGACTTCGGCCTCCTTGCTCATGCGCTGCTCGAATTCCTGCATATGGGCGTCGGATTGATCCGCCAGCGAAATTTCGAGGAAGGCCAGCATGCCATATCCGAGTGCAAAAGGATCCACCATCGCCACTTCCGCACTGATAATGCCCATTTCCCGCAAATCGCGCACCCTGCGCAGGCAGGTCGGCTGGGAAATGTGCAATTTCTCGGCCAATGTCCGGGTTGGAATCCGGTTGTCCGTCTGCAATAGATTCAACAACTTTCTATCGACTTTATCTAATGTATATTGTTTGGCTGGCATGGTCGTTATTGGTTTTGGCGGCTGAAAAAAAAATGCTTTGCGAACAGTTTTATATGTTGTAACGTCTCATCACTCAGATATAGCGGATGACAAAAAATAATTGTATTCGTGAATCGAAGAGGAATAGCCAAGTCTGTATGCAACAAATTTTCATCATATCCAATTAAAGAGGGCATTCATGAAGCTTACGACAAAACGCATTTCCTATCTTGTTCCTCTGGTCGGCGCGCTCGCCCTGACAATCGGCATCGGCGCCGCCGCACCGGCGCAAGCCCAGGAACAAGTCGTCAAGATCGGCCACGTCGGCCCGATTACCGGCCCCAACGCCCATCTGGGTAAAGATAACGAAAACGGCGCCCGCATGGCGATCGAAGAACTCAATGCCAAAGGCCTGACCATCGACGGCAAAAAGATCAAATTCGAATTGCAGGCCGAAGACGACGCATCCGATCCGAAACAAGCCAACGCTGCGGCCACCAAGCTGGTCGACGCCAAGGTCGCGGCCGTCATCGGCCATCTGAATTCCGGCACCACCATCCCTGCCTCGAAGATCTACAGCGAAGCCGGCATTCCGCAAATCTCGCCATCCGCGACCAATCCAAAATACACGCAGCAAGGCTTCAAGACCGCCTTCCGCGTGGTCGCCAACGATGCGCAGCTGGGTTCGGTGCTGGGCAAATACGCCGCGGTAACGCTGAAGGGCAAGGACATCGCCGTGATCGACGACCGCACCGCCTATGGCCAGGGCGTCGCCGATGAATTTTCCAAGGGCGCCAAGGCGGCCGGCGCGAAAATCGTGGCCACGCAATACACCACCGACAAATCGACCGATTTCAACGCCATCCTGACCTCGATCAAGGCAAAGAAGCCTGACATTCTGTTCTTCGGCGGCATGGATGCGGTCGGCGGGCCGATGCTGCGCCAGATGAAGCAGCTTGGCCTGAACAGCAAATTCATGGGCGGCGATGGCGTCTGTACCGGCTCGCTGGCCAGCCTGGCCGGTGACGGCCTGCGCGACGATCAAGTCGTTTGCGCAGAAGCCGGCGGCGTCAGCGAAGCGGGTAAAAAGGGCATGGACGATTTCCGCGCCGCCTACAAGAAACGCTTCGGCATCGACGTGGTCTATAACGCGGCCTATGCCTACGACGCCACCATGACCGTCGCCGACGCCATGCAAAAAGCCAAATCGGTGGATCCGAAGAAGTATCTGCCGGAACTGGCCAAGATCAGCCATCCCGGCGTCACCGGCCTGATCGCGTTCGACGACAAGGGCGACATCAAGAACGGTTCGCTGACCCTCTATACGTATAAAGGCGGCGTGCGCACGGAAATGGCCGTGGTCAAATAAGCTGCCGGCAAGCGCCGCGCATCGCCTCCGCAAAAAAAACCGCTTCAGCCTGCACAGGGCTGAAGCGGTTTTTTTCATCGCGGCAAGCTTGCGAGGGTTATTTCAGTGTCAGGATCCACTGCGCCAGCGCCTGCGCCTCGGCCGGGCTGACCTGCGGGTTGGCCGGCATCGACACCACGCCCCAGGCGCCCGAGCCGCCTTTCATTATCTTCTCCGCCAATTTCTTGTCGATGTCCGGCTGGCCGGCATAACGCCTGGCGACATCCTTGAAAGCCGGACCCACGACTTTATTGCCGATGGAATGGCAAGCCATGCAATTTTTCGATCTGGCCAGATCCAGATCGGCAGCGGCGAACGCCGCCGGCGCAACAGCGCAAGCCATCGCCAGCGCGGCCGGAGCAATCCATTTTTTCATCGGTTTTCCTTTGCAATAAGGCCCGATTTTACCAGCCATGCCGGCCGCGCCCTCATCGCTGCAAAACACAGCCGTCCGCGCATGCCGGTTCCGGCGGGTCCGGCTGCAACGCAAAGGTGCTCCCGCCCGACATGATATCGTCCAGCGTCCCCTTCTGCGCCGGGTCGATGGCGGCCGACAGCAATTTCACCAGCACTTCATTGGAGGCGGCGTGCATGGGCACATCGCTGCCGCTCTCGGCCCATGCCTCGATCAAAGGCTGTATATCGATCACATTGCGGTCGGCATCCGAATTGCGCGGATAGACCGACACCAGCGAGGCCTCGTGCATCGTATCGCTTGAATCGAAACCCGCGTGCGACAGCTCGTGCACCAGATCCATCGCCAGCACACCCTTGCGCGCCGTTTGAAAATGCACGATGTCGAAATGGATCAGCGCCTGCGCGATCAACGGAAAATCATTCATTTCTCCCATCATCGACGCCGACAATGCTTCCGCCCTGGCGTACGGCAACATCCATTGCATCGGCCCCGTGCCGGTATATCCCCGGTTGGCCACGCCGAAGCCGATGACGTCGTACCGATTGCGCTTGACGATATCCAATGCGGCGATCATGTCTTCCACATTGCATTCCATCTGATCCAGGAACCTGCGTTTGCGGGCCCGGCTCCAGCGTTGCGGCAATATCGTTTCCATCAGCAGATCCACTGTCGGCGAGGGATTTCGCAGTGCCTGATGAGCGCCGAGCAGCATTTTTTCAGCGTGCCGGCAAACCGCATCGAAACGCTCCCGCGTGGCCGGGCCGGCCTCGCGCAACTGGTACAGGCTGCCGCTTTGAAACACATCCGGCTCCATGCGCACATTCAGATTGATCCGCCGGTATTGCTCGAACAGCCGCCTGTCGGGCGCATTATCCGGCAAGCGTTTCAGGACGATTTTATCGCCTGTCCGAAGTTCCGAAATCCAGCTGTGTTTGAACGTATAGGAGGCGTCGGGGAAATCCAGCATTCCCATGCACTCGCCTTTCGGACCGGCATACGTTCCGTAGGGCGCGATGAAAGATTGATGAAAATGCCGCGCGTCGCCCGGAATTGGCGGCAGCGGGAACTCGAAGCGCAGATACGTCGCGCCGTCGGCCTGCGGCCCGGTTGCGCCGAAACGGCGGACCGTTGCTTCGATCCGGGCGGGATAGGGGCATGCCGTTGCAGTCGGCCGCAGCTTTCCGTTTTCGGCAATCCATATTTTTTTCTCGAAAGCGAAATAGCGATTCAAGGGGCCGTACATCTGTTCGCCCACTTTGGTATAAGAGAAAAATCCGAGATCGTTCAGATCGACCTTGGCCCGCAAATAGCTTTTGCGGCCGTCTTTCAATTGCCGCACGCTGATCTGCATTCCATCGAATCGCGCTTCGCCGGCGATCCGTTGATATCCTGCCCCGAATTTACGCGCCGGCTCGATCGCGTTCGGACATGCATCCTCGAGGCCGCGCCTGAAGCGGCCGCCGCAAGCCCGGCCAAGCCGGATCCGCCGCGGCAAATTCGTCGCCGGACGCAATACCGGCGCCATGACGCCGCCGCTGCGCGGATCGGCCAGATAGCGCCGGTCGCCTGCGCCCAGCGTCAATACATTGCGCCGGCCGCCGATATCCGCGAGCGCGTAGTCGCCGCCTGCGATCGCCAACTGCCGGCGTCCATTTTCGAACATTACCGGCGCGTCGTCGGCGGCACGCCAGAATCCATTTTCGAATACGCAGGGCAGCGCCATTTCGCGATCCATATCCCGCGCCAGATTGCGCAACAGCGGCGTCTTGCGCAACTGCTCCAGCAGCGCGATGCCCATCGGCTTGCCGTTTTTCCGCATCCAGCCGAGACCGACCCACAACGGATCGATGGGATTCATGAAACGCGCGGCTTCCTTCGCGGTGAGAAGCATCGGCCGTCCGACCTGGAGCACGTCGTGCACGGCCGCATACGCAATGCCGTGTTCGACCGTGCCTGCCGCCAGGGTCTGCGCAACCCGTCGCAATTGCGGCCGGGATTGCGTGGCGGCCAGCCGGGCGGCGTTCCGGATCACCTGCCCTCCCGCGCGCACCATCGGCAGCAGCGAGACGACATCGGCCATGCAGAACAAGGCTGCCTTGTAATGCTCGCCTTCTTCGCGCGATCTGATGCAGGCCCTGAACGGCAGCATATCGAGCATGAACTGCGTCATCTGTTCAAGCTGCGACTCGGGGCCGGTGATCTGGAACGCTTTCTCCCGCAGCTTCGCGCGTTGCGGCTGCAGCAGTTGCCGTGCCACCGCCTGCTGCGCGGGCAAGGCGGGAGGATCAGAATCGGCGGCGGCCGCGAATCCGATATCGGCAGCCGGCGCGAGCATCATCAGCGCTCGCTCATCCTGTTCCGGCGCAAAAAAATCATTCAGCCGGCCGGCCAGCAAGGCGCCGACATCGCCGTCGAAACGCCCTGCCGCCAACGGCGCCAGCGTGATCCAGTAATGCCTGGTTTCAGCCGGCCCGCCGCGGTCCAGCGTCAATGCCGCCAGCACGCCGCGCGTGGCCGCATGCATGCCGGCCTTGACGGTGGTTTTACTGCCGGCCCCGACGGCGCCCCAGTTCACCTTCGGCGCGATGCGCGCGACGATGCGGGCCTGCGGCACGGTGACGGCTGCGCGGCCGCATTGCCAAAAATGCTGATCCGAAATATCCAGCAAGCCGATTTTTTCATTGAGAAACCGGGCCAGCATGCCATCGGCAAACGCATTGAACGCCGCATCGAAGCGGGCTTCGAACATGGCGTCCAATTCCGCGTGGCCCAATCCGCGCAGCCCGCGCTCAAGCTTTTTCAAGGCGGCGGGACTCAGATCGCCGAATTCGTATAACTGCGGCATGCAGCCGGCCATCACGAACTCGGCCAGCGCGTGCGGCTCATCGAAAGCCAGGCCCGGCGCCGTCTTGCGCAGGCTTTCCAGCAAGCCGCGGCCGTACCCCTCCCGCCTTCTCAAACGATACGATGCCTGCGGGTCGAGGCCGCGTCTTCGCAATTCGGCGGCGACGATGCTGCCGCGCGTGGGCAGCCCGGCAATCAGCGACGGCATCGAATTGATTTGCCGCAAGGCGTCGGCTTCTTCCTGGAACAGGACGACTGCCTTCTCCAGCATCACCGGCAAATCGCCGCCGGCGCCGCGCAAATCGATCGCGCCATGCGCATGCGCCATCCGCATGGCGCTGCCGGCAAAGGCGCCGCCCAATCCAGGCTTGCCGTCGCTGCCGACGATATCGACAGCGCTTGCCAGCCCGACCAGTTGCCGATAGCTGTAATCGCTCGCATTCCGCCCGGCCATGCGTATTCCCATGTCCAGCAGCGCCCATTCGATTTCGCCATAGCGCAGTTTTGGCGGCAGATCGCGCCGCAGCAATGTCGGTTCGAAAATGCTCAGCAGCCCATCGAGAATCCATTTTCCCGCTGCGGGTCCGGCATCGGGATATTCCCTGCGGAATTGCGCGGCGACATTGTCGCGCAGGTAGTCGACCCGCATCAGCATGGGCCGGTCGGGCGAGCCTTCGCAGCCTCTTGCCAACGCGGGCCTGTTGTAGGTCGAGGCGAGGAACATATCTTTCAACGGGAATGCGTGGGGTCCGCCGTTGCCGTCCGCGCTCGGCGGGGATGCCAGCGACAAGAACCAGCGCTGGAATAAATGCGCCTTGAATTGCGGCGCAAGCCATTCGGGCGGCACGTCTCCGAATCCCAGCACCGGCATCAGCTGCCGGAAAAACAGGCGCAGCCGCACTTGATTCATGTCGTTCAGCGCGAGCGGCGCCTGGCTATCGGCCGGCATTGGACGGAAACATTGATATGCGGCCTCAAGCCGCTGCATGAACGAACGCGGGTCGGCGACCGCAATGCCGAAATCCCGAAAAAACGCGATGTCGTCGAACGCTTGCAGCGGCAAGCGTTCCAGCCAGTCCTCGCGCAGGGCGCCATTGGCGGCGTAGGGCCCGGCCGCCAGCCATGGCGGGCCGGGCGATGGCGGTGGCGAGGCGGGCGATGCAACCGGGGAAGCAAGCGATGGAGATGGAGATGACAAAGTGGAAGATGCCGGCGGCAAGGCGGAAGATGCCGGCGTCGGCAGGGTCGCGGCGGCTTTCTTTCGCAGCCCCAATTGCCTTTTTTTGGCCAAAGCCGCTGCGTGATTTCCGGGAGCGCGGCGCGGCCTGCCCCGGGGATCGTTGCCGCCGGCGCGCGTCAGCGCTTTTTTTTTTCGTCCCGAAGCCATTCTGGAGGGAAGGCCGATATCAGGATATAGGTCATGACATCCACATCCGCTATCCATTCGTCATCCTCGAACGGATCGGACGGATGGAACGGATCGGCCGACGGATTGCCTGACGCGTCCCCTGTCTCACGCCGTCGTCTGTCGAAGCCGTCTCCATGGCGGTTGTAAATGGAAGAATCGCCCTCGACGATATCTCGGACGCGTTCATCGCCGCGCGCCATCCCGTCGCCGACCGACAGGCAGTGCTCCACCACCGAGGCGCATATCGCCGGATCGAGGCCAGGCACCTGCGCACCGAAGCGCAGCATGCTGATGTCGACGTCGCCGCCGCGTTTCAGCGTGGCGTAAAACTGCACGCTGGAGCCGGGCGCCATGGTGTCCAGCGTGCCCAGCACCGCATGCGTCAGCTCATGTCCCAGATAAGCCGCGATCACATTGACGGGTCTTGTCGCCAACTCGGTCTGGTCGATGATCAGCACCGGCTTATTGAGCAAGCTGGAATCGAGCGGGTAAGCCATGGCGCGATTCAGGCTCAATGCAAGATCGCCTCCGCTTGCCTTCAAGTCGGCCACCGCAATGAGCCTGTCCTTATGCGCCTTCAGATGCGGCATGGCATTTTCGATCTGCTCGAGCTGGCCGCACAGCCGCTGCCGGAATTGCTCGGCCAGATCGGGATTGCCGTCGGGAACGAATTTGCGCAGGAATCTGTTGGCCTCCGGCAAAGCATAATAGCGCCTGGCATTGGCAAGCATCGTGTCGAAACGCTGCAAGGTGGTATCGATGGCGGAGCGAAAGCGGGGTTCGTCGTAGAGCCGGAGTATCGTCTTTGCAATCGCTTCGGGATAGTCGTAGCCATTGATCTTCCCATAGAGGTTTTGCACGGCGGTATGTGCCGGCGCAGCCCTGCGGAGTTTGAATTTCTGGTTTCGCCGCGGCAGGTCGCCGCCCTTGAACACGTACGGCCGGCCGAACAAGGTCGCGATTCTCAGGGGCATGCCTTGCGCATCCGTCACGTCGCTGTACGGCGCCATGCACACCATGGTGACCATGCCATCGCCCTGCGCGGTGCGGTCGACATGGACTTTGGCCCTGACGTACCATGCCTTTCCATGCGACTCGCCGTTCATGGAGATGTATTTCTCGTGCGAGACGCTGCCGTAGATGACTTTGTCCATCTTCAGGCCCCAGTCCATGCCCAATAGATGGCCGTTGTTCAAACGCCGATACAGAATGCCGTCATGGAGGAACAGATCGCTCTCCGGCAATTGTTCGCCCGCGGCGGCATAAGAACGGTAGGCGATGCTTGAAGGATCGATTTCAAGCAGCGTTTCCCTGCCGTCCGATGCTTTTTGATAAAGCTGCCAGGTGCCGGTATCCGGCATGGAATAATAATCCGGCCCAAGATGGGGCGCGGGCACAATGGCACAGGAGGTGAACGAGATCGCCGGCGCGCGCCTGGGACGGCAATGCTTGAGCATGGCCGCCGGCATTTGCAGGCTGCCGGGCGGCTTGTCGATACGCACCATGCCGGCTGGGCGCTGCGCAAAACCGCAAGGCAGGCCGGTTTCCGGATTGACCGGCCGCACGCGCCCGCCGCCGGCCGGAATCACCAGCACGTCCGCGATATCGTCCAGGTCGGCCACGCCATAGCGCGCATGGCCGATGGCCAGATACCTGTTTCCGCCCGCATCGGTTTTCAGCGCTTGCGCAACTGCCTGCCAAACGCCGCGCTGCGGAAATACCGCGTCGCGCATCCGGATGACATTATCGATTCTGCTGCGCCAGCCCTGCAGTTCCGCGATATGCCCGATGCTGTTTTTTAAATGCGCCAGAGCCGACTTTCCCAGCCGCCACAACATCACCGTGCCGGTCACACCGGGATCGAGACAAAGAAGTATCTCCTTTGCGGCCCGGGAAAATACCGGGTAGGCCTCCATGATGGCCATGCGAAACGTGCGGCCGGCGCTCGCCGCGCCAAGCCGGGCCGCCATCGCTTCGGCAAGCAGCGCCCGCCGTCCGACGTTGGCGACCTTCGCGAGCGCCTTGCCGCCTATCTTCAGCGGCAGCAAGGCCCCCGCGGCGTCCAGCGTGCAGGGAACGGAGGCGGTTTGCAGCCGGCCCGGCGTCGTCACGGCCGACCAGCATTCGTAGCCCGGCAGCATGCCCAGGATGAAATCGCGAACGAAGGCTTCGACGCGTTCGGCATCCGTTTCGCCAAGCGCCTTTCGATACAGCCGCTCGACTTCCTTGGCCGGAAACGCCTGCTTCACAAGCGCGCTCAGGATATTCTCTCCGTTGCCGGCGCTCAGAGAATAAAAATTCCGAATGGAGACAAAACCCAGGATTTTTCTTTTGCCCGAATCCGCTGCATCGGCGGGGAAAAAAGTATGCAGATGTTCCCGGATCAGTTCGGCCTCGCTGCCCGAATAACGCGCTATGCCGGCCGGCCTGAGCGAGGCCCAATAATGCCGCGTTTCATTGTCCAGCGTCAGATCGATCAGCACCGCGCCGCCGGCGGCAAGATTGATCCTGTGCGCGCCGTTTCCATAGTTTCCATAAACGGGAATCGTCAACGCGCCATGCGGCGCCGTCACCTCAAGCGTCGCGCGCGGGCGCCGGAGAGTCCAGAGGCCGCATTGCCAGAACCGCTGGTCGTCGGCATCCAGGGTTTGAACCAGCCGGCGCAAGGCCGGCATGACCTGGGATTGAATCAGCGCATCGAACGACCTGTCGAAGTCTTCCCTGCATCGGCTCAGCACTTTCTCTTTGGGCCAACGGTCGCGCACCTGTTGCAGCGTTGCAATGTCGCGATCACTCAGATCGCCGTGGGCCAGCATCTGCGCAAACGCGTCGTCCATGACAATTTCCGCCAGGGTATGGGGCTTGCCGAAAGCCAGCGGTTGGCGTATCCAGAGACTCAGATAAGGCGACGGCGGCGGCGGCATGCTGAACGACTGGTCGGGATCGCATTGCATTTCGTACAGCAGGTTGCGAATGCTTTGCGTGCGGCCGACCAGCATCTTTACGCCACGGAAAAAGATGTCGCCCTGCGCCGATTCCGCCGGCGCCAGTTTTTCAAAATGCCGCAGCGCCTTTTCCCAGCCATCCAGACCGATCCGGCCCCGGCCGGCATCGATGACGCCGTGCGCATGGGCCATGCGCCTGACGATGAGGAGCAAGGGCGATGCTTCCAATACCGGATTCGATTCTTCGACGGCAATCGGCTTCATGATTTCCATCAGCGACTGCCGGTCGAGCAGCCGGCGCGCCGTTTCCATGGTCAGATTGCGCGGCAGTCCGGGATACAAGCTCAGGAGTTCCATTGCAACATGATCGGCGCCGCCATAAGCCATCTGATCCGGCAGGGCCGCGTTGGCCAGCGCCGGCGCGTACAAGCTGCTCAGAAACCGTACTATCCATTGCTGCTCTTCCATTGCGCCGCGCTGCGCGCCATGCCTGAATAATTCGCGGCGGATATCCTCCAGCACTTCGCGGACCGAACGCAGGGTACGGGTCAGGCCGGGCGACACCGCCGGATCGTTGCATTGCAGAAAACGCAAAGGCTCCGTGGCGCGCCAGAGCGCCCGCTCGAAGGGCGCTTGGGCCAGCGGCCCGATGTAATGGCGCAGGAAAGCATTGAACAGGCTCTGCACAAAACCCCTGTCCCACTCAAGATCCCCCTCATTGCCAAAATCGTCGCCGAATGCCTGCGATGCCGCCACGCGGGCGACAAAGCGCCGGCGTCTGGCGCCGTCCATTGCCTCGGCATCGAACGCCGTCCCCAGTTGAAAGCCGTCGCGGATGGC
The DNA here is from genome assembly GCA_004134995.1 of Oxalobacteraceae bacterium CAVE-383. Classification (GTDB taxonomy): domain Bacteria; phylum Pseudomonadota; class Gammaproteobacteria; order Burkholderiales; family Burkholderiaceae_D; genus Herbaspirillum. The sequence continues at coordinate 142,132 of REGP01000004.1, read as the reverse complement.
GCGCATCCACCATTCGAGGGTATTGCGGTAAGGCGCTTCGGCGCCCAGCGTCAACAGGAAATCGGGGCCGTCGAACGCAATCCAGTCGATCCGTTCAACCCAGCCGTCCGCCAGCGCGTCGAGGCCGCCGGCGCCGGGCGGCAGCAGCCGGCTCGTGATATTCGCGCGGTCCAGGCTCTCGCGCAAATCTTCGATGGCGTAGCCGGGGATGGCGGAATCGATATCGAGCCAGCCTCTGTCCGGCAAAGGCGGCAGGTAATCGCGGCCTTGCGCATAGGCGAACTTCAAGCCGGCGGACTGGTACGCTTCACGCGAAGCGCCCGGCGGCGGCGGATTTTTCAACAGGCTGTTTTCCGACAAGGTCCAATGGCTTGCATGGCCGGCGGTGCGCGCCAGAATGGCCAGCTCGCGATGCAACTGCGGCAGGCTGCCCAATGCCAGGCTATCGGGCGCATCCATGCGTCCCAGCGAAGGTTCGTATTTGCACAAGATCAATTTTGCATACCAATATGCTTCCGTCTCGCTCAAGGAATCGGCGTGGCGGGCGTTTCGCAAATCCTTGGCGATGGCCGCTTTCAGCGCCGCCGCTTCGCTGCCTTGGCGCAAGGCATTGACGAAATTGCCGAGCAACATGGTTTGAAAGCGCTTGCGCCCGCCATGCCGCGATTGAAGCAGGTCGATGGCGAAATCCTGCAAGGCATTCAGCAAATTCGGCAGCGCGTCTGTTTGGTGCTCGTCATCCTTCGACGCGGCATCGCCAAAGAGTTCGCACCACGCGGAAAAATCATGCCGGCCGATCTGGATAGCGTGGGTGGATAGGGTCGGCATCGGGTCTGCCCGCAAGACGGCCGGACCGAACCGGCGAAACAGCTGCTTCAGGCCCCGCGCCGGATCGTCGCGCAGCGCTTGCGCCGGCATCCCTATCTTTTCCGCAAAATCGGCGAAGATTTTTTTGTGCGGCCCGGTCTCGCCGCGGCGCGTATCGGACGTGTCGCGCCTGGGCCGCGGGACATCGGGAATCGGCTTCTCCGCACGGGCTTCGGCATGGCGCGTATATCGATATGAACGGCTGTTGATCAGATGGCTGCCCGCAGGCGCGAGAGACATGGCGCGCGATGCCATCGGCGCCGGCGCTGCCGCGGCGGTCGTGTTGGCGCTTGGCCAGGCATACGAGACATTGTGGGATGCCGTCAGGGCGAACGACGGATTCATGCGCTTACTGCCACCCTACAGCCGGAAAAAGAGAACGATTCAATACGATACGAGAAATGAAAGGCGGAAAAACGGCGCGGCGACCGAACTGAAGATCAGCTTTTCGGAAGCGCCACGATATTAAACGATGAAGCGATAAATATGCTTTTGAAATAACTGAATTGATATTTCGGGAATTAATACAGAAATTCTGCGGCGAGGCGATTGCGGCAGAAACAAAAATACCGTACAGCGGGGGATGCTGTACGGCATGTCGGAAAGACCAGCGATGCCGCGGTTTAACCGGTGACCGCGCCTTTGCTCGCCGAAGCCGCCAGTACTGCAAACTTGGCGAGCACGCCGCGCGTATAACGCGGCGCCGGCGCTTTCCAGCCGGCGCGGCGGCGCGCGATTTCCGCTTCCGGCACGTTCAGTTGCAGCAGCAATCGATGCGCGTCGATGGTGACCGAATCGCCTTCCTCGACCAGGCCGATCAGCCCGCCCACGAAGGCTTCCGGCGCGACGTGGCCGACCACCATGCCCCAGGTGCCGCCGGAGAAGCGGCCGTCGGTAATCAGGCCGACCGATTCGCCCAGGCCCTTGCCGATCAGCGCCGAGGTCGGCGCCAGCATTTCCGGCATGCCGGGTCCGCCCTTCGGTCCCAGATAACGCATGACCAGCACGTCGCCGGGCTTGATCCGGTCGGCCAGGATCGCATCCATCGCGGTGTATTCATCGTTGAACACGCGCGCCGGTCCGGTGATGACCGGATTCTTCAGGCCGGTGATTTTCGCCACGCAGCCTTCCGGGGCCAGATTGCCTTTCAGGATCGCCAGATGGCCTTGCTTGTAAAGCGCATTGTCGATGGTCTTGATCACGTCCTGGTCGGCGCGCGGCACGTCGGGAATATTCGCCAGTTCCTCGGCCATGGTGCGGCCGGTGATGGTGATGCAATCGCCGTGCAGCAGGCCCGCGTTCAGCAGCAGCTTGAGCACTTGCGGAATGCCGCCGGCCTTGTGCAGATCGGTGGCGACGTATTTGCCGGACGGCTTCAGGTCGCAGATCACCGGCACCTTGCGGCGCACGGTTTCGAAATCGTCGATGGTCCATTCGACTTCGGCCGCGTGCGCGATCGCCAGGTAATGCAGCACCGCGTTGGTCGAGCCGCCGGTGGCCATGATCAGCGCCACGGCGTTTTCGATGGATTTGCGGGTGATGATGTCGCGCGGCTTCAGATCGCGCTTGACGGCTTCCACCAGCACCCGCGCCGATTCGGCGGCCGAACCGGTCTTTTCGTCGTCCGGATTGGCCATGGTCGAGGAAAACATCAGCGACATGCCCAGCGCTTCGAACGAGGACGACATGGTGTTGGCGGTGTACATGCCGCCGCAGGAACCGGAGGACGGGCAGGCGTTGCGCTCGATGCCGTCGAAATCCTCCTGCGACATGCGCCCCGCCGAGAACTCGCCCACCGCTTCGAAGGCCGATACGATGGTCAGGTCCTTGCCCTTCCAGTTGCCCGGCTTGATGGTGCCGCCGTAGACGTAAATGCCCGGCACGTTGGTGCGCGCCAGGCCAATCATGCCGCCCGGCATATTCTTGTCGCAGCCGCCGATGACGACGCAGCCGTCCATCCATTGGCCGTTGACCGCGGTTTCGATGCAGTCGGCGATGACTTCGCGCGAAATCAGCGAATACTTCATGCCTTCGGTGCCCATCGACATGCCGTCCGAAATGGTCGGCGTGCCGAACACCTGCGGATTGGCGCCGGCGTTCTTGACGGTGGCGATGGCGATGTCGGCCAGCTTCTGCAGGCCGGAGTTGCACGGCGTAATGGTCGAATGCCCATTGGCCACGCCGATCATCGGCTTGTCGAAATCTTCCTTTTCGTAGCCCAGGGCGTAATACATGGAGCGATTCGGGCTGCGCGAAACGCCCTGCGTGATGTTTTTGGAGCGGCGGTTGTACATATCGATCCTTTGGATAGGAGGTTTAGCGGGCGTTTCGATTATTTTCGATGAATGGGGCCGGATTGCCTTGCGTAAAGCTGTGTGTCAAATATATGATTTGCCACCAATTAAGACCTTTTACATATTAATAGAGCCGGCACCGCCATGCATCTCGAACTGCGCCAGTTGCGCTACTTTATCGCTGTTGCCGAAGAAAAGCACTTCGGCCGCGCCGCGCTGCGCCTGCATATGACGCAACCGCCCTTGTCGCAGGCGATCCAGGGGCTGGAGCAGATGCTGGGAACGCCGCTGTTTGCGCGCACCAAGCGCAGCGTGGCGCTGACGCCGGCCGGCGCCGCGCTGCTGCCGGAAGCCCAGCGCCTCCTGCAGCAGGCGGCGGCCTTGCCGGAACTGGCGCAGCGCGCGGCCGGCGGCAGCGCCGGCATGCTGTCGCTGTCGTTCATTTCGACCGCCGACTACAGCATCCTGCCGCCGCTGCTGCTGCGCTTTCGCGAACGCTTTCCGCGGGTCCGGATCGACCTGCGCGAAGCCACCACCGACATCCAGCTCGAAGAATTGATGCTCGACAAGATTGACGCCGGCCTGCTGCTGCCGCCGCTGCCCGACAAGATCAGGACGCAGCTCGATTACCTGCCGCTGCTGTCGGAACCGCTGCTGGCGGCCATTCCCGGCGGCTGGCGGCCGGACCGGCAGCATGACAGGCCGGCCAACGGAAAGCCCGCAAAAGGCGGCGCCGAAGACGCCGTATCGCTCAAGGCGCTGGCCGAGCTGCCGCTGATCATTTTTCCGCGCCGCATTTCGCCGGCCTTCCACGACACCATCATCGCCTGCTTCCGCGACGCCGGCGTGACCCCGCATATCGGCCAGGAAGCGATCCAGATGCAGACCATTATCGGATTGGTGTCGGCTGGCATGGGAATGGCACTTGTGCCACAATCCGTGTCGAATCTGAAACGGCCCGGCGTCGAATACCGGCCGCTGCGCGATGCCGCTCCGCTGATCGAAACCGGATTGGCGTGGCGCCGCGACAACGCTTCGCCGGTGCTGGCCGCGCTGCTTGCCATGCTGCGCGAGCCGCCTCCCTGAGGCCTTGAATTTTTGGCCGGCTGTAACCTTTCGATGCGGCCTGCGTATTATCCAGGCAGCCCTCCATTCTTTACATTTTTAATTATGAAAGCCTGCCCATGCTGATTCATCCGATGCCAAACCCCATCGCATTCTCCATCGGCCCGCTGGCCGTGCATTGGTACGGATTAATGTATCTGGCCGCCTTCGCCCAGTTCATCGCCTTGGGCAGGGTGCGCATCAAACAGCCGCATATCGCCGCGGCCGGCTGGAAGAAGGAAGATCTGGACGACATGCTGTTCTATGGCGTGCTCGGCGTGGTGCTCGGCGGCCGCCTCGGCGAAGTCCTGTTTTACAACCCCTCGTTTTACTTCGCGCATCCAGCCCAGATCATCGCGGTCTGGAACGGCGGTATGTCCTTCCATGGCGGCTTCCTGGGCGTCATCGTCGCGATGTGGCTGTGGGGCCGCAAGCGCGGCCATCGCCTGATGGAAATCATGGATTTCATCGCGCCGATGGTCCCACTGGGCTACGCCTTCGGCCGTCTCGGCAATTTCATCAACGCCGAACTGCCGGGACGGGTGGCGGACCCGTCGCTGCCGTGGGCGATGATCTGGCCCAATGTCGACAACCTGCCGCGCCATCCCTCCCCGATTTATCAGATGCTGGTGGACGGCGTGCTGCTGTTCATCATCCTGTGGCTGTATGCGCGCCATGCAAGGCCTTATATGGCCGTGGCCGGCATGTTTTCGCTGCTATACGGTTGCGCGCGTTTTTTCACCGAATACTTCCGCGTGCCGGATTACAACGTAAGCTGGGCCGGCATCACGATCTCGGCCGGACAGATGCTGTCGGTGCCGATGATCGCGCTCGGCGCGGCGTTGCTGCTGGTTGCCTATCGGCGGGACCTGGCCAAATAACTTGCGCAAGGCACGTCCGGCCAGCATCACGATCCAAGCCGGACGGCTGTCATCGGCGCCGATGTTCGCGCCCGGCGCGGTATTGCCATTGGCGGCTTGACGGGAACGCGACGATCGCCGGGAAGAGGGCCGCGGATAAAACCATGGCTGGCGGGAGATTTCAGATAGCCCATGACCCGATCCCTTTTTCCGGCATCGGACAAGTAGCCGCACATTTCCGTAAAGTATTCGAGAGTAGCGGCATGATTTTCCGGTTTGCTTCCCTTCAGCGACGCAAAATATTCGATATCGGCAAGTGAAATTGTTCGGAATGTCGCGTCCTCTGTCGGGTAAACAACCCTTGCATTACGCGGGTCCATCTGATCCGAAGTCTCCAAAAACCCATGCGACCATTCGTGGCGCAAAAGCGATGCCAGCATGTCCAGTGGAACCGACTCATCCATGAACAACGGCCGCGAAAACGCCATCAACGGACTATTGATATGTTGAAGATCGACCGGCATTTTCATCAGCCCGTTCTTCGCTCGGCCTTTCAGATTGTCTTCAACTTCAAAAAAGCCAACCGCGTTGGGGCTTTGCAATTTCAGATAAGACATGGAATCCCGCATCGACTTCCATCCCTGCGATATTGTTTTCAGCATCGATCGAAGTTTCGGGTCGCCGGTTCGCCGCCCCACGAGCTTGCCCAGCATACGCTCGACAAGGTCGGGAAAACGCCGTTCGGCCGCGATTGCATCGTCGATTGTCTCGCGGTTCCGTTCGAATACCGCGTCGAATTTTTTTTGTACATCGGCCGGTTCATTCTTTAATTGCGTGGCGCCCGACAGAATTGGGCAGAGAGCATGCAATTCGGAAAAAATCGTGATCTGAAACTGAGACATGCACTGAACTTCATGCTCCGTCGCAAGAGTCAGCGTAACCGCGGCATTCCCTTCCAAAGGGATTTTTTGTGAAGCGACCTCGAAACTGTAGGCAATCTGCCGATCGCCGCAATAAGCGATGCCGATTATCGTGCCGTCCTGTTGTTGATAGGTGCCGAAAGGCACGTAATGGGTATTGCTGATCGTTGCCGTGTTCTCCGGATTCGGTTCTGACACGGAAAATGCAAGGTAATCGGCACGGCCTTCCGACTGCGGCAAATGCACAATGTTGGCGTTGATGACCGGCGGCAGCGGCAGCGAGAAACCCCGGCCATGCATTGCATCCGCCGTATGCGCGATATACGACACCGCGCCGGGAACGATTGCCTTGCGGCGTCCATCGGCATATTCGATATGCGCTGCGTAGCCGGTATCTTCCAGTTCGACACGATTAAGCGCGCTCGCCTTGCTGCCGGAATTGCATTCGGTCGTCAATCGCAATTGATGGTTCGGGTACGAAGGGGGATTTTCTCTTGAATAGCCGAACTCGCCAAAGCGCGAATCCATCACGAAACCGGGCGCCGCCGGGATTTTCTCCTTGGTGTGCCGAACAGGGTTTAACGAAGCCTGGAGAGCAGGCTTCCGCGCAGGCGCTTTCGACGCCTTTGCTTCCTGCTGTACAGGGCGATCCGGCAAGACAGGCAGTGGCGTGAATTTTTCCGCAATCGATTCCATAGGCGGCATCTCGGCCGGCATTTCTGGCGCCTTCTGCGCCACAACCGGCGCATCGAGCCCGGCCATCAATTTTTCGAGTCTGCCAAAGCCGGCTTCGGCTTCGGTATTTTTTTGACGAAATCCCGCCAGCACATCCGGTTCGCGCAGCGCTTTTCCAGGCTGGCCGGCATGCGCCGCGTCGCTCATTTTGCCTGCGGCATAACGATTATCGGTACGTGCATAATTATCGTATTTCTCGAAATCAGTCTCAAGGGAAATTGATAAACCGGGAGGCAATTCAGACATCAGATTCTTGGCCGCGGCAAGCGATTCAAGGGAATTCGGCAACACGGGCAGGCCGGGCAACTGGTTGTAGCTCAAATCCAGCCGCTTCAGGCCTTCCGGCAACGCCGCTTTAATTTCTGCAAGCGCGTTTCTATTTAATTTGAGATCTTTCAGGCAATCGGGAAGCTGCGTCGAAAACGCTTTCAGACGATTTCCGCGCAGATTCATCGATTCCAACGTGGCGGGAAAATGCGGCGGCGCTTCGGTAAGCCCGAGCTCGCTTAAATCCAGCGAGAGTTCGTATGGATTTTCAAAGCAGACATTTATTCTTTGCAGCGCGACGTCACGCTGCTCGCGCTTGCCGCCGCCGATGGCCCAAGCGTCCAGATCCGCTTTTATTTGACTGATATTCCGGTCGGGCACTTGTGACACAAGGCCAGTAACGGTGCGATGGCCATCATGGCGTATCGATGAAAACGTCATTTTGAGATTCCTTATATAGTTGACGAAACTTTATAAGAATCAAAATGAAAAGTAGTTAAGATCAGTCCGAAATATGCCGGTCAGCCGCTTGAAGCAAACCGGCCAATCCGACGCAATTCCGAACAGCCCGGCTAAACTCAGGCCCGGCGCAATGCACTCGCGGCAACCGCCAGCGCCGTAATGCGCGCCCAATCGCCGGCCAGCAAGGCATCCTTCGGCGTCAGCCACGATCCGCCGACGCAGGCGACATTTTTCAGCGCCAGGAATTGTGCCGCGTTCTCTTGCGAAATGCCGCCGGTCGGACAGAACATCACGTCGGCCAGCGGACCGCCGATGCCGTTGAGCATGCCGATGCCGCCGGCCGGCACCGCGGGGAACAGTTTCAATTGCCGGAACCCGGCCTCGCGCGCCTGCATCACTTCGGACGGCGTCATGACGCCGGGCAGCAACGGCAGGCCGCTGCTTTTGGCGGCCGCGACCAGCGATGCAGTGAGTCCCGGCGAAACGCCGAATACCGCGCCGGCGTCGCGCGCCGCGACGAACTCTTCCGGCGAGGTCAGCGTACCGACGCCGACAATGGCCTCGGGCACCTGTTCCGCGATTGCCGCGATGGCGGATAGTCCATGCGCGGTGCGCAAAGTCACCTCCAGCACCCTGATGCCGCCGGCCACCAGCGCCCTGGCCAGCGGCACCGCATGCGCCGGATCGTCGATCGCGATGACCGGAATGACCGGCGAAACCCGCATGATGTCGAGTATGGTGTTCATAGGGTTTCTTTCACTGTTTCTGTTGTGTTTTGGGTATTTTCCGCTGCGGTCAATACCGGCGGCAGGCCGAAGGTGGTTGCGCCTTCTTCCGCCGCGCTGATCGCGTTGCGGAACATCGCGAACAATTCCCGGCCCATGCCGACGCCGTTGGCGGCCAGATCGGCGGACGGCGGCGCACGCCGTGTCCATTCCCCCGCCTCCACCTGCGCTTCCAGGATGCCCTTGTCGGCGTCGAGCAAAATCATGTCGCCGTCGCGCACCAGCCCCAGCGGGCCGCCGGCCAGCACTTCGGGCGTGACGTGAATCGCCGCCGGCACCTTGCCGGAAGCGCCCGACATGCGGCCATCGGTCACCAGCGCGACATGCCGGCCCTGGTCCTGCAGAATGCCGAGCGCGGGCGTGAGCGCGTGCAGCTCCGGCATGCCGTTGGCGCGCGGCCCCTGGTAGCGCAGCACCGCGACAAAGTCGCCATCCAACCGGCCCGCATGAAACGCCAGCATGAAGGCTTCCTGCGTGTCGAACAGGCGCGCCGGCGCGTGCACCCGCCGGTGTTGCGGCTTGACCGCGGACACCTTGATCACCGCGCGCCCCAGATTTCCCGACAACAGCTTCAGTCCGCCATCCGGGGCGAACGGCGCGGCCGCCGGACGCAATACGGTATCGTCGCCGCTGGCATGCGGCACCGGATCCCATCTGACGCCTTCATGCACCAGATCGCCGTTGAGACGCGGCTGGGTGCAGTGCGCGTACAGGCTGTCGCCGAGCACGGTCAGCACATCGTCGTGCATCAGGCCGGCATCGAGCAATTCACGCAGCACGAAACCGGTGCCGCCGGCGGCATGGAAGTGATTGACGTCGGCGCTGCCGTTCGGATAGATGCGCGTAATCGACGGCACCACCGACGACAGCTCGGAAAAATCGTCCCAATCCACGATCAGGCCGGCCGCTTTCGCGATCGCCACCAGATGCAGCGTATGGTTGGTGGAGCCGCCGGTGGTCAGCAGCGCGACGATGGCGTTGACGATCGATTTTTCATCGACCAGCCGGCCGACCGGCGTGTATTGGCCGCCGTGCGCGGTCAGTTTCAGCGCCTGCTTGGCGGCGGCCGCGGTAAGCGCATCGCGCAATGGCGTATTCGGCGTGATGAACGCGGCGCCGGGCATGTGCAGGCCCATCGCTTCCATCAGCATCTGATTGCTGTTGGCGGTGCCGTAGAAGGTGCAGGTGCCGGCGCCGTGATACGACTTCGCCTCCGCTTCCAGCAAATCTTCGCGGCTCAGCTTGCCTTCGGCGTAGAGCTGGCGGATGCGGACTTTTTCGGCATTGCTCATGCCGCTGGTCATCGGCCCGGCCGGCACGAAGACGGCCGGCAAATGGCCGAAGTGCAAGGCGCCGATCAGCAAGCCGGGAACGATCTTGTCGCACACGCCCAGATACAGCGCCGCATCGAACATATTGTGCGAGAGCGCAACTGCGGTCGCCATCGCGATCGTGTCGCGCGAAAACAGCGACAGCTCCATGCCGTCCTGTCCCTGGGTAATGCCGTCGCACATGGCCGGCACGCCGCCGGCGAATTGCGCCACGCCGCCGGCGCCGCGCACGGCGTCCTTGATGATCTCGGGAAAGCGCGCGAACGGCTGGTGCGCCGACAGCATGTCGTTGTAGGCGGAAACGATGGCCACCGACAGGCTCTTATCCTGCTTCAGCTTCAGCTTGTCGTTGGCGGGGAAAGCTGCGAAGCCATGCGCCAGGTTGGTGCAGGACAAGGCGCCGCGCTGCACGCCGGCATGGTTGGCCGCATCGAGGCGATGCAGATAGGCGCCGCGGTACGGCCGGCTGCGTGCGGCGATGCGTGCGGTCACGCGAGCGATGGTGGCATTGATGGCCATGATGGAATCCCTGAAAAAATGCGGCAATGTCGATCGCGGATATGGCAAACGATATGTAATTTTACTACGTAATATTGGAAAATCCTCTCTTACATAGCTTTACAAATCCTGGCCGAATCAACAGCCGCATCGAATCGGTCATTTTTGCTCCACGCAATGTTACAAGTGCATTACAAGCTTGCAAGTGGCGCTGCGATATAAATCAATCGTGCCTGAAACGCTCCGCAAAGCCAAATACAAAATTGTAGTGAAATTACGCCATGCAACCTAAACTGCGGTATAGTTGTCTCAGTGCCATTCAACAATGCCGACCAATCATGCCGCAAACCCCTCTCGCCCGCATTGCCTCGTATCAAGCGCTGATCGCGCATTACGCCCGAACCCAGGCCCAGTCCGAAAACTGCCACATGCGCGATTTATTCGCCGCCGAACCGGATAGATTCAATCGATTTTCAATCAAGGCGGCCGGCCTGACGCTGGACTATTCCAAGAACCCGATTACCGAAGAAACCCGCGCCCTGCTCTTGCAACTGGCGCGGGACCGCTATGTCGAAAGCCGCCGCGATGCCATGTTCGCGGGCGAGAAAATCAACAATACCGAACATCGCGCCGTGCTGCATACCGCATTGCGCGCGCCGCGCGGCAGCGCACCGCTGATCGTCGACGGCCAGGACGTGTACCGCGACGTGCATGCGGTGCTGGACCAGATGCGCGATTTTGTCGAACGCGTGCGCAGCGGCGCATGGGTCGGCTATCGCGGCGACGCGGTGACCGACGTGGTCAATATCGGCATCGGCGGTTCGTATCTGGGGCCGCAGGTCGCCACCCAGGCCCTGCGCGCGTACGTTCATCCCCGCATGCGCCTGCATTTCGTCTCGAATGTCGACGGCCACGATCTGGATTCGGTGCTGTCCCAGGTCGATCCGGCCACCACGCTGTTCATCGTTTCCTCCAAATCGTTCGTCACGCAGGAAACGCTGATGAATGCGCAGTCGGCCCGCGACTGGTTCCTGCGCAAGATCGGCGACGGCGGCGGCGAGGCGGATCTGGCCAGGCATTTCGTCGCGATTTCCACCAATACGGAAGCCGTCGCCGCGTTCGGCATCGATACCGCCAATATGTTTCCGTTCTGGGATTGGGTCGGCGGCCGCTACTCGATGTGGTCGGCGATCGGCCTGTCGGTGGCGCTGGCGGTCGGCTTCGACAATTTCGCCGAAATGCTGGCCGGCGCGCATGCAATGGACGTCCATTTCCGCGACGCGCCGCTGGCGCAGAACATGCCGGTGATGCTGGCGCTGGTCGGCATCTGGCATCGTAATGTGCGCGGTGCGGCATCGGTCTCGATCGCGCCTTACCATCAGGATCTGCGCCATTTGCCGGCTTATCTCCAGCAGCTTGAAATGGAAAGCAACGGCAAGCGCATCGGCTTCGACGGCAGCCCGCTGGAAACCGCGACCTGCCCCGTCATCTGGGGCGATGCCGGCACCAACGGACAGCACGCCTTCTTCCAGTTGCTGCATCAGGGTACCGACATCACCCCGGTCGATTTCATCGCCGTGCTGCGCACCAGTCACGATCTGCCCGGCCATCACGCTGTGGTGCTGGCCAACTGCTTTGCGCAGTCGGAAGCCTTCATGCGCGGCAAATCGGCCGATGAAGCCGCCGCCGACATGCGCGCGCAAGGCCAGTCCGAAACCGAAATCGACATGCTGCTGCCGCACAAGACTTTCCCGGGCAATCGCCCCAGCAATACCATTCTGATGGAAGCGCTGACGCCGGCCTCGCTCGGCGCGCTGATCGCGCTGTACGAGCACAAAACCTTCGTGCAGGGCGCGATCTGGGGCATCAACAGTTTCGATCAATGGGGTGTCGAGCTGGGCAAAGTGCTGGCCAAATCGATCCAGGCCGAACTCGGCGGCGCGTCCCGGCCGGAACGGCACGACGGTTCCACCAATGCATTGATCGCCCTGGCGAAACAGGCGCTATCAGCCTGACCTCGGCTGACATCCCTTCCCATTCACTACGGATTTTTTTCATGGCTATCAGCGATTTCGATCTGGTTTTATTCGGCGGCACCGGCGATCTTTCCATGCGCAAGCTGCTGCCTGCGCTGTATGCGCGCGACCGCGCCAGGGATTTGCCCGAAGGCGGCCGCATCCTGTGCATAGGCCGCGAACCGATGGAAAGCGCGGCGTTCGTCGCCATCGTCGAGAAGAAGGCCATGCCGAACATCGCGCATTCGGCGATGGAGCCGGCAGTCTGGCAACGTTTCTGCCAGCGCATCGTGTACGTGCCGCTGGATGCAAAGAAGGCCGCCGACTTCGCCGCGCTGACCGCGGCCGTGCGCCACGACGTCACGCATGTGTTTTATCTGGCGACGCCGTCCGACCTGTTCGCCGGCATCTGCAAGAACCTGGCCGCGGCCGGCCTGGTCACGCCGACTTCGCGCGTGGTGCTGGAAAAACCGCTGGGCCGCGACCTGGCCAGCGCCAAGGCCATCAATGCCGCGGTCGGCAGCGTATTCGCCGAATCGCAGATTTTCCGCATCGATCATTACCTCGGCAAGGAAGCGGTGCAGAATCTGCTGGCGCTGCGCTTCGGCAACGTGCTGTTCGAGCCGCTCTGGCGCCGCGAATGGATTTCCGACGTGCAGATCACGATCGCCGAACAGCTCGGCGTGGGCGGCCGCAGCGGCTACTACGACCATTCCGGCGCCTTGCGCGACATGCTGCAGAATCACTTGCTGAACCTGCTGTGCATCGTCGCCATGGAAGCGCCGATTTCGGCCGATGCCGACGCCGTGCGCAACGAAAAACTGAAAGTCCTGCATTCGCTGAAACCGTTCACGCGCGCCACGCTGGCCTCGAACCTGGTGCGCGGCCAATATCGCGCCGGCCACGTTGAAGGCGCCTCGGTGCCGGGCTATCGCAAGGAACCGGATGCCGACCCCGAATCGCGCACCGAGACCTTCGTGGCGCTGAAAGCGGAAGTCGATACCTGGCGCTGGGCCGGCGTGCCGTTTTACCTGCGCACCGGCAAGCGCATGGCCGATCAGCTGGCCGAAATCGTGGTGCGCTTCAAGCCGGTGCCGCATTCGATCTTCAACACCAGCAGCAACGCCGACGTGCCGAATTGCCTGGTGATCCGCCTGCAGCCGGACGAAGGCCTGCACCTGAACCTGATGGCGAAGATGCCGGGCGACGGCATGCGCCTGAAGCCGGTTGAGCTGGAACTCGATTTCCGCGAGAAATTCAAGACCGCCCGCATGGACGCCTACGAACGGCTGCTGCTCGATATCCTGCGCGGCCAGCTGACGCTGTTCATGCGCAGCGACGAGCTGGAAGCCGCCTGGGCCTGGGTCGAGCCTATCCTCGAGTATTGGGAACAGGAAGAAAACGAGCCGATTCCGTATGCCGCCGGCACCTGGGGTCCCGCCGCATCGAGCGCATTGATCGGCCGCGATGGCCTGCAATGGCGCGAAGAAGCCTTGCCGGAAGTCTGACGCCATGCTGCTCGACGCCATCCGCAGCAATCTGGAAACGCTTTCCAAATCGGAAAGAAAGGTGGCGCAGACGATACTCGCCAATCCGCAGGTGGCGCTGTCGGAGAACCTGACGGCGCTGGCCAGGAACGCGCATGTATCGGAACCCACCGTCATCCGTTTTTGCCGCGCGGTCGGCTATGAAGGCTGGCACGATTTCAAGCTGAAACTGGCGCAGGGGCTGGCGCTGGCCCTGCCCGGCGCGGACGAATCGCTGGCCCAGGACGAACTGGTGTCCGACTTGTGCAACAAGATCTGCAGCCGTTCGATCAATACGCTGCTGGATCTGCGCAACCATTTGAATCCGGATGCTGTCCAACGCGCATTGGACGTGCTGTCGCGCGCCAACAAGATCGAGTTTTACGGCCAGGGCACCTCCGGCATCGTGGCCAACGACGCGCAGCATAAATTCTTCCGCTCGGGCGTGCCGACGGTAGCCTACTCGGATCCGCATATCCACTGCATCGCCGCGGCGTTGCTGAAGCAAGGCGACGCCGTGGTGGCGATCTCGCAGCGCGGCGGCACCGCGGCCCTGCTGCGCAGCGTGCAGTTGGCGCGCAAAGGCGGCGCCGATATCATTGTGCTGGGGCCGAGCGGCACGCCGCTGGCGGAACTGGCGACCGTGCTGGTGCCGATCGACCTGAGTTTCAATACCGATCCGTATACGCCGATCTCGGCGCGGCTGGCGCATCTGGTCGTGATCGACATCCTGGCGGTTGGCCTAGCCTTGCGGCGCGGCCCGGAATTCCGCAAGAAGATGCAGAATGCGCAGAAGGCGCTGCAAAAGTACGATATGCAATTCGATTCATTTTTCCGTTAGAGGTTTTTACAATGAACCAGCTCGAGCAACTGAAGCAATTCACCACCATCGTGGCCGACACCGGCGATTTCCAGTCCATCGAAGCATTCGCCCCGCACGACGCGACCACCAACCCTTCGCTGATCCTGAAAGCGGTGCAGAAAGACGAATACAAGCCGTTGCTGGAAAAGACCGTGCGCGAGCATGCGGCCCTGCCGACCGAAGCGATCATCGACCGGGTGCTGGTGGCGTTCGGCCTGGAAATCCTGAAAATCATTCCGGGCCGCGTATCGACCGAAACCGATGCGCGCCTGTCGTTCGATACCGAAGGCAGCATCGCCAAGGGCCGCGCCCTGATGGCCTTGTATGAAGCCGCCGGCATCGGCCGCGAGCGCGTGCTGATCAAGGTCGCTTCCACCTGGGAAGGCATACGCGCCGCCGAGGTGCTGGAAAAAGAAGGCATCCATTGCAATCTGACGCTGCTGTTCAGCCTGCCGCAGGCGGTGGCCTGCGCGGAAGCCGGCGTGCAGCTGATTTCGCCTTTCGTCGGCCGCATCTACGACTGGTTCAAAAAGGCCAACAACAAGGAATACACGGGCGCCGACGATCCGGGTGTGCAATCGGTCAAGCGCATCTACAGCTACTATCGCAAATTCGGCTACAAGACCGAGGTAATGGGCGCGAGTTTCCGCAATACCTCGCAGATACTCGAACTGGCCGGCTGCGATTTATTGACCGTCAGTCCCGATTTGCTGAAGCAATTGGCCGAAAGCGATGCCCCGGTCGAACGCAAGCTGACGCCGGAAGCGGCCAGCCAAAGCCAGGATGAGAAGTTGAATTTGAATCAGACCCAATTCCGCCTGATGCTCAATGACGATGCGATGGCGACGGAAAAACTGGCGGAAGGGATACGCGCGTTTGCCGCCGATGCCGTGAAACTGGAAAAAATCATCGACGGCTTGCGCAAACAGTAGGGAAATGCAAATCGGTCCGATTTCCCTTATTTGACTACCCGGGCTTTATCGCCGCGGTCAGCCGAACCATGAATGATTGAACGTCAGATAACCGAGCAGGAACAGGCCGAATGCGATGGCGATCTGTTTCCAGTCCGGCTTCATTTTGTTTCCCCGATTTGGCTTCCGATGTTGGATTCTGATTTGAATTCTAATACAAGCGGCGATTTCACGTCGCGCGCCGGTCCAGCATGGCGCGGGCAATGGTGCCGGCATCGACATATTCCAGTTCGCCGCCCACCGGCACGCCGCGCGCCAGACGGCTGACCTTCAGCCCGCGCGCCTTCATTGTTTCGCTGATGTAATGGGCGGTGGCCTCGCCTTCGTTGGTGAAATTGGTCGCCAGCACCACTTCCGCAACGACGCCGTCGGTGGCCCGCGCGATCAGTTTTTCCAGATGGATATCCTTGGGGCCGACACCGTCGAGCGGCGACAGCCGGCCCATCAGCACGAAATACAGTCCCTTGAACGTCAGCGTCTGTTCGATCATCAACTGATCGGTCGGGGTTTCCACCACGCACAACAGGCTGGCGTCGCGCTCCGGGTCTTCGCAGACTTCGCAGAGCGTCCGTTCGGTAAAAGTGTTGCACATTTCACAATGCCGGATAGCCTCGGCGGCCTGCGCCAGGGCGCGGCTCAGTTGCTGCGCGCCGGTGCGGTCATGCTGCAGCAGATGGTATGCCATGCGCTGCGCCGATTTGGGGCCGATGCCCGGCAGCGCACGCAACGATTCGGTGAGAAAGGCCAGGCTGGAAGGGGTTTTCAATTTTGCTTGACGGGCTGGAACGACGATAGTATTTCCGCCGTCATCGACGGCACGAATTCGGTGATTTCATAAGTTGCAACGTCGCCGATAAAGTAGGGATCTTCCTGCATGATCGCCTCGACATCGGCGCGCTCCATCGCATCGACCAGGATGATGCCGCCATTGCGCGGCACCTTGCGGCCGGACATCACAAACGAGCCGCTGGCAAAATGTTCCTGCAAATATTGACGATGCGCAGTCAACAATGGATCGATCTCGCTCGCAGATTTGGTATATGTAAACGAGATGATGAACATAATGCCTCCAAAGAGTTATGGCACGATTTCAGTACGATATCAGAACGGCATCTTGAAGCCCGGCGGCAGCGGCAAGCCCGCGGTCATGCCGGCCATTTTCGCCTGCGATGTCGCTTCCGCCTTGCGCACCGCATCGTTGAATGCCGCGGCGACCAGATCTTCGAGCATGTCCTTGTCGTCGGCCAGCAGCGACGGATCGATCGATACGCGCTTGACGTCATTCTTGCATGTCATCACCACCTTGACCATGCCCGCCCCGGACTGGCCTTCGACTTCGATCGAGGCGAGCTCTTCCTGCGCCTTTTTCATGTTGTCCTGCATGGCCTGCGCCTGCTTCATCAGTCCTGCAATTTGGCCCTTCATCATGTTGCTGCTCCTTATCGATTTAAATGTCTATACCGGACGGATCGAGTCCTGGTTCACGGTGGCGCCGAATTCGCGCGTCAGGTTCTGTAAAAACGGATCGGACTGCACCTTGCGCTCGGCGGCCTGCTGGCGCACCTTCTGCGCTTCCTTCGCCAGGATATCGGCGGTCAACTGCACGTCGCCGATTTCGACTTCCACCTTGGCGGCCTTGCCGAAGCGCTCCGACAGCGCCGCGCCGAGTTTATCGACACTGCCCGCGGCACACAGATTCTCATAGGGAATCCGGAAATGGAATACCAGGCTGTTGCCGAGGCTGTCGTCGCAACGCAATAGCTGGCTGTGGCATGCGAGCTGATGCGCAACGCCGCGCAAGGGCAGCGTTATCGCCAGGGCCGGCCAATTGGCGTCCCAGCCCAGCTCGGCGGCGATGCGTGCAATATTGCGTTCGGCGGCCGGATCGGCCGGCGCATAAACAGGCTGGCGGGCGGATTCCGGAGCGGCTGCGGCTGCCGGCGCGCTCCTGCCGCCTGCCGGCGCGAAGGCCGGCGCGGATTGTTCTTCGTGCACCCAGGGCGGCGCTTCCTGATCCCAGGGAGGCGGCGCGCCGTTCGATTCAGGCTCCGCCATCATGGCCGGCGCCATTGCCTGCGTTGGGGTTCTGACGGCAGGCGTTGGCGTTGGCGTTGCCATTGCCATTGCCATTGCCGCCGCCGGCATTGGCGCGGGCGTCGGCGCGGCGGCCGGTTGCGGCGCGCGCGGCGTGCGCCCGCTGTCGCCGGATTTCCCCGCCGAAGCGGCGCGCGCCGCCGCCAACGCAGCCATGGCCGGGCTCAACGGCGCACCGCCCGCGCCTGGCGCCGCCACCGCCGGAGCAGCGGAGGCGGCAGAGGCATCAGGGACATTGGGAACAGCAGGCGCGGCGGCGCGCGCGACCGGCGCGCTGGTCGTCGCCGCCTGCGGCGTTGCGCTCAATAACGCGGTCGGGGCGGCGGGGCGGGCCGCCGGCCGGGCGGGCGGCGGCGAAGCGGGCGCTGAACCCGCCGCCGCGCTCAGCGGACGAAACGCCAGCATCCGCAGCAAGGTCATGCTGAAACCGGCGTACTCGTCGGGCGCCAGTCCCAGCTCATTGCGTCCATGCACCACGATCTGATAAAACAACTGTACCTGCTCGGCCTCGAACTGCTGCGCCAGGCGCACGATGTCGTCGCGTTGCGGCAAATCGTCGGACAGCGCCGCCGGCACCGTTTGCGCCAGAGCGATCTGATGCAGCAGCGTGCCGAGATCCTGCAGCGCGGCGCTGTACGACAGGCTGCGCGCCGCCATTTCGTCGGCCACCGCCAGCAGCGCCGCGCCATCCTGCTGCGCCAACGCATCCAGCACGCGAATCAGGTACGATTGATCGAGCGCTCCCAGCATGCCCTGCACCGCGTCCAGCGTGACTTTGCCGGCCGCATAGGCAATTGCCTGATCGGTCAGCGACAAGGCGTCGCGCATCGAACCGTGCGCGCCCTGCGCCAGCAAGCGCAGCGCCGGCGGCTCGAATGCGATGCCTTCCTGGCCCAGAATATTATCGAGATGACTGACGATATGGCCCGGCGGCATCTGCTTCAGGTTGAATTGCAGGCAGCGCGACAGCACCGTTACCGGGATTTTTTGCGGATCGGTCGTGGCGAGGATGAATTTGACGTGCTCGGGCGGCTCTTCCAGCGTCTTCAGCATGGAATTGAACGCGTGGTTGGTCAACATGTGCACTTCGTCGATCATGTAGACCTTGAAACGCGCATTGGATGGCGCATACACGGCCTGCTCCAGCAATTGCGCCATTTCGTCCACGCCGCGGTTGGAGGCGGCGTCCATTTCGATGTAATCGACGAAGCGGCCGGCGTCGATCGCCGTGCAGGCCTCGCAGATGCCGCAAGGCTGGGCGGTAATGTCGCCGGCGCCGTCGGCGCCGATGCAGTTCAGGGATTTGGCCAGAATGCGCGAGAGCGTGGTTTTGCCGACGCCGCGCGTGCCGGTGAACAGATAGGCATGATG
The DNA here is from genome assembly GCA_004134995.1 of Oxalobacteraceae bacterium CAVE-383. Taxonomy (GTDB): domain Bacteria; phylum Pseudomonadota; class Gammaproteobacteria; order Burkholderiales; family Burkholderiaceae_D; genus Herbaspirillum. The sequence goes on along the minus strand of REGP01000004.1, from coordinate 123,170 downwards.
CAGCCGCTTCTGCTCCAGGGCGTGCGTCAGCGCGCGCACGACGTGTTCCTGCCCGACGAGCGTATCGAAATTCCTGGGGCGGTACTTACGGGCAAGGACTTGATACGACATAGGTTTGGGCTGGCGGTGGTTTAAAGTGTGCGGCGGGACGATGGATCCCGACGGATTCAGCGGCCATTTTAACCGACTGTGCAAAACGGCTGCGGCACTTTATCGACACCCGGGCGCAGCCCCCCGGCGCAGTTTAATATATTGACGCGAATTCGCTAACGATACTATAGTCACGCCATGATCTCAGAATTCAATTCCCTCGCCGAAAAAGTAAGCCGCCTGGCGCAACTGACGCAAACGCTGCGCCAGGAAAACGCCGATCTGCGGCTGCATGTGACCAGCCTGAACAACGACAAGGAAGCCCTTGTGCGCCGGATGGAGGAAGCGCACCGGCGCATCGAAGCCTTGCTGGGGAAACTGCCTGAGACCGAACTCGACGCCGAACCGGAAGCCGACGCCGCCGAGCTTGAATTGACAGAGGAAAAAGTCGTATGAGCCAGCTCGACGTAATGATCATGGGCCAGCCCTACAAATTGGCCTGCAAGGAAGGCGAGGAAGCTGCCTTGCAGCAAGTCGTCGCCTACCTCGACGAAAAAATGTGCGCCGTGCGCGACAGCGGCAAGGTCAAGGGCAACGACCGCATCACCGTCATGGCCGCGCTCGGCATCGCCGCCGAACTGCTGTCGACCCAATCCAGCGACGGCGCCACGGTTGCGCAATGGAAGCAGCATATCGGCGACATGCACGCGGTGCTCGATGAAGCGCTGACGCCGCAAAACAAGCTGTTTTGACCCCGCAATTTGCCGATGCTGCAAATATAAAAATGTAACAAACGCAGCCTTGCAACAGCTTTCAAAATATTTGACTTGATGCGCGTTTGGCGTAGACTGAACGCTTCCTGCCGTGTTCGCGAATGCCATAAAATCCTTGAACCATTTATGCGCATAGGTTACGGACATTTGTTCGATGGGCGTGCGCGTCGCTAGTCCGATGAACCCGAAATTGAACTGACTGTAGCCACCTTGAACCTTTGGTTCAGGATGCCGGCATAGCGGCACCGGCGGGAACCTTATTGGAAGGTCGGATCAGGCGCCGAGGATCGCCCAATCGCCGGCCTGCGATGCTCGCCGTACGTAAAGTACGGCTGCGCTTCTCGACCAACGCTTGAGCAATCCTCGACGCTGCTCCTCGCCTTCGGGACCGTGGTTATGCACTAATGAAAAACGACTGCATTGGCAGTCGTTTTTTTATGCGCATTCTTCTCGCATTCTTCTTATTCTTTCTCGTATCCGCGTCCTTCTTAAACCGGCTTTACATCCGTTTTCCGACGATTCCTTGTCGGCTTTTTGTCGTGCCCGACTTCTTCGATCGCATCCTGGAATTCCGTGATGTCCTCGAAGCTTTTGTAGACCGATGCGAAGCGAATGTAGGCGATTTTGTCGAGGCGCTTGAGTTCGCGCATGACCAGTTCGCCGACCTGGCCGGAGACGACTTCGCGCGAACCGCTGGACAGCAGCTTTTCCTGGATGTTCTGCACGGCGATATCCACGGCTTCGGCCGATACCGGACGCTTGCGCAACGCCAGCATCAGGCTGGCGCGCAGCTTGTTGACGTCGAACTCGCTGCGGCTGCCGTTTTTCTTGACGATGACGGGCATCGTCAATTCGATCCGCTCATAGGTCGTGAAACGCTTGTCGCAATTCGCGCAGCGGCGCCGGCGCCGGATCACATCGCCTTCTTCGGAAACACGCGTGTCGAGCACCGTGGTGTCGTCGTGGTGGCAGAAAGGGCATTTCATGATCGCGGCGCCGCTGGCTCAGCGCCGGCTCAGGCTTCGTAGACCGGGAAGGCATCGGTCAATTTCTTGACTTCGGCCTTGACCCGCTCAATCGTCGCCGCATCGTGCGGATTGTCCAGCACATCGGCAAACAGATTGCCGACCTTGACCGCTTCGGCTTCCTTGAAACCGCGCGTGGTCATGGCCGGGCTGCCCAGGCGCACGCCGGAAGTCACGAAAGGCTTTTCCGGATCGTTCGGAATCGCGTTCTTGTTGCAGGTGATGTGCGCCGAACCGAGAATGGCTTCGGCTTCCTTGCCGGTAATTTTCTTGGCGCGCAGGTCGACCAGCATCACGTGCGACTGGGTGCCGCCGGAAACGATGCGCAGGCCGCGCTGGATCAGGGTCTTGGCCAGTGCGTCGGCATTCTTGACGACCTGTTGCTGGTAAGCCTTGAATTCAGGCGTCAGCGCTTCCTTGAAGGCAACCGCCTTGGCGGCGATCACGTGCATCAGCGGACCGCCCTGGATGCCCGGGAAAATCGCCGAGTTGATGGCTTTTTCATGCTCGGCCTTCATCAGGATGAAGCCGCCGCGCGGGCCGCGCAGGGATTTATGCGTGGTCGACGTCACGAAGTCGGCGAACGGCACCGGATTCGGATATTCGCCGGCGGCGATCAGGCCGGCGTAATGCGCCATGTCGACCATGAAATAAGCGCCGACTTCCTTGGCGATGCGGGCGAAACGCTCGAAATCGATGCGCAGCGCGTAGGCGGAAGCGCCGGCAATGATCATCTTCGGCTTGTGTTCGCGCGCCAGGCGCTCCATCGCTTCGTAATCGATCTCTTCCTTTTCGTTCAGGCCGTAGGAAACCACATTGAACCATTTGCCCGACATGTTCAGCGCCATGCCGTGCGTCAAATGCCCGCCTTCGGCCAGCGACATGCCCATGATGGTGTCGCCCGGCTTGAGCATGGCGAAGAACACGCCCTGATTGGCCTGCGAGCCGGAATTCGGCTGGACGTTGGCGGCATCGGCGCCGAAGATCTTCTTCAGGCGGTCGATCGCCAGTTGCTCGGCGACATCGACGAATTCGCAGCCGCCGTAATAACGCTTGCCCGGATAGCCTTCGGCGTATTTATTGGTCAGTTGCGTGCCTTGCGCTTCCATGACCGCCGGCGAGGCATAGTTTTCGGACGCGATCAGTTCGATATGCTCCTGCTGACGCTGGTTTTCCTTCAGTACCACCGCCCACAATTCCGGATCGACAGTGGCCAGGGTTTGGTTTTTGCTAAACATATTTGCTTGCTCCGTATAAAAAAATCCAGCCGATTCCGTGCGCCGGAACGAGGCGGCAGGCCGAAAGACGACGCTGCCGCAACGCCCGAATACCGGGACAGCTCTGAATAAACGAATGAGGGATCTGGAAAAAGAATACGCAGGCAGCCTCAATCGTACTTTCCATTCAGGCTACCCAGGCGCACGGCAAATAAGATCTCACGCTTCCCGATGGATATCCATCTTGACCGGGCAAACCCGGTTTTTCGCCAGTCACGTGAGACGAAATGGTGCGCACATTGTATGTGATGACTTTTGTTTCGGCAACCGCAATCCCTTTTCGATTTTTCCGGCGCAGCCGCGCGATTACATTTGTAAGGATTTGCACTCGGCCGCGGAAATTTGTAACTGTTAAGCTACAATTCCGTTAATTTTTACAAAATCCGTCCTTCGCTCACTTGGAGATTTGGCATGATCGTTTTGGTTACCGGCGCAACAGCGGGCTTCGGCGCCGAAATGGCGCGTAAATTCGTCAAAAACGGCCATCAAGTGATCGCCACCGGACGCCGCCGCGACCGCCTGGACGCCCTGGCCGCCGAACTTGGCGCGCCCCTGCTGCCGCTGGTCATGGACGTTACCGACAAGGCGTCGATCCGCGCCGCGCTCGACAGCCTGCCGCCGGCCCTGCGCGCCATCGACGTGCTGATCAACAACGCCGGCCTGGCGCTGGGCCTGGCGCCGGCGCACGAAGTTGCGCTGGAGGATTGGGAAACCATGATCGAGACCAATTGCAAGGGGCTGGTCACGGTAACGCGCATGATCCTGCCCGGCATGGTCGAGCGTAACAGCGGCCTGATCATCAACCTGGGGTCGGTGGCCGGCGCCTATCCGTATCCGGGCGGCAACGTCTACGGCGCAACCAAGGCTTTTGTCGAGCAATTCACCCTGAATCTGCATGCGGACCTGGCCGGAACGGGCGTGCGCGCGAGCAATATCGCGCCGGGACTATGCGGCGGCACCGAATTTTCCAATGTTCGCTTCAAGGGCGACGACGCCGCGGCAGCCAAGGTCTATGAAGGCACGACGCCGCTGACCGCCGAAGACATCGCCGATACCGCCTACTGGATCGCCACTCTGCCGCCCCACGTCAACGTCAACCGCATCGAATTGATGCCGACCTGCCAGGGTTTCGGCGGATTCACCGTCAAACGCAATACGGCCTGAGGACATTGACGACGGACATGAAGACGGATTTCAGCTGGACGATTCGCGTGTACTACGAGGATACCGACGCCGGCGGCGTGGTGTTCTATGCCAACTATCTCAAATTTTTCGAACGCGCGCGCACCGAATGGCTGCGCGCGATGGGCGTCGGCCAGCACGCGCTGGCCGCGGACGAGCGGGTGATCTTCATCGTCAAGAGCACCAGCGTCGACTACCTGGCCCCCGCGCAGCTCGACGACACCTTGCGCATCACCGTTTCGGTCGCCAAACTGGGCCGGGCATCGGTATCGTTCACGCAGGAAGCCTGGCGCATGGACGGCAGCGGTGCGGACCGGAAGATGCTGGCGCGCGGCGACATCGAAGTCGTATGCGTGAAAGGACAGGCGCGGGCGCCGTCCGGCCCGGCCGATTTCCGTCCCACCGCGATTCCGGCATCGATTTTGAACAGCATTCGCAATACCATAGCTCAACCCGCAGCGCGCAGTCTCCAGTCCTGAGGCTTTATGGAACCTGGACTGCGCTTACAATTGAATATTACCGACTGAAGCCGGAACGCCCTCTATGACCGTCACTCAAGACCTTTCCTTTATTTCATTGATTTCCAACGCATCGATCCTGGTGCAATTGGTATTGCTGCTGCTGCTGTCCGTTTCCGTGTTCAGCTGGACTTATATCTTCCGCAAGATGTTCGCGCTGCGCGCCGCCCGCGCGCAAACGGAAGCGTTCGAACGGGTTTTCTGGTCCGGCGGCAATCTCGCGGCGCTGTATCAGGACACGTTGTCGAACCGGCGCAAAAGCGTTGACGGCGCGGGCGCGATGGAACGCATTTTCCAGGCCGGCATGGGCGAATTCAATAAATCCAAGGCCAGCCTGGCCAACCGTCCCAATGCCGACCAGGGCGCCTCGCTGGACGGCGCGCGGCGCGCCATGCGCGCGGCTTACCAGCGCGAAATGGATTCGCTCGAATCCCATCTCGCGTTCCTGGCTTCGGTCGGTTCGGTGTCGCCATATGTCGGCCTGTTCGGCACCGTCTGGGGCATCATGAACGCATTCCGCGGGCTGGCCAATGTACAGCAGGCCACGCTGGCGTCGGTCGCGCCGGGCATTGCCGAAGCGCTGGTCGCCACGGCGATCGGCCTGTTCGCCGCGATCCCCGCGGTGGTGGCCTATAACCGCTATTCGCACGATATCGACCGGCTGGCGATCCGCTTCGAAACCTTTATCGAAGAATTCTCCAACATCTTGCAACGGCAGGCACGCTGATGTCGGGCTCCACTATGCGCGGCGGGCGCACCCGCAAATTCAAGGCCGAAATCAACGTCGTGCCGTATATCGACGTGATGCTGGTGCTGCTGGTGATCTTCATGGTCGCAGCGCCGCTGACCAATCCCAGCGTGATCAATCTGCCTACCGCCGGCAAATCGACGCTGCCGCCGACCGCCTATATCGACATTGCGCTCAAGCCGGACGCGCGCGCCACCATTGCGCTGAAAGGCCCGGCCGCGGGCAAGGTCGACAGCGCCGCCGACCGCGGCGACCTGACGCGGAAACTGCAATCGCTGCATGACGAAAACCCTGAATTGCCGGTCATGATTTCGGCCGACAAGGACATCAAATACGACGACGTCGTGCAAATTATTTCCTCGGCCAAGAAACTCGGCGTGACGCGCGTGGGATTGGCAACCAAGTAAATGGCTGAAGTTTCCAATCGTCCCCCACAGCCCCGCGGCGCCTGGCGCTCGCTCGCGCTGGCGCTGATCATGCATATCGCCCTGTTCGCCTTTCTGTGGATCGGCGTGCGTTGGCAGAACGATACGCCGCTGGTGGTCGAGGCCGAAATCTGGGATCCGCAGATTAAAGAAGCCGCGCCCCTGCCGGAACCCGTGCCGCCGCCTCCGCCCACGCCGGTTCCGGCGCCCGAGCCCGTAAAACCGCCGCCGCCGCCCAAGATCGAGGAGCCGGTCGTGGCCAAGCCGGACATCGCCCTGGAAAAGGAGAAGGAAAAGAAGCGCAAGGAACAGGAACAGAAGGACCTGGCCAAAGCCAAGGAAAAAGAACAGGAACTGGAAAAGCAGCGCAAAAAGCTGGCAGACCAGCAACAAAAAGACAAAGAACAGAAACTGGAGAAACAAAAAGCCGACGAGGCTGCCAAGAAGAAAGAGGATGCTGATAAACTGGCGGACGATAAGCGACGTAAGCAAACCGAAGCCGATAAAAAGGCAGCCGAAAAGCGGCGCCAGGACGATTTGAAATTGATGCACAGCCAGTTCGGCGGAACCGGCGATGCCCCCAAATCGCAAGGCCCGCGCGGCAATCCGGCGTATGCCAGCAAGGTTGGCGCCCGCATCAAGGCCAATACCGTATTCAACGTCCCTGCCGATCTGGCGGGAAACCCTGCGGTGGAATACGATGTCCAATTGCTGCCGGATGGATCGGTAAGCGGTATTCGCCTGACCAAGCCTTCGGGCGTGCCCGGTTTCGACGATGCGGTGAAAGCCGCCATCATGAAATCGGCGCCTTATCCGAAGGACGTCGACGGTACAGTACCTGGCAGCTTTTCCTTGTCTCACAAACCGAAAGATCAGTAAGCAATGATGAAGACTCTACGATTTATTTTTTCCGCCCGCGGCATTGCCGCCCTGTTGTTTTTCACAGGCATCAGCGCAGCTTCCTGGTCGCAAGCGCAATTGCGCGTCGAAATCTCGGGCGTCGGCGCCACCCAGATTCCGGTTGCCATCGCCACTTTCGCCAACGAATCCGTGGCGCCGGAACAAATTACCGCAATCATCAAGGCCGACCTGACCCGCGCCGGCATCTTCAAGATCATCGAAACCAGCGACGTCCTGTCGGATGCGTCGGTCATCAATTATGCCGACTGGAAGAGCCGCGGCGCCGACGCCCTGGTGGTCGGCAGCGCGCAGAAACTGGCGAACGGCAATATCGACGTGCGCTACCGGCTGTTCGATACGGTCAAATCGGTGCAATTGTCCGGACTGGCGCTGTCCCAGCCGGCCCAGAAAACACGCCTGACCGCGCATCGCATCGCCGACGATATCTACCAGAAACTGACCGGCATCCCGGGCATCTTCGCCACCCGTATCGCCTATGTCACCAAGAACGGCAAGGAATACCGGCTGGAAGTGGCCGATTCCGACGGCGCGGCGCCGGTATTCGCGCTGCGCTCCAGCGAACCGATCATTTCGCCGGCCTGGTCGCCGGACGGCACCAAGGTCGCCTATGTTTCGTTCGAAAACAAAAAACCGGTGGTCTATGTGCAGAATCTGGTCACTACCCAACGCGTCGCGGTCGCCAACTTCAAGGGCAGCAACTCCGCCCCTTCCTGGTCGCCTGACGGCAATACGCTCGCCATCGCGCTGGCCCGCGACGGCCTGACCCAGGTCTATACCGTCAACGCCGCCGGCGGCAATCTGCGCCGCCTGACCAACACCGGCGGCATCGACACCGAACCGCAATTCTCGGCCGACGGCCAATCCATCTATTTCACCAGCGACCGCAGCGGCGGCCCGCAGATCTACAAAATGAGCGCCGATGGCGGCAATGCCCAGCGCGTCACGTTCAACGGCGATTACAACATCAGCCCGCGAATTTCGCCGGATGGCCGTACCCTGGCCTATATTTCACGCCGCGGCGGCCGTTTTCAGTTGTATTCTCTTGATTTGACGAATAATCAGGAACAACGGCTTTCCGACAGCGCCAAAAGCGAAGCGCCCAGTTTTGCGCCGAACGGCAAATACATCATGTATGCAACCGATTCGGGCGGGCGCCGCTCGTTGGCCGTGGTTTCCACCGATGGACGCGTCAAGCAAACCCTAACCACCCAGGCAGGCGATATTCGGGAGCCGACCTGGGGACCTTTCATGAATTAATTAAAATCAAATCGTAGTTTTTGCGTGTCTTTTTAAAACCAGGAGAATCAAATGCGTCAATTTCACCTCACCGCCATTATCCTTTCCAGCGTCTTCCTGATGGCTGCCTGCTCGTCGCCAATCAAGAAAGACGATGCCGCACCGGTCGAAAACCGTTCCGGCGCCAATGCCGCCGATTCGCGTTCGGTCAACGGCATGAACGCCGGCACCAGCGATCCCCTGAACGACCCGCAAGGCGTGCTGGCTAAGCGCAGCATCTATTTCGATCTGGACAGCTACACCATCAAGGATGAATTCAAGTCAGTGGTGGAAAACCACGCACGTTATCTGGTCGCGCACAAGGATCGCAAAGTCGTGATCCAGGGCAATACCGACGAACGCGGCGGCTCGGAATACAACCTGGCGCTGGGTCAAAAACGTGCTGAGGCCGTGCGTCGCGCACTGGTCTTGCTGGGCGTTTCGGATAACCAGGTCGAGGCAGTTTCGTTCGGCAAGGAAAAGCCGAAGGCGCTGGGCAGCGACGAAGCCGCTTACGCTGAAAACCGCCGCGCCGATATCGCGTATTGATCGTTATGCGGATTTTTTATAAATCAGCGCTGGGAGCGGCCCTTGCGGCCGCTTTTTCCTGCGCTCCGATGGCGGCTCACGCGGGCTTGTTCGACGACGCGGAAGCACGCAAGGCGATTCTGGATATGCGTACCCAGATCCAGACGTTGCAACACGACATGGGCGACAAGGCGGACAAAAGCAGCACGTTGACGCTAGCCGACCAGAACGAACAATTGCGCCAGGAAATTGCGCGCCTGCGCGGTCAGATTGAAGTGCTGACCAATCAGTTGAGCGATGCGCAGCAAAGGCAGAAAGATTTCTACGTCGACCTTGATACGCGATTGCGCAAGCTGGAACCGCAACAGGTCACGATCGACGGCAAGGACGTCAGCGTCGACATCAACGAACAAAAAAGCTTCACCAGCGCGCAGGCGCTGCTGAATAACGGCGATTACAAAGGCGCGGCATCGGCATTTTCTGACTTCCTGAAACGCTATCCGCAGTCGGGCTATGCGGCATCGGCCCAGTTCTTCCTCGGCAATGCCTATTACGGCCAGGGCGACTATAAAAACACGGTCGCGGCGCTGCAGGGCCTGATGAAAAACTATCCCGACAATCCAAAGGTGCCGGATGCGCAATTGCTGGCCGGAAGCTCGTATCTGGAACTGAAAGACAAGACGGCCGCGAAGAAAATGTTCAGCACGCTGATTTCCCAGCATCCCGATGCGCCTGCGGCAAAAACGGCGAAAGAGCGTCTGGCGGGCATTAAATAAAAGTCTCGCCGGGTTTGACAGCTACTCGAAAGCCTGCTTATAATAGCGGTCTTTCGGGTCGTTAGCTCAGTTGGTAGAGCAGCGGACTTTTAATCCGTTGGTCGCAGGTTCGAGTCCCGCACGGCCTACCAGAAATTCGCAGCAGAACGCAGTTGAAGTATTTGACTGCATGAAGGTATCGATAAAAGCCCTCAGCAATGAGGGCTTTTTTTGTTTGCGCGCATCAGGATGCGGCCGCCTTTCCTGCCGTTTTGAAATCCATATCCGGCAAATCGTCGATCGCATCAGGCCGCAGGACGCGCACGGCATCGTCGCCGATTTCAATCGCCATCCGGTCGTAGCCCATCGTCAGCGGCCCATCGTAGCCGGCGGCGCGGGTGCGCGCCATGATCGCCAGATCGCCCTGCAAACCCGGCATCGACTTCTTCGCAATATGCGAATACACGGCCATTTTGGGCGCGGTCTTCCTGAATACCGCGGCGGCCTGTTCCGGCGTGGCGAGCTTGGCCAGTATCCCCTGCACTTCAGGCGCCGCCGCGCTCGCAGCGTTTGCCGCGATGACATTATGGACGATCAGGTCGGCATCGCGGCCGTACTTCACCACATTCTCCGAATACGTCGTGTCGCCCGATAGCAAGATGCGCTTTCCCTTGTATGAAATCAGATAGCCGAACGCCGGATTGCCGTCGGCATGCGACACTTGGAAGGCCGTCACCCGGATGCCGTTCTCATCGTAGACCTCCCCTTCCGCGATCTCCTTGACGACCGGTCCAAGATTTTTCCGCGTATTCCATCGATTCGCCCGGTTTTTCAAATCGTGACCATACATCATCTCCATGCCGGCAACCATCTTCAGCGTGCCTTCAGGTCCCCATATGCGCAATGGCGCCGCCCGCCCCAGCAAATACCACGGCGTGATCCAGATGCCGGGCAATCCCTCGATATGGTCGCTATGCAGATGCGTGAGGAATACCGCCGAAATCGAGGCTGGATCGACGCGCGACTCGTAGATGCGCTGCAGCGCGCCGCGGCCGGCGTCGAACAGCAGGCGATGGCCGCCGGCCTCCACCAGCGTGGCATAACCCATGCGGCGCGGCGTAAGTTCCGGCCCGCCTGTCCCCAGGAGAATCACGCGCAGATCGTTGCCCTGCCCGCCCTGCACCGGCGCCGGCCAGATCGTTGTTATCAAAAGTGCTACTGCGAATATCAATGATTTCATGCCGATCGAATGCCCAAAAGAAATGTTGTTCAAAACGTGACAAAATACCGGCTGGAAGTCGCCCGCGCGAACTAAGCGGGGCCCAGCCGGTCGAACCGACCGTACGCGTGCAATATGTACGCGCCAACCCAACGGAGTGATGTATGAAAATTAAAACAGTCGTTTCCGCCTTGATGGCGTTATCGTTGCTTTCGGGCGGAGCCGCATTCGCGGACGATCACGATCATGGCAATCCGCACGATCGCGGCCACGATGATCATCGCAACGATCGCCGTGACGATCATCGTGACTACCGCCGCGACGACCATCGCGACGAACGCGGCGCCGGACCGAACCACTCCTTCCGCCGCGGCGATCGCCTGCCGGTCGAATACCGCAGCCGTCAATATGTGGTCGACGATTGGCGCGGCCATCATCTGAGCGCGCCGCCGCGCGGCTATCACTGGGTGCAGACCGGTGGAGATTATGTACTGGTAGCTGTCAGTACCGGCATCATTTTGAATTTTTTGCTGGGTAACTGATTAATGATTCAATCGGTTTGAGAAGTATGGCGATGATGGTATGCCAAGCTTCGATGCCCAAAAAAACGCCCTGTGAGAACAGGGCGTTTTTTTATGCAAGCAACCTTGCTTCAAGCCGGGCCAGCGTATTGACGAATAATTTCGGCTTGTCCATGGCCCGCGCCAATACCAAGGCGCCTTGAATTGCGCCCACGACATCTTCGCTCAACGCCATCGCAGTCGCGGCATCCTTGCCGTCGCGCCGCAAGGCGTCGGCCAGCGCCGCGGCCCAATCGACGAAATAGCTTTTGACGGCGACCGCAAAACGGTCGCGCTCATTGCCCAGCGCGAATACGCCGACCAGGCAGACTTTCTGGCCCGATAAAAAATAGCGTTTTGTTTCACGGAACATATGGGCAATGCCGCGCCTCGCATCCGGGGTTTCGCGCAGCGGCGCATATACATTCTGCTGAAACCACAGATCGATGTGCGCCAATACGGCGGCCGCCATCTCATCCTTGCCGCCGGGGAAAAAGTGATACAGGCTGCCCTTGCCCAGGCCGGTGCCGGCGCCGATGCGCGCCAGACTGGCGCCTTCGTAACCATAGGTCCGAAAAATTTCGGTCAGCAACGGCACGACATCGGCGCGCTCCGCAATAACTCTTGCCATCATCAGCCTTTCAACGCGGTCTTCAGAACCCCAGATCGCTCAGGCCCGGATGATCCAACGGCCGCGGCGTGCCGAGATCCCAATGCATCTTGCGGTCGGATTCCTTGATCGGCAAGTCGTTGATGCTGGCGTGACGCGCGCGCATCAAGCCGTTTTCATCGAACTCCCAGTTTTCATTGCCGTAAGAACGAAACCAGTTGCCGGATGCATCCTTCGATTCATAAGCGAACCGCACTGCGATGCGATTGTCGGTGTATGCCCATAACTCCTTGATCAGGCGGTAATCCAGCTCGCCTTGCCATTTGCGGGTCAGGAATGCGATGATGGCCGCGCGCCCCTTGAAAAATTCATTGCGGTTGCGCCACACGCTGTCTTCCGTATAGGCCAGCGCGACTTTTTCGGGATTGCGCCCATTCCAGCCGTCTTCGGCCGCGCGCACTTTCTGTTTGGCTGTTTCCAGCGTAAATGGGGGAAGCGGAGGACGTGCTGTCATGACATCACCTATGAGGTAAAACTGCCGTTGAATTTAGTGTACCGATCGGAACTAAGTTTACCAATCGGTACAGAAGTGTAAATGCCCGACGCCGGCAATGCAACATTATTTTTCCATTCCTCCTACAATACATTCAGCCCCTCTCCTACCTGCGGCGGGCAGCGCCGGTTGCTATGATTTTGCGCATGGAGACATCGGCCGCAGGCCGCAATGACAAGGATCCATATCATGAACATCGACAAGCTTGAACGCAGCAATCGCCGGCTGGATGCCGCGCAGTCGAAACCGGCCGCGGCCGACGGCGGCGGCTTCGCGCATGCGGGCGAAGCCGCAAGCCGGCACTACGCGGAAGAACTGGCGCTGCGCTTCCAGGCTTACGTCGACTGGGCCATTGACCATTGGCCGCTTGACGGTACGCCGCCGGATTCCGCGTGTTTCGAGCGCTCGCGCCAGGATCTGGCCGCGATATGCCTGCGCGCCGGCGCCCGCATGGAGGCCGATCCGGCCGTTCCCGGCGGCGCGCAGTTCATCCCGGTCACGCCGATGCCCTGGCCGTAACCGCCAATCCCGCCATGCCCGCCGCCTCGCCATCGCCGACCCGGCCCGCCGCCGTCAAAGCGACCGGATGGCGCCGCCTGGGCCGCCTGCTGCTGCGTGCCGGCAAATCCTGGGTCGATCATCGCGCCGCCAGCAAAGGCGCAGCGGTCGCGTTCTATACGATGTTTTCGATGGCGCCAATCCTGGTATTGGTCACCGCCATTGCAGGCGCGTTTTTCGGCCCCAGCGCGGCCCAGGGCGAAATCGTTTCCCAACTCAGCGGACTGGTCGGCGAAGTCGGCGCGCAAGCCATCCAGACCGCGCTGGTCAGCGCCAATAACGATCGCGGCGGCACGATCGCGACAGTGATCGCAACAGCCCTGTTGCTGGTCGGCGCCACCACCGTATTTTCCGAACTCAAGGATAGCCTGGACGACATCTGGCAGGTCCCCAAACCGCCGGCGGGCGGCGTCCTTACCTTGATTCGCACGCGCCTGCTGTCATTCGGACTAATTTTGGTATTGGGATTCCTGTTGCTGGTATCGCTCGTCGTCAATGCGATGCTGGCCGTGCTGCAGAGTTACTGGAGCGGCGTATGGTCGAATTTCCTGGTGGTGCTGACACCCCTGGCTTCGCTGTTTTCATTCCTGGTGATCGCCGGCATGTTTGCCGCGATCTTCAAGATGCTGCCGCAGGCGCCGCTGTCCTGGCGCGACGTTGTGATCGGATCGCTGGGAACGGCCGCGTTGTTCACGCTGGGCAAGTACCTGATCGGCGTTTACCTCGGCAACAGCGGCGTGACCAGCACCTACGGCGCGGCAGGCTCGCTGGCCGCGTTATTGATCTGGATATATTATTCGGCGCAGATTTTTTTCTTCGGCGCCGAATTTACGCGCCAATATGCGCTGACCTTCGGCAGCTTGCGCGAAGCATCGCCGGATGCAGTATCAAGCGGCGGCCCCGCCAATAAAGCTTTTTTGACGTCGAAAAAATCCGTAATGGATAACTAACCCGCAACTAACTGAAGAACCCGGAGTCTATCGATTACATTCCATTAAGGGATTGTCCTAAAAGGAGAAAAATATGCTCGGCACAGTTCTGTTGGTAATTCTGATTCTGCTGTTGATCGGCGCACTGCCGTCTTGGCCGCACAGCCGCAATTGGGGTTATGGCCCCAGCGGTATCGCGGGCGTGGTCCTGATTGTCCTGATCGTCCTGTTGTTACTCGGACGCATCTGAGGCGACGGATCGATTGCATCGAAACCCAAAGGGAACTTCGGTTCCCTTTTACTATTCTTTATCTTGCCCCGTACCCGGCTGCGACTGCCGGCGCCGTCCATACATCTTCATCAGCGGCGTCGACGATACGCCATGCAGCGCCACCGACAACGCCAGCACCGTCATCACAATGGCGGTCACGCGCTGTTCAAGCGGAATGCGCCATGGATATTGCAACGCAAACAGCAGGTAATACAGCGAGCCGATGCCGCGAATGCCGAACCAGCCCATCAGATGGCGCTGCAGGCGGGGCGTCCCGGCGCCGGCCAGGGCGATCATTACCGAAAGCGGACGCACGATGCCGAACAGCACCAGGGCAACTCCCAGTCCTTCCCAGGAAAAGCCGGTATGCGAAATCAGGATGCCGAGCAATAACACCGTCATAAATTCCGCGAAGTGTTCGATCTGCTGATTGAAGTCGAGCACGGTCGCGGCCATATAGGCCGGCGCCTTGTCGTCGCTGCCGGCGACCGACTCGGCCTCCCCCGCCAGTTTGGCCAGCGCGGGAGAAGGCGAGGCGCCATTTTCCATCCCGGCCTCGCCTGCGGCGGCCGCCTCGATGCGCCGCATGCCGACGCCGGCCGCGAATACCGCTAAAAACCCGAAGCCGCGGATCGACTCGGCCAATCCGTACGACAAGGCAATCAGGCCGATCGCCAGAAATTCCTCCATGCCGAACGCCAGGCGATAACGTTTGCGCAAGAACACCACGCCGTTGCCGACCGACCATCCCAACAGCCAGCCGCACAGCGGGCCGGCCAGCACGCCCCATGCCATTTTCAATACGCCGTCCAGGCCGGCATACATCCGGGCCTGTTCCGCGCCCAGCAACGCAAGGCCCAGCATGACGAACGGAAACGCGGTGCCGTCGTTCAGGCCGCCCTCGCCTGTCAGGCCGAAACGGAAATGATCCCGATCGGCGACATCCTTGATTTGCACATCCGACGCCAGCACCGGATCGGTCGGCGCGAGAATGGCGGCCAGCAGAACCGCGGCGCCCAGCGGCAATGCCAGCAGATACACGCCGCCCAGCGTCAGCAAGCCTATCGTGACCAGCATGCCGGCCACTCCAAGCCGCAGCGGCAACAGCCAGATCCTGTCGCGCAGATCCGCGCGCAGCTTCAAACCTACCGTGAACAGCGAAATCAGCAGGGCGATGCGGGTCGCCTCGGTCAGCAATGCCGCATGCGCCGCATAAGGAATGCGCACAAGACCCGATGCGGACGGCCCCAGCGCGAAGCCGACCGCGAGGTAAAACATTGCCGGGCTGACAGGCAGGCGCTCCAATACAGACGCCATCAGCGCCATGGAGATCAGCAGAATGCCGAAAATCAAATACCAGATCAGGCCGATATCGCCGGTATTGATAAGACCTCCGATTTCTGTCGTATAAAAAAAGAGAGCGACCGAAGTCGCTCTCGTCATCGCCCGCTTTAAAAATCAACTCAGGCGACGTTGTGCATGCGAACCTGGTCGCGCAGGGCCTTGATCCGGTCGTGATTGGCCAGCACGCCCTGATATTGGCGTTCGACCACCATCCGGATATTGGCCGGCAGATCCTTCTGCAGCGCTTCGCGATACGACTTCAGAGCCGCATCTTCGCCGCGTTCGCATTCATTCAAGACCGCTTCGTCGTCCTTGCCGGTAATCAACGATTTGATGTTCAGCCATTGGCGATGCATGCTGCCGCTGACGGTGCCGTGGTTACTTGGATCGCCGCCCAACGCACGCACCAATTCCTGCAGTTCGGATGCGGCCGCGGCACAACTGCGCGAGCGATCCTGGAACATCATTTTGAGCTGCACATCGCGCTGGCTGGCATCTTCAGCGCAAGTACGGAAGCCCTCTTCGCCGTCTTTCGAAGTCTGAATCAGATCGTTCAATACTGAGATGACATCGTCGTTAGTCATGATATTCCTTTCAATTGCGTGGATGAATGTACTGGAAAGACCGCCGAATGCAGATGCAATCGCGATCAATACGTTTCAGTATTGCCAACTGTAGGCGTGGCCTCGCACAGCAACTATCGGCGTTCTGCTGATTGCTGCGTAGGAATCTAAGAAAGACGGCGAGGGTGCACTTGTCCTACAAGATAAAGCGTAGGAGTCTGATACGCGCCGACAGGGTGCCTCGCTACCATCCTTCCATGCTGTTCCCCTCGATGCCCCCAGCCAGGAGCTTTTGCATGAACATGAATATCGTCATCGGCCATACCAAGACTGTTTTCGGCGCCTGCCAGCAAACGGCCGGCCAGGTGCTTGGCAACCAGACCTTGGCCGAAGCCGGGCAACGCCATTATTTCGCCGGAAAAGGGCAAGTGGCCATCGGAGAAGCCCAACAGATCATCAAGAGCTGCATCGACCGCCTGCAAATACATAAATTAATCGCGGAACTCGAAAAATAACCGAGTTGTCCTACAAGACATTCAGGCGCAGTCCTATATGTGCCTACAAGAGCGGTCTGTATCGTTGCTACACATGCCGGGAAACGAAAAATGGACAAATACATACTGGGCTGGATGCTGGGCGTACCGATGCTGGTATTGATTGCCTTGCAATATTTCACGTCCTGACACGCCTGCCGCGCCCCGCAACAGCCGCACCGGTCCAGCCTTCAACAATGCCGACGCCTCCGTCCGCCTCGACAACCCTTAAGGATCGAAATCATGAACGAAGCCAAAATCAAGACCGTCCGCAATGACGTCAATACCCTGATCGCCGAAGCGCAGGATCTGTTCAAGGAAGCCGCCACTGCGACCGCCGCCAAGGCCGACGAATTGCGCACCAAGGCCATGAGCTTGCTGGAAGACGCGGCAGCGCGCGCCCAGGCCGTGCAGTCGAGCGCCATTGCCGGCGGCAAGGAACTGGTCGCCAATACCGACGATTACGTCAACCAGAATCCTTGGCGCGCCGTCGCCATTTCCAGCGCGATCGGCCTGCTTGCCGGCCTGGCCCTGGCCCGCAGCTGCGGCAAGTAATCAAGCAAAGACCTGCCATGCCTTGCTCTCTTCGTCCATTCATGGAGAACCTTCATGACTGAACATGCCCAGCGCAAGCAGCAGTTGATCATGCGGGGGGCGGTTTGCCGCGCACAGCTGCTGAACGCCGTCCAGGCCGTTCGCCACTCGGCCGACATCAAGGTGCTGACCGGCCAGGCAAAGGCCGCGGCGTTCGGCATGTTGAAACGGCGGCTGCATCTGCAGCAGGTCAACGTGCTGACCAAGGTCGAAAAAATCCTGCCGGTCGTCGTCGATGGCGTTTTGACGGCATCTTCGGCGTCGACCCGGGCGATACGTAAACCGGTGCTGTACGGCGCCATGATTCTGGGCGCGGCTTCAGCGCTGCCGCGATTTTTCAAAGGAAGGAAAAGCAATGACAAAAAATGACAACACCGGCGTCGAGCCGTTCCACATCGATGTCGCGGCCATTCGGGCCGCCGCCAGAAAACTCGACGACGGCCCCGTCACCGAGGGCTATCAAGGCAACCGCGAGGAAATCGTTGCAATGCTCAACGACGCGCTTGCCACCGAATTGCTCTGCATATTGCGCTACAAGCGCCACTACTTCACCGCCAGCGGCCCGGGCACCGAATCGGTCAAGGCGGAATTCCTGGAACACGCGGGCGAAGAGGAGCAGCACGCCGATCGCATCGCCGAACGCATCGTGCAATTGAACGGCGAGCCGGACTTCAATCCCGCCATCCTGACTTCGCGCAGCCATGCCGAATACGACGCTTCGACCGACGTCAGGGAGATGATCAAGGCCGATCTGGTTGCCGAACGGGTAGCCATCGAATCGTATCGCCAGATGATAGCGAGGATCGGCGACAGCGATCCGACCACCCGCCAGATGCTGGTGGAGATCATGGGCGCCGAGGAAGAGCATGCCGACGATTTGCGCGATCTGCTGCAATGACGCGCGGCCCGGTTTTCAACCAGCAGTAATGCAATGCAGCACCCGGCACTTCAAATCTTAAAAAAAGGATATTTCATCATGAAAAAAATAATCGCTACCATCGTTTTCGGTCTCGGCGCCCTCGGCATGCAATCCGCCGGCTTTGCAGCGGACAGCGCAAAGGCAACCTACAAAGCCACCACGAAACAGGCGGACATCGATTACAAGGTCGCCAAGGCAAAATGCGACGAACAGAAAGGCAACGACAAGGATGTCTGCCTGAAGGAAGCCAAGGCCGCGCACACAACCGCCGTCTCCAACGCCAAGGCCGCCCGCAAGACCACGGATGCCCGCAAGGATGCCGCCGCGGACAAGAATGACGCCAACTATGCCGCCGCCAAGGAAAAGTGCGACGCATTGAAAGGCGATGCCAAGGATAGCTGCATCAATACCGCGCGCACCCAGTACAAGCAATAAGGCGAGCAATACCGGGCGCCGCGATCGACGGTAATTTGCAGTAACAACAACACACCGGCAGACCGCCGGCATATTCATCCAATCAGGAGTCATTCATGAACATCATCAAACGCCTTGCCGCAGTCCTGTTTGCGTTTTCCCTGCTGGCAATCGCCGGCTGCGCCTCGACCCCAACCCAAAACGGCCCGGGCGGCTATGTGGACGATGCCGTGATCACAACCAAGGTCAAAGCCGCCATCGTCAAGGAACCGAATCTGAAGGCGACCGAAATCAACGTCGAAACCTTCAAGGGCACGGTCCAGTTGAGCGGCTTCGTCAATACCAGGGAAGCGGTTGAGCGCGCCGGCGCAGTGGCCAGCGGCGTTGAAGGCGTGAAAGCGGTGAAAAACGATATTCACGTCAAGTAGCAGCAAGTAATAAGTAAGCGGTATTTGGCTAATCCGGACAAATTATGCATTTGTCCGGATTTATCCATGGAAAAATGCCAAAATGGACCTGTCGTACAATTCATGTATAGTGAAAAGTCTGACACGGAATTACATCTCACCCTTTACTAAAATAATTTAGTGGTGCGGGCCGGTCGCTCTGCCGATGGACGGAAAATGCTTCGGCAGAATACGTTCAACACCATTAAAGCCGACGGTATATACCTTCGCGATTCAATAAAGATATGATAAAAATTCTTGTAGTTGATGATCATGCTGTCGTAAGAGCCGGGGTCAATCATTTCATTTCCGAGATTCCGAATATGGAAATCGGCGGCGAAGCCAGCTCTGCGGAAGAAGCCATCCGCATGGTGCGCAATGAGGAGTGGGATATCGTCCTCCTCGATATCGCCATGCCCGACAAGAGCGGCGTGGAAGTATTGAAACAGATCAAGCGGGAGAAACCGAAATTACCCGTCCTGATGCTCAGCATGCATCCGGAAAACCGTTACGCAGTACAGGTCTTGCGCAGCGGCGCCAGCGGTTACGTCCAGAAGGAAGCGCTGCCGAACGAGCTGGTAAATGCCATCAACACCATTTTGCGCGGCCACAAATATATTAGTTACGGCGTCGCCGAGCTGCTCACCACCGACCGCGATACCGATACCCAAAAGCCCCTGCACGAAACATTGTCCGAGCGTGAATACGAGATTTTTTACAAATTGGGCCAGGGCGAAGGCGTCACCAAAATCGCCGATGAACTGTGCCTGAGCGTAAAAACCGTCAGTACCTATCGATCCCGCGTTCTGCAGAAAATGAATATGTCGAACAATGCCGATATCATTTATTACGCGATCAAAAACAACCTGATTGATTAACGACTGTGCGGTTACCCATTTCTCATCCGGCGGCGCTTCGCAATGACGATGCCATGCCTCACGTACGGATGCAGCGCCGGATCCGGCTAATAAAGGGATATTGCCGCAATACAGTTTCTTAGGGCCGTAGCGATTTTGGAACTCATAATGACCCTTATCAATTCCACCGTGCCGCATCCGGCTGCGATTCGTATTTTCCTGGTAGAAGATTCGCCGGATGTGCGCGATTTATTGATCGAAAACCTGCAGGAAATTCCCGGCATCGACTATGCCGGTTTCTCCGAAACGGAAAATGACGCCTTGAGCCGCCTGAATCAAGACAACTACGACGTGCTGATCCTGGATATCCAACTGAAACAGGGCAACGGGATGAGCCTGCTGCAGTCGCTGGCGCGCGCCAGCATGCAGGCCAATGCATTGAAAATCATTTTCAGCAATAACGTCAGCAACGCATATCGCCAGGTTGGCGCTAAACTGGGCGTCGAGTATTTTTTTGATAAATCGTCCGAATTCCTGCAATTGCGTCAATTCCTGGAAAACCTCGGCGCCAGCGCACAACAGCGATAAGCCGGCCGCCGCACAGGAGTGACGATGGATACGTTTTTCATATAAACGGACGGCAAGCAAAACGGGGCGTTAATGGGTAGCAATTCGAGTAACAATTCGGGTAGCAATTCGGGCAGGAATCCGGCAAGCGATTTACCTCAGGACAGCCGCCGCGAAACGGCTGAAAAAGTCTTGCCCGCCGTGCAACATTCGGTCGATCTGCTGTCGGTGCGCCAAAGCCATGCCTTCTGGATCGCTTCGGTAGCCCGGGCCCTGGCCGTGATCGTGCTGCTGATCGGCGGCTTCGTATTCACCGCGGGCTTCCTGGACGGCGCCTATCGGACCGCCGTCTCCCGGCTCAGCGACATGGGCAGCGGCACCGCCGCCGGCTTCCTGTTCGGCGGCCTGGCGCTGTACCTGCAATGCCTGGAACCCGGCAAGCTGCAGCGCGTCGGCGCGCGCATCTGCGCCGCGCTGCTATTGCTGCTCGGCGGCGTCAATCTGCTGCTTGCATCGGGCCCGGCCTATCCGATACCCGGCGCGGGATTTTCCTACTACGTCCATCCGGCCAGCGCCATTGCGTTCATCCTGGCGGCATTCACCCTGGCGCTGCACGACCGCCGCATCAAGACCGATCGTTATCCGGCCGAATATCTGGCCTGCGCCATCATCGTAATCAACCTGGTCGCGCTGCTGGGCTACGCCTACCGGCTCGATCCGATGATGCGCCTGCTGCAGCAGCACAGCGTGCCGCTGCCCTCCGCCGTCACCTTCATCTTCTTCGGCGCCGGCTGCCTGATGTCGCGCCCCACCCATCACCTCATGGCCATCGTGGTGCGCAATGCGCCCGGCGGCCAGATGCTGCGCCGCTCGCTGCCGCAAATGCTGGCGTTGCTGATGCTGGTGGACTGGCTGGTAGATTGGGGGGCGCGCCTCGGTTATTACGATTTCCATGCCGTGGCGCCGATGCTGACCCTGATCAATTGCGCCCTGATCCTGCTGATTTTCTGGCGCACCGCGGCGCGCGTGGACCAGGAATACGGCGCCCGCATCCACAACGCCGCGGCGCTGGCGGAAACCACCGCCTTGCTGATTGCCGTCAGCGACAACACGCATGACCCGATTTTCGTCAAGGATAGCCAGGGCCGCCTGATCTTCGCCAACCCGGCCACCTTGAAACAGTTTGGAAAAAGCTGGGACAAGGCCATTTACCGCCACAGCCGCGACCTCTATCCGGATGCCGCCGAAGCCGAGCAAATCGACCGCGAAGACCGCGACATCATGAATTCCAGGCAGTCGGAAACCCTGGAGCAGACGCTGCATCTGCCGACCGGCGTGGTGACTTACCAGACCACCAAGGCGCCCTGGCTCGACAAGCGCGGGAAAGTGCTGGGCGTGGTGGGGATCAGCACCGACATCACCGCGCGCAAACTGGCCGAGGATTCGCTGCGCGAACGCGAATCGCAACTCGAAAAAACCGTGATCGAACGCACCACGCTGCTGCGCGAACTGACCAACCACCTGGAAACCGTGCGCGAAGAGGAAAAGCAATCCATCGCCCGGGAACTGCATGACAACATGGGGGCGTCGCTGACCGCATTGAGCATGCACCTGGAAACCGTCTACAAGCTGTTCCCCGACGAGGACAAATGGATAGACCGCAAAGGCCGTATTCAGACGCTGCTCAATGCCCTGGTGGCGACGACGCGCCGCATCCAGACCGAATTGCGGCCGAACATGCTGGATCTGTTCGGCTTGAAAGCGGCTATTGTCGAACAGTTGGACGAACTCAGCCAGCGTTCCGGCCTGATCTGCAAGGCCAGCATGCCCGATGAGGACGTGACCGTCGGCCATCAGATGGAAATCGCCATTTACCGCATGCTGCAGGAAATCCTGAATAACGTCACCAAGCACGCCAACGCGACCCGGATCGACGTCATCCTCGACGTCGACGAAGACCGGCTCGCCCTCACAGTGCGCGACGACGGCGTCGGCATCAGTGAAGAACGGCGCAGCAACACCACCACTTACGGCTTGCGCGGGCTGCGCGAACGCGCCACCTTCTTTGGCGGCAACGTCGAAATCCGCGCCAACGGCGCAAAGCGCGGCACCACCATTGCCATTGAAATTCCGCTGGCGCCTCCTACAGGGCTTTAAGACTGCTTTTCCGCAACATTTCAGCCACTTTTCAGAGCATCCGCCGGCATCTTCTTCAGGGGTTTGCTCTGACTCGCCCTCCTCCGTTTCTCCTACAAACGAAAGCGTAGCCGTCCTATATTTTGGCTTGCGGCGCCCGCTTAAGATGCCTACGTCGATCATTCACGATTGAAACATCCCATGAGCACCTCATTGAAATTGTCAATGGTTTCAGTTCCGGCAATTGTGCTCCTTGCAATCTATTTTCTTTGCACCGCGCATCTATTGCACAACGAACACTATTTCCTTATGGCATTTTCTTGATCTTATCGGCGTGCCGAAGATATTTCAGCCATGGTGGTCACATGCTGTCATGTAGTTAATTTATTAACTTTAGGGAGTCGAACATGAACAAGGATCAAGTCAAAGGCGCGGTCAAGGAAGCGGCCGGCAATGTGCAGAAAAAAGCCGGCGAAGTGACAGGCAGCGCCAGCCAGCAGGTCAAGGGCGCCGCCCGTGAGGCCGAAGGCAACGTTCAGAAGAATTATGGCAACGTCAAGGAAACGGTCAAAAACGCCAACAAATAACGGCAGGCGCCCCGGATTTCAGGAGGCATTCCTGACCGATGAAGTATCCCGATCCGGCGAGTCTTCCGCGGCCGCCGGATCGCGTTGTTTTCGGAAGCCGTACAAGTAAAGGAATTGCCATGACCGATTACACCGCACACAAAGCGCAAGATGAAACCGCAGTCGACGACCGTCAGGTCACCGGCCTGTTTCTCGACCGCGACAGCGCCGAGCGCGCATATCGGACAGTCACGGATCTCGGCTATCAACGCGGCGACGTGAATCTCGTGATGTCCGACGAAACCCGCAAGCGCTATTTTTCCGGCGAGGACTCCACCGCCACCGAACTGGGCAGCAAGGCCGCCGAAGGGGCCGGCATCGGCGGCGCCATCGGCGGCACGCTGGGCGCCATTGCCGCGGCCATTGCGGCCGCCGGCACCACCTTGGTATTGCCGGGCCTGGGGCTGGTCATCGCCGGCCCGATCGCTGCCGCCCTGGCGGGCGCGGGAGCCGGCGGCGCCACCGGCGGCATCATCGGCGCGCTGGTCGGCTGGGGCATTCCGGAGGAACGGGTCAAGCACTACGAATCCGGCATCAAGGAAGGCGGCATCCTGATGAGCGTGCGTCCGCGTTCGGAAGACGACGCCAGACGATTCGAGCAGGAATGGAAAGACAACCGGGGCGAACACGTTTATTGGTAGGCCCGACCCAACAGCAATGATTGCAGGCAGAAAAACAAGCATAACAATCCAGTCCCTGCAATCGACAACAGCATTGAGAGTAGAACAGCATGACAATCGCATCCGCAGCACCGAAATCGAACCACCAACCCGCATCCCTTCCCGGGCAACTTCCCGCATCGCTTCCGGTCCGCCATCCCCGCCGCCTGCAAGCCGAATGGCATGATTGCCGCCAGGCTGCCGAAGGCCTGCGTCATGCGGACACGTTAAAAACCCTATGCCTGCGGCTTTGCGAAGAATTGCAATTGAAAGTGGCCGGAAACGCCTTTTTCCAGTTCTCGCCCGGCGGCGTGGCCGGCACCGTCCTGCTGGGCGACGCGCGCATCGCGCTTCATACCTGGCCTGAGCACAATATGCTGAAAGCGGATATCCATCTCTTGCAAAACGGCAGCGAATCCTCCGCCCTGGCCTTCATGGAACGCCTGAAGGTCTGTTTCCAGCCGGTATTCAGCAGCATGGACCAATGCCGCCGCCTCAAAAAACTCAATTAAGAGGCAAACATCCTTGTAGGACAAGTCCCACAGAACAATCAGAAGAATACGGATGCAGGGAAATCAGCGTTTCTGTGAAGATGCATTCATGGGGTAGCGACATGGCTACGCTCTTCCAGATAAAAAAGGAATAAACGGGATGAATAATACTGCGTGGAAATGGATATTGGCGGCAAACTGCCTGATTGCGGCACCTGCCTCCTTTGCAGCCGCCAATCCTCACGTCGGCCTACGCAATCCGCTTGGGCATGCAACCCATCGCCCAGCCAGGAGCTTGGCAATGGATCCTTCCAAATTTCAATACATGGACTCGGTACCCGTCTATAACACGCATCACGTGCGTGCGGCAGTCATGGTCTTTGAGAAAAAAACCATCAAAAAGAACCAATGCGCCGCGTTGACCGGCGAAGCCAGACATCACTGTTATGAATTGGCGATGCCAACCTGATAAAAGAGGCGACAAAATGAAATCGATTAGGAAATTGACGGCGGCTTCCCTGACGGTGTGCATGCTGATCGGGTTAAGCGCTTGCGGCGATATGACGCCGCGCGGCCGCGACACGGCAATTGGCGCCGGCGCCGGTGCGCTCGGCGGCGCGATTCTGACTAACGGCAGCGGCCTGGGCACGGTCGGCGGCGCGGCGGTTGGCGGCGTCATCGGCAATCAGGTCGGCAAATAAATAACGCAACCATGTCAGGGATGACCATGCAAAGAGAATCTTCTCCGCGCGCGCCATTGTTCAGTGCCACTGCGAAATACCGCATGCATCGTGCGCCAGTTCCGACACCGATGGAAGATCCGATTCCGGGACAAGTGCCCGGCAACGATCCTGTGCCGCATCAGGATCCGACGGTAATCGAAGATCCGATTCCGCATCAAGTGCCGATGCCGCCGCCGGTGGTCGATCCTCCGCCCTCCGAAGTGCGGGCGTAAGACGCAATCATCGACACATTAAAACGCCTGTCGGAGCTGATCCTTCTCGAACGCGACGATCTGCTTGCGCGCTGGCGCGCCCAGGTCAGGCAGTTGCCGTCCGCGGCGGGCCTCAGCACACCCACGCTCAATGACCATATTCCACTCCTGCTTCACGAGTTGGCCAACGCTTTTCTTCATAGTTCCGAAGCATCGATTCCGGAGACGCTGGCGCATGGCACACCGCCGCTGCACGGCCTCCAGCGCCTGCATGAAGGCTTTCAAATCGATGAAGTGGTCGCCGAATACAACATTCTGCGCTGCTGCATCCACGACATGGCCGAACGCCATGGGCTAACGCTGCAAGGGCGTCCTTTTCACATTCTCAACCGCGTCATGGACAGTGCCATCGGACTCGCCGTGCAGACCTTTGCCACTCAGCGTGCGCTGGATATCCAGCAGCGGCGCACCGATTACCTGACGTTCATCGCGCACGATCTGCGCACACCCCTGAACGCGGTCGGACTGGCCACAAAAGTGCTGGAAGATATTACCAAGGACGAAGCGCCGGACAGCGCAGCGCCGCGCATGGTCGATATCCTGCGCCGGCATGTGTCGCATATGAATGCGATGATCAACAAAGTCCTGGACGAAAACGCCCATGTTCAGACGGAACACGGCTTGCAGCTGCAACGCCGCACCCTGGATTTCTGGCCTCTGGTCGAGAGCCTGGTCTACGACCTGAATCCGATCGCCGGCACCGGCAGCACCAAATTATTGAATCTGGTGCCGGAGACACTGAGCGTGTATGCCGACGCCAGCCTGCTGCGGCGCGTGATGCAGAACCTGATTGCCAATGCAATCCAGCACACGCCGCGCGGCATGGTCGAAATCAATGCCGCCAATCTTGAAAACGGCGGCATCGAATGCTGGATCAGGGATAACGGCACCGGCATCGCGCCGGAGCGGCTGCAAGCCGTATTCGAGAAATTCGAGTCCGACGATACGGATAGCGGCGGCCTTGGACTGGGATTGGCGATTTGCAAAACCTTTGTCGAAGCGCACGGCGGCCAGGTATATGTGGAAAGCAAGTTGGGCGAAGGCTCGACATTCCGCTTCACCCTGCCCGGCCCGGCCGAAGCAGGCTAAAGAAAGTCTTTCATTGCGCGTCGGTGCGCGGCCGCAAACCCTTCGGCATCGGAAAAGTGACGCTTTCCTCTATCCCTTCCAGCACCCGGACGTTTTTTGCGCCGTATTCCTTGAGGCGATCGATCACCGCCTGCACCAGCACTTCCGGCGCGGATGCGCCCGCGGTGACCCCGATGCGCCGGCGTCCCTGCAACCAGGACGGATCGATCTGCGCCGCGTTATCGACCATATAGGCGGGCACGCCCTTCTTCTCGGCGACTTCGCGCAGGCGATTCGAATTGGAACTGTTCGGACTGCCGACCACGACCACCACGTCGGCCTGGGGCGCCATGAATTTCACCGCTTCCTGCCGATTCGTCGTCGCGTAGCAGATATCGCCTTTTTTCGGCTCGGCGATATCCGGAAAGCGCTGCTTGAGCGCGGCGATAATGTCGGCGGTATCGTCGACCGACAACGTGGTCTGCGACACATAGGCCAGTTTCCCGCCATCGGCCACCTGCAAGGCGGCGACATCCTCCACCGTTTCCACCAGATGCATGCCGTCCTCGGTCTGGCCCATGGTGCCTTCCACTTCGGGATGGCCGCCATGCCCGATCATCACGATCTCGCGCCCGTCGCGCCGCATCTTGGCCACTTCGATATGCACCTTGGTCACCAGCGGACACGTCGCGTCGAATACATTCAGGCCGCGTTGCGCCGCCTCTTCCTGCACCGCCTTCGAGACGCCATGGGCGGAAAAAATCACGGTATTGCCGGCCGGGACATCGGCCAGTTCTTCGATGAAGATGGCGCCCTTGTCGCGCAGGTCGTTGACGACATAGGCGTTATGCACGATTTCGTGACGCACATAAATCGGCGCGCCGAACTGCTGCAGCGCGCGCTCGACGATTTCGATCGCCCGGTCGACGCCGGCGCAAAAGCCGCGCGGCTGCGCCAGGATGATCTCGGATTCGGCCATGGCGGTGATACTCATAAGACTCCGATAATCCTGACTTCGAATTTCACGCTTTCGCCGGCCAGGGGATGGTTGAAGTCGAACAGGGCCCCGACATCGTCGATTTCGCGCAACACGCCGGCGAAGCGGCCGCCGCCGGGCGCCGCGAAGTCGACCAGGTCGCCGATCTTGTAATCTTCGTCCGCATTCGAGTTTTCGTCCAGCGTGGCGCGCGAGACGCGCTGCACCAGATCCGGATTGCGCGGACCGAAAGCCTGTTCGGGCGGCAATTCGAATACGCGGTGCGTGCCTTCCGGCAAACCGATCAGGCAAGCCTCCAGGAACGGCGCCAGTTGGCCGGTACCGAATTGCAGCGTCGCCGGATTGCCTTCAAAAGTGCTGACGATATTGACGTCGTCCATCGACGCCAGCCGGTAATGCAGCGTCAGATAGGCCGATTCGGTCACGACAGCAGGCGTATCGGCAGTATTTTGGATAGGGGAATTGGTCATGGGAATCGGTAAGTAAGAACAGCTTTAATCCGTAGAGCGCCATTGTAAACTACGTTGCCCGACTGTGGGATTTAGGAGCGAACCGGCATGCCCATCAATCAATGGCCCATCGAACAGCGTCCGCGCGAACGCCTGATCGCGCTTGGCGCGGGCGCACTGTCCGACGCAGAACTGCTTGCGATATTTCTGCGTACCGGGATCGCAGGCAAAAGCGCGGTCGACCTCGCACGCGACATTACACGCCGTTTCGGTTCGCTCGGCGCGCTGTTCGGCTGCGGCCTGCCTGCCTTCGCGGCGATCCCCGGCCTCGGGCCAGCCAAATATGCGCAGTTGCAGGCCGTGCGCGAGCTGACCCGCCGCGCCCTGACCGAGGAATTGCAATCCGGCGTGCTGCTGAGCGCGCCGCAGCCGGTGAAGCAGTATCTCCAACTGGCGCTCGGCGGCAAGCAGCACGAATGTTTCATCACGCTGTTTCTCGACGTCCGGAACCGCCTGCTCAAAAGCGAAGAGCTTTCGCGCGGGACGCTGACACATGCCAGCGTCCACCCGCGCGAAGTTGTCAAGGCGGCCCTGGCCAATAACGCCGCCGGCGTCATCCTGGCGCATAACCATCCGTCCGGCGCCCTGCGGCCCAGCCATGCCGACCTGCATCTGACGGCAACGCTGAAACAGGCGCTGGCGCTGGTGGACGTACGCGTACTGGATCACTTGATCGTGGCCGGCAACGGCATCTATTCCTTTGCCGAAAACGGGCATTTGTAAAAGCGCCGCCTCAAGCGTCATACGTGATTGTTAAATAAAAAATATCACCGATTACACAATTAATTTCTACAAGTCATTGAAATTCATATAAATTTTCGCTATACTCGCTTTTTTTCTAATTCCAGAAATACTTTTAAGGGGTGAAATATGGCGCGTGTCTGCCAAGTCACTGGGAAGAAGCCGATGGTCGGCAACAATGTTTCCCATGCAAACAACAAAACAAAACGCCGCTTTTTGCCTAACCTGCAAAAGCGCCGCTTTTTCGTAGAATCCAGCAATAGCTGGGTTTCCCTGCGTGTGTCCAACGCCGGCTTGCGTGTTATCGATAAGATCGGCATCGAAGCCGTTCTGGTCGATCTGCGTGCACGCGGCGAAAAAGTCTAATTGGCAGAATAAAGGAACCATATCATGGCGAAATCAGGCCGCGACAAAATCAAGTTGGAATCGACCGCGGGTACCGGTCATTTCTACACAACGACCAAAAACAAGCGTACTACGCCTGAAAAAATGGAGATCATGAAGTTCGATCCCAAGGCGCGCAAGCACGTTGCTTATAAAGAGACCAAGATTAAGTAATTAATCCTCTTCCGTCTGTTGGGAACAACTGGCGGGAAAGCACAAAAAAGCCCGGCAATCGATTGATTGCCGGGCTTTTTTAATGCGTCTTTTTTATGTGTCTTGTTTCTGCGTTTGGGTAATCAGGAATAACTACGCAAGCGCAATGAAAAGTCGCGCAGAGCCTGGACCCCGGATGCCTCGGCGCGCAAACACCAGTCCTGCAACTGATGCAGCAACTGTTCGCGCGTGGATGTGGAACGCTCCCAGATCGCGCCAAGCTCTACCCGCATTTCATGCATGGTCTGCAATGCCTTGCTATGCACGAACAATTCGGACAATTGTTGCTGGTGCCCTGCGTCCAGCTTGGCCGGTTCGCGCTGCAGCAATTTGCGCGAGGTCTTCAGAAAGCCCGAGCCCAGCATCGCCTGGCTCGACAGATGGCCGTGCTCGGCATTCCAGGCGTGCTTCAGCGATTTTGCGTACTTGGACATGACGTCATAGCGATTGGCGATCACCGACTGCAATGTTTCAAAATCGGCAACCAGCTTCTTCCGATCGAACTTCGGCGCCGGCGCGATCTTTTTCACCTTGGCCAGGCCGACTGTTTCGAGAATACGGATATACATCCAGCCGATATCGAACTCGTACCATTTCGATGACAGCTTCGCCGACGTGCCGAAAGTGTGGTGATTGTTGTGCAGCTCTTCGCCGCCGATCAGAATGCCGAACGGGAAAATATTGGTGGCGGCATCATTGCAGTCGTAATTGCGATAACCCCAATAATGGCCAATGCCGTTGATGATGCCGGCCGCGGTAATTGGAATCCATGCCATTTGCACCGCCCACACAGTCAGGCCGACGACACCGAACAGCAGCAGGTCGATGATCAGCATCAGCGATACGCCCAATGCGCTGTAGCGGGTGTAAAGATTGCGCTCGATCCAGTCGTCCGGCGTGCCGTGGCCGTACTTTTCCATGGTTTCGGCCACCTTGGATTCAGCGCGATACAGCTCCGCGCCTTCGAAGAATACTTTTTTGATGCCGCGCGTTTGCGGGCTGTGCGGATCTTCTTCGGTTTCGCATTTTGCGTGGTGCTTGCGATGGATGGCGGCCCACTGCTTGGTGACCATGCCGGTGCTCATCCAGAGCCAGAAACGGAAGAAGTGGCTGACCAGCGGATGCAGATCCAGGGCGCGATGCGCCTGATGGCGGTGCAGGTAAATGGTCACTGCAGCAATCGTGATATGGGTAAACGCGAGGATGACGAAGAACACTTCCCATCCCGAAAGATTCAACAGTCCATTTGATAAGAAATCAAGGATTGCATTCAAAATCATTACTGCTCCAGGTTAAACACTTCTAAATACTTCCAACACTTCATTCAGCGCCATTCCCGAAAATCGGAAAATCGCTCTTCAGGCATGAAGTCGTCCGCATTGTACGCGCATTGATCGCGCTTTGGCCATTTCCGCCATATTGCGGCCCGGGTTTTACCACGTGTTACGACTCCTGCCTCGGCACGCCGGAGATCTTGTTGGTAACGGACAACACCTTCTCCTCCCATGTGCAGCCGATTCCGAAGCGGCACAAGGGCATTGTTATTTTTCAACAACTAATAATGATTGCAAAAAGTATTGTTGTCAATTACACAACATGACATCCTGTCATTGCTTCTTGCGCTCCATCACGGCGGCGAAGAAGCCATCCGTATGGTGGATTTGCGGCAACAGCTTCAGATAATCCTGCATGTCCAGGGCGATCTTCTGCTCGGCCAGTACATCCTTCATCGGCACCAGCGTGAAATCTTCATTGGCGGCCAGGAATTGGGCGACGATTGCTTCGTTTTCCTCGTCCAGAATGCTGCATGTGCCGTAGACCAGGCGGCCGCCGGCTTTGACCAGGCGCGCGGCGCTGCTCAGAATGCTGATTTGCTTGCTGTTCATTTCCAGCACCGACGCCGGCGTCTGGCGCCATTTCACGTCGGGATTGCGGCGCAGGGTGCCCAGGCCGCTGCAGGGCGCATCGACCAATACCCGGTCGACCTTGCCTGCCAGGCGTTTGACCTTGGCGTCGTTCTCGTGCGCGATCAATACCGGATGCACATTCGATAATCCGCTGCGCGCCATGCGCGGCTTCAGTTTGGCCAGGCGCTTGTCCGAAATGTCGAAGGCGTATAAACGGCCGGTATTGCGCATCAACGCGCCGATCGCCAATGTCTTGCCGCCCGCGCCGGCGCAGAAGTCGACCACCATTTCGCCGCGCTTGGCGCCGACAATCTGCGACAGCAACTGGCTGCCTTCATCCTGGACTTCGATTGCGCCGCTTTTGAACAGCGGCAAGTTTTGCAGCGACGGCTTTTTGATGACACGCAGCCCAAGCGGCGCGTACGGCGTCGGTTCGCACAATATCGGCGCGGCGGCAAGTTCAGCCGCCACTTCTTCGCGCGTGGCCTTGAGCGAATTGACGCGCAAATCCAGCGGCGCCGGCTGATTCATGCCTTCGGCCAGGGCCAGCGCCTGCACTTCGCCGTCGCGCGCGACCAGCTTGTCGAACAGCCACTTCGGCAGATTGCTGCGCATTTCGGCCGGCATCAGATTGCGGTCGATTTCGGCGGTGCGCCGCAGCCACTCGGTTTCCTCTTCGGACAAGCCGCCCAGCGCATCGACCCCGACCGTATCGGCCAGGCCAAGCAGCGTGAGGCGGCGCATCGGCGCGCCGGTGCCGGATTCGGAAAAATTGGTAAAGACGGCCTTGTTGCGCAGCAGGCTGTAGACAGCCTCGGCGATGACGCCGCGCTCGCGCGCGCCCAGCCTCGCGTGTTCGCGAAAGTAGCGCGACAAGGTGCCGTCGGCGGGACCGGTAAAACGAAGAATTTCGCGCAATACCTCTTCGGTATGGCCGATGATTGCGGGTGGCAATCTCATAATGTTTCCTTGATAAAGTAAAGGGCGCCGGCGTTTGAAGCCGTTGCAAAAATTCGGTGTTGTTGCCTTTGCGGATTATGCGGCCGGTGCTGCCGATGCGGTCAGTCCGCCAGCGCGTCGGCGCGCAGCCGCACGCGATTGCCTTCGAGGCGCAGCCTGCCTTCGACAAACCAGCGCACCGCGCGCGGATAAATAATATGTTCCTGCTGCAATACGCGCTGCGCCAGTTGCAGTTCGCTATCGTCGGCCAGCACCGGCACGGCCTCCTGCGCCACGATCGGTCCATGATCCAGGTCCGCGGTCACGAAATGCACGGTGGCGCCATGCAGCTTGACGCCCGCCGCCAGCGCCTGCCGATGCGGCGCCAGCCCCGGAAAAGCCGGCAGCAGCGACGGATGTATGTTCAGCATGCGGCCTGCGTAATGTTCGACAAAACCGGCCGTCAGGATACGCATGAAACCGGCCAGCACCACCAGATCGGGTGCAAAATCGTCTATCGCGGCCTGCAGGGCCGCGTCGAACTGCTCGCGATCGGGAAATTGTTTATTGGCGATAACCCGGGTGGCAATGCCGTTCGCCTGCGCATACGCCAGGCCCTCGGCGTCCGCACGGCTGCTGATCACCGCCCTGATGACGGCAGGCCATTGTTCGGCCCCGGCGGCGCGGACGATGGCTTCCATATTGCTGCCGCGCCCGGAAATCAAAATCACTATGCTTCTCATGGCACGCATTGTAACCGCTGAGGACGGGTTTTAAAAATGTTGATGAAGCCGGGAGAACGCCGGAAACGCTGCCGGCTGCAGGGAAAACGCGGAAATACGGAAGCGGAGCGAACGGAACTACTGAAACGAATAAAACACGCGGAACGGAATTTTTTTCTCCGCCCAGAAATCGGCCGCATCGCGAAACACGTCCAGCAGGGTTTCGCGCGCTTCCTTGTCGAACTTCTGCGTATTCGGCAATTGCTCCAGCACGACGATAAAACCGGTCTGCTGGCCGGCCTTGTAGCTCAAATCGGTCAGGCAATCGCCCAGCGCATCGAAATTCTTGCCGAAATGGCGCGGCAGCATGAAGGCCTCGGCAATGGTGGCGAGCACCTGCTGCTTGGTGGTTGCCTCCGCGCAATAAGCATACAAAAAATGATGGCCCAGATGCGCGGCCTCAGCCTGCAGGTCGTCCACGCGGAACGCCCGGATCGACTGAACCACATTTGGCGACACCGTTTTGAATAAACTCATTTCTCCCTCAGGCTAAACATTTGGTTTTGCTTATTTTTCAATTCGTCGGAACGAAACGTAATGGTCGCCGGTGTAAAAATATTCATGCACAGGTTCGCCGCCGGTAATGATGCGGCGCGCCCCGCGATTGCGTGCATAGGGCGTTTTTACGGTGTATTCCCTGTAATAGCCCCGCTTTTGCAGGGGCAGGATTTTTTCGTAATTGCCGAAAACCACCCCATCCTTGGCATAAGGAAATGGCCCGCCGCGTTCGATCGCGGCAAGCGTTTGCTGCGCCTGCGCGGGCAATTCGGCGACCGCGATCGGTTCCAGCGGCGCGGCTTCCCGCGCAAATACCGGAAAGGACAGCAGTAATGCAATGAAAAATGCGGACCAGATTTTTAAAAATTTATCATTCAAGGCGCGATTCCACCACATTTATCAAACAAACGGCACACAGATTGCATTATTTTGATCAACTACGTAGGGTAACGCGTTGCACAGAACGAATCAACCTGTATTGTCAATTGATCGTCCGGGGTGGCCGTAAGGCTCAGCTATCGACCGGCAATTCCGGCTTGGGTTCAAAAAACAACAGCACGGCTGCCCGGCGCTCATAGGTGTCTTTGCGGCCCAGTTCAATCAGTTCGTTGGTAAAACTCTTCTCGAACAGCAGGTAGGAAGCCAAAACGCCGCCGCGCGCCTCGGTGGCGCCGATGCCGCCCAGCATGGCCCGGATCGGCCGCGGCAGGCTGCGCACGTGACGGCTGGCGATGTCGTCGATGCGCTGGGAGGGGGCAATGACCAGGGTTTCGATGGGTTTCAGGGGGGTCCTGCCGCGCTGTTCCGGGGTCAGGAAAGATAGGGTCTGGTTAATGCGGCGGATGCGTTCGATGTCGACCGCCAGCCCGTCCAGGAAAATGCTCGACAGCGCATGGCCGGCGACCTGGGCCAGCGTCGGGTAGCGCGCCACTGCGGGATGCGCAGGCGGGGCTTCCTCTCCCATGCGGCCGGCGCCGACCACCAGCACCTTGTTGGCGCCCAGATGAATGGCCGGGGATATCGGCGCTGTCTGGCGCATCGAGCCGTCGCCGAAATATTCGGCGTGGCCTTCGTAAAAAATCGGCACGGCGGGAAAAATGAAGGGAATGGCCGAAGATGCCAGCAAGTGCTGGACGCCGATCTGGTCGCGAATCGCGGTGCGCTGAATCCGCTGCCACGAATCGAATTTGCCGGCGCTCTGATAAAAAGTGACGTGCTGGCCGCCGGTATAGGAAGACGCCGTCACGGCCAAGGCGTCCAGCACGCCCGAGGACAGCACCGAATCCAGCCGCGGCAGATCCAGCAGGCGATGCAGCAAGGTCACCAAGGGCGTGTTGTCGAGCAGCGATTGCGGCGGACGCGCATGCCACTGCCGCAGCAGCCAGCCGAATGAAAACAGCGACAGCCAGCGCGCGCCGCTGCGCAGCACGCCGAGCGAATCGGCGCGATAAACCTGGTCGGCCGTAAAGTTGGACCAGACATCCACCAGCGATTGCACGCTGCTGCCGAAATGATCGATGCGGCAAGCCAGCGCGGTTGCATTGATGGCGCCGGCCGAGGTGCCGCACACCACGTTGAACGGATT
This sequence comes from Oxalobacteraceae bacterium CAVE-383, assembly GCA_004134995.1. Classification (GTDB taxonomy): domain Bacteria; phylum Pseudomonadota; class Gammaproteobacteria; order Burkholderiales; family Burkholderiaceae_D; genus Herbaspirillum. The sequence continues at coordinate 88,187 of REGP01000004.1, read as the reverse complement.
ACGATCGGCCGGCCAGCCCGCCTCGCGCAATATCGAGGCCAACGCGTCCAGCACACCGACCTGGTATGCTGCCCGCGCCCCCCCGCCTGTCAAAATCAGGCCGGTTTTATCCGAAGTCTCCACGCAATCTCCACGGCCATCTCAATTATTGCGCCACGCTTTTTTATGTGTTCCTACTTTGCCTGCATTCGGATCGCGCCGTCAAGTCGGATCGTCTCGCCGTTCAACATGATGTTTTCAATGATGGAGCGCACCAGTTGCGCATATTCGGCCGGCCGGCCGAGCCGCGGCGGAAACGGCGCCATGGCGCCCAGCGCCTGCTGCACTTCGGCCGGCATGCCGAGCAGCATCGGCGTTTCGAAAATGCCGGGCGCGATCGTCATCACGCGTATGCCGCTGCGCGCCAGATCGCGCGCCATCGGCAAGGTCATGCCGACGATCGCGGCTTTCGATGCGGCATACGCGGCCTGCCCCATCTGTCCGTCATAGGCCGCGACCGAAGCGGTATTGACGATCACGCCGCGTTCGCCCTGCTCCGCCGCTTCGCCTTCGGCCATGGCTTGCGCCGCCAGCCGCGCCATGTTGAAGCTGCCCACCAGATTGATCTCGACGGTTTTCCGGAACAGGGCCAGCGGATGCGCGCCGTTCTTGCCCACCGTTTTCGCGGCCGGCGCGATGCCGGCGCAATTGACCAGCCCGCGCAACGGCCCAAGCCGCCGGGCCGCGGCCACAGCGCTTTGCGCATCGTCTTCGCTGCACACATCGCAATGCGTAAACCGGCCGCCGAGTTCCGCGGCCAGGGCCGCGCCGACCGCATCCTGCACATCGGCGATTACCACCGCCGCGCCGTTTTCCGCCAGCATGCGCGCGGCGCCGGCGCCCAGTCCGGATGCGCCGCCGCTGACGATAAATACGTTTCCCTTGATTTGCATGGGCTGCTCCATCAAAAAAAAAGCGGATCATTCGATCCGCTTTTTTGTTTTCATACCGATCGGCTTCAGGCTGAGAGAGCTTTAAAGGCGTTGTCGCGAATCTGCTCGACCGGTCCGACGCCGGCGATCTTGCGATATTTCGGCGCGCCCGGCACGCCCGATTTCGCCAGCTTGCCGTAGTAATCCAGCAATACTTCAGTCTGCTCGTGATACACCGACAGGCGTTTCTTGACGGTTTCTTCCTTGTCGTCGTCGCGCTGGATCAGCGGTTCGCCGGTCACGTCGTCGACGCAGTCGACCTTCGGCGGATTGAACTTGACGTGATAGGTGCGGCCCGACGCCGCGTGCATGCGGCGGCCGCTCATGCGTTCCACGATCTCCTGATCCGGCACATCGATCTCGAGCACATAATCGATCGCCACGCCGGCCTCCTTCATTGCATCGGCTTGCGGCACGGTGCGCGGAAAGCCGTCGAACAGATAGCCGTTGGCGCAATCGGCCTGTTTCAGCCGGTCCTTGACCAAGCCGATAATGATTTCGTCGGAAACCAGGCCGCCGCTGTCCATCACTTTTTTTGCTGCGATTCCCAGCGGGGTGCCGGCGGCAACCGCCGCGCGCAACATATCGCCGGTCGAAATTTGCGGGATATTGAATTTTTGCTTGATGAATGTCGCTTGCGTGCCTTTACCGGCACCAGGCGCTCCTAAAAGGATGAGGCGCATATTATTTCCTGATTTAAGTTTGAATTCTTTTGCGATAAATGCGATGGCTCTCCACCTCTGCCATTTCCGCAATCTCTGGACAACGACCGTTTCCACCCGATCGTTCGCATTTTATTTAAACGAAACTTACCACAAAAATTTCGAAAATCCTCTATAACGAAGCGGACGGTGGCATATTTCGCAGCGCTTTACACAGGCGGCAATCACTGCTATGAGGTGTTGCAAAATGCGGCGAGGGCGGGCGTTGTACTGCGTTCGTGTCCTCCTGCGGCCGCATTGCCCCTTTACCTCACTTCGCACAACACCCGCCCTCGCCGCATTCTGCAACAGCCTTTAAAAATGCTTGCGGGCCCGCTCCAGATCTTCGGGCGTATCGATGCCGGGCGCCGGCGCGCCGTGCGTGACGTGCACGGCGATCGGTATCCGGTGCCACAGCACGCGCAACTGCTCCAGCGCTTCTATTGCTTCCAGCGGAGACGGCGGCAGCGTCGGATAATGTTGCAGGAATCGATTTGTGTATGCATACAGGCCGATATGCCGCAAAGGCAAACCCTGCGGCGCATCGCCGTCGGCGGCGCCGTTGAAACTGTCGCGATGCCATGGAATTGCCGCGCGGGAAAAATACATCGCGCGACCGGCGCTGTCGAGCACCACCTTGACCACGTTCGGATTGCGCATGTCGTCCATGCGCACGATCGGATGGGCCGCAGTGGCCATCGGCGTATCCGCATCGATCAGGGCCGCGGTCGCGTTCACCAGATCGGGATCGATCAGGGGCTCGTCGCCCTGCACGTTGACCACCACCGCATCGTCGCGCAATCCGAGCGCCGCGGCGACTTCGGCGATGCGGTCGCTGCCGGACGGATGATCGGCGCGGGTCATGCGCACGGCAATGCCGTGCTGCACGCAGGCTGCATGGATGTCGGCATGATCGGTAGCGACGATGACCTGCGCGGCGCGGGACAGCGCGGCGCGCTCGGCGACGCGCACGATCATCGGTTTGCCGCCGAGGTCGGCCAGCGGCTTGTTCGGCAGCCGGGTCGACGCCAGGCGCGCCGGAATAAGGACGGTAAAAGACACGCGGCTTAAATGACCGCCGGCGGCGCCAGATCGCGCGCTTCGTCGGCCCACATGATGGGGATGCCGTCGCGGATCGGATAGGCCAGCTTGTCCGCCTGGCAAATCAGTTCCTGCGCCTTTTTGTCGTGTTCGAGAGGGCCCTTGCAGATCGGGCAGACAAGAATATCAAGCAGTCGGACGTTCACGCAGTTTCTCCACAATTTGTTCGGCCAGCGGGCCATCGAGATGCGCCGTCACCGGCACGACCCAGATGCGCTGATCGTTTCTGATCGATTCGATCGTCCTGCATTTTACTGCATCCTTGGCGGTGATCAGGATCGTGTCCGCGTCCAGCCCGGCAAACGGATTCTCCGAGAAACGATAATGATCCGGCAGCGGCAATTCGGAAAACCGCAGTCCGGCCTGCCGCAAGGTGTCGAAAAAACGTACGGGATTGCCGATGCCGGCCGCCGCGGCGATCCTGGTGTGCAATTGCGGCGCGCCGGGATCGGTGTCCGCGGCGAAATCGCGCAAGGGACGGCGGCAGCCGGGATCGCGCAACTGCCAGGCATCGTCGCCGGCGATGGTCATGCCGATTTCATTCGGTCCGGCATCGGCGCCGGGCGCGCCGCCGCTCAGATTGACGACGGTGAAATCGCGGCGCCGGCCGACCGGTTCGCGCAAGGGGCCGGCCGGCAGCAGCCAGCCGTTGCCGACGCCGCGGCTGTCCGACAGCACGATTTCAATATCGCGCGCCAGGGCGTAATGCTGCAGGCCGTCGTCGGAGATGATGACGTCGATTCCCGGGTGCACTTGCAGCAGCGCGCGCGCCGCGTCGACCCGGCGCCGTCCGACCATGACCGGGCAATGCGCCTGTTCGGCAATCAGCAGCGGCTCGTCGCCATACAACGCGGGATCGCCGCCGATAATCACCGCGCGCGGCGTCTGCACCGCGCCGCGGCTGCCGTAGCCGCGCGAAACCACGCCGGGGGTATAGCCGGCCCGCCGCAGCGCCTGCACCAGCCAGATGGTCAGCGGCGTCTTGCCGGTGCCGCCCACGAAGATATTGCCGACCACGACCACCGGCACCGGCAGCCTGATGCTGCGCCGCAGATGCAATGCATACATGGCGCGCCGCGCCGCGGCCAGGAGGCCGAACAGCAGCGACAGCGGCCACAGCAGCCTGGCCTGCAGGCCGCGGCCCAGCCATGCCCGGGCCAGGCGCGAAGCGAAAGTCGGGCCGGAAGGCGATGGGGGAGAGTTTTCTGGCACGAAGGATGGCTCCGAAATTATTTGGCGGCCGCCTGGGCGGCGAAGGTGACCTTGGCCATGCCGGCCTGGCGCGCCGCTTCCAGCACGTTGATCACGGTCTGGTGCGCCGCCATGGCGTCGGCGTTGATGACGACGACCGGGTCGCCGCCATTGCCACCGCCGCCGCCGGCCTTGACCGCTCGCGTGAGCGCCTCGGCCAGGGCGCCGGGGTCGCGCGCGGCAATGCGCACGTTGTCGATCGCGTAGCGCCCCTGCGCATCGACCGCGACATTGATTTCCTGCGGCTGCTGCAGCGCTTTGGCCGCATCGGCGGTCGGCAGCGTGATCTGCAGCGCGGTGAATTTGCTGTAGGTGGTGGTGACCATCAGGAAAATGACGATGACCAGCAATACGTCAATGAACGGAATCAGGTTGATTTCGGGTTCGGCGGGCGTTCTGCCCTTGCGGAAATTCATCGCGGCTCCTTGCCTTTATCGCTTATTTGCGCGCGCCGTGCACGATATCCACGAACTTGACCGCCTGCTGTTCCATGTCGACCACGAAACCGTCCACCAGGGCGCGGAAATGGCGATAGAAAACCAGCGACGGCATCGCGATGGCAAGACCGAAACCGGTGTTGTACAAGGCGATCGAAATACCGCTGGCCAATTGCGCCGGATTGGTCCCGACCGCGTTCTGCGAAGCAAAAATCTCGATCATGCCGACCACAGTGCCGAACAGGCCCATCAGCGGCGCCAGCGAGGCGATGGTGCCGAGACTGGTCAGAAAGCGCTCCAGGCTATGCGCCGTGGCGCTGCCGGCTTCCTCGATTGCTTCCTTCATCACCTCGCGCGGCGCATGCACGTTGCGCAGGCCGGCCGCCAGCACATAACCCAGCGGCGAATTCTGTTCGAGCTTTTCGATAATGTCCGGCTTCACCTTGCCGCCCTGGTATACCTTGATCACTTCCTGCAGCAGTTGCGGCGGCAAGATGCGCGCGCGGCGCAGGTACAATGAGCGCTCGATGATCAGCGCCAGGCCGACGATGGATGCGATCAGCAACGGCCAGATCGGCCAGCCGGCCGCTTGAATGATGGCGAACAAAAGAAACTCCAGAATAAGAGGAAGCAAAATAAGCAGCGAATGTAACGTGTTGCGCCGCAGCGGGCAAGATGAACTCGAAGGCGGCGCATAATTATTCGCGAAGTCCCTATAAAGTTACGCACACTATCTGTGCATAACTTTGTGAACAATTTCCGACAACCTTAATTAAGCCATTGATTACAAATATGTTTTATCGGATTGAGCAGAAAACGTGCAACGGCGGCCGCGCATGACCGACGGTTTCGAGCCGCGCCCCGGCGACGCCATGCCGGCTTCCGCCGCGCCGCCCGTGCTGGCGGTTTCGGCCCTGAACCAGGCCGTTGCGCGCCTGCTGGAGCGCAGTTTTCCGCTGATCTGGGTATCCGGCGAAATCTCCAATTTCACCCGCGCCGCATCCGGCCACTGGTATTTCACGCTGAAGGACAGCGCGGCGCAGGTGCGCGCCGTCATGTTCAAGGGCCGCGCGCAATACGCCGGCTTCGTGCCGCGCGAAGGCGACAAGGTCGAAGTCCGCACGCTGGTCACGCTGTATGCGCCGCGCGGCGACTATCAACTGAATATCGAAGCGATCCGGCGCGCCGGCGTCGGCAATCTCTACGAAGCCTTCCTGCAATTGAAGGCCAAGCTGGAAGCGGAAGGTTTGTTCGATCCCGCCCGCAAGCGGCCGATCCCTGCGTTTGCACGCTGCATCGGCATCGTCACCAGCCTGCAGGCCGCGGCGCTGCGCGACATACTCACCACGCTGCGGCGGCGCGCGCCGCATGTTCGCATCGTGATTTATCCGACGCCCGTGCAGGGCGAAGGCGCCGCGCTTCGAATTGCCCAGGCGATCGCCACTGCCGCCGCGCGGGCCGAATGCGACGTGCTGCTGGTATGCCGCGGCGGCGGCAGCATGGAAGACCTGTGGTCGTTCAACGACGAGACCGTGGCCCGCACCATCGCCGGCTGCCCGATGCCGGTGATCAGCGGCGTCGGCCACGAAACCGATTTCACCATCGCCGATTTCGCCGCCGATCTGCGCGCGCCGACGCCGACCGCGGCAGCCGAAATGGCGGCAGTGGCGCGCGCCGACTGGCTGGCGGCGCTGGAAGCCGGCGCCGGCGCCTTGCGCCGGGCGCTCAACCGCAGGTTGACGGATGCCGCGCAAACGCTGGACTGGCTGGCGCGGCGGCTGCCGAGCCCGGCCGCCACCATTGCTCATGAACGCCTGAAACTGCGCAGTGTGCACGCGCGCCTCGGCCATGCGACCCGCATTCCGCTGACCAGGATGACTTTCGCCTTGCATCGCTTGCAAAGCCGGCTCAACGCCCGCCTGCCCGATACGCGCCACGCGCGCAGCCGGCTGGACAGCCAGGCGCACAGGATCAGTGTGCAGTTGTCGCGCCGCACCGCGCATGCGCGCCAGGCGCTGAACGGACTGGCGGCGCAGCTGGAGATGCTCAACCCCCAGCGCACGCTGGAACGCGGCTATGCCATCGTCACCGATCACAAGGGGAAAATACTGCGCGACCCGGCTGAACTGAAACCGCGGACGGACGTCACACTCAGGCTTGCCGCCGGCAGCGCCCAGGTCGGCATTGCCTCGGTGCAGTCGGTTCTGGACGAGTGAACAAACGCGCGAATAAATGATAATAAGAATCACCAACGGCGCGAAGAGTCAAAAGACTTGACCGAAGGCAGTGCAAAGAATCGCTATCCGCTTTAGAATCACCCGCTGCATAAAAATACTATTTCATTCACAGACAGAAAGGAAACATCATGGCGCATACCCTCCCGGCATTGCCTTATGAGCTCGACGCACTGGCTCCGACCATTTCCAAAGAGACACTCGAATTCCACTATGGCAAGCATCATCAGACCTATGTGACCAATCTGAACAATCTGATCAAGGGCACCGAATTCGAAAACGCCACGCTCGAAGATACCGTCAAGAAATCTTCCGGCGGCGTGTTCAACAATGCAGCCCAGGTCTGGAACCACACGTTCTACTGGAACGGCATGACGCCAAAAGGCGCCGGCGCTCCTGGCGGCGCACTGGCTGCCGCCATCGACAAAAAATGGGGTTCTTTCGACAAGTTCAAGGAAGAATTCACCAAATCCGGCCTGGGCAATTTCGGTTCCGGCTGGACATGGCTGGTAAAGAAGGCCGACGGCTCGGTCGATATCGTCAATACATCGAACGCGGCGACGCCGCTGACCACAGCGGATATCCCGCTGCTGACCATGGACGTGTGGGAACACGCGTACTACATCGATTACCGCAACGCGCGCGCCAAGTATGTTGAAAACTTCTGGGGCATCGTGAACTGGGATTTCGCAGCGAAGAACTTCGCCTGATAGATTCCATTCGGATCGAACGACTCCGCCGCGACAGCGCCGGAGTCGTTTTATTTTGTGCCGGCGGTATAAAATCGCCGCATGCATTCCAACCAGAAAGATCCTAGATGCGCTCCGGCATTGTTTACGCTTTAGCGGCAGCCGTCCTGTTCGGCGCCAGCACCCCATTCGCCAAGACGCTGCTGACCCAGCTGGCCCCGGTGACATTGGCGGGCACGCTGTATTTCGGCAGCGGACTGGGGCTGCTCATCTGGTACGGCATCCGCCGCGCGCGCCGGACCACGCACGGCCCGCAAGGCGATGACGACATCGGCGGCGTCACCCGGCGCGACCTGCCCTGGCTGCTGGGCGCGATCGCCGCCGGCGGCGTGGCCGGGCCGGTGCTGCTGATGATCGGCCTGAGCCATACCGCCGCGTCGAGCGCATCGCTGTTGCTGAACATGGAAGGCGTACTGACCGCGCTGCTGGCCTGGTATGCGTTCAAGGAACACTTTGATTACCGTATCTTCATCGGCATGGCTTTTATCGTCGCGGCAGGCGTGCTGCTGTCCTGGGACCAGCAGGCACTGCTCGGCACTTCATGGGGCGTTGCCGCGATCGTCGGGGCCTGCCTGTGCTGGGGCATCGACAACAATCTGACGCGCAAGATCGCCGCCAGCGACGCCGTGCAGATCGCCTGCATCAAGGGATTGGCCGCAGGTACGGTGAATCTGTCGATCGCGGCGCTGATGGGCCTGCCGCTGCCCGCACTGCCTGCCGCGGCGGCGGCCGCCGCCATCGGGTTTTGCGGCTACGGCCTGAGCCTGGTGATGTTCGTGCTGGCCCTGCGCCATCTCGGCACGGCGCGCACCGGCGCCTATTTTTCGGCCGCGCCGTTTGTCGGCGCAATCCTGTCGCTGTGGCTGCCGGGCGAATCGCCCAGCCTGAATTTCTGGGTCGCGATGGGGCTGATGGCCATCGGCATCTGGCTGCATCTGACCGAACGGCATGGACACGACCATCGCCACGAACCCGCGCTGCACGCGCATCCGCACGAACACGACATCCATCACCGCCATGCCCACGACTTCGAATACAACGAAAGCGAGGAAGGAAAAACCCATACGCATACCCACCGCCACACGCCGCTGCGGCATCGGCACGGACACTTCCCCGATATCCATCATCGGCATACACACTGATGCTCTGATGCCCTGATGCATCGATACGCCGGCCGCTAATCCCGGCGGCCGTATCGGCGCGCCGTCGCCACCGCGGTCAGGCATACAGCCAGCCAGGCCAGTCCTTCCAATATCGCTCCGGCCACATCGCTCAGATAGTGCGCGCCCAGGTAAATCCGGCTCAAGCCGACCAGCAGCGCCATTGCCGCGGCCAGCGCCGCTATTGCGCAACGCATGCCGACCGACGCGGTCCGGCTCATCAGATAAGCCGCCAGCACACTGTAAAACAAGGTCGCGCCGGCCGTATGCCCGCTCGGAAAACTGTATGTGGCGATATTGACCAATGGATTCGTGAAGGACGGCCGGCCGCGGCGGAAAACGTATTTCAATCCGATGTTGAGCAACATGCCGCCGAAGGTCGTGCCGGCCACCGCGGCGCACCAATGCCAGTCCCGGAGGCGCGCCAGCAGCAACACGAATGCAATCGACATCAGCGGAATACCGATGGCGCCATGCATTGCGCTCACGCCGAACATGAACGGCGTCAGCGCCGGCGAGCCGTGCGTATTGAACCAGTGCGAAACGCGGTCGTCGAAAGCGGTAAGTCCATTGGCCGAAGACACATGGACCGCAATGCCGGCGAACAGCAGCGTAATCGCGCTGAAGATGCCTGTGCCGATGCTGAAATGGCGGCCGAACATGCCGTCGTCCGTCAGACGCGCCCGCAAGAAGTGATATACGCGTCGGCTCATGCAAGTCCACTCCAAAAAAGCTGATCATTATAAAGAGCCGGCAACGGATAGCCAGCGGCAGAACTTATTGGTTAGGCGTTGTCTTACAAGAGAATCAGATTTTTAGTGACTTATTATAAGAATGCAAACGTCGATAATTTATGCATCACAATAAAAAAGGTTGCCTATGAAAGCAGACAAGTTCATGTCGATGGAAGAAGATTCAAAAGGTCAACGCCTGAGTACCGGCATCATCGGGCTCGACACCATACTGATGGGCGGCCTGACGCCCGAACGCGTGTATCTGGTGGAGGGCACTCCCGGCTCCGGCAAGACCACGCTGGCGATCCAGTTTTTGCTGGAGGGGGTACGGCGCCAGGAAACCGGCTTGTATATCACGCTGTCGGAAACCACGCACGAGCTGCGTGCAGTGGCCGCTTCGCACGGCTGGAGCCTGGACGGCATTTCACTGTTCGAACTCGTCAACGAAGACGGCCTCGATCTCGATGCCGGCCAGTCGGTGCTGTATCCCTCCGAGATCGAGCTGGGCGAGACCACCAAGAACGTGATGCGGCAGGTCGAGCAGATGCGGCCCAAGCGTGTGGTCTTCGACAGTTTGTCCGAAATGCGCCTGCTGGCGCAGAATCCGCTGCGCTACCGGCGCCAGATCCTGGCGCTGAAACAGTTTTTCTCGATGCGCAAATGCACCGTGCTGCTGCTCGACGACAAGACCTCCGAATCGGGCGACCTGCAATTGCACAGCCTGGCGCACGGCGTCATCAGCCTGGACCAGACCGCCCAGGAATTCGGCCGCGAACGGCGCCGCCTGCGCATCAATAAAATGCGCGGCATCAAGTTCGACGGCGGCTATCACGACTTCAATATCGAAACCGGCGGCATCCGCGTTTTTCCGCGGCTGGTTGCGGTCGGCACCGGACGCGCCTTCGACCCCGCCCCGCAAAACACCGGTTCGGCCGAGCTCGATCGAATGCTCGGGGGCGGTCTGGTTCCAGGCACCAGCACTCTGCTGACCGGCCCGTCCGGCGTCGGCAAGACCACCGCGGCCATCCGCTGCGCCCTGACCGCGCTGCAACGCGGCCAGCATGTCGCGTACTACCTGTTCGACGAAGGCGTCGCGACGCTGGTCACGCGCAGCGCCAAGCTCGGCATGGATCTGCAGCCGTATCTCGACAGCGGCCAGTTGGCGATCCATCACATCGATCCCGCCGAATTGTCGGCCGGCGAATTCGCCTGGAACGTGCGGCAGGCAGTGCAAGAGAGCGACGCGCGCTTCCTGGTGCTGGATAGCCTGAACGCCTACCTGCAGGCCATGCCGGGCGAACGCTTCCTGCTGCTGCAAATGCACGAATTGCTGTCCTACCTCGGCCAGCACGGCGTGACCACCCTGCTGCTGCTCGGCCAGCATGGGCTGATCGGCGACATGCGCTCGGATCTGGATTTGAGTTATCTCAGCGACGGCATCCTGGCGTTCCGCTACTTTGAAACGCAAGGCAAGATCCTGAGCGCCATCACCGTCATCAAGAGCCGCACCAACGATCATGAGCGCAGTATCCGGGAGTTGCGCCTGAGTGAAGACCGCGGACTCCAGGTCGGCGAAGCGATTCGCGATTTCGAAGGCATCCTGACCGGCCTTCCGACCTATCGCGGCGCGGCGCAGATGCTGCACTCCGCGTCTCCGGCATGACGCGGCAGCATTTGAATGAACAGCGAACCCTGGTCCTCGCCCCCCAAGGACGCGACGCCGAGACCATCAGCCATGTACTGCGCCTGAATCATATCGACAGCCATATCTGCGCCAACATCGGCATGCTGACCGAGGAACTGCGCGCCGGCGCCGGCGCGGCGCTGATCACCGACGAAGCGCTCGAAAGCCAGAATCTGGCGCCGCTGATCGACTGGCTGGCGGCGCAGCCGGCCTGGTCCGATTTCCCGTTTATCCTGCTGACCCAGCCGCGTTCGCTGCCACGCGAATCGCTGGCGCTGGGCGCGCTGGAAAGCCTCAGCAATGTGGTTCTTCTGGAACGCCCGCTGAATACGGAAACGCTCAAGCGCGCCGCCGCCTCGGCGCTGCGCGCGCGGCGGCGTCAATACGAAGCGCGGGCCGCGCTGCAACAGCGCTTGCAGGCGGAGGAACGGCTCGGTTTCGCGCTGAAGGCCGGCCGCCTGGGCGCCTGGGAAATCAATGTCGCCACCGGCGCCTTGACGACTTCCGATATCTGCAAGGAAAATTTCGGACAGCCGACCGATCGCGCATTTACCTATCAAAACCTGCTGGCCTGCATTCATCCGCACGATTTGCCTACCTACCAGGAAGCGCTGCAAGCCGCGCTGGAATCGCGCGACGGCTTCGTGATCGAACTGCGCGTGGTCTGGCCGGACCATAGCATCCACTGGTTGCAGATACGCGGCGAATCCAGCGTTTCCGAAAGCGACCGGCCGCAGCGCGTGGCCGGCGTCTCGCTGGACGTCACCGAGCGCATGGAATCGGCGCGCCAGCTCAGCGACAGCCAGCGCGCCCTGCACGATCTGAACGAAACGCTGGAGCGCCGCATCGCGGAACGCACGCGCGAGCTGGCGCAGCTCAATGACCGCCTGATGCACGAGATCCGCGAGCGCGAGCGCAACCAGGCGGCTTCGGTGCAGGGCCAGAAAATGGAAGCCATCGGCCGCCTGACCGGCGGCATCGCGCACGACTTCAATAATCTGCTGCACGTCAGCATCGGCAACCTGGAACTGATCGACCGCGTGACCACCGACGAGCGCGTCCAGCGCTTTGCCGCCACCGCCCGCAAGGCGCTCGCCCGCGGCACCAAACTGACCGGCCAGCTGCTGGCCTTCGCGCGCAACCAGAGTCTCGACCTGAAGGCGGTCGACCTGGCGGTCCTGATCGACGGCATGCAGGAATTGCTGGCGGCCTCGGTCGGCTCCAGCATCAATATCGATTTCGATTTCGCGGTCGGCATGCCGCCGGCGCTGGCGGACCCGAACCAGATCGAAATGGCGATCCTGAACCTGGCGATCAATGCGCGCGACGCCATGCCGCACGGCGGCACCCTGCTGCTGCGCACCGATTGCCACGATTCCGCTCCCGACGACGAATTGCTGCGGCCCGGCCGCTATGCGGTGGTCGCCGTGGTCGATACCGGCACCGGCATCCGCGCGGAAAATCTCGCCAAGGTATTCGATCCCTTTTTCACCACCAAGCAGGTCGGTTCCGGCACCGGCCTCGGTCTGAGCCAGGTATACGGCATCGCAAAACAGTCGGGCGGCGTGGCGCGCATCCATAGCCGCCTTGGCGAAGGCACCACCGTCGAACTGTGGCTGCCGCTGGCTTCCGACGAAATGATCCGAAACCCCGCGCCGGAGAACGTCAAGGAAGCCGCACAGGGCTCGGCGCAACACAGCATCCTGGTGGTCGAGGACGATCCCGAAGTGCGTCAATTCATGGTCGAATCGCTCGGCATGCTTGGTTATCCGGTGCGCGAAGCCGCCAACGGCCTGGCCGGCCTGGCCGCGATCAGGGAACAGCCGCCGGACCTGCTGATCGTCGACTTCCTGATGCCGGACATGAACGGCGCCCAGGTCGTCGCCGCGGTCACCGAGATACTGCCGCAGTTGCCGATCATTGTCGCCACCGGCTATGCCGACATGCGCGCCATCGACGAAGTCATCGGCGACAATTTCGTCCTGCACAAGCCGTTCCAGATCAGCGAACTGGCGAAGATGGTCAGCACCGCGCTGTCTTCCGGCAAGCATGCCTGCAGAGATCGAAGACGGGAGATAGCCGCCAACGGCAAGACAGCCTGAATCCTCATTTTTTTCCCGCCGTACGTTACAACAACGCCGCCAGCTCCAACTGCACCTTCAACAGCGCCGGCAAACAGCTTTCGACGATATCTTCCACCGCGATGCGCGCCGCGTGCACGCTGATGTTGATGGCCGCCACCGTATCGCCCCGGAAATCCTTGACCGGCACGGCGATGGTGCGCAAACCCAGTTCCAGTTCCTGGTCCACGATTGCATAGCCCTGCGCACGCGTGCGGGCCAGTTCCAGTTGCAGGCGCTCCTTGTTGACGATGGTATGGGGCGTGATCGCTTCAGGCTGCAGGCGCGCCAGGAAATCGCCGATGCGCGCCGGCGGCAAGGCCGACAGCAGCACGCGGCCGCTGGCCGTGACGTATGCCGGCACGCGCGTGCCGGGCTGCAGCGTGGCCGACACCAGGCGGCCGGCGCTGACCGCGGCAACGCACACCAGCTGGTCGTGGTCCAGCACGCCGACCGACGCCGCTTCCTGCAGCGAATAGGCCAGCCGATAGAGCAAGGGCTGCGCGATGCGCGGCAGCCGCGCCGAATGCAGATACGATTGCCCCAGCCGCAAAACCTGCGGCGTCAGCGAAAACAGCTTTTCCTGCTGGCGGATGTAGCCGAGGTGCGTCAGCGTGATCAGATAGCGCCGCGCGGCCGCCCGCGTCAGGCCGGTGCGCTGCGCCACTTCGCTGATGGTCAGGCGCGAACGTTCCTGATCGAAGGCTTCGATCACTTGCAAACCCTTTTCCAGGCCGGCGATCAGGTCGCGCTTCTGCGGCGGCGGATCGGCGGAAGGGGTGGTAGGGGTAAAAGAGGTCGATTCCATAAGGTCTTTATTCATTTGTGCGATTCTCGCACAAATTGTGCGAACTACGGCTATAACGTGCATTCCCTCCCTTGATTGCAAGGGACCATGCTCCTATCATTGCCGGCACCCCTTGCCCTTATTCAGGAGACAACCATGAAATTCGATCCCGTAGCAGACGGCGTCTGGCCCGAGCTGGTCCACCCCGCCTATAAATCCACCGTCAAACGCGGCCCGACCCAGGCGCCGCTGCGCATTCGCGCCGCACTGCCGGCCGGCGCCAATTTCCCGGCATCGCCTTCCCTGATCCTCCCGAACGACATCGACCTGACCAAGCACGGGAAAGGCGAGCCGATCGGCGAAAAAATCGTCGTCGCCGGCCGCGTGCTGGACGAAGACGGCAAGCCGGTGCGCAATTCGCTGCTGGAAGTCTGGCAATGCAACGCCGCCGGCCGCTATTGGCACAAGAAGGACCAGCATGACGCGCCGCTCGATCCGAATTTCTACGGCCTCGGCAAGATGCTGACCGACGACGAAGGCCGCTATCGCTTCATCACCATCAAGCCCGGCCCTTACCCATGGGGCAATCACGACAAGGCCTGGCGTCCCGCGCACATCCATTTTTCGATGTTCGGCAACGTCTATGCGCAACGGCTGGTGACGCAGATGTATTTCCCGAGCGATCCGCTGTTTTCCTACGATCCGATTTTCCAGAGCGTGCCCGATGTGGCCGCGCGCGAACGCCTGATCTCGCGCTTCAGCATCGAAGAAACCGTCGGCGACCAGATGCTCGGCTACGAATTCGACATCGTTCTGCGCGGCCGCAACGCCACCCCAATGGGCCTATAAGGAATAAAACATCATGACGACCAAACAAGGCATTACCACTTCCCAGACCATCGGTCCTTTCTCGCACGAAGCATGGCGCTGGGGCGTTGACGCCACCGCCAAGGTCGACAGCGACGCGCCGACCATCCATATCAGCGGCGTGATCCGCGACGGCGACGGCAAGGCCATCGACGATGCCGTGATCGAAGCCTGGCTGCCGGATGCCACCAATGCCGAACAGCGCCACGCCATGCCGGGCTTTCGCCGCGTGCCGAGCGACGATGTCGGCGGCTACCGCTTCGAAGTATCGATGCCGGCCCCGGCCACGCAAGGCAAGCCTGTCATGTACGTGACCGTGTTCGCGCGCGGCCTGGTCAAGCACCAGTTCTGCGCCGTGTTCCTGGCCGACGACACCGGGCTGGCCGCTTCGGAAATCCTGACCCAGGTGCCGCAGGCGCGCCGCGCAACGCTGATTGCAGAGAAGCTGGCCGAGCGCGAATACCGCTGGGACATCTGGATGCAGACCGAGAAAGAAACCGTCTTTTTCGATTACGAATAAAAAGGCGACGCGATGAGTGTTTCGATTTTCGACAGTTTCCTGACCACCGGCGAGATGATCGCGGTGTTCGACGACGCCGCGGTAGTGCAGGCGATGTTCCGCTTCGAGGCCGCGCTGGCGCAAGCCCAGGCCGCCGAAGGCATCATTCCGGAAAGCGCCGCGCGCGCCATCGGCAGCGTCTGCAATGCCCAGCTGTACGACATCCCGGCGCTGGTCGTCGCCAGCCGCCGCGCCGGCAGCCTGGCCATTCCGCTGGTCAAGGAACTGACCAAGACCGTGGCGCTCTATAACGCCGAATCGGCCGCGCACGTGCACTGGGGCAGCACCAGCCAGGACGTGATCGACACCGGCATGGTGCTGGTCACGCGCGATGCGCTGCAAATGATCGACCGCGCGCTGCAGGGCCTGATCGACAGCCTGTTGAAACTGGCCGAGCGGCATATGGCCACGCCGGTGCTGGCGCGCACGCTGATGCAGCCGGCGCAAGCCACCAGCTTCGGCTTCAAGCTGGTCGGCTGGGCCGCACCCCTGCTGCGTTCGCGCGCCGAATTGCGCACGCTTGCCGCGCGCGCGCTGCAATTGCAGCTGGGCGGCGCGGTCGGCACGCTGGCCGTCATGGGCAACCAGGGGCCGGCCGTGGCCAAACGCATGGCGCAGGAACTGGGGCTGGCCGCGCCTGAAGCGGCCTGGCATACACAGCGCGACGAATGGGTCCGGCTCGGACTCGAAGTCGCGGTGCTGGTCGGCAGCCTGGGCAAGATCGCCACCGACCTGAGCCTGATGGCGCAGGGCGAAATCGCCGAGCTGGCGGAACCGTCCGGCAACGGCCGCGGCGGCTCGTCGGCCATGCCGCACAAGCGCAATCCGGTATCGTCGATGATCGCGCTGGCGGCCGCCGCCCGCGCACCGCAGCGCGGCGCGGCGTTGCTGGCCAATATGGGACAGGAACACGAACGCGGCCTCGGCAACTGGCAGGCGGAACTGGCCGAATGGCCGGGCCTGTTCCTGAGCGCGCACGGCGCCGTCACGGCGCTGGCCGAGGCCTTCGAGGGCCTGGCGGTCGATGCGCCGCGCATGCTGCGCAATATCGACGATCTGCAAGGGCTTATCTTCGCGGAAGCGGTCTCGATTTACCTGGCCGCCGCGATCGGCCGTCCGGCCGCACACAGCCTGATGGAAGAGTTGACGCGCAAGGCCGTTGCCGACGGCATCCACCTGTCCGATGCCGTGGCCGCCGCGCAAGACAGCGATCCGCGCTTAAGCGGTAAAATCGATCGCAACGAACTGATGCGGCTATTCGATCCCGTCGCCGCCACCTTGCCGGCGCAGGCCCTGGCAAGCCGCCAATTGCAACATCTGCAAACGCAACAGCAAGCGCTGCCGCCTTTATAAGCCTGGCCTTCCCGCCAACCAATTCAAGGAACAGAAACAACATGAGTTTCGATCCGTTAGACCATGATTTAGAACGCGGCATGCACAATCGCCGCACCGTGCTTGGCGATGCCTGGGTAGACCGCTCGGTCAAGAACGCCAATACCTTCAACGCCGAATTCCAGAATCTGATCACGCGCTTTGCGTGGAACGAAATCTGGGGCCGTCCCGGCCTGGATAAAAAGACCCGCCGCGTCATCGTGCTGGCCATTACCGTCGCGCTGGGCCGCTGGGAAGAATTCGAACTGCACATCCGCGCGGCGCTGCTGGCCGACGAAGAACACCGCCTGACGCCCGACGAAATCAAGGAAGTGCTGATGCAATCCTCGATCTATGCGGGCGTGCCGGCGGCCAATACCGCCTTCACGCATACGCTGCAGATCCTGCGCGAACTGGCGCCTGAAATCGGTTACGCGCTGGAAGCGCTGGCGCCGGCCGACACCGCCCATCCGGGCATCGGCAAGGAAGCCCGCACCGCGAGTACGCCGGCATTGCACTACACCGTGCGCGAGCCGCGCAACGGCAAGGCGCCGCGCCGCACCGTCGTATTGAGCCACGCCATCGGCATGGATCTGACGGTATGGGACGGACTGGCCAATCTGCTGTCGGCCGATTGCCGCGTCATCGCCTACGATCACCGCGGCCACGGCAGTTCCGATGCGCCCGAAGGCATGTACACCATGGCCGAACTGGCCGACGACGCTGCACGCATGCTGCGTGAACTCGACACCGGTCCAGTGGTCTGGGTCGGCCTCTCGATGGGCGGCATGGTCGGGCAGGAAATGGCGTTGCGCCATCCGTCGCTGGTGGCCGCGCTGGTGCTGGCCAATACCACGTCCGGTTATCCCGATGAAGTACGCCAGGCCTGGCGGCAGCGCATCGAAACCGTCCGCTCACAAGGTATTGAAGCAATTGCCGATGCGGTGATGGGCCGTTATTTCCATGAGGCTTTCCGCACCCAGCGCGGCGCAGCCGTGGCGCGTGCGCGGCAACGCCTGACCACGACCGACGTCACCGGCTATATCGGCTGCTGCAATGCCGTCGGCACGGTCGACACGACCGAACGGCTGGCCTTGATTTCGGCGCCGACCTTGGTGATCGCGGGAGAATTGGATCAGGGCGCGCCGGTGGCGATGTCGCAAGTACTGGCCGATAAAATCCCGCAGGCCGCGATGATCGTGCTGCAACAGGCATCGCACATCAGTTCGATTGAGCAGCCGCAGGCGTTCAACGATGCGGTTACCGGTTTTATTGCGTCGCTCTAAAAGTACGAGAAAAGCCATGCAAAGCCGGGCGAGTCCGAAGAGGAGTCGCCCGGCTTTTTATTTAATGGCGTTGTCTGATATTACGTACCAGTTCAAGGTAAGGATTTTCCTAAATTCATTCATTTCCTGCCAATTTCCCGGGTAATGCGTTGCCCTCATCAACGAAGCGCGTTAAAGTTTTCGCGGGTGCTTGATCACACCCCAACGGCGGTACCCTGCCCGACAGCTGTGGATCTTTTACGTCCATAAGTTTTATGGCCGGGTAACGAGCAGTAATACAAGACCCTTCGGGGGAAAGCTGCGGGCCGACTGTTGGCGGTGATCAAAGTACCCGGCCGCCCTCTCACAAGGAAGGGTGGATTTAAAAAAATCAACCGGAGTTCTACATGACTGCCAAGGCGCGCTCGCCATCTTCCCCCAAGTCTCGCAAAGCCCCTGTTCTACAACCGCATTCCAAAACCGACGATCTACTCGCCACCAACTGCGTGGATGTCGCTATCAACGTCATGAACGTAAAGAGCTTTGAGGAGCAAGAAGAAACATTCGCGCTGCTAAAAATCCTGGCGCTCGGCAATCGTGAAATTGAACAAGGAAAATTTCGTTATGCAGAAGACGTATTTGCAGAATTGGACAACGAACATCACGAATAAGTGACAATGCGAAGTTCGGGGTTGTGATTCTTGATTCGGCGGAACATGACCTTAAAGACTATGTCATAAAATTGCTGACACGACGATTACTGAGAATCAGCTAACTAATACGAAGCAAAAATCTGAAGTAACTCCCGACTTGCTGCGCGGTGCGGCATTAAAGAAACCAGCGCCCTCAGGCCACCGCCAGTAAACGCCCCAGCAGTTGCGGGTCGCCCAGCAGTTGCCCGCTGTCGCCATCGTGCACAATCCGCCCGTGCTCCAGCACGATGGCGCGGGCAGTCAGCGACAGTGCCAGCCGCGCATGCTGCTCGACCACAATCACCGTCATCCCCTCCCCCTTGACCAGCGTCTCGATGACGCGCGTCAACTCCTGCACGATGATCGGCGCCAGGCCTTCCATCGGCTCATCCAGCAACAGCAGCCGCGGATTCACCATCAGCGCACGCGCAATCGCCAGCATCTGCTGCTCGCCGCCGGACAATTGATTGCCCAGATTCATGCGGCGTTCGTGCAGGCGCGGAAAAATGTCATAGATTTTCTGCAGCGTCCACGGACCCGGGCGCGCCACGACGGTCAGATGTTCCTCCACCGTCAGCGAGGGAAACACCAGCCGTTCCTGCGGCACCCAGCCCAGGCCGCTCTGCGCGCGCCTGTGCGTCGGCAAATGCGCCAGATCGCCGCCCTGCCAGCGCATTGCGCCGCCGTGAAAACGGGTCAGTCCCATCAGCGTCAGCAGCAAGGTGCTCTTGCCGACGCCGTTGCGCCCCAGCAGCGCCAGGCTGTCGCCTTCCTGCAAGGCAAACGACACCTCTTCCAGCACGCGCGATTCGCCATAGCCGGCGGTGACGTTTTCCAGGGCCAGCAGTTCAGTCATGTTCGGCCTCCCCTTCCCCCAGATAGACTTCGCGCACGCGCGGATCGGCTGCGATTTCGGCGGGCGCGCCTTCGGTCAGCACCTTGCCGCCGACCAGCACCGTGATGCGCTCGGCGAAGCGGAACACCAGTCCCATGTCGTGCTCGATAAACAGGATCGTGACGTCGCGCGGCAGTTGCGCGATGACCTCGAACAGCTCCTTGCTTTCATCCGACGGAATGCCTGCCGCGGGTTCATCCAGCAGCAGAATTTTCGGTTTGGTCGCCAGCGCCAGGGCGATTTCCAGCAGGCGCTGCTTGCCGTAGGCGAGGCTGCGCGTGACGCAATCGGCTTCGCGCTCCAGCCGCAGCGATGTGAGCAGCGTCATGGCCTCTTCGATGGCCGCATGCTGGCGCGCCACCGTCTGATGCCAGACGATGCCGCGCCGCTGCCTTTCGCAAATCGCCAGCACCACCGATTCCAGCACGGTCAGGCCGGCGAACAGCGTATTGATCTGGAAAGTGCGCGTCATGCCGCGTTTGACCCGTTCGTGCTGCGCCAGCCCGGTAATATCGGCGGCGCCGAAAAACACCTTGCCGGCGCTGGGCGCCAATGCGCCGCTGAGCAGATTGATGAAGGTGGTTTTGCCGGCGCCGTTGGGGCCGATCAGCGCATGGCGCGCGCCCGGCGCGAAGCGCAGGCTGATCTCGCTGTTGGCCTTGAACGCGCCCCAGTGCCGCGACAGGCCCTCGGTGCGCAGCGTGGTGTCGCCGCCGGCGTCGGCAAGCTTGGCGGCGTTCATGGCGATTTCCTGCGCAACGATTGCCACAGCCGGTCGGCGCCGCCCATGATGCCGCCGCGCGCGAACAGCACGATCGCCACCAGCAACAGGCCGATCCAGAATTGCCAATACGCCGGATTCAGGCCGGCGATCTGATCCTGCGCGATCATGAAAACCGCGGCGCCGATCAATGCGCCATACAGGCGGCCGGTGCCGCCCAGCACCAGGATAATCAGCAGGTCGGCCGAACGCGAAAACGACAGCGACTCCAGCCCGACGAATTGCGTGGTCTGCGCCAGCAATGCGCCGGCCACGCCCGCCACCGCCGCGCTGATGGTGAAAATCGCCGCCAGCCGCCGGTTCACGTCGACACCGATGGCAGGCATGCGCCGCCCGCCTTCGCGGATGCCGGTCAGGCTCAGGCCGAACGGCGATTGCAGCATGCGGCGCAGAACCACGAACAGAATGAACAGCACCGCCAGCGCGTAGCAATAAGCGGTCTTGCCGAACAGATCGAACTCGAATACGCCGAACAGATTATCCACCGCCATGCCGGACAGCCCGTCCACGCCGCCGGTAATGAAGGCCGCCTTGTTGGCCGCCTCGAACAGCATCAGCCCGATGCCGAGCGTGACCATCAGGCGCGTCAGGTCGCTGCCGCGCACCACCAGGAAACTGCACAGATAACCGAAAGCGCCGGCCACCGCCGCCGCCGCGAACAGGCCGCTGATGGGCTCGCCCCAGCCATGCACCGCCAGCAGCCCCGCCGTATACGCGCCCAGCCCGAAAAAGGCGGCGTGGCCCAGCGATACGATGCCGGCGTAGCCGAGAATCAGATCCAGCGACAGCGCGAACAGACCGACGATCATGATCTGGGCGATCAGGACCAGATAGCCGGGAAACAGAAAATAAGACGCGACCGGCAGCAGCCAGAAAGCGATTTCGAGCGGCGACCAGCGGCCATCCGCCAGGCGGTGAACGGATGCGTGAGCGGATCGGTTCAGCAATTTCATGCCCGCCCTTTCAAGCGGTTGCCGAGACCGGCCGGAAACAGCAACAGCAGCAAAACCATCAGCGCATAGATCACGAATGCGCCGATGCCGGGCACGTAATATTTGCCGGCTACATCGGCCACGCCCAGCAGCAGCGCGGCGAACAAGGGTCCGCGAATGGTGCCGGCGCCGCCGACCACGACCACCAGCAGGAAGTACACCATGTATTTGATCGGGAAGGTCGGATCCAGGCCCAGCACGTCGATGCCGAGCGCGCCGCCGAGGCCGGCCAGTCCGGAGCCCAGCGCGAAGGTCAGGCTGAATACGCGCCCGACGTTGATGCCGAGGCCCGCGGCGGCCTGCCGGTTGTCGACCGCGGCCCGTACCTGCGCGCCGAAACGCGTGCGGCCGATCAGCAGGCCGAGCGCGGCGGCGATCAGCACCACCAGCGCAATCAGGAACAAACGATAAGCGCCGAAATCCAGGCCCAGCAAGCGCACCTGGCCGCGCAGCCATTCGGGCAGCGCAACCGGCTGCTGCGACGGCCCGAACAGCCAGGTCGCGGCGGCCACGGCCATGAAGGTCATGCCCATCGAAAACAGCACCTGGTCGAGCGGACTGGATTGATACAGGCGGCGGTACAGCAGGCGTTCCAGCACCAGGCCGGCGCAGGCCGCAGCCGCAAAGGCCAGCGGCAGCGTCAGCAGGAACGGCAGGCCGAGACGGCCCAGCAGCATCACGCACAGATAGCCGCCCAGCATCGCGAACGCGCCATGGGCCAGATTGATGAAGTTCATCAGCCCCATCGTCACCGAGAGGCCGACGCTGATCAAAAACAGCAGGCTTCCATAGGCAATGCCGTCGAACAGCACGCCGATGAAAGCGGTGGGCATGACGGTTATTCCCTTACACCCGTTCGATCACCAGCGCGATGCCTTGCCCGACGCCGATGCACATGGTGCAAAGCGCGTAGCGGCCGCCGGTGCGATGCAACTGATACATCGCGGTGGTGACCAGCCGCGCGCCGCTCATGCCGAGCGGATGTCCCAGCGCGATCGCACCGCCGTACTGATTGACGCGCGGATCGTTGTCGGCCACGCCCAGCATGCGCAGCACCGCCAGGCCTTGCGAGGCGAAGGCTTCGTTCAGTTCGATGACGTCCATCTGGTCGATGGTCATGCCGAGCTGCTTCAGCAGCTTTTGCGTGGCTGGCGCCGGGCCGATGCCCATCACGCGCGGCGGCACGCCGGCGGTCGCCATGCCGACGATGCGGGCGCGCGGCGTCAGGCCGTTGCGCGCGGCGGCGGCTTCGCTGGCCAGCAGCAAGGCGCAGGCGCCGTCGTTGACGCCGGAAGCATTGCCGGCCGTGACGCTGCCGTCGGGACGCACCACGCCCTTGAGTTTGGCCAGCACTTCCAGGCTGGAAAGACGCAGATGCTCGTCCTGCGAAAATACAACCGGATCGCCTTTTTTCTGGGCGATTTCAACCGGCACGATTTCCTGCGCCAGCCAGCCCGCGGCCTGCGCGGCGGCAGCCTTGGTCTGGCTGTTGAAGGCGAACAGATCCTGGTCGGCGCGGCTGACGTTATAGTCGACCGCGACGTTTTCGCCGGTTTCCGGCATCGCATCGACGCCATATTGTTTCTTCATCAGCGGATTGACGAAGCGCCAGCCGATGGTGGTGTCGTAGATCGCGGCGCTGCGCGAGAACGCGCTGTCGGCCTTGCCCATGACGAACGGCGCGCGCGTCATCGATTCGACGCCGCCGGCGATCATCAGCGACGTATCGCCGGAACGGATCGCACGCGCGGCGGTGCCGACCGCATCCATGCCGGAACCGCACAAGCGGTTGACGGTCGAGCCTGGAACGTTTTCGGGCAGGCCCGACAACAGCGCCGACATGCGGGCCACGTTGCGGTTGTCTTCGCCGGCCTGGTTGGCGCAGCCGAAGATCACGTCGTCGACGCCGGCCCAGTCCACGGACGGGTTGCGCGTCATCAGCGCCTTGATCGGCAATGCGCCGAGATCGTCGGCGCGCACATCCTTGAGCGTGCCGCCGTAGCGGCCGATCGGCGTGCGAATGGCGTCGCAGATAAATGCCTGTGTTGCTGAAGCTGAATTTGTGCTCATGATCGCTTTCCGAATTTGATTAGGCCGCCATTTGCTTGAGCGGCACCACGGTAATTTCCTGCAGGGTCTCGAACGAGATATCGGCCAGGATTTCGCGCACCACCAGACCGTCCGGCGTGACGTCGATCACGGCCAGGTCGGTGTAGATGCGGCTGACGCAGCCGACCGCGGTAATCGGATAAGTACAGGCCGGGACGATCTTGCTTTCGCCGCTCTTGGTCTGGTGCTCCATCATGATGAATACCTGCTTGGCGCCCAGCGCCAGGTCCATCGCGCCGCCGACCGCCGGAATCGCGTCGGGCGCGCCGGTGTGCCAGTTGGCCAGATCGCCGGTGGCGGAAACCTGGAACGCGCCGAGCACGCAGACGTCCAGATGGCCGCCGCGCATCATGGCGAACGAATCGGCATGATGGAAGAACGCGCCGCCGGCCAGCAGCGTGACCGGCTGCTTGCCGGCATTGATCAGATCCTCGTCTTCTTCGCCGGGAGCCGGCGCGGGGCCCATGCCGAGCAGGCCGTTTTCGCTGTGCAGGAAAATTTCACGGTCGGACGGCAAATAATTGGCGACCTTGGTCGGCAGGCCGATGCCCAGGTTCACATAAGCGCCTTCGGCAATATCGGCGGCGACGCGCTGGGCGATTTGATCGCGGTTGTAACGCTTCATTTTGACTCCTCTGTTTGTGCGCCGGCCGGCACATGCTGCACCACGCGCTGCACGAAAATGCCGGGGGTAATGATGTTTTCCGGGTCCAGCGCGCCCAGCGGCACGATTTCGCTGACTTGCGCGATCGTGCATTTGGCGGCCGAGGCCATGATCGGTCCGAAGTTGCGCGCCGTCATGCGATACACCAGATTGCCCCAGCGGTCGCCGCGCAGCGCCTTGATCAGCGCGAAATCGGCGTGGATCGGCGCTTCCAGCACATAGTGGCGGCCATCGATCAGGCGGGTTTCCTTGCCTGCGGCCAGCAGCGTGCCGTAGCCGGTCGGCGTGAAAAAGCCGCCGATGCCGGCGCCGGCGGCGCGGATGCGCTCGGCCAGATTGCCTTGCGGCGTCAGTTCCAGCTCGATTTCGCCGGCGTGGTACAGCTTGTCGAAATGCCAGGAATCGGCCTGGCGCGGGAAGGAACAGATGATTTTCCGGACTTGTTTGGCCTTGATCAGCGCCGCCAGTCCGGTGTCGCCGTTGCCGGCATTGTTGTTGACGATGGTCAGATCGCGCGCGCCCTGATCGATCAGGGCGTCGATCAGCGCCGCCGGCATGCCCGCATTGCCGAAGCCGCCGATCATGACGGTCGCCCCGTCATGAATATCGGCAACCGCGGCCTGTAACGACTCAAAGGTTTTATCGATCACGCTTGTCTCTCCGCAAATGAATCTAAGCAAAATTAATCAGAAAATCTGTATTGACGATGTTCGATAAACGCACTAATGTTTGTTTTTTGAACATCGCATTGGAATGCAGTGTAGCGACAAGCCTTCTTCAAGGTCAACAATAGGCACCTGAATGTGTGCGATGGCCGAACACTTTTTCGATTAACGACCATGACGACCTCCGAAAACAAAGACCCTGCCGCCGTGCCCGCCATGACCATCGCCGAGGAAATCGACGCCATGGCCGACCCCAGCTTCATGACCTCGCTGGCGCGCGGATTGGCGGTGGTGCGCGCCTTCAGCGACCAGCGCCGCACGCTGACCATCGCGCAGATCAGCCAGAAGACCGGCATTCCGCGCGCCGCCGTGCGCCGCTGCCTGCACACGCTGCGCCAGCTCGGCTATGCCGGCGCCGAGATGAACAACTTTTCGCTGAAGCCGAAAATCCTGACGCTCGGCTATTCCTATCTGTCGTCGACGCCGCTGACCGTGTCGGCGCAGCCGTATCTGAACAACATCAGCCGGGTGCTCAACGAATCCTGTTCGCTGGCAGTGCTGGACGAAAACGAAATCCTGTATCTGGCGCGCGCGGCGACCTCGCGCGTGATGTCGGTGGCGCTCAATACCGGCAGCCGCCTGCCGGCCTATTGCACCTCGCTCGGCCGCGTGATGCTGTCGCATTTGCCGGAAGCGGAATTGAAGCGTTACCTGGATACCGTCAAACTGCGCGCGTTCACCGACCGCACGGTGGTATCGGCCAAACGCCTCAAGGAAATATTGACCGAGGTGCGCAGCGCCGGCTACGCCATCATCGACGAGGAACTGGAAGTCGGCCTGCGTTCGATCGCCGTGCCGGTGCGCGGCGCCTCGGGCACCGTGGTGGCGGCATTGAACGTGGGTGTGCAATCGGCACGCGTCAGCATCCGGCAGATGGAGGAAGACATTCTTCCGGTGCTGTTGAAAGGCTCGGAAGAACTTTCTGTATTATTACCGTGAAACAACCAGACGCTTGAGCGCAACCTTACGGAGACAAAAATGACGATTAAAAAATTCTCACGGCCATTCATGGCCGCCGCCATGTTCGCGGCATCGATGCTGGCCGGCGGCGTTTCCCAGGCACAGGCGCAGGAAACCATCAAGGTCGGCCTGATCGCCCCGTTTTCGGGACCGTTCGCCGATTACGGCAAGCAGATGGAAGGCGGCATCAAGGCCTATATGGCGCAGAACGGCGCCAGCGTGGCCGGCAAGAAAATTGAATTGATCATCAAGGACACCACCGGCCCTTCGCCCGAAATCGCCAAGCGCCTGGCGCAGGAACTGATCGTGCGCGACAAGGTGGATTTCCTGGCAGGCTTCGGCCTGACGCCGGAAGCGCTGGCGGTGGCGCCGATCGCCGAGCAGGCTAAAAAACCGATGATCATCATGAATGCGGCGACCTCGATCATCACGACCAAATCGAAATACATCGCGCGCTTTTCCATGACCTTGCCGCAAGTCTCGGCGCCGATGGCAAGCTGGGCGCTGAAGAACAACATCAAGAAGGTGGTCACGCTGGTGGCCGACTACGGCCCCGGCATCGATGCCGAAACCACCTTCAAGACCACCATGCTGGGCGGCGGCGGAACGGTGGTGGAATCGATCCGGGTGCCGTTGACCAATCCTGAATTCGCGCCGTATGTGCAGCGCATCAAGGATGCCAAACCGGAAGCGGTCTTCATCTTCGTGCCGGCCGGCGAACAGGGCATTGCCTTCATGAAAGCCTATCGCGAACGCGGCCTGGCCGAGGCCGGCATCAAGGTCATCGCCACCGGCGACCTGACCGACGACCACATCCTGCAGGCAATGGGCGACGTTTCGCTCGGCGTGATCACCAGCTTCCATTATTCCGCCGCGCACAATTCCCCGGAAAACAAAACCTTCCTGAAACAGTTCGCCGCCGCCAATCCCGGCGCCGGCCGGCCGAACTTCATGGCCGTGGCCGCGTATGACGGCATGGCCGCGATCTACCAGGTCGGCAAGCAGCTGAACGGCAAGATCGACGGCGACAAGGCGATGGCGATCCTGAAGACCATGAAACTCAACAGCCCGCGCGGCCAGATCGCGATCGATCCGCAAACCCGCGATATCGTGCAGACCGTATATATCCGCCGCGTCGAGAAAGTGAACGGCGAGTTATATAACGTCGAATTCGATAAATTCGACAACGTAAAAGACAGCGGAAAATAGCCAGCGGAAAATAGGCGACACCAAGTAGTTCAGTCAAGGCGCCGGCGGGAAAAAGGCGGGCGGGTGTTGTGCGCAGTGAGGTAAAGGGGGAGGCGGCCGCAGGCCGCCGGAGGACACGAACGGAGTACAACGCCCGCCCGCCTTTTTCCCGCCGGCGCCTTGACTGAACGGCAAAACTGAACGGAAAAACTGAACGGCAAAAACCGAACAGCAAAAAAACAGCCCTCAATCCCCCAGCTTCGACCGATACTTCCCCACCTCCACCGGCGAAATCAGATTGCCCGCATTGCCCCACGCATTGCGCACATACGACAGCACCATCGCCACCTCATTGTCGTTCAAGGCCTGGCCGAACGGCGGCATGCCGTAAGGACGCGGATTGCCCGCCGTGCTCGGCGCAAAGCCGCCGGCCAGCACCAGATGGATGGCGTTGACGCCGCCGGCCATGTTCAGCGCCGGGCTGCCCGCCAATGACGGATAAACATCCCGCACGCCCTTGCCGTCGGCCTGATGACAGGCCACGCAATGATTTTCATACAGCTTGGCGCCCGTCGTCATGATCTCCTGCTGCCGCTCCGGCAACACACTCTCCTGCTCCTCCGCCGGCGGCGTCAACTGCTTCGGCAGCGATTTCAGATACTGCGCCATGGCATCGATATCGGCCGCATTCCAATATTGCAGGCTGCTGCCGACCACCTCGCCCATCGGACCGGACACCGCGCGGCCCGGCGCCACGCCGGTCGCCAGCAAGGTTGTCAGATGCTGCTGCTCCCAAGCGCCGAATCCGATGTCGCGGTCGCCGTTCAGGGGAGGCGCATACCAGCTCAATACCGGGATCACGCCGCCGCCCAGTTCCGTGCCCGACGAAGTGCCGCCCAGCTCGCCGCGCGGCGAATGGCAGGCGGCGCAATGGCCCACGCCCTGCGCCAGATAAGCGCCGCGATTCCAGGCCACGCTTTGCTTGCTGTCCGCCGCATAACTGCCCGGCTTGAAATACAGCGCGCGCCAGCCGTACAGCAGCCAGCGCTGGTTATACGGAAAGCGCAGATCCGGCTCGATATTCTTCTGCCGCACCGGCGCGATCGTCCGGAAGTAGGCGAACATCGCATCCACGTCGGGGCGCGAAATCCTGGTGAAACTGGTGTATGGAAATGCCGGATACAGCAAGCTGCCGTCCTTCGATTTGCCGTCGTGCATGGCGCGCCAGAAATCGTCGCGGCTCCAATCGCCGAGGCCGGTTTCCTTGTCCGCTGTCAGATTCGGCGCATACACCGTGCCGAACGGCGTCGGCACCGCCCGGCCGCCCGCATACGGCGTGCCGCCGCGCACCGTGTGGCAGGCCATGCAATTGCCCTGCCGGCTCAGATAAGCGCCGCGTTCGATCTGCGCCTTGGCGTCCGCCGCGGCAAGCGGGGCCTGATCCGAAGCCTGATTCAGATCCGGGTTGCGATTGGCCAGGGCCAGCCAGACCGCGCCGGCGCCGATTGCGACGCCAAGGAAAACGGCAATGCCTTTCAGGATGGGATGCTTCATTTGATCGATGCCTTCACTGCGACCTTCACTGCGCTGCCGCATTCCAGCGGCAATTTGACCGGCGCCGCGGCAGCGGGCCTGGCCTCGTTCGGCACCGGCTGCGCCGCCAGCCAGGAAGCGGCGGCGCTGATGTCGGCGCCGCTGAGTTTCTGCACGACTTGCGCCATGCAGTCCGGTGCGATGGAATGGCGCGAACCGTTTTTCCATGCGCCGAGCTGCGACAGCAGGTAATCGCGCGGCAAGCCGATCAGGCCGGGAATGGCCGGTGCAACGCCGGCCAGCGCGGCGCCATGGCAGGCGATGCAGGCAGGCGCCTTATCGTTGCCCTTGGTCACCAACTGCTGTCCGCGCGCCAGTTCCTGCGCGGTTGCGCCCGTGGTTTGCGGCGGTGGATAAGGCGGATGCTGATCCGAGAAGAACTGCGCGAGTTCGCGCAGATAATCGTCGGACATGTTTTCGATCAGCGACGCCATGATCGGATATTTGCGCTGGCCGCCGCGGAAATTGATCAACTGGTTATACAGATAGCCGGCCGGCTTGCCCGCGATGCGCGGATAATAGCCGTCGCTGCCGGCGCGTCCCTGCTTGCCGTGGCAGACGATGCAGGCGGCGGCGCGCTGTTCGATGGTGTCCGGGATTCTGGCCCCGCCGGCGTCCATTCCGGACATCGCGGCCGGCGTCTGAATTGGGGTCTGTTCCCGCGTACGTTCCCGGTCGCCGCTTTGCGAAGCCTCTTGCGCCTGGGCAATGCCGGCCAGCCCGAAGGCGAGCGCCAGCAGCAGCAAAGCCGCCGTCATTTTCAACCCGAATAAATTTGACTCCATTCCCCCACCTTTTATCGTCGCGTGAAAACCATACGAGGCGTAGTTTGCGCCATTTTTTACTTATGTAACAGGGTCAAAACGCCTCACTGCAACAATCCGGATTTTTTGCTATGCCTCCTCTGAACTTCCCCGGTATATTGCACTGAACAAGCGCTTTATAAGGGTGCCATATGTTCGGCTTTACAGCTCTGGAATTGGCCCGGATTCAGTTCGGCTTTACAATTTCCTTCCATATCATTTTCCCCGCGATCACGATCGGATTGGCCAGTTATCTGGTAGTCCTGGAGGGCTGCTGGCTGCGCACCGGGCGGCCGATGTATCGCGATCTGTACCATTTCTGGCTGAAGATCTTCGCCGTCAATTTCGGCATGGGCGTGGTATCGGGCCTGGTGATGGCGTATCAGTTCGGCACCAACTGGAGTTTCTTTTCGGAATTCGCCGGCAGCGTCACCGGACCGCTGCTGGCCTACGAAGTGCTGACCGCATTCTTCCTGGAAGCCGGCTTTCTCGGCGTGATGCTGTTCGGCTGGAACCGGGTCGGCCCCGGCCTGCATTTTCTGTCGACCGCCATGGTCGCCGGCGGCACGCTGATTTCGGCCACCTGGATCGTCGCATCCAACAGCTGGATGCAAACCCCGCAGGGCTATGAAATCGCCGACGGCCGCGTGATTCCGGTCGATTGGCTGCAAGTCATTTTCAATCCGTCCTTTCCCTATCGCTGGCTGCACATGAGCGTGGCCGCGTTCCTGGCCACGGCCTTGTTCGTCGGCGCCACGGGCGCGTGGCATCTGCTCAAGAACAGGCATGCAGGCAATGCCAATCAGGCCGCCGGCCAGGCCAACGACAGGGCCGTGCGCAAGATGCTGTCGATGGCGATGTGGATGGTCCTGATCGTGGCGCCGATCCAGGCCATGATCGGCGACGCCCACGGCCTGAATACATTGAAACACCAGCCTGCCAAAATCGCCGCGCTGGAAGGGCATTGGGAGAACGAACCCGGCCAGCAAGGCACGCCGCTGGTGCTGTTCGCCCTGCCCGACATGGCGCAGGAAAGGAATCGCTACGCGGTCGAAATTCCGCGTCTTGGCGGCCTGATCCTGACGCATGACTGGAACGGCCGGATCAAGGGCCTCAAGGAATTCGCGCCGCAGGACCGGCCCAATTCAAGCATCATCTTCTGGACGTTCCGGACCATGGTCGGGCTCGGCATGCTGATGATCGCGCTGGGCCTGTGGAGCTGGCTGCTGCGCCGCAAGGACGCCATCTACAGCTCGCCGCTGTTCCTGCGCGCCGCGCTCTGCATGGGACCTGCGGGCCTGGTCTCGATACTGGCCGGCTGGTATACCACCGAAATCGGACGCCAGCCCTGGGTGGTATATGGATTGATGCGCACCAGGGACGCGGTATCGGCGCATGGCGCCGGGCCGCTGGCCTTTACGCTGGGCTTGTTCATCATCGTCTACCTGTTTGTATTCGGCGTCGGCGTGGCGTATATCCTGCGGCTGGTGCGCAAGGGGCCGGTGCCATATCAAGAACAGCGCGCCGCGCCGGGCGGGCCGGGCCGGGAGCGCCAGCAGATGCGCCCGCTCTCGGCGCCCACGGCCGAAGACAGCAATTCCGACAACGAACGCAGCAACGAACGCGGCAACTAACGCAGCAACTAACGCAGCAACGACTGCAGGAGCTAGGCATGGGCATCGACCTTCCACTGATCTGGGCCGTGATCATTTTCTTCGGCGTGATGATGTATGTCGTGATGGACGGCTTCGATCTCGGCATCGGCATGCTGTATCCGTTCGTGCCGCTGCGGCATGACCGCGACGTCATGATGAATACCGTGGCGCCGGTCTGGGACGGCAATGAAACCTGGCTGGTGCTGGGCGGCGCTGGCCTGCTGGCGGCCTTCCCGCTGGCCTATTCGGTGCTGCTGAGCGCGCTTTACCTGCCGCTGATTTTCATGCTGCTCGGCCTGATCTTTCGCGGCGTCGCGTTCGAATTCCGTTTCAAGGCGCTCGATCACGAGCGGCATATCTGGGACAAGGCCTTCATCGGCGGCTCCTTCACCGCCGCCTTTTTCCAGGGCGTGGCGCTCGGCGCGTATATCCGGGGGATTCCGATGGCCCATCATACCTACGCCGGCGGCCCGCTCGACTGGATCGCGCCGTTTCCGCTGGCCACCGGCGTCGGCGTGGTGATTGCCTATACCCTGCTCGGCAGCACCTGGCTGATCCTGAAAACCGACGGCGAACTGCAACGCAAGATGATCCGCGTGACGCGGCCGCTGACCTGGCTGCTGCTGGCGGCGATCGCGGTGGTCAGCATCTGGACGCCGCTGGCCGACAGCGCGATTGCCGCGCGCTGGTTCAGCCTGCCGAATCTGTTCTGGTTTGCGCCGGTGCCGCTGCTGCTGGGCGCGGCCGTGCTGCTGTTGCTGCGCAGCCTCGGGCCCGGCCTGGAACATGCGCCCGAGGACGAGCAGCCGCATGCCGCGCCGTTCGTCTGCGCGCTGGCGGTCATCTTCCTGGGCTACACGGGATTGGCGATCAGTATCTGGCCCAATATCATTCCGCCGCACATCTCGATCTGGGACGCCGCTTCGCCGCCGCAAAGCCAGGGCTTCACGCTGGTGGGCACTTTATTGATCGTGCCGATGATCCTGGGCTACACCGCATGGTCGTATTACGTGTTCCGCGGCAAGGTCCAGCACGACGATCACTATCATTGACCGCCATGCCTGAACAGATCGAATCTCCGCAATCCGCGCCAGGGCCGCGCCGCTGGCTGCGCCGCATCGGCTGGATGGTGCTGATCTGGAGCGCCAGCGTGGCCGCGCTGGGCGCCGCGGCATTGGCGCTGAAGCTGCTCATGCGGCTGATCGGCATGAGCGCCTGACGGCGCCGTACGGCGTCTAGCCCATGCCGCGCCCGCCGTCTTTGGCGGTGGCCAGTTCGAACAGATCGAAGGCGTCGCCATACAAAAACGATTTCTTGACCGGCGCCGCGTAGTCGCCGGGCGCGCCGTACGCCAGCACCTTCTGTTCGCAATCGTGCTTGGTGCGCGCAATGATGGCGTCCACCGCCTCGCCATGCAGATTGCGCGCCATCCAGTAGGTCAGTTTCATGGCTTACGTCCGTAATGTCCGTTATGTCCGGCGACGGCCATCATTGATTGTGATAAGAAGTGACGCGCTCGACTTCGTTCTTCGATCCCAGGAATACCGGCACCCGCTGATGCAGTTTGGCCGGCTGGATATCCAGGATGCGCTGGCGGCCGTCGGTCGCCGCGCCGCCGGCCTGCTCGACGATGAACGCCATCGGATTGGCTTCATACATCAGGCGCAGCTTGCCCGGCATGTCGAGATCGCGGGCATCTGCCGGATACATGAAAATGCCGCCGCGCGTGAGGATCCGATGCACATCGGCCACCATCGAGGCCACCCAGCGCATATTGAAATCCTTCTTGAGCGGGCCGTTGACGCCGGCCAGCATTTCGTCGACGTAGCGGGACACCGGCGGGAACCAGTGCCGCTTGTTCGAGGCATTGATCGCGAATTCCTTGGTGTCGGCCGGGATCTGGATATTCTGCTGCGTGCGCACCCAGGCGCCCATTTCCCGATCCAGCGTGAAGCAGTGCACGCCGTTGCCGGTGGTCAGCACCAATACGGTCTGGGGGCCGTACACCGCATAACCGGCCGCGACCTGTCTGGCGCCTTGCTGCAGGAAATCCTGTTCGGTTGGCGTGCCCACGCCATCCGGCGCTTTCAGCACCGAAAAAATGGTGCCGATGGAGACGTTGACATCGATGTTGCTGGAACCGTCGAGCGGATCGAACAGCAGCATGTATTCGCCTTGCGGATAGCGGTTCGGGATCAGGTGGATGGTCTCCATTTCTTCCGACGCCATCGCCGCCAGATGGCCGCCCCATTCATTGGCTTCAAGCAGGATATCGTTGGAAATGATGTCCAGTTTTTTCTGCACTTCGCCCTGCACGTTCTCACTGCCGGCGGTGCCGAGCACTTCGCCCAAAGCGCCCTTGCCGACCGCATGGCTGATGCTCTTGCAAGCCCGTCCGACCACTTCGATCAGCAGCCGCAATTCGGCCGGAATGCTGTTGTGCTCGCGCTGCTGCTCGATGAGGTGCTGGGTAAGGCTGATACGTTTGACTGCGCTCATGGATAGTTCCGTTCAGATTGATAACTGGTGAATATTGATTTGAATGAATGCCGATGTGTTTTGAATTT
Organism: Oxalobacteraceae bacterium CAVE-383; assembly: GCA_004134995.1. GTDB lineage: Bacteria > Pseudomonadota > Gammaproteobacteria > Burkholderiales > Burkholderiaceae_D > Herbaspirillum. Next base: position 54,572 of record REGP01000004.1, on the reverse strand, counting down.
GCGGCGCTTTCCGGCGCTGAAGGCGCTTCAAGCGCCGGCCAATGCCTTCGAAATGACTTCCTGCACGTCGCGCGAGAGCTTCGGTGCGGCCGCCACCCGCTGCAGGGCGGCGCGCATCTTCTCCTGCAGCGCCGGTGCGTATTTGCGCCAGCGGTCGAGGCTGCGCGCCAGGCGCGCCGCCACCTGCGGATTGCCGGCGTCCAGCGCAATCACTTGCTCGGCCCAGAATACGTAGCCGCTGCCGTCGATCGCATGGAAGGCCGATGGATTGGCATTGCAGAAACTGAAGATCAGGCTGCGTGCGCGGTTCGGATTTTTCAGCGTGAAGGCCGGATGCTGGGCCAGTTTGCGAATCGCCGCGACATCGGCCGTGCGCGCCGAGGCCTGCAGCGAGAACCATTTGTCGATGACCAGCGGCTCGGCGCTGAATTCCTCGTAAAAACGCGCCAGCGCCTTGGCCTTGCCGGGCGCGCCGCTGTTGACCAGCGCCGCCAGCGCGGCCAGCCGATCGGTCATATTGCCGGCGGTGTCGCATTGCAGCTGCGCCAGCGCATGCGATTGCGCATCGTCGAGTTCGGCCAGATACGACAGCGCGATATTCTTCAGGCCGCGGCGGCCGGCCGATGCCGCATCGGGACTGTAAGGGCCGTCGGTGCGATTGAATTGATAGGCCGCCAGCAGATCGTCGCGCAATTGCAGGGCCAGCGTACGCCGCAGCGTCTGGCGCGCGGCATGGATGGCCGGCGGGTCGATCACGGCCATCTGTTCGGCGATCATGGTTTCCGACGGCAGCGCCAGCACCTGCTCGCGGAACGACGGATCCAGCGTTTTGTCGTTAAGGGTGGCGCGCATAGGGTCAACCAGAACCGGATCGATCAGGGCCGGATCGGCCACGGCGCTGCCGTCCGAGGATTCGCGCGCCGCTTCCGTCAACGCCAGCAGACGGCGCATCGCCAGCCGCTGGCCGGCCTCCCAGCGGTTGAACGGATCGCTGTCGTGCGCCATCAGGAACGCCAAATCGGCGTCCGAATAGTCGAACGCCAGCGTCACCGGCGCCGAGAATCCGCGCAGCAGCGACGGCACCGGCTGTTGCGGCACGTTCTCGAAGGTAAAGGTGTGGCTGGTTTCGGTCAGCTCCAGAACCTGGGTCCGAATGGCGGCGCCGGCCAGCGGATTCTTCCCGCCTTGCAGCGTCAGCGGCATGTCGCGGCCGTCGCTGTCGAGCAGCCCGACCGCAACCGGAATATGGAACGGTTTCTTGTGCGCCTGGCCCGGCGTCGGCGGGCAGGATTGCGTCAGCGTCAATGCGCAGGTCCTGGCCGTGGCGTCATAGTCCATTTCCACTTCCAGATGCGGCGTGCCGGCCTGGCTGTACCAGCGCTCGAACTGGCCCAGTTCGCGGCCGTTGGCATCGGCCATCGCGGCGCGGAAATCATCGCACGCAACGGCCTGCCCATCATGCCGCCGGAAATACAGGTCCATGCCCTTGCGGAAACCGTCGCGGCCGAACAGCGTCTGGTACATGCGCACCACTTCGGCGCCTTTTTCATAGATTGTGACGGTGTAGAAATTGTTGATTTCGACATAGGAATCGGGACGCACCGGATGTGCCATCGGCCCCGCGTCTTCCGGAAACTGGGCCTGCCGCAATACCCGCACGTCGTCGATGCGCTTGACCGCGCGTCCGCTGTCGGTGCCGACCATGTCGGCCGAGAATTCCTGGTCGCGGAATACCGTCAGGCCTTCTTTGAGCGACAGCTGGAACCAGTCGCGGCAGGTGACGCGGTTGCCGGTCCAGTTGTGGAAATATTCGTGGCCGACCACCGCTTCGATATTGGCGTAATCGACATCGGTGGCGATGCGCGGATTGGCCAGCACGAATTTGGTGTTGAAAATATTCAGGCCCTTGTTTTCCATCGCGCCCATGTTGAAATCGCCGACCGCGACGATCATGAAGCGGTCCAGGTCGAGTTCCAGGCCGAAGCGCTCTTCATCCCAGCGGATGCTGTTCTTCAGCGAATCCATGGCATGCCGGGTCTTGTCCAGATTGCCGTCTTCGACCCATACCTGCAGCAAGACTTCGCGGCCCGATTTCAGGCGGAACGTCTCTTCCTGGCATACCAGCCGGCCGGCGACCAGCGCGAACAGATAGGACGGCTTCTTGAACGGATCTTCCCAGGTTGCATAATGGCGGCCGTCGCCGAGATCGCCCTGGGCGATCAGGTTGCCGTTCGAGAGCAGCACCGGATATTTTTCCTTGTCGGCGCGCAGCATCACGGTGTATTTCGCCATGACGTCGGGACGGTCCGGGAACCAGGTGATCTTGCGGAAGCCTTCCGCTTCGCATTGCGTGAAGAAATTGCCGTTCGAAACGTACAGGCCCATCAGCGAGGTATTTTTGTCCGGCTGCACCAGGGTTTCGATTTCCAGCACGGCCGTGGCCGGCGCATCCGGAATGGTCAGCACATCATCGGTCATGCGGTAATCGGCGGCGCGCAACAGCTTTCCGTTCATGCGCAGCCGCACCAGCTTCACGCCGTCGCCGAGCAGGACGATGTCGTGATTGCCCGCCTTGCGCCCATTGCGCTGCATCGTGATACGGGTGGCCACGCGCGTCCGCGACGGTTCGAGATCGAAGCCGATCTCCACCGTTGTCACCAGATAAGTCGGCGCGGCATAATCCTTGCGATGGATGGTCTGAGGAGTGTCTGTACGCATGGCCAGGTCCCGAAATTGATGAGCAAAACCAGATTCTACCAATCAAAAACGTCTCTCATTGCACTATTTACGCCTGCATGCGGCGACGCTTGCGATGCCGGCGTAAGATTCATCCGTCAGCATTCCAGCAGAGGAGAAACGAAATGATCCAGCGCCTACGCCTTGCCGCCGCCCTGCTCCTGCTGGGCGCGATGGTGACCGGCCTGACCGGCTGCGCCGCCACCATCCAGAGCGACGTCATTGCCTTCCATCAGTGGCCGGCCGACATGAAGGAGCGCACCTTTGCCTTCCAGCGCAGCGCCGGGCAGGACGCCAGCCTGGAATACCGCGTCTATGAGGATCTGGTGCGCAACGAGCTGTTGCGGCTGGGTTATATCGCCGATACCGAAAAGCGCGGCGCGGCGCTGACAGTGGCGATCGGCTACGACGTGCGCACGGCGCAGGTCGTGGTCAACCAGCCTTACGATCCGTTCTGGTACGGCCCCGGCTTTTATCCCGGCTGGGGCTGGCGCCATGGCGCTTATCCCTATTACGATCCGTTCTTCGGCCCGCCGATGCAGCAGACCACCTACCCCATCTATACGCGGCGCCTGCATATCGTGATCAACGCCACGGCCGACAAGAAACCGCTGTATGAAGTGGAAGTTTCCAGTGAAGGCCAAAATGCCAATCTGTCGAAAGCGATGCCCTATATGGTGCGCAGCGCGTTTTCGGACTTTCCGGGGCAAAGCGGCGTGATGCACCGCGTCAAACTGAAGATCGACTGAATCGGCGATACGGGTCCAGCGTTCAGGCGTAATTCAGGCGTAATACGCTTCCGTGGCCCAGGTCAGCAGCCCGAGCAGAATGACCGTCAGCACCAGCACGATCAGCAGACGGCCGAACTTGGGCGAACCGTCGACGCCGGTCGGCGGTTCCTCGGGGTGATTCATCGGGTTGCGCTTCGGCTCTTCCGGCAATTCGGTCATGCGGATTCCTCTTTCTCTTTGGTTTTTTATGGCATCAATATCGTGGAGCCGGTGGTCTTGCGGCTTTCCAGATCGCTGTGCGCCTGCCCGACGTCCTTGAGCGCATAGCGCTGGTTGATTTCGATGCAGACCTGTCCGTTTTCCACCATCGTAAACAAATCGCCGGCGGTGGCGTCCAGCGCCTCGCGGGTCGCCACGAAATCGCCCAGCGTCGGCCGCGTCAGGTAGAGCGAGCCGCGCGAGGCCAGCTCGCCGGTGCCGAACGGCGCCACCGGTCCCGAAGCATTGCCGAAACTGACCATCATGCCGCGCCGCGCCAGGCAATCGAGCGAACCGGTGAAGGTGTCCTTGCCGATCGAATCGTAGACCACCGGCACGCCCTTGCCGCCGGTAATTTCCTTGACCCGTTCGACGAAATTTTCCGTCTTGTAATTGATGACGTGCGCGCAACCGTGCGATTTGGCCAGCGCCGCCTTTTCGTCAGTGCTGACGGTGCCGATCATGGTCACGCCCAGCGCCCGCGCCCATTGGCCGGCGATCAGCCCGACGCCGCCGGCGGCGGCATGAAACAGAATGGTTTCGCCGCCCTTCAGCGGAAACACCTGGCGCAGCAGATACTGCACGGTCATGCCCTGCAGCATCATCGCCGCCGCGGTATCGAAGCCGATCGCGTCCGGCAGCCGCACCAGCTTGGCCGCCGGCATATTGCGCTCCTCGGCATACGCGCCGTTCGGCCCGCCGGCATAAGCCACGCGATCGCCAACCTTGAAATCGGCCACGCCGCTGCCCACCGCCTCGATGGTGCCGGCGCCCTCCTGGCCCAGCCCGGCCGGCAACTGCTGCGGATAGAGCCCGGTGCGGAAATAGACATCGATGAAATTCAGGCCGCAAGCCGCATGACGCACGCGCACCTCGCCCGGACCCGGCGCGGCCAGTTCGACGTCGACATACTGCATTACCTCGGGGCCGCCGGTGGCGAACATGCGAATGGCTTTGGTCATGATTTTCCTCAGAGTGAGAGTGTGAGAATGCCGCCGGCGCGGCTTGGTTCCGGCAGGCCGGTTTTCAGGTTTTCTTTTTCGACAACAGATAAATGCCGGACAGCACCAGCGCCATGCCGGCCAGCTGAATGCCGGTGATCGGCTCATCCAGAATCACGGCGCCCATGAACAGGGTCGATACCGGTCCGATCATGCCGGCCTGCGCCGCCGTCGGCGCGCCGATGCGCACCACCGCGATCATGGTAAGGCATACCGGCAGCACCGTGCAAAAGACCGCATTGAAGATCGACAGCTGATACACCTCGATCGGCTGCGCCAGCGCCGCCGCCGGCCGCAGGAGAAAGAACTGCACGATACAGGCCACGCTGGAAACGCACATCGCATAGGCCACCAGCCGCATCGCGCCGACGCGCCGCACCAGTTCGCCGGAAAGCAGCAGATACAGCGCATAACTGACGGCCGCGGCCAGCACCAGCAAACTGCCAAGGCCGACATTGGCGCCGCCCGCATTGACGTCATGCATGAAGACGAAAACCGTGCCCAGGTAGGACAGCAGCAAGGCGCCCCACTCGGCGCCGCTGATGCTGCGCTTGTAGAAGAAAAAGGAAATCAGCAGCACGAAGGTCGGCGTCAGGAACAGGATCAGGCGCTCCAGTCCGGCTGAAATATATTGCAGGCCGAGAAAATCCAGCAGGCTCGACAGGTAATAGCCGATCAGGCCGAGAAACAGGATGCGCAAACGATCCTTCGGCGACAGCGGCGCTTCGCTGCGGGCTTTCCATACCGCGATCATCGCAAACAGCGGGAAGGCGAACATCATGCGCAGCGTCAGCACCATGATGGCGTCGACCTGATAGCGGTACATCAGCTTGGCGACGATCGCCTTGGCGGAGAACAGGATGGAGCCGAGTATGGCGATGGCCAGCCCGGCCAGGAAGGCGCGGCGGGTGGCGGCGAGGGAAAGAGAAGCGGAACCGGTCATACCGCCATTGTATGTGGAAATTCTCCAATACGTAGGACAAGTCGGCGGCACATCATGAGCGATGCTTTCCGGCAAGGAAGAACGGAGAAAGGAAGAGTACACGGTATGATAAAATCCCGCTTCGAATTCAATCAATCCGCAAGAAAGATTCATCATGGCTGGACATAGCAAATGGGCCAACATCAAGCATAAAAAAGCCGCGACCGATGCCAAGCGCGGCAAAATCTGGACCCGTCTGATCAAGGAACTGACCGTGGCTGCCCGCATGGGCGGCGGCGACCCCGACACCAATCCGCGTCTGCGGCTGGCCATCGACAAGTCATCCGACGCCAACATGCCGAAAGACAACGTCACGCGCGCCATCCAGCGCGGCAGCGGCACCCTGGAAGGCGTCAACTACGAAGAAATCCGCTACGAAGGCTACGGCATCAACGGCGCCGCGATCATCGTCGACTGCATGACCGACAACCGCATCCGCACCGTGGCCGAAGTGCGCCACGCATTCAGCAAGCACGGCGGCAACATGGGCACCGAAGGCTCGGTGGCTTTCATGTTCAAGCATTGCGGCCAATTGCTGTTCGCGCCGGGCACGAATGAGGATGCATTGATGGAAGCGGCGCTGGAAGCCGGCGCCGAAGACGTGCTGACGGATGCGGAAGGCGGGATCGAAGTCATTACCGCGCCTTACGATTTCCCGGCCGTCAAAAGCGCGCTGGAAGCGGCCGGTTTCAAGGCCGAAGTGGCGGAAACCCTGATGAAGCCGGATACCGAAATCGTCTTCAGCGGCGACGACGCGGTCAAGATGCAAAAACTGCTCGACGCGCTGGAAGATGTGGACGACGTGCAGCAAATCCATACCAATGCGGTCATCGACGCATAACCATTCAAATTCGGATAGAAACCTTCTCATGAAAATTTTGGTAGTCGGCTCAGGCGGCCGCGAACACGCGCTGGCCTGGAAAATCGCCCAGTCGCCCCGTATCCAGACGGTCTACGTTGCTCCCGGCAACGGCGGCACGGCGCTGGACGACAGACTGGAAAACATCGCCATCACCGATCCGGCCGCGCTGGCCGATTTCGCCCAGGAACAGCACGTCGCGCTGACCGTGGTCGGACCGGAAGTGCCGCTGGCGGCCGGCATCGTCAATATCTTCCGCAGCCGCGGGCTGAAGATTTTCGGGCCGACCAAGGAAGCCGCGCAGCTGGAAAGCTCGAAGGATTTCGCCAAGGCCTTCATGCAGCGCCACCATATCCCCACCGCCGAATACCAGACCTTTTCCGACACCGTCGCCGCGCACGCCTATGTATCGCAAAAAGGCGCCCCGATCGTGATCAAGGCCGACGGCCTGGCGGCCGGCAAAGGCGTGGTGGTGGCGATGACCGAAGCAGAAGCGCATGAAGCGGTCGACATGATGTTGTCCGACAACAAACTCGGCGACGCCGGCGCGCGCATCGTCGTCGAAGAATTCCTTGCCGGCGAAGAAGCCAGCTTTATCGTGATGGTCGACGGCAAGAACATCCTGCCGCTGGCCACCAGCCAGGACCACAAGCGCCTGCAGGACGGCGACCAGGGGCCGAACACCGGCGGCATGGGCGCCTATTCCCCGGCCCCGATCGTGACGCCGGCGCTGCATGCGCGCGTCATGCGCGAAATCATCATCCCTACCGTGCAGGGCATGGCCAAGGACGGCATCCCGTTCAGCGGCTTTTTGTATGCCGGCCTGATGATCGACGACCAGGGCAATCCGAAGACGCTGGAATTCAATTGCCGCATGGGCGATCCCGAAACGCAGCCGATCATGGCGCGCCTGAAAACCGATCTGCTGCTGGTGATGGAGCATGCGGTCAACGGCACGCTGGACACCATCGAGCTGGACTGGGACCGCCGCACCGCATTGGGCGTCGTGATGGCCGCCGCCGGCTATCCGGATGCGCCGCGCAGCGGCGACGGCATCTCCGGCATTCCTGCCGAAACGCCGGATTGCGTCACTTTCCACGCAGGCACCAGACTCAGCGACGGCCATCTGGCCACTTCGGGCGGCCGTGTGCTGTGCGTGGTCGGCCTCGGCGACAGCGTCAAGGTGGCCCAGAAAAACGCCTACGCGACAGCCGACCAGATCCATTTCGACGGCGCGCAACTGCGGCGCGACATCGGCTGGCGGGCACTGAAGCGCTGAGCCGGCGTTTCTTTTTTGATTCCAGGAGGTGTTGGTGGCGAATGTATTCAATTTCGGGATATTGCTCAATACCTATCTGGTGCCGTTCGGCCTGAAAATCATCGCGGCGCTGGCGATCTGGATCGCCGGCAGCATCGCCATCAACGGCTTTGCCAAGCTGGCGCGGCGCGCATTGAGCTTGCGCCATCTGGATCCGACGCTGGCCAATTACGCCATTTCAACCATTCATGTGGCGCTGCGCATCGTGCTGGTCATGGCGATTCTCGAAGTCTGCGGCATTCCCACCACCTCATTCGCCGCGCTCATCGGCGCCGCCGGCGTGGCCATCGGCGTGGCCTGGTCGGGCCTGCTGTCCAATTTCGCCGCCGGCATCTTCCTGGTGGTGCTGCATCCGTTCAAGGTCGGCGACTACATCAATGCCGCCGGCCAGACCGGCACCGTCACCGAAATCGGCCTGTTCATGACCATCATGACCACGGACAACAATCTGCGCGTGTATATCGGCAACAACAAACTGTTTTCCGACACCATCACCAATTACAACGTCAACGACAGCCGCCGCGTCGAACAGCGCTGCCAGATCGCCGGCGGCGTCAATCCGGCCGAGGCGATCGCCCTGCTGACCGAACGCGTCTCGCGCATTCCGAACGTCATGCCGGCGCCGGCGCCGAATGTCACGATCGTGGAATTCAATGCGCTGGGGACGCTGCTGGTCGTGCGGCTGTTCGCCGCGACGCCCAATTTCGGCCAGGTCAACAACGACACCAATATCGCCATCGCCGAAACCGCGCGTGCCGCGGGCTGGCCGGCGCCGGCTACCTATCAGGTCAGCGTGCCTTCCGCGCCGACCCCGCATTCAGCCCCCAATTCAGCCCCTGATTCTGCCCCCGCCGTACCCGGCAACGCTTAAGAGACACCATAACGCTCTCGTGAGAGAGTACAATCGCGGAGTTCTTTTTACTCCGCATAACGATAATAAGCCGCGATCCCGCCGTGATTCAACCAGCCCCAGCGCCGTCCGCCATTGAACAGTACCTCAGGAGCCTGCAACAGAAAATCGTTGCGGCGCTTGAGCGCGTCGACGGCAAATCCTTTCTCGAAGACCGCTGGGAGCGTCCCGAGGGCGGCGGCGGCATTTCGCGCATTATCGAAGAAGGCAATGTGCTTGAACGCGGCGGCGTCGGCTTTTCGCACGTCAAGGGCGGCAGCCTGCCGCCTTCGGCTGCCGCCAACCGGCCCGATATCGCCGGCAGCGCATGGGAAGCGATGGGCGTGTCGCTGGTGCTGCATCCGCGCAATCCGTTCGCGCCGACGGTGCACATGAACGTGCGCTTTTTCAGCACGAGCACGGCCGGCGGCGATCCGGTCTGGTGGTTCGGCGGCGGCATGGATTTGACGCCGTATTACGGTTTTGCCGAGGATGTGCGGCATTTCCATCGCGCATGCAGCGATGCGCTGGCGCCTTTCGGCGCCGATCTGTACCCGCGCTTCAAGCAATGGTGCGACGATTATTTTTACCTGAAGCATCGCAAGGAACCGCGCGGCGTCGGCGGCATCTTCTTCGACGATTTCAATGCGCCAGGATTCGAGGACAGTTTTGCCATGATGCGCAGCGTCGGCGACGGCTTTCTCGCCGCTTACCTGCCCTTGCTGCAAAAGCGCATGGATACGCCCTATGGCGAACGCGAACGCGACTTCCAGGCCTACCGCCGCGGCCGTTATGTCGAATTCAATCTGGTGTTCGATCGCGGCACGCTGTTCGGCCTGCAATCGGGCGGCCGCACCGAGGCGATCCTGATGTCGATGCCGCCCGTGGTCAAATGGCGCTACGACTGGCAGCCCGAGGCCGGCACGCCGGAAGCGGCGTTGTACAGCGATTTTCTGATGCATCGGGACTGGCTCTAGTGGCGGGCGGCGCAAAGGACAGCGGCGGCGGCCGCAGTTGCATCGCCATCCTGGGCGGCAGCTTCGACCCGGTGCACAACGGCCATGTTGCACTGGGGGAATATTTCGTCGATCTGCTGGCGCCGGACGAGCTGCGCATCATTCCGACCGGCAATCCCTGGCAAAAGCACGGCTTGCAGGCCACGCCGCAGCAACGCGTCGAGATGGTCAGGCGCGCCTTCGGGCAGCAGGCCGTGCCGGTGCGGATCGACCAGCAGGAAATCGAACGCGCCACGGTGACCTACACCATCGACACGCTGCAGTCGCTGCGCAAGGAGCTCGGTCCGGAAGTCTCTATCGTATTTTTGATGGGTGCGGACCAGTTGCAGCACCTCAATACCTGGCAAGGCTGGCATGAACTGTTCGATTACGCGCACCTGTGCGCGGCCTCCCGGCCCGGTTTCGGCATGGAACCGGCGCATGTGCCGGCCGAAGTGATGGCGGAATTCAGCAAACGGGCGGCCAGCCCCGACCAGATCCGCAATACCGCGTACGGCCTGACGTATCTGGCCTCGAACCTGGCGGTCGATATTTCCGCCACAGAAATCCGGGCGATTCTGCACAACGGCGCCCGTCCGGACGCGCTGGTGCCTCCCGGGGTGCTAGACTATATCGAACAACATCACCTATACAAGAGTTAAATGGATATCAAAAAACTGCAAGCAGTGGTCATCGACGCGCTGGAAAACGTCAAGGCGCAAGACATCAAGGTCTACGACACATCGCACCTGACCAGCCTGTTTGACCGGATCGCCATCGCCTCCGGCACCTCCAATCGCCAGACCAAGGCGCTGGCCGCTTCGGTGCGCGACAAGGTCAAGGAGATGGGCGGCAATATCCTGAGCATGGAAGGCGAGGACACCGGCGAATGGGTGCTGGTCGACCTCGGCGACATGATCGTCCACATCATGCAGCCGACCATTCGCGCCTATTATCGCCTGGAAGAAATCTGGGGCGAAAGGGAAGTCAAGTTCGGCGCCGCGGTGCGCACCTCCAAGCGCACGGCTTCCGAGGACGAGGCGCCGAAGAAATCGCGCCATCTGGCCGCCAGCCAGGCCACCGAAGAGCCGAAACCGAAAAAAGCCGCCAGCACGCGCAAGCCGGCGGCGGCAACTGCCGGTACGGCGCGCAAGCCCGCCGCCGCAAAACCGGCCGGCAAAGCCAAGGCAAAGGCGCCGAGCAAGCCGGTCGGCAAGACCGTCAAGGTCGCTTCCACCAAGACCGCCGTTGCATCCAAAGGCGCCGCCGTCAAGAAAGCCGCTGCCAAGGGCGCTACCCGGGCGCCCGCCAAGCGCGCGCCACGCGCCCCGGCCAAGCCGAAGGCCGAGGAATAACCCCCCTTCCAGCCAAGACCGGCCATCATGCAGCTTGTCATCGCGGCAGTGGGCAATAAAATGCCCGACTGGATCGAAACCGGCTTCAATGAGTATGCCAAGAGAATGCCGCCGGAATGCCGCGTGGTACTCAAGGAAATCAAGCCGGTCGAACGTTCGGGCAGTAAAACCGCGGAAACCGTGATGGCGCTGGAACGCGCCAAAATCGAAGCCGCCCTGCCCAAGGGCGCGTTGATTGTCGCCCTGGACGAGCGCGGCAAGGATCTGAGCTCCGTGCAATTGTCCGTCCTGTTGACGCAATGGCAACAAGGCGGCCGCGACGTCGCGCTCGTAATCGGCGGCGCCGACGGCCTGGACGCCGGCTTCAAGAGCGGCGCCGACCTGCTGATCCGCATCTCCAGCCTGACCCTGCCGCACGGCATGGTGCGCGTGTTGCTGGCCGAACAACTGTATCGCGCATGGTCCATCACACAAAACCACCCTTATCACCGGGTATAGTGACAGGGTATAGTGCCTCCATGAAACAACACTTCCGAAAAATCTATCTGGCCTCGAAAAGCCCGCGCCGCCGCGAATTGCTGCGCCAGGTCGGCATCGAATTCGAACTGCTGCTCAACGACGTCGAAGTCAACGAAGACATATTGCCGGGCGAAATCCCGCACGACTATGTGGCGCGCGTGACGCGCGACAAGGCCGAAAGCGCGCGCCAGACCATGGCGCTGCGCCAGTTGCCCGCGCGTCCGGTGCTGGCCGCCGACACCACCGTGGTGGTCGACACCGCCATTCTGGGCAAGCCGGCCGACATGCACGACGCCATCGGCATGATGCGGCTGCTGTCCGGGCGCACGCATCAGGTGCTGACCAGCGTCGCGGTTGCCTATCAGGACCGGCTCTGGCAAATTACCCAGAGTTCGGACGTCGCGTTCGCGCCGCTGAGCGAAGAAGCGATCATTGCCTATTGCGATACGCCGGAACCCTACGACAAGGCCGGCGGCTACGGCATCCAGGGACCGGCCGCCGTATTCATTACCCATATCGCCGGCAGCTACTCGGGCATCGCCGGCTTGCCGTTATACGAAACGATCCAATTATTGCAAAAAGCGGGCGCGCACAATCCATGAGCGAAGACATTCTAATCAACATCACCCCGCAGGAAACGCGGGTGGCGCTGCTGCTGCAGGGCGCGGTGCAGGAACTGCATATCGAACGCACCCTCTCGCGCGGGCTTGCCGGCAATATCTATCTCGGCAAAGTGGTGCGGGTATTGCCCGGCATGCAATCCGCGTTCATCGACATCGGCCTGGAACGCGCCGCCTTTCTGCACGTCGCCGACATCTGGGAATCGCGTTCTCACGACGGCCAGAACAATCCGCATACGCCGATCGAAAAGCTGCTGTTCGACGGACAATCGGTGATGGTGCAGGTGATCAAGGAGCCGATCGGCACCAAGGGCGCGCGGCTGGCGACCCAGATTTCGATCGCGGGCCGCATGCTGGTGTATCTGCCGCAAGACAAGCATATCGGCATCTCGCAGCGCATCGAAAACGAAGCCGAGCGCGAGCGGCTGCGCAGTAAAGTGCAGTCGCTGCTGCCGTCCGAAGAAAAAGGCGGCTTCATCATCCGCACCATGGCCGAGGATGCGTCCGATCTCGATCTGCGGATGGATGTCGAATACTTGCGCAAGACCTGGTCGGCCATCGTCCAGTTGAGCAAATCGCACCCAGCGCCTACCTTGCTGCACCAGGACCTGAATCTGGCGCAGCGCGTGCTGCGCGATTTCGTCAGCGAAACCACCACCGGCATCCAGATCGATTCGCGCGAGAATTTCCAGAAATTGCAGGAATTCGGCGCGCTGTACACACCTTCGGTGCTGGAACGGCTGAGCCATTACAAGGGCGAGCGGCCACTGTTCGACCTGTATGGCGTGGAAGAGGAAATCCAGCGCGCGCTGGGCCGCCGCGTCGACCTGAAATCGGGCGGCTACCTGATCATCGATCAGACCGAAGCCATGACCACCATCGACGTCAATACCGGCAGTTTCGTCAACGGCCGCAATTTCGACGATACGATTTTCAAGACCAACCTGGAAGCCGCGCAGGCCATTGCGCGCCAACTGCGGCTGCGCAACCTGGGCGGCATCATCATCCTCGATTTCATCGACATGGAAAACGGCGAGCACAAGAGCGCCGTCCTGTCGGAGCTCCACAAGGCGCTGCAGCGCGACCGCACCAAGATTTCAGTATCGAATTTTTCGGCGCTTGGGCTGGTCGAGATGACGCGCAAGCGCACCCGCGAATCGCTGTCGCACGTCCTGTGCGAAACCTGCCCCGCATGCGACGGCAAAGGACAATTGAAAACCGCCCGCACGGTCTGCTACGAAATCCTGCGCGAAGTCCTGCGTGAAGCCAGGCAATTCAATCCGCGCGAATTCCGCATCCTGGCTTCGCAGATGGTGGTCGACATGTTCCTGGAAGAAGAGTCGCAGCATCTGGCGATGCTGGGCGATTTCATTCAGAAGCCGATTTCGCTGCAGGTGCAGACGGCTTATTTGCAGGAGCAGTACGACATCATTCTGATGTAAGGCTTCCGTAATTTTCATGGCGGAATATCGGCCATCCCGTTTTTTCGTTTTTGCATGCCTTCAAGGAGATTGACATGACCGGATTGAAAAACCCGCTGCGTATGGCCCTGCTCGCTTTATCCTGCACCGCCGCCTTCGCATCTGTATCCGCCTCGGCGGCCACCCTGAATGTGCTGACCACCGGCGCCTTCAAGCAAGTGGCAGCAGCCCTGGTCCCGCTATACGAATCCCGCAGCGGCAACAAGATCAATCTCGACAACGACACCGCCGGCGCGCTGGCCAAGCGCGTTGAAGGCGGCGCGCATTTCGATGTGGTGATCCTGACGCCGGATCTGCTCAAGGAATTCGTGGCCAAGGGCAAGGTCCATGCCGACAGCGTCGCCAATCTGGCGCAGGTAGGCATCGGCGTGATGGTGCCGGCCGGTGCGCCGCGGCCGGCCATCGATACCGTGGAACATTTCAAGCAAGCCCTGCTTGATGCGAAATCGGTGGCGTATATCGATCCGGCCTCGGGCGGCTCCAGCGGCATTTACCTCGCAAAGCTGTTCCAGCAATGGGGCATCGCGCAGCAGATCGACGCCAAGGCGGTCAAGGTCAAGGGCGGCTCGGTGGCTGAGCATATCGTCGATGGCGAAGCGGTGCTCGGCATCCATCAGATCAGCGAAATCCTGCCGACCAAGGGTGTAACGCTGATCGGACCGCTGCCTGCCGAAATCCAGAACTACACGGTCTATACCGCCGGCATCAGCAGCACCAGTAACGAGCAGGCGGCGGCGAGGGCGTTCCTCCAGTTGCTGACCAGCCCTGAAGCGGTCCGGCTGCTGAAAGAAAAAGGGATGGAAGCGGTCAAGCCTTGAACTTGACGCCGCTTTAAAGCGCCCGCATTTGCGAGGAGAAGCGGCGCTCATTCGACGATAATGACGCCGTTCATCTCCTCATGCCCATTGCCGCAGAAGTTGTCGCATAAAAACGTGAAGCGCCCGGCCTCCATCGGATTGAGCGCCACCGTCGTCACCTTGCCGGGCGGGATATCGGTCCGAAGCTTGAAGTCCGGCAGATTGAAACCATGGACGAAATCCAGCGCCGTCAATGCCAGAAGCACTTTTTCACCTTTCTTGATCCTGATTTCATTCGGCGTATAGACGAATTTCTTCGCTTCGATCCTGATGACGCGCGCCTGCTTGTCCTTGTCCTCGCCTTCGGCCGGCACTTCCGCGCCTGCTTCCTTCCATGCGGCCGCGCACAACAGCATGCCAATGCCGGCGGCGGACCCCAGCAACATCGATCTCCTGGACTGCTTCATGAACGCACCCTCGTCACTGGAAATTCATTGATGTCGTAATCCGCCCCGGCGGCGGCCTGCACTTCGCGGAAGCCCAGGCCGCGGATGGGCGACGCGGCATTCCAGGCCAGGGGATCGCGCCGGTCTTGCGAGCCCGGTTCAGGCAGCGGAAAAATCAGCGATTTGGCGGCGTGGTGCGCGATGTGGCCGGTATGGTGATGGTGCTCCTGATGAATATGCCCATAAAACACGGTCACATTGGAATACGGCATCAGCAAGGCAATGGCCTGGTCGCCGTCGCGCGTGGCCCAGTCCCATTGCGGCACCAGGTCGAACAGCGGACGATGCGTGAACACCACGATGCGCGCGTCCTTGTTCTGCTTCGCCAGATCGTCCTTGAGCCACGCCAACTGTTCGTCGCCGATTTTTGCGCCGGGATCGGAAACATTGTCGAGCACGATGAAATGCACGCCCTTATGGTCGAAGGTGTAACGCGTCTTGCCGAAATTTTCCTTGAAGGCGGCGCCGTTATCCAGCGAAGCATCGTGCTCGCCCGGCATGAAATAGATTTGCTTCACTTCCAGCGCGCTGACGATTTCCTTGAAGCCGGCCATGCGCTGGCGCCGTTCTTTCGGGTCGTCGGTGGTGTGCGTGAGATCGCCGGTGAACACGATGAAATCGGGTTTTATCGGCAAGCCGTTGACCGAGGCAACGGCTTTTTTCAGTGTGTTCTCGGCGTCGGGATTCGGCGGCCCGCTGAAGCCCCAATGCGTATCCGACAACTGGACGAAAAAGAAATCGTCCTTGCCGGCGCCGGAAGCGGCGGCTCCCATCGGCGCGGCGCCGGCGCCGCCATACAGGCCGGACATGAATACCGCGCCGCCGCCGGCCGCGGTCAGCCTGATGAATTTGCGCCTGTCGATTGCTGTTTTCATTTGTATCTCCTTGTACATTGATGGATGTGAGTAGGTATTTTTCCGCCGCCATGGCGCGGGTTTATTTTTTGACGGTGGCGACCTTCAGGTAGGCAATCAGATCGTCGCGATCCTGCTGCGAAGGCACCAGAAAGCCCATTTTTTGTCCGGGGATGAATTGCTCGGGATTGGTCAGCCATTTATCCAGCGTCTTTTCGTTCCAGATCACTTTCGACGCCGCCAGCGCCGCCGAATAGGTGTAATCGCGCTGGCTGCCCGCCTTGCGGTTGAACAAACCCATGTGCGCCGGCCCGACGCCGTTGTATTCAATGGAATGGCAGGCCATGCACATGCTTTGATAAAGCACCTGCCCGTGCGCTGCCTGCCCGGCCGCAAAAACCGGCGCCGCCAGCATGAAATTCAGGGCCGCGCCGAGGGCCGATAGCGTTCCGAATCTTGACTTGCGTTGCATCATGACTCCTTCCGTCAAATAAAATCCTGCCGATCGCCGCATGACGATTACACTGTGCATAACACTGGTTATCGAGCGGATATTCCCGATTAAATAAATATAATTTTTGGGGGATATCCGGGAATAAACGGCGGCAAACCGGAGTCTTCCCATCTATGAGCGGAAAAAGCGATGGACGGCAATTTGGACAATCACGATAAGGCGCGCCGTTTTGAAACGGTCGTCATGCCGCACCTGAATGCCGCATACAGCCTGGCGCGCTGGCTGACCCGCGATCACAACGATGCGGAAGACGTGGTGCAGATGGCGTTCCTGCGCGCCTTTCGATTTTTCGATACTTTTCGCGACGGCAATGTGCGGGCCTGGCTGCTGACCATCGTGCGCCGCACTTACTACACATGGCTGCGCGATCATCGCCATGAAGACGACGACGTCGGCTTCGACGAACTGCTGCACAGCGATAACGATGCCATCGGCGGCGCATCGCCTTTTGATGCGGGCAGCAATCCGGAAACCGCCGCCGCCAGCCGCGACACGCGGCGCATCGTCAACCAGGCGCTGGAGAAGCTGCCGCGGGCCTACCGGGAAGTCGTGGTGCTGAAGGATATCGAGAATATGTCATACAAGGAAATCGCCGAAGTCGTGGAAATTCCGATCGGCACCGTGATGTCGCGGCTGGCGCGCGGCCGGAAGCTGCTCGGCGATTATCTGCAGCCATGCATCGAAGGAGGCGCCAATGGATTGCAATGAATCCCTGGAGCGGATGTCGGCCTATCTCGACAACGAGCTGGCGCCGCCGGCAATGGCCGAGATGCGCGCCCACATAGCGGACTGCGAAGCATGCGGCGCCGCTTATGGCCGCCTGGCCGATCTGCGCGCGACGGTCGCCGGCAATGCCGCCAGCCATGCCGCGCCGGCTTCCCTGCGGGCGCGCATCATGGCCGATATCGGGAATGACATCAAGGCCGATGTCAAGGCCGACATCGAGGCACAGCAACCGCGCCGCCGCAAGGCCTTCGATCTGTTCGGAAAATTCGAAGCATGGCCATGGGCGCGCATCAATTTCGGCGTGGCGAGCGTATGCGCCGCGGCCCTCGCGGTCAATCTCGCGCTGGACATGCAGCGGCCTTCGCCGACGGACGCCTTCGACCAGGAAATCGTTTCCGCGCACTTCCGTTCGCTGCAGGTCGATCACCTGGCCGACGTCGTTTCTTCCGACCACCATACCGTCAAACCCTGGTTCAGCGGCAAGCTCGATTATTCGCCGCCGGTGGTCGATCTGGCGCAGCAGGGCTTCCCGCTGATCGGCGGCCGGCTCGATTACGTGCACCAGCGTGCGGTGGCCGGGCTGGCATACCGGCACGACAAGCATCTGATCAATCTGTTCGTCTGGCCGGACGCCTCGCAGCGCGACGCGTCCGCAAAAATGACCTCGGATAACGGCTTTCAATTGCTGCGCTGGTCGCGCGACGGCATGGCCTACACCGCCATATCGGACATGAACGCCGCCGAGCTGGATGTGTTCCGGCAGCTTTTGACGGCGCAGATCGACAAAGAAAAAACGCCCTGAGGCGTTGCACAAAAAAAAAGACGCCGGGCCTGCATGCGCCCGGCGTTCAAACTCATGAATCTTCGTTCAATTTCAGTTGAATCTCCGCTGAATTTCAGGCAGCGCCGAGCACGAAGCGCGGCGAAATATCCACCGTCCTGAGGGCATGCGCATCGATTGCATCGGCGCCCTCGGCCGGCGCGGGCATGCCGCCATCCAGCTTGAATACCGCCACCACCGTGGCCAGCGCGGCTGCCTGTTCCTGCAGCGATTCGGCCGCCGCGGCGGCTTCTTCCACCAGCGCCACATTCTGCTGGGTCCCGCTGTCCATCTGGCCGATGGCATCGTTGACCTGTTCGATGCCGATGCTCTGGGCCTGGCTGGCGGCCATGATTTCGGCCATGGTGTCGGTTACGCGCTTGACGCTGGATACCACATTGTCCATGGAAACGCCGGCCTGATCGGCCAGGTCCGCGCCGATCACGATCTTCTCGACGGAATCCTCGATCAAGGTCTTGATCTCCTTGGCCGCGGACGAGGAGCGCTGCGCGAGGCTGCGCACTTCCGACGCCACCACCGCGAAGCCGCGTCCCTGCTCGCCGGCGCGCGCGGCCTCGACTGCCGCGTTCAAGGCCAGGATGTTGGTCTGAAACGCGATGCCGTCGATGACGCCGATAATATCGACGATCTTTTTGGACGAGGCATCGATGGTCCCCATCGTATCCACCACTTTCGACACGATCGCGCCGCTTTTGCTGGCCGCTTCCGACGCCGATTGCGCCAGCATATCCACCTGCCGCGCGCTGTCGAGATTCTGTTTGACGGTGCCGGTCAGCTCGCGCGTGGAGGCAGCCGTTTCCTCCAGCGTGCCGGCCTGCTTTTCGGTGCGCGAGGAAAGATCCAGATTGCCCATGGCGATCTGGCCCGATGCGGTCGCGATCGAATCGGCGCCGGAACGCACCTGGCTGACGATATCGACCAGGCTGTCGCGCATTGCTTTCATGGCGATCAGCAAGCTGCTGCGGTCGCCCGGCCGGGTATCGATGGCAACGGTGAGGTCGCCGACCGCAATGTGATTGGCGATGGACGCGGCATATTCGGGCTCGCCGCCCAGCTGGCGCAGCAACGTCCTGGTGATCAGGAACGCCGCGCCGGCGCCGATCGCCAGCGTGCAGGCGCCCAGCGCCATCAGCAGCGCATAGGTGAAATCGATGTTGTCCTTGACGTCGCCATTGCTGCGCACGATCACGCCTTTCTGCATATCGGACAAGGCCGTGATCGGCTCCTGGAACGCATCCAGCGCGGGCAAGGTCTCGGACCGGACGAAATCGATCGCTTCGTCCCGTTTATTGTCTTCCATCAGCTTGTCGGTATTTGCCAGTGCCGCGGCATACCTGGAACGCGCGCCCCTGATTTTGTCGACCAGTTCTTTTTCCTTCGGCTCGGCAAGCAGCTTGTCCAGTTGATCCAGCTTGCCGCCGATAGCAGTCCGATTGGCGACGATTTTCTGATACAGGCCCGCCATGCGCGTCTTGTCTGTCTCGATCAGGATTTCCATGGCGATGCGGGCATTGGAACGCGTCAGCACATCGATCGTATTGACCGCCTCGGCCCCGACCCAGTCCTTGTCGAGCGTCCTGGCATTGATATCGCCGATGCCCGACAGGCAACGCAATGCGACGCCGGCCATGAGCAGCATCATCGCCAGCATCAGGCCGAAACCGAGACATAAACGGGTACTCACTTTCATTGTGGAAATTTTCATGGCGCTTATCGCTTCATTAACAAATACCGGGAATAAAATGGTCCGAACATTTGTATAACCCGCTCGCTTGCGAAAATATTCCCGGATTTGTCATTTTTTATGTGAGCACTCGATCGGCCGAATCCTAAATCCACCCCTAAAGGTTGTAAAAATACATTTTAAGACTTGTCCTCGGATGCGTTTTAGCCAATAATTAAATAAGAATCATTCTCATCAATGGCTATGCAGCGCCGTGTACCTTGCTATCTCGTACCCTGCCATGCATCGCTCCGCTCTCACAAGGAGACCGCATTGCATACCGATCACTCAGCGACGCATCCCGCGCCTCACCCGGCCGACCACGCGCCAAATATTGTCCCGCCGGGCAATGCCAGGTCCCGGGTCGCCTCCGAATTCCTGATTTCCGCAGTACTCCAATTGATTTCCCGGCACGGCACGCTGGCGGCCGGCAGCGAAGACGCCGTCCGGTCCGCGGCAGCCATCGAACAGCATCTGAAAACGCTGGCCGCGCTGCCCGACATGGAGCCCATCCTGCGCGCCACCTGCCAGCAATTATCCGAACAATGGGGCATGCTGCTGGAACAGCAGCAGCCGAAACCGGCATCTTCCGCATTCATCACGCGCGTGATATCCGGGCCCCGTCAACAACGGACAACGCACGGGATGAAATAGTCATGTTCAATAACAACCCCAAGCCGGCCGGCCCCGACCGCGCGCAACTGACCGCGGTACAGCGTCTTGCCGTCGGCATACCGCATCGCGTCACCCGCCTCAACGGTCCCTATACGGCGCTGCTGCATCGCCTCGGCGAACTCGGCATCGTCACCATCCTCAGCGGCAATGAATCGGCCATACAGGAAACCACCTGCATTTACAGACATGCCCATCGCGGCGGCCCGCAGCCGCTGCCTTCGCAGAAATGGAAATACGGTTTCGCGGTAAATGACAAGGACGAGGACGACCAGCTGCAACGCAGCCTGCAATTTTTCGACGGCGACGGCAACAGCCTGCACAAAATCGTGCTGCACGACGCCGGCGCCATCGCGGCCTACCGCGCCATCGTCAGGGATTTCGCCGCCGCGGAGCAGACGCCGGTGCTCGATATCTTCCGCACCAGGCCGTTGACCGCCAATCAGGGCGCCGACGGCATCGATGTCGACGCCCTTCGCGCAGAATGGGCGCAGCGCAACAATACCCGTGAATTTCTCGAACGGCAGACCGAATTCGATCATCTGCGCCTGCACAAGCTGCGCTTTGCCGGCAGGGCGTTCGCGCATCAGGTCGCCAACGATTCGGTGCGCATACTCCTGCAGAAAATGGCGGACCTGGGCGGCACCGTCATCGCATTGGTCGGCAATGCGGGCATCGTTCAGGCATACCAGGGCAAAGTGAAGCAGATCCTGCGCAGCGACGCCTGGCTCAACATCGTCAGTCCCGATTATCGCTTGCGGCTGCGCGAAGATCATATCGATTCCGTCTGGGTCGCCAAGAAGCCGACCGTGGACGGCATCGTCACCTCGCTGGAGCTGTTCAATCGCCAGGGCATCAGCATCGCGCGCTTTTTCAGTTGCACCGAACCGGGCCATCCCGAGCCGCGGGAATGGCGCGACTCCATTCTGCGGCTGTCGCCGTTGTTCGGCGCTTGAATCGGACCTGGATCAGCACATGAATCAGTGCATGCATCGATACAGCGCCGCCAACCGTTAGAATGGCGGCACTGCCAATTTCGAAACGGACTGACGATGAATGAACGATCGCTGATTATTGCCGGCGCCGGCAATATGTTTATTGCGGTTGCCGCCGGCGCATTCGGCGCGCATGGCCTCAAGCAGATATTGAGCGCGGAGATGCTGGCAATCTGGCAGACCGCGGTGACTTATCAGGTCGCGCATGCGCTTGGCCTGCTGGCCATCGCATTGTTGACGCCGCGCCTGAAATCCGGCCTCGGGCTGGCATCATGGGCCGGCGTTGCGATGCTGGCCGGCATTGTCCTGTTCAGCGGCAGCCTGTACGCGCTGGCATTGTCCGGCGTGCGCGTTTTCGGCGCGATCACACCGCTGGGCGGCGTCGCGTTTCTTCTGGCCTGGGGAATGCTGGCGATGGCCGCTTATCGCGGCGTGGACGACGTCAGCGGCGCGCGCTGAACCGTATCGGCGGGCAGCATCGGCCGCAAGGCCTGCCAGACTTGATCCGGCAGCATGTCGCGCATGCACTTATGGTGTTGCAGCGGGCATTCCCGCTGGCGGCAGGGAGAACAAGGCAGATGCAGGCAAATGGCCGCGGCCATGTCGGAAAACGGCGGCGCGTAGTCTGGATCGGTCGACCCGTACATGGCCACCACCGGCCGATTGAATGCCGACGCCACATGCAGCAGCCCCGAATCGTTGCTGACCACCGCATCGGCGCGCGCGATCAGCGCAATGGCCTGCGCCAGCGAAGTGGATCCGGCCAGGCTGACCACCTCGGGCGCCCACCGCGCCACTTCCATGGTAACGGGCAGATCCTTGGCCGATCCCAATAAAACAATCTGCGCATCCGGATTTTCCTGCCTCACCGATTGCGCCAGTTGACCGAAATACGCGGCCGGCCAGCGCTTGGCCGAACCGAATTCGGCCCCCGGGGCAAACACTACCAGCGGCCGGTGCGGGGCCAATCCCTGATCGATCATCGCGCGCTCGGTTTCCTCTGCGGAAACGGTCAGCCGCGGCCGCGGCAAGCCGGCCGGCGCCAGGCGGGACGGGGGCATCGCCAGGGCCGCATAAAACGGCACCATGCCGCGCGGCGCCACGGGATCGTCGCGATGAATCACGTTGAGCAGGCCGTAACGGTTTTCACCCAGGTAGCCGACGCGCCGGGGAATTCTCGCCAGCCACGGCACCAGGGCGGATTTCAGGGTATTCGGCAGCAGATAAACATCGCCATAGCCGCGCCGGCGCAACTGCCGCGCCATCTGCCAGCGCGCCTTCAACTGCAGCGAACCTGATCGAAAGCGGGTTTCCAGAATGGTGTCGACATGCGGCATGGCGCGCCATACCGGACTCAGCAGCGCCGGCGACAAAACGTCGATCGGCCGTGACGGATGGATTTCCTTCAACAGGCGCAGCAGCGGTTCGGCCATCACGGCATCGCCGATCCAGTTCGGCGCGACCACCAGAATCCGCGCCGTGGCTGGCGTTGTCATCTGCGCTGTGCCTTCGACGCTCATGCGCCGGCATCCTTGGCGAATTGCAAATGGTACAGATTGGCGTAAGCGCCGTTCTTCGCAATCAATTCCTGATGTGTGCCGACTTCCACCACGTTGCCGGCGACCAGCACCACAATGCGGCTGGCGCGCTCAATGGTCGACAAGCGATGCGCGATGACCAGCGTGGTGCGGCCTTCCATCAGTTTGTCCAGCGCGGCCTGGACCGCGCGTTCGGATTCGCTGTCCAGCGCCGAGGTCGCCTCGTCCAGAATCAGGATCGGCGCGTCCTTGTAGATCGCCCGCGCAATCGCCAAACGCTGCCGCTGGCCGCCGGACAGGCGCGAACCGTTGTCGCCGATCCGGGTCTGCATGCCGTCCGGCAGCGCGGCAATGGTATCGGTCAGATAGGCTGCCGCGGCGGCCGCTTCAATACGCTGCGCGTCGGGCGTTTTATCGCCATACGCGATATTGGCCGCGACCGTGTCGTCGAACAGCACCACATGCTGGCTCACCATCGCGATCTGTTC
This sequence comes from Oxalobacteraceae bacterium CAVE-383, assembly GCA_004134995.1. Taxonomy (GTDB): domain Bacteria; phylum Pseudomonadota; class Gammaproteobacteria; order Burkholderiales; family Burkholderiaceae_D; genus Herbaspirillum. The sequence goes on along the minus strand of REGP01000004.1, from coordinate 31,174 downwards.
GCGCAGGCTGAGCAGCGCGATCTCATCCACCGGCTGGCCGTCAAGCAGCAAGCGGCCGCTGCTGGCCTGATAAAAGCCCGGCACCAGATTGACCAGGGTCGACTTGCCGCCGCCGGACATGCCGACGAACGCAATGGTCTCGCCGGGCGAAATCGACAGATCAATGTGGGACAGCGCCAGCGCGCTATGGCCGGGGTAGGAAAAACTGAGATCGACAAAATCGAGCCTGCCGGCCGCGCGGCCCGGCAATTGCAGGCCGCCTTCGCGTTCGGTCTTCTGGTCGATCAAATTGAACACGGCTTCGGCGGCGGCCATGCCGCGCTGCAAGGGGCCGTTGACTTCGGCCAGTTGTTTCAGCGGCGTCAGCAGCATCAGCATGGCGGTGATGAACGACACAAACCCGCCGACCGTGATATCGCCGCCGCGCGACTGCATCAGCGCCATCACGATCACCAGCGCCACCGCGCAGGCCGTCATCAATTGGGTGACTGGCACCGTCAAGGCGAATGTGCTGGTCATGCGCATCGTGTAGCGCCGCAGATTCTCCGCACGCGACTCGAAGCGCGCATTTTCATATTCCTGGCCGCCGAAGATCTTGATGACTTGCTGGGCGCGCGTGGTTTCCTCGATCACCTGCGTCAGTTCGGCGTTGACGTCGAGCGAATCCCGATTCAGTTTCTTCAGGCGATTCCCCGTCTTGCGCACCACGATCGCGATCAGCGGCAACAGCACCAGCGTGACAATCGTCAGGCGCCAGTTGATCCACACCAGCAGGCCCAGCAGAAACAGCACGGTCAACGCCGAACGCACGATCGACGTGAACACCTTGGTAATCATGTCGATGATCTGCTGCACTTCGAACATCATCGAATTGATGATCTTGCCGACGGTATGCGTCGCATAGAATCCGACCGGCACATTGAGCATGCGGAAATACATCTGCCGCCGCAGTTCGTGCAACACATTGCTGGAAACCCAGGTCATCATGTAAGTGGACAGAAAGGTCGACGCCCCGCGCAGAATGAAAACGCCGATCACGATCAGCGGCACCAGCCACAATGAAAAATGACTTTGGGCGACAAACCCCTTGTCCAGCAGCAGCTTGAAGATATACGGAACCACCGGTTCGGTGCCGGCGGTAACCGCCATGGCCACCAGCGCGATCGTCAGGCGCTTGGTATAGGGCCGATGCAACGCCCAGAGCCGGCGGAAGTAAAGGGACATGTTCACGTTGAAGCGGGCCTTTGCATAATGGTGGCGGCGTCGGGCCGGCGCGCGGCGGCATACAGGCAGCCCGCCAGCAGGACAAACCAGTATCCCTCGGTTATATCCCACAGCAGGCTGTTGAAGAAAGCCGGCACCGCGAAACTGATGCACAGCAGAAACAGCAAATCCGCCTGATAGGTTTTCTGTTTGCGGACGACCGATCCAAGCGTGGCCATCAGGCCGAAATACAATGCCAGGCCAACGATGCCCAATTGCACCGCCATCAGCACCACTTCGCTGTGGGGCTGGGAACGTGCATTGTAAAATTCCGGATCGTTTACCCCGACACGATGCGCCGTCGGCATGAAGTTCTCCGCGAATGAACCGGTACCGGTGCCGACAAACGGATGCGCCAGGAACATTTCAAGACCCGCCTTGTAGAAGGTCAGCCGGATGCCGCTGGAATTGAGGTCATTGGTCTTCGAATAATCGCTGACTTCATGCATCACGCCCTCGGCCCGCATTCTTAATTTCCCGGATTGGTGGAAAACCGCCGCAAATGCCGCGCACAGGATCAGCATTGCAATGACGAGTTTTTTCCAGTCGTTTCTGAAACGCAAGATGCCCAGCCCCACACTGACGCACAGAACGACAACATAGCCGGTGCGTCCATTCATCAGGAACAGCACGGGAAAGGCGAATAAAATGCCACCGATGGCCGCCGCGATCTTCATTCGCAATGTCGGCGCATAAATCCAATATGCCCAGCAAGCGCCGGCCGCAAATCCCAGCAAAATGCCTATCGTTATATAGCTCTTGAAAGCAAAGGCATTGTCTGGCGTTCCGGCTTTCCACCAGTCGTACTTTTCCGCCGATATCAAGCCGGCCCATACCAGATAACAGCCGAGGGTCAGGAATACCGCGCCCGCCATGAATGCAATAAATCCCTTGCGGGCCAATCGTCCGTCTTGCCACACCAGCGCAATTGCGATCGGCAGGAACAGCAATTTACGGTATTTGCTGATCCCTTGAAAGACCTCATCCTGCGGGGCGACAGACCATGACCAGGCCAGAATGATCATGCCATACAGCACCAGGGCGATTACCGCCGGCGACAAGCGCATCGGCCGCAACAGCGTCCGGTCCCCGAAAACGGCCAGAACGAAGGCTATCAGCAACAGGCCGGCGAATACATTGGTCAACGCCGTCGAAAATGAAACGAAAAACAGGGTCAATAAAAAAAATACCTTCGCGGAACCGAGCGTGACGTTTTTATACATATTTTGTGATCTGGAGGATACAGTCTCAGCCCCGCCGGCAATTGATGGGGGGAAATAATCAAGGCCACATTATAAGTGAATTCCAATGGGTAAAATCCGATAAACAGTGACTTGTAGCCATTGTAAAGACCAGGCCATGCCGGCCGCAGAAACACCGCAATTCATAGGGCGCATACGTTAAAATGCGCACTTTACCCGCGCCGCTCGCATGAAACTATCCGTCATCCTGATAACCAAAAATGAAGCCTTCCATCTGCAGGCCTGCCTGGAAAGCGTTGCATTTGCGGATCAGCTCGTGGTCGTTGATTCGGGCAGTACCGACAATACGGTCGAAATAGCCCGTGGCGCCGGCGCGCAGGTCATCCAGACCGCCGACTGGCCCGGCTTTGGGCCGCAGAAAAACCGCGCCTTGGCTGCCGCTGAAGGCGACTGGATTCTGTCGCTCGATGCCGACGAACGCGTCACGCCCGAACTGGCGGCGGAAATTCAGGCGATCCTGGCCCTGCCGCAGCCTGCCGAGGCCTACGAAATTCCCCGAAAATCCTGGTATTGCGGCCGTTTTATCCGGCATGCGGGCTGGACGCCGGATTACGTGACACGCCTGATCCGGCGCGGCAGCGCGCAATTCAGCGACGATCTGGTGCATGAACGCATTATCGTCAACGGCGCGACCGGCCGCCTGAAGATGCCGCTTCTGCACTACAGCTTTCGAAATTTTTCCCAAGTATTGAACAAAGTCGATCTTTACTCGACATTATCCGCACGGCAGCGTTACGACCGCGGCCAGCGCAGCAGTGTCGGCAAGGCCGTCCTGCACGGGCTTGCGACGTTTATCCGCACCTACATCTTCAAGCGCGGCTTTCTCGACGGCTGGCATGGACTGGCTCTGGCAATTTCGAACGCCGAAGGCAGCTATTACCGGTACATGAAGCTTTGGCTGCTGGAGCAGGATGCCATTCGCGATAACGAAACGCGCAAATCATGAAGACGGCGATGAACGCTCCAGGCCTGATTTCCGTCATTGTCACGACTTACAATCGGCCCGACGCACTATCCGAGGTGCTGTCGGCATTGCTTGACCAAACCGATTCCCATTATGAAATCATCGTTGCCGACGACGGCTCGAGAGACGAAACGCTTGCCGCTGTCGGCCGCTTCCAGCAAATGCAGCGGCAAACAAGCGGCAAATCGATACCCATCATTCACGCATGGCAAAGCGATGACGGTTTTCGCGCATCGGCCGTACGCAATCTCGGCGTCTACTGCAGCGCCGGGGACTATCTGATTTTCCTGGACGGCGACTGCCTGCCGCGCCCGGATTACGTCGCGCGCCACCGGACATTGGCGGAAGTCGGTTTCATGGTATCGGGCAGCCGCGTACTGCTGTCGGAGCGGCTGACCGCGGCTTTGCTCGGCAAGCACGCCGCAATGCAGGCTTCTCGACGCGGCATTTTCTATTGGCTGGGGCAAAGGCTTGCCGGCAACGCCAATAAAGTGCTGCCGCTGCTGACGCTCCCGGACACCGCATGGCGGCATTACCGCAAGGTGCGGTGGAACCGGATCAAAAGCTGTAATTTGGGAATATGGCGCAGCGACTATGCCGCCGTTAACGGCTTTGACGAGACATTCGTCGGCTGGGGCCATGAAGATGCCGATATCGTATTGCGTCTCGCGCGCTTCGGCATTCGCCGCAAGGGCGGCGCCTTTTCCACCGAAGTTTTCCACCTATGGCACAAGGAAAACACCCGCACGACCGAGTCGGCAAACCGGCTTCGCGTCGAAGAACGCATGCGCAGCGGCGTCACCCAGGCGGAAGTCGGCCTGCGCGATTATCCGCGCGAGGATCAACGCATTACGCGCTGAGGTATTGCAAAATGCGGCAATGCGAGGCCGGGTGTTGTGCGAAGTGAGGTAAAGGAGGAGCCGGCCGCAGGCCGGCGGGGGACACGAACGCAGTACAACGCCCGGCCTCGCATTGCCCGCCTTGCCGCATTTTGCAATAACGCTAAGAATATTCTATCGTCGCATCCTGCATGCCCAGCTTGTCGATCAGCGCCAGCTTCAGTTCATCGGCCGGCTTGACTTGCCATGCAGAGGGCCAGCGCACCTCGCAGCTGACGCCATCGTTCGTATAGTGCAGCACGAACGGCAGGCCGCTATCGCTGCGATACGGCGACAGAATGCTTTTCAATTGCGCCACGTCGAAACCGGCCGACGATACCGCCGAAAACTGCTTGCCGTATTGCGCCCGCGCAGCGCCGATATCGAATACCTTTTCCGCGCTGACGCGCATGCCGCCCGAGAAGCGGTCTTCCGATACCTTGCCCTGCACCACCAGCAGCTCATCCTCTTTGAACATGGCCCGGTTCGGCTCGTACACTTCGTTGTAGACGGTTACCTCGGCGGTGCTGCTGGCGTCGTCCAGCATGACGATGACGATCTTGCCGCGCTGGGTCATCTGGGTTCGGATGCCGACGATGATGCCCGCAATCATGCGCGGCTCGCGCGACGGCTCCAGCGACGACAAGCGCGTGCGCGCGAACTTCCGGACTTCCGCCTCGTAAGCCGAAAACAGATGGCCCGACAGATAAAAACCCAAGGCGGTTTTTTCTTCGGTCAAACGCTGCTTTTCGCTCCACGGCGGCACGTTCACATAAGTCAGCGGCGTTTCCAGGTCGCTGTCGTCGCCGCCGAACAGACTGACCTGGTTGGCCGATTTTTCGGCCTGCTCGGCGCTGTCCAGCGCCAGGCCGATCGAGGCCATCAGCACGGCGCGATCGGCGCCGAAGCAGTCGAAAGCGCCGGCGCGGATCAGCGAATCGATAGTGCGGCGATTGATCTGGCGCTTGTCGACGCGCTTGGCGAAATCGAACAGATCGGTGAAAGGGCCAAGGCCGCTTTGCCGCGCCGCCACGATCGCTTCGATCGCGCCCTGCCCTGAACCCTTGACCGCGCCCAGGCCGTAGCGGATCTGGGTGGCCTTGCGGCCGGGCTCGCCGACCGGGGTGAAACGGTATTCCGACAGATTGATGTCCGGCGGCAGCAGCGTCAGGCCGCAGACATCGAGCGCATCCTCGACCAGAATCTTGATCTTGTCGGTGTCGTCCATCGCCAGCGACAAGTTGGCTGCCATGAACGCGGCCGGGTGATGCGCCTTCAGATAGGCGGTGTGGTAGGACAGCAGGGCATAAGCCGCGGCGTGCGACTTGTTGAAGCCGTAGCCCGCGAACTTTTCCATCAGATCGAAAATTTCGTCGGCCTTGGCTTCGCTCAGTCCATCCTTGGCGGCGCCATCGCGGAATATCTGGCGATGCTCGGCCATTTCCTCGGCTTTCTTCTTGCCCATCGCGCGCCGCAGCAAATCCGCGCCGCCGAGCGAATAGCCGCCGACCACCTGCGCCATCTGCATCACCTGCTCCTGATACACCATGATGCCGTAGGTTTCCGACAGAATGCCTTCGGTGCGCGGATCCGGATAATCGAAGCGCTCGCCATGCTTGCGCCGGCAGAAATCCGGAATCAGGTCCATTGGGCCCGGCCGGTACAGCGCCACCAGCGCGATGATGTCCTCGAAACGGTCGGGACGCGCCTCCTTGAGCATGCCCTGCATGCCGCGGCTTTCAAGCTGGAATACCGCGACTGTCTTGGCCTTGGTCAGCAGATCGTAGGAGGCGCGATCGTTCAGCGGCAATTTCTCCAGGCTGAAGTCAGCCATGGCCGGATCGAGCTGCTTGATGTAGCGCACCGCGCGGTCGAGAATGGTCAGCGTGGTCAAACCCAGAAAGTCGAACTTGACCAGGCCGACCGCTTCGACGTCGTCCTTATCGTATTGCGACACCACGCCGGCATCGCCGCCCTGCGTATATAGCGGACAGAAATCGGTCAGCTTGCCCGGAGCGATCAGCACGCCCCCCGCATGCATGCCGATATTGCGGGCAATTCCTTCGACCTGCTGCGCCAGATCCATCAGCTGTCTTACTTCGTCTTCGTTTTCCAGGCGCTCGGCCAGTTGCGGCTCTTCCTTGATGGCGTCGGCCAGGGTCACCAGTTTGCCCGGCTTGAACGGGATCAGCTTGGAAATGCCGTCGCAGAAGTTGTACCCCAGATCCAGCACACGGCCGACGTCGCGCACCGCGCCCTTGGCCGCCATGGTGCCGAAGGTCGCGATCTGCGATACGGCGTCCTTGCCGTAGCGGTCCTTGACATACTGGATGACGCGGTCGCGCCCTTCCTGGCAGAAATCGATATCGAAGTCGGGCATCGAAACGCGTTCGGGATTCAGGAAGCGTTCGAACAGCAGATTGTAGGCAAGCGGGTCGAGGTCGGTAATGGACAGCGAATACGCCACCAGCGAGCCGGCGCCCGAACCCCGTCCCGGCCCGACCGGCACACCGTTGTTTTTGGCCCATTGGATAAAGTCGGCAACGATCAGGAAGTAGCCGGGGAATCCCATCTTGATGATGGTGTCGGTTTCGAACTTCAGGCGCGCTTCGTAGCGCGAGCGTTCCATTTCGCGCGTCTCGGGATCGGGGTATAACTGCTGCAGCCGGGTCTCGAGGCCCAGTTTGGATTCGGCGACCAGGAATTCATCGATGCTCATGCCGTCCGGCGTCGGGAAATCCGGCAGGCGCGGCTTGCCGAGCACCAGCGTCAGGTTGCAGCGCTTGGCGATTTCCAGCGTATTCTGCAACGCGCCCGGCAAGTCGGCGAACAGCTCGGCCATTTCGGCCTGGGTCTTGAAACTTTGCTGCGCGTTGAAACGCCGCACGCGGCGCGCATTGGCCAGGATTTCGCCTTCCGCGATACAGGTGCGCGCTTCGTGCGCGGTGAATTCTTCCGGTTTCAGGAACTGGATCGGATGGGTGGCCACCACCGGCAAGCCGGCCGCCGCCGCGATGGCGATCGACTGGCGCACCTGCGTTTCCATATTGGGCTGGCCGGCGCGCTGGATTTCGATATAGAAACTGTCGGGAAAAATCTCGGCCCAGCGCCGCGCACAACGCTCCGCCACGTCGGGCTTGCCGTTTTCGATGGCGATGCCGACATCGCCGAAATGCGCGCCGGACAATGCAATCAGGCCGTTGCCGTTCGGCTCGCGCTGCAATTCCCGCAGCCATTCGACGCGGATTTCGGCGCGGCCGCGATGCAGGTTCTCCAGCCAGGCCTTCGACAGCAGTTCGCACAGTTGCAGATAGCCGGCATTGTTCTTGACCAGCAGCAGCAGGCGCGTCGGCTTGTCGCGCTCGGTTTCGTTGGTGATCCAGACATCGCAGCCGACAATCGGCTTGATCCCCTTGCCGCGCGCCGCCTTGTAAAACTTGACCATGCCGAACAGATTGGCGAGATCGGTAATCGCCAGTGCCGGCTGGCAGTCGGCGGCGGCGGCGTCAACCGCGTCGTCCAGGCGCACCAGCCCGTCGACGATCGAAAATTCGGAATGGAGGCGAAGATGGGTAAATTGGGGTGTCATTTATGCGGTGCCGGATAGTGCGTTGAAGGTCCGCGGGAGCTCTGCGCGGAACGTCTTATTCTAATGCGCTTTGGCGCGTGAATTCGGTATAAATCGTATTTTACAGCGAACCCTGCGCGGCGCCGTCGGCAACGCTTCCTTGAAGTTGTTCCGCAAGCATCTCGGCAAGTCGGCCGCGCAAGTTTATAATGTCGTCAATTCAAAGACTTAGCGATTTACTTACCATGCAGTCCACCCCCGAATACGTCAATATCGCCGCCTACAAATTCATCACTTTCGATGATACGGCGGCAAAACGCCCTGAATTCCTGGCTTTTTGCAACGCACAACAGCTCAAAGGCACGATTTTGCTGAGCCCGGAGGGCATCAACCTGTTCCTGGCCGGCCGGCGCGCCGGCATCGACGCTTTCCTGGAATGGCTGCGCGCGGATCCGCGTTTTACCGATATCCCGGTCAAGGAAAGCTATTCGGTCAAGCAGCCGTTCAATCGCATGCTGGTAAAACTGAAGGCTGAAATCATCACCATGAAAAACCCGCTCATCAAGCCGGAGCTGGGGCGCGCACCGTCGGTCGAACCGAAAACGCTGAAGCGCTGGCTGGATCAGGGCCATGACGATGCAGGCAAGCCGGTGGTCATGGTCGATACCCGCAATGCGTTCGAGGTGGATGTCGGCACCTTCCACGACACCATCGATTACCGGATCGAAAAATTCAGCGAATTTCCGGCGGTGATCGAGGCCGACAAGGCCGCGCTGGAAGGCAAGACCATCGTGACATTCTGCACCGGCGGCATCCGCTGCGAAAAAGCGGCGATTCACATGCACAATATCGGCTACGACAGCGTGTACCAGCTCGACGGCGGTATCCTGAAGTATTTTGAAGATGTCGGCGGCGCGCATTACGATGGCGAGTGCTTCGTTTTCGACTATCGCACCTCGCTGAATCCGCAGTTGCAGGAAACCGCCACCACGCAATGCTTCAACTGCCGTCACGTGGTTACGCCGCGCGAGCAATTGTCGCCGGCCTATGTTCCAGGCAAGTCCTGCCCGCATTGCGCGCCGCAGGATACATTGGACAATGCCGGCGGCGATGCCAAGGCGCAGGCCTCGGCCTGACCCCGGCTTTTTTTAAACCTGCCGCCAGCCGATCGCTTCGCCCGCGTTCAAGGGCACCACGACGCTGTCGCCCATCGCGTAATCTTCCGGCAGCGTCCATGATTCCCGCTTCAAGGTCACCGTGCCGCTATTACGCGGCAGGCCGTAGAATGCCGGGCCGTTAAACGCGGCGAAGGCTTCCAGCTTGTCCAGCGCGCCGGCCTGGTCGAATGCCTGCGCGTACAGTTCCAGCGCATGCGACGCGGTATAGCAGCCGGCGCAGCCGCAGGCATGCTCCTTCAATCCCTTTGCATGCGGCGCCGAATCAGTGCCGAGGAAAAACTTTTCGCTGCCGGACGCGGCCGCCGCCACCAGCGCCTGGCGGTGCGTTTCGCGCTTGAGGACGGGCAGGCAATAATAATGGGGGCGAATGCCGCCCTTGAATATTTCATTGCGGTTGTACAGCAAGTGATGCGCGGTGATGGTAGCCGCCGTCAGCGGACCCGCCTGCATCACATATTGCGCCGCATCGCGCGTGGTGATGTGTTCGAAGACGACTTTCAGTTCCGGCATGTCGCGCCGCAGCGGCTGCATCACGCGATCGATAAAGACCGCTTCCCGGTCGAACAGGTCGATCGCCGGATCGGTGACTTCGCCATGTATCAGCAACGGCATGCCGACTTCCTGCATCGCTTCCAGCGCGGCATGGCATTTGCGCAGATCGGTGACGCCGGCCGCCGAATTGGTCGTGGCGCCTGCGGGATACAGCTTGACCGCGTGGACGAATCCGCTGCCCTTGGCGCGCCGGATTTCATCGGGCGACGTATCGTCGGTCAGATACAGCACCATCAGCGGTTCAAAGGCGGCCCCCACCGGCAGCGCCGCCAGGATGCGATCGCGGTAAGCGGCGGCCATGGCGGTGGTGGTGACCGGCGGCTTCAGGTTCGGCATCACGATCGCCCGCGCGAACTGGTGCACGGTATGCGGCAGCACGCTGGCCATCGTGGCGCCGTCGCGCAGATGCAGGTGCCAGTCGTCCGGGCGGGTGATGGTCAGGGTTGCGGTCGAAGGCGAGGGCAATGTTTGCGGCTGGGGCTGGGTCTGCATGGGATCGGTTGCGGTCTGTTGGCTTGAAGGCGCATTTTAACGCAGCCCAAACGGTTGCCGCCAATTTGCCCAAGCTTCCGGCAGAAATAAAAATACCCTCCAGTTTCTCTCCTGGAGGGTATTTCGCATCGCCGAAGCGATCGTATTTTTAGTGAATGATCTTGGCCAGGAAGTCGCGCGCCCGTTCGGAACGCGGCGCGCCGAAGAATTCGTCTTTCTGGCAATCCTCGACGATCAGGCCCTTGTCCATGAAAATCACGCGGTTCGCAACTTTTTTCGCAAAGCCCATTTCGTGCGTGACCACCATCATGGTCATGCCTTCCTGCGCCAGGCCGACCATCACATCCAGCACTTCATTGATCATTTCAGGATCGAGCGCGGAAGTCGGTTCGTCGAACAGCATGGCGATCGGATCCATCGACAGCGCGCGCGCAATCGCAACCCGCTGCTGCTGGCCGCCCGACAGCTGGCCCGGGAATTTATCTTTCTGCGCGATCAGGCCGACGCGATCCAGGTACTTCAGCCCCTTTTCGATCGCCTCCTCCTTGCTGCGGCCAAGCACCTTGATCTGGCCGATGGTGAGGTTGTCGCGGATCGACAGATGCGGGAACAATTCGAAGTTCTGGAACACCATGCCGATGCGCGCACGCAGCTTCGACAGATTGGTCTTGCCGCCGCCGACCGAAATGCCGTCGACGGTGATGTCGCCCTGCTGGAACGGTTCCAGGCCATTGACCGTCTTGATCAGCGTCGACTTGCCCGAACCGGACGGTCCGCACACCACCACTACATCGCCTTTGGAAACGGCGGTGGTGCAGTCGGTCAGTACCTGGAAACTGCCATACCACTTGCTGACGTTGTTGAGTTCAATCATCTTGCTCTCCTATTCTTGAATACCGGCGGCCGCGCCGATGATGCGGCTGCGGCCGTTGAGTCGATTTAGCGATTTAGCGATTTAGCGAATGATCGCGACGCGCGTCTGCAGCTTTTTGACAAAGTACGACAGCGCATAGCAAAGTACGAAATAGACCACCGCGACGAACAGATACATTTCCACCAGGCGGCCGTCGCGCTGCGCGATCTTGGAAGCCGCGCCGACGAAGTCGGTGATCGACAGCACGTACACCAGCGAAACGTCCTGGAACAACACGATGGTCTGCGTCAGCAGCACCGGCACCATATTGCGGAAGGCCTGCGGCAGCACGATATTTCCCATGGTCTGCCAGTAATTCATGCCGAGCGCATAGCCCGCATTGACCTGGCCGCGTGGAATCGACTGGATGCCGGAGCGCATGATTTCGCAGTAGTACGCCGCTTCGAACATGATGAAAGTAATCAGCGACGACGCAAAGGCGCCGACCTTGACCGGTTCGGAAGAACCGATGATCCAGGCGCCGATGTACGGCACCAGGAAGTAGAACCAGAAAATCACCAGCACCAGCGGAATCGAACGCATCAGGTTGACGTAGCTGGTGGCCAGCAGCGACAGCGACTTATGCGAGGACAAACGCATCATCGCCAGGATCGTGCCGACCATGATGCCGCCGACCATGGCGAAGAAGGTCAGCTTCAGCGTGAACGACATTCCGACCGAAAACAGGTAATACCAGGAACGGTGAATGACGTCGAAATCGAAATTTGCGAACATGATCAGTGGCCTCCCGTATTGGCGCTGCCGGAAGCGATGAAGCCCGGCACGGCGGTGGCTCTTTCAAGCCAGCTGGCGGCGGCCAGGGCAAGGCCGGAAAACAGCAGATAGATAATCAATGCGCCGGTATAGGCCTCGAAAATCTGGAAGGAAAATTCCCGCATCGAATTGGCGGCGGCGGTCAGTTCCACCAGGCCGATGGTGAGGGCCACCGAACTGTTCTTGATGATCGCGGCGAACTCATTGGTCAACGACGGAATCACGATGCGTCCGGCCATCGGCAGCAGCACATAGCGATAGGTTTGCGGCAAGGTCAGGCCGAGCGCGGTGGCGGCCAGGCGCTGGCCGCGCGGCAAGGCGTTGATGCCGGCGGAAATCTGCACCGCCACGCGCGCCGAGGTAAAGGTGCCCAGGCACAGCGTCGCGGTAATGAAAGAGGAGTTCGGCATGCTTTTGATGGCATCGCCCAAGGAGTTCGGCACCAGTTCCGGCATCACGAAATACCAGAGGAACATCTGCACCAGCAGCGGAATATTGCGGAATAATTCGACGTAGCCGTTGCTCAGGCGTGCGATCCATTTGTTGGGGACTGTGCGCAAAGTGCCGATCGCCACGCCAAGGACCAATGCGATCACCCAGCCGCTGAGCGAGGTTGCGACGGTCCATTTGAGGCCAAGCAGCAGGGAATCCAGATAGGTTCCCGCGCCATCGGGGGATTCCTGCCAGAAAATGCCCCAGTTCCAGTTGTAATTCATAAGCTTGTCTCGCTATCTTATCGAGTCGTTGGTTCAGAACAAAAACAGGGAGGCTGGCCTCCCTGTTTTTTTGCTATCGAAACGATTATTTCTTCTTGCCTGTGTTTTTCTGCGCATCAGGCACCACCGCATAAGCCGATGGTTCGCCCGAATCGGTCGGCTTGGCAATCACTGCCGCCAGTTGCGGGCTCATCGGGATATTCAGGTTGATGCCTTTTGGCGGAATCGGCGAGTTGAACCACTTGGCGTAGATCTTGTTGATTTCGCCGGACTTCATCAGATTGATGATGGCTGTATCGACGACCTTCTTGAATGCAGGATCGCCCTTGCGTTCGATCAGGCCGTACGGCTCGACCGACAATGCTTCGGTGCTGATCATGTAGTCGCCAGGCGCCTTTGATGTAGCGGCCAGCGAGGACAGCAGGATATCATCCATCACGAATGCCGTTGCGCGGCCGGTTTCGACCATCAGGAACGCTTCTGCGTGATCTTTTGCCGTCAGGATGTTCATGCCCAGATTGCGTTCGGCGTTCAGTTGCGTCAATTGCTTCAGATTCGATGTGCCGGAAGTCGACACCACGGTCTTGCCTTTCAGGTCATCCAGCACCTTGACGTTGGACGCTTTCTTGGCGAGTACGCGATTTGCCGTCACGAACGTGGTCGGCGCAAACGAGACCTGCTGCTGGCGCTCCATGTTGTTGGTGGTCGAACCGCACTCCAGATCGACGGTGCCGTTGGCCATCAGAGGGATGCGCGTGGCCGATGTGACAGGCACCATTTTCACGTCCATCTTGGTCATGCCCAGCGATTTTTGCACGGCAGTCGCGGCTTTCATGCAAAGATCGATCGAATAACCCTGGTACGACTGGTTGTCGTCCAGATAAGAAAATGGAATGGAGGAATCGCGAACGCCCAAAGTCAGCGTACCCGTGTCCTTGACTTTTTTCAGGGTGCCGGTCAACTCCTGCGCCTGCACCTGAACTGCCCCGGCCAATACGCCGACGCCGATCAGCAAACCTGCAAATTTCGATAACTTCATAAACCCTCCTGAAAAAATTGTGCACTTAGTGTATCAAAACCATTTTATGAAAGTAGTTTTTCTACACTGAATAAAATGATTAATTCTTTGAATAAAATCATGTGTTTTTTTCTGCTTGCACATTTCAACACAAAAACGTGCGGACATCACTTATTGCTTCATTCAGGGACGCAATAACGGCAACGCATTGCTTATCCCGCAACATAACTGCAAGAACCAGGCCATGCAAAGACTGCACGCGCCCGGCCGCTACTGAATGATTCATGAGAAGAAAATAGAGGCATCTCCCGGCGAACGGGGTGCATTTTTAGGAATAATACCGATGTCTCCTCCTCAAAAACCAATTCTTGGCATTCCCCGGCCTCCGGCTCGTCCGGATGAACGGACAACGCCATCCGGAGGGGTGCACTTTCTTTTATGACATAAACTTACAAGCAAGTATTTTTACGTACTTGTTTACTTGCCTGTGTGTGCCCTGCCTCGAGCATCTTAAGCGTTCGTACCGGGATCATGGATACAGGCCGCGCATTTCGCGCGCCTGCAATACCCGCGTACAAGCCACGATAAACGCCGCTGTACGCAATGAAACCTTCTTTTCGTCAGCCAGTTGCCAGACCGCGTTGAACGCATCGCGCATGATGCGCGTCAGCCGCAGATTGATCTCGTCTTCGGTCCAGAAGAAACTCGAAAAATCCTGCACCCATTCGAAATAGCTGACGGTCACGCCGCCGGCGTTGGCGATCACGTCCGGCACCAGCAGGATGCCCTTGTCGCGCAGGATATCGTCGGCTTCCGGCGTGGTCGGGCCATTGGCGCCTTCCAGCACGATCCTGGCCTGGATTTTCCCGGCATTGCCGGCGTTGATCTGCTGCTCCAGCGCCGCCGGCACCAATATATCGCAAGGCAAGCTCCAAAACTGTGCGCGATCGTCGATCTGCTCGCCGCCCGGGAAACCTTCGACGCTGCCGAACTTGGCGACATGCTCCTGCAATGCATGAATATCCAGGCCGCTGCTGCGGTGCACCGTGGTCTTGTGGTCCTGCACGGCGACGACTTTGGCGCCGGCATCGGCGAACAGGCGCGCCGCAATCCCGCCGACGTTGCCGAAACCCTGCACCGAAACGCGCGCGCCGACGATGTCCATGCCGATCTTGGCCGCCGCTTCGCCGCCCACGACGAACACGCCACGGCCGGTCGCTTCATGCCGGCCCAGGCTGCCGCCGAGCGAAATCGGCTTGCCGGTCACGACGCCGGAAGCGGTGCTGCCCTGGTTCATCGAATAAGTGTCCATCATCCACGCCATGATCTGCGTGTCGGTGCCGACGTCCGGCGCCGGAATATCCTTGTTGGGGCCGATGATGATGCCGATTTCGCTCGTATAGCGGCGCGTCAGGCGCATCAGCTCGCCGCGCGACAAGGTCTTGGGGTCGACCCTGATGCCGCCCTTGGCGCCGCCGTACGGCACGTTGACCGCGGCATTCTTCACCGTCATCCAGGCCGACAGCGCCATGACTTCCGACAGCGTGACGTCCTGGTGGAAACGCACCCCGCCCTTGCCGGGGCCGCGCGAGGTATTGTGCTGCACGCGATAGCCTTCATAGTGGGCGATGCTGCCGTCGTCGCGTTCGATCGGGACGTCCACGATCAGCATCCGCTTCGGCCGTTTCAGGGTTTCGACCCAGCGCGCCAGCGATCCCAGATGCGGCGTCACGCGATCTATCTGCTGCAGGTAAACGCCCCATGGACCGAGGTCGTTGTTTGTAAGATAGGAAGGTATCTGGTGTTTGATCAAGGATTCGGACATGCTGCATTACTCCTGTAGGCGACTGTATTTTTCGTCAGTAGGCAATGTAAGAGAATGCCCCCTTGTAATGCCAATGCTTTGTACGCATGCAATTATGTCTTTTTTGCATAATCCTCATCCAGCCGCTTTGGAAGTCCGGCTGCGCCGGCCTGCCGGTTTCGCGGCTGTTTCGAATTTATCCGCTGTTTTCGGCCCGCTGGCAAGCTGAAGTTGCGATAAATGATTCCACAGGCGATCGACGATGGCTTTACCGCCGCGCTGCGCGGTCGGCCGCTCGCGGTACAGCCGGATTTCCATGTCGACCGACCAGCCGCTCTGGCCGCCGTCGGCCGCCGCCAATTGCTTGTAGCGCACTTCGCGCAATACCGAAGACTGCGGCAGGAAGGCGATGCCATGCCCTTCCAGCGCCATCATTTTCAGACTTTCGGCCATATCCGTCTCATAGCGCTTGACCAGATGCAGCGGGCTTTTCGGATCGGACAGGATCAGCTCGACCATGCGGCCCAGATAGGCGTTGCTGGTGTAGGAAAGAAACGGCAAAGGCTGCAGTTCGGCGCCGGGCAATTCATAATCCGGCTTGCCGCTCTTGTCGCAATGGGCATAGGCGCGCAGGGTTTCCTGGCCAAGCTGCAGCATGTCGTAGCGGTCGGCGTCGAGCTGCACCGGCTGGCGCGGATGGTGATAGCAGAGCAGCAGATCGCAGCCGCCCTCGACCAGCGTCATGACGGCGTCGTGCACATTCAAGGCCATCAGCCGCGTATTCACGGCGCCGAAGCTCCGCTCCAGGCGGCTCAGCCATTTCGGGATGTAGGTCAGCGAGAGCGAATGCGGCACCGCGAAATCAATCGTGATCGGCGCCGTCGGCCGGTTGCCCCGCAACAGCGCGCGGGTGTTGATGATCTGCCCCAGCATTTCGACGGCCTGTTCGTAGAATACCGCGCCGGCTTCGGTCAGCCGCGTGGGATAGGCGGTGCGGTCGATCAGGTCGGCGCCCAGCCATGCCTCCAGCGACTGGATGCGGCGCGAAAATGCGGGCTGCGTGACGTGGCGCAATTCCGCCGAGCGGCTGAAACTATGCGTTTCCGCCAGCGAAATAAAATCTTCCAGCCATTTTGTTTCCATTTTTTCGACCGTAAGCTTTATAAGTTCGTTTATCAGTTCGTGCGTTTATGAATGCGTGTTGATGAAATGCATTCCGACGGCCGCTACAGCGCGGGCGTCAATTCCATTTCCTGGCGCGCCTGCTGCAATTGCCACATCTGCCGGTACAGGCCGTCCTCGGCCAGCAGTTCGCCGTGGGTTCCGCGCTCGACGATGCGGCCGGCATCCAATACCAGTATCTGCTGCGCGTCGGCAATGGTCGACAGGCGATGCGCGATCACCAGCGTGGTCCGGTCGCGCGCGATGTCCTTGAGCTGCGACTGGATCGCCTGTTCGGCTTTCGAATCCAGCGCCGAGGTGGCTTCGTCGAAAATCAGGATAGCGGGATTTTTCAGCAGCGTGCGCGCAATCGCCACGCGCTGCTTTTCGCCGCCGGACAATTTCAGGCCGCGCTCGCCGACCATGCTGGCATAGCCGTCCGGCAGCGACATGATGAAATCGTGGATCGAGGCCGCCTTGGCCGCGGCGATGATCCGGTCCTTGCCGCAGCCCGGATCGCCATAGGCGATATTGTATTCAATCGTATCGTTGAACAGCACCGTATCCTGCGGCACGATGCCGATCGCATGGCGCAGCGAATTCTGCGTCGCATGCCGCACATCCTGGCCGCCGATGGTGATGGCGCCGGCATCGATATCGTAGAAGCGGAACAGCAGCCGCGACAGCGTCGACTTGCCGGAACCGCTGTGGCCGACCACGGCCGTGGTGGTGCCTACCGCGATGGTGAAATCGACGTCGAACAGGATCTGGCGCTTCGCTTCGTAGCCGAAATCGACATGCGAGAAGCGCACGTCGCCGGCCGGCGCCAGCAGCGCCGTGGCGTCCGCCGCGTCGGCGATTTCCTGGTCCTGTTCCAGCAACGAAAAAAGACGTTCCATATCCGCCAGGCTTTGCTTGATCTCGCGGTAAATTACGCCCAGGAATCCCAGCGGGATATACAACTGGATCATGAATGAATTCACCAGCACCAGATCGCCCAGCGTCATCGTATGATTGATCACGCCGTTGGTGGCGCGCCAGAGGATCAGCGTGACGGCGATCGCGATGATGGTCGATTGCCCGGTATTGAGCAGCGACAGCGAAGCCTGCGATTTGACCGCCGCGGCTTCGTAACGCTGCAGCCCCTCGTCGTAGCGTTGCGCTTCATAATCCGCGTTGCCGAAGTATTTGACGGTCTCATAATTGATCAGCGAATCGATGGCCCTGGTATTGGCTTTCGAATCCAGGTCGTTCATGGTGCGGCGGAAATGCGTGCGCCATTCGGTGACGGACACGGTAAAGGCGATATAGCAGACCAGGGCGCCGGCGGTAATGACCGAAAACCAGATGTCGTAATGCCAGGCCAGATAGGCGATGACCAGCGCTATTTCGATCAGCGTCGGCAGGATGCTGAACAGCGTATACGACACCAGGGAAGATACGCCGCGCGTGCCGCGCTCGATATCGCGCGTCATGCCGCCGGTCTGGCGATTCAGGTGAAAGCGCATGGACAGCGAGTGCAAGTGCCTGAAGACTTTCAGGGCAATGGTGCGAACGGCGCGCTGGGTGACTTTGGCGAAGACGAATTCGCGCAATTCGGTAAAGGCGGTGGTGGCCAGCCGCAATGCGCCGTAAGCCAGCAGGATCCCCACCGGCAATACCAGCAGCGCATGCGGATCCGACGGCGAAATGGTGAGCCCGTCGATCAGCTTTTTCATCAGCAGCGGCACGCCGACGTTGGCCAGTTTGGCCGCGACCAGAAAGGTCAGCGCCAGGGAAACGCGGTATTTATAGGTCCAGAGATAAGGCAGCAGGGTTTTCAGTGTCGACCAATCCCTGCCGGGACTGGCTTTGATCGGCTTGCCGTCTGCCGGCAACGGTGCGGGCGGAATTGCTGAATATTGGCGCATGAAGTGTATTTGCTTTGGTTTATGCTGCTATCGTTAATGCAATAATGTCGAAATTAATACTGTAGATAGACGCAAGGAATAAAAGATGAGTGATGATAACAACAACAAATTACCGGCGGGCAGAATGCCCCAATTGCGCGTCATGCCGATGCCGGCCGACGCCAACGTGCACGGCGATGTTTTCGGCGGCTGGATCATGGCCCAGGTCGACATCGCCGGCTCCCTGCCCGCCACCCGCCGCGCCAACGGCCGCGTGGCCACCGTCGCCGTGGACTCCTTTGTTTTCAAGCAACCCGTATTCGTCGGCGATCTGCTGTCGATCTATGCCGATATCGTCAAGGTCGGCAAGACCTCGATCACAGTGCACGTGGAAGTATACGCGGAGCGCAATCGCCTGGAGGCCGACACCGTCAAGGTGACCGACGCCACGCTGATCTACGTGGCCACCGACGCCACCCGCAAGCCGCGCGCAATTCCTCCGCTGTAATCCGGCGGGTTATTTTATTTGCATGTCGCCGTCGCCACCGCAGCGCCGGCCGGCTTGTCGCGCAATTCCCGGCGCAGTATCTTGCCGACATTCGTTTTCGGCAATTCGTCGCGGAATTCGATGTGCTTTGGTTTCTTGTACGCGGTGAACTGCATTTTGCAATAGGCCATCAATAGCTCGGCGGTCAGGTTCGGATCCTTGCGCACCACGAACAGCTTGACCGCTTCACCGGTATGTTCATCCGGCACCCCGACGCAGGCGCATTCCAGCACCGCCGGATTCTGCGCCACCACCGCCTCGATTTCATTCGGATAGACGTTGAAGCCGGACACCAGGATCATGTCTTTCTTGCGATCGACGATGCGGGTATAGCCGCGCTCATCCATGATGCCGATATCGCCCGATTTGAAGAAACCGTCGTCCGTCATGACATTCGCCGTTTCCAGCGGACAGTTCCAATAGCCGGCCATGACCTGCGGCCCGCGAATGGCGATTTCGCCCGGCTGGCCCGGCGGCACCGGTTTGCCGTCGTCATCCAGAATCGCGATTTCGGTGGACGGCAGCGGCAAGCCGATGGTGCCGGTATAGGCGGTGATATTGATCGGATTGGCGCTGGCCACCGGCGAGGTTTCCGAGAGGCCGTAGCCTTCGATGATCGGGCAGCCGGTCACTTTGAACCAACGGTCGGCCACCGCCTTTTGCACCGCCATGCCGCCGGCCACGCAGCAGCGGTAGCTCGAAAAATCGAGCTTGGCGAAATCGGGATTGTTCAGCATCGCGTTATACAGCGTGTTGACCGCCGGCAGCGTGCTGACCTTGTGCCGCCCCAGTTCCTTGACCAGCGCCGGGATATCGCGCGGATTGGTGATCAGCACGTTCAATACGCCGCGCCGCGTGCCGAGCAGGCAGCAGACCGTCAGCGCGAAGATATGGTAAAGCGGCAGCGCGCAGACGAAAACCAGTTGTTCCGCCTGCAGACCATCCTCGATGCCGGGCATCAGCCACGCTTCGGACTGCAATACATTGGCAATGATATTGCGATGCGACAGCGCCGCGCCCTTGGCCACGCCCGTGGTGCCGCCGGTATATTGCAGGAAGGCGATATCTTCCGGCGCCTGGGTAACCGGCGTCGGCTGGATATGCGCGGCCTGCGCCAGCGCCTGCCTGAAAGTGATCGATCGCGGCAGCGAAAAGGCCGGCACCATTTTCTTGACGCGGCGCACCACAAAATTGACCACCGGCCCCTTCATGCCGAGCAGCTCGCCCATGTCGGCCACCACCACATGCTTGAGCGCGGTATTGGCGATCACGGCGGCGACGGTGTGGGCGAAATTTTCCAGCACCACGATCGCCTCGGCGCCGGAATCCTTCAATTGATGTTCCAGTTCGCGCGGCGTATACAAGGGATTGACGTTGACCACGGTATAGCCGGCGCGCAGCACGGCCGCGATCGCCACCGGATATTGCAGGACGTTCGGCATCATGATCGCCACCCGCGCGCCCTTCGGCATGCCGGTCTGCTGCAGCCAGGCGGCAAAAACCTTCGACATCCTGTCGATCTCGCCATAAGTCAGGTTCTTGCCCATGCAGACATAGGCATTGCGGTCGGCGAATTTGGCGAACGCTTCTTCAAACAACTGCGTGACCGAGCGATAACGGGTGGGATCGATTTCGGCGGCAACGCCGGCCGGATACGATGAAAGCCAGATCTTTTCCATGGTGCCTTTGTCTCCAGTGGCAATCGCCTCTCAGAACTTGCTCAAGATCAAAAAAAGCACGCTAGTGTTTTTTTATTCTTTCGTGATGCTATCCTGCGGACATCCGTCAGGGCAAGCATTTTTTGCCAAGTCGCGCAATGCCTGATGCCGCGCGTTCTTGTCCAGCGCGCCCAGCGCCTTCACCCTCGCATAAAACTGCGGAAAACCGGAGGACTGCCGCAACAAGGCCGCGAAGCCCGGCTCCAGATCGTGATAAGTCGCCACCAGCGCCAGATGGGCATTCGAGAGCGGCGCCGCAAACCAGCGATCGTATCCGGCATAGCCGCCCCAATGCTGTTTGAGAACTTCGTAATCGGCGCGCAGGGCGTCGAACACCGCGGCCTTTTCCCGCAGCTTTTGGCTGTCGTCTGCATCCGATGCGTAGATGCGCCCCAGTTCGGCGCGGCGCCGCAGCAGCAGCGCCAGGAAATCGCGCTTGCGTTGTTCGAACACGCGATAGGCCTGCTCCTGCGCCGCGGTACCGTATTGCCGCAGCCAGCGCGCAACGCCGGCCGATTCGACGGCGGTGGCAAAGGACTCATTGAATTCGCTGTCCCCTTTGATGTAGTAC
The DNA here is from genome assembly GCA_004134995.1 of Oxalobacteraceae bacterium CAVE-383. Lineage (GTDB taxonomy): Bacteria > Pseudomonadota > Gammaproteobacteria > Burkholderiales > Burkholderiaceae_D > Herbaspirillum. The sequence goes on along the minus strand of REGP01000004.1, from coordinate 9,906 downwards.
TTCTGATGCGCCAGCTCGTGGAATACCAGGCGCGCCAGTTCGGCATCGGGGTAATTGATGAATGTCGACAGCACCGGGTCCTTGAACCAGCCCAGCGTCGAATAAGCCGGCACGCCCAGCACCTGGACGTCGTCGCCTTCGTTCTTCAGCTGCGCGGCGAAATCCAGCGCCGCCTGATGATCGTAATAACCGCGGTAATTGACGCAGCCGGCAACCGGAAAGCACCAGCGGCGCGGCGTCAGGGACAAGGCCGGGGCGGCGACGACGTTCCACAGCGCGTAGCGGCCCGGCAATTTGGCGTAGGTGGTATAGCTGTCATTGTCCGGCAGGCCCAGGTCGCTGACTGCAAAGCGGCGTATCTGCTGCAATTCGCGCAACTTGTCCTGCAGGTGCGGCGGCGTTTGCGGATCGGCCAGCCAGTCGTCGATCGGCCTGGCCTGCGCCAGCAATGAAAACTGGCCATGCGCCGCCTGCGCATAGTAGCCGAGCGTGCCGCAGCCGCCCAGCGCCGACAGGCAAAGCGCCAGCATGCCGGCGCGTGCGCACCGGGACAGCCTGCTCATGGCTGCGGGCTGGCTTTCCGGTCCAGCACGACTTCGACCAGCACATCGTAGAACGTCGGCGCATTGCCCATGTCGGTCAGGTTCTGGCTGGTGACTTCATTGACGTTCTTGCCGTCGGCCGCGAATTTTTTCCACCAGATCGACCAACCCACCACCAGCCCCGGCCGCGACTTCGCGCTGACGCGCGCGGTCACCAGAAGGCTGCCGCGATCATTGAATACGCGTACCGTATCGCCGGACGCAATACCGCGCGCGGCGGCGTCGGCCGGATGCAGATCCAGTTTCGGCGCGCCTTCGGTGTCGCGCAGGCTTTGGACGTTGACGAAAGAAGAATTCAGGAAATTGCGCGCAGGCGGCGAAATCATCGCCAGCGGGTAGCGCGCCGCCAGCGCCGGATTGCTGGCCGCCGATTCATAGGGCGCTATATAGGCCGGCAGCGGATCGTGGCCGTCGGCCTGCATGCGCGCGCTGAAAAATTCGCATTTGCCGGACGGCGTCGGAAAACCGCCGGCCGCAAACGGCGCCGCCGGCAGGGCCAGCTTTTGCCAGCCGCTCTGTTTCAGGCTGTCCCAGTCGAACGCCGCGGCGCGCGGATCCTTGCGATTGAAAGCCTGCGCGGCGATGTCCTGGTCGCTGTCCTCGAAACAGGCGTCGCCGAAGCCCATGCGGTCCGCCAGCAGACGGAAAATCTCGGTATTCGGCTTGGCTTCGCCGAGCGGCGCAATCGCCGCGTTGTTGGCCATCATGTAGTAATGGCCGTACGCCGAATGCACGTCGACATGCTCGAGTTGGGTTGTCGCCGGCAACAGGATGTCGGCATAGTCGGCGGTATCGGTGCGGAAGTGTTCCAGCACCACTGTGAACAGATCCTCGCGCGCAAAGCCTTGCGCCACCTTGGCCGAATCGGGCGCGACCGCGACGGGATTGGCGTTGTATACGATCAGCGCCTCGATGCGCGGGCCGAATTGCGCATCCGCTGGGCGCAGCAGATCGTCGCCGATCGTGCTCATGTTGATGCTGCGCGACTGCCGGTTTGGCCGCAGGTCGGGACGCCTCAGCACCGCCTTGTCGACCGGAAAAGCGCCGGACAGCGACAATTGCGCGCCGCCTGCCGCATGCCGCCAGGCGCCGGTCAGCGCCGGCAGGCAGGCGATATTGCGCACCGCCATGCCGCCGCCGCGCACACGCTGCAGGCCGTAATTGAGACGGATCAGCGACGGCTCGCCGCTGGCCACCGTGGCGCCGTATTCGCGGCCCAGCTGCAGCACTTCGCCGGCGCCGATGCCGCAGACCGCCGCCACGCGTTCCGGCGGCCAATCCAGCGCGCGCGCCTTGAGTTGCTCGAAGCCGATGGTATGGCGTTGAATGTAGTCGTGGTCCAGCAGATCCTCGGCGATCAGCACATGCATGACGCCCAGCGCCAGCGCCGCATCCGTGCCGGGCAGCAGCGCGATATGCCGGTGGCATTTTTCCGCGGTCAGCGACCGATAGGGATCGATCGCGATCAGTTTCGCGCCGCGCCGCTTGGCTTCCTGCACCCGGGCCCATAAATGCAGATTGGAAGCGATCGGATTGCCGCCCCAGATGATGATCAGTTTGGCGTCCTGGACCTGTTCGGTATCGGCGCCGATCTTGGCGCCGACGGTATATTCATAGCCCGCGCCGCCGGCCGAGGCGCAGATGGTGCGCTCCAGGTTGGAGGCGCCGAGGCGATGAAAAAACCGCATCGCCATGGCCTCTCCCTGCACAAGGCCCATGGTGCCGGCATAGCTGTAGGGCAGGATGGCTTGCGGATCGCGCTCTGCAATCGCGCCCAGGCGTTCGCCGATGGCCGACAGCGCCTGTTCCCAGCTGATGCGCTCGAAGCGCCCTTCGCCCTTTTTGCCGATACGCCGCATCGGATACAGCAGCCGGTCCGGGTGATAGGTGCGTTCGGCATAGCGCGACACTTTATTGCAGAGCACGCCGGCGGTGGTCGGATGCGCGGGATCCCCTTTGACCTCGGTGGCCACGCCGTCGGTGACGGTCACCAGCAAGGCGCAGGTATCGGGGCAATCGTGGGGGCAAACTGCGCGGACGATGGCGGTGGTCATGGATGCTCCTCATCATTCAAATGACAGGCTGAAAAACGTCCCGGCGCTATCTGTTTCAGCAATGGCTTTTCCGTTACGCAGCGCGGCATCGCATGCGGGCAGCGCGGGTGAAAATGGCAGCCGCTCGGCGGATGCAGCGGCGATGGAATTTCGCCTTTGACGGGAGCAAAATCGATCTTGCCGACCGTCAAGCGGGGCGCCGACGCCAGCAAAGCCTGAGTATACGGATGATTCGGCTGCGCAAACAAGGCCTCGGTCGGCGCTGATTCGACGATTCTGCCTAAATACATGATCAGCACCCGGTTCGAAATATGCCGCACCACGCCCAGGTCGTGGCTGATGAACAGATAAGTCAGATCAAGTTCATTGCGCAGGCTGATGAACAAATTGAGCACCTGCGCCTGGATCGAGACATCAAGCGCGGCCACCGCTTCGTCGCACACCAGAAATGCCGGCTTGACCGCCAGCGCCCGGGCAATGCCGATGCGCGCCCGCTGCCCGCCCGAAAACTGATGCGGAAAGCGCCGCAGCATGCCGGCATCCAGCCCGACCCGCTCCAGCAGCCCGGCCACATATTCCGCCTGCCGGGCGGGCGCGATCAGACCATGCACCACCGGCGCTTCGCCGACGATCTGCTGCACGCGCAGGCGCGGATTGAGCGAGGCGTAAGGATCCTGGAAGATCATCTGCACCGCCAGCTGCATTTGCCGGCGCAGCGCGCCATCGCTCTCCAGCCTGGCGTCGATATCCGGCATGCCCCGCCATTCCCGGACGCCGCTGCTGGCGCGGTGCAATCCGGCGACAATCCGGCCCAACGTCGACTTGCCGCAGCCGGATTCGCCGACCAGTCCGACCACTTCGCCGCGCGCGATGCTCAGCGATACATCATCAACGGCATGCACTACCTGTTCGCGCAGCACTTTGCCGAACGGCCGCGTAAGCAGATTGGCGACGTGCGCGGCGGCGTCCAGCGGCTGCACGAAACGTTTGGAGACATTGTGCAGCGCCATCAGCGGTTGCCCGGCTGATAGCGATCCGGCGGATTCGGTGGTTTGGCGTTCAGGCGATTGCATCAGGCGGCCTCGTCGGGCATGTCCGCGGCATCGGCCACGGGATGAAAGCAGCGCAATGCGCGGTTGTCGACGTCGCGCAATTCCGGCGTCTGCGCGCAAATTCCGGTGGCACGCGGGCAACGGCTGCGAAACGCGCAGCCCGACGGCAAATTCAGCAGCGATGGCGTGGCGCCGGGAATCTGCCGCAGCGGGCGGCCGGGCTCGTTGCGCGAGGGCGCGGATGCGATCAGCCCGTAGGTGTAGGGATGGCGCGGCTGCGCCAGCACGCGCTCCACCGGACCGCTTTCCACAATGCGTCCCGCATACATGACACTGACCGTGTCGGCCAGGCCCGCGACGACCGACAGATCGTGCGTGATCCAGATCAGCGCGGTATTCGATTCGCGGCAGAGCTTTTGCATTTCGTACAGAATCTGTCCCTGGATCGTGACGTCCAATGCCGTGGTGGGCTCGTCGCAGATGATGACGTCCGGCGCGTTGAGCAGCGCAATCGCAATCGCGACGCGCTGCCGCATGCCGCCGGAAAACTGGTGCGGATAGGCATTGAGGCGCTCGTCGGGCGCGGCAATGCCCACGCGCACCAGCGCTTCGCGCGCAATCGCCAATGCGGCTTCATGGCCGATGTCCCGATGGGCCAGGATCGCTTCGATCATCTGGGTATCGATCCGCAATACCGGGTTGAGCGTCATCATCGGATCCTGGAAGATCATCGCGATCCGGTTGCCGCGGATGCGCCGCATCGCTTCCGGCGAGAGGCTGCGCAGGTCCTGGCCATGCAGCAGAATGCGTCCGCCGACCACCCGTCCCGGCGCATCGACCAATCCCATCAGCGAATAGCCGGTCATCGATTTACCCGATCCCGACTCGCCGACCAATCCCATGATCTGCCCCGGCCGCAGCGAGAACGACACGTCGTCGACGGCCTTGACCAGCCCCCCGCGCGACGCGAAATGCGTCTCGAGATGTTCCACTATCAATGTGTCTGTATCGCTCATGATGGCCGCCGTCATTGCGATTGAAGGCGCGGATTGAGAACGTCGCGCAACTGATCCGCCACCAGATTGATCGCAACCACCGTCAGCAGCAGCGCAATGCCCGGATAAAAACTGATCCAGTAGCGGCCGGACAACAGATATTGGAAACCATTGGAGATCAGCAGGCCCAGGGAAGGTTCCGTAACCGGCAGGCCCAGGCCCAGAAACGACAAGGTGGCTTCCAGTGAAATCGCGGACGCCACCTGCAGCGCGGCCACGACAATCAGCGGCGGCATGCAGTTCGGCAGCAGGTGGCGGAATACGATCCGCAGCGCCGACAGGCCCAGCGCGCGCGCGGCCTCGACATACTCCTTTTTGCGCTCCACCAGCGCCGTGCTGCGCGCGGTGCGAGCGTAATAGGCCCACTGCACCGTCACCAGCGCAATGATGATTTTATCGACGCCGCGGCCGGTCAGCGCAAGCAGGATCAGCGCCACCAGAATCGGCGGAAATGCCAGCTGGATATCCGCGATGCGCATGATCAGCGCCTCCAGGCGGCCTCCGGCATAGCCGGCCGCCAGGCCCAGCGTCAGGCCGATCGCGAGGGCAATGACGGTACTGATCACGCCGACCGCCACCGAGATGCGCACGCCATAGAGAATCGCCGACAACATATCGCGCCCCTGGTCGTCGGTGCCGAGCAGATACACCATGTGGCCGTCGCCGGCGACCTGGCCCGGCTCCAGCCGCGAATCCAGGATATCCAGATGCTGCAGATCGTAGGGATTCTGCGGGGCGATCAAGGGCGCGAATAATGCGGCCAGCACGATCAGGATCAGCACCAGCAATGCGGCCACGGCAATCCGGCTGGCGCGGAAATCGCGGACAAACCGGCGCAGCGGCGTATCCGCGGCATCGCGGGCTGCGGCCGGGGCGCTCATGCTTGCGCCTCCGACAGGCGCACTCGCGGATCCAATACCGAATACAGTATGTCGACCGCAAGGTTGATCAGGATGAACATGACGACAATCAGCATCAGGAACGCCACGATCACGGGACGATCCAGAACCCGAATCGAATCGATCAGCAGTTTGCCTACGCCCGGCCACGCAAAAATGGTCTCGGTCACGATCGAAAACGCAATGATGGAGCCGAATTGCAGCGCCACCACGGTAATGATCGGAATCAGAATATTTTTGAGCACGTGCACGCCGATTATGCGCCGGCTGCGCAAGCCCTTGGCGCGCGCGAAGCGCACATAATCCTGCGTCAGCGCTTCCTGGGCGCCGGCGCGCGTCAGGCGGATGATCAGTGCGATATTGAACAACGCCAGATTGAACGCCGGCATCAATAAATGCCTGAGGCCGTCCGGCGTCAGGAACCCCAGCGGCACGCCGAACAGCATGCCGACCTCGCCGCGCCCGCCGGTCGGCAGCCATCCCAGCTTGACCGCAAACAGCATGATCAGCATCAGCCCGACCCAGAACGTCGGCAGCGAAAAGCCCAGTATCGACAGGCTCATGATGGTTTTCCCGGCGATGCCGCCCGGCCGCAGGCCTGCCCACAACCCCAGCGGCAGGCCCAGAACGGCCGACAGCAGGATTGCCGCCGCGGCCAGTTCCAGCGTGGCCGGCAGGCGTTCCAAAATAAGGCCCATCGCGGAAGTGCCGTAGACGAATGAATGGCCCATGTCGCCGGCCGCGGCATTTTTCAGGAACAGCCAGTATTGCAGCCACAGCGGCTGGTCCAGCCCGAACGCTGCGATGACGCGGGCGCGTTCGATTTGCGTGGCGTCGGCGCTGATCAGAATATCGATGGGATTGCCGATTGCATAGACGCCGAGAAAAACCAGCAGCGACATGATCAGCAGAACGCCGATGCTCTGGAAAAAACGGCGGATAATGAATACCAGCATGCTGTTTTCTATTGGTAAAAAATGATCAGTAGCGTAGCATGCAGTTGCAGAGCGGAGACAGTCATCATGAAGTTAATCGATCCTATCATACAGTTTCATAACGAATTGCAGGCGATACGGCGCGATATCCATGCACATCCGGAATTAAGCTACGAAGAAAACCGCACTTCGGACCTGGTCGCCAAAAAACTGGCCGAATGGGGCATCCCCATCCTGCTCGGCATGGGCGGCACCGGCGTGGTGGGCGTTATCGGCAACGGCAGCAGCAAGCGCGCCATCGGCCTGCGCGCGGATATGGACGCCTTGCCGATGCAGGAATTGAATACTTTCGAACATACTTCACGGCATCAGGGGAAAATGCACGCCTGCGGACATGACGGCCATACCGCCATGCTGCTCGGCGCGGCGCATTATCTGTCGCGGAACCGCAATTTCGACGGCACCGTATATGTCATCTTCCAGCCGGCTGAAGAAGGCGGACGCGGCGCCGAAAAAATGATGCAGGACGGGCTTTTTGAGAAATGCCCGATGGATGCGGTATTCGGCATGCACAATTGGCCCGGGCTCGCGGTGGGCGCATTCGGCGTCACCAGTGGGGCGATGATGGCGTCCAGCAATGAATTCGAAGTCACTGTCAAAGCGCGCGGCGCGCATGCGGCGCAGCCGCACAAGGGCATCGATCCGATCATGATCGCGGTTCAGCTGGCGCAAAGCTGGCAGACGATCGTATCGCGCAACGTCAATCCGAACGATGCGGCCGTGCTGTCGATTACGCAGATCCATGCCGGCAGCGCCACCAATGTCATTCCGGACGACGCAACGCTGATCGGTACCGTGCGCACATTCTCCAGCAATGTGCTCGACATGATGGAAAACCGGATGCGCGCCATTGCGGAGCATACCGCCGCGGCCTTCGATGCCGAGGTGGATTTCAAATTCCATCGCAATTATCCGCCGCTGATCAATCATCCCGAACAGACGGCATTTGCCGTCGAGGTGCTGCGCGGCATCGTCGGCGATGCGCAGGTCAATGCCGCGATCGAGCCGACCATGGGCGCGGAAGATTTTGCGTTCATGCTGCAGAACAAACCGGGATGTTATGTGTTCATAGGGAATGGCGAAGGAGATCATCGCAATGCCGGACATGGCCTGGGGCCGTGCAATCTGCATAATCCAAGCTATGATTTCAACGATACGCTGTTGCCGATCGGCGCAACCTACTGGGTACGATTGGCGGAGACGTATTTGCAGTCCCGCCCGGCCTGACCCGGCGTTATATTCAGTTTTTGCGCGGCAGCTTCACGTTCATAATACAAAGCCATATTTTGAATGCCTCTATCCATGTCATCTTCCATAGAATCTATCGATCTTGCCGCTTCGTCTACGCTCGCGGCTTCTCCTCCCTTTATCAATAGTATCCTGGATACGCCAATGGTGCTCGGCGAAACGCCGCTGTGGGACGCCGATCGCGCGCTGCTTTACTGGGTCGACATTCCCGGCAAGGCCGTGCACAGGCTGGATCCGGCCACGCAGGTGCATACCAAATGGCCAATGCCCAGCGAACCGGGTTGCATTGCCCTGCACGCCAATGGCGGCCTGATTGTGCCGTTGCGCACCAGCATCGCACATCTGAATACCGACACCGGCGCGTTGCGTCATTTGCTGCCTGCCCCGTATGACGTCAGCATTCTACGTTTCAACGACGGCCGTTGCGATGCGGCCGGACGGTTATGGGTCGGCACCATTTACGAACCAAAGGGCCAACCGCGCGCCAGCCTGTATTGCCTTGAGCGAGGGCAACTGCGCGATGTACACCATCCTGTCACGACATCGAACGGCGTTGCGTTCAGCAACGATGGGAAGACGCTATATCAATCGGATACGCCGGCGCACCGCATCATGGCCTATGAGTTTGATGTGGCCTCAGGGCAGATCGGCGCTTCGAAGGTATTCCATCAGTTTCCCGACGACAGGAGCGCGCCCGATTATGGCGGCCGGCCGGACGGCGCCGCGGTCGACTCCGAAGGCGCTTACTGGTGCGCAATGTTCGAAGGCGGCCGTCTGCTGCGCCTTTCCCCCGCCGGCGAAATTCTTTCCGAGATCCGCTTGCCGGTTCGTTGTCCGACCATGATGGCTTTCGGCGGCCAGGATCTGCGCACTTTGTATGTCACTACCTCGCGCGAGAATCGTTCCGCGGCGGAAATCGAGCAATATCCTCTATCCGGGCACACTTTATCGTTGCGGGTTGACGTGCCAGGCCGTACCGAATTCAAATTTACGCCATGGTCGGAATGGCGCGGCACTCCTGCTGCTTAAGAAGATTACTTACGCCAGCGAGCAGATGTTTTATTTGAACGACATTTTTCCCGAAATTTGCACGCACTACCCGACGTTAACGAATTTATGCGAGAATCAGCCCCTATACATTCTTACAATTTAATTAGGGTTCCTATGGCGATCAATAAAATGCTTTTAAAAACCGCAGCGGCAGTCGCTGTCATGATGGCTTTTCAAGCACCGAGTTACGCTGTCGACTCGGCATCGCTGGAAGTTGGTACCGGTAACCAAACCACTGTTATCCGTGGCGCCGTCCAATGGCAATGGAAAAACACCGCTTGGTGGCAATCGAATGGCACCCATATCAGCGGCTACTGGGATCTGTCCCTCGCCGATTGGCGCGAAAAGCGCTTTAACAACACTGATTCGACACATAATTTGTACGATCTTGGCTTTACTCCGGTTTTCCGCTTCGAACGTGACGATCGTAAAGGTCCATATGCGGAAGGCGGCGTCGGCCTCCACCTGGCTTCCGAACTGTACAACAACAACGACAAGCACTTCTCTACCGCATTCCAGTTTGGTGACCATATCGGCGCCGGCTACGTTTTCAATAACGGCCTGGATCTGGGTTTCCGCTTGCAGCATCTGTCCAATGGCGGTATCAAACATCCTAACGGCGGCGTGAACTATGCATTGATTCGTGTCGGTTACGGGTTTTAATATCACGTTGACTGGATAAGCGTTTTCGAACGCTGGACGTAAAAAAACCGGTGTCTCCGCAAGGGGACACCGGTTTTTGTTTGGGCGGCGATGTTGTTGGGGGCTGATGCGGGAGCCGGGTGCAGATTGCTGGAGGCGGGAGCGGGAGCTGGTGCCATGCATCGTGGCCGGGCCTCAGTGGAGCGGGCATAAAAAAATCCCCCGGCTCGGATGAGACGGGGGATTTCGGAATAACAGCCTGACGATGACCTACTTTCACACTGGTTGCAGCACTATCATCGGCGCAAA
>REGP01000003.1 GCA_004134995.1 Oxalobacteraceae bacterium CAVE-383 | reverse complement strand
GTTTTGTTTGTCAGCAGCAGAGAGATGAGATTATGTGGCACTTCCAATACCTCGTCAACTACTTTGTGCGATTATTTTATCGATTCGACGCACAAAATAATTGTCGCCTCTTAAACATTCCGAAAATCCGCCGGGCGCTTCTCCAGAAAAGCCTTCATTCCCTCCTTCTGGTCTTCGGTTGCAAACGCACTGTGGAACAGCGCCCGTTCATAATGCACGCCTTCCGATAAAGTGGTTTCATAAGCCCGGTTCACGGCATCCTTGATCATCATGACGATCGGTTGCGACATGGCCGATATTACGGCGCCGGCAGCCAATGCCTCTTCCAGCAGTTTGTCCGCCGGCACAACGCGCGATACCAATCCGGCCCGCTCGGCCTCGTCGGCGTCCATCATTCGCGCGGTAAGGCAAAGGTCCATCGCCTTGGCTTTCGAAACCGCGCGCGGGAGGCGCTGCGTACCGCCGGCACCGGGCGGCACGCCGAGCTTTACTTCCGGCTGGCCGAATTTGGCGTTATCCGCCGCGATGATGAAATCGCACATCATGGCCAATTCGCAACCGCCGCCGAGCGCATAGCCGGCCACGGCAGCGATAACCGGCTTGCGGATGCCGCGGATGGTTTCCCAATTGCGTGTAATAAAACCGCTCTTGTATACATCCATATAAGAGAGATTCGCCATCGCGGTAATATCCGCACCGGCGGCAAACGCTTTTTCGCTGCCGGTAATCACCATGCAGGAAATGGTTTCGTCGGCATCGAACGCAAGCAGGGCGTGCCCCAGATCCTGCATCAGATCATCGTTCAAGGCATTCAGCGCCTTGGGACGATTCAGACGTATCAACGCAACTTTGCCGTGGCGTTCAATCAAGATATTTTCATAGCTCATGGGAGTCCTCTGTTAAACAGTCAATCCTGCTATTGGCAGTGCGCCGGGAAGGTCTATACTAACTGTGCATGCTCCGATTCGATACCTACAGGGAGGCAAAAATGTTCAAAACCATTCTGCTACCGACCGATGGCTCCGATCTATCCGCAAAAGCAATCGACACCGCAATCGAGTACGCACAACTATGCGGGACAAAAATCTATGGGATATCGGTCGCCGAGCCCTATCCGTTCACTCCGCTCGCCGAAAGCGCCATGTCCATCGATCCCTCTTCCTATGAGGAAAACGTCTGCAACCTGGCGCGGCAGCATGTAAACAAAATCGCGGATGCGGCCAGAATCGCCGGCGTTCCTTGCGAGGTGTCGATCGTGCTGTCGTTCTCGCCGGACGAAGAAATTATCAATGCCGCCCGAAAATACAATTGCGACGCCATTTTTATGGCATCCCATGGACGCAGCGGACTGAGCCGGCTATTCCTGGGCAGCAAGACGCAGAAAGTTCTGGCGCATTCGACGATTCCCGTGCTGGTATTGCGATAAGCGAAGCTGGGCGCGCGTTCGCACGCTGCTTCGCCTAGCGCGCCGGCGCCGGCAGTGAAGCCGCCTTCGGCAAGAGCAGCCACATTTGCAGACGCTGCTTCATACGGCCGGCCTGCTCGCCCGCCTCGTCGCCGAACCCCCAGAAATAGTCGGCGCGGATGGCGCCTTTGATGGCGCCGCCGGTATCTTGCGCCATGACAAGTTGCTGCAGCGGCGCGTCGCTGTTCGGCCTGGTAGTCGACAGGAAGAGCGGCGCGCCCAGCGGAATGGCCTGCGGATCGATTGCTACCGATCGTTGCGTCGTCAACGGTACGCCCAAAGCGCCTTTCGGGCCAACCGATGGATCCGCCAGCTTTTCTTCACGGAAAAATACATAACTCGGATTGGCGTTAAGCAGTTCCGTCTGCCGCCCGGGATTCGTGGCGAGCCAGCCCTTGATGCCTTGCGCCGAAGCCTGATCCAGGCGCAGCTCGCCCTTATCGACCAGATAGCGGCCTATCGATTTGTAGGGATAGCCATTCTGATCGGCATAGACCAGCCGCACAGTCTCGTTGGTGTCGTTCAAATGCACCCGGCCGGAGCCCTGCACCTGCAGGAAGAACGCATCGATGACGTCATCGACCCAGACCAGCTCCTTGCCGCTCAGCACCGACGACTGATTCAATTCGGCGCGGGAATAATAGGGCAAGACCTTGTTGCCGACCTGGCGGCCGCGCAGCCGCATTGCCTTCAATTCCGGATATTGACTGCTCAAGTCGACGATCAGCATATCCGGCGGGACACGGTACAGCGCCGTCTGATAACGGCCGCCGCGCTTGCGGGCGCCCTGCAGCAAGGGTTCGTAATACCCTGTCGCCAAACCGGTATCGGAACCATCCGAATTAAGCACCCGATATGGCGTAAAGCCGCTCTCGAAAAAAATGCGCAGCGCGGCGCCGTCATTGCCGTCGAGATTACGGGCCGCCGCGCAAGGCGCGCTCCAGTCGGCGCGCTTGCTCAACACGCTGCAGGAAGCCATGAAAGCCGGCCAGGCCTGACGCAAGTCGTCCTGGCCCCAGCCGGGCAAATCGGCAAATGCAGCACGCTGAAAACTTTCGCCGGCCGACGGCTGGACGGACGGCGCAGGTGAAACCGAAGTCACCGGCGCGCGCGTAATCTGGCGTTGCGGAGGCGTACCGCAGGCGGCAAGGACAAGCACGGCAAGCACCGTGAAAATTCTGTTTACAGGTAGACTAATGCGCTTGAATGACATTGAGGACAATTAAATGTGGTTGTTGATACTTGAAGCGTCAGCGGCGTTTTGCATATTCGCTTTTATTATCTGGTGGACGATGTTCTCGGGCAGAAAACCGGAATATGCCGAGCCGCCCGGGAAAACGGCAACAGATTCGCCCGAACAGGAAGAAACTGCCGGCAAGTCTTAATGCAAAGTACGCGGCAACGACAGCACGAATTCCGGGATCTTGACGTCGAATTGCTTTCCATCTTCGGCGACGCAGAAATAATCCCCCGTCATCGAGCCCTGCGGCGTCTGCAATACGGTGCCGCTGGTATATTCGAACTGTTCGCCGGGCTGCAGCAGCGGCTGGTTGCCCACCACGCCCAGGCCACGCACCTGTTCGGTGTGATTGTTGGCGTCGGTAATGATCCAGTGCCTCGAAATCAGCTGGGCCGCAATCTGCCCCGTATTCTTGATCGTCACCGCATACGCGAATACATAGTGCGCCCGCGCCGGATCCGACTGATCTTCCAGATACTGGGTCCTGACCGTCACTGTGAATTCATACGATGCCATGCAAACTCCCTTGAATACCGAATGGCGACACAATACACGCGATCGCGGCAAAATGCAGGCCCGGCCCATGCCGGCCCCGGACCGGGACGCTGACCGCTCGCTGAAAACCCGCCAAAACCGGGCCATGCCGTCCACTGCGGTTAAAATACCGCATCCGTTATCAATGCCCTATACGAGCCAGCCAACATGCCAACCTACCGCATCGCCCCCAGTATTTTATCCGCAGATTTTGCCCGTCTGGGCGAGGAAGTCCGAAATGTTGAAGCCGCCGGCGCCGATTTCATTCATTTCGACGTCATGGACAATCATTATGTCCCGAATCTGACCATCGGGCCAATGATCTGCGCGGCGATTCGTCCCCATGTCCGGATTCCGATCGATGTGCATCTGATGGTCAAACCGGTCGATCGCATCATTCCCGATTTCGCCAAGGCCGGCGCCAACCTGATCAGTTTCCATCCCGAAGCTTCCGAACATATCGACCGTACGCTGCAACTGATCAAGGATCACGGTTGCAAGGCCGGGCTGGTGTTCAATCCCGCCACGCCCCTCAATTATCTGGAACACGTGATGGACAAGCTCGACCTGATCCTGATCATGTCGGTCAACCCGGGTTTTGGCGGCCAGTCGTTCATTCCGGAGGCGCTGCACAAAATTGCCGCCGTGCGCAAGCTGATCGACGCCAGCGGCCGCGATATCCATCTGGAAGTCGACGGCGGCGTGAAAGTCGACAATATCGCTGCCGCGGCACGAGCAGGCGCCGATACCTTCGTGGCCGGCTCCGCGATTTTCGGCCATCCCGATTACAAGGCCGTCATCGATGCCATGCGCAGCGAACTGGCAAGCTGATCTTCGGAAAAACCATGTTTGCCAATATCAAGGCCGTCATCGTTGATCTCGACGGCACCATGCTCAATACGGCGCCCGACTTCCACGCAGCGATCAATCGCATGCGCGCCGAATTGCCGCTGCCCCCGCTGCCGATGGAAGACATCATCCGTTTTATCGGCAAAGGTACCGAAAATCTGATTCGCTGCTCTCTGGCGTCCGATTTCCCGCCGGTCGAACTGGAAAGCCGCTTTCCGGCCGCGCTGAAATCCTATATGGGTCATTACCGGGACATCGGCGATCGTCTCGCCACGGTCTATCCGGGCGTCATGGAAGGGCTGGCGGCATTCAAGGCCAAGGGCCTGCGCCTGGCCTGCGTCACCAACAAACCCATGGCGTTCGCACTGGCCTCGCTGGAGAAAGCCGGCCTTCGCCAGCATTTCGAAGTGGTCTACGGCGGCGACTCGCTGCCGCAGAAAAAGCCGCATCCCGCACAAATGCTGCAGGTCTGCCAGGATTTCGCATTGCCGCCCGAACAAGTGGTGGCGATCGGCGATTCGTCGAACGACGCCGAGGCGGCCCGCGCCGCCGGCTGTTTCGTGCTCAATGTGCCGTACGGATACAACCACGGCCTGCCTATACAGGACGTGGATTCCGATGGTATAGTTCCAACGCTGCTCGATGCAGCCAACCTGATCCGCTAATTTGACAACCCCCATCAAACGCAATGTTTCTCGACAAAAAACAAGCCGTCCAACCATCAGCCGCTCCCGGAGCCTGGCTGTGGCGACGCTGGCAAACCTGGCTTAATTAGCTTTCATAGCGAATTTCATCGCATCGTCGCTTAAGCCGCCTTTCGCCTCGGACCGCAACCTGCCGCCCGACGTTTTTTGCAACAACATCCCCGCTATTTCGGCCAGGTCCCAAGTAGCGTCCCGGAGAAACATATGACTGAACTCGAATTCAAATCGTTGGCTTCGCAAGGCTACAACCGCATTCCATTGATCGCCGAGGCCTTCGCCGATCTGGAAACCCCGCTGACGCTGTACCTGAAACTGGCGCAAAGCCAGAACGGCGGCAAAAATACGTTTCTCCTCGAATCGGTCGTCGGCGGCGAGCGTTTCGGACGCTATTCCTTCATCGGCCTGCCCGCCTCTACACTGCTGCGCAGCTACGGCACACGCATAGAGGTCGTCAAAAACGATCAGATCGTCGAAACGCTTGAAGGCAATCCCCTCGATTTCATCGCGCAATTCCAAGCGCGCTACAAGGTGGCGATCCGTCCCGGCATGCCGCGCTTTTGCGGCGGACTGGCGGGTTATTTCGGTTACGACACCGTGCGCCATATCGAAAGGCGCCTGGCCGATTCGGCGCCGAAAGACGATCTCGGCCTGCCCGATATCCAGTTGCTGCTGACCGAAGAACTGGCCGTGATCGACAACATCACCGGCAAGCTGTATCTGATCGTCTACGCCGATCCCGGCCAGCCGGAAGCCTATTCCAAAACCCGCCAACGCCTGAAAAGCCTGCGCGACATGCTGCGCCGGACAGTCGATGCGCCCGTTACCAGCGCATCGCTGCGCACCGAAATCAAGCGCGACTTCGCCAAGGACGACTATCTGAAAGCCGTCGCCAAGGCCAAGGAATACATCATGGCCGGCGATCTGATGCAGGTGCAGATCGGCCAGCGCCTGCGCAAGCCGTATGTCGATTCGCCGCTGATGCTGTACCGCGCGCTGCGTTCGCTGAATCCCTCGCCCTACATGTATTTCTACAACTTCGGCGACATGCAGATCGTCGGTTCTTCGCCCGAAATCCTGGTGCGCAACGAAGCCGATGCCGCCAACGGCGGCCGCAAGAAAGTCACGATCCGCCCGCTGGCCGGCACCCGCCCGCGCGGCTCGACGCCGGAACGCGATGCGCAGCTGGCCAAGGAGCTGTTGGCCGATCCGAAGGAAATCGCGGAGCATGTGATGCTGATCGATCTGGCGCGCAACGATATCGGCCGCATCGCCACCACCGGCAGCGTCAAGGTGACGGACCAGATGGTGATCGAGAAATACTCGCATGTGCAGCACATCGTCTCCAACGTGGAAGGCCAGTTGCAGCCGGGATTATCCAATCTCGATGTGCTGCGCGCCACCTTCCCGGCCGGCACCCTGTCGGGCGCGCCCAAAGTGCGCGCGATGGAAATCATCGATGAACTTGAATTGACCAAGCGCGGCATTTATGGCGGCGCCTGCGGCTACCTGTCGTTCGGCGGCGAAATGGATGTCGCCATTGCAATCCGCACCGGCGTCATCAAGGACGGCACGCTGTACGTGCAGGCGGCGGCAGGGATTGTCGCCGACTCGGTGCCCGAGATGGAGTGGGAAGAGACCGAAAACAAGGCGCGCGCGGTGTTGCGCGCGGCCGAGCAAGTGCAAGACGGACTGGATGGAGAAATCTGATGCTGCTAATGATCGACAACTACGATTCCTTCACCTATAACCTGGTGCAGTATTTCGGCGAACTCGGCGAAGACGTCAAAACCTTCCGCAACGATGAAATCACGCTGGACGAAATCAGCGCAATGGCGCCCGACCGGATTTGCCTTTCTCCCGGCCCATGCAGTCCGAAAGAAGCCGGCATCTGCATTGCGACCCTGCAGCATTTCGCAGGCAAGATTCCATTGCTCGGCGTCTGCCTCGGCCATCAGGCCATCGGTGAAGCATTCGGCGGCAAGGTGATACGCGCCAAGCAGGTCATGCACGGCAAGACCTCATCGATTGCGCATACCGGCGTCGGTGTATTCCAGAATATCCCCACGCCTTACACCGTGATCCGCTACCACTCGCTGGCAATCGAACGCGCATCGCTGCCCGATTGCCTCGAAGTCACCGCCTGGACCGACGACGGCGAAATCATGGGCGTGCGGCACAAAGAGGTGAATGTACAGGGCGTGCAGTTCCATCCGGAATCGATTCTGTCCGAACATGGCCATCTGCTGCTGAAAAATTTCCTGACCGGCTGATCCCCTGGCTCACTCTTAAAAGAAAAAACATGTCAATCACACCGCAAGAGGCGCTGCTGCGCTGTATCGATCACCGCGAGATTTTCCACGACGAGATGCTTTCGCTGTTCCGCCAGATCATGCAGGGTGAAATGTCGCCGGTCATGATTGCCGCGCTGACGATGGGCCTGCGCGTCAAGAAGGAAACCGTCGGCGAAATCGCCGCGGCCGCGCAGGTCATGCGCGAGTTCGCCACAAAAGTGCCAATGGCCAGCACCGACAATCTGCTCGATATCGTCGGCACCGGCGGCGATGGCGCAAATACGTTCAACATTTCCACCGCCACCATGTTCGTCGCGGCGGCGGCCGGCGCGCGCATCGCCAAGCATGGCGGACGCAGCGTTTCCTCTTCGTCCGGCAGCGCCGACGTGCTCGAGTCGCTGGGCGCCAACATCAATCTCACCCCCGAGCTGGTCGCGCAATCGATCGCGCAAACCGGCATCGGTTTCATGTTCGCGCCGAATCACCATGCCGCGATGAAACATGCGGCGCCGGTGCGCAAGGAACTGGGCGTGCGCACGATCTTCAATATCCTCGGCCCCCTGACCAATCCGGCCGGCGCGCCGAACATCCTGATGGGCGTGTTTCACGCCGATCTGGTCGGCATCCAGATCCGCGTGCTGCAGCGCTTGGGCGCACAGCATGCGATGGTGGTCTGGGGACGCGATAACCTGGACGAAATTTCATTGGGCAGCGCCACCCTGGTCGGCGAACTGGTCAACGGCGAGATCCGCGAGTATGAAATTCATCCGGAAGATTTTGGTTTGCAAATGGTCGCAAGCCGCAATCTGCAAGTCGGCAACGCAGCCGAATCGAAAGCCAAGGTTCTCGAAGCGCTGGACGATACCGCCGGTCCTGCGCGCGACATCGTCGCCTTGAATGCGGGTACCGCGCTGTACGTATCGGGCATCGCGGCGTCGATCGAAGAAGGTCTCGCCAAGGCGCGCGCGACGATCTCATCCGGCGCCGCGCGCGACAAACTCACGCAATTCATCGAAGTTACACAACAACTCGGCAAGCACTGATATGAGCGATATTCTCGACAAAATCCTGGACGTCAAGGCAGACGAGATTCGCGCCGCGAAAAAACTGCAAGATTTCGCGAGCCTGCGGCGCGATGTCGAAACCGATGCCGCCGCCAGGGCTACGTTGCGCAATTTCGAGGGCGCATTGCGCGGAAAGATCGGCGCCGGCGCCGCGGCGGTAATCGCCGAAGTCAAAAAGGCGTCGCCGTCGAAAGGCATCCTGCGCGAAAATTTCGATCCGGCCGGCATTGCGGTCAGCTATGCAAGCCATGGCGCCGCTTGCCTGTCGGTATTGACGGATGAAAAATTCTTCCAGGGCGCGCCAGCCTATCTCAAACAGGCGCGCGGCGCTTGCGCGTTGCCGGCGTTGCGCAAGGATTTCATCATCGATCCTTACCAGATCTATCAGGCGCGCAATTGGGGCGCCGATGCGATTCTGCTGATCGTCGCCGCCCTCGATCACGGGCTGATGGCGGAATTGGAAACTTGCGCCCTTGAGCTCGGCATGAGCGTATTGGTGGAAATACACGATGGCCTGGAACTGGATGCGGCATTGCGTTTGAAGACTTCGCTGCTGGGCATCAACAACCGCAACCTGCGCACTTTCGAAACCTCGCTGCAGAACACCATCGATTTATTGCCTCGTATTCCGTCCGATAAACTGGTCGTCACAGAATCGGGCATCCGTGACGCCGATGACGTCAAACGCATGCGCGACCACAATGTCCATGCGTTTCTGGTCGGCGAAGCGTTCATGCGGGCTGCTGAACCGGGTCTGGAGCTGGCGCGCCTGTTTGCCTGATCGAAGCGGGCAGCAGCCGAAATCAGCCGAAAATCAGCCGCCGTGCGCTATCCAGCGCAGCAATAGGTTCATCAGCAGTATTCCTCCCACCAAACCACCACCGAAGTACACGGCAATTCCGAGCAGCATATTCGTTCGCTTCTGCTCGGCGATCAGCCGTTTCAGCAAATCGCTATTGCGCTGGCCATCCGATTCGGTCGCCTTGGTGAGCGCCTGATGCGCCAGGCGCGGCAATTGCGGCAGCAGACGGCTGTAGCGCGGCACTTCCAGCTTCAATTGCTGCACGAAACCGCGCCATCCGACTTGCTCGTTCATCCAGCGTTCCAGGTGCGGTTTGGCGGTTTTCCACAGGTCGAGTTCCGGATCCAGCTGCCGTCCCAAACCTTCGATATTGAGCAGGGTCTTTTGCAGCAGCACCAGTTGCGGCTGTACTTCGACGTTGAAACGGCGTGACGTCTGAAACAGCCGCAGCAGTACCTGTCCGAACGAAATATCCTTCAATGGCCGGTCGAAAATCGGTTCGCAACAGGCGCGCACCGCCGATTCCAGTTCGTCGACGCGCGTCTCCTTCGGCGCCCAGCCGGATTCGATGTGCGCCTCGGCGACCCGTTTGTAATCGCGCTGGAAAAACGCCAGGAAATTCTGCGACAGGTAATCCTTGTCGAAATCATTGAGCGTACCGACGATGCCGAAATCGAGCGCGATATAACGCCCGAACGTCGCCGGTTCGATCGATACCAGGATATTCCCCGGATGCATGTCCGCATGAAAAAAGCCGTCGCGGAACACTTGCGTGAAAAAAATTTCAACACCGTCGCGCGACAGCTTGGACAAATCGACGCCTTCGGCGATCAGGCGCTCGGTCTGGGAAATCGGGATGCCCTTCATCCGCTCCATCACGATCACCGACGACGAGCAGTAATCCCAATACATTTCCGGTACGATCAGCAATTCGGATTTGGCGAAGTTGCGGCGCAATTGGCTGCCATTGGCGGCCTCGCGCATCAGGTCCAGCTCGTCGTGCAGATATTTGTCGAACTCGCCGACAACCTCCTTCGCCTTCAGACGGCGCCCGTCGGCCCAGAGCGCCTCCATCCAGCCGGCGGCGATATGCATCAGATCGACGTCTTCATCGATATTCTTCTTCATGCCCGGCCGCAACACCTTGACCGCGACTTCCGTGCCGTCCTTCAGCACCGCGAAATGCACTTGCGCAATCGACGCCGAGGCGACCGGCACCCGCTCGAAACTCTCGAATAACTGATCCGGATGCGCACCCAGCGATTTGACGATCTGCGCGATCGCCAGGTCCGAATCGAAAGGCGGCACGCGATCCTGCAGCTTGGCCAGCTCGCTGGCGACATCGGGCGGAAGCAAATCCTGCCGCGTCGACAGCACCTGCCCGAACTTGACGAAAATCGGCCCCAAGTCTTCCAGCGCCATGCGCAGGCGCACGCCGTCCGGCGCCGACAGATCGCGCCAGAACAACAGACGGTTCAGCAGTTTTGAAATACGCGGCGCCTTCAGCCCGGTCATCGCTATATCGTCCAGGCCGTAACGGATCACGACCCGCAGGATTTTGAGCAGACGCAGTGTTCTTAGTATCATTTAATGCGCTTTCATCTTTAACGCTTGCCTTCCAGTTTTTCGATGCGCTTGGCAAGCCGCTCGACATCGTCGCGCAGCTTGCCGACTTCGCCGCCGATTTCCGCAACCGCGGAAGGACGCACCAGCATCGGCTGCTCTTCAAGAAAGTATTCGGCCAGATTTTCGGTGAACGAGCGATGCGTGGCGCGCACGCTTGCAAATGCGGAAGCCGCGCCGGAAACCATTCTTTGCGCCGCGATCTCGCCGAACACCTTGCTCAGATCGTGTCCCGCGTCCCATCGCAAATCCCTGGTCAATTGCGAAATGGTATTGGCGAAATCTGCATCGCCTTCGATTTTCACATATGAGAATGCGCGCTCGGCATTCGCGGCCAGCAACGGCAAATCGGAAAGCTTGAGCCGGATCGTCACATCGCTGGCGGCTTCCTTTTCCGCCGCTTCCACCATGCCGTCGACGGTCACGCGCAAACGCAGGGTCAGCGCGCCCATGTCGATTGCGGCTGTCTTGCCGCAATGCGCCAGCAGCTTTTGCCGCGCCCAGGGCTCTTGCGCCAGCAAATGATTGATGGCATGGCAGAGAGGAGCAAGAAGGTGAAGGGAATCAGGCGTCATGGATTAAAGCGCAATGAAATGGGTTCTATTAAACCCGATGAAGCGGCCCGGACGCAATGGCTACAAAATAAAACCGCCCGTAATAAACGAGCGGCACGATTGAAACAGGCAGGATGGGCGACAAATTCAGGCCAGGACAAAAAACGAAGAAAGCGGGCATATGGCCCGCAGCCCCGCCAAAACTCAGGATGCCTGCTGTATGCCAGCCAGCACCCAGCCGCCCGGGCCTTCGACCGGCTTGGCGAAGTTCCATAATTCGACAAACGGTTCGGCGGATGCATCCGGCGCTTCCTTGATCAACCCGGTAAAGCGTACCGTCGCCAGATATTCGTCGCTGATTTGTTCGATGCCGAGCAATTCGCCATCGAGCTTCACAACGTCGGTCACATTCGGTGTGGCGCCGCGCTCCTGAATTTGCAATTTCAATTCGGCAAACATTTCCGGCGAAGTGAATTCGCGGATATCGTGAATATCGCCGCGGTCGCCGGCCGCCTGCAGACGAATGAAATAGGATTTGGCATTGCGCACGAACGCGGCGGCGTCGAAATCGGCGGGGATGCCGAGCTGCACTGCCGGCAATCCGCCCGGCAAAGGCGCGCCGCTGCTGCCGAATCCGGCATTCAAACTGGAAGACCCCGAGGATGGTTGCGGCGGCAAACCCGATCCGATCTCCGGCGTCCCGGAGGAATACGAGGAAAATGCGGAAGGCGCGGCCGGCGGCGTAGTGGTGCCGTAGGAAGACTGTCCGCTATTACCGCCCGGATAAAACGGCTCGTTGGCCGCCTGCGGGCCGCTCTTGCGGCTGAACATGCGGAACACGAACATGATCACCATTGCAATGACGGCGAGCATCAGGAGACTGGAAAGCATGCCGCCCATCGCGCCGCCCATGCCGAAATGCGAAAGCAGCGCGCCAATGCCGAGTCCTGCAAGGGCGCCGCCGACAATGCCGCGCCATGGGCTGGCCGGTTTGGGCGGCACCGCCGCGCCGGGAGCGGCCGCGGGCGCTGCCGGCCGGGGCGCCGCATAGGAAGGCTGGCTCGGCGTAGGCGTGGCGGAATTCTGACGCGAATAAGACGACGACTTGCCGAATGAGCCGCCACCGCCCAGACGGCGCGCCTCCGCTGTCGACATCATCGTCGCGAGAGTCATTACGGCAATCAGCAGCGCAATCAAAAATCGTTTCATGTATTTCCTGTAAGAAGGCAAACTTAAAGCTTGATTCCGGTATGCAGCGCGGCAACGCCGGCCGTCAGATTAAAGTACTCGACACGTTCCAGCCCCGCATCGATCAACATCTGCTTCAACCCATTCTGGTCCGGATGCATCCGGATCGACTCGGCCAGATAGCGATAGCTGTCGGCGTCGTTGGCAATCCGCTTGCCCAGCCATGGCAGAACCGAAAACGAATAGACATCGTATGGTTTCTGCAACGGCCGCCAGACCTTCGAGAATTCTAACACCAGCAATTTGCCGCCCGGTTTCAATACTCGCTGCATTTCTGCCAGTGCCTGATCCTTGTGGGTCATGTTGCGCAAGCCGAACGCCACTGTGACCCGATCGAAATAATTATCGGGAAACGGCAGCTTTTCGGCATCGCACAGTAAGCTGGGGGTGGCAATGCCGTTATTCAATAGGCGGTCGCGCCCGACCCGCAGCATCGACTCGTTGATATCGGTCAGCCAGACTTCGCCGGCGGGGCCGGCCTGCCTGGCGAATGCCTTGGCCAGATCCCCGGTGCCGCCCGCAATATCGAGCACCTTGAAGCCGGGACGCACGCCGGCCTGGGCAATGGTGAAGGTTTTCCAGAGCCGATGCATGCCGGCCGACATCAGATCGTTCATGACATCGTATTTGGACGCCACCGAATGGAAAACTTCGGCCACTTTGTGGACCTTGGCATCTTCTTCCACGGTTTCATAACCGAAGTGAGTGGTATTAGTCATTGCAACCTCGCATAGCAAGCATGAAAAAGTGAGAAACCCGGCACGGCGCGCACGCTAATGCCGATGTCCGCTTGCGCAACCGGCGCCGGTTGCGGGCTTCGGCGCCGGCGCCGCGCCGGCTGCGCGTCCGGATTCGCGCGTGTGACCCGCGGCTTCAAGCTGCTGCAGATACGTTTCCCACATCGCGGCGCCGTCGCGGCCCAATTGGTACAGATAATCCCAAGTATAAATGCCGCTGTCGTGGCCGTCGGAGAAAACCGGTTTGACGCCGTAATTGCCGACCGGTTCCAGCGCAACGATGTCAACCTCGCGCTTGCCCAGTTGCAAGGTTTCCTGGCCGGGAGCATGGCCGCGCACTTCGGCGGAAGGCGAATACACGCGCATCAATTCGAATGGCAGCGAAAATTCGGCGCCATCGTCGAAACTGACTTCCATGACGCGCGATTGCTTGCGCACCTTGAATGCGGTCGGCCGCGGTGCAGGTGCGGATGGAGTTGCTGATTGTCCGGAAGCGCTCATAGGTAATTCCTTTTGCCGCCGGAGCAAGCCGGCGTTACTCTCAGGCTGTCAAATGACGGACGATTGCCTCA
Source organism: Oxalobacteraceae bacterium CAVE-383 (assembly GCA_004134995.1). Lineage (GTDB taxonomy): Bacteria > Pseudomonadota > Gammaproteobacteria > Burkholderiales > Burkholderiaceae_D > Herbaspirillum. The sequence continues at coordinate 505,782 of REGP01000003.1, read as the reverse complement.
CGCAATGACGGCAGCAAGGCGCTGCGCGCCGCCGTCGTTTCGGCCTCGGCGCCACGCTGCGCGGCGCCCCAGATCGGATTCGGAAAATGCGCATCGTCCGTAAACCGCGGAATCAGATGCCAGTGCAGATGCTGCGTCATATTGCCGAGGCTGGCCAGATTCACCTTGGCCGGCCGCATCGCCTCCAGCAGCGCCGCTTCGACGCGCCAGACGGCATCCATCAGAATGGCGCGCTGCCCCGGCGGCAGCATTGTCATTTCCTTGACGTGCGCCTGCCATATCACGCGGCAAAACCCCGGATAGGCCGCGTCGTCGACCAGCACCACCCGGAAATCAGCAGCGCGAAACAAAACCTCGCCGCCATCCTGCGCGCACAATTCGCAATGATCAGATGCGCTCATGCCTTACACCAGAACCCGCTCGATGCCGCCGTTATTGGCGCGTTCCACGTATTCCGGCAGCCAATTCTCGCCCATCAAGTGCTTGGCCATTTCGACCACGATATAGTCGGCAGTCGTGCCCGAATCGTCGTTGTAGCGATTCAGGCCCTGCAGGCATGAAGGACACGATGTCAGTATCTTGACTTCGCCCTCGAAGCCGTCGGCGCGCATCTTGTCCGCGCCCTTGACCATTTCCTCTTCCTTGCGGAAGCGCACCTGGGTCGCGATGTCCGGCCGGGCCACGCCGAAAGTGCCCGATTCGCCGCAGCAGCGCTCGTTCTTTTCGACCAGCTTGCCGTCATCCGTCGAAATCAGCGCATTCACCGTCTTCAACGGATCCTGCAGCTTCATCGGCGTATGGCACGGATCGTGATACATGTAGCGCGTACCCTTCACGCCCGACAGCGTGACATCCTTTTCCAGCAGGTATTCATGGATGTCCATGATGCGGCAGCCCGGGAAAATCTTGTCGAATTCATAGCCCTGCAACTGATCGTAGCAGGTACCGCACGACACGATCACCGTTTTGATATCGAGATAATTTAGCGTGTTTGCCATGCGATGGAACAGCACCCGGTTGTCGGTGATGATCTTCTCGCCCTTCTCGAAATCGCCGGCGCCGCGTTGCGGATAACCGCAGCACAGATAGCCCGGCGGCAGCACGGTCTGCACGCCGACGCGCCACAGCATGGCTTGCGTGGCAAGGCCGACCTGCGAGAACAGCCGCTCGGAGCCGCAGCCCGGGAAATAGAACACCGCTTCCGTATCGGCTGTGGTGGTCTGCGGATTGCGGATGATCGGCACGATCTTGTCGTCCTCGATATCGAGCAGCGCGCGCGCCGTCTTCTTCGGCAGATTGCCCGGCATTTTCTTGTTGATGAAATGAATCACCTGCTCCTTGACCGGCGGCTTGCCATGCGTCGCAGGCGGCTTCCTGGTCTGCTTGCGCGCGAATTTCTTCAGCAGTTCGTTGCCGAAGCGCTGCGCCTTGAAACCCCAGCCGGTCATGACCTGGCGCGTGACGTTGATGGTGGCGGGATCGGTCGCATTCAGGAAGAACATCGCGGCGGTGGTGCCCGGATTGAACGACTTCTTGCCCATCTTGCGCAACAGATTGCGCATATTCATCGAGACGTCGCCGAAATCGATGTCGACCGGGCAAGGCGTCACGCACTTGTGGCAGACCGTGCAGTGATCGGCCACGTCTTCGAATTCTTCCCAGTGCTTGATCGATACGCCGCGCCGGGTCTGCTCTTCATACAGGAAGGCTTCAACCAGCAGCGAAGTCGCCAAAATTTTATTGCGTGGCGAATACAGCAGATTGGCGCGCGGCACATGGGTTGCGCAGACGGGTTTACATTTGCCGCAGCGCAGGCAATCCTTGACGCTGCTGGCGATCGCGCCGATATCGCTTTGCTGCATGATCAGCGATTCATGCCCCATCAGGCCGAACGAAGGCGTGTAGGCATTGCTGAGGTCGGCTTCGAGGCCCCCCAGGTTCAGCAGCTTGCCCTTGTTGAAACGGCCTTCCGGATCGATGCGCAATTTGTAATCGCGGAATTCGCTGATTTCATCCTCTTTCAGGAATTGCAGCTTGGTGATGCCGATGCCGTGCTCGCCCGAAATCACACCGTCCAGCGAGCGCGCCAGATCCATGATGCGGGCAACCGCCTGATGGGCGTCCTGCAGCATCTCGTAGTGATCGGAATTGACCGGAATATTGGTATGCACGTTGCCGTCGCCGGCATGCATATGCAGCGCCACGAACACGCGGCCGCGCAAGACGCTCTTGTGGATCGCGGTGCATTCGTCCAGGATCGGCTTGAACGCCGCGCCATTGAAAATATTGCGCAGCGGCGCCCGCACTTCGTTCTTCCAGGAAACGCGGAAGGTGCGGTCCTGCATCAGCTCGAAGATGCGCGCGTCCGGCTGTTCCAGCAGGCGTTGCGGAATCTGCCTGCCGATCGCTTCCGGCAGCAGTTCAAGCAATTTCGGCTGGGCTTCGGCGAGCGGCTGCTCGATATGATCCAGCAGGTAAGTCCAGCGCGCCTGGACGCTGTCGAGCACCTGCTCGGCCTGGTGCACGCGGTCTTCCAGCATTTCGGCGGCCGGAATGCTCTCGCCTTCGGCATCGTCGTTCTTGCCCAGCGGCAGATTGCCCTTGGTGAAGAAACTGCGCAATTCACCCAGCAACTGCAATTTGTTCCGGGTCGACAATTCGATGTTGATGCGCTCGACGCCATCGGTGTATTCGCCCATGCGGTTCAGCGGGATCACGACGTCTTCGTTGATCTTGAACGCATTGGTGTGTTTCGCGATGGCGGCCGTGCGCGAACGGTCCAGCCAGAATTTCTTGCGCGCTTCCGGGCTGACCGCGATAAAGCCTTCGCCGACGCGGTTGTTGGCGATGCGCACCACTTCCGAGGCGGCGTGCGCCACGGCGTTTTCGTCGTTGCCGACGATGTCTCCGAACAGCGCCATCTTCGGAAAGGCGCCGCGCTTGGATTTGGTCGCGTAGCCGACCGCGCGCAGATAGCGCTCGTCCATATGCTCCAGGCCGGCCAGGGTGGCGCCGCCCTTGCGGGTCTCGGCGTCCATGAAATCCTTGATTTCGACGATCGACGGAATCGCATCGCGCGGCTGGCCGAAGAACTCCATGCACACCGTGCGCGTATAGGTCGGCATCTTGTGCAGAATCCAGACCGCCGACGTGATCATGCCGTCGCAGCCTTCCTTCTGCACCCCCGGCAGCCCCGACAGGAATTTATCGGTGACATCCTTGCCCAGGCCTTCCTTGCGGAATTTGCGTCCCGGGATAACCAGGGTTTCGGTCTTGAACGGATCTTCGATCTGGGCGCCTTTTTCCGACGGATGCGTCCATTCGAGCTTGAAGACCGCTTCCGGCGCATCGTGGATCTTGCTCAGATTGTGATTGATCCGCGTGACGTTCAACCAGTCGCCGTTCGGATCGACCATGCGCCAGCTGGCGAGATTATCCAGGGCGGTGCCCCACAGCACGGCCTTCTTGCCGCCTGCGTTCATCGCGATATTGCCGCCGATGCACGATGCTTCGGACGAGGTCGGATCGACCGCGAACACGAAGCCGGCCTTGGCCGCCGTATCGGTCACGCGCTTGGTGACCACGCCGGCGCCCGAGAAAATCGTCGCGTACGGCTTGTCCAGGCCCGGCAGCACCGTCATTTCGACGGGGCCGAGCTCTTCCAGTTTTTCGGTATTGATGACGGCCGACAACGGCGTCAGCGGAATCGCGCCGCCGGTATAGCCGGTGCCGCCGCCGCGCGGAATGATGGTCAGCCCCAGCGAGACGCAGGCCTTGACCAGGCCGGCCATTTCGTCTTCGCTGTCGGGCGTCAGCACCACGAACGGATATTCCACGCGCCAATCGGTCGCGTCGGTAACGTGCGATACGCGCGACAGGCCGTCGAACTTGATGTTGTCCTTGGCGGTATAGCGGCCCAATTCCCGCGTGGCGCGCTTGCGCAGATCGTAGGTATGCTTGAATTCCTCGCCGAAATCGGCGATTGCCTTTTGCGCCGCCTTCAGCAAGGCTTCGACATTGGCGCTGCGAATGCGCGCGACCTGATCGTCCGCTTCGGCCAGATCGCTGGCGATGCGGCGCTTGTCGACTTCGGCCAGGCGATGATTCAAGGCTTCGATCAGCGCGGCGCGGCGCTTCGGATTGTCCAGCAGATCGTCCTGCAGATAGGGATTGCGGCGCACCACCCAGATATCGCCGAGCACTTCGTACAGCATGCGCGCCGAGCGTCCGGTCTGGCGCTTGCCGCGCAATTCGTCGAGCAGGCCCCATGCCTCCTCGCCCAGCAGCCGGATCACGATTTCGCGATCGGAAAACGAGGTGTAGTTATAGGGAATTTCACGCAAGCGCGTAGACCCGTCGCCGTGCGGCGCATCGGAAAGCAATACTTGAATTTTGGCGGGGGCGTTCATCGGTAATTAATGATTGATCTGCTAAAAGAGCATTCTAACTTATTGCGCTGCAAGGCGATGCCTGATCCCAACAATTGCCGTCAAACAATTGTACCCCCCCTTACCCCAGCCAGGCGCCGATCTGGTGCCAGATGCCGTCCGGAATGCGCAGCAATATCCAGGTCAGCACGACGTAGCGGAAAAACTTCCCCATGGCGATGTAAAACAGCGAGGGCCAGAACGGCAGCTTGAGCCAGCCGGCCAGTACGCAAAGCGGATCGCCGACCACCGGCAGCCAGCTCAACAGCATCGCCCTGGGGCCGAAACGCGCGAGCCAGCCGAACCAGCGGCCTCCCAGCTCTTCGGAGACGGCCTTCTTGGCGCCAAAGCCCAGCCAGTAGTCAACCGCGCCGCCCAGCGAATTGCCGGCGGTGGCGACCAGGATCGCGGGCCATAACAGCGATGGATTCGATTTAATTACGGCGAAAACGGCCGGTTCCGAGGCCAGCGGCAACAGCGTGGCGGAGATAAAACTGATCGTAAATACCGTCGGCAAGCCCACTGCCGGCAACGCGAGCGCGTTCATCAGCCAGGCTGCAGCGGATTCAATCATTAAAATTCATCTGGAATTCACCCCGGAAATGCCCCCCGAAAAAACCGGAAAGCCGCCACGGCCGGCAACGGCGCGACGTCATCGTTGCGCTCCATTATAATGGGCAGTTCGCCTGTCCATCCGCCTGACCATACATACGCACGCATCGAAATTCATGAAAACAGATTACCTGCAAAAAATACTGACAGCGCGCGTCTACGACGTCGCCATCGAAACGCCGCTGCAACCGGCGGCGAATCTGTCGCAACGGATGGACAACAAGATTTACTTCAAGCGCGAAGACATGCAAAGCGTACGCAGCTTCAAGCTGCGCGGCGCGTACAACATGATGGCGCACCTGACGCCGCTGCAGCTCAAGCATGGGGTGATCTGCGCCTCCGCCGGCAATCACGCGCAAGGCGTCGCGCTGTCCTCCGCCCGGCTCGGCTGCCGCGCCGTGATCGTGATGCCGACCACCACGCCGGATGTCAAGATCGAGGCGGTCAAGGCGCTGGGCGGCGAAGTGGTGCTGCACGGCGAATCGTATTCCGATGCCTACACGCATGCGCTGACGCTGGAAAAGAAACAGAAACTGACCTTCGTGCATCCCTTCGACGACCCCTACGTCATCGCCGGCCAAGGCACGATCGGCATGGAAATCCTGCGCCAGCATGCCGGGGCGATCCATGCCATCTTCGTCGCCATCGGCGGCGGCGGACTGATTGCGGGCGTGGCCGCCTATGTCAAGGCGGTACGTCCCGACATCAAGATCATCGGCGTGCAGACCAGCGACTCCGACGCGATGGCGCGCAGCCTGAAAGCCGGCCGCCGCGTCACGCTGGGCGACGTCGGCCTGTTTTCCGACGGCACCGCGGTCAAGCTGGCCGGCGAGGAAACCTTCCGCCTGGCGCAGAAATATGTCGACGAGGTCATCCTGGTCGATACCGATGCGGTGTGCACCGCGATCAAGGACGTATTCCAGGACACCCGCAGCATTCTGGAACCGGCCGGCGCTCTGGCCGTGGCCGGCGCCAAGGCCTATCTGGAACGCGCGCGCCTGAACAAAAAACCGCTGAAGAACGAAACCCTGGTGACCATCGCCAGCGGCGCCAACATGAATTTCGACCGCTTGCGTTTCGTCGCCGAAATGGCCGATGTCGGCGCGGCGCGCGAAGCCGTGTTCGCGGTCACCATCCCGGAAGAACGCGGCAGTTTCCGCCGCTTCTGCGAACTGGTCGGGCCGCGCAACGTGACCGAATTCAACTACCGGATCAGCGACCAGAAAGAAGCCCACATCTTCGTCGGCATTCAGACCGGCAGCAGCGAGGACTCCGGCAAGATCGCCAAAAGCTTCGAGAAACACGGCTATCGCACGCTGGACCTGACCCATGACGAATTGGCCAAGGTGCATATCCGCCATCTGGTCGGCGGCAAGAGCGGACTGGCGCAAAACGAATTGCTGTACCGCTTCGAATTCCCGGAACGCCCCGGCGCGCTGATGCGTTTTCTGAACAGCATGGGTCCGGACTGGAACATCAGCCTGTTCCACTATCGCAGCCAGGGCGGCGATGTCGGCCGCATCCTGGTCGGCCTGCAGGTGCCGAAGGCCGAAATGAAATCGTTCCGCGCCTTCCTCGCCAACCTGGGCTATCGCCACTGGGATGAAAGCAAGAACCCTTTGTATCAATTGTTCTTGGGATAAGCTGCAGTAATGAGCACAAACAATTCCCCCGATGCCTCGCCGCTGGGCAAACCCAGCGCCTATTGCACGCAATACGAGCCGTCGCTGCTGTTTCCGATCGCGCGCGAGGGCAAGCGCGCCGAACTGGGACTGCACGGCGCGCTGCCGTTTTTCGGCGTGGATATCTGGAACGCCTATGAAGTTTCATGGCTGAACCTGCGCGGCAAGCCTGAAATCGCCATCGTCACGGTGACCGTCCCGGCGGATTCGCCGAATATCGTCGAATCGAAATCCTTCAAGCTGTATCTGAATTCGTTCAACCAGACCAGGCTGGCCGGCGCCGAAGCCCTGCTGAACCTGCTGCGGGCCGATCTGTCCGCCGGATTCGGCGCGCCGGTGCACGTCGCGCTGACCCCGGCGGCCGAATTCGCTTCGCTCAAAATGGCGCAGATGGAAGGCCTGCTGCTGGATCGGCTGGATATCGAAGTCGACAGCTACCAGCCGAATCCGAACCTGCTGTCCGTTGACCAAGGCGCCGCAACGGTCGAGGAGACGCTGGTATCGCATCTGCTGAAATCGAACTGCCTGGTCACCGGACAACCGGACTGGGGCAGCGTGCAGATCCAGTACGTCGGCGCGCCGATCGATCAGGAAGGCCTGCTGAAATACCTGATCGGCCTGCGCGAGCACAACGAGTTCCACGAACAATGCGTGGAGCGCATCTTTGTCGATATCCTGCGCCATTGCAAACCGCTCAAACTGGCCGTCTATGCGCGCTATACGCGGCGCGGCGGACTGGACATCAATCCATGGCGCAGTAATTTCTCCACCGGAAAACCGCCATCCAATCTGCGCCACGCACGGCAATAATTCAATTTAAGCAACAACTTCATACTTCGCCACGAAAAGCCCTCTATGAAAGGGGTGGTTTCCTGCGCCCAATCGGTACGCAACAGATGTAACAAATCCGCTTTGTATGCCATAAGAAACAGTTGAACAAATAGAATTTATTCCGTTCAACACAACAAATAGATAACAATCATGCAACATCGAAAATTTCTATCCGCCGCGCTGTTCGGCGCCACCGTGCTATGCACGGTTCCCGCGCTTGCCGATGAAGCGGGCGACTCCCGTTGGGAGGCGCTCAAATCCCGCATGAGCAACATCGCCGACAACGGCACCGACGCAGTTTATCTTTCCGGCTGGGCGCATCATGGACGCGACACCTATAGCCGTGAAAAGCTCGATCAGCTCAACGAAAAATCCTGGGGCGGCGGCTATGGGCGCACATTGCGCAATGCTTCCGGCAACGACGAATCGCTGTATGCAATGGCCATTTCGGATTCGCATAAAAAACCGCAACTGATGGCCGGTTACGCATATGAATGGGTATATCCGATCGCCGATACGGGCCTGGAAGCCGGGCTTGGCTATACCGCCATGCTGATGAGCCGCCAGGATTATTTCAACGGCATCCCGTTCCCGATCGCATTGCCGCTGGCCTCGGTGGGCACGCAGAGCACCAAGCTGATGGCATCCTATGTGCCGCGGCTGTCGAAAAACAAAGGCAACGGCGATGTCCTGTTCATGTTTCTGCGGGTTGAGTTCCACTGAATCTGCACTGAACCTGTCTTACAGGGCGCCGGACAAAAGCGAGTTGTCGGCGGGAAATAGACTATCGTGCGGCTTCGGTTCGAGCGGTCCGCACAGGCTGCCCGCAACCCGCCGAACGAGGTTACAGAAGCCAAAAACAAGCCTATAATCCGCAAAAGTTCATTTCCGTAGCATGTCTGGCCCCATGACAAACCTTGCAAAAATTCTCGCGCTGGAAAACGTTGTCGTCGATCTGGAAGTTTCCAGCAAAAAGCGCGCTTTCGAACAGGCTGGACTGATATTCGAAAACAATTGCGGCATCGCCCGATCCACCGTTTCCGACAATCTGTTCGCACGCGAGCGCCTGGGCTCGACCGGCCTCGGCCATGGCGTCGCCGTACCGCACGGCAGGATCAAGGGATTGAAAGCGCCGATCGCCGCCTTCGTGCGGCTGGCCGAACCGATTCCTTTCGAATCGCCCGACGGCGAACCCGTCAAACTGCTGATTTTTCTGCTGATCCCCGACAACGTCACCCAGCAGCATCTGGAAATCCTGTCCGAAATCGCGGAGCTGTTTTCCGATAGCGGCATGCGCGCCACGCTGGCCACCGATCCCGATGCGGCGACCGTGCATGCGCGCATCGTCAACTGGCAGCCAACCATGGAAAAGACGGCCTGATGCCCTCTTATACCGCGCTCTCCATCCAACAGCTGTACGACGAAAACCGCGAGTCCCTGCAACTCGGCTGGTTTGCCGGTTTTGCCGGCGCCGAACGCCTGATCTCCGGCGACGCCGTTTCCGCCGCCGACCAGATCGGCCATTTGAACCTGATCCATCCGGGCCGCATCCAGGTCTACGGCCATCAGGAAACCGAATACTATCAACGCCTGTCTCCGGCATCGCGCGCGCACCAGACCGCCGAACTGGTCGCGGGCGAACCGCCGGCCTTCATCATCGCGCAGGGCCTGGCGACGCCGCCGGACATCCTGGCAATCTGCGACGAAAAAAACATTCCGCTGTTCTCGACGCCGTTACCCGCGGCGCAGGTGATCGATTACCTGCGCGTGTATCTGTCCAAGAAGCTGGCGCAGCAGATATCGATGCACGGCGTATTCATGGATGTGCTGGGCGTGGGCGTGCTGATCACCGGCGAGTCCGGCCTCGGCAAAAGCGAACTCGGGCTGGAACTGATTTCGCGCAGCCACGGCCTGGTGGCCGACGACTCGGTGGAATTCGCGCGCATTGCGCCGAACATGATCGAAGGACGCTGCCCGCCGCTGCTGCAAAACCTGCTGGAAGTGCGTGGCCTCGGGCTTCTCGACATCAAGGCAATCTTCGGCGAGACGGCAGTACGCCGGAAAATGCGCCTGAAGCTGATCGTCCATCTGGTCCGGCGCAGCACGCTGGAAGAAAATTACGAACGGCTGCCGATCGACGCGCAGTTCGAAGACGTGCTCGGCCTGCCGATCCGCAAGGTCGTGATCCCCGTGGCGGCCGGCCGCAATATCGCGGTGCTGCTGGAAGCCGCCGTGCGCAATACGATTCTGCAACTGCGCGGCATCGACACGCTGCAGGAATTCATCGCGAGACAACGCAAAGCCATGGACGACAACTGAAGAGGCTGCTGCAAAGCCAATCTGGCGTCGTTGCTGCCGCCTTGCCGTACTAGCGTACTGTCTGCGGCGACGCGCCTAGCCAGCTTGACTTTGCAGCAGCCTCTTTGCCGCATTCATCTTTTATATCCGCTGATGAGTTATTATTTCAGTCATGCGGATCATTCTTATTACAGGCATTTCCGGTTCGGGCAAATCGGTCGCGCTTCGGGCGCTCGAAGATGCCGGCTATTTCTGCGTCGATAATCTGCCGCCGGGGCTGCTGCGCGAACTGGTCGCCATCCGCTCGCGCGACGTCGACGACAAGCTGGCGGTCGCCATGGACGCGCGCAGCGCAGCCTCGCTCGATGAGCTGCCCCACGATATCCAGTTATTGAAAGATGAAGGGCACGACGTCAAGGTATTCTTCCTGACCGCCACCACCGAATCGCTGGTCAACCGTTTCTCGGAAACCCGCCGCAGCCATCCCTTGTCGCATCGCCTGCTGCCGAACCGCAACCCGGCCGACCGGCTGACACTGGTCGAATGCATCCGCACCGAACGCGAATTGATGGGCGAAATCGAAGTGCTTGGGCAATTGATCGATACCTCCAACCTGCGCGCCAACAAATTGCGTGCCTGGATCAACGAACTGGTCGCCATCGAACGCGCGCCCCTGACGCTGCTGTTCGAATCGTTCGCCTTCAAATTCGGCGTGCCGCTCGACGCCGATCTGGTATTCGATGTGCGCATGCTGCCCAACCCGCATTACGACATCGCGCTGCGGCCGCTGACCGGCCGCGACCAGCCGGTAATCGACTTCCTGGCGGCCTTGCCGGAAGCGACCGAATTGCTGACGGACATCCGGCAATTCGTGGAGAAATGGCTGCCCGCATTCAAGCGCGACAATCGCAGTTACCTGACCGTGGCCATCGGCTGCACCGGTGGACAGCACCGTTCGGTTTACATGGCCGAACGCCTGAGCGCACATTTCACGGCCAGCGAACGCGTGGTATTGCGGCATCGTGAATTGAGCGGCCCGGGCGACGCGTCCGAGGGGTAAAAACAGGCATCAAAGCGGCCGGCTTTTCTGTCAGGCCGAAAACAAATCCTCACGCAGGAACAATCCCAGCAACAGCTTTTTCACCGGCGCCGGCAGCGGCGCATCGGCCAGTTGCCGGATCGGATACCATAAAAAATCGTCCTGGCCGACATGCGGCACGCGTTTTTCCAGCAGCACCCGATACGGCGCCACCTGCAGCTTGAAGTGCGTGAATACATGCGAGAAGGCCTGCAGCGGCGCGCAGCTTTGCAGTATGCCGAACGGCATCACGACGCGCGCGATTTCGGTGTCGCGGCGCCGCAAGTCTTCATCGGAATCGTTGTCTGCCTCGGCCTCCAGCACGCATTCGGGCAACGACAGCAGGCCGCCCCAGATGCCGCTGTCGGGCCGCTGCTGCAGCAATATCTCATTGCCATCGGCAATTACCAGCATGGCCGTGCTGCGTTCGGGAATCGCTTTCTTCGGTTTGCGCACCGGCAATTCCGCCACCCGCTGTGTGGCATGGGCCACGCAGCGCGCCGTCAGCGGGCAACGCTCGCAGGCCGGCTTGCCGCGCGTGCAAAGCGTGGCGCCGAGATCCATCAAACCCTGCGTATAGGATTCCATGTCGTGCAGCGGAAGCAGATCCACGGCGCGGCGCCACAACTGGTCTTCGACCGGCTTGGCGCCCGGAAAACCCTCGACGCCGAATACGCGCGCAAAGACCCGTTTCACATTGCCGTCCAGGATGGCGGCGCGCTTGCCGTAGGCGAACGCGGCAATCGCGGCGGCGGTCGAACGTCCGATGCCGGGCAGTTCCGCCAGCAGCGCGGGATCGTCCGGAAACACGCCGCCGTACTCGGCCGCGACTCTTTGCGCGCAGCGATGCAGATTGCGCGCGCGCGAGTAATATCCGAGTCCGCTCCACAAGGCCATCACTTCTTCGGAGGCTGCCGCCGCCAGCAGAGCCACGTCGGGAAAGCGCTGCAGAAAGCGCTGGTAATACGGAATCACCGCGCTGACCTGGGTCTGTTGCAGCATGATTTCGGACAGCCAGATGCGGTACGCGTCGCGCGTGTTCTGCCACGGCAATGCATGGCGTCCATGCGTTTTCTGCCAGGCGATGACGGCGCCGGAAAACGAGGGATCGGCATAGCCGCCGATGCCTGATGCCGCGGATGCCGCGGATGCTTTGGATGTCTTCAGGGCTTTCTCCACGATAGGCTTCATCGCTGGCAACTCACGCAATAAAAGGTCGAACGCTGGCCCTGTTTGATCTGGCGGATCGTCTTGCCGCATATGCGGCAGGGCTCGTCGGCGCGGTTATAGACGAAGTAGCTTTGCTGAAAATAGCCGGACTGGCCATTGACGGCGATGAAATCGCGCAGGCTGCTGCCGCCCTGCTCGATGGCGGCGGTCAGCGTTTCGCAAATGGCGGGCGCCAGCTTTTCATAGCGCGCCAAGCTGATCCGGCTGGCCGGCGTCTTGGGGTTGATGCCTGCCTTGAACAAACTCTCAGAGGCGTAGATATTGCCGACGCCGACCACGATATCGCCGGCCAGCAATACCTGCTTGATGGCCGCGCCGCGATTGCGCGTCATCCGGTGCAGCAGGGCGGCGTCGAAACGGCCTTCCAGCGGCTCCAGTCCGAGGCCGCGCAGAAGTATGTGCTCTTCGACGTGTCCGTCCGCGTTGTCATGCCATAGAACAGCGCCGAAACGGCGCGGATCGGTCATCCGCATCACGCAGGTTTCCACCGCCAGATCGAAATGATCGTGCAGCTTCGGCTCGATTCCCGCCGGCAGTATCCGCAAATGGCCGGACATGCCCAGATGCACGATAAGGGTGCCGTGATCGAATCCGATCAGCAGGTATTTGCCGCGCCGGCCGGTCTTGATAATCCGGCGCCCCACCAAAAGCTGGCTCAGGCCGGGCGGAAACGGCCAGCGCAGGCCGCTGCGGCGCATCACCACGGCGGTCACCAATTGGCCTTCCAGATGCGGCGCAACGCCGCGGCGGGTCACTTCTACTTCAGGTAGTTCTGGCATCGGCAGGTCGGCGGAAAAAAAGAAATTGGAATGCGTTTCATCGATTTGATGCATATGATAAGCCAAGCCGCCCATTTCAATCGTGCTTCAATGATGCCTCTCCACCGCATCGGCGCGGTTCAGCGTAAAATCGGGAATCGCCGACTTTCTGGATTTTCCCTTGAAAAAACTTTTAGCCTTTGTCACGCTCGCCACGCTCGTCTCGCTGCTGTCGGCCTGCTCCGGCCTGAAGCAATCCGCGGATACCCGATCCGCCGCGAAAAACGGCCCTGAAGCGGCAGCAAATTCGACAACAGACTCGGCAACGGACGCCTCTGCGGACCGGTCAAGCCAGGATCAGGATCAAACGGAAGGCGCCAAGTCTTCCTCCAAGCCCGATCCTTCGCTGCCGGACGTCGCACTCAACGAAGAACTGCTGTTCAAGATTCTCAGTTCGGAAATCGCCTTTCAGCGCGGACAATGGCAGGCTGCCTACGTCACGCTGATGAGCGCCGCCGAAGATACGCGCGATCCGCGCCTGGCAAAACGCGCGGCCGAATTCGCGATCACGGCCAGAAGCCCGATCGATGCGCTCAAGGCAGTGCGCCTGTGGGTCGAACTGGCGCCGCAATCGGATGAAGCGTTGCAGAATTATCTCGGCCTGGTGGTGCTGACCGATAATCTGGCGGAAGTCGAACCGGTGCTGGCGCAGAGGCTGGCGACGGCAACGCCGCAAACGCGCGGCCCGTTGCTGTTGCAGATGCAGCGCCTGGTCAGCCGCGCCAAGGACAAGGCCGCCGCCTTCGCCATGATGGAAAGAATCGGCGCGCCGTACGGCGACCTGATGGAGACCCATCTGGCGCTGGCCCAGGCCGCCATCGCCAATAACGATCCGGTTCGCGCGCACAGCGAAGCCGATGCGGCCGTCAAGATCAGGCCCGAATCGGAACTGGCGATCCTGACCCAGGCGCAAGTCACCGAAGACCCGGCGCAGGCGGTGGCCGCCATCGAGGAATATCTGCGCAAATACCCGAAGGCGCGCGATGTGCGCATCGCCTATGCGCGCAGCCTGGTGGAAAAGAAACAATACGACGCCGCCCGCATCCAGTTCGAACGCCTGCTCAAGGATCAGCCGGACAACTTGAATACAATACTCGCGCTGGGCCTGCTGAACGCGCAGACCAATCATCCGAAAGAAGCCGAGCAGTATTTGAGCAGATACGTGACGCTGCTGTCCAAGGATGAAAATCAGGAGCGCGATCCGACCCAGGCGCTGCTGGTGCTGTCGCAACTGGCGGAAGAGCGCAACGACATTCCGGCCGCGATCAAATGGCTGGATCAGATCGAATCCGGCGATGCCTATCTCGGCGCCCAGATCCGGCGCGCGCAACTGACCGCCAAAAGCGGCGATATCCCGGGCGCCCGCGAAATACTGAAGGCGATCGAGGCCAACGGCGAAGCCGCCCAAAGCCGCGTGATCCTGGCCGAATCGCAAATCCTGCGCGACGCCAACCAGCCGCAAGCATCGTTCGACGTGCTCGAAGCCGGCCTGCAGCGTTTTCCGAACAATATCGACCTGCTGTACGACCAGGCCATGTCGGCGGACAAGCTCGACAAGCTGGATGTGATGGAAAGCAGCCTGCGCAAAATCATGCGCCTGGCGCCCGATAATCAGCAGGCCTACAACGCACTGGGCTATTCCTTCGCCGACCGCAACATGCGGCTGCCGGAAGCGCTGGAACTGATCACCAAGGCCTTGTCGCTGGCTCCCGACGATCCATTCATCACCGACAGCCTCGGCTGGGTGCAATTCCGCCTGGGCCGCCTGGCCGAAGCGGAAGCCACGCTGAGCCATGCCTATGCCCTGCGCGCCGATACCGAAATCGGCATGCACCTGGGAGAAGTGCTGTGGACCGAAGGCAAGCAGGATGCGGCGCGCACCGTGTGGCGGGCCGCGCTGGCAAAGGATCCTGGCAACGACGCCCTGAAAAGCACGCTGACGCGGCTCAACGTCAAGCCATGACCTTGTACGGACGCGGATGGCGTGCGTCGGCGTCCGCCTTGGCGCTCGGCTTCGCCCTGCTGGGCGCCGGCTGCGCCAATCTGACGCCGCCCGGCGTCAACGCCGGCGCCGGCATGCAAACGCAAAGCCCGCGCGCCTACCGCCAGGACATCGTGCTGGAAGGCCGTCTTTCGCTGCGTTACCAACAGAATCAGGAAGACCGTTCGGTGCACGGCAGTTTCGTGTGGACCCAAACCGCCGGGCAGACCAGCATACGCCTGCTGTCGCCGCTGGGCCAGACCATCGCCCTGATCGACGTCAGGCCCGGCATCGCCACGCTGACCCAATCCGGCCAGGCGCCCCGCAGTGCCGCGAACGTCGACGAGCTGACGGCGCAAGCCCTGGGCTGGCCTTTGCCGATCGCCGGCTTGCGCGACTGGCTGCAGGGCTTCGCCACCGATGCGGCCGGCAAGGCCTTCGTCGCGCAAGCGCCGGCCAATGGCGACGATGCCGTCGCCGTCAAAACCCAGGACGGCTGGCGCATCCAGTACCTGAATTGGCAGGCGGCCGCCGCAACCGGCGGCGCCGGCATGCCGAAACGCATCGACCTGGATCGCTATACCGAACAGGCGGGCCAAGTCGCAATACGCATCGTGATCGACAAAACCTCATAATGCCCGCCGATCTGCTTCATTGCGCCGCCCCCGCCAAGCTGAACCTGTTCCTGCACGTGACCGGGCGCCGCGCCGACGGTTATCACCTTCTGCAAACCGCGTTTCAGCTGATCGACCGCGGCGATACGCTGCATTTCACCATGCGGGGCGACGGCGTCATCCGCCGCCGCACCGACTTGCCCGGCGTTCCGGAACAATCCGATCTGATCGTGCGCGCCGCGCGCCTGCTGCAGGCGGCCGCCGGCGACACCGCGCAGCAACGGCTCGGCGCCGATATCGCCATCGACAAGATCCTGCCGATGGGCGGCGGCCTCGGCGGCGGCTCCTCCGATGCGGCGACCACGCTGATCGCGCTCAATCATCTGTGGCAGACCGGCCTTTCGCGCACCGATTTGATGGCTTTGGGCGCGCAACTCGGCGCGGATGTGCCTTTTTTCATTTTCGGACAAAACGCCTTCGCCGAAGGCATCGGCGAGCGGCTTGCCGCCCTGGAAACGCCGGATTGCTGGTTTTTGGTGATCGAACCGGGGGTTTCCGTGCCGACCGCCGTAATATTTTCATCTCCGCAATTGACACGGGATACGAAACCCTGCAAAATAACGGACTTTTCCAAAGCACACAAATGTGCGGGGAAAACTAGCGATGAGGCCGGTTTCACGGGCGGCTTCAGAAACGATTTGGAAGCGGTTGCCGCCGAACATTTCCCAGCTGTCGCAGAAGCCATAACCTGGCTCCGGCAATTTGGCGATGCGAGGATGACAGGATCCGGCGCTTGCGTGTTCTGCAGTTTCGAACACGAATCACAGGCCAGCGAGGTATTGCAGCAAGTACCGACGCACTGGAAAGCCTGGACCGCCAAAGCACTGCAGCAGCATCCTTTGACCGGGCTGCTTGCTTGAACCACATGAAGCACAGATTTCGTTGCCGTATATGTATGTAATGACGGCAACACAAGGTTGCGTAGGGGAATCGCCAAGCTGGTTAAGGCACTGGATTTTGATTCCAGCATGCGAAGGTTCGAATCCTTCTTCCCCTGCCATTAAATTAGGATCGAGGATTTGCACCTCGGCCCGAAAATAAATAAAAAACAAGCCGCCAACGCAAGACTGCATCAGTCACGCATTGCCGGCTTTTCGACTTTCTAACGATTGCATTCAGGGAACTCCATGGCTCTCGAAAACCTGATGGTTTTTACCGGCAACGCTAACCCGAAACTGGCCAGCGAAGTTGCCAACAGACTTGGTATTCCCCTCGGCAAGGCAAACGTCTCGAAATTCTCCGACGGCGAAATCATGGTCGAGATCAACGAGAATGTGCGCGGCAAGGATGTTTTCGTATTGCAGTCGACCTGTGTGCCGACCAACGACAACCTGATGGAAATCATGTTGATGGTCGATGCGCTGAAACGGGCTTCCGCCGGCCGCATTACCGCCGCGATTCCCTATTTCGGTTATGCGCGCCAGGATCGCCGCCCCCGTTCGGCGCGGGTTGCGATTTCGGCCAAGGTGGTTGCCAACATGTTGCAGGAAGCCGGCGTCGAGCGGGTTCTGATCATGGATCTGCATGCCGACCAGATTCAGGGCTTCTTCGATATTCCGGTCGACAATATTTATGCCTCGCCGATCCTGCTGGGCGATCTGGTCGGCAAGGCCTACGACGACCTGCTGGTGGTGTCGCCGGACGTCGGCGGCGTGGTCCGGGCGCGTGCGCTGGCCAAGCGCTTGGGCTGCGACCTGGCGATTATCGACAAGCGCCGTCCGAAAGCCAATGTTTCGGAAGTCATGAATATCATCGGCGAAGTCGAAGGCCGCAACTGCGTGATCATGGATGACATGGTCGACACGGCCGGCACGCTGACCAAGGCGGCTGAAGTATTGAAGGAACGCGGCGCCAAGAAAGTGGTGGCGTATTGTACGCATCCGGTGCTGTCGGGACCGGCGCTTCAGCGCATCAACGATTCGCCGCTGGACGAGCTGGTCGTGACCGATACGATTCCATTGTCGGAAGCCGCCAGCGCCTGCGCCAAGATCCGCGTGCTGTCCTGCGCCGAACTGCTGGCCGAAACCTTCAAGCGCATCAGCAAGGGCGATTCGGTCATGTCGCTGTTTGTAGAATAAGTTTCGACGCTGTTCGAAGCCGTCTCTCATTTTGAATTTGTCCTGCCGCCGATCCGATCGGCGGCAGGATTTTTAAATCCCCTGGTCGCGGGGGATTTTTACCGTGAAATCATTTGGTTTCACATTATTGGAGCAACAAATGAAAGTTATCGCATTCGCACGCAAAGAGCAGGGGACCGGAGCGAGCCGCCGCCTGCGTAATGCCGGGCAAACACCGGGCATCATCTACGGCGGCACCAGCGCGCCGGTCGCTATCTCGCTGGATCACAATGCGCTGTATCACGCATTGAAAAAGGAAACTTTCCATTCCTCGATCCTCGATCTCGAAATCGACGGCAAGGTTGAACAAGTCCTGCTGCGCGACTTCCAGGTCCACGCGTACAAGCAACTGGTCCTGCACGCGGATTTCCAGCGCGTCGACGCATCGCAAAAAATCCACGTGAAAGTGCCTCTGCACTTCATCAACGCGGACGTATCGCCTGCCGTCAAGCTGGGTTCCGGCATCATCAGCCACGTCATGGCCGATCTGGACATTACCTGCCTGCCGAAAGACCTGCCTGAGTTCGTCGAAATCGATCTGGCTTCGCTGGAAATCGGCAGCTCGGTCCACTTGGCCGATATCAAACTGCCGAATGGCGTGACTGCCGTGATCCATGGCGGCGACGACAATCCGACCATCGCAACAGCGTCGGTTCCAGCCGGTAAAGTGGAAGCCGAAGCAACCGCGGAAACACCTGCTGCCGCTGCTGCCCCTGCAGCACCTGCCGAGAAGAAGTAATCTTCTTTCGCCAATAAAAAAACCGTGCATCGCACGGTTTTTTTTCGTCTGCCTTATTTAGGCCCCATCCTTATTTACTCCCCGGCTTGCCCAGCCAGCCGCCATACAGGCGCTTGGCGGCGGCCGCGGGCCTGGCTGCGATTTTAAAGGCCCATTTCGGCGTCGCATCCCCTTTCAGCCTGACCGGGAATTGCAGCAATTCATCGCGCCGGAACACATGCAGCGCCACCGTATCGCCGATCTTGTAACGGCTCAGCAAGCCATCCGGGCCGGATGCGGGCACGCGCAGCCCATCCAGCGCCACCAATTTATCGCCCGCCGAAAGGCCGCCCTTGTGCGCCGCCCCGCCCTCATGGACCGCGGCAATCCTGCAGTCGCCGCCGTCGGCCGCCATGCGCACGCCGAGATCCGGCTTGTTCGCCGAGGCCGGCTCGCTTGCGGCAATGCCGAACGGCGCCAGGAGCGCTGCCAGCGGCACGTCGTCGGTGCCATGGATGTAGCGCTTGAAATAAGGACCCAGTTTCAATCCGGAAATTTCTTCGAACAGCTCCAGCACGTCGGATTCCGCAATGCCGCGCCCGCCGCCGGCGCTGAAGAAATCCCTGCCGTAGCGCTGCCACAAGGCGCGCATCACATCGTCCAGCGACTTCCTGCCGCCGGTTTCGGCGCGGATCGTCAGATCCAGCCCCATCGCCACCAGCGAGCCTTTGGTGTAATAGCTGACGATGGCATTGCCTGCGTTTTCGTCCTGGCGGTAATATTTCACCCAGGCGTCGAAACTCGATTCCGCCACGCTTTGCTTGCCGCGCCCGCTGCCGCGCAAAACGCTGTTGACCGTCTTGGCGAGCAATTTCAGATAGGCCTCGGCATCGATGCGGCCGCTGCGCGCCAGCATCAGGTCGTCGTAATAACTGGTGAAGCCTTCGAACAGCCACAGCAGCGAAGTATAGTTTTCGACCTGCAGATCGTAAGGCGCGAATGCCGCGGGCTTGATGCGCTTGACGTTCCAGGTATGGAAATATTCGTGGCTGCACAGGCCCAGATACGTCCGATAGCCATCTGTCTGTTCCGCCTTGCCCTTGACCGGCAGATCGCCGCGCGCGCAGATCAGCGCGGTGGACGCCCGATGCTCCAGGCCGCCGTAGCCGTCGCCCACGGCCAGCGTCATGAAGACATAGCGCTGCATCGGCGCGCGCCTGGTTTTCGGTTCGAACAGGGCGATCTGCGCTTCGCATACTGGCTGCAGATCGTCGGCCAGCCGCTGCAGATCCAGATTCGGCACTTGCCCGGTGATCACGATGTCGTGCGGCACGCCGTGCGCTTCAAATGTCAGCAGCGCAAAATTTCCCATCTCCACCGGATGATCGATCAATTCGTCGTAATCGCCGGCGATGTAAGTGCCGAAGCCGTAGCGCCTGGCCTTCAGTTCCGGCATGGCGGTGGCGACGCGCCAGGATTTGAATGCCGCGCCGTCCGGCTGCCGGATATCGACGATGTGCGGCGACTGCTCCTGGCCCTGCACGCGCAGGAATACACTGGAACCGTTGAAGAACGCATGGGTCTGGTCCAGATGCGCGGCGCGCACGGAGAGATCCCAGGCATAGACTTGATAGGTCAGTGTCAGCGGGCCGTCGCAGGCAGCGGCCTGCCAGCTGTGTTTGTCGCGTTTGATCAGAGGAATTTTTTTGGCGCGGCCGCCGGCATTTATTGTGTGCGCCGCGATTTCAACGATATGGCGCGCGAACTCGCGCACCATGTAGCTGCCCGGAATCCAGGCCGGCAGGATGAACGCCTGGCCGTCCGGCGCCGGATGATCGACCGTCAGCGTGACTGTGAACAAATGCGCCGCCGGATCCTGCGGAACAATGCTGTAGCGGATCGGATTATTGGAAGCGGGGATGGAGGCGGAAGAGGAAAGCTTGGGCATCGTAAAACCTGGCGGCGATGAAAGATGCGCCTATTCTACCGTGGCTGCCGCCGCTGTCGCGCGGCGGCAGCCATTGCGGCTTGCCGACTAGCGCGGCAGCAGCGACGATCCCATCAGGAACTCATCCACCGCGCGCGCGCACTGGCGGCCTTCGCGGATCGCCCATACCACCAGCGACTGGCCGCGGCGCATATCGCCGGCCGCGAACACCTTGTCGACGCTGGTCTTGTAGCAGCCTTCGCCGTCGGTGGACGCCTTGGCGTTGCCGCGCGCATCCTTGTCGACGCCGAATGCGTCCAGCACCTGCGCCACCGGCGACACGAAGCCCATCGCCAGCAATACCAGGTCGGCCTTCATTTCGAATTCCGAATCCGGCACTTCCTGCATCTTGCCGTCTTTCCATTCGACACGGGCGGCGATCAGTTTTTCGACCTTGCCGCCCTTGCCTTCCAGACGCTTGGTGGCAACCGCCCAATCGCGGTCGCAGCCTTCGTTGTGCGACGACGAGGTGCGCAGCTTGGTCGGCCAATACGGCCATACCAGCGGCTTGTTTTCGGCTTCAGGCGGCTGCGGCATCAGTTCGAACTGCGCCACCGATGCGGCGCCGTGGCGATTCGAGGTGCCGACGCAATCGGAACCGGTATCGCCGCCGCCGATCACGACCACGTGCTTGCCGGTGGCCGTCAATTGGCCCTTGAGCTTGTCGCCGGCATTGACCTTGTTTTGCTGCGGCAGGAAATCCATCGCAAAGTGCACGCCCTTCAATTCGCGGCCCGGCACCGGCAGATCGCGCGGCTGCTCGGCGCCGCCGGCCATGATCACGGCATCGAAATCCTGCGCCAGCTGTTCCGGCGCAATGGTTTCCTTGGCCCAGTTGTTCACGTTGGCCGGGAAATCCTTGCCGACCAGCACGCCGGTGCGGAAGGCCACGCCTTCGGCTTCCATCTGCGCGACGCGGCGATCGATATGGAATTTTTCCATCTTGAAATCGGGAATGCCGTAACGCAGCAGACCGCCGACACGGTCGGATTTTTCAAACACGGTCACATCGTGTCCGACGCGCGCCAGCTGCTGCGCGGCGGCCATGCCGGCAGGCCCGGAGCCGACGACCGCCACTTTCTTGCCGGTCTTCACCATGGCAGGCTGCGGCGTGACCCAGCCGTTTTCCCAGCCCTTGTCGATGATGAAATGCTCGATCGACTTGATGCCGACCGGATCGTTATTGATGCCGAGCGTGCAGGCGGCCTCGCAAGGCGCCGGGCAGATGCGGCCGGTAAACTCCGGGAAGTTGTTGGTCGAGTGCAGCGTGTCGAGCGCCTCGCGATAGCTGCCGCGGTAAACCATATCGTTCCAGTCCGGAATGATGTTGTTGACCGGACAGCCGTTGTTGCAGAACGGAATACCGCAATCCATGCAGCGCGCGCCCTGGATCTTGGCGTCGCCGTCGCTCAGGTGCATCACGAATTCCTTGTAATGCTTGGTGCGCGTCTGCGGCGCTTCGCTGCCTTCTTTCAACAGCGGATATTCCATAAAGCCGGTAATCTTGCCCATTATTCACTCACATTCTTGGCTACGGGGTAATTCAATTCAGACCGGCGCATGCTCGGTCGACTCCAGTACTTTATCGTCGTGCAACTCGATAAGCGCGCGTTTGTATTCGCTCGGGAAGACCTTGACGAACTGGCTGCGCGCCTGCGTCCAGTTATCCAGCAAATAACGGGCGCGCGTACTGCCGGTATATTTGAAATGGCGCTCGATCAGCCCGCGCAGAATTGCTTCATCGGTTTGCGCTTCGCCGCCGCGCGTCACCCTGTGCCAGACGGCTTTATTCATTTGCGCGCGCTGCTCGCTGTCGCCGAGGACTTTTTCCAGCACGACCATGCTCAGGTTGCAACGGCTTTCGAAATCGCCGTCCGGATCGTACACATAGGCCAGCCCGCCGGACATCCCCGCCGCGAAATTGCGGCCGGTATTGCCCAGCACCACCACGGTGCCGCCGGTCATGTATTCGCAACCGTGATCGCCGGTGCCTTCAACCACCGCCACCGCGCCGGAATTGCGCACGGCGAAACGTTCGCCGGTCACGCCGTTGAAGAAAGCTTCGCCGGCAATCGCGCCGTACAGCACGGTATTGCCCGCGATGATGTTGTCGTACGCGCGGCCGCGGAACTCGGTGTTCGGGCGCACGATGATGCGCCCGCCCGACAGGCCCTTGCCGACGTAATCGTTGCCTTCGCCGACCAGGTCGAGCGTGATGCCGTGCGCCAGGAACGCGCCCGCCGATTGCCCCGCCGTGCCTTGCAGCTGGATATGGATGGTGTCGTCAGGCAAGCCTTCGTGGCCGTACTTCTTGGCCACTTCGCCGGACAGCATCGCCCCCACGGTGCGGTTCAGGTTCTTGATGGTCGAAATGAAGGAGACCTTTTCGCCGCTGTCGAGCGCGGCGCGGGCCTGCGCGATCAGCTTGTGATCCAGTGCCTTCTGCAGGCCGTGATCCTGCGATTCGGTGTGGTAGCAAGGCTCGCCGTTGTGCGTCTGCGGGCGATAGAAGATCTTGCTGAAGTCCAGGCCTTGCGCCTTCCAGTGCGAAATCGCCTTCTGCTTGTCGAGCAGATCGGAGCGGCCGATCAGATCGTCGAACTTGCGGATGCCCAGCTGTGCCATGATCTGGCGCGCTTCTTCGGCGATGAAGAAGAAGAAGTTGACCACATGTTCAGGCTTGCCGGAGAACTTGGCGCGCAGCACGGGATCCTGCGTGGCGACGCCGACCGGACAGGTGTTCAGATGGCACTTGCGCATCATGATGCAGCCTTCGACCACCAGCGGCGCGGTCGCGAAGCCGAATTCGTCGGCGCCCAGCAGCGCGCCGATGACGACGTCGCGGCCGGTCTTCATCTGGCCGTCGGCCTGCACGCGGATGCGGCTGCGCAAACCGTTCAGCACCAGGGTCTGCTGCGTTTCGGCCAAGCCCAGTTCCCATGGCGTGCCGGCATGCTTGACCGACGACAGCGGCGATGCGCCGGTGCCGCCGTCATGGCCGGCGATCACGACGTGGTCCGACTTGGCCTTGGCCACGCCGGCGGCGACCGTGCCGACGCCGACTTCCGACACCAGCTTGACCGAAATCGATGCGCGCGGATTGACGTTCTTCAGATCGTGAATCAGTTGCGCCAGATCTTCGATCGAATAGATATCGTGATGCGGCGGCGGCGAAATCAGGCCGACGCCAGGCACCGAAAAGCGCAGGCGGGCAATATATTCGGACACCTTGTGGCCCGGCAACTGGCCGCCTTCGCCCGGCTTCGCGCCCTGCGCCATCTTGATCTGGATCTGGTCGGCCGAAGTCAGGTACTCGGCGGTCACGCCGAACCGGCCGGAGGCCACTTGCTTGATGCGCGAACGCAGCGAATCGCCTGCCATCAGCGGCGTGTCGACATTGATCTGGTCGTGGCCGATCACAGACGCCAGGGTTTCTCCCTGCTTGATCGGAATGCCCTTCAGTTCCTGGCGGTAGCGATTGACGTCCTCGCCGCCTTCGCCGGTGTTCGATTTGCCGCCGATGCGGTTCATCGCGATTGCCAGCGTGGCGTGCGCTTCGGTCGAAATCGAACCGAGCGACATCGCGCCGGTGGCGAAGCGCTTGACGATTTCCTTGGCGCTTTCGACTTCTTCCAGCGGAATCGCCCTGGACGGATCGAGCTTGAATTCGAACAGGCCGCGCAAGGTCATGTGGCGGCGCGACTGATCGTTGATCAGCTGCGCGTATTCCTTGTAGGTATTGAAGTTGTTGGCGCGCGTCGAATGCTGCAGCTTGGCGATCGAATCCGGCGTCCACATGTGTTCTTCGCCGCGGACCCGGAATGCGTATTCGCCGCCGGCATCGAGGGCGTTGAGCAGCACCGGATCGTCGCCGAATGCGGCCGCGTGCAGGCGCAGCGCTTCCTCGGCGACTTCGAATACGCCGATGCCTTCCACGTTGGATGCGGTGCCTTTGAAATACTTGTCGACCAGCGCCTTGTTGAGGCCGATGGCTTCGAAAATCTGCGCGCCGCAATACGACATGTAAGTCGAAATGCCCATCTTCGACATGACCTTCAGCAGGCCCTTGCCGATGGCTTTCTGGAAATTGTAGATGGCCTTCTCGGCCGACATATCGTCCGGCAGGTCCTTGGCCATTTCGGCCAGCGTATCCATCGCCAGGTACGGGTGAATGGCTTCCGCGCCGAAACCTGCCAGCAGGGCGAAATGATGGGTTTCGCGCGCCGATCCGGTTTCGACCACCAGGCCAGTCGAGGTGCGCAGGCCCTTGCTGACCAGATGCTGGTGGATCGCCGAGCTGGCCAGCAGCGCGGGAATGGCCACCTGGCCCTGGTCCATCTTGCGATCGGAAACGATCAGGATGTTGTGGCCCGACTTGACCGCGTCGACCGCCTTCGCGCACAGCGATGCCAGGCGCGCTTCGATGCCTTCCTTGCCCCATGCCACCGGATAGCAGATGTTGAGCTCATGCGACTTGAACTTGCCGCCGGTGTGCGCGCTGATGTTGCGCAGCTTGGCGATGTCGGCGTAGTTCAGGATCGGCTGGCTGACTTCGAGCCGCATCGGCGGGTTGATGTTGTTGGTGTCGAGCAGGTTCGGCTTGGGGCCGATGAACGACACCAGCGACATCACCATCGCTTCGCGGATCGGATCGATCGGCGGATTGGTGACCTGCGCGAACAACTGCTTGAAGTAGTTGTACAGCGTCTTGTTCTTGTTCGACATCACCGCCAGCGGCGAATCGTTGCCCATCGAGCCGATCGCTTCTTCCGCGGTCGCGGCCATCGGCGACATCAGGAACTTGATGTCTTCCTGGGTATAGCCGAACACCTGCTGGCGATCCAGCAGCGGCAGCACCGAGGCGGTTTCCGAAGGCTCGGCCTTGAGCGCATCCAGGCGCACCCGCACCGATGCGATCCATTGCTTGTACGGCTTGGCGTTGGCGTAGGTGTCCTTCAATTCCTTGTCGTCGATGATGCGGCCGGCGTCCAGGTCGATGAGGAACATCTTGCCCGGCTGCAGGCGCCATTTCTGGATGATCTTCGATTCCGGAATCGGCAGCACGCCGGATTCCGATGCCATCACCACCAGATCGTCGTCGGTCACGATGTAGCGCGCCGGACGCAGGCCGTTGCGGTCGAGCGTGCCGCCGATGTGGCGGCCGTCGGTGAAGGCCATGGCGGCCGGGCCGTCCCACGGTTCCATCATCGCGGCGTGGTATTCATAGAAGGCGCGGCGGTTGTCGTCCATCGTGGTGTGGTTTTCCCAGGCTTCCGGGATCATCATCATCATCGCCTGCGCCAGCGGATAACCCGCCATCAACAGCAGTTCCAGCGCATTGTCGAAGCAGGCGGTGTCGGACTGGCCTTCATAGATCAGCGGGAACAGCTTTTGCAGATCGTCGCCCAGCACCGCGGACTGCATCACGCCTTCGCGCGCGCGCATCCAGTTGAAGTTGCCCTTGACGGTGTTGATTTCGCCGTTGTGCGCAATCAGGCGGTACGGGTGGGCCAGCGGCCACTCGGGGAAAGTATTGGTGGAGAAACGCTGGTGCACCAGCGCCAGCGCCGAGATGCAGCGCGGATCCTGCAGGTCGCGGTAGTACACGCCGACCTGGTCGGCCAGCAGCAGGCCCTTGTAGACCACGGTGCGCGCCGACATCGACGGCACGAAGAATTCCTGGCCGTGGATCAGGTTCAGCGCCTGGATCGCATGGCCCGACGATTTGCGGATTACGTACAGTTTGCGTTCCAGCGCGTCGGTGACCATGATGTCCGGGCCGCGGCCGACGAAGATCTGGCGGATCACCGGTTCTTTTTCGCGCACGGTCGGCGACATCGGCATTTCGGTGTCGACCGGCACGTCGCGCCAGCCCAGCACGACCTGGCCTTCGGCGCGCACCGAACGCTCGATTTCCTGTTCACAGGCGATGCGCGACGCATTTTCCTTCGGCAGGAATACCATGCCGACGCCGTATTCGCCGGGCGGCGGCAGCACGACATCGTGCTTGGCCATTTCTTCGCGGTAATACTGATCCGGAATCTGGATCAGGATGCCGGCGCCGTCGCCCATCAGCTTGTCGGCGCCGACGGCGCCCCGATGGTCGAGGTTTTTCAGGATCAGCAGACCCTGTTCAACGATGGAATGGCTCTTGGTACCCTTGATATGGGCGACAAAGCCGACGCCGCAGGCGTCATGTTCATTTGCCGGATCGTATAAGCCTTGCGCATGCATATCGGTGCTCCACCACATTGACAGTAAGGATAAGAAGAATAGTGCACTGCAACCAAATATTCAATAAGAAAAAATAGGGTCTGAGTGCAATTAAAAAGCCGTTATATTTTTTTGATAATTTAATGGGGACATAGTGATGGTTCGCGTGAGATAAATTCGCATTTACCCACCAAAACAATGACTTGGCGTGGCGATTCAGCCACCTTTCGGCGTCGCCGAATCGTCATTTTCGCCGTTTTTTGCATCGGCCTTGCTGCTTGCGGCAATCCGGGGGCGTCCGCGCCGGCCTGGCTCCACCCGTCGTCCGCCTTGCTTCTGAAGCGCCATTTTGAATAATGGCGAACCCAAGGCCCATCCCTTCGGCACTGCCGATTCGAGTTCCGCCACCTGCGCGGCGCTCAGGCCCTGCTCCGCCATGGCCCGATAGGCGGCTTCCCGCTCGAACGGCGTGTTGCCTAAAGCCCAATACAGTGCGTGTTCGGTAATCAGGCTATCCGGCCGCGCGCCGATATGATGCATATAACTGCTCCACGGATAATCCTCCGCCTGCGCCGCCAGGCCCGACCGGACCGGCGCCAATTCGATGAAACAGGTACATGGCAGCAGATAGTCCGCCGCTTCGATCACGCTTGCCCGATAGCGCCCCTGCCAGAGCGTGCCGGCACGCTGGTTTTGGCGGTTGAAATAGGGAACGTAATGCCTGCCCACCCATTGCATCATCCGTGCCAGCCCCGTATCGTCGGCCGGCGTCGCCAGCAGCTGGACCTGGTCCGGCATCAGCACATAGGCATGCAGCGCTACCTGGAAACGGCGGCCGGCATCGCGCAGGCAGCGCAGGAAAAACAGATAATCCTCGGCCGCACGGAACACCGGCACGCCGTCATGGCCGCGCTGGATAATGTGATGCACCTGGTCCGGCACGATGAGGCGGGGCAGACGAGCCATGGATGGATGAATTGAAAAGTGGCGATGCGGGTTGGAAAGACAGGATGGTAGCAGGCCGCGGGCGCGAACCGCCATTCGGCCTTATTCGCGTGCGGTCGCTTCCCGGATAAATGCCTCGAATTGCGCCAGCGGCAAGGGCTTGCTGAACAGATACCCCTGATACGCATGGCAATTGTTGTTGGCCAGGAATTCGCGCTGCGCTTCGGTTTCGACACCCTCCGCGATCACCGCCAGACCCAGGCTTTGCGCCAGCGCGACGATGGTGCGCGCGATGACGGCGTCGTTGGGATCGGTCAGCACGTCGCGGATGAACGATTGATCGATCTTCAGTTCGTCCAGCGGCAAGCGCTTCAGATACGACAGCGAGGAATAGCCGGTGCCGAAATCGTCGAGCGAGAAGCCGACGCCGCGCGCTTTGAGCACCGACATCTCGCAGATGATTTCCTCGACGTCCGCCACCAGCAGGCTTTCAGTCAGTTCCAGCTTCAGCTTGTGCGGATCGGCGCCGCTGCGATCGATGATTTCCAGCGCCGCTTCGACAAAATCCGGATGGCGGAACTGATAGGCGCTGACGTTGACCGACAGGCCCAGGCGCCGCAGCCCCGGCTCCAGGTTCGACTGCGCCCCCCACAACGCCAATTGGCGGCAGGCGGCTTCCAGCACATATTCGCCCAGCGCCGTAATCAGCCCGGTATCTTCGGCCAGCGGAATGAATTCCATCGGCGAGACCAGCCCGCGGCGCGGATGCTCCCAGCGCAGCAGCACTTCGGCGCCGGTGATCGTGCCGTCGCTGAGCACCTGCGGCTGATAATGCAGAATGAATTCGTTTTCCAGCAGCCCGTGCCGCATATCGGCTTCCAGCTCGGCGCGCGCGCTGACCACCGCTTGCATGCCGGGGTCGAAAAAGCGCATTGCATTGCGGCCGCAGGCCTTGGCCTGGTACATCGCGATATCCGCGCGCTTGAGCAATTCGTCGACGCTGCAGGCTGCATCGTTGAACAGCGTCACGCCGATGCTCGGGGTGCTGAAATATTCGTAGCTGTCCAGATAGAAGGGCAGATTGAAGCTGCCGATGATTTTGTGCCCGATCGACTCGGCCTGGGCCGCGGCCTGCGCCGGATTTTCGCTGATATCTTCCAGCAGCAGCACGAATTCGTCGCCGCCCAGCCTGGCCACGGTATCGTTTTCGCGCAGGCATGCTGTCAGCCGCTGCGCCACCTGCTTCAACAGCAGGTCGCCTTTGTCGTGCCCCAGGGTATCGTTGAGGTTCTTGAAATTGTCGAGATCGATAAACAGCAATGCGCCCACGCGGCGCTGCGGGTCCTTCACCGAAATCGCCTGCTGCAGCCGCTCCAGCAACAGCAGCCGGTTCGGCAGCTGGGTCAGCGAATCGTAGAACGCCAGCCGCTGGATTTTCTGTTCCGCCGCCTTGCGCTGCGTGATGTCGGTATTGATGCACAGGATCGAGGTGGCGGCGCCCTGCTCGTCGCGCACCAGCGTCCAGCGCCCTTCCACCATCAGCGTGCTGCCGTGCTTGCGCTGCTGGGCGATCTCGCCGCTCCACTCGCCGAATTCCATTACCTGGCGCGTGGCTTCGACGAATGCGGCGTTCTGCGGAAACAGCATCTTTTCCATCGAATGCCCGACCACTTCCTCGGCGCGCCAGCCATACAGGCGCTCGGCGCTCTTGTTCCAGAATTGGATGCGGTGATCGATGCCGCGCACGATGATCGCGTCCTGCGCTTTATCCAGCAACGAAGCCTGTTCGCGGATGCGGGCGTCGGCATCGCGCCGTTCCAGTTCGGCCGCCGCGCGCGCGGCGAAAATGCGCATGGTGGACAACATGAAATCGGATTGGCGGATCGGCTTGGTGAAGGCGACGAACAGGATGCCGATCATGTCGCCGGCCGAATTGAGCAGCAGGCGTCCGGCGAACGCCTTGACGTCGAGCAGCGCCAGCAGCGCCGACTTCGGATGCACGAGCTCGAAATCGTCGTGGATTTCCAGCTCGTGATCGCGCAGCAGCGTTTCGCAGCACGGCCCCTCGATCGAATAATCGAAATTCTCCAGCAATGCGCCATTCAGCGTCGCGGCGACGGCGCGCATCGTAAACGGCTGGTCAGGCAGCACGCGGCCGACGAACGCCGCCTGCGCGCCCAGCGCATCGGCCATGGTCAGCGCCAGTTGCCGGAAAAATTCCACGGTGTTGCTGGCCGCGCCGCTGGCCGCCACCGACATCATCGCCACCAGCGTGCGCTTGCGTTCGGTAATGTCGTTCATGCCGCCCACCATGCGCGTGGCATGGCCTTCCGCATCGCGGATCAATACCGCATGATCGACCACATCGGCAAACGAACCGTCGCGGCGCAGGAAGCGGTATTCGGCGCGCCACTCAACGGCATCGCCCTGGATCGCGCGCTGGATGCTGTCGACGATGGCGGCGCGGTCGTCCGGATGGATATGCTCCACCCACAACGAACCGTCGACCGTGCCGTCGCCCTCATACCAGTCCAGATCGAACAGCTTCTTGATGCCGTCGCTCCACCAGATATGATCCCTGGCCAGATTCCAGTCCCAGATCGCATCGGCGGTAACCCTGGCCACGGCGCGGAAACGCTCCGCGCTGGCCGCCACCTCGCTTTCGATCTTCTTGCGCTCTGTTATATCGTGAAAATACACGGTCAAGCCGTCTTCGGAAGGATAGCCCCGCATGCTGTACCAGCGGCCGACGCTTTCCGACAGCGCTTCGAATTCCACGCTGCGGTTGTCGTTCACGGCGGCGCGCGCTTCGGCTTCGAATACCGAGCCGAGCAGGTCCGGCAGTTCCTCCCAGATGACCTTGCCCAGCATCTCGCCGCGGCGGCGCCGCAACAGGCGTTCGCTTTCCGAATTCATGTAGGTAAAACGCCATTGCCGGTCCAGCGTCAGGAACGCATCGGTAATGCTTTCCAGCGTGATGCGCAGATGGCTGGCCAACCGCTGCACTTCGCGTTCGGATTTCTTGCGGGCCGTGATGTCGGTGCGGATCGCGACATACTGATGCGGCCGCTGATCGCCGCGGCAAAACGGCACGATGGTGGTGTCGACCCAATAGGTGGCGCCGCTTTTGGTGCGGTTCTTTATTTCGCCGCGCCACACCTTGCCGCCGGAAATCGTGCGCCACAGCTCCAGCATGAAAGCCTTGCTGTGATACCCGGAATTGACGATGTTGTGGCTGCGCCCGATCAGTTCTTCGCGCGAGTAGTGCGAGATGCGGCAGAATTTTTCGTTGACGTAGGTAATGATGCCGCGCTGGTCGGTGACCGCCATGATGGCATGTTGATCGACCGCCAGCTTCATGTCCGACAGTTCCTGCAGCGAACGGTGCAGCGCCTCGTTGGCCTGCTTGAGCGCAGTGAT
The DNA here is from genome assembly GCA_004134995.1 of Oxalobacteraceae bacterium CAVE-383. Classification (GTDB taxonomy): domain Bacteria; phylum Pseudomonadota; class Gammaproteobacteria; order Burkholderiales; family Burkholderiaceae_D; genus Herbaspirillum. The sequence continues at coordinate 474,751 of REGP01000003.1, read as the reverse complement.
GTCGTGCACGGTGCCCGACAGCAGCGACGGCTTGCCGCCCTCGTCGACAATCAATACGGCGCGCGTATGGACATGCCGCAAACTGCCGTCCGGCAGCACGATGCGATGCTCGGCGTCCATCGGCTCCTCGCCGCGCAGCGCGCGCTGCGTATCGACGTACAGCCGTTGCCGGTCCTCCGGATGGATGAAGCTGTAGAAACCTTTGGCGGTGCTGGGGAAGCTGTCGTGCGCGATGCCGAATATCTTGTAGATCTCATCGGACCAGACCAGGCGGTTGTCGGCGATGTGCAATTCCCAGTTGCCGGCGCCGGCGATGGGTTGCGGCGCCTGCAGGGTGCGCTTGGCCTTGTCGCTTGGGCGATTGACTTGTTCCGGACTTCCCTGCACCAAATATCTCCCCGATGGAATGCAAAAGAAATACATTCAGGGCCTGTTGGCAGCCGATGACAGGCCCTGATAGTTCAAACAGTTGCAACTGAGCATTAGAACATACTTCCGGGAAACACGATCAGCGAAATGCAGGTTCTCCATAGCTGCGCAATTTGCGGCTGTGGAGCCGTTCCATGCCGTTGTCGCGCAGCAGTTCAAGCGCTTTGATGCCGATTTTCAGGTGCTGTTCCACGCGCTGCTGGTAAAAGCTGTTGGCCATGCCCGGCAATTTGATTTCGCCGTGCAGCGGCTTGTCCGAAACGCACAGCAGCGTTCCGTACGGCACGCGGAAGCGGAAGCCGTTGGCGGCCACGGTGGCGCTTTCCATGTCCAGCGCGATGGCGCGGCTCTGGCTGAAGCGCAGCAGCGGGATGCGGTGGTCGCGCAACTCCCAGTTGCGATCGTCGACCGAGGCCACGGTGCCGGTGCGCATGATGCGCTTCAGATCGTAGCCTTCAAGCTGGGTAATGCCGGCTACCGCTTCCTGCAGCGCAAGCTGCACTTCGGCCAGCGCCGGAATCGGCACCCACAAGGGCAGGTCGTCGTCGAGCACGTGATCGTCGCGCACGTAGGCATGCGCCAGCACGTAATCGCCCATGCGCTGCGAGGCCGACAGCCCGGCGCAATGGCCCAGCATGATCCAGGCGTGCGGACGCAGCACGGCGATATGGTCGGTGATGGTTTTGGCGTTGGACGGCCCGACGCCGATATTGACCAGCGTGATGCCGGTGCCGTCGGCGCGCTGCAGATGATAGGCCGGCATTTGCGGCTGGCGCGCCGGCGGGATGCCGGCGATGGCGGTTTCCTGGCCCGGCGGCGGCGCGTCGAAATTGGCGTTCCAGGTGGTCACGTTGCCGGGTTCGACGAAGGCCACGTACTGGCGGCGGTATTCGCGTTCCCCGGCATCCTCGCTGCGCTCCATCAGCAGGCGGCCCAACTTGATGAACTCGTCGACATAGAACGCGTAATTGGTGAACAGCACATAGCGCTGGAACTGGTCGGGGCTGGTGGCGGTGTAATGCCGCAGCCGATGCAGCGAATAATCCACGCGCGAGGCGCTGAACAGGGCCAGCGGATGCGGCGCGCTGGCGCCGTTCTGCGCCCCCGCCGCTTCATAAGTGCCGTTGACGATGCGGTCGTCCATCGCCGCCAGATCGGGCAGGTCGAACATATCCGGCAGATGGCGCAGATGGTCAGGATCGAGATTGCCTTCGACGTGAATGCCGTCGGTGAAGGCGAAATGCACCGGGATCGGCTGATCGCTGACGCCGATTTCCAGCGGCACGCCATGGTTTTCGCGCAACAGCTGGAATTGCCGCACCAGATAGCGCGAAAACAGCTCCGGCCGCGTCACCGTGGTCTGGTGCACGCCGGGACCGGCCACGAAACCGAAGGCTTCGCGCGCATCGACATGGGTGGCCCGGTCGGTCGTGATCCGGACGAAGGGATAGCAGGCGCGCGTGCGCTGTTCAGGCATGCCGCCGTTCGAAAAACGCTTGAATGCATCGCGCAGCAACGCGGTATTGGCGTTATAGATTTCTGTGGCGTAGGCCAGTGCCTCTTCGGGATCGGTAAATTGCCGTGTTGCGAACATTCTTTCTCCAATTGTTCATTGCGCCGGTTCAAGCGAAGCGAACCCACGCAAACAATAGCAGATAAACCGCGATCGAAAATATATCGTAATTTGATATATTATTCGGATTCGAATTTACCGAAACCGAACCGGAACGGCACAAAACCACCATGAGTTCACGTCCATCGCCCTTGTCCAAACCCGATTTCGAAGCGCTGTCGGCGTTCCGCTACCAACTCCGCAAATTCCTGCGTTTCAGCGAAGACGCCGCGCAGGCCGAAGGCGTCACGCCGCAGCAATATCTGCTGCTGTTGCACATCAAGGGGTTTCCGGGACGCGAATGGGCCAGCGTGGGCGAACTGGCCGAACGGCTGCAATCGCAGCATCACAGCGTGGTGGCGCTGATCACGCGCTGCGAAAAGCTGGAACTGGTCAAACGCGTCGCCAGCACCGCCGACCGGCGCCAGGTCGAAATCCATCTGCTGCCGGCCGGCGAACGCTGCCTGGCCAAACTGGCCGCGCTGCATCACGCCGAACTGAACACGCTGAGCGATACCTTCAATGTGCCGACCATCAATAATTGACATCGTCAAAAAACCGCCATGCCATCTTCTTCCCAATCGCAGCAACATCCCGCGCAGCATCACGGGCAATCCCACAAGCGCGACTTTTCCCACGACAGGCGGCTGCTCGGCATCGCCGCCATCGCCATGTTCATTGGCGGCTGCGGCACGCTGGCCGCGTATGTGCTGCTGAACCTGATCCGCCTGTTTACCAATCTGTTTTTCTACCAATCGTTCTCATTCGCCGCGCGCTCGCCGGCGGAACATCATCTGGGCGCGTGGGTCATCCTGCTGCCGGTACTGGGCGGCCTGATCGTCGGATTGATGGCCCGCTTCGGCTCCGGCAAGATCCGCGGCCACGGCATTCCGGAAGCGATCGAGGCGATCCTGTTCGGCAAGAGCAAGATGTCGGCCAAGGTCGCCGTGCTCAAGCCGCTGTCGTCAGGCATCGTGATCGGCAGCGGCGGACCATTTGGCGCGGAAGGCCCGATCATCATGACCGGCGGCGCGATCGGTTCGCTGATCGCGCAGCGCTTCCATCTCACCGCGGCCGAACGCAAGACACTGCTGGTGGCAGGCGCCGCGGCCGGGATGACGGCGGTATTCGGCACGCCGCTGGCGGCGGTGCTGCTGGCCGTGGAGTTGCTGCTGTTCGAACTGCGTCCGCGCAGCCTGCTGCCGGTGATCGCGGCGTGCGCGGTCGCCGGCGTCACCCGGCCGCTGCTGCTCGACGCCGGCGCGCTGTTTCCCCTGCAGACCGCCGCCATCGGCCCGGCCGCGCTGCTGGCATGCCTGGCCGCCGGCGTGCTGGGCGGGGCCTTGTCGGCGCTGATGTCGACCGCGCTGTACCGGGTCGAGGATTTGTTCGGCAAGCTGCCGCTGCACTGGATGTGGTGGCCGGCGCTGGGCGGGCTGGCGGTCGGCATCGGTGGCTATTTCGAACCGCGCGCGCTGGGCGTCGGATATGACGTGATCGGCGATCTGCTCAACGGCAATCTGCTGTTGCAGGCCGCGCTGAGCCTGTTGCTGGTAAAAGCGGTCATCTGGATCGTCGCGCTGGGCTCCGGCACTTCGGGCGGCGTGCTGGCGCCGTTGCTGATGATCGGCGCCGGCCTCGGCGCGGTGCTGGCGCCATGGCTGCCGGGCGATCCGCATCTGTGGCCGCTGGTATGCATGGCGGCGGTGCTGGCCGGCGTGCTGGGCGCGCCGCTGACCGCGGCCACCTTTGCCTTCGGCCTGACGCAGGACGTCAACGCGCTGCTGCCGCTGCTGCTGGCCACCGGCGCGGCCTACGGCTTCACGGTGCTGACCATGAAACGCTCCATCATGACCGAGAAGATTGCGCGCCGCGGCTATCACATCTATCGCGAATACGGCGTCGATCCGCTGGAGCGCCAGCATGTCGACGAAGTGATGAGCCGCGCCGTACAGGCAATTCCCGCCGAAATGACTATCGCGGATGCGCTGGCGAATTATTTCGGGGCAACGCAACATCACCGCTGCTATCCCGTCACCGACGCCGAAGGACGCCTGGCCGGCATGGCCGAGCGCAGCAGTTTCGCTCCCGGCGCGGATGGCCGCAATACTATCTCCAGCCTGTTTGCGCGATCAGCCGATGACGGACAGGAATCGCAGGGCGCGCTGCCGGTCGCACTGGCCAGCGATACCTGCCGCATCGCCGCCGCGCGCATGGCCTCGCATCATGTGGAACGCTTGCCGGTGGTCGACAACGCCAATGAGCGCCGCCTGATCGGCATCGTCAGCCGCAGCGACCTGATCAAGCCGTCACTGCTGTTTTTCGATGAAGAGCAGAAACGCGAACGCCTGCATGGTTAACGCCGAGTGCTCGCAAAGAGGCTGTTGCAAAATTCGGCGAGGCTGGGTGTTGTGCGAAGTGAGGTAAAGGGGGAGTCGGCCGAAGGCCGGCGGAGGACACGAACGCAGTACAACGCCCAGCCTCGCCGAATTTTGCAACAGCCTTTTAAAGCCCGAATTCGTTGACGACAGTCAGCCGCATCAGACTGACCGCGCAGCCGACGCCGGCGACGATTGCGCCCAGCACCAGCGAATACAGCGAGCCGTGCACGTCGAACAGCAGGAACAGCAAGGCCACCAGCGCCGCGCCCGAGGTCTGGCCGAACAGGCGCGCCATGCCGACGATACCGCTGGCGCCACCCGCGCGCGACGGCGGCGCGCTCGACATGATGGCGCGCAGATTGGGCGACTGGAAAAAGCCGAAGCCGAAGCCGCAGATCGCCATGCGCCAGCAGATATCCCAGGCCTCTGGCTGCGCCGGCAGCAGCGCCAGCAAGGCCATTCCCAGGGCCAGGAACGCCAGGCCGATGCCGCCCAGCAGGCCCGGCCGGTAACGGTCCGACAAGCGCCCCGCCACCGGTGCGATGAAGGCCAGCACGGCCGGCCACGGCGTCATCAGGAAACCGGTTTCCACCGGCGAGCGATGCAATATCTGCTCGAAATAAAACGGCAGCGAAACGAAGGCCAGGCTCTGCGCGGCGAACGAGCAGACCGCCGTCAAGGCCGACAGCGCGAAAGCCGGCCGGCGGAACAGGTCCACCGGCAGCATCGGCGCCGGATGGCCGGCCTGGCGCCGCAGCAGAAAGAAACCGAACACCAGCGCCAGCGCGATTTCCAGCATGACCCGGTTGGCGTCGGTCCGATGCGCGGCATCGCCCAGGCCCAGCATCAGCAGCCCGAACGTCATCGCGGTCAGCAATGCCATCACCGGATCGAAACCGTGCGTCGCGCCGACCGTTCTCGGCAACGAGCGGTAACCGAAGAAAAGCGCCAACAATCCGGTCGGCACATTGACCGCGAACAGCCATGGCCACGATCCCAGCGACAGGATCACCGATGCCGCCGGCGGCCCCACCGCGAAGGCAATGGCGACGATCATCGCATTCACGCCGAGGCCGCGGCCCAGCAGGCGGGTCGGATAGATATAACGCAGCAAGGCGACATTGATGCTCATCAGCGCGCTCGCGCCGAAGCCCTGCAGGATGCGCGCCGCGACCAGTGTCGGCAGCGACCAGGCCAGCGCACAGCCGAGCGAAGCCACGGTGAATAACGTGATGCCGAACAGATAGACGCGCCGATAGCCCAGCACCTCGGCCAGCGCGGCCGACGGCAGCAGCGTGGCGATCATCGCCAACTGATAGGCATTGACGATCCAGACCGATGCCGCCGGGCTGGCGTGAATGTCGGCGGCAATCGCCGGCAGCGCCGTATTGGCGATCGCCGTATCCAGCGTCGCCATGCCCACCGCCAGGATCACCGCCAGCACGGCCCGGCCGCGGTCCGGCTGTTCAAGGCCGTCGTGCACCACCACTTGCGGCGGCAGATCGGGAACGGCGATCGGCTCTTGATCGGATTCAGGAACGGAAACGGGATTGGCGGCGTCGGCGGCAGGGTTCTGCATTGCAGGTATTTTTTGAAAGAGGAAGACACGCATGATAGCGTTTTCCCCGCAATCCGGCTGACGGCGCCGCGGTTGAGGATTTCCGCGGTTGAAAATTTAATTATCGCGCCGGCATTGCTCTCTCAGATGTTCGATGAATGCATCCTGCGCCCGCGTGGCCAGCCAGTCGGCGCGCGTGGTGTAGCCGACCGTGCGCGCCACTTCCGGCGTGGCGACATCCAGCGCCACCACATCGTTGCGATAGTTGCCGTACAGGATATGCGAACGCGACAGCAGCGAGATGCAGTCGTTTTCTTCCAGCATCGACATCATCATCGCCAGCGAACTGGTTTCCACCACGACGCGCGGACGCACCGGCAGCGTCGCCAGCATCTGCTCTACAACGGCGCGGCGCGGCATGTCCTTTTGCGGCACCACCCAGCCGTAGGAAGTGAGCTCCTTGCCGCCGATGCGCTTGCGGCCCGCCAGTTCGTGGCCGCGCCGCACCACCACCGCATACGGATCGATGAACAGCGCCGATTCGGTTACGCCGCTTTCCGCCCCCCGCCCGCGCAGCGCGCCGACAATCACGTCGATCGCGCCGAAGCGCAAGTCGTCGATCAGGCGTTCGTGCGCGCCCTCCTGGATGGTGACGGCCACATCGGGATAGTCCTCGCGCAGGCGTCCGATGGCGCGCGCCAGCAGGCGCTGCGGCAGCAGCGGCAGCACGCCGACCGATACCTGGCCGCCGGCCAGGCCCCGCGCCGACGACAGATCGGCGGCGGCCTGGGCAATTTCATGCAGCGCCAGGCTGAGCCGGCGCGCGAATTCCAGTCCCGCCGCATTGGCCGACACGCTGTGCACGCGGCGCCGGTACAGCGCGACGCCAACCGTTTCTTCCAGTTCGCGCGCTGCCCGGTGCACCGCCGGCTGCGAAATGCCGAGCTTGTTCGATGCATTCACCGCCGAGCCGAGCTGCGCAATCGCTATATGGCAGCGGATCTGGGTATCGGTCAAATGACGGCATACCGCGCCGACGTTGATGTGCGATGCGCGCATGTTCACCTGCGACGCCCGCATGTTCACAAGCGACGCTCGCGTCTTGGCCGATCCCGCGCCGGCCAGCAATCCGGCCACGGCGGATTCCATTTGATCGAGCATGCGCCGCACGCGCCGGTGCAGCAGCGCGCCTTCCGGCGTGAGTTCGCTGCCGCCATAGCCGCGCGCGAACAGCGGCGCGCCGTAAGCCTGCTCCAGCTTCTTGATCGCCAGGCTGACGGCGGGCTGCGTCAGTCCGACTGCGGCGGCAGCCTGGCCGATGCCGCCCTCGCGGCAAACGGCGTCGAAAAAGAACAGGCGCCGCAAGCGGACGGCTTGAACCGATTGATCGGATTGATAGTCCATTGCGTGCCTCTCTCCTATGGGGTGGAAGCGTATTCTTCTTTTTATCGACAATCAAGCTTAATATAAATTTATGCCAAATGGCGCACTTACTATGAGTAAGAAACTTGCCATCTAACCTACACTACGGCTCAACGTCGCTGATTAAAACGCATTTCATAAATACCTATAGGAGTCGCATATGTTCGACATCGTTGACACCCATACCCACGCCATTTCACCGGATCAGGAGCGCTATCCACTGGCCCCCGTCGGCGGCCATCAATCCGACTGGTCGGCGCACCGTCCCGCCGACTACAACAGCCTGCTGGCGTCGATGGATGATGCGGGAATCCAGAATGCCATGGTGGTGCAGGCCTCCACTGCCTACGGCAACGACAACCGTTATGTCGTGGAAGCCGTCAACGCCCATCCGGATCGTTTCGCCGGCGTGTTTTCGGTCGATGTGCTGGCCGCCGACAACGTTGCGCAGATGCAGCGCTGGGTCGACGCCGGCATGAGCGGGCTGCGCATTTTCACCACCGGCACCACCATGCCCGGCCAGGCCAGCTGGCTCGACGACGAGCGCACTTATCCGGTCTGGGAATACTGCCAGAAGCACGATATCTCGATCTGCCTGCAAATGACCGCCGCCGGCATCGCGCCGATGCTCAATATGCTCAAGCTGTATCCGAAGGTGCGCGTGCTGCTGGATCATCTGGCGCGCCCGGATCTGGCCGGCGGGCCGCCGTACGAATCCGCTGCGTCCCTGTTCGATCTCGGCAAATACCCTGGCGTATATTTGAAGCTGACCAACCGCACCATCGCTGAAGCATCGCGCGGCCTGTCCACAGCGCAAGCGTTTTTCCCGCGTGTGATCGAAGCCTTCGGCGCCAAGCGCATCGCCTGGGGTTCCAACTACCCATCGGCGGAAGGCCCGTTGAAGAATCTGCTGGCCGAAGCCAGACAAGGCCTGGCGATGCTGTCCGAGAGCGACCGCGCATGGATCTTCGGCGATACCGCCCGCACCATCTATCCATCATTGACCACCATGGGAGCAAAAGCATGAGCGGCAAACTGCATCTGAAAACCGCGCTGAAGCGCTACCCGCATACCGCCGGCATCATCGACGGCAAGATCGGCAGCCCGGCCGTGCATCTGGACTGCGAAGAAGTCGAACCGATCTACAAGGCATTCGCGCCGATGGCGCGCAAGCAGATCTACGATGTCAGCGAAATGGCGATCGTCACCTATCTGCAAGCCAAGGCCTATAACAAGCCGCTGATCCTGCTGCCGACCGTGGTGGCGGCGCGGCTGCAGCAGAAATGCCTGGTCTGCAACACCAAATTCAAGAAGATCGACCTGAGCAATGTGCGCGGCGCCAAGGTCGGCGTGCGCGCCTATACGCAAACCACCGGCATGTGGGTGCGCGCGATTCTGGCCGGCACCTACGGCATTCCGACATCGTCCATTAACTGGGTCAGCTTCGAAGAAGGCCATCTGGCCGAATATCAGGACCCCGCCATTTCAACCCGCATGCCGCCCGGCCGCGATATGCTGGAAATGCTGCGCGCCGGCGAAATCGACGCCGCCATTTTCGGCAACGACCTGCCGGATGAAGCAGGCATCGAATCCGTGATCCCGAACCCGGCCGCGGCCGATGAGGTCTGGTACAAGACGAACGGCTTCGTGCCGGTCAACCATGTGGCCGTGATCACCCGCGCCGCTGCCGAAAAGAATCCGGAAGCCGTGAAAGAGGTCTATCGCATGTTCAAGGAAGGCAAGAAGCAGGCCGGCGCGCCGAAGCCCGGCGTGAAGCCGGATGCATTGCCGGACGGCATCGACGCCCTGCGGCATCCCCTGGAAATGATTCTCGGCTATTGCGAAGAGCAGCAACTGCTGCCGCGCAAGCTGACCGTCGATGAAATTTTCGCCGACTGCCTCGAATTCCTCGGCGAGGAAGCACACTAATTATCCCGGCACCGTTGTTTTAAATAGAAAAGCCGCCGCAAGAGCGGCCATTCATAACAAATTTCCCAGAGGAGAATTCAATGAATATGCATCTTCAACCGGCCGGCGCGGCGCCTTCGCCGGCATCCGCACCGCAAAAGAAACGCAAGCGCCCGTTCTACCAGGACATTTCGTTCCAGGTCATCACCGGCATGCTGCTGGGCATCGTGGTCGGCCACTACTGGCCGAACATCGGCAGCACATTGCAGCCGCTGGGCGACGCCTTTATCCGCCTGATCCAGATGGTGGTGGGCCCGATCATTTTCTGCACCGTCTGCAGCGGCATCGCCAATGTCGGCGACATGAAAAAGGTCGGCCGCGTCGCCGTCAAGGCGCTGATCTATTTCGAGGTCGTCACCTCGCTGGCGCTGATCATCGGCCTGGTCACCATCAACGTGCTGGAGCCGGGCGTGGGCATGAACATCGATGCCGCGACCATCGACACCAGCAAGGCCAGCTCGTTCATCGACCAGGCGCACCACTTCGTTTCCACCAGCGAATTCCTGCTCGGCCTGATTCCGCGCACCTTTGTGTCGGGCTTCGCCAGCGGCGACATCCTGCAGATTCTGTTCTTCTCGGTGCTGTTCGGCTTCGGCATGGCCGCGGCGGGCGAGCGCGCCAAGCCGATGCTCAACATCATCGACAGCTTCGTCCAGGGCCTGTTCTGGATCATCGGCCTGGCGATGAAGATTTCGCCGATCGCCGCTTTCGGCGCGATTGCCTTCACCGTCAGCAAATTCGGCGTCGGTTCGCTGCTGTCGCTGGGCAAGCTGATCGTGGAATTCTATCTGACCGTGTTCCTGTTCTTCGTGCTGCTGCTGTGGCCGATTTCGCGCTATTGCGGATTCAGCCTGCTCAAGCTGATGCGCTACATCCGTTCCGAACTGCTGCTGGTGATCGGCACCAGTTCTTCCGAAAGCGTGTTCCCGCAATTGCTGCGCAAGCTGGAAAAAATCGGCTGCGAAAAATCGGTGGTCGGCCTGGTGCTGCCGGCCGGCTACTCCTTCAATCATGACGGCACTTGCCTGTACTTTGCCGCCGCATCCGTGTTCCTGGCGCAGGCCACCAATACCGCGCTCGGTTGGGAAGCCCAAATCGGATTGCTGGCCGTGCTGCTGATCACATCCAAAGGCGGCGCAGGCGTGGCCGGATCGGCAATCGCCGTGCTGGCGGCGACGCTGGCCTCGACCAACGCGATCCCGGTGGCGTCGATCGCGCTGATTCTCGGCATCCACCGCATCCTGTCGGCCGCGTTCGTGTTCACCAACATCACCGGCAATGCCGTTGCCACCGTGGTGGTCGCCGGCTGGGAAAACGCGCTCGACCGGCAACGCCTGAAAGAAGAACTCGATCGCGGCTACGTGGAAGAAGACATCGCGATTCCGGCCAAGCCGGCGCAACCCTCGCAACCGGCTGCCGCCGTCATTTAAATATTTTTCACAAGGAAGCGTTCATGATCATCGATTGCCACGGTCACTACACCACGGCGCCAAAAGCGCTGGAGGATTGGCGCAAACGGCAGATCGCCGGAATCGCGGACAGCGCATCGATGCCGAAAGCCGCCGACCTCAAAATCAGCGACGACGAACTGCGCGAGTCGATCGAAACCAATCAATTGACGCTGATGAAGCAGCGCGGCATCGACCACGTCATCTTTTCGCCGCGCGCCAGCTTCATGGCGCATCACATCGGCGACTTCAATGTCTCGGCGACCTGGTCGGCCATCTGCAATGAGCTCTGCTTCCGCATCAGGCAGCTGTTTCCGGATTACTACGCGGGCGCGGCGATGCTGCCGCAATCGCCCGGCGCAGACCCGCGCACCAGCATTCCGGAACTGGAAAAGTGCGTGAAAGAGTACGGCTTCGTCGGCATCAATCTGAATCCGGATCCGTCCGGCGGACACTGGACTTCGCCGCCGCTGTCGGACCGTCACTGGTATCCGATCTACGAAAAGATGATCGAATACGACATCCCCGCGATGATCCATGTCAGCACCAGCTGCAATGCCTGTTTCCATACCACCGGCGCGCATTATCTGAACGCCGACACCACCGCCTTCATGCAATGCCTGACATCGGATATTTTCAAGGACTTCCCGACGTTGCGCTTCCTGATCCCGCACGGCGGCGGCGCGGTGCCGTATCACTGGGGACGCTTCCGCGGGCTGGCGCAGGAACTCAACAAGCCACTGCTGCAGGATCACCTGATGAACAATATTTTCTTCGACACCTGCGTCTACCATCAGCCCGGCATCGATCTGCTGAGCAAGGTGATCCCTGTCGACAATATCCTGTTCGCCAGCGAAATGATCGGCGCGGTGCGCGGCATCGATCCCGAAACCGGCCATTACTACGATGACACCAAGCGCTATGTCGAGAACACCCCGCATTTGAACGCGGAAACCCGCCATAAGGTCTATGAAGGCAACGCCAGGCGCGTATTCCCGCGCCTCGATGCCGCCCTCAAAGCGAAAGGATTGTGATCATGAACATGCCCATGAACCAGCTCGGCGTCGTCAAGCGCAATATCGTGCGCGCCGACAAGACGGCAATCGAAAAACTGTCGCGCTACGGCGTGGCCACCATCCACGAAGCGATGGGCCGCGTCGGCCTGATGAAAACCGCGATGCGTCCGATCTACGTCGGCGCGAAGTTTTGCGGGCCGGCCGTGACCGTGCTGCTGCATCCGGGCGACAACTGGATGATGCACGTGGCGGCCGAGCAGATCCAGCCGGGCGACGTGGTGGTGGCTGCCTGCACCGCCGACAACGAAGACGGCTTCTTCGGCGACCTGCTGGCGACATCGTTCCGCGCGCGCGGCGCGCTGGGGCTGGTAATCGACGGCGGCGTGCGCGACATCAAGGACCTGAGCGCCATGCAGTTCCCGGTATTTTCGCGCGCGATCAGCGCCAAGGGCACCGTCAAGGCGACGCTGGGTTCGGTGAACATTCCGGTGGTCTGCGCGGGCGCCGCGGTCAATCCGGGCGATGTGATCGTTGCCGACGACGACGGCGTGGTGGTGGTGCCCGCCGCGCTTGCGCAACAGGTTGCCGATGCCGCCGAAGCGCGTGAAAACAATGAAGCCGACAAGCGCGCCAAGCTGGCCGCCGGCGTGCTCGGCCTGGATATGTACAAAATGCGCGATGCGCTGGCGGCAGCCGGCCTCAAATATATCGATTGATAGGCAGCGCCGGGTAAGCGGCGCCGCCTGTCCGTTATCGATCAGGCTACCGCCAGCAACATGATGGCGCCATAGCTGAACAGCCCGAGCATCGTCAGCGACAGCACCACCGCCGCTGTCACGCGCGGACCGGCCCGCGCCACGCTGCGCACGTCCACGCCCAAACCCAGCGCCGCCATCGAAACGGTCGTCAACAGTGTGGCCAGATGCGCGGCGGGCTGATCCAGCACCGCCGGCACCAGGCCGAAGGTGCGCAGGGCCATCAGCAACAGAAATCCGACGATGAACCAGGGAACCAGTTGCGACAGCGGCGGCCGCTGCAGTCGCTGCGTCGATGCGCACGCCGGCGCGGGGATCACCGCCAGCATCAATATCACCGGCCCCAGCATCAGCACCCGCACCAGCTTCACCAATGTGCCGACCTGCACGGCAAGCAATCCGGCCGACGCCGTCGCGGCCAGCACCTGCGGCACCGCGTAGACGGTCAGGCCGGCAAAGACGCCGTACTGCGTGGCGGACATGCCCCACAGCGACATCAGCACCGGCAAGCCGAGCACGGCCGCCACGCCCAGCACGGCGGTGAACGCAATCGCGCCGGCGACTTCCTTGCTGTCGGCGCCGATCACCGGCGCCACCGCCGCGATCGCCGAATTGCCGCAGATCGAATTGCCGCATGCGATCAGCAATGCCATCCGATGCGGCAGGCGCAGCGCGCGGCCGATGCCGTAGCTGACGCCGATCGCCAGCACCACCACCGCCACGATCGCGGCGATCAGCGCCGCGCCTTCGCCCGCGATCGCGCGGGCGCTGACCGATGCGCCAAGCAAAACCACCGCCAGCTCCAGCAGCGTCTTGGCGCTGAAATTGATGCCGGCCGTAAACCGCCGCGACGGCCGCCAGAAACTGCGCACCGCGCTGCCCAGCAGAATCGCCAATACCAGGCTTTCCAGCCACGCGCGCCCAAACAGCAAGGTCTCCACATGTTCCAGCCCCATGCCGGCGGCAGTCACCGCCAGGCACAGGGCGATACCCGGCAGCACGCCATTGATTGCCGGCGCCGGCTGCGCGTCCGGTGCTGTCGCATCCGCGGCAAAGCGGATGCGTGCAGAGGCAGGGCTTGGTTTGGCGATCATGGCTTACTCCGGTCTGTTTTTCGACGTGCCTCCACTCTGCACTAGACAAACCGTTCTATCCATCGCAAAATTATTGATAGATCGTTCGATATATTTTAACGATTATCAAAATCATCCGATTTCCCCGGCATAGCCGGCAATACCCTATCGAAGCCATCCCATGACCCTCGAACAATTGCGGATTTTTGTGGAAGTCGCGGAGCGCCAGCATCTGACCCAGGCGGCCGCCGCGCTGTATCTCACGCCGTCGGCGGTCAGTTCGGCGATCCGCGCGCTGGAGGACCGCTACGGCATCCCACTGTTCAACCGGGTCGGACGGCGCATCGAAACCACTGAAACCGGGCGCGCTTTCCTGATCGAAGCCAGGCATACGCTGGCCAGTGCCCAGGCGGCCGAGATGATGCTGTCCGAAATGGGGAGCTTAAAGCGCGGCTCGCTGCGCCTGCAGGCCAGCCAGACCATCGCCAGCTACTGGCTGCCGCCGTTGCTGGTGGCCTATCAGGCGCGGCATCCGGCGATCGCCATCGAACTGACCGTCGGCAATACCCAAAGCGTGGCCGAAGCCGTGCTGGCCGGCGGCGCCGATCTCGGTTTTGTCGAAGGACAGGTGGAAGACGAGGCGTTGACGGTCAAGGAAATTGGGCAGGACCGGCTTGTGATCGTTGCCGCGCCGGGGCACCCCTTGGCGCACGGCAAGCCGGTCGCCGCGCGCAAACTGCTGGATTGCCGCTGGATCATGCGTGAAACCGGCTCCGGCACACGCTCGGCATTTGCCGCCGCGCTGAAGGCGCATGCACTGGATCCGGCGCGGCTGGATATCGCATTGACGCTGCCGTCGAATGAAGCGCTGGTGTCGGCGGCCGGGGCCAGCGATCTGGCCACGGCGGTGTCCGAACTGGTCGCGGGTCCGCTCATCGATGGGGGAAAATTGGTGCGCATCAATTTCGACCTGCCGCCGCGCGCCTTCTATCTGGTGCATCATCGCCAACGTTACCGTAACAAGGCCTCGCTGGCGATGGAGAGCGGGATTCTTGACTAACCAGCGTTCAACGCTGATGCATATTGATGAAATCCCGCATCAGCGGATAAATTTCATTATTCCAGTAACGCCCGTTAAAGACGCCGTAATGCCCGACCGCCGTTTGTACATGGTGCAATCGGCGATAAGGGCGGATGCCGGCGCACAGTTCCTGTGCGGCCAGGGTCTGTCCGACTGCGCAGATGTCGTCCTTTTCGCCCTCGACGGTGAACAATGCGGTGCGGCGGATCGCTTTCAGGTCGACCGGCTCGCCAAGGTAAGTCAATTGCCCGAGCGGCAACGCATGTTTCTGGAACACCACCTCGACGGTTTCCAGGTAGAAATCGGCCGATAAATCCGACATTGCGAAATATTCCTCGTAGAACCCCTTGATCTGGTCAGCCTTGATGCCCTCTTCAATCAGTTCGTTATACAGATTGCGGAACGCGCCGACGTGGCGCTCCATGTTCATGTTCATGAACGCGGCCAGCTGCATGA
Source organism: Oxalobacteraceae bacterium CAVE-383 (assembly GCA_004134995.1). Lineage (GTDB taxonomy): Bacteria > Pseudomonadota > Gammaproteobacteria > Burkholderiales > Burkholderiaceae_D > Herbaspirillum. The sequence goes on along the minus strand of REGP01000003.1, from coordinate 459,552 downwards.
AGCCGGGGTATACACGCCGCCCGGCGCCCGCATAGCGCGACGGCACCTTGCTGACCAGGTTCTTTTCGAACCAGGCCATCGGCTTGCTCTTGGCCAGGTCGTTGACCGCGGTCGGATTGATGCGGGTATCGATCGGGCCGGCCATCAGCACCATGCTGTGCGGCTGGCAGGGATCGTCGGCCTGCGCCATCACCGCCACCGCCGTCAATGCGGCGACGGTCGGCTGGCATACCGCGACCAGGTTCGCGCCCGGCCCCATCTTCTGCAGGAACCGCACCAGATGGCCGACATATTCGTCCATGCCGAAGCGCCCGTCCGCCAGCGGAATGTCGCGCACGTTATGCCAATCGGTAATGTAGACGTCATGATCGCGCAGCAGCGTGCGCACAGTGCCGCGCAACAATGTGGCGAAGTGGCCCGACATCGGCGCCACCACCAGCACGCGCGACTGCGGCATGGTGTCCGGCGGCAATTCTTTCTTGAAATGCAACAGACTGCAGAACGGCGTCGTGTCGGCGACCTCCTCGGACACTTTCACGGTGCGGCCGTTGTCCAACACACTGTCGATATTGAACGGCGGCCGGACATGGGTCAGCCGGGTGCGCGAAAACACCTCGCAGGCGGCGCGCATCTGCTTCATGGAAAACGAGCGCGGCATGCCGGGCCAGTCGGCCTCGAATACCGGCAGCATGGCCAGCGCGGCGTCGCGCAAAGGATCCGTCGTATCCGCGTAGCCCTGGTATAGCTGATACATGTCGCTCATATATTCGCTTTCTTGTTCGCGGGGAACGTTTTGCCTGCGGCATTCCGAAGCTGTAAGGGATGCAATAGTCGTGCCAGTAAGCGCTCTGGCACGCGCCTTGCATATGCAGGGAGAATCCCGTCAAAGCGCGGAAATCATTACGGAGACATCCGGCCGGCCGACGGCCCGCCGCGATTTTCAGACCAAGAGGACAAATATGCCCAAGACCCTGTTGCGCATCACCAGCAAAAACTACTCCGCGTGGTCCTTGCGCGGCTGGCTGATGGCGAAGTTTGCCGATCTCGCTTTCAAGGAAGAAATCGTCTCGCCGGACGATCCGGCCGCCCGCGCCGAAATCCTGCTGCTGTCGTCATCGATCCTGGTGCCTTGCCTGACCCACGGCGACATCGTCGTCTGGGACACCCTGGCGATCGGCGAATATCTGAACGAAATCCGGCCCGGCGCCAAACTGTTGCCGGCCGACCAGGCCGCGCGCGCGCATTGCCGCGCCATCTGCGGCGAAATGCATTCCGGCTTCAGCGCCATGCGCGGCGCGCTGCCGATGAATCTGAAAGCGCATTTCCCGGCCTTCAAGGTCTGGTCGCGCGCGCAGGCCGATATCGACCGCATCACCACCATCTGGAAGCAGTGCCTGGGCATGTACGGCGGTCCGTTCCTGTTCGGCGAGCGCACCCTGGCCGACGCCATGTACGCGCCGGTGGTTACGCGCTTCATGACTTACGACGTGCCGCTCGATCCGGTCTGCGCCGCCTATTGCAAGCGCATCATGGCGCTGGCGCCGATGAAGGAATGGATCGCCGCGGCGGAAGAAGAACCGGTGGAAATCGATGAACTGGATATGGAGTTTTAAATGTTCTAGCTGATGCGGACTTGGCCGCGGAAAGGATGGCAGCAATGACTCAGGAACTTGCTCAAACGATGGAGAATGTTTTTTCCCACGTATGCGAAGGCGACACCCATTACGAGACGGGCGGCTTGCGCGATTTCTTTCTGTACCGCGATCTCGGCATCGCGGCATCCACCGGCGGCCAGGTGATCGCGCAGCTGGTGAAGGCCAACAAGGCGCCGGTGGCCGGCACCGGCTGGCATCGGCACGAAGCCAATTTCCATATCGTGATCATGCTCAAGGGCTGGGCGCGCTTCATGTACGAAGACCAGCCGACGCTGGTGAAGGCCGGCGATTGCGTGCATCAGCGGCCGGGCATCGTGCATTTCCTGTTCGACTATTCTGAGGACATGGAATACCTGGAAATCGTCAGCCCGGCCGACTTCACCACCATTCCCATGCCCGGCCCGGCGCCGGTGCCGCCGCCGACGCCCTGGTAGAGACCATCTTTGGGACGCGATGCGACCGTTATGCGCCTTGAAGCATGATGGTCAAATTTTGCAATGCGGCTCCAGACGCGCCTTTTCCCAAATTGTCGTAGACCGCCGCAAGCAATATCTGGCCGGTATCTTCATTCGAGAACACGTACAGATCGATATCATTTGTGTCATTTAAATACTCCGGCTCCACGTAAAAAACCGCGCGCGCTGCGTCCATGGGCAATACGTGCACATAGAAAGCATTTGAATAATGCGCCATCAAACAAGCATGGATCGCCTCCGCTGAAACCTGGGACGGCAGCAAGCGCCGATGGATCGGAACGTACAGAACAATTCCTTGCCGAAAATTCCCATATGCCGGTGTAAAAATGGGGTTGAATTGCAGTCCTCCATGCATTCGCATTTCCGGAAGGTGCTTGTGATCGAGGTTCAATCCATAGCCGCGAAATGGCGCATCGGTATGCTCCGGATTGTTTGAATTTTCGTAGATGTCGATGAGCGCGCGCCCAGAACCGGAATAACCTGATATTGCATGAATATTCACCGGATAATCGGCCGGCAAAATTTTTGAGTCAGTCAATGGACGTAATAGAGAAATTGCGCCGGTTGGATAACATCCGGGGTTCGAAACACGCTTTGCCGCGGCAATCTTCTCTGTCTGGTCGGACGCAAGCTCGGGAAATCCATATATCCAGCCCGGTGTCGTTCGATGCGCGGAACTGGCGTCCAGTACGCGAACTGCCGGATTTTCTATAAACGAAACGGCTTGACGCGCGGCATCGTCCGGCAGGCAAAGGATTGCGATGTCGCAAGCATTCATTGCGGCCGTGCGAGCTTCCGTGTTCTTGCGTTCGGATTCGGGCAGGTGGATCAATTCAATATCGTCCCGGACGCTCAGTTTGGAATGTATTCCCAAACCCGTGGTGCCGGATTCGCCGTCGATAAAAATAACTGGTTTCATATTGTTTACCTGAACAAGTGAAGGCGACCGCCCAATAAGTTAGCCAAGGGAATTTAACATCCGATAAAAATAACTTAAACGTTTTTTTAATTCTTATATTATTTTTTGTTCAGCAATTTCTCGCTAACGGAATCTTTGAACGGCGGTCTGCCTGAAGCCCGCTGTACGAATGCCGGGCGCACTTGCACGGCATAAAAAGTACAATACCCGATCACCTTCTTTTGATCACCAACATTTCAGAATTACCTTATGACAGCAACGCCGCCGGTTTCTGAGAACATACGCACAGCAATGAAACTCGCCGGCGTATCCGAAGCCGAACTTGCAAGAACGACCAATCTTCCGCAAGCGACCATCAACAAGATATTGCATAAGCAGACGAAGGATCCCCGCCTTAGCACTATCATTGTTATTGCCGATGCGTTAAATGTGACAATCGCTCAATTAGCCGGCATTGAGCCCATATCCGATGACGGCAAATCGCCTCAACTATCTCAGAGAAATTTCATTCCTGTCGTCGAATGGAACGAAGTGCTTTCTTATCTGGGTGATACCGCTTATTCGTGCGAATTCAAGAAGTGGCTTGCGGTCGATCCGGAACAAAATAAAAATAGATATTTCGCGCTCAAGACCATGCCGTCCATGGCGCCCAGGTTCAGAGAAAACTCCCTGATCGTTGTGGCGCCCATCGACCTATGCGAAGAAGACGGGAGAATCGTGCTGATCTCGTTTAACGGCAACGAGCCAACTTTAAGGAGAGTGGTGAAAGATGGAGCGAATCTGCTTTTTAGAAAGCTCCATCCAGAGATCGGGGACAAGGCCTTGAAACTGAAAAATGCGGATCGGATTTTAGGTATAGTGATTGAAACCAGAATGCCGGAGCATTAATCCTCGGTCTTGAGGGAAAAGGGATTGAAGTTGGTCGCAATATCGAAGTAATCCATTTGATCCTTGTTTTTCAGGAATGCAACGATCCTGTAAGTGACGGGCAGCATCGCGATTTCGTATGTCACCTTGAATACCACTTGCGTAAGGACCATTGCCATGATGGCCTGCGCCGACAATATTCCGTAAAAGGCCACCCAGCAAAATATCGCGCTATCGGCCAGCACCGCAATCGCCGTGCTGCCGACAACCCGGACATAGAGGTGCCGGCCCGCCGACAATATCTTCAATTTTGCCAACACCATCGAATTTAGAAACTCTCCAAGGAAGTACGCCAGGGACGATGCAATGAACACGCGCAAAGAAGTGTCGAAAAGCAGTGCATAGGACGATTGAACATCTTTGGCGCTATTCAGCCATGCTTCCGCACCCGGCACTTGTACGGCCGCCCATGTTCCCGCCAACACGATAATGCTACAGGTGAAACTGCACCAGATAACCATGCGCGCCACTTTGTAGCCATACACCTCGGTGAGAACATTACTGAACAGATAAGTGATGGGAAAGAAAATTAATGCCGCGGGAAATTGGATATTCCTATCCAAAAATGGGAATGGCAGCGATGCCACTTTTGATGCCGTGAGATTGCACATGATCAAAAAGCACACAAAAAACATGCCGAGAAAAACGACGTTCTTTGTGACAGCGCCTTTTCTGCCGGCAATCGATTTTATCAAGTGCCGATTGTTGTTATATTCGGCTGCCGCAAGGAAGCCGATATACGCAACATCTTCCGGCTGAAATTTCTCCAGCCATTCTTTTGTGTGGATTTCCTTGATGTTTTTTTGAAAAATCTTGTCCGTGCCATTGATGCTGATATTGACCGCGACGCCGTCATCATCGCCTCTGGCCTCCAAAACGCCCGCTATGCGATACATCGCCATATTTTGCCTTTTCCTGAAATACGTTCGAAAAAATCTACTGCCTTTGATTTCTATTATTTGTCGGCTGAATTTTTTGTGTAGAACGAATCGGATTGATATCCAATCCCCCGCGGCGGGTATACCGGCCGTAGACCGTCAGGGATTCCGGCTGACAGCAAGTCTGAATATCCATGAAGATGCGCTCGATGCATTGCTCATGAAACTCATTGTGATTTCTGAACGAGACGATGTACCTCAGCAACCCTTCCCTGTCGATTTTTCGTCCTTTGTAAGATATCTGGACACTGCCCCAATCCGGCTGATTGGTCACCAGGCAATTCGACTTCAATAAGTTGGAGTAAAGGATTTCTTCCACATTTTGATCGCTTATCTTCAACAGATTTCTATCCAGCTCGAAGGCGTCGATGTTGATATCCAGCGCATCGATGCATTGCCCGTCCAATCCTTGCAATGCAGCATTCCTGCCGTCATCAAGCAATGTCAAGATTACCTGTGCCTGTATTCCGACATTTGCGGAGATATCCTGTTCGAGGGTCTTTCTGACTGTCTCGGTGTCAGCGAATCGCGTGTTGTTAAACGTGTTGAAGTACAACTTCATCGACTTGGATTCGATGATGCATGGCGATTCGCAGCCATAGATAATTTCCGCGATCGCCACTTGGGGCTTTCCCTTGGCGGTCAGCCACGACACCTCGTAGTGATTCCATATATCCGCGCCGTAAAAGGGCAGCGCGCCCGAAATGCCGATCTCGCGCCGCTTCTCTTGCCGTGGAATCGGAAATAATTTTTGGGGGTTGTAGCAGGTTTCGTACTCGGATTTTTTGCCAAGCTCAAATTCGCGGCCTTGTATTTCCATTGCGTTCTCCTCAGTGATTTATTTATTCTATCTGTCTGAGAAAGCCGGTATTTTTAGCCCCTTCCGTATTTACTTTTTTCCTGGAATGCAAATCAAAATGCCGGCCTTCAGCAAGGCCGGCGCCACGCTTCAAGAACCGCTATACAAGGAATTGTCATGCACGTCAGCTTGCGATGCGGCCAAATCGGCTTGCACCTGTCCGCGAGAGTAACCGGATTGCGCCACCGGCAGCACCGGGTAGTTTGCATCGCCGTTGGCGTTCCATAATGGCGCCTGCTTCAGTTCGGACACCACTTCCGCCCGGGTGCGGCTGACGCCGGAAGGCGGACTCATCGGTACATCGGTATCGGCCAGAACAGCACCGGCGGAAGCGGACAGCAACAGCAAGGCGATCAATTTTTTGGTATACATTTGAGACTCTCTTTCAGATAGTGAACGGATTTTGAAAAGCGTCGCTTTGCCTTGCACGGCTCGGCGACTGTTCCAAGTATCAACATTGCCTGTATCTGAAGTATGTCTCCGGGTTGGGTATTTGTATGGAATCGTAACCGCATGGCGGCCGATACATCGGCGTACAAAGTACGGCAATTGAAACGGATTGAAACGAATTGAAACGAGTTGAAACGGCGCCGGAGGAGTCGACTTCTTAAACCGCAGACTGCCGCAAGGTCGGCGCCATCCGCAGCATATGAATGGTCGCCGAAAACAGCCGTTCCGCATCTTTCGATAAATCGAAATTGCCCGGCGCGAACAGCCAGTCGTGCAGCAAGCCGGAGAATGTGGCATGCACCATCACATAGGCCAGATCGATGTCCAGGCTGCCCGGCAATTGCCCTTGCTCCACGGAACACGCCAGCATCTTCTTGATCTTCACTTTGCCGGCCGTGAAGCTCTCGCGCTGGCGCACCACGATCGGATCGTCGGGCTCGACGTATTCGCACTTGTTGAACAGGATATCGAATACCTTGCGCGAACGCGGATCGTGCGCAACGTGCCGCAGCACCATCACGGCATCCTCCAGAAACTGCCCCAGCGGATCGCTTGCGCGCTGTTCGCTTTCGGCGCTCATCATCTCGTCCAGCGGCAGCTTGACCCGTTCGCACATGGCGTTGAAGAGGTCGCTCTTGTTTTCGAAATGCCAGTAAATCGCGCCGCGCGTCAGACCGGCGGCGGCGGCGATGTCGGCCAGCGAGGTCTGCGAAACGCCGCATGCATGAAACACGTCCTCGGCGGCATCCAGAATGCGGCAGCGTGTTTCAAGCGCTTCTTTTTTAGTGCTTCTCGCCATGGCCTCGCATCTCAGCCGTCCGCCGGACGCGGCTGGTCTCCGGTATGTTCGATCCAGCCGCCGCCCAGGGTCTGATACAGGCTGACCAGATTGGTCAGCCGCTGCAGCCGCGCGCTGATCAGCGACAACTGCGCGTTGTACAGATCGGTCTGCGCGGTCAGCACCGTCAGATAGCTGTCGACGCCGTTGCGATAGCGCAGATTGGACAGCGCCAGCCGGCGGTCCTGCGAATAGACAAAACGTTCAAGCGATCCGATCTGATTGTCGTAGGTGCCGCGCGCGGCCAGGCCGTCGGCCACTTCGCGGAAGGCGGTCTGGATCGCCTTCTCGTAATTGGCGATCTCGATGCGCTTTTCGACTTGCGCCAATTGCAGATTGGCCACGTTGGAGCCGCCCTCGAAAATCGGCACCGAGATCTGCGGCGCGAACGACCACGACCGCGATCCTGAACTGAACAGGCCGCCGAAGGTGGGCGAGAGCGTTCCCAGCGCGCCCGTCAGCGAAACGCGCGGGAAGAACGCCGCGCGCGCCGCGCCGATATTGGCATTGGCGGCGCGCAGCGCCTGCTCGGCCTGGGCGATGTCGGGACGCCGCGCCAACAGGTCGGACGGCAAACCGGCCGGGATATCGGCCAGCAGGTTCTGGCTGTCCAGCGGCAAACCCGCCGGCAGATCGTCAGGCAGCGGCTGGCCTACCAGCAGCACCAGCGCGTTCTCGGCCTGCGCGCGCGAGCGCAGTTGCGCTTGCAGATTGGCGGCAGCCTGTTCCGCAATGCCTTGCGACTGGCGCAAGTCCAGTTCCGAACCGGTGCCGGTATCGAACTGCAGCTTGGCGATGCGGTACGACTCCTGCGTATTGGTCAGGGTATTGCGCGTCACCGCCAGTTGATCGTCGAAGGCCAGCACGGTCAGGTATTGCGAGGCCACCGCCGACAGCAGCGACAGCTCCGCCGCCTTGCGCGCTTCGGCGGTCGCCAGATATTGCGCCAGCGCCTGATCCTTCAGGCTGCGGATCCGCCCGAAAAAATCGATTTCCCAGGAAGCATTCAAGCCCACCGAATAGGAGCTCGAAATGGTGCGGCCGGAAGACGACAGATCCAGCGGCGTGCGCGAGCGGTTTTTCGATGCGGCCGCGTCGACCGACGGAAACAACCCGGCGCGCACGATCTGGTATTGCGCCTGCGCCGCTTCCACGTTCAACATCGATACGCGCAGGTCGCGATTGTTCTTGAGTGCGAGTTCTTCGATCCGCTGCAGGCGCGGATCGGCAAAGAAGTCGCGCCAGCCGATATCGGCCGCGGCCGGCGAATTGGCGCCATGGCCGGCATTCGGCTGCACGTTCGACTGCGGCTGAACGTCGTACACGCCGCCCTGGGGGAACGTGGCGGGAACCGGCGCCGCCGGCTGCCGGTAAGTCGGCTGCAGCGAGCAGCCCGCGGCGAGCAAGGCGACGGCTGTTGCGATGACGGTATTTTTGATCATCTCAATGTCCTTCCGTAACCGTGCCGGCGCCGCCATGCTGCGGCCCCTCGATATTGGCGGTGACGCCGGGCGCCGGCTTGTCCTTGGCCTTGCCGAATCTGCTGATCACGACGAAGAACATCGGGATCATGAAAATCGCAAGGAAGGTCGCCGTCAGCATGCCGCCGATCACGCCGGTGCCGATGGCGTGCTGGCTGCCCGAGCCGGCGCCGTTGCTGAGCGCCAGCGGCAGCACGCCGAGAATGAACGCAAGCGAAGTCATCAGGATCGGACGCAGCCGCAGGCGCGCCGCTTCGACCGCCGCTTCCACCGTGCCCATGCCCTGGATGCGCAACTCGCGCGCGAATTCCACGATCAGAATCGCATTCTTGGCCGACAGCCCCACCGTGGTCAGCAGGCCGACCTGGAAGAACACATCGTTTTCCAGGCCGCGCAATGCCACCGCGATCAGCGCGCCCAGCACGCCCAGCGGCACCACCATGATCACCGAGAACGGAATCGACCAGCTTTCATACAGCGCGGCCAGGCTCAGGAACACCACCAGGATCGAGATCGCGTACAGAATCGGCGCCTGCGAACCGGATTGCCGTTCCTGCAGCGACAGGCCGGTCCATTCGTAGCCGATGCCCGGCGGCAGCTTGGCGGCGATGGCTTCGATGGCCGTCATCGCCTGGCCGGTCGATTTGCCCGGCGCCGCGGCGCCCTGGATTTCCACTGACGAAATGCCGTTGTAGCGTTCCAGCTTCGGCGAGCCGTAAGTCCAGGAGCCGGTAGCGAAGGACGAGAACGGCACCATGCCGCCGGAGGCATTGCGCACATACCATTTATTGATATCTTCCGGACTCATGCGATATGCCGCGTCGCCCTGCACATAAACTTTCTTGATGCGGTTGTCGACGTCGAGGAAGTTATTGACGTACGAGGCACCCCAGGCGATCGAGAACGTCTGGTCGATGTCGGACGGCGAGACGCCCAGCGCATTCGCCTTTTCGCGGTCGATGTCGACCTTGAACTGCGGCGTATCGCCGAGGCCGTTCGGCCGCACCAGCGCCAGCGACGGATCTTTGGCCGCCATGCCGAGCAGCATGTCGCGCGCTTCCATCAGCTTGGCGTGGCCGACGCCGCCCTGGTCTTCCAGCTCGAAGTCGAAACCGGACGCCGTACCGAGTTCGCGAATCGACGGCGGGCTGACCGGAATGATGGTGGCGTTCTTGTACGAGCCGAAATGCGCGAACATGCGCTGCACCAGCGCCGGCACTTTCTGATTGGTGGCGCGGCGATCTTCATAGCCCTTCATCTGCACGAATATCAGCGCGGAATTCTGTCCGCGCGCCGCAAAGCTGAAGCCGTTCAGCGTAAATACCGCGTTGACGATGTCTTTTTCGTCGTTAAGCAGATAGTGCGTGACGTCGTCCAGCGCCTTGGCGGTGCTTTCCTGCGTGGAGCCGGTCGGCGTTTGGACCAGCACGAACATATTGCCCTGGTCTTCATCCGGCAAAAACGATTTCGGCATGTGCAGGAACAGCAGCGCCACCACGCCGATGATCGCGGCGTAAATGATCAGCCAGCGGCCCGAGCGCCGGATCACATGCTGCACGCCGCTATGATATTTCTGCTGGCTCTTGTTGAAATTGCGGTTGAACCAGCCGAAGAAACCGGTCTTCTCGACGTGATGGCCCTTCTCGACCGGTTTGAGAATGGTGGCGCACAAGGCCGGCGTCAGCACCAGCGCGACCAGCACCGACAGCACCATCGCGGCCACGATCGTCAGCGAAAACTGACGATAGATCGCGCCCACCGAACCGCTCGAGAACGCCACCGGCACGAACACCGCCGACAGCACCAGCGCCACGCCGATCAGCGCGCCGGTAATCTGGCCCATCGCCTTGCGCGTCGCCTCCCGCGGCGACAGCCCTTCTTCGGACATCACCCGTTCGACGTTTTCCACCACCACGATTGCATCGTCGACCAGCAGGCCGATCGCCAGCACCAGGCCGAACATCGACAATACGTTGATCGAAAAGCCCACCGCGGACATGATCGCAAACGTGCCCAGCAGCACCACCGGCACCGCGATGGTCGGGATCAGCGTGGCGCGCAGGTTTTGCAGGAACAGATACATCACCAGGAACACCAGCACGATGCCTTCGAGCAGCGTCTTGAACACTTCCTCGATCGACAGTTTCACGAACGGCGTGGTGTCGTACGGATACTGCACCGACATGCCGGGCGGGAAATATTTGGAGAGCGCCTTGATCTTGGCGCGCACCGCGTTCGCGGTATCGAGCGCATTGGCGTTGGTGGCGAGCTGGATGCCGAAGCCGGCGGTCGGCTGCCCGCTGTATTTGGTGTCGAAGCTGTAATTTTCCGCGCCGAGCTCAACGCGCCCGACGTCCTTGATGCGCACTTGCGAGCCGTCGGCGTTGACCTTCAACAAAATATTGCCGAACTGCTCGGGCGTATGCAGCAGCGTCGATTGCGTGATCGTTGCCTGCAGCATCGTGCCGGGCACCGCCGGCGTGCCGCCGAGACTGCCGGCGGCGATCTGCACGTTCTGCGCGGCGACTGCGTTCTTGACATCAAGCGGCGTCAGCGCGTAATTGGTCAGCTTGCCGGCATCGAGCCAGACCCGCATCGCATATTGCGAGCCGAACAATTGCACCGTGCCGACGCCGTCGATGCGGCTGATCTGATCCTGCACCTTGGAGGCCACGTAATTGGTCAGATCGTTGCGGGTCATGTTCGGATCGGTCGAAATGAACGCCATCGCCAGCAGGAAGCTGCTGCTGGATTTGGTGACCTTGGTGCCGTTCTGCTGCACGGCCTGCGGCAGCAGAGGCGTGGCCAGTTGCAGCTTGTTCTGCACCTGCACTTGCGCGATGTCGGCGTTGGTGCCGGCCGCGAAAGTCAGCGTGATGGTGGCGGTGCCGGAATCGTCGCTGGTCGAAGACAGATACAGCAAGTGATCGAGCCCGCTCATCTGCTGCTCGATAACCTGCGTCACCGTGTTTTCAACCGTGGACGCCGATGCGCCGGGATAGTTGGCGCTGATTTGAATGGCCGGCGGCGCGATGGTCGGATACTGCGCGATCGGCAGGTTGAACACCGAGGCGAGACCCGCCAGCATGAGAATGATGGCGATCACCCACGCGAAGATCGGGCGATCGATAAAGAAATTTGCCATGAAGCGGGCTCCTGGTTATTTCGAGCCGGATGATTGGGAAGCCGCGGGCGCCTGCACGCCGCCGACGGCATTGGACGCATTTGCGGCATCGGCGGATGTTGCTGCGCCGTCGACGCTGCCGGCCGAAGCCGGCAAGGCCGCCGCCACCGGCTTGACCGCCATGCCGGGCTTGGCCTTGTCCACGCCGTTGACGACCACGCGTTCGCCGGGTTTCAGGCCGCTTTCGACGACCCAATTGCTGCCGTAAGTGCCGGACGTTGTCACCGGACGCAGCGCGACCTTGTTGTCGTCGCCCACCACCAGCACGGTCGGCTGGCCCTTCGCGTCATGCGTCACACCGATCTGCGGCACCACCAGCGCCTTGTCGTTGACGCCTTCATCGATGCTGGCGCGCACATACATGCCCGGCAGCAGCACCCGCTTTTTGTTCGGGAAAATCGCGCGCACCGTGATCGATCCGGTGCCGGCATCGACGCTGACGTCGGAGAACTGCAGCTTGCCGGTTTCGGGATAGGCGCGGCCGTCTTCCAGCGTCAGCGCGACCTTGGCGGCATTGGCGCCGCTGGCCTGCAGCCGTCCTTCATCGATCTGGCGCCGCAGCTTGAGTCCGTCGACGCTGGATTGCGCCATGTCGACATACACCGGATCGAGCTGCTGCACGGTCGTCATCAAGGTTGCCGCGCCGGCCTGCACATACGCGCCCGGCGTGACCTGCGACAGGCCGATCCGGCCCGACACCGGCGCCGTGACATCGGTGTAGCCGAGATTGATGGTGGCGGTATCAAGCTGGGCCTTGCCGGCTTCGACATCGGCCGCGGCCTGGCCTTGCGCGGCGATCGCATTGTCGTAATCCTGCTTGCTCACGGCATTGCCTTCGACCAGCACCTTGAAGCGCGCCACTTGCGCGTTCTGGGTCGCCAGATTGGCCTGGGCGCGGGCCAATGTCGCCTTCGCGTTATTGCGCGCGGCGATGTACGGGGCCGGATCGATTTTATAGAGCCGCTGGCCGGCCTTCACGTCCGCGCCCTCGGTGAATTCGCGCGACAGCACGATGCCGTCCACGCGCGCGCGCACCTGCGCCACCAGGAAGGCGCTGGTGCGCCCCGGCAGTTCGCTGACCACCGGCACCGCCGTCGGCTGCACGGTGTAGACGCCGACTTCAGGCGCCGGCGGCGCCGCGGGAGCCGGTTTTTGGCCGCAGGCGGCAAGGATGAAAGCAGATCCGGCGGCAAGCGACGCGGCACTGATTAAGCGTAAGGAAGACCATTCGACGCGCATGAACCGACCTCGATATTGATTGTTGATACCAGTGAGAAGAATGCGGTTCTGAACCAGGCGAACCGGCTTACGGAATGACCGACCGCGCAATTCTACGGTAATACATTCGTTAACGTATGTAACCGGGTATGCGGCATTGCACAATACGGAAAAGCGGTGTCGAACAATGGATTCAGGCCTGTATTTGCGCGGCCTCCGGCCGTATCGGACCTCTTTCACAACAGGAGTTTTGCCAAGCAGATCAGGCTTGCAATTGTAAAGACGCGCGTAAAAAAACCGCCTCGCCCTTACAGGCGAAGCGGCATGAATAGCGCCTTAAGTCTTTAGAATCAAATAGCTATGCGGCAATTTTCATCGGCATCCCGGTTTGGCTCTTTACATCACTTCGATGACATTAATTTTTTTTAATGTTTCTCGTCGGGCGTAATGCGTTTGTCCAGCCAATTGTCGACCACGGCGGCAATCTCGAGGCTGTTCTTTTCCAGCATCATGAAATGGCCGTTGCCGTGGATGCCGAGGTCCGCCAGCTTGACGAAATCATTCTGCACGCCGGACTGGGTCAGGAAGGCCGCGCCGCAATGCGCAGTCGGAATCGCGAATGACGCTTCCGCATGCAGCAGCATGATCGGGATCCCTTTCAGCTTGATGAGTTGGCGCGCGGGTTCCTTCTGCAGCCAGCATCGGGCCAGATCCGGCGCATCCGGCTTTTGCTGCTGTTCGATCGCCAGGTCCGTGGGCGCGCTCAGCGGCGGATCGAAATCGACCGGCGTGCGCGTGAAGCCCCATGGCTTGCTCATGCCTTCATCCTTGAAATAATCGGGCGCGCCGACGTTGGCGATTTCATGAAACGGCGAGCCGGCCGCTTCCACCATCACCATGCCCTTGACCAGTTTCGGCCTGTCGTTGGCGATGCCGAAAGCGTAAATGCCTGCTTGCGAATGGGCCATGAGTATCGCCGGGCCGATCTTGTCGAGCAGCGCGACGCCGGCCTGCCGGTTCAGCGTTTCACGCAATGTGCGGTCCTTGAAGTCGGGCTCCATCATGGCCTGGAACTGATCGAACAGCGGATCGCCGGCCACGCCTGTTCCCGGCCATTGCGTGTGCAATACGGCTTGCGGGAACAGCTTGTAGCGCTCGTAGGCAATGAATTCGCGCTCGACGAATTTCGGCGCTTTCGGATTGTTCGGGCCGTAGACACTGTCGACATAAGCCGAGCGGCCGCGGCCCACCTGATCCATGATGTAGACCGCATAGCCCCTGGAAAGGAAATACTGCGCCCAGCCGTCGCGGCCGTCGGGCGTGCCGTTCCAGCTTGAACCGGCCGAACAGCAGCCGTGAATCATCACGATCGGATAGGGATGCTTGAGATTCTGCGGAATCTGATAATCGACGTAGGCCTGGCCGGCAAGCACTTCGCCGCCCGCTTTATTCACATAGCCGCCGCCGACGAAAAAATAGCCCTGCTTGGCGATCGTCAGCGGACCGACCCCGCCGGCGCGCAGGCCCGAATCGGCGCCGGAACCGGACGCCGCGCAACCGGCCAGAATGGCGGCGCCCGTCAATACGGCAATCAGGTTTGCAAGCGCGCGCAACGGGCGGCGCTTGCCTCTGGAGACATCTGCTTTACGGTTCATCGCTCACTCTCTTTATCGGATTTCGAGGAATAACCCATGCTGCCGGGCGCCGATTATTCTATTTCAACTCGCCGGCCTCCATCAGAAACTTTTCGGCGGCGCCGCTCATGCCTTCGGAAATGGCCAGCCATGTCCGTTCGGGAAAGTCATCGGGCAATTGCGTCGCCACGGCGGCCAATGCCTGCCGGACGCGTTGCGCCAATCCCGACATGTCTTGCCATACCGCCGTGCCGCCGTACGCCATCGCCAGCCGACGCCAATGGCGGGCCTGAATCGTGTAGAAATGCTTATGGACGTTTTTTGAACGCAGCACCATTGCCGGGCCGGCGTGCCGTTGATTGAACTGATTCGGGCCGCTTCCGAAATAGGGATACATCGACAAGATGTCATAGAGCGGCGTCATTTCGTAAGCGTCGCCAAATTGCTGGAAGATGGAAAAATTCTTGGCGTGCCCATCTGTGGCGGCGAGCAGAAAGAATGCCAATTGCGTCATCAGGAATAACGCCGCATCGGCCTTGTTCCGGCTGCCTTGCAGAAGCTGCATGCATTTCGTAATTCCCGGACCGCCGTCCGATTCATACTTTTTCCGTGGCGGCAATCCCAGCGCCTGGCAAAAATCTTCCTGCGGCAAGCGAACGATCCATGCGCCATTGTCCGCCGGCATGCGGTCGAATCTTTCCACCACCAGTACCGATTGCCCACCGAACCGCGCCATCTCCGTTTGGGCAACCGGAAAGCCAAGCGCCGCCATGATCCTGGCGCATAGCCATTCGTTTTGCACCGAATCCGTTGCGTCCACGCGTCTGGATCCGCCGATAAGACCGAGCGGCAGCTTGAATATATGCGTTGTGGGTGTAGCGCCATGAGGGCGGCACCAACGCTGCTCATGCCATGTAAAAGCCGTCTTTTCCTGCGCTCCCGCGATCGAAATCCGGAACAGATCGTCGTCATGCACGCTGCGCTGCAGGTTGTCCGAAGG
Source organism: Oxalobacteraceae bacterium CAVE-383 (assembly GCA_004134995.1). GTDB lineage: Bacteria > Pseudomonadota > Gammaproteobacteria > Burkholderiales > Burkholderiaceae_D > Herbaspirillum. The sequence continues at coordinate 443,973 of REGP01000003.1, read as the reverse complement.
CACTGCCTGCAATATTTCCACGATCCGTTCTTCGGACAAAGGCTCGCATTGAATACGATCCCAGCCTTCCGGCGTGGCGTTCTCGGGAAGCAATTGCACGGCCCCCACGCAGTCGCGCCCGATGGCCTCCAGCAAATCGAATGGTCCGGCCGACCTGGTCTTGAAACGCGCATGCAGGCGCGACCGGATTTTTTCATTATCGGGCAATAGATTGTCGAAATAATTCTTTACGACTTCGCCTCTGGTTTCCAGTGAGCTGCTGATCGGTATGGATTGCGACAATGACCTGCGCCGGGGGGATTCCAGCCATCCAGGCGCATAACGGAAAATATGCGTGTCCCGGTCAACGCTCCATGCGCCGACGAGTTCGCCGTTCATCCACACGTTGAGCGCTTGCGTCACCATGCGCCTTTTTTCGGGCGACCGACAGGGACATCGTCATGCGCGGCGCGGTCCCCATCCTCGCGCAAGGAAATGGTGATTTCCAGCGCGGACAATAACTGCATCAATTGGTCGAATTTCACCAATCCAGGATCGGCTTCGATTTCGGCGATGCGCGCCTGGCTTACGCCGACCAGATCGCCAAGCTGAGCCTGCGTTAAATTGCGCGCAGCCCTGAACGCCTTCAGATGCTGACGCAATTGCGCTGTAAAGCGGATAGGATAATCGGAGGTCATGAGCGCAATATATAAGGCAAAGCCGATATTGTCAAATTATCGGACAAAGCCTATAAATACAAAATATCAGCTGTAGCCTATATATACAATATATAATCTACAGCCAATAATATCGATCCAATTGCGGAGGAATAAATTTCTCCATGCCGGCCCTCCTTGCCGCAAGAGGTGGCTCTAGGCCTTAATCGAATGAAAGCGCTGCCGATATTCCAGCGGGCTGAGCTGAAAGCGTCTTGTAAAAACCCGGCGCAGATTGTCGGCGGTTTCAAAACCGCATCGCACTGCAATTTCCCTTAATCCCAGGTCGCTGCTTTCCAGGTATTGCCGCACTGCATCGAGACGCGCATCGCTCAGGAAATTCATGGGTGTCACGCCGGTGCCCTGCTTGAACACCCGCGAAAGGTGCCGTTCGCTGAGCGACATTTTCTGCGCCAGGGACGTCAATGTGTGGTTTTCCGCCAGATTATCGAGGATATGGGCCTGCACCTCCGCGGTAACGGAATCGCTCTCGCCCTGCATATCCAGCAGCGGACTGAATTGCGACTGCCCGCCCGCGCGGCGCAGATGCACGATCAGATATTTTGCGACATCGAGCGCCATCTTCCTGCCGATATCTTCTTCGATCAGCGCCAGCGCCAGATCGATGCCGGCGGTCACGCCGGCTGTTGTATACAGGGACGTGTCCTTGACATAAATCCGATCCGCCTCCACCACCGCCTTAGGGAACATCCTGGACAACTGCGACACGTCCATCCAATGCGTGGAGACGGTCTTCCCATTGATCATGCCGGCCGCGCCGAACGCAAATACGCCGTTGCAGATTGCGCACATGCGCCTGGTGGATTTATTGCGGGCTTTCAGCCAATTGATAAGCGTTGAATCCTCCAGCAGATCGAACACGCCCAGCCCGCCGGGAAAGATAAGCGTGTCCAGATCCGGGCAGGGATCGAATATCGTGCGGTCGGGCGACATCGTCAGGCCGCTGGATGACTGGATCGGACCGCGTGTGGTGCCGATAGTCAGGAATTCATAGAGATGATCGCCGCCGCTCAAAATCCTGACTTCGCCAAATGCATCGCCCGGCCCCGCGATATCCAGCATCTGAAATCGCGGGAACAGGACAATACCGATCGTTATTTTCCGCATGGATAAAACCGCCTTTCAAGCCAGAAAATCAAACGCACTGAGCACTTGCCATCGCCTCCCGGCTACACCAGTATCACATCGATATCGTCGTAACGGCAGAGCTTGTAGATAAGTATCGAAATAATCCAGCTGGCCATGAATATCCCGATAATGACATACCCCAGGAGCCCGAAGTTGCGGTTCATCTGCGCGACGACATTCCAAAAAACGCCGGACAGCGCCATCTTGTCCTGAATCAAACCAAGAATTTCAATGCTTGCGATGCCGACGGCGACCAGCACGGAGACCAGAGTAATCGTTATATTGTAATAAAGCTTTCGGATCGGCTTTTTAAATGCCCATCCATACGCGCCCATCATGAGCGTCGCATCCGAAGTATCGACCAGCGACATCCCGGCGGTAAACAACGCGGGGAAAACCAGAATGGTCCATAACGACGTGCCTTTGGCGGCTTCCGCGGCGGACATCCCGAACAATGCCACTTCAGAGGCCGTATCGAAGCCGAGGCCGAACAGGAATCCGACGGGGAACATATGCCAGCTCCTCGAGGCCATCCGGAAAAGCGGCCGGAATATCCGGGCCAGCAAGCCGCCGTTGCTCAATACATCCATATCTTCGACCTGGACGGACTTATTATGCCTGGCCGCCTTGAAAGCCTTGATGACCGACAGCAGCACCAGTACATTGAAAAACGCCAGCAAGCAAAGATACAGCGCCGAGATGCTGGTGCTGATAACGCCGCCCACGCTTTTCATTTCATCAAAATGCGATTGCAGGATCACGGCGGCAATGGCGACGGCGACGGACATCAGGAGCACCATGGTCGAATGCCCCAATGAAAAGAAGAAGCCTGTCGAGATCGGCGCCTTGTTCTCCTGCATCAGCTTGCGCGTCACATTGTCGATCGCCGCAATGTGATCGGCGTCGACCGCATGGCGCAACCCCAGCGTATAGGCCAGGACCGCCGATGCCAGCAGCAAGGGACTGTTCCTGAACGCCGCGAATGCCCAGCCCCAGACTGCGATATTGGCGCAAACCAGAAACGCGTACAGGGTGAATACTTTCAATCTGACATTGTTGCTGCGATCGTCAAAAATACTTCCGATGAAATTTAGCATAGGTATGTTTGGAATTTTAAGGTTTCAGAAGACAGCTTCTTCAGCGTCAGGCCGCTTCCGCTTCGTTTTCCCGCACACAGCCGAGAAAGCCCGAAGCCAGGGTGTCCGGATCGAGATCCCGTCCTATAAAGACAAATTTGCTTTCGCGGATGTCGTTCGCGTTCCAGCGCCGGCCCGGCTTTGCATTCAGCAACATATGCACGCTATGAAAGTAAAACTGACGGGCTTCATCGGCAAAATCCAATATCCCCTTCATGCGCATCAGCTTTGCGCCGTCTTTCTGCACCAGCCGGTTGATCCATGTGTTGAAGCGGTCCGCATCGATCGGCTTGCGGCAGACCACCGAGCACGATGTCACGGAAGCATCATGCTCATGATCATGTTCGTCCTGCAGTATTCCAGGCTCGATGGAAAGCAGGTTCGGCAGGGAAAAGCGCTGGACGCCGAAAACCAGCGCCGCATCCACAACAGCGTGATTGGCATTGATAACAAGCACATCGGGATTCAATTGCATGATGGCTTGCCGCGGCGCGATGCACTCCTCGGCGGACAACAACGCCGTCTTGTTCAGGATGACCAGATCGGCAAAGGCAATCTGCTCCTGGACGACGGGGTCTGCCAATTGGCCTGCGATATGGAACGCGTCCACCACCGTCACGACCGCTTCCAGCTCAACCCGCGTCAGCAGATCCGCATCCGCCAGGAAGGTCTGCAATACAGGCGCCGGGTCGGCCATGCCCGACGTCTCCACGATCAGACGCTTGAGGGGTACCTGGCTGCGCGATAAAAGCGTTTTGACGCCTTGAACCAGATCGGTACGCACCGTGCAGCATACGCAACCGTTTCTGATTTCGATGACGGCGTCTTCATCGGCGACGATGAGGTCGCCGTCGACGCCCACTTCGCCGAATTCATTCACGACAATGCCGATGCCCGCATTTTCGCCCTGCGACAGCAAATGGTTGACCAGGGTTGTCTTGCCCGCACCCAGGAAACCGGAAATGATGGTGACGGGAATTTTCGCCATACTCATGATAATTTTCTCCAAAGCCGATATTGTCGAAGAGGCCGTATCGTCCCGCGTTAGCGGGCCAGCCCGGCAATTGCATCAAGCTCTTCGTTTGAGAGCACGCCTTGCAGCCGGAGGACGCTGACCAGCGCGCTGGTGTAGCACTCGTAATAATCCCAGGGCGTCTGGCCGCCGCCGCAAGCATCGGCTTCCCACGCGGCAATCGCGGCAATCAGCTGCTGGCGGAAATCCTCCCATTCGAAGTAGCCCGCCTTGGAAAGCGCCATGGCCAGGCCGTACACGGTTCTTTGCCAGTCCTGGCTGAAGTAGAGCTTGCCCTGCGTACGCGGCGGCGAATCGGGCTGGCCCAGCATTTGGGAAGCCGCGTACTCTTCGAATCGAGTGAACATGCATGACCTCCTATGCCGCCTGATTTGCCTGCACCAGCGCGACGCCCATCATGGCCTCCGGCGTAACCAATTGCGCCAGCGCCTCTTCCGACAGATGTTCCGTATTGGCCGGACGCTCCGGAATGACGAACCAGCGGATCTGGGCGCTGCTGTCCCATACCTTTACCTCGACATCGGGCGCGACGGGAACCCCGAACTCGCTCAGTACGGCGCGCGGCTCGCGCACGCCGCGCGCACGAAAGACCGGGTCCTTGTACCAATACGGCGGAAGTCCCAGCACCGGCCACGGATAACAGGAACACAAGGTGCAGATCACCAGATTGTGAACCGACCCGCTGTTGGCGACGGCCTTCATGTGCTCGCCCTCGGCGCCGTCCATGCCAAGCGGAAAGTTCAGCTCGGAAATGGCCGCGGGGGTGTCGTCGATCAGGCGTTGCTTATACGCCGGATCGGCCCACGCGCGAGCGACAATCCGCGCGCCGTTGAATGGCCCGGCCACGGTCTCGAAATGCTGCAGGACCGTGTCGACGGAGTCGCTTCCCAATACGCCCTTTTTGATTAAAAGGGTTTCAAGCGCGCCGACCTTGGCTGCATTGGCCGCCTCGCGCTCATCGCTATATTTAAACAAATCGCTCATATGTTTCTCCCGTGATCAAATTGAAGGTCAATGGCCGGCGTCTTGCGACTTGCCCGCAATATAGACATCGAACAAGTCCGCATAAATTTTGGTGTTCGGCTCACACATATCCTTGCCCCATATCGCTTCGGCCTCGAAGCGGACGCAATAGACCGACATTGCGCCTTCCAGCCCATCCGGACCGGTGGAGACGAAATATTCGAAAGCGCCCGGATACACTTCCGTGACAACGCCGACTTTATTTCGCAGATAGCCGGGCAGGCGCGTGTGATCCGCGGCCAGCGGATCGGCGACGACGACTTCGTCGCCAACCGCAAAACGCGGAGGCGCCGGCAGTGCGCGCAAGCCGGAGTCGCCGCGATTCAGATAGTCGAGAATCTGCTCTTTCAATGCCGGATTGGGCTTGACCGGCAACGCCGTTGCGGGGCTCACCGCATAGTTCATGGTCAGCTGCTTCAGCTCTTCGCCGTCGACATACCCTTTATCGACAAAATACTGGCTGATTCCCATCAGCCACTTTTCGTAGTAACGGTACTTGAAGTATTCGAAAGGCTGCATGGCTTCGGCACCGGTGCGCAGCGATGCCCAGGTCCAGGTTTCCTTGAAGCTGGTCGGCAACTCGCCGACCGGATAGCGGGGCAGCGCTTCGGCGAGATGGGCGCTCTCCGCCATCATCACGGTATGGATGCCGAATATGCGTTTCTCCCATTCCTGAACGAACACGTTTTTTTCCAGATTGACCGGACCCAGATTCTCCAGGCCGCCAAGCGAATGTTGTAACTTCATTTTTATCTCCAATAAATATCAGGCAAGCTGACTGGATTTCGACTGCAATGCTTCGCCAATCAATTCGGACACATAACCGAATATGGCCCCCGTCAGCAACGCGACGGCCGCGACGATGGCCGGATTGTCGTAACCGATCGTCGTAATCGCCTTTCCGGTCGCAACGGTGGTGCCGACCGTCGACGCGAACCCCCAGACGATTGCCGGCAATATATTCAACAGCTTGAACTGCGATGCCAATACCATGCAGGCGCTGCCTATTCCGACCAGCACTGCCGCCGCGAACGGCGTCCCGTTGAAATACGAGATCACCAGCAGTGTCGCGGAACTGATTGCCAGGCCGCTCAGGTTGGATGCAAGGCTTTTTACGAAACCGGCTTTACCCCCTCCGACAATAAAAAAAGACGCCCATGCGATAAAAGTTACCCAAACAGGAACCGGCAGGATCGTCCCCGTCAAATAGGTATCGACAAATGCCAGGAATCCGATGCTGACGGTATATGCGCTGATCTGCTTCATCTCGACTTCTCCAGTAAAGTGGTTTACATGCCTCGTGTCAAACGGCGCGTTCGGCAGAACGCGTACGGTAAAAAACGTATTGACATGGCCGATTGATAGCATCGTGCAGGCCCAGCCTTGATGGACGTCCGGATTTGCTGTGCTTTCGATTTTGAAAATCCGCATCGATGTCCTTAAATGTCCCTTATAAATAATGCGGACAAATATTGATCGGGACAGAGACGGGACAGAGGGGGCCGGCGTCGGGTAATCACCGGAATTGAACGCATAAAAATGATGCGTTTTCACCACGGAAGTGCGGCTTGCGCAAGAAACCGTGCATCTCCATGGCGAAGCCGTTCAGGCATTCATTGCCGCAATGGAAAAAGCCCGGCGTTCGCGATGAACGCCGGGCTTTCCTGTTTGCAATATACCGGCAGGCGCATGCCCGCCATGGCGGTTTATCCGTGCCGCGACACATCCATCTTCGCGGTCTCGGCATCGAGCACCGCTTCCGGCGCGGCTGCATCGTCCGTGGTTTCGTTATTGAGTTTCGCGTTCATGCGCGCCATATCGACGTCGCCGGTCCAGCGCGCCACGATCAGGGTCGCCACGCCGTTGCCGACGGTATTGGTCAGCGCCCGCGCTTCCGACATGAAACGGTCCACGCCCAGAATCAGCGCCAGGCCTTCCACCGGCACATGGCCCACCGCCGACAGCGTGGCCGCCAGCACGATGAAGCCGCTGCCGGTGATGCCTGCCGCGCCCTTGGAGGTCAGCAGCAGCACGGCCAGCAAGGTGATCTGCTGCGTCAGCGTCATCGGCGTATTGGTTGCCTGCGCAATGAACACCGCGGCCATGGTCAGGTAAATGGCCGTGCCGTCCAGATTGAAGGAATAGCCGGTTGGAATCACCAGGCCCACTACCGATTTCTTCACGCCCAGGTTTTCCAGCTTGGCCATCATGCGCGGCAGCACTGTTTCGGACGACGAGGTACCCAACACGATCAGCAATTCTTCCTTGATGTAGCGGACGAACTTCCAGACGCTGAAACCGTGCAGGCGGCCGACGATGCCCAGCACCACAAAGATGAAGAGCAGGCAGGTCAGGTAAAACGTGCCCATCAGCTTGCCCAGCGAGAACAGGCTGCCGATGCCGTACTTGCCGATCGTAAACGCCATCGCGCCGAACGCGCCGATCGGCGCCAGCCGCATGATCATGCCGACGATGCCGAACAGCACATGCGAACCTTTTTCGATGACATCGAACACCAGCGTGCCGCGGCCGCCGAACCTGTGCAGCGCAAACCCGAACAGCACCGAGATCAGCAGGATCTGCAGCACGTCGCCTTGGGCGAACGCATCGATCATGCTGTTCGGAATGATGTGCATCAGATACTCGGTCACGGTGCCGATCTTGCCGGGGCCGGTATACGAGGCGATGCTCTTGGTATCGAGCGTCGACACATCCACATTCATGCCGACGCCCGGCTGCAGCACATTGACGATCACCAGGCCGACCAACAGCGCCAGCGTGCTGACGACCTCAAAATACAGCAGCGCCAGGCCGCCGGTCTTGCCGACCTTTTTCATATCTTCCATGCCGGCAATGCCGATCACCACCGTACAGAAAATGATCGGCGCGATGATCATCTTGATCAGTTTGATGAATCCATCGCCAAGCGGCTTCATGGCGGCGCCGGTGTCGGGATAGAAATGGCCCAACAGCACGCCGATGATGATTGCCGTGATGACTTGTATATACAACGATTTATATAACGGCTTCTTGTCCATTCATTGGTCCCCTATGTGGTGGCAACGGTATTCTGCCACCAATTTATTTCATCTGTGGTTTATGTGTGTCCGCGGCCCGACGCAGACAATGCTGCCTCGGGCCGGAGGCCATTATCGGGCATGCGCGCCAGGCCATCGGCGAATTAATTTCATGCTGATTTTTTTCGGAACGTATTACCACGTAGTCCTGACAGCCTGCTTTATAATTTTAGCCGGCGACGGCGCGCCCGAAGGGATACTGGAATGGCCGGCCTTGTTGCGCATGCTCGATGCGCTGTCGCCGTCCTGTCGCGACTGATTATCCATATTCTTATTCCCCGCTAGCCACTCGCCAGAAAAGAAAAATATGCCAACCATCAACGTTCAGTTATTCGAAGGCCGCAGCACGGAAGAAAAGCGGGCATTCGTCAAAGCAGTGACCGAAGCCACCGTCGCCACGCTCGGCGTCGGCGCCGCATCGGTCGACATCATCATCGAAGACGTCAAACGCGAAAACTGGGCGACCGGCGGCAAGCTCTGGTCGGAGCCTGACTGACAGGCCGGATCAATCCCGTTTGGAACGATGTTTCGAGCGCATGGCAATGGGCCGTTGCCTGTCTTGCGCGGAGCGGTTGTTTCGCGGCGCGCTGGCCTCGGCAAGCAGTTGCATGTCATCGGAAGATAATTGCAGGCGCGTGGCCGCGGCCAGGCTTTCCACTTGCGCCACCGACGTTGCGCTTGCAATCGGCGCCGTCACGCTCGGACGCGCGATGATCCAGGCCAGCGCCACGGTCGCAGGCGCAGTGTTGTTGCGCCTGGCCACCTCAACCAGGGCATCGACGATCCGCAGTCCGCGTTCGTTGAGGTATTTGTCCACCAGCGCCCCCCGCGCACCTTTTGCCGTATCCGCCTTCGAACGGTATTTTCCGCTCAGGAAACCGCTCGCCAGGCTGAAATAAGTGACCACGGCCAATTTGTGCGCTCGCGCGACCGGCTCAAGATCGTTCTCGTAAGCCATCCGATCGTAAAGGTTGTACTCCGGCTGGAGCACCTGATATGCCGGCAGGCCCAATGCCTTGGATGCCTCCATGGCTGCATTGAGCCGCTCGCCGCCGAAGTTCGATGCGCCGATAACCCGCACCTTTCCTGCGCCGATCAGCTTCTGATACGCGCCAAGCGTCTCTTCGAACGGCGTTTCATGGTCGTCGATGTGAGAGAAATAGACGTCGATGTAATCGGTCTGCAGGCGGCGCAGCGAATCGTTGACGGCGGCTTCAATGTTCGCCGCCGACAGCCCCGGCCGTTGCTTCCACATGCCGACCTTGGTCGCCAGCACGATCTTGTCGCGCTTGCCGCTTTGCCTGAACCACTTGCCGATGATCGTTTCGGACTCGCCGCCCTGATTGCCCTCGGCCCAGTGCGAGTAGCTGTCGGCGGTATCGACAAAGTTCAGGCCCTGGTCGACGAAGGTGTCGAGAAGCGAGAAGGCAGTGCGCTGGTCGGCCGTCCACCCGAATACGTTGGCGCCGAAGACGAGAGGGGCGACTTGAAGGTTCGAGGTTCCAATGGTGCGTTTTTGCATTTTCTGCTCCGCTTACGGGATGGCGTTGGGGATCGCGGCGTTCAGCGTGTCGGCGGCGCCATGAATTCGGGGCCGACGGGATCCTTGATGTGGCGATCGAGGATGGCATCTATTTCCGCCAGGTCGCCAGCGCTCAGCTTCCAGCCGAAGGCATCCTGGAGACCGGCCAGTTGCTCCGGCTTGCGGGCGCCCCACAGGGCGATGGTCGGCCCTTGGTCCAGGATCCAGCGCACCGCCAGGGCCAGTACCGATTTGCCGTGCCGCTCCTGCGCGAATTGCCGCAGCGCCTCGACCGCGTCCAAGTACTGGCTGAAGCGCGGCGCCCGGAATTTGGGATCGGCCTTGCGCAGGTCGTCGCCATCGAACATGGTACGCGGATGCATGCGCCCCGAAAGCAGCCCCCGGCATAACGCGCCGTAAGCCAATACGATCAACCCATGCTGTTTGGCGTAGGGCAGCACATCGGCTTCGATGGCCCGTTCGAACAGATTGTAGGGCGGCTGGATTGTCGCCAGCGAGGCGTTCTTGCGGAAACCGTCCATCTGATCAATGCCGTAATTGCTGACCCCGATCGCCAGTATTTTCCCTTCCTTGCGCAGCTTCTCCAGCTCGAAGGCGGTTTCCTCATGCGGCACCAATGGATCTGGCCAATGCACCTGATAGAGATCGATGCGGTCCGTGCGAAGCCGGCGCAGCGAGTCTTCAATCTCCTGGCGGATACGCGCAGCGCTGGCGTTGCGCTTCACCTTTTCGTTCGGCCATTCCAGCGCCGTCTTGGTCGCAATCACAACCTGGCTGCGGATGCCTACCAGAGCCTTGCCGACGATCTCCTCGGAATGGCCGAAGCCGTAAACCGGCGCGGTGTCGATAAGGTTGATGCCGGAATTCACGGCGCCGCGGATGGTGTCGATGGAACTCTCTTCATCGCTGCCGCCCCACATCCATCCGCCGATTGCCCAGGTCCCGAGGCCGATACGGGAAACCGGAATGTCGATGCCGGGAATATTGATTGTTTCGATACGCATATTTTTCCTTCAAGGTAAACGCTGCCGGAATAGATCGATGATAATAACTCAGATAAAGTTGAGATAAATTCAATGGAATGTTGACCGATTACATACGAACGGAAATTCACGATGGCCACTTTGAATCGCGCTTCACTCGCAGACCTCAACGTTTTCATGACGATCGTCCGGCGGCGCAGCTTCCGGCAGGCGGCCAATGAACTGGATGTCACGACATCCGCTTTAAGTCATTCGATGCGGCATCTGGAATCGCGGCTGGGGGTGAAGCTGCTCAATCGCACCAGCCGCTCGGTGGCGCCGACGCTGGCCGGCGCCGCGCTGGCGGAAAGACTTGAACAAGGTTTCCAGACCATCGGCGAAGCGCTTGGGGATCTCGACCAATACCGCGGCACGCCCGCGGGCCGTTTGCGCATCAACGTGCCGCGGGATGCGGCGCGCTTGCTGCTTGGTCCGGCTTTGCCGACATTCTTTGTCCAATATGCCGACCTGGAATTGGAGCTTACGGTCGAGGACCGGCCGGTCGATATCGTTGCGGAGGGTTATGACGCCGGCATCCGGTATGGCGGAACGGTGCCGCAGGACATGGTCGCCGTACCGCTGACCGGGAAGTTGCGCTGGGTGGTCGTGGGCGCGCCGGCATACCTGGCCCGCAGGGGGCGCCCGCAGGTTCCTGCGGATCTCATGCGCCATGCATGCGTGCGCATGCGGCTGGGCGACAACTCTATCTACAAATGGGAATTGGGCGAAGGACCGCGCGCGACGGCGCTCGATGTGCCGGGGCCGGTCAGCGCCAATGAAACCGAAAGCGCGGTATTGGCGGCGATCAATGGCGTGGCGCTTGCCTATTGCCTGGAACACCGGGTCGAACAGGAGCTTCGGGACGGACTTCTGGAAATCGTGCTGCCGGAATGGTCCGTCATGGGAGCGCCGTTTTACATGTATTACCCCAGCCGCCGGCAGACGCCGCCCGGCCTTCAGCAATTGATCGAATGCCTTCGGGAAAACGCGCCGGGCGGGTTTTCGTTCAGCTGATTTTTTGCAAGAAAAAACCCGGCAAACTTATGTCTACCGGGTTGTTCACACTTTACATCGAGATATGTTTCAGAACGGAATATCGTCATCCATATCCGAGAAATTCGGCGCGGGCCGCGATTGCGCCTGTGGCCGCGCACTGCCTCCGCCGCCGCCGGCGCTGGCGTTGCCCGGATTCGGCCGCGACGGCGGCGCGCTGCTGTAGCCGTCGTCCGGTCCGGAAGCGCCGCCGCCCATGCCCTGGCGGCTGCCGAGCATCTGCATGGTGTCGGCGATGATTTCAGTGGTGTATTTTTCGACACCGTCCTTGTCGGTCCATTTGCGCGTTTGCAGACGGCCTTCGACGTAGACCTGCGATCCCTTTTTCAGGTACTGGCCGGCGATTTCAGCCAGCTTGCGATAGAAGGTGATGCGGTGCCATTCCGTCAATTCCTTCTTTTCGCCGCTGTTCTTGTCTTTCCAGCTTTCGGTCGTCGCGACCGCCACATTGGTCACGGCGTCGCCGTTCGGCATATAACGCGTTTCGGGGTCACGGCCCAGATTGCCGACGATGATGACTTTGTTGACCGATGCCATAGTTTCTCCTGATTCGATAAAGATGCCGCGCGGCCGCAGCCGGCCGGGGACGTTTTTTCATTAGAGGGAATTATACGCGAGCGCGCCTTCTAATCGGTCATTTCCATGCCGGATAAAGGGGCAAGCCGCACTCCCGCGCCCTCCAGCATGGCCAAAAATTCCGGAGAACGCAGAAAATGGTATTCCACCGGCCTTTGCGCCGCAATCTCGTCGCCGTCGCCGACCGCCGCGGCCGGATGGCACATGATCAGCATGCCGGGCGCCGCCGCCTGCAGCCATTCGGCGAAACAGGCCGCGTAATCGGCCCGGTCGAAGCCGTAGACCCCGGCAAAGCCGCGATTGCTCGGTATGCCGAGGCCGCGCAGCGCGGTGGCGGTCATGGCGCCGCCCAGCAGCTTCAAAACCAAGGGCTTGCCGCGCCAGGCGGCGCTGGCCGGCACGGTATTGCGCACCCAGACCGGCACGTCGCCGTAACGCGCGCCCAGCACCTGCAGCAAAACCTGGCGCACGCCGGGCAACTGATGCACATGCTGATGGCCGTCGATAAATGCCGGCGGCCTGCCGTAGCCGGCCTCGAAAGCATCCAGCTGCGCATTCAGGCGCTGCCGCAAGGACTTGCTGTCCAGCCGCGTAAACAGACTGCGCAGGATCAGGCCGCGCAAACGGTACGGCGCCCCGGCGGCGGCGCCGAAATCTTCGGTCAGGTTGAAATGCAGGCCTATATCGGCTGCGGCTGCGGCCGCGCCCGCGGCGTCTCCGGCCGCCTCGCGCAAGGCCGGCGCCGAGCGCTGCAGCCAGCGCGGCGAATTGCTGAAGCAGCTTACCGCGCTCAGGCGCCGTTCGGACAATAAATGCAGGATGCCGTCGTCGATGGCCTGGTTCTGCGCATAGTCGTCGGCGCACAGGGCGATCGGGATCGGCGCGCGGGCGGAAGTTGCGATTGCGCTTGCAGGGACGTAGGTGTCTGTCACGGTAATCCGGTCACGGTAATTGCTCGGCGCGGAACGCCCAGAGCCGGCTCAGCAGATAGGTCGATGCGGCAACGATCACCATCACGATGGCCAGGGAAATGAAATACGGCAGCGTCAGATAAGTCAGCAGCAGATAATACAGCCATTGATTCAGGAGGAATCCCAACAGCGCCGTGGCCAGGAATCGAAAGAAAACCGCGGCCGGATGACCGCCGCGGCGGTCGGCGAAGGTCCAGTGCCGATGGCCGAAGTAACTGCACCAGAAGGCAATCGCGAATGCGCCGACATTGGCGCGCAGCGGCGCCAAGCCGCCCAATTCCACCAGGGCAATCGCCGCCCAGTAATGCATCGCCGCGGCGGCCGCCCCGATCAGGCCGAAGCGCATCAGGCGCAGGCGCTCTCCGATGCGCTCAGAGAGCGGCATACTGATCGGCTGACGGCTCCGGCGATTTCGGCGCATCCGCTGCTTCGCCCGCGGCCCGCACCGTGCCGTATTCCGCGGCGCCGGCAACGGTTCCGGCGGCGGCCATGCCGTTGTCGATATCGTGCGCCAGCAAATACAGAGGACGCCGTTTGACCTCGTCATAGACGCGTCCCAGGTATTCGCCCAGGATGCCGATCGATACCAATTGCACGCCCGAGAAAAACATCAGCCCGGCGGCCAGCGTCGACCAGCCCGGCACGTCATTGCCGAAGATCATCGAATCGAGCGCGATATAGCAGGCGTACAGGATGGAAATCAGCGAAATGGTGACGCCGATCGCGCTCCAGACGCGCAGCGGCAATGTGGTGAAGGCGGTCACGCCGGCCAGCGCCAGCCGGCCCAGGCTGCGCAGTCCGAAACTGGACGTGCCGGTGGCGCGCGCGGCCGGCACGAACGGCAGCGCGACGGTCTTGAAACCGACCCAGGCGTACAGGCCCTTCATGAAACGGTTGCGTTCCGGCAGCTTGCGCAGCGCATCGGCCACCTTGCGGTCGAACAGGCGGAAATCGCCGGCGTTGCGCGGAATCCGGATCGCCGAGCCGGCCTCCATCAGGCTATAGAACAAACCCGTGCCCCAGCGCTTGAGCAGCCGCTCGTCGCTGCGGTCGGCGATGACGCCGTAGATCATGTCGTAGCCGTCGCGCCACAAGCGCACCATTTCCGGCAGCAGTTCCAGCGGATGCTGGTAATCGGCGTCCATCAGGATCACGGCGTCGCCGCGCGTATATTCGATGCCCGCGGTCAGCGCCGCCTCCTTGCCGAAATTGCGCGCCAGGCCGAGATAGCGGATGCCCGGCTGCGACAGATGCGGCAGCATCGCTTCTTCGGTGGCGTCGGTGCTGCCGTCGTTGACCACGATGATTTCATAGCTGCTGCTGATGGCGGCAAGCGTGCGGCGCAGATCGGTCAGGAAGGCCGACAGATGCGCGGCTTCGTTATACGCCGGCACCACGCAGGAAATGCTGGGCGCGGCAGGACGATGACTTGGAATTGCGGACAGCGCCACCATGGATGACCTTTTCGGTATTGCGAATTCGGATTGAAGAATACGGATTGAGTTAAATAAAAAACATTAATTGGGGATATTACCCAAAAGTCAGCGCTTTTCGGGACAATTTTGGGTCGGGGGAATAATGCCCCATTCAATTTTCAGCAGCGGGCCGTCCATCTTTTTGGTGGCGGGCAGCTCCAGAATGCCGCGCCATTGCGCGCGCGCCATCATTTCCACCACTTTCGGCGGCGTGCCGTCGTTCGAATCCGCGCTGCGGTTGATCGCCAGCAGCATGCCGCAGGAAGCGGCGCGCGCCGCGGTGACCCATTGCGATTTGTCGATGTCGCCGTCGATCAGCACATCGACCTGCGGACCGGCGTGAATCGCGATATTGCCGCCGAGCCAGGTGTCGGACGCGACCAGCCGCAACGGGGTGCCGGTGTGCGATATCCATTCGTATTGCAGATTCTGTGAAATGGCGGCGCCCGGGAAGTTGGCGCGCGTGGCCCGGCCGGTCATGTTCGACAAGGGACCGCGCGCCAGCGCATAGCCGATCACGGTCGCCAGTTGCACGACGATCACGACTTTCAGGCAGGTGCGCAGCAATTGCCCGCTGTCGCCCGGCGGGGTGGCGAACAGCCAGAAAGCGAAGAATCCGAACAGCAGGTAGAAGGTCGAGGCCCAGTCGGCGATCATCGGCGCCTTCAGGACAATCACCACCAGGAAGGTCAGCACGAATGGCCCCAGCCCAACCAGCAGAATGAAGCGCCGGTCTTCGGGACGCAACTGGGCGGCGATTTTCTGTTGCGCCGCAACCGGCGCCCCGGTCTTGCGCACTGCGCGGCGGCGCCACAGCACGCCGCAGCCGATGGCGATCAATACCAGCAGCATCGGCGCCAGCCGCGCGGCGGTGGTGCCGAAAACGTCTCCCATCAATTGCCAGTGTTCGGCGCGGGTCATTTCGCGCGACAGCGAATGGGTCGCATAGCCGATCGGCGTTTTGGCCTGGCTGCTCATCCACCACAGATGCGGCGCCAGCATCAGTGCCAGCACGCCGGTGGCCGCCGCGATGCCTTTCCATGTGCGCGCATGGCGCAATTGGCCGTCGATCAGCAGAAACCCCGCGAATACCGCGAACTGCACCAGCGCGCTGTATTTGGTCAGCATGGCGAAGCCTGAAAACAGGCCCAGCAGCAGCCAGTCGCGCATTTGCCGATGGCGCCAGGCGCGGTAGAAGAACCAGATGGCGCCGGCGATCGACCAGAATTGAATGGTGTTGTGATTGGAGATCACGCCGCGCGTCGTGAAATAGGTGATCGGCATGATCAGCAGGACGGCGATCAGCGCATTCTTTTGCGTGGTCATTTCGCAGGCCAGCCGCCAGACGAAATACAGCGCCAGCACGACGCTGAGCTGCCCCGCGAAAAACGTCAGCCATACCGGCCGTCCCAACAGCCGCGTCAGCCCGTAAATCAGCCAGGACGGCAGCGGCGGATGCTTGTAATAACCCCATTCGAAGACATTGCCCCAGACCAGTTCTTCCATATTGTCGAGATCCGGCGCGCTGTGGCTGATGCCGGTCAGCACTGTCCACAGCAGCAGATGCCCGAGCAGGATCAGCACCACCAGCGGCGCGATCGACGGTGCATCCGGCGAAAATTGCCGCAGGAAGGCGCGCCAAGGCGAAACCGGGACGGAGGCAGGAGCGGCGGACGTTGGAGAATAAGGAGGAACAGCCGGTTCAGCTTGCATTGAAATGATGGAAAAAATCTGGCGGTGGAAAAAGTTCGGCGGATCGAGACCGTGGGCCGGCGAATAACACGCAATTATAATCGGAGCCATGTGAAAAAACCTTGATGTCTTGTGAAAAATGTAAGAAATAACGCCTTACAAACAAGTACTTATCTCAAGGTTCCCTTTCGCGCCGGCCGGCGCTCAGCTTGCGCTTGACAGTCCTGATATAGTGTCAGGTTGTCAGTCCGGAATCCCTCTCGCTTGAAAGCATTCATGGAAGAAATTCGCATTCGCGGCGCACGCACGCACAATCTGAAAAACATCAATCTCGATTTACCGCGCAACAAGCTGATCGTGATCACCGGACTGTCCGGCTCGGGCAAGTCGTCGCTGGCGTTCGATACGCTGTACGCGGAAGGCCAGCGGCGCTATGTGGAATCGCTGTCGTCCTACGCGCGCCAGTTCCTGCAATTGATGGAGAAGCCGGACGTCGACCTGATCGAAGGCCTGTCGCCGGCGATTTCGATCGAACAGAAAGCCACCTCGCACAATCCGCGTTCGACGGTCGGCACCGTCACCGAAATCCATGATTACCTGCGGCTGCTGTATGCGCGCGTGGGCACCCCGTATTGCCCCGACCATCCGGAAAACCCGCTGGCGGCGCAATCGGTGTCGCAGATGGTCGACGCCGTGCTGGCCATGCCGGAAGACACCAAGCTGATGATCCTGGCGCCCGTGGTGGCCAACCGCAAGGGCGAGCATGCCGACCTGTTCGAACAGATGCAGGCCCAGGGCTTCGTGCGGTTCCGCGTCCAGAGCGGCACCGGCAACGCCAAGGTGTATGAAGTCGACGATCTGCCGAAACTCAAGAAAACGGAAAAACATACGATCGATGTCGTGGTCGACCGGCTCAAGGTCAAGGACGATCTCAAACAGCGCCTGGCGGAAAGCTTCGAAACCGCGCTGCGGCTGGCCGACGGCCGCGCCGTGGCGCTGGAAATGGATACCGCCGTCGAACACGTGTATTCCAGCAAATTCGCCTGCCCGGTCTGCGGCTATTCGCTGCAGGAGCTGGAGCCGCGCCTGTTCTCGTTCAACAACCCGATGGGCGCCTGCCCGGAATGCGACGGCCTGGGCCATATCGAATTCTTCGATCCGAAACGCATCGTGGCGTTTCCCAATCTGTCGCTGGCCAGCGGCGCGGTCAAGGGCTGGGACCGGCGCAATCAATTCTATTTCCAGATGCTGAGCAATCTCGGCAGCTTTTACGAATTCGACGTCGACGTGCCGTTCGAGCAATTGCCCGAAAAGGCGCAGCAAGTGGTGCTGTACGGCTCCGGCCGCCAGACCGTGCCGTTCAGCTACGTCAACGAACGCGGCCGCACCGTGGTGCGCGAGCACACCTTCGAGGGCGTGGTCAACAATCTGCAGCGCCGCTATCGCGAAACCGATTCAATGGCGGTCAAGGAAGAACTGGCCAAGTTCATCAACGAAAAGGAATGCCCGTCCTGCCACGGCGCGCGGCTGCGCGTGGAGGCGCGCTTCGTCAAGGTCGGCAACGGCGCGCAGGAGCGCGCGATTTTCGAAGTCTCGGCGCTGCCGCTGCGGCAAACCCTGCAATTCTTCGAAACGCTGGCGCTGACCGGCGCCAAGAAAGACATCGCCGACCGCATCGTCAAGGAAATCGTTTCGCGCCTGACCTTCCTGAATAATGTCGGCCTCGACTATCTGTCGCTGGAACGCAGCGCCGATACCCTGTCGGGCGGCGAAGCGCAGCGCATCCGGCTGGCCTCGCAGATCGGCTCCGGCCTGACCGGCGTGATGTACGTGCTGGACGAGCCGTCGATCGGCCTGCATCAGCGCGACAACGACCGCCTGATCGAAACCCTGCGCCATCTGCGCGACATCGGCAACAGCGTGCTGGTGGTGGAGCATGACGAGGACGCCATCCGCACCGCCGACTACGTGGTCGACATGGGCCTGGGCGCCGGCGTGCACGGCGGCGAAATCATCGCCCAGGGCCCGCTCAAGGAGATTCTGAAGAACAAGCAATCGCTGACCGCGCAATATCTGAACGGCACGCTGCAGATCGCGGTGCCGGCCAAGCGCCGGACGATCGACCTGAACAAGCAACTGGTCATCACGGGCGCCACCGGCAACAACCTGAAGGATGCGACATTCACCCTGCCGGTCGGCCTGCTGACCTGCGTCACCGGCGTGTCCGGCTCCGGCAAATCGACGCTGGTCAACGACACCCTGTATCTGGCCGCATCGCGCCATTTGTACGGTTCGCAGACCGAGCCGGCGCCGCATGAAGCGATCAGCGGACTGGAACATTTCGACAAGGTCATTTCGGTCGACCAGGCGCCGATCGGCCGCACGCCGCGTTCGAATCCGGCCACCTACACCGGCCTGTTCACGCCGATCCGCGATCTGTTCGCGACGGTGCCGACCGCCAAGGAACGCGGCTACAGCGCCGGACGCTTCTCGTTCAACGTCAAGGGCGGCCGCTGCGAAGCCTGCCAGGGCGACGGCGTGATCAAGGTCGAAATGCACTTCCTGCCGGACGTCTATGTGCCGTGCGACGTCTGCCACGGCAAGCGCTACAACCGCGAAACGCTGGAAGTGCAGTACAAGGGCAAGAACATCACCGAAGTGCTCGGCATGACGGTGGAGGAAGCGCATGAATTCTTCAAGCCGGTGCCGCTGATCGCGCGCAAGCTGCACACCCTGCTGGACGTCGGCCTCGGCTATATCCGCCTGGGCCAGAGCGCGACCACGCTGTCGGGCGGCGAAGCGCAGCGCGTCAAGCTGTCGCTGGAACTGTCCAAGCGCGACACCGGCCGCACGCTGTATATCCTCGACGAGCCGACCACGGGCCTGCATTTCCACGATATCGATCTGCTGCTGAAAGTGATCCACCGGCTGCGCGACCAGGGCAATACCGTGGTCATCATCGAACACAATCTGGACGTCATCAAGACCGCCGACTGGCTGATCGACCTGGGGCCGGAAGGCGGCGCCGGCGGCGGGCTGATCATCGCCACCGGCACGCCGGAAGACGTTGCCAAAAATCCGGCCAGCGTGACCGGCAAATACCTGGCGCCGCTATTGAAAAAGAAGAAGGCCGCGGCCGCCAGAACCGGCAAATAGCACAGCGCCGACGCAACAGAACCAACACCGGAAATCCGAGTCGATATTGCCATGAGAAATTTGTTAACCTCCGAACCGATCGCCCGCTTTCACGAGCAGGGCTTCCTGGTGATCCGCAAGATGGTGGACCCGCAGGACTGCGCCCGCATGAAAAGCGTGGCGCTGGAACAATTGGCGCGGGCGCAGCCGCCGCTGGAATACGAAGCCGACGTCGGCTATGCCGGCGCGCCCGAATCGCGCGACAGCGTGGGCGGGCGCACCGTGCGGCGCCTGCGCGGCGCCTTCGACCGCGACGAGTGCTTCCGCAACTGGGCCACGGCGCCGCATCTGATCGACATGCTGCATCAGCTCCTGGACGAACCGGTCTGCATCACGCTGGCGCATCACAACTGCATCATGACCAAGCATCCCCAGTTCGGCACCGCCACCGGCTGGCATCGCGACATCCGCTACTGGTCCTTCAAACAGCCGAACCTGATTTCGGTCTGGCTGGCGCTGGGCCCTGAAGATCCGGACAACGGCGGCCTGCTGTTCATTCCGGGCTCGCATCGCCTGCAGATGCGGCCGGAACAGATGGATGAACTGGATTTCCTGCGGCCGGAGCATCCGGACAATCAGGCCCTGTTCGCGCAAGGCCGCCCGCTGCTGCTCAATCCGGGCGACGTGGCGCTGTTCCACAGCGGATTGTTCCACTCCGGCGGCCGCAACAATACCGATCAATTGAAGACATCCGTGGTGTTTGCCTATCACGGCGCCGGCAACGCGCCGGTGCCCGGCACAAAGTCCGCGGCAGCGCCGGATCTGCAATTGGATTAATACAACGCCGTGCAGTTGAGGCGTTGCCAGGCTTGGCGTAGCGGGAGTTTGTGCGCAGTAAGGTAAATGGGGAGCCGGCCGAAGGCCGGCGGAGGACACGAACGGAGTACAAGCTCCCGCTACGCCAAGCCTGGCAACGCCTCATCTGAACAACAGATCATTTTTCAGACATGCAGCAACCGCTGCTCCGCGCGCGCGTTGCCTTCGGCCGAGCCGCGCAGCACCACGATATCGCCGGCCTGCAGCACGGTCGCGCCGTTCAGTTCCAGCCGCTCTTTTCCGCGCCGCACGATGGTGACTTCAACCTCGAACTGATCCAGCGCCAGTTCCGCCAGCGACTTGCCGTTGGCGTGCGCATTCTCGCTCAGCGTCACGCGGCTCAAACGCACCTGCAGATGTTCGTCGGCTTCGGAATAATCGGCCGCGCCGTGGAAGAAGCCGCGCAGCGACGCATAGCGTTCGCCGCGCGCCATCTGCACCCTGTGCACCACGCGCCGCAGCGGCACCCCCAGTATCAGTAAGGCATGCGAGGCCAGCATCAGGCTACCCTCCAATACTTCCGGCACGACCTCGGCGGCGCCGGCCGCGCGCAATTTATCGAGATCGGTATCGTCGACGCTGCGCACGATCACCGGCAGGCCCGGCGCCAGCTCATGCACGTGATGCAATACCTTCAGCGCCGACGGCGTGCTGGCATAGGTCACCACCAGGGCCGACGCGCGATGGATGCCGACCGCCACCAGCGTTTCGCGCCGCGAGGCGTCGCCATAGGAAACGTTGGCGCCCGAAGCCTGGGTGTCCTGCACCAGCTCAGGGTCCATTTCCAGCGCGTGATACGGAATATTTTCTTCTTCCAGCAGCTTGGCCAGGCGCTGGCCGCTGCGGCCGAAACCGGCGATGATCACATGCTGCCTGGCCGCCATGGTGCGCGTGGCCATCTGCGTCAGGGCCAGCGACTGCAGCATCCATTCATTGGACGACAGCTTCATCACGATGGCGTCCGATCTGGCCAGGATCAGCGGCGCGGCCAGCATCGATAAAACCATCGACGCCAGGATCGCCTGGATCAGCAGGGGATCCACCAGTTGCAGGCCGCCGGCCTGGCTCAGCAGCACAAAGCCGAATTCACCGGCCTGCGCCAGGCCCAGGCCGGTGCGCAGCGCAACGCTGGCCGGCGCGCCGAACAGCTTGGCGAGCCCCGTGATCAGGCCGAATTTCAGCAGCACCGGGCCGAGCAGCAACAGCAGCACCAGCGCCCAGTGCTGGATCACCATCTGGAAATTGAGCAGCATGCCGATGGTGATGAAAAACAGTCCCAGCAGCACGTCGCGGAAGGATTTGATGTCCTCCTCCACCTGATGCTTGAATTCGGTTTCCGAGATCAGCATGCCCGCCACGAAAGCGCCCAGCGCCAGCGACAGGCCGGCGCGCTCGGTGATCCAGGCCGCGCCCAGCGTGACCAGCAGCAGGTTCAGCATGAACAGTTCCTGCGAACGGCGCTTGACCACGATCAGGAACCAGCCGCGCATCAGCTTGTTGCCGAAAAACAGCAGCAGCGCCAGCACCACGGCCGCCTTGGCGCCGGCCCAGGCCAGCGTCTTCAGCAAGTCGCCGCCGGGACTGGCCAGCGCCGGCACCAGGATCAGCAGCGGCACCAGCGCCAGATCCTGGAACAGCAGCACGCCGATGATGCGCTGCCCGTGCGGGGTTTCCAGTTCGACCCGTTCGGTCAGTATCTTGGAAACGATCGCCGTCGACGACATCGCCAGCGCGCCGCCCAGCGCAAAGGCGGCCTGCCAACTCATCTGCACGAATTGCGGCAGCAGATAAGCCGTCAGCCAGCCGAACGCCATCGCCGCCAGGATGGTCAGGAGCACCTGGGCCAGGCCGAGGCCGAATACGATGCGGCGCATCGACAACAGTTTGGGCAGGGAAAATTCCAGCCCGATGGAAAACATCAGGAACACGACGCCGTATTCGGCCAACGCATGGGTGGCGTTGTTGTCGCCGACCACGCCCAGGGCATGGGGACCGATCGCGATGCCGACCGCCAGATAGCCGAGCATCGGCGGCAGGTTCAGCATGCGGAACGCCACGACCCCCAGTACCGCGGTGGCCAGTAAAAACAGCGTCAGTTCAAGTCCCGAAAACATAGGCAATATCGCAATGCATCAAAATAAGGCGTTAATCAGGCATTCAGCAGGCATTCAGCAAGCATTCATCAAGCGTTAGCAAGGCGTTCGGCGAGAATCCGGCCGGAATGCAAGCCGTAGTTGCAATTAGCCGGCTGGCAGGTTTTTTGCTTTGGTATGGTTTATACTGCACGGATGAGTGTAACCGATGACAAAATCCTGCCGAAAACTTTTTCCGCCGATAATATTCGCCGCGCGCTTAATGTCGCCCGCGAAACCCTGCAAATCGAGGCCGATGCCGTCCTCGCACTAAAACAGCGCATATCCGACGATACCGGCCAGCCCTTCGCCAGAGCGCTGGCGCTGCTGCTGAACGGCCGCGGCCGCGCCGTGGTGTCGGGCATCGGCAAATCGGGCCATATCGCGCGCAAGATCGCCGCCACCCTGGCCTCCACCGGCACCCCTTCCCTGTTTATCCATCCGGCCGAAGCCGCCCACGGCGACCTCGGCATGGTCGACGGCAACGACGTCTTCATCGCCATCTCGAATTCGGGCGAAACCGCCGAGCTGATGGCGATCCTGCCGATCATCAAACGCATGGGCGCGCCGCTGATCACGATGACCGGCGACGACGATTCCAGCCTGGCGCAACTGGCCGACGTGCATCTGAACGTCGGCGTGGCCAAGGAAGCCTGCACGCTGAACCTGGCGCCCACCGCCAGCACCACCGCCGCGCTGGCGATGGGCGACGCGCTGGCCGTGGCGCTGCTCGACGCGCGCGGCTTCCGCGAAGAGGATTTCGCCCGCTCGCATCCCGGCGGCGCGCTCGGCCGGCGCCTGCTGACCCACGTGCGCGACGTGATGCGCAGCGGCAAGGACATCCCGGCCGTCGGCCCGCAAATGTCCCTGACCGACGCGCTGCTCGAAATTTCCGGCAAGGGCATGGGCATGACCGCCGTGGTGGACGAACGCTTCAAGCCGATCGGCATCTTTACCGACGGCGACTTGCGGCGCCTGCTGAGCGAAGGCAAGGATTTCTCGTCCTGCCTGATCGCCGACGTAATGCACGCCAATCCGCGCACGGTCGGCCCCGACCAGCTTGCCGTCGACGCGGTCCAGGTGATGGAGCAATTCCGCATCAATCAAATGCTGGTCTCGGACGCCGACGGCGTGCTGGTCGGCGCCCTGCACATTCACGACCTGACCCGCGCCAAGGTGATCTGATGCAAGACCCGGCCATTCCATCCGCCGCGGTGCTGGAACGCGCGGCGCAAATCAAACTGATGATCTTCGACGTGGACGGCGTAATGACCGACGGCGGCCTGTATTACGGCGCCGAAGGCGAGATATTCAAGCGCTTCAATGCGCTCGACGGTCATGGCGTGAAGCTGCTGCAGCAATCCGGCGTGGCCACCGCGCTGATCACCGCGCGCCAGTCCGACATCCTGGTGCAGCGCGCCGCGGCCCTCGGCATTACACACGTGCATCAGGGCGCGCACGACAAGCGCGCGGTTTTCGAACAGCTTGCTTCCGGACTGGCGCTCGGCGCCGAACAGTGCGGCTTCATCGGCGACGACGTGATCGATCTGCCGATCCTGATCCGCGTCGGCCTGGCCGCCTGCGTCGCCAACGGCCATCCCGAAGTGCGGCGGCGCGCGCATTACGTGACCCGCAATAACGGCGGCCACGGCGCGGTGCGCGAATTGTGCGACCTGATCATGCATGCGCAGGGCAACTACGAGGCGGCGCTGGCGCCGTATTTGGCATGAATCTTGGCATGAACCTTGGCGTGAGCAAAAAGACCGCCGGCGGCGCCGACGCGCAGGCGCGCTCGATGCGCATTCAGATCGCCGTGCTGCTGGCGGCCATGATCGTGCTGGCGCTGGGCAGTTTCTGGG
This sequence comes from Oxalobacteraceae bacterium CAVE-383, assembly GCA_004134995.1. Taxonomy (GTDB): domain Bacteria; phylum Pseudomonadota; class Gammaproteobacteria; order Burkholderiales; family Burkholderiaceae_D; genus Herbaspirillum. The sequence goes on along the minus strand of REGP01000003.1, from coordinate 419,526 downwards.
TGCTGCAGGCAATGCGCACCGGCACGCATGACGACGTGCACGCGGCCGCCAGCGGCAAGGCCGATTATTACGTCGACAATTTCGTCTACGTCAAAATGGCGCTGGACGGATCGCCGCGCTACTCCATCACCGGCAAGCGCATGGAACATTATCCGGCCGACGATTCGTTCAAGGTACAGACGCCGTTCATCCGCAGCCTGGACAAGGCCAAGCCGCCGATGCAACTGCGTTCGGACCGCGCCATGATCGAAGACGACAACAGCAAGATCCATATGCTCGGCAATGCCTACGCCGAACGCGATCCGGTCGGCAAATCGCCCAAGCTGACGGTGAATTCGGATTACCTGCTGCTGCTGCCCGACGACGACAAGGTCACCACCGACCGGCCGGTCAGGATCATGCTCGGCGACTCGGTGCTCAACGGCGTCGGCATGGTGGCCAGCAATGCCGAACTGAAGCTTGAACTGCAGAACCGCGTACACGGAATTTATTATGCAAAGCCGCGCTGACCTCGGTCGCCACCCCACCTCTCCTGCGTAGGAACATCATGAAACGATTCAATTTTTATACCCTGTGCGCGCTGCTGGCGCTGGCGCTGCCGGGCATGCAGGCGGCCCATGCCGAAAAGGCCGATTCGGAAAAACCGAGCGTGGTCGATTCGAATCACATGACCTACGACGACGTGCGCCAGGTCAACACCTTCACCGGCGACGTCGTGATGACGCGCGGCACGCTGATCATGAAAGCGGAAAAAGTGGTGGTGACCACCGATCCCGACGGCTATCAGTTCGCCACCCTGTATGCGGGTCCCGGCAAGCTGGCGACCTTCCGGCAGAAACGCGACGGCGGACCGGATCTGTGGATCGAAGGCGAGGCCGACCGCATCGAATACGACGGCCGCACCGAAATCGCCAAGCTGTTCGTGCACGCCAAGATGCAGCGCCTGACCGGCGTCAAGGTGACCGATGAAGTGCGCGGCGAATTCATTTCCTACGACAGCCGCGCCGAATATTATTCCGTCAACAACAGCGCCAGCGGCGACAGCAAGGCCGGCGGCGGCCGCATCACGGCCGTGATCCAGCCGCGCGTGCCGGCCCCCGGCGCGAATGCCGCGCCGGCGCCGACGCCGAACCCGCGCGCCACCACGGTTCTGCCGGAATCGCCGCCGGCTGCAACGCCCGCGGCGCCGGCGCCTGCCAAGGAACAATGATGGCGGTCAGCTCGCTTATCGTCCGCGGCCTGAAGAAGAGTTACGGCGCGCGCCAAGTCGTGCAGGACGTCTCGCTCGAAATCGAAAGCGGCGAAGTGGTCGGCCTGCTGGGGCCGAACGGCGCCGGCAAGACCACCTCGTTCTACATGATCGTCGGCCTGGTGCCGATGGACGGCGGCGATATCCAGCTCGACGGCGCGGTGATTTCGCGGCTGCCCATCCATCGCCGCGCGTTGCTGGGCCTGTCGTATCTGCCGCAGGAAGCGTCGGTATTCCGCAAGCTGTCGGTGGAAGACAATATCCGCGCCGTGCTGGAACTGCAAACCGCCGACGGCCAGCCTCTGACGAAGGAAGTCATCGAACAGCGGCTGAACAGCCTGCTGCAGGAATTGCAGATCGAAAAATTGCGCGACAGCCAGGCGCTGTCGCTTTCCGGCGGCGAACGGCGGCGCGTCGAAATCGCGCGCGCGCTCGCCACCAGCCCGCGCTTCGTGCTGCTCGACGAACCTTTCGCCGGCATCGACCCGATCGCGGTGATCGAAATCCAGCGCATCGTGCGCTTCCTGAAAGAGCGCGGCATCGGCGTCCTGATCACCGACCACAACGTGCGCGAAACGCTGGGCATTTGCGACCGCGCCTACATCATCAATCAAGGCACGGTGCTGGCCAGCGGCAGCCCCGACGAAATCATCGCCAACGAATCGGTGCGCAGGGTTTATCTCGGCGAGCACTTCCGCATGTAATGCGTAGACAAGCGTTCTGATCATCGATGAAACAATCCCTCCAACTCCGCACATCGCAGCATCTTGCGCTGACGCCTCAACTGCAGCAGTCGATCCGTCTGCTGCAGTTGTCGACGCTCGAACTGCATCAGGAGCTGGAACAGATGCTGACGGAAAATCCGTTGCTGGAGCGGCTGGACGATGCGCTCGACCACGCACAGCGGCTGATGGCAGACGGCGGCCTGATCAATGCGCCGCAGACCGAAATCGGCGCGGCCGGCGAAGCGCAACAGCAGCAACAGCAGCAGGAAACCGCAAGCGCCGAGCAGGCGCCGGCAACCGAAGGCGGCGAAGGCCAGGATGCCGGCGAAGCGTCGTCCGGCGATGAAGGCGACTGGAACAACAGCGACATCGGCCGCGTCTCGAAAAGCAGCGACGACGAAAACAGCCGGCCGCAATTGGAAGCCAATGAAATCACGCTGCGCGAATACGTGCTGGAGCAAACCCGGCTGAGCGTGCGCGAACCGCGCGACCGCGCACTGCTGGAACTGATCATCGATGCGCTCGACGAACGCGGTTATCTGGAAGAACCGCTGGAAGAAATCCACGCGCGCCTGCCGGCCGAACTGGAAATCGAATTGCAGGAACTCCAGATCGCACTGAATATGCTGCAGACCTTCGACCCGCCCGGCGTCGGCGCCCGCAATGCAACCGAATGCCTGGCGATCCAGATTTCGCGCATGCCGAAAGTGCCGTTCGTCACGCGGCGCATGGCGCTGGCGATCGTCAACGGCTACCTCTCGCAGTTCGCGCAGCGCGATTTCAATAAAATCAAGAAAGGGCTGAATTGCGACGACGAGGATTTGCGCGAAGCGCAGGCGGTGATCCGCGCCTGCAATCCCCATCCCGGCGCCGCATTTTCCAACGGCGCTTCCGATTACGTGGTACCCGACGTCGTCGTCAAATACAGCAAGGGCGACTGGCGGGTGTCGCTGAACCGCGAAGTGATGCCGCGCTTGCGCATCAATGCCCTGTATGCGAATGCTCTGAAACAGCAAAAGGGCGATACCTCACTCGGCTCTCAGTTACAGGACGCGAAATGGCTGATCAAGAATATGCGCCAGCGCTTCGATACGATCCTGCGCGTCTCGCAGGCGATTGTCGAACGCCAGCGCAATTTCTTTTCGCACGGCGCGGTCGCCATGAGACCGCTTGTGCTGCGCGAAATAGCTGATACACTGGGCTTGCACGAAAGTACCATTTCGCGTGTTACAACTCAAAAATACATGCTTACACCGCATGGCATGTTTGAGTTAAAGTATTTCTTCGGCAGTCACGTCACTACCGATGCCGGCGGCGAAGCGTCATCGACGGCAATCAGGGCGTTAATCAAACAACTGATAGGAGCTGAAGACCCGAAAAACCCCTTCTCTGACAGCAAAATCGCGGACATGCTCGCGGAACAAGGCATGGTGGTCGCCAGACGCACCGTCGCCAAGTATCGCGAAGTATTGAAAATTCCGTCGGTTACCTTGCGCAAATCCCTATAAATCCGATTACTTCTGTAATTGCCCTGTAAATCGTTTATATTTTTATCAGTATCCAGGAACATCCGGGACCGTACGATCCGGCATCACCATCCGTAACGTTGCCGTGTCCACACCGATATCCGGGCAATATGTGAACCGCCGGCAACATCACTAAGGAGCGCTGTATGAACCTGACAATTAGTGGCCATCACCTCGAATTAACTCCCGCCATCCGTGAATATGTCGAAAGCAAGCTGTCGCGCATCAAGCGCCACTTCGACGACGTTCTCGACATTACCGTGATACTGAGCGTGGACAAGCTGACTGAAAAAGAAAAACGACAAAAAGCGGAAATCAATCTGCACGTAAAGGGGAAGGATATGCATGCCGAAGGCATTGCCCAGGATATGTACGCGGCGATCGATTGCCTGATGGACAAGCTGGATCGCCAGGTCATGAAATACAAGAACAAGGTGCAGGAACATCATTCCGAGGTCAAGCGCATGGCTGAAGAGCCGCTCGCCGCGCCGTCGATGGGATAAAACCCCGGCGCAACCTCGGCTGCATCGCAGGACAAGACGCCCCGCCAGGGGCGTTTTTCATTGAGGCAATCCAATAGTTTGCCGTACTGTCTTTCAGTTAAGGGCGCCAGCCGAGGGGGTGCGCCCCCGACGAACGTTTGAAGCCGAGAGAAGGGGGCGCACGCCCTCGGCTGGCGCCCTTAACTGAAAGACAGTACACGCTTGCGGGGTTTTTCATATAATGAACGCATTCCGTTAATTATTTTGAGGTTTTGCCATGAGCGAAGTACAAGAGTGGATCAAGGAAACGGTGACGAGCAATCCGATCGTCCTGTTCATGAAAGGCACTGCGCAATTTCCGCAATGCGGTTTTTCCGGCCGTGCCATCCAGTTGCTGAAAATCAACGGCGTCGACAACATCGTCACTGTCAACGTGCTGGAAAATCCGGAAGTGCGCCAAGGCGTCAAGGAATATGCGAACTGGCCGACCGTGCCGCAACTGTATGTGAACGGCGAATTCATCGGCGGCACCGACATCATGAATGAAATGCATGAATCGGGCGAATTGAAGTCGCTGCTGCAAACCGCCTGAACGCCGTGCGCGCCTTGACGGCGCGCCGGTCCGCCCTCCAGCCTTTAGCCTCTAGCCGCGCCCCACGAACGGCATCTTGGTGGCCATCACGGTCATGAACTGCACGTTCGCATCAAGCGGCAGGCTATCCATGTACAGCACCGCATTGGCCACGTGATCGACCGACATGGTCGGTTCGATCCGCACCGAACCATCGGCCTGCGCCACACCCCTTTTCATCTTTTCGGTCATGTCGGTGGAGGCGTTGCCGATATCGATCTGGCCGCAGGCAATGTCATATTGCCTGCCATCGAGCGAGCTGCTTTTGGTCAGCCCCGTAATCGCATGCTTGGTGGACGTGTAGGCGACTGAATTGGGCCGCGGCGCATGGGCCGAAATCGATCCGTTATTGATGATGCGGCCGCCGCGCGGCTGTTGCGCCTTCATGATCCGGAAGGCCGCCTGCGTGCACAGGAAGGCGCCGGTCAGGTTGACCGAGACCGAAGCCTGCCATTGCGCGAAATCGAGATCTTCCAGCGGCACCGGCGGCGTGAAGATGCCCGCGTTGTTGAACAGCAGGTCCAGCCGGCCGAAACGCGCCTGCGTCTGCTCGAACAGATGCCTTACCGATGCCGGATCGCCGACGTCGGCCGATACGGCCAGTGTGCGCGCTTCAATATCGCCGACGCCGCCGGCCGCCGCCAGCGCAATGGTTTCCTGCAAGGGCTCCAGCCGCCGCCCCGCCAGCGCCACGGCATAGCCCGCGCCCAGCAGTCCCAGCGCGATCGAACGCCCAATCCCCGACCCGGCGCCCGTCACCAGTGCAATTCTTTTCGCCTGCATCCCTGCTCTCCTATAAAACTGTCCGCTATTTTAGTCCAGCCTTCGGGCCGAAAGCCGTCTTGCCGCTCTTCGGGAAACCTACTAGACTACATCGATAGCTATATCTGGTATTCACAATGTTAATATTAAGTGGCGCCAATTCAGTGGCGTCAACTTCATCAGATCGGATTGTCCCATGCGCATCCTGCTTGCCGAAGACGACAGCGTACTCGCCGATGGCTTGACCCGTTCCCTGCGCCATTCCGGCTATGCGACCGACTGCGTCAAGACCGGCGTCGAAGCCGACTCGGCCTTGTCGACCCAGGATTTCGATTTATTGATCCTGGACCTGGGATTGCCGAAGATGTCCGGACAGGAAGTCCTGCGCCGCCTGCGCGCGCGCAATTCGCGCCTGCCGGTGCTGATCCTGACCGCGGCCGATTCGGTCGAACAGCGCGTCCAGGGGCTCGATCTGGGCGCCGACGATTACATGGCCAAGCCCTTCGCGCTGTCCGAACTGGAAGCGCGCGTCAGGGCGCTGACGCGGCGCGGCGCCGGCGGCGGCCCCACCGTCGTCAAACACGGCCCTCTCAGCTACGACCAGGTCGGCCGCATCGCCTATATCAACGACCAGATGCTGGATCTGTCGGCGCGCGAACTGGGGCTGCTGGAAATCCTGCTGCTGCGCACCGGCCGGCTGGTGTCGAAAGAACAACTGGTCGACCATCTATGCGAATGGGGCGAGGAAGTCAGCAATAATGCGATCGAAGTCTATGTGCACCGGCTGCGCAAGAAAATCGAAATCGGCGGCGTGCGCATCGCCACCGTGCGCGGCCTCGGCTACTGCCTCGAAAAACTGCCCGACGCAGTCCCCCCGCCGCCAGCGGCGGCCCTGAGCGGCGCCGGCCCTGCGGCCGGTCTCTAACCTTCTGCTGCGGAACGGCCAGATGCTGCGCGACATCGAATCGCCGGGCGTCCCTGAGCCTGAGCCCGAAAGCGCGCAGCATTCGCTGTTCGGTGAAATCCTCGACTGGATGCTGGCGCCGCTGCTGCTGCTGTGGCCGATGAGCATTGCGATCACCTACCTGATCGCGCAATCGATCGCCAACCAGCCTTTCGACCGCGCGCTGGAAGACAACGTCACCGTCCTGGCGCAGCAAGTCACCGAGAACAACGGCAAGATCGGCACCAGCATGGTTTCGTCGGCGCGCGATCTGCTGCGCGCGGACGAAATCGACACCATCTATTTCCAGATCAGCGGCGCCAATGGCGAATATGTCGAAGGCGACCGCGACATCCCGCAGCCGCCGGCCATGGACGAGAAGCTGCCGATAGGCGCCGTGCAGTTCTACAACACGGTGCTGCACGGCGCCGATATCCGCGTCGCCTATGCCATGGTCGATCTGCGCGACCGGGCGCAGCGAGACCGCGAGCGCGGCCACGCGGTGCAGCCGACGCGGCTGGCGCTGGTGCAGGTCGGCGAAACCCTCGACAAGCGCGCGCAACTGGCCAACGACATCATCAAGGGCGTGATCCTGCCGCAGTTCATCATCCTGCCGATCGCCCTGGCGCTGATCTGGTTCGCGCTGGCGCGCGGATTATCGCCCTTGAGCGAACTGCAGCAACGCGTGCGCATGCGCCGCCCCGACGATCTGAGTCCGATCGAAACCAAGCAGGTGCCGGAAGAAATTTCACCGCTGGTGCGCTCGCTCAACGACATGCTGGCGCGCCTGGCGCAAACCATCGACGTGCAGAAGCGTTTTATCGCCGACGCCGCGCATCAGATGAAGACGCCGCTGGCGGGCATGCGCATGCAGGCCGAGCTGGCGCTGCGCCAGACCGACCGCAACGATATCCACCGCTCGCTGGAGCAGGTCGCGAAAAGCTCGGAGAGCGCCACCCGGCTGGTCAACCAGCTGCTGTCGCTGGCGCGCGCCGAAAACGTCCAGACCACGCAGACCGGCATCGCGGCCAGCGTCGATCTGTCGATGCTGGCGCGCAGCGTGATGCACGATCTGGTGCCGCTGTCGTTTTCGCGCCAGATCGATCTCGGTTTCGAAGCGGCGCCGCAACCGGTGACGGTCGCAGGCGATCCGGTCATGCTGCGCGAGCTGCTGGTCAATCTGCTCGACAACGCGCTGCGCTACACGCCGCGCCAAGGCAGCATTACGGTACGCACGCATGTCGACGAAATCCGCCGGATCGCCACGCTCGAAGTCGAAGATACCGGCCCCGGCATTCCGCCGGCCGAACGGCGCCTGGTGTTCGACCGCTTCTACCGCGTGCTGGGCACGCATACGCCCGGCAGCGGCCTGGGGCTGGCGATCGTGCGCGAAATCGCGCTGCAGCACAACGCCGTCGTGGAGATTTTGAATAACCCGCGCAGCACGCCGGAATGGCCCGGCAGCCTGTTTCGCGTGAGCTTCAGATTGCCGCCGCAAGCATGAACGGAAACCATCGATGACCCCCTCCTCCATTCCCTCGCAAGCCTTTTACTGGCGCCGCAAACGCCGCCTCACGCTGCAGCTGTTGGCGATCTGGCTGTGCAGCACGTTTCTGGTGATCTACTTTGCGCGCGATCTGAACGATCTGGAACTGTTCGGCTGGCCGCTGTCGTATTACATGGCCGCACAGGGACTGGCGCTGGTTTATCTGGCGCTGATCGTGATCTACAACCGCCGGGTCTCACGGATGGAAGCGCAAATGACAGCGCAAATGGCGGAACAAATGAAAACAGAGCGGCAGCATGCAGGATAAGCCCTTCTTCCGGCGCCTGACGCGCTACTACAGCTGGTACACGCTCGGTTTCATCGCCTTTCTGTTCGTGCTGGCGATGCTGGAATACCAGGGCATGCCGCGCGCCTGGATCGGTTATCTGTTCATGTTCAGCACGATTGCGCTGTACGCCGCCATCGGCCTGCTCAGCCGCACCGCGGACGTGCCCGAATACTATGTCGCCGGGCGGCGCGTGCCGGCGCTGTTCAACGGCATGGCGACGGCGGCCGACTGGATTTCGGCGGCCACCTTCATCAGCCTGGCCGGCGGCCTGTATCTGATGGGCTTCGACGGGCTGGCCTACATCATGGGCTGGCTCGGCGGCTATTGCCTGGTGGCGTTCCTGATCGCGCCCTATCTGCGCCAATTCGGCCAGTACACCGTGGCCGATTTCCTGGCCAGGCGGTACGACAGCGGCAAAGGCGGCAACATGATCCGCATCCTTACCGTGATCGCCACCATCATCATTTCATTCACGTATGTCGTAGCGCAAATTTATGGCGTGGGCCTGATCACGTCGCGCTTTACCGGCATCGATTTCTCGATCGGCATTTTCCTCGGCCTGGCCAGCATCCTGGTCTGTTCGTTCCTGGGCGGCATGCGCGCCATCACCTGGACCCAGGTGGCGCAGTACATCATCATTCTGTTCGCCTATCTGATCCCGGTGATCTGGCTGTCGGCCAAGCATACCAGCGTGCCGGTGCCGCAAGTGGCGTACGGCGCGGTGATTCCGAAGCTGACAGCGCTGGAGAAAAAACTGAATGCCGATCCGCGCGAACAGGAAGTGCGCGCGCTGTACAAGGCGCGCGCGGATAAACTCGCGACGCAGTTGAACAACCTGCCGGCTTCATGGGAAGACGGCCGCCTCGAAGCGCAGCAGCGCGCGCAGGATCTGAAACGCGACAGCCGGGCGTCGCTGATGGAAATCAAGAGCGCCAGCCGCGCCGTGAGCTCGTATCCCAAGAGTGTCGAGGAGGCCCAGCAGAAATGGCGCGAGGCGCGCGACGCCGCGCTGGCGCGCTCGTTGCCGCCGCTATCCCAGACCGAGCCTTTCCCCGGCGACAAGCAGGCATCCGATATCAAGCGCAACAATTTCATGGCGCTGGTGTTCTGCCTGATGCTCGGCACCGCATCGCTGCCGCATATCCTGACGCGCTACTACACCACCTCATCGGTCGATCAAACCCGAAAATCGGTATTCTGGACGCTGTTTTTCATCACGCTGATCTACATCGCCGTGCCGGCGCTGGCGGTGATGATCAAATATGAAATCTACACCTCGCTGGTCGGCACCGATTATTCGCGCCTGCCGAACTGGGTCTCGTATTGGGGCAGCATCGACAAGGTCAATCCGCTGATCAGCATCACCGACCTGAACGGCGACCATACCGTGCAACTGGCTGAAATCGCCATCGACGGCGACATCCTGGTGCTGGCCGCGCCCGAAATTTCCGGGCTGCCGTATTTCATCTCGGGACTGGTGGCCGCAGGCGGCCTGGCGGCGGCGCTGTCGACCGCGGACGGCTTGCTGCTGACCATTTCGAATGCGCTGTCGCACGACATTTACTACAAGGTGGTCGACCCCAGCGCCTCGACGCAAAAGCGCGTGACGATTTCAAAACTGCTGTTGCTGGTGGTGGCGCTGCTGGCGGCCTACGCGGCCTCGCTGAAGCCGGGCGATATCCTGTCGATGGTCGGCGCGGCGTTTTCAATGGCTGCCTCGACGCTGTTTCCGGTGCTGGTATTGGGCGTGTTCTGGAAGCGCGCCAATCAGCCGGGTGCGATCGCGGGGATCATCAGCGGCTTCGTGGTCTGCGTTTATTATCTGCTGACCACGCATCCCGCTTTCGGCGGCGGCGCCGAAAATCAGTGGTTTCACATCGCGCCGATATCGGCCGGCGTATTCGGGGTGCCGGCCGGGATCTTGGCGACGATAGTCGTCAGTCTGTTTACCGCGCCGCCAAACGCCAAGACGATCGCATGGATCGATGAAATGCGCGGCGTTTAACAACAAATTCAAGCGGGAAATTCAAACGGCATACAAAATGTCGGGACATTCCGCCGCCGGCGTCACGGTCACCGCGACTTTCATGCTCTGCTCGCCGCCGCCGATCAGCACGCCGCGCAAGGGCGACACATCGAGGAAGTCGCGTCCCCAGCCCAGCGTGATGTGGCTGATGTCCGGGAAAATCCCGTTGGTGGGATCGGCGTCGATCCAGTAGCCGCTGCCGCCGCCCTGCGCGGGGCAATATACCGACACCCAGGCATGCGATGCATCGGCGCCGATCAGCCGCGGCTGCCCGGCCGGCGGTTCGGTCACCAAGTAGCCGCTGACGTAGCGCGCCGCCAGGCCCAGCGAGCGCAGGCAGGACAGCATGAAATGGGCGTAATCCTGGCACACGCCGCGCTTCTGCATGAATACGTCCGTGACCGGCGTCGATACGGTGGTGGCATGCGGATCGAATGTGAATTCGGAGAATATCCGCTTCATCAGCGCGTCGATGCCGTCCAGCAGCGGCCGGCCGGGGCCGAAGCAATCGGCGGCGTAGCGTCCGAACTCGCGCTTGATGCGCACGTGCTGCGACTCGAACAGATAATGCGTGGCCAGCAGATCGTCCGGCAGCAGGAAGCGGCCGGCGCGGTAATCGAGCGTATCGCGCACCTGCTCCCAGGGCGGCGTGTCGGCCGGCGGGCAGCGCGACGCCAATTCCACCCAGGATTCGGCGAAAGCGCTCAGTTCGGTATGATCCTGTTCCAGCGAAAACGATTGCATCGGATTGCCGAAGCTATCCAGCAGCAGGCGCAGGTTCTGCGGCTCCGGCGAAATCCGGATCGCATGCGAAGTGCAGCTTTGCCACGGTAGCGTGCGCGGCGTCAGGCGCAGCATCTGATGCGACAGATGCACCGGCTGCGAATAAGCGTAGCTGGTTTCGTGCATCACATGATAGGCATGCATCGTCATGACCTATACCCCCTGGCTGACCGGCGTGCTGAGCGGCGTGAAGAAACGCCGCGCCAGCTCGTCCGAAATGGCCGATACCGCATTGATGACATCATGCATCATCTGCAGCAGGCGCACGTTGGCGTCGTCGACAAATAATGAATCGCGATCGAAATCCTTGAGTTCGAAGCTTTCCAGCTTGACCAGCAATTGCGCCGGGGCTTCCGCGCTGTTCAGGCTCAGATGCGGCGCCACCCCGGTGGCGTAGGTCTGCAGCATGCGCAGTTGGAATGCAATGCCGTGCGGATTGCTCGGATCGAAAATCAACAGGTGCAGCACCGGCAGCCATTCCGGCATGCGGCGATAGCGCACGCGATAGGTGACGATGCTGCTGGCCGATTCCAGCAGCCAGGCCAGCGCGATGTCCTGGCGTGGCGGCGGCAGCAGCAGGAAGCGGGCGAACAGCGATGCGACATGGGTCAGGCGCTCGATGTGGCGTCCCAGCATCAGGAAATACCAGCCTTCGTCGCGCGTCATATCGTCCAGCGCATGGCCGGCCAGGCCGGAACAGGCGCCAATGACGTTGTTGAGCATCGCCAGCGCCGCCGCATGGGTCAACGGGCCGCCCTGCGGCAATTCCGTCACCAGCGACGGCAGGCGATTCAATGCCTGCCAATTGTCCAGCGACAGATGTTCACGCACCTGGTAGCCGCATTGATGCAGGCAGCGCAAATTGTGCGCGACGCTGATCACCGAAGTCCGGTCGACGATGGCGCTCATCAGATTCTGCTGCAGCGCCGATGTCGACGGCCGCAAGGTTCGTGAAGACGTCGCCAGCGAGGGCATCGCCACGCCCAGCCCGGCGCATATTTCGCTGGCCGTCTGCAAGGTCTCGCGGCTGTCGGCCTGGACGTCGTTGACCCGCTGCAGCGTGCAGCGCAGCATCTGCGCGAGCTTTTCGGCGCGCTCCGAATAGCGGCCCATCCAGAACAGGTTCTCGCCCGCGTGCGAGGAAATATCGATGGTGCTGCGGATCACATCGGCCGGCACCGGCACGGTGTCGAAACGGCGCCGCGGCGCGCCGGTGACCAGCTCGGCCACGTCGAAAGCATAGTCGGCCACGCCGTTGCCGTCGCCCAGCACCCAGACATCCTTGCTGGTGCCGCCGTGCTGCATCGACACCACATCCTTGCGCTGGCGCGGCGCGACCCGGGTCAGGCCGCCGGTCATGACGCGATAGCTGCCGTCGGCCGCGGCGACGGCGAAGATGCGCAGGCTGACCGCGCGGCTCATCAGGCGGTATTCGCCGCTGCGCGACAGCACCGGCGCCTGCGACAGGCGCACCCATTCCTGCGCCACATAGGCATGCGGCTGCGCATTCAGGCTTTCGATCAGTTTGGCGCGCGCGGCCGGATTCAGCAGATAGCCGAAAATCGGCTCGTGCCGCATCGACGAGAAGGCCGGCATGATGACCAGCTTGTCCAGGTTTTCGATGGTGTACGCCAGCGCCGGCTTTTCGCCGCACCACCAGGACGCCACCGAAGGCAGCGCCAGCGGCTCGCCCAGCAGGCGCCGGCTGATCGCCGGCAGAAAGCCGTGCAGCGCGCTGGACTCGACCACGCTGCTGCCGAGCGCATTGGAAATGAGCACATTGCCCAGCCGCGCCGCCTGCACCAGTCCCGGGACGCCCAGGGCCGAGTCGGCGCGCAGCTCCAGCGGATCGCAATAGTTATCGTCGAGGCGGCGCCAGATGGCGTGCACGCGGCGCAGGCCGCCGATGGTTTTCAGGTAAACCATATCGCCGCGCACCATCAGGTCGGCGCCTTCGACCAGCGGAAAGCCCAGCGTGTGCGCCAGGAACGCGTGCTCGGAATAGGTTTCGTTATACGGCCCCGGGGTGAGCAGCACGATCAGCGGCGCTTCGCCGTCGTCGGTGCCCGGCGCCAGTTGCGCCAGGCTGTCGCGCAGGGTTTCGAAATAGCCGAGCAGCGACTGCACGTGCATGTCGGCCATTGCATCGGGCAAGGCGCGCGCCATGATCTGGCGATTCTGCAAGGCATAGCCGGCGCCGGACGGGCCCTGGGTGCGGTCGGCGACGGCCCACCAGCAGCCGTCCGGCGAACGCGCCAGATCGATCGCGTACATATGCAGATGCACGCCGCCCAGCGGCTGGATGCTGCGGCAGGGCCACAGATACCCGTGCTGTCCGAAAATCAATGCCGGCGGCAGCAGTCCCTCGGCCAGCAGCGTCTGCGGGCCGTAGACGTCGGCCAGGATGGCGTTGAGCAGCGTCGCGCGCTGCGCCACGGCGGCGCTCAAGGCCTGCCATTCCTCGGCGGCAATGATCTGCGGCAGCAGATCCAGCTCCCACGGACGGGTTGCGCCTTTGGGGTCGGCATACACGTTATAGGTCACGCCGTCGGCCGCGATCGCATCGCGCACTTCGCGCGCCCGGCGGCGCAGCATCTCCGGCGTCAGATGCTGCAGTTGATCGATCAGCGCGCGCCAATGCGGACGCAGCTCGCCGCCCGCCGCGAGCATCTCGTCGTAGCGGTCGATCTCGATCGGATAATTTTCCAGCAAACGCCGATCCATAGAGTCACATTCAAACGGGCCGCAATAAATCTCGGCCCGTTCAGTTAAATTTAATCGGAAATTACGCCGCAAACGTCAAAAGTAGCGCAAGTCTAACGTAAATGGGAACTCCAATGACGGCCTGGCCGCTTCGACCTCCATTTTTCCCGGCGTGTGATTCAGGCAGAAGAATCTGCCCAGGCGCCGGCTCTCGGCTTCGAAGGCGTTGACCGGCAGCACATCGTAGTTGCGGCCGCCCGGATGCACCACATGGTATTGGCAGCCGCCGAGGCTGCGCCGGTTCCAGGTATCGACCAGGTCGAAGGTCAGCGGCGAATCGATGCCGATGGTCGGATGCAGCGCCGAAAACGGCTGCCAGGCGCGGTAGCGCACGCCGCCGACGGATTCGCCGACGCGGCCGGTCGCCTGCAGCGGCACCGGCACGCCGTTGCAAGTCAGCACATAGCGCGCCGAGGCCATCCCGCTCAGCTTGACCTGCAGGCGCTCCAGCGAGGAATCCACATAGCGCGCGGTGCCGCCGGAACGATTCTCCTCGCCCAGCACATGCCACGGTTCCAGCGCCGTGCGCAACTCCAGGGTCGCGCCGCGCACCGCAAGATCGCCGATCTTGGGGAAGCGGAATTCGAAATGCGGCTGGAACCAGTCGGCCTGCATCGCATAGCCGGCCTGCTGCATGTCTTCCATGACGTCGCTGAAATCTTCCCAGATGAAATGCGGCAGCATGAAGCGGTCGTGCAGTTCGGTGCCCCAGCGCACCAGCTTGCCGGGCCGGTAAGGCGTCTTCCAGAAGCGCGCGACCAGGCCGCGCAGCAGCAATTGCTGGGTCAGGCTCATGCGCTCGTGCGGCGGCATTTCGAAGGCGCGCAATTCCAGCAGGCCCAGGCGTCCGGTGCTGCTGTCGGGCGAATACAGCTTGTCGATGCAGAATTCGGCGCGGTGCGTATTGCCGGTGACGTCGATCAGCAGATTGCGCAGCAGCCGGTCGACCAGCCAGGGCCCGCAGTCGCCCTTGGCCAACTGTTTTTCCATTTCGATGAAGGCCAGTTCGATTTCGGGGATGGCGTCGTTGCGCGCTTCGTCGAAGCGCGGCGCCTGCGAGGTCGGCCCGATGAACATGCCGGAGAACAGATAGGACAGCGACGGATGGTTATGCCAATAGCCGATCAGGCTGCGCAGCAGATCGGGACGCCGCAGGAACGGCGAATCGCCGGTGGTGGCGCCGCCCATGACCAGATGGTTGCCGCCGCCGGTACCGGAATGATGGCCGTCCATCATGAATTTTTCGGTGGTCAGGCGGGTGAAGCGCGCCGACCGGTACAGGTGTTCGGTGCCGGCCACCATTTCCGCCCAGCTGTGCGCCGGCTGGATATTGACTTCGATCACGCCGGGATCCGGCGTCACGCTGAACTTGCGCAGGCGCGGATCGGACGGCGGCTCGTAGCCTTCCATCAGCATCGGCTGCTTCAGTTCGGCCGCCACCGCTTCGATCGCGGCCACCAGTTGCAGATATTGTTCCAGCTTGGCCAGCGGCGGCATGAACAGGTACAGCACCCCGTTGCGCACTTCCGCGCACAAGGCGGTGCGACTGATGCCGGCGGCCGATTCGAATTTGGCGGGCGCCGCGGCCATGGCGCCGCTTGGGGCCGATTCGGTGGAAGCAGCAGCGGAAGCGCCCGCGGACAAGCCGCCCGTGCCGCCGGCCGCGCCCATTTTTTGCGCGTCGGCGCCATGCATGGGCATGGCCGCGTTCCCGCCGGGAAACTGCATCAGCAATTCGGCCGGGCTCGGCAGCGGCGCGAAACCTTGCGTCGGATCCTGCTGGTGCACCGCCGGATAGTCGGTGCCCTTGACCCATGGCTGCGAATCCAGCGGCAGCCGGTAGCCGATCGGCGAATCGCCCGGCACCAGATAGCAGCGTTCGCCGCGCAGATGCCAGCTGCCGCTTTGCCAGCCGCTGTCGTCGGCCTTGTACGATATCGGCAGTATGTAGCCGACAGGATCGTCCAGGCCTTGCGAGAATACGCGCGCCAGCCGTTTGCGCTCCATTTCGTCGTCGAGGCGCGCATCGGCAACGTCGACGTTGACCGGCAGCTTGCGTTCGCGCCACAGGTAATAAAGCGCGTCCTCATAGGCCGGAAAAACAAACGCGTCGAAACCCTGCTCCGGCGCCAGCCTGGCGGCGACCATTTTCAGGAATCGCCCGCACAGCGCCGCGTCGATGTCGGCGGCCCTGGTTTCATCGGCGATCAGGTTCTGGTCATGCCAGATCGGCAGGCCGTCGCGGCGCCAGTAGCAGTTCAGCGCCCAGCGCGGCAATTGTTCGCCCGGATACCATTTCCCCTGGCCGAAATGCGGCAGGCCCTGCGCCGCGTATTTTTCGCGCAGCAGGTGATACAGCGCCGCTGCCAGCGGCTTCTTGGTCGGCCCCAGCGCGGCGGTATTCCATTCTTCCAGATCGGGATGATCGAGCGCGACGAAAGTCGGTTCGCCGCCCATGGTCAGCCGC
Source organism: Oxalobacteraceae bacterium CAVE-383 (assembly GCA_004134995.1). Taxonomy (GTDB): domain Bacteria; phylum Pseudomonadota; class Gammaproteobacteria; order Burkholderiales; family Burkholderiaceae_D; genus Herbaspirillum. Next base: position 403,334 of record REGP01000003.1, on the reverse strand, counting down.
ACATCGAGCGCATCCAGATCGTCGTCGATGGCGTGGCCGAGCTGTTCGATCTCCTGCCAGGTTTCCTCGGCATACGGCTTGGTCACGCGCGGCGCTTCCCATATCCGCGTGACCTTCATCAGATGCTCGAACTCCACTTCGGCCGGATCCACCATGCCGCTGACCGGCGCCGCCGAGCCCGGTTCGGGCGTGCACGACAGTGGAATATGCCCTTCGCCGGCAAACAGGCCGGAGGTAGGATCCAGCCCGATCCAGCCGGCGCCCGGCAGATACACTTCGCACCAGGCGTGCAGGTCGGTGAAGTCGGCCGGCGGACCCGACGGGCCATCCAGCGATTTCTGGTCGGCCGTCAATTGAATCAGATAACCGGAAACGAAGCGCGACGCCAGACCCAGATGGCGCAGCGCCTGCACCAGCAGCCAGGAGGTATCGCGGCAGGAACCGGAGCCCAGCTTCAAGGTCTGTTCCGGCGACTGCACGCCCGGCTCCATGCGGATGGTGTATTTGATCAGATTGGCCAGGCGCTGATTGATGGCCACCAGGAAATCTTCGCTGCGGATGCTTGTGCGCGGCGTTTCGTCGATGAATTTTTGCAGCAGCGGCGAGATCGGCAGCTTCCTGCGATACGAGGCCAGCTCGCTCTGCAATTCAGGCGCATAGGAGAACGGGATTTTTTCGGCGTACGATTCCAGGAAAAAATCGAAGGGATTGATGACCGAGATATCGGCCACCAGATCGACCTCGATCCGGAATTCGGTGGTCTTTTCGGGGAATACCAGGCGCGCCAGATAATTGGCTTGCGGATCCTGCTGCCAGTTGATGAAATGCGGCTCCGGCACGATGCGCAGCGAATAACTCAGGATTTTGGTCGGGCAATGCGGCGCGGGACGCAGCCGGATAATCTGCGGCCCGAGGTTGATGGCATGATCGTAGCGGTAACTGGTGACATGATTAAGCGCTACATGAATCGACATGGATATCCTCTACGCTGCAAAAAAATGGTTCGGCCCGCGCCTTGTTCAGACCCTAACACGCCGCGGCAACATCCCGGTGACAGGCTGACCGCAGTCGCCTATTTGCAACGCACCAAGTTAGTGCGCCGTTAGTACGCTATTTACATCCTGGAGCCACACGCAAAAATACCGGTATCCGTTTCCATGATGCGAAATATCATGCGTAATTCACATCAGGCGCTTATTCTCTATGCAATGCAATTGTCATGCCCACTCATTGCAGCGTTTTAATCTGGCACGGCCCTTGCTCGGAAAGAGCATGGAGAAGGGGCAATAGCCTCCCGGGACACACAATGCGGCTCAAACGCTAACCAACGAAGCACATTTATGCCAAATTTTTTTGATGAAATGTATGCCGGCAATGTCGGCGCCGTGCGTCCGCATTACAACGAATTTGCCGCCTGGCTGTCCGCGCAGAGCCCCGAGACCATTGAACGCAAGCGCGCCGAGGCCGACATCATCTTCCGCCGCGTCGGCATTACCTTCGCCGTCTACGGCAACGACGCCGGCACCGAACGCCTGATTCCCTTCGACATCATTCCGCGCATCATCCATGCCGGCGAATGGGCCAAGCTGGAGGCCGGGCTGGTGCAGCGGGTCAAGGCGCTGAACATGTTCATCCACGACATCTATCACAAGCAGAGCATCATCAAGGCCGGCGTCATCCCGGCCGAACAGATCTACAACAATGCCCAGTACCGGCCCGAGATGCAGGACATTTCGGTGGCCTCCGATATCTACGCCCACATCGCCGGGGTCGACATCGTGCGCGCCGGCGAAGGCGAGTTCTACGTGCTGGAAGACAACTTGCGGGTGCCGTCGGGCGTGTCGTACATGCTGGAAGACCGCAAGATGATGATGCGGCTGTTTCCGGAGTTGTTTATCCGCCACAAGATCGCGCCGGTCGATCACTATCCCGACATGCTGCTCGACAACCTGCGTTCGGTCGCGCCGGTCGGCGTCACCGATCCGGTGGTGGTGGTGATGACGCCGGGCATGTACAACTCGGCCTATTTCGAACACGCCTTCCTGGCGCAGCAGATGGGCGTGGAACTGGTCGAGGGCAAGGATCTGTTCGTCAGCGACAACGCCGTGTTCATGCGCACCACGCGCGGGCCGAAGCGGGTCGACGTGATCTACCGCCGCATCGACGACGATTATCTCGATCCGCTGGCCTTCCGTGCCGATTCCTCGCTCGGCGTGCCCGGCCTGCTGTCGGCCTACCGCGCCGGCAACGTCACGCTGGCCAATGCCATCGGCACCGGCGTGGCCGACGACAAATCGATCTATCCGTTCGTGCCGGACATGATCAAGTTCTATCTCTCGGAAGAACCGATCCTCAATAACGTGCCGACCTACCAATGCCGGCGCAAGGACGACCTGGCCTATACGCTGGACAATCTGGCGCAGCTGGTGGTCAAGGAAGTGCACGGCGCCGGCGGCTACGGCATGCTGATCGGGCCGGCCGCCAGCAAGCAGGAAATCGAAGATTTCCGGCTGCGCATCCTGGCCAAGCCGGAAGGCTATATCGCGCAGCCGACGCTGGCGCTGTCGACCTGCCCGACCTATGTCGAATCGGGCATCGCGCCGCGCCATCTCGATCTGCGGCCGTTCGTGCTGTCGGGCAAGACGGTGTCGATGGTCAAGGGCGGCCTGACGCGCGTGGCCCTGCAGGAAGGTTCGCTGGTGGTCAATTCGTCGCAAGGCGGCGGTACCAAAGACACCTGGATTCTGGAGAAATAATATGCTGAGCCGCACCGCCGATCACTTGTTCTGGATGGCGCGCTACACCGAGCGCGCCGAAAACACCGCCCGCATGCTGGACGTGCACGTGCAGACCGGCCTGCTGCCGCAGTCGGCCGATCACGCCGAACAGGGCTGGCGCGCGATCCTCGGCATTTCGGAATTGCAGGGCGCCTTCGACCAGAAATACGACAAGCTGACGCAGAAGGATGTGATCGATTTCATGGTGCGCGACCCCGGCAATCCGTCCTCGATCGCTTCCTGCCTGAAACAGGCGCGCGAAAACGCGCGCGCGGTGCGCGGCGCGCTGACCACCGAAGCCTGGGAAATCCAGAACGCGACCTGGCTCAAGACCCAGACCTATCTGAACTCCTCGGCGCTGGAACAGAACCCGAGCGAATTCTTCGAATGGGTCAAGCATCGCTCGCATCTGTCGCGCGGCGTCACCATCGGCACCATGATGATCGACGAGGCCTTCCATTTCATCCGGCTCGGCACTTTCCTGGAACGCTCGGACAATACCGCGCGCATCATCGACGTCAAATTCCACGAGGCAACGCAAAACCAGCAGAAGCAGACGCAGCGCCAGCAGAGCATGAGCCAGAGTCAAAGCCAGGGCAGCATCGACATCAGCAGCAGCACGGAAAACCCGATCGATTTTTATTACTGGGCGGCGATCCTGCGTTCGGTGTCCGGCTTCGAGACTTATCGCAAGGTGTATCGCGACATCATCACGCCGGCGCGCGTAGCCGAACTGCTGATCCTGCGCGCCGACATGCCGCGCTCGCTGCTGGGCTGCATGGGCCAGGTGGTCGAGAATCTGGAGAAAGTCGGCAACGACGTATCCGCCGACACCGAACGCTTCGCCGGCCGCCTGCATGCCGATCTGCGCTTCCACCAGATCCAGGACATCCTGGACGACGGGCTGCATGATTTCCTGACGGTGTTCCTGGAGCGGATTTTTGAATTGGGGAATCGGATCAGCCGGGATTTCCTGGTGCCGCTGGCGGCTTGATAAATCATAAGCCGCACTGATGCCGGATTCGTCACATCGCGTGCGTCTTATCCGGCCGGCGCACGCGTCCGGAACAGCGTTTTTTCATTGACGGAATCCTGAATCGCCGCGAGCGTTTGTTCCAGATGCTGTTTGACGATTTTCTGGACGAACTTTCCGTTCTTCTTGTTGTAGCCGTCGAGAATCATGCCATGCTCTTCATTATCCATCTGCAAGATCTTGGGGTGAATGAAGATGGAAAGAGAGACATAGGGTTCGGCAACGCCAAGAAGATTCTTCACGATCTCATAGAGCCGCGAGTCTTTTTCGCTCATCATCAATTTGATGTGGAATTCCCGGTTCAGCGCCGACCATGCATGCGGATCGGTAGAGGCGCACATTTCTTCATGGATCTGGGTTGCGGCCTGCAGGGACTCGGGCGAGATTGAGCTCACGGCTTTCCTGGCCAGGAGCGGCTCAAGCATGATGCGAAGTTCATAAAGCTCCGCAACGTCCTTCACCGTCAAGCCTTTGACCACGACGCCCTTGTTGGCGTCAATCGAGACCAGCCCTTCAGAGCGCAAGCCGCGGAAAGCTTCTCGCACGGGCGTGGTGCTCACTTCAAAGCGCTTGGCGATTTCATCCTGGCGAAGCCTGTCTCCAGGAGAGTATTTTCCGGACAAGATGTCGTTTCTCAGCAGACTGAGTACTTGTTGCTCAATGGTTTTAAAGGCTTTCAGCATGCGCAGATTCGTTAAAATTGTCTCGACCCGCAGGCTGAAACGGGATGGCCGTCAACCATCCGTTCGCCCGCGCAAGCACTCAGGATACAGCAGTCCCTGAAGAGGCTGCCTTTATCGACGGCAGAATCGTGCTGAACCATTGGCCGGTCTTCAGCAGCGCCAGATCCGCGTTGGCGGATCCGATCAGCTGAACGCCATAGGGGAGGAATTCCGTGGAGAAGCCCGACGGCACCGTCACCGCAGGCAAGCCAAGCAAAGTCGCCGGCGCGCAAAAGGAAGCGTCGCCGGTTTTTTCCAATCCCTTGAGCGCCCCTGTGGGAGAGGTGATCGTCATGATGGCGTCCAGTCCCTGCAGCCGGGCATCGCGGCCGGCGCGCATCTTGGCGACCCGCTCAAGCAGATGCTTGTATTCGTCGCTGCCGACCGCCGCGCCGCGTTGCATCAGTTCGCGCGTGTAAGGCCCCGCCAAGTGTTCGGCGTCCTTGATGTCGTCATAAATGCTTGCCCGTCCTTCGTAAGCCAATACGTTGTTGACCAGCACATTGAGTTCGCGGAGATCCGCGTCGAAATCGGCCTCAACGCATACCACGCCATAGGCTTCGAGGCGGCGCACCACGGCGTCGAAGTTCTGCTGCACGTCGGCCTCGACATTGGCCCACTGCGAGGAACGGTAGACACCGATCTTGCGCGGCTTGACGCCTTCGGCAAACTTGCCGGAAGCAACGGATTCATCGACACGGCCGTCCTTCACGATGATGCCGTGGCACACCGCGGCCCAATGGAAGTTCGAGGTGATGAATCCCAGATGATCCAAAGTCGGCGCCAGCGCATGTACGCCTGTCGTGGGGATGAGCCCATAAGTCGGCTTGTAGCCGATTGCGCCGCAATACGATGCCGGACGGATAATCGATCCGACAGTTTGCGTTCCCAGCGCGATATCGACAATATTCGCGCCGACCGCCGCCGCCGAGCCGCTGGAAGAACCGCCTGGGCTATGCGCAGGGTTCCATGGATTGACGGTGTCGCCCGGATCGCGCCAGGCGAATTCCGTGGTCACCGTTTTTCCGAAAATCACGGCGCCGGCGTCGCGCAGCTTGCTCACAATCCATGCATCCTGGCGCGGCTGATGCCGGGCGAAGATCTTCGAACCGTAGGTTGTCGGCATGTCCGACGTATCGATCAAATCCTTGATTGCAACCGGCACGCCGGCAAGCGCGCTGTCCGCACGATCGGCGCGACCGGCGGATGGATAGCTGGAGGGACGGTAAGTAAATGCCTTGAGCTCTCCATCGATCTTGTCTGCAAGCGCAATCGCCCGCGCCAATCGTGTGGAGGCATCGTTTTGTGTTGTCATGATCTACTCTTCAAAATAATCCGTATTCACTGCGTTCTCGAAATTCGACAGACCGGATTATATGACGCAGTCCGGTCTATCCTTCTGACGAAAAGACGTCTTATGGCTTGCCGGCCTTTTCGGCGAAGCTGTTATCGACAGCGCTTTCATAAGTCACTTCACCCGGCTTGATATTGCCGATATAAACCTGCAGATCCAGACCGCTTTGGAAAGCCTGTTTCGAGATGGATGGCGTTGCCGGATAGATCTTTTGGTCCAGCAAGCGCTTTACGGCTGCTTCCACCACGCTTTTCTCCAGCGACGGGAATTCCTGCACGGCGACGCGATATGCGACGTCAGGCGAGCTGCGCATCAGTTTCTCCGCATCGGCCATCGCGCCGACGAAGTTCTGCACCATCTGAGGTTTCGTCTGAATTGTCGATTTCAACGTGTCGATGGTGGAGAAGGCATACACGCCATCGTACTGCTTGGCAAAGTCATAAACGATCTTGTAACCGCTTGCCAGCGCTTGCTCCACTTGCGGCTGATACAAGACGGCTGCCGCCGCGCGGCCTGCGGTGACAGGCGATATTTCCGTGCCGATGGCGACCGTATTGAGCTTCACGTTCGACAGGCCCTTATCCTTCAGCAACTTCTGCAGAAGGTAGGTGCTGGTGGACGGCGGCAATGCCACCGCGATAGTCTGATCCTTGAGATCGTCGATCGACTTGATCGGCGAGTTCTCCGGCACAACCATCCAGACCGGCACGCCGGCGACAACCATCGCCACATTGGTCAGCGATGCGCCCTTCAGATTCGCCAGTACCGCCGTCATCGGGTCTTGCAGGGAGAAGTCCGCATGGCCGCCGATAACAGCGGCCACGCCTTGCGCGCCGCCGCCTGCCGTGACCTTCTGCACCTCAAGTCCATGCTTGGCAAACATGCCTTGGTCCATCGCTACGTACAGCGGAAGATATTGAATCGACTGAAAGGCTTGATAGATCACTGCTTTTTCCGCCGCGAAACCGGCCGGGGCGGCAAGGCAAGCCGTTGCGATCAACGCTGAGCCAAGCAGACTGCGGACGTACTTCATTGTTCGACTTTCCATGACACGATCCTCTCTTCGATTAGTTGGACAACCCACGTAAGAACTGCCGCCATCAACGTCAAAATGATGACGCCAAGCCAGACACTATTAAGATCGAACAGCGAGCCCGCGACGAACACTGCATGTCCCAATCCGTTTTCGGAAGCGATGAACTCCCCCACCACCGCGCCGATCAGGGCGAAGCCGATGTTGATGCGAAAAATGGAAAATATCCACGGGATCGATGCCGGCACGATCAATTTCCTGAAGATCATCGCCCGCGGGGCCTTGAACGATTTGAAGAGATTCAACAGATCCTTGTCCACCTCCTGCGCGGCGGCGCAAGCGGAGATCATGGCGACGGCAAAGGTCGAAATACCGGCCAGCCATATCTTGGAAACCATTCCCGAGCCGAACCAGATAATGATCAGCGGGCCGAGAGCAATCTTGGGAATGCTGTTGAGCAGGATGGAAAACTGTTCGACGATATCGGAGGTGCGCGGGTAAAACCACAGCACCAGACCGAGAACGATCCCCAGACCGCTGCCGAGCAGCAAGCCGAGCAGCGTCTCCACCAGCGTGACCCACGTGTCGTTAAGCAGTTGTCCTTTCGTTACGCCGATCACCGCGGCGTGGAAAATGCCGCGCGGCGAGCCAAGCAGTTGTCCGTTGATCATATTGGCTTGCGCGGCCATTTGCCAAAAAACGATCAGGACAAGCAGGATGATGGTGACAATCATCGTCGCGCCATTGTTTTTTTTCATAAGATTTCTTTCGTCAGTCAGGCGCCGGCGTGTGCGACGTCGCTTGCGCGCAAGGCATTCCAGATTTCCTTGTGATACGCGGGAAACTCCGATGCGCCGCGCGCCGTGACCGCATCGCGGTCGCCATCGCGCTCACCGTCAACCGTGAGAATGATCTTTTCTTCGCGCGTAATTTTGGCGGGGCGTCCGCTCAGGACCACGATGCGATTGCTCATTGCAATGGCCTCGTCGATATCGTGCGTTACCAGGATGATGCTGGTGCCTTCCGTGCGCGTAAGGCTGATGACGTCGTTCTCCAGCATCAGCCGGGTTTCATAATCGAGCGCGGAAAACGGTTCATCCAGCAACACAACAGTGGGGTCCGCAAGCAGCGTCCGGGTCAATGCAACGCGTTGCTTCATGCCGCCCGACAAAGAATGCGGATACGCATTTGCCACCGACGCCAGACCGTACCGGGCCAGCATCGCCTTGGCGCGCGCCCGGTCTGCGTCCGTCACCGGCCGATGCAGTTCGATTCCGAGGACGGCGTTCTCGAGAATCGTGCGCCACGGCAACAGCAAATCCTTTTGCAGCATATAGGCGATGCTGCCGGGTGTGCCGTCTTCTCTCGATCCCAATGAAATTTGGCCGGCGTGCGGCGTGAGCAGACCTGAAATCAGATTGAACAGCGTGCTTTTCCCCGCACCGCTGCGACCGACGATCGCGACGATCTCGGCTTGGCCGACCGTGAAATTCAGATTCTGGAAAATTCTGATCTCTTCGCCGTTCGACTTGATGAAGGCGTGGCTCAGATTATCGACTTTAAGGCGGCTTTCCAACATTTTCTCCATAAAGATGGGGATGTTGCGCTGATAGATAGGTCAAAAGGGTCGGTCGCTGCTTCATTATTATGCATAATGCATAATGCATAATTCATTACGCTAAGCAGAAAGCGTGCCTGTTTGATCGGTGCGCGCATGTCTGCGCATGGAAAGGAAGAAAAAACGCTGCTTTATCGTCGGCGGTTTCGGGGCTGGATGAAAAAATTGCGCCAGAACATGTGATTTTCCGGGAGACGGGCGCACAGAATCCGTGCGGATGGTGAAATGCGCCCAAAGATGGCGCGCAATACCGGCTGTTCCGGATGTACGCGGCCGGCAATTTCATCGAAACGCACGACGAAAACCTGTATTTGATTTCCTGACGATCTTCCTGGAGCGGATTTTTGAATTGGGAAGCCGGATCAGCCGGGATTTCCTGGCGCCGCTGGCGGCTTGAGGCGAAGCGCTCCCTTGCCTCGCTATGTGTATCATTCTTTTTTTGGCGCGCAATGTTCATAGAGCACGTCTTGGGTCACACGCACCAAATTCTGTCCACCATCTACGACAAAATCAAAGCCGTTGTATGCGGGGCTCAGCAACAATTCGATAGCGCCCGCAAGATCTTCCGGCGTTGCGATCAAGCCGAGTGGCGTGGCGCGTTTGGCTGCATATTCGAAATCTTCCGGGGTCTGGTTATCGCTGGGCAGCATCAATCCGGGAAATACGGCATTCACGCGTAATACCGGCGCCGCGGAGATAGCCAACATTTGCGTCAAGTTGCCGATCGCAGTTTTCCCCACGGTGTAACAGAAGTGGTCACGATGAAAATTTCCTTTGATCTTTTGATCGATGACATTAATTACGACCCCCGTCGTACCTGCGGATTTTGCTTTTTCATAAAATGCTTTTGTCAGCAGAATTGGAGCGCGGCAATTCACGCTCCATGCAAAATCCAGCCGTTCCGCCGTGATGTCAGGAAAGTGATCCTGAATAAAAAAAGCCGCGCAATTGATCAATACGTCCAGCCGTCCGTACTGCCGATATGTATCGTCGATCAATGCTTGAATCTGAATTTCATCCGTTAAGTCGGCCCTCAACGCAACGGCATTGCCCCCACGCTTTCTAATTGTTTTGACAACATCATTCGCCTCATTGCCTGAGGCGCCGTAGTGAATGACCAGATCGTTACTTCTTTCGCTAAAGTATTCAGCAATTATTTTTCCGGTGCGAATCGCGGCGCCGGTTACGAGAGCTACTTTACGCATTTCATTACCCTACCAATATCATTTCGGCGAATACCGATTTGGAGAAGGTTCACACGAAATGCCTCGCCGTCCTTACTGGGACTTTTTACAGTCGCCGCTTTACTTTTACTGATGCAGAAATGCCTTGTCCATGCTGCGCCACTTTCCCAGGATTGGATGCTGAATCATTGGGAATTTCTCCCGGTTTCGGCCGCAAGTCCGAGCCAATACCGGTAGTCTGAAGCCCGCGGCAAGCCTGAAAAAAGGCAAAAAATCGTTTTAATACAAAAACTTGCGCAAAAGCCGATGCAATTATTGCATCGGCTTTTTTTATTCCCCTATAAGGCCCTTATTCGCCAATCTGTTCATTGAAATGTCGGTTCGACAATCCGGTAAAATACGGTTTTTACCCTGCTAATCAACATCATGACTTACTGTGTGGCGCTCCGCCTCAACGACGGCCTGGTTTTTCTGTCCGACTCGCGCACCAACGCGGGCGTGGATCAGATCGGCACTTATCGCAAGATGAATGTCTATGAAATTCCGGGCGAGCGGGTGATGGTGCTGATGACGGCCGGCAATTTGTCGATTTCGCAGTCGATCCGCCAGATCGTGGCCGACCGCAGCAATGCCGAGGGGCATAATCTGTGGACCGCGAAGTCGATGTACGAGGCGGCGCAGATCCTGGGCGACGCGATCCGCCAGGCGCACGACCGCGATGCCGAAGAACTGCACAAGTTCGGCATCGATTTCAATGTCAGCATCATTTTCGGCGGCCAGATCAAGGGCGAGCAATGCCGGCTGTTCCAGATGTATGCGGCCGGCAATTTCATCGAATCGCACGAAGAAAACCTGTATTTCCAGATCGGCGAAGCGAAATACGGCAAGCCGATCCTGGACCGCGTGGTGCGGCCGAGCACGACGCTCGACGAAGCGGCCAAGGCAGCCTTGATTTCCATGGATTCAACGCTGCGTTCGAATATTTCAGTCGGCCTGCCGCTGGATTTGCTGCTGTATGAAAAAGATCAACTGGCGGTCAGCCATTTCGTGACCATCGACGAGCGCAACCAGTATTTCCAGATGATCCGCAATACTTGGGGCGATCAGTTGAAGCGCGTGTTTGAAACCACCGCCGATCCGGTCTGGGACGCTGCGCCCGAAACCAAGGACAACGTCCTGTCGGGCATCAATCACGGCAATACGCCGGTGCGCGTGGCGCCGCCGGCCGGCCTGGCGCGCGATGCGCATCCGGTGCCGCTGCAGACGCTGGCGCACCAGAAGCCGAATTCCGAGCAATACTAGGCAAAGACCAGGCAAATAACGAAATCAAAATAAATCGGGCCCCGGATCGCATAACGATCCGGGGCCCGATTTTCTTGTGGATTAGCTGACTGCGCGTCTGCACCGATTACAGAACAATCGTCTGCGCTTCGCCTTCGGCGCGTTCGCGGATCTCGCCGATGCGCGTAACCGTTTCGCCGGCGGCCCGCAACTGCGCCAACGCGGCGTCCGCGTTTTCCGGCGCCACGATGACCGTCATGCCGATGCCGCAATTGAAGACGCGGTGCATTTCGGCATCCGCCACGCCGCCATGCTCCTGCAGCCATGTAAACAGCGGCGGCATGGTCCAGGCATCGCGCTGCAATACGGCCGTCAGGTGCGGCTGCAGCACGCGCGGCACGTTTTCCAGCAGGCCGCCGCCGGTAATATGCACCATGCCCTTGACTTCCATGCTCGCCATCAGCGCCAGCAGCGGCTTGACGTAGATGCGGGTCGGCTGCATCAGCACGTCGGCCAGCTTGCGGCCATGGAAATCCGCGTTCAGGTCGGGCTTGGCGACTTCCAGGATCTTGCGCACCAGCGAATAGCCGTTCGAATGCGCGCCGGACGAGGCCATGCCCAGCACCACGTCGCCCGGCTTGATCTTGCTGCCGTCGATGATCTTCGATTTTTCCACCGCGCCGACCGCAAAACCGGCCAGATCGTATTCGCCGTCGGGATACATGCTCGGCATTTCGGCGGTTTCGCCGCCGATCAGCGCACAGCCGGCCTGTTCGCAGCCGTTGGCGATGCCCCGCACCACGTCGGTGGCGCTGGCCACGTCAAGCTTGCCGCAGGCGAAATAATCCAGGAAAAACAGCGGTTCGGCGCCCTGCACCAGGATATCGTTGACGCTCATGGCCACAAGGTCGATGCCGACCGTATCGTGGCGATTCAGCAAAAACGCCAGTTTCAGCTTGGTGCCGACGCCGTCGGTGCCCGATACCAGCACCGGTTCCTTGAATTTCTTGCTGATTTCGAACAAGGCGCCGAAACCGCCGATGCCGCCCAGTACGCCTTCGCGCGAGGTGCGCTTGGCCAGCGGCTTGATCGCTTCGACCAGGGCATCGCCGGCTTCGATGTCGACGCCGGCGTCGCGGTAGGAGAGAGAAATCTTCGAGGATGATGTCATGATGTGTCTGGCAGCGATAAGCAGCGGTAAAATAGCGGTGGGGCAAAAAACGAAGAAATTCGCCAAAAGCGTGATTTTATCAAACCCTTCCTGTTAGCGACACCTTTAAGAACCTGTTGTCGATCCGCAGCGCGCGTCGAAGGACAGGTTCCGAGAACCATTTCACCAGTCTGTATGAGACAATTACTCCTCGATTTAAGCGCAGAGCGGTCACCCGATTTCGAGACCTTCGTGATCGGCCGCAACGTCGAAGCCTGCCATTTGCTGAAAGAAATCGGCGTCAATGCAGCCAAAGCGGCCAAAGCCGGGTCCGCGGCGGGAGCGGCCGACGCCGCCGGCGACCGTTTCATCTACCTGTGGGGCGAAGACGGTTCGGGCAAAAGCCACCTGCTGCACGCGCTGGCCGCGGCCGCCGCCGGAAAAGGCCGCTATATCGGCGGCGATGCCTCCGGAGCAGCCTTCGATTACGATCCGGCGGTATCGGTCTATCTGATCGACGATTGCGAGCGCTTGTCCGCCTCCGCCCAAATCGACGCTTTCAACCTGTTCAACCGGATCCGCGAGCAGGGCGGCTTCCTGGTCGGCGCCGGCGAAAGCGCGCCGGCGCAGCTGAAAGTGCGCGAGGATCTGCGCACCCGGCTCGGCTGGGGCCTGATTTATCAGATTCAGGGCCTCAGCGACGAAGAAAAGATCGACGCGCTGACCCAGGCCGCCGCCGCGCGTGGCATGATACTGTCGCCGGGGCTGCTGCCTTACCTGATTACGCATTTCCGGCGCGACATGCGTTCCCTGTCGGCGATGCTGGAAGCGCTGGACCGCTACTCGCTGGAAACCAAGCGGCCCATCACGCTGCCCCTGCTGCGCAGTCTTTTACAAATGGAATTACAAGAACGCACTCTATGAATCTCGCATTATTCGATCTCGATCACACCATCCTGCCGATAGATTCCGACCACGAATGGGGCGATTTCCTGGCCTCGACCGGCGCGATCGACGCCGAAGCCTTCCGCAAAAGCAATGACGAGTGGTATGCGCATTACCAGGCCGGCACGCTCGATCCGGTGAAATACCTCGAATTCGCATTGGGCACGCTGGCCCGCTTTCCGCGCAGCCAGCTGGACCAGTGGCACCGGCAGTTCATGGAAACCGTGATCCAGCCCGCGCTCGCGCCCGCCGCCCTGAAACTGGTGCGGAAACATCTGGATGCCGGCGACCTGGTGGCCATCGTCACGGCCACCAACAGCTTCGTCACCGGCCCGATCGCCGAAGCGTTCAATGTCGAACACCTGATCGCCGCCCGTCCCGAAATGCTGCCCGACGGCAGCCTGACCGGCAAGCTGCTGGGAACGCCCACCTTCGCCGAGGGCAAAATCACGCATACCAAGGCCTGGCTGGCGCAGATGGGCAAATCGCTGGCCGATTTCGAGCGCAGCTATTTCTACAGCGATTCCCAGAACGACATTCCCCTGATGGCCCTGGTCAGCGACCCGGTCGCAACCAATCCCAACCCCAAACTGGCGGCCCACGCAATTGCGCACGGCTGGCCGATCCTGAATCTTTTCGATACCCCTTCCCATGATTAAAAAGCTGATCCGCTCGATTCTGGGCAAAAACAAGAAAGTCAGCGATCCGACCGAGCCGACGGTGCTGCATGCCAAGGAACACGGCATCGATCCCAAGCTGGTTTCGCCGAACGCGATCCGCGTCACCGATACCCTGCAGCAGGCCGGCTTCAAGGCATTCATCGTCGGCGGCGCCGTGCGCGATCTGCTGCTGCCGGTCAAGCCCAAGGATTTCGACGTCGCCACCAACGCCACGCCGGAACAGGTCAAGCGCCTGTTCCGGCGCGCCTTCATCATCGGCAAGCGCTTCCAGATCGTGCACGTGATGTTCGGCCAGGAACTGATCGAAGTCACCACCTTCCGCGGCACCGTGCTGGACGGCGCGCCGAAAGACGAACACGGCCGCGTGCTGCGCGACAACACCTTCGGCTCGCAACATGAAGATGCGGTGCGCCGCGATTTCACCATCAATGCAATGTATTACGATCCGGCCACGCAGACCGTGCTGGACTACCACGGCGGCATCGCCGACATGCGCGCCAAGACGCTGCGCATCATCGGCGTGCCGGAAGCGCGCTACCGCGAAGACCCGGTGCGCATGCTGCGCGCGGCGCGCTTCGCCGCCAAGCTGAAATTCACCATTGCGCCTGAAACCGCCGCGCCGATCAAGGTGATGGCGCCGCTGATCAACAACGTTCCCGCCGCCCGCATCTTCGACGAAATGCTGAAGCTGCTGATGAGCGGCCATGCGCTGGCCTGCCTGCAGCAACTGCGCAAGGAAGGCCTGCATCACGGCCTGCTGCCTTTGCTCGACGTGGTGCTGGAGCAGCCGATGGGCGAAAAATTCGTGACCCTGGCGCTGAGCAATACCGATGCCCGCATCATGCAGGGCAAACCGGTGTCGCCGGGCTTCCTGTTTGCGTCGCTGCTGTGGCATCAGGTGCTGGAAAAATGGCGCGCCTACCAGGCCGCCGGCGAATATCCGATCCCGGCGCTGCACTTGGCCGCCGACGATGTGCTCAACGCGCAAACCGAAAAACTGGCGCTGCAGCGCAAGATCGCCAGCGACATGCGCGACATCTGGGCCATGCAGCCGCGCTTCGAGCGCCGCATCGGCAAATCGCCTTACAAGCTGCTGGAGCATCTGCGCCTGCGCGCCGGCTACGATTTCCTGCTGCTGCGCTGCGCTTCGGGCGAAATCGATCCGGCGATCGGCCAATGGTGGACCGACTTCATCGACGCCGATGGGCCGGGCCGCGAAACGCTGCTGGCGCAAAAGCCGAAAGAAGAAGGCGCAGCGCCCGCCAAGAAACGCCGCCGCCGTCCGAGCCGGGCCAAACCGGCCGGTTCCCCCGCCGGCGAGGCTTGAGGCCGGGCTGTTCCCGCTGACATGGAAGACTGCGTTATCGCGTATATCGGCATCGGCGCCAATCTGGGCGATGCACGGGCTTCGGTCGCGCTGGCCATCGAACGCCTGGCGCAATTGCCCGCCAGCCGCCCGCTGCGCCATTCCTCGCTTTACCGCAGCGCGCCCTTCGAGGCCGACGGCGGCGATTACATCAATGCCGTCGCGGCGATAACGACCACGCTGGCGCCGCTGCAGCTGCTGGCCGAGCTGCAGGCGATCGAACAGGCGTTCGGGCGCGAACGTCCCTACTTCCATGCGCCGCGCACGCTCGACCTGGATCTTCTGCTGTACGGCGGGCAGCGCATAGCAACGCCGCTGCTGACCGTGCCGCATCCCGGCCTGACGCTGCGCGCCTTCGTCCTGCTGCCTTTGCTGGAAATCGCGCCGGACCTGGCGATTCCCGCGCTGGGGCCGGCGCGCGGCTTTGCCGCCAAAGTCGGCGATCAGCGCATCGAACGCCTGCCTTCCGCGCCGGAATAAAACGAAACGCCTCGGTGCTGTATATTTCACTTTTCAGAAGTTGCGCTTATTAATTGGATCACCGAATCGGAGTAGCGAAGATGGCTGGGTACATACAGGAAAAAACAGGGAATACGGAAAGCAGCGCACGCAGCAAGCCGGTCACCATGCCGCAGCTCCAGGCACTGTGCGACAAAGGCGAAAAGCTGACCATGCTGACCTGCTACGACGCCAGTTTCGCGAGCCTGATGGACAACTGCGGCGTCGAAATCCTGCTGGTCGGCGACTCGCTCGGCATGGTATGCCAGGGCCACGATTCGACCTTGCCGGTCACGCTGGAGGAAATGGCCTATCACACCGCCTGCGTGGCGCGCGGCAACCGCACCGCGCTACTGGTGACGGATATGCCGTTCGGCACTTATTCCACACCGGAGGCGGCCTGCCGCAATGCGACGCGGCTGATCCAGGCCGGCGCGCATATGGTCAAGATCGAAGGCGGCGCGTGGCTGGCCGAAACCATTCAATATCTTTACGAGCGCGCCATTCCGGTCTGCGCCCATATCGGCCTGACGCCGCAATCGGTCCATCTGATGGGCGGCTACAAGGTGCAGGGCAAGACCGCGGCGGCGGCCGAACGCATGATGGCCGACGCGCTGGCGCTGCAACAGGCGGGCGCCTGCATGGTGGTGCTGGAAGCGATTCCGGCGCAGCTCGGCAAGGAGCTGTCGGATGCGCTGCACATGCCGACCATCGGCATCGGCGCCGGCGTCGATTGCGACGGCCAGGTGCTGGTAATGCACGACATGCTCGGCGCCTTCCCGGGCCGCAAGGCGCGCTTCGTGCGCAATTTCATGGAAGGGTCGGACAGCATCGCCGCGGCCGTCAGCGCCTATGTGGCGGCGGTCAAGGACGGCAGCTTCCCGGCGCCGGAACACTGCTTCTGAAGTCCTTGCCAGGCGTCAGGCATCAGGGGCGATAAAAAAGCGGCGGTGGAAATTTCCACCGCCGCTTTTTATTGAAAGGCCGATTCGACGATTTACTTCGATGCCGGCAAATCCGCATATTCCGCCAGGGCAGCCCTCACATACTGCGCGCCTTCTTCGGCATTGTCGATCGCAGGGCACAAAGCCCGCAGCAGGCCGTCGCCGACGCCGTAGATCAAACTGTGAATCGCCAATTCCTGGCCGCGCTCCCAGGCGTCGCGCACGATCGAGCTGCGGCAGACATTGTCGACCTGTTCCAGCGCGTTCAATTCGCACAGCCGGTCGTGGCGCGTGCGTTCGTTCATCGATTCATGGAAGCAATGCGCGTGCTTTTCGTGCACGTCCTGCACATGCTGCAGCCAGTTGTCCGCCAGGCCGACCCGGCGCTGCGTCAATGCCGCATGCACGCCCGAACAGTTGTAATGGCCGCAGACGATCACATGCTTGACCTTCAGCACATCCACCGCGAACTGCAGCACCGACAAACAATTCAGATCGGTGTGCACCACGACGTTGGCGATATTCCGGTGCACGAACAATTCGCCCGGCATCAGGCCCAGCAAATCGTTGGCCGGAACGCGATTGTCGGAACAGCCTATCCATAAATATTCAGGCGAGCGCTGCCCCGCCAATTTCTGGAAAAACCCCGGATCCCTTGCGGTAATGCCGGCGGCCCAATCCTTATTACTCTGCAACAACATTTGTTGTACCAGATCCTGTTTTTTTTCTGTCATATTCATCCGCTAAAAAAAACGACCCCTGAGTCTACTCGAAAAATTCCTTGACCTTGTCTTTCCAAGTCTTCGTCTGCGGACTATGCTTGGCGCCGCCTTCGATAGTCAGCGTTTCCAGTTCGCGCAGCAGGTCTTTCTGACGCTCGGTCAGCTTGACCGGCGTTTCAACCACGACGTGGCAGAACAGATCGCCCGGCACGGCCGAACGCACGCCCTTGATGCCTTTGCCGCGCAGGCGGAAGGTCTTGCCCGATTGCGTGCCTTCGGGAATCGAGAACGATGCCTTGCCATTCAGGGTAGGCGCTTCGATTTCGCCGCCGAGCGCGGCCCGCGCGAACGAGATCGGCATTTCGTAATGCAGGTCGTCGCCGTCGCGCTGGAATACTTCATGCGGCTTGATATGGATTTCGACGTACAGGTCGCCGGTCGGTCCGCCGTTCATGCCGGGTTCGCCGTTGCCCGAGGAACGGATCCGCATGCCGTCGTCGATGCCGGCCGGAATCTTGACTTCGAGCGTCTTGTTGCGCTTGACGCGTCCGGCGCCGCCGCAGGAGGGGCATGGGTCGGGAATGATCTTGCCGCTGCCGTGGCACTTCGGACAGGTTTGCTGAATGCTGAAAAAACCCTGCTGCATGCGCACCTGGCCATGGCCGGCGCAGGTCGGGCAGGTGATCGGCGCGCTGCCGGCCTTGGCGCCGCTGCCGTCGCAGACTTCGCATTGATCCCAGGACGGCACCCGGATCGTGGTGTCGAAGCCGTGCGCGGCCTGCTCCAGCGTGATTTCGAGGTTGTAGCGCAGATCGGCGCCGCGATAGACTTGCGGTCCGCCGCTGCGGCCGCGGCCGCCTCCGCCGCCGAAGATGTCGCCGAAAATATCGCCGAAGGCATCGGCGAAACCGCCGGCGCCGCCTCCGCCTCCGCCGCCCATGTTGGGATCGACGCCGGCATGGCCGTAGCGGTCGTAGGCTGCGCGCTTGTCCTGATCGGACAGCATTTCGTAGGCCTCCTTGACCTCCTTGAATTTATCCTCGGCGCCCTTGCTGTCCGGATTGCGGTCCGGATGATGCTTCATCGCCAGCTTGCGATAGGCCTTCTTGATTTCTTCATCAGAGGCATTCTTCGCCACGCCCAATATTTCGTAAAAATCGCGTTTCGCCATGTTATCTATAAACCTAAAGATTATTGCCCGCCACTAAAAACGTCGCGAAAAAAACGTTCACATGAAACGCCAAATGGCAGCCTTGCGGCTGCCACCATGGCGGGACTCTCACGGCGTATGTGACGTACGCCGTTTACTGAATTTCCCCGCTCATTCTTGCTTTTACTTTACTTCCTTGAACTCGGCATCGACCACGTCGTCCTGCTTGGCGCTGCCCTCGCCGCCGGCGCCGCCGCCCGCTGCGCCTGCCGCGCCCGCGCCGCCCGCGGCTGCCTGTGCCTGCATGTCGGCATACATCTTCTCGCCGAGTTTCTGCGCGGCGGTCGACAGGGCGGCCGATTTGGCGTCGATGGTCGGCTTGTCGTTGCCCTTCAGGGCTTCTTCAAGTTCCTTGATCGCCGCTTCGATCTGGTCTTTCTCGCCGGCTTCCAGCTTGTCGCCGTATTCGCCCAGCGCCTTGCGGGTGGAATGCACCAGCGCGTCGCCCTGGTTGTGCGATTCGGCCATTTCCTTCAGGCGCTTGTCTTCCTCGGCGTTGGCTTCGGCGTCCTGCACCATCTTCTGGATTTCATCTTCGGTCAGGCCGGAATTGGCCTTGATCGTGATCTTGTTTTCCTTGCCGGTGGCCTTGTCCTTGGCGCCCACGTGCAGAATGCCGTTGGCGTCGATGTCGAAGGTGACTTCAATCTGCGGCGTGCCGCGCGCCGCCGGTGGAATGCCTTCCAGATTGAATTCGCCCAGGCCCTTGTTGCCGGCCGCCATTTCGCGTTCGCCCTGGTATACCTTGATGGTCACGGCCGGCTGATTGTCGTCGGCAGTCGAGAACACCTGGCTGAACTTGGTCGGGATGGTGGTGTTCTTCTTGATCATCTTGGTCATCACGCCGCCCATGGTTTCGATGCCCAGCGACAGCGGCGTCACGTCCAGCAGCAACAGATCCTTGCGGTCGCCCGACAACACCGAACCCTGGATCGCCGCGCCGACGGCAACAGCTTCATCCGGGTTGACGTCGCGGCGCGGATCCTTGCCGAAGAATTCCTTGACCTTCTCCTGCACCTTCGGCATGCGGGTCATGCCGCCGACCAGGATGATGTCGTCGATATCGGTGACCTTGACGCCGGCGTCCTTGATCGCAATGCGGCAAGGCTCGATGGTGCGTGCAATCAGTTCCTCGACCAGCGATTCCAGCTTGGCGCGGGTGATCTTCAGGTTCAGGTGGATCGGCGCGCCGTTGGCCATGGCGATGTACGGCTCGTTGATTTCAGTCTGCTGCGACGACGACAGTTCGATCTTGGCGCGTTCGGCCGAAGCCTTGATCCGCTGCAGCGCGATGGCGTCCTTGCGCAGGTCGAGGCCGTTGATCTTGTTGAATTCGTCGAGGATGTAGTCGATGATGCGCTGGTCGAAATCCTCGCCGCCGAGGAAGGTGTCGCCGTTGGTGGAGAGCACTTCGAACTGCTTTTCGCCGTCGACGTCGGCGATTTCGATGATCGATACGTCGAACGTGCCGCCGCCCAGGTCATATACCGCGATCTTGCGGTCGCCCTTGTCGGTCTTGTCGAGGCCGAACGCCAATGCGGCGGCGGTCGGTTCGTTGATGATGCGCTTGACGTCCAGGCCGGCGATGCGGCCGGCGTCCTTGGTTGCCTGGCGCTGTGCGTCATTGAAGTAGGCAGGCACGGTAATGACCGCTTCGGTCACTTCTTCGCCCAGATAGTCTTCGGCGGTTTTTTTCATCTTGCGCAGCACTTCGGCCGAGATTTGCGGCGGCGCCAGCTTGTTGCCGCGCGCGGCAACCCATGCATCGCCGTTGTCGGCCTTGACGATTTCATACGGCATCAGGGAAATATCCTTCTGCACTTCCTTTTCGTCGAATTTGCGGCCGATCAGACGCTTGGCTGCGTAGATCGTATTTTTTGGATTGGTCACCGCCTGGCGCTTGGCCGGCGCGCCGACCAGAATTTCGCCATCTTCCTGATAGGCGATAACCGACGGCGTAGTCCGCGCGCCTTCGGAATTTTCGATTACTTTCGGCTGGCCGCCCTCCATCACCGATACGCAAGAGTTCGTTGTGCCCAGATCGATACCAATAATTTTGCCCATGATTTTTATCCTTTAATAACTTGACGGGGTAACTGTTTAATTTGTGAATTGACTTGTATTCAATATGCGTAGCGGGCGCCGTCTTTCAAGGCGTTGCAGCGCAAATTCGTGCCTGCATCCGAAGATGCGCACTGCAAAGCTTATTGCGCCACGGTCACCAGCGCGGGGCGCAGCAGGCGCTCCGAAATGGTGTAGCCTTTTTGCAACACTGCAACAACGGTATTGGCTTCCTGCTCGGCGGATACCGCCGAAACGGCCTGATGTTTCATCGGATCGAGCTTCTCGCCGACCGCCGGGCTGATTTCCTGCAATTTATTCTTTTCAAACGCGGCGGAGAGCTGTTTCAGCGTCATTTCGACACCCTCCTTCAGCGATTCGATCGAGGGCGCTTCGATTCTCAAGGCGGTTTCAAGGCTATCCTTCACCGGCAGCAGACTTTCGGCGAAATTTTCCACGGCAAATTTATGCGCACGGGCGATGTCTTCCTGCGCGCGGCGGCGGATGTTTTCCGACTCGGCCTTGGCGCGCATGAATGCATCATGCATTTCGGCGGCTTTGGTTTCGGCTGCGTTGAGCTGCTGCGTCAGCGCGGCCAGTTCGTTTTCCTCGGTCGCATCAGGCGTGTCATTTGGCATGGCCGCAGTCTTTTCCGTTTGATCAACAGCATCCGCTGCCACTGGTTTCTCGTTGTCTTGCATTCAAAATCCCCTAACTATCCGTGCATATTCAGTAATCTGCGCGACAAGCCGCGCAATAGCCCATGCTAAGTGAGGGTATTCCCTACTATTTCAAGGGCTATACCGAGGCTCTTCCTCACGCAGCATCAGAATTGTGCTTCACAGCAACATTCGACAATCTATGGGCAAAATTACCTGCTTCAAGCCCTCTCGCAAACGCATTTGCGCTCCGCTCGTCCTGCCCGGCCGAGACCGGCGGGCGGACAGCCGCGTATTTTATCTCCAACAAGTGGTCAAAGCGGATTTTTGAGCTCGGCCTGCAGTTTTTCGTATTTGGCCTGCAATTGCTCAGGCGTTTCCACCCAGGCCGGATTCAGCGGGATACAGGCCACCGGACAAACCTGCTGGCATTGCGGCTCGTTGAAATGCCCCACGCATTCGGTGCATTTGTGCGGGTCGATCTCGTAGATTTGCGGCCCCATGTAAATGGCGCCATTCGGACATTCCGGTTCGCATACATCGCAATTGATGCAGTCGTCGGTAATCAACAAAGCCATAAAACTATCCTACTTTTCCTATTTTCTGCTTCAGCCAGCGGTCCACGGAAGGAAACACGAATTTGGAAACATCGCCGCCGAATTGAGCGATTTCCCGCACAATGGTGCCGGAAATAAACTGGTACTGATCAGATGGGGTCAAAAACATGGTTTCAACGTCCGGCAGCAAATATCTGTTCATGCCGGCCATCTGGAATTCATATTCGAAGTCGGAAACCGCCCGCAGGCCGCGCACGATGACGCGCGCGCCGTTTTCCCGCACGAACTCTTTCAGCAGCCCGGAAAATCCCTTGACCTCGACGTTGGGGTAATGGCCGAGCACCTCTTCGGCGATCGACAGACGCTCGTCCAGCGAAAAGAACGGGCTTTTATTCTTGCTGTCGGCAACGCCGACCACCAGTTTGTCGAACAAGCCTGACGCGCGCCGCACCAGGTCCTCATGGCCGCGCGTGAGCGGATCGAACGTGCCTGGATAAACTGCTATGACCATCGGGGGTCTCCCTAGCGATTAGAACGCGCATTATGCCTGAATTCGGAACACGCTTTTATTGCATTTCCAATAAGTAATCTGGGCGCGGTGCGCTACTGCTTCTGCAGCAGATGATAAAACACGCTGCCGGCATGATCGGCTCGCAACAGGCGCCAGCCGGCCAGCCACTCCGGCAGCGCCTCGGCTTCCAGCGCCTGTTCGGCCTCCAGGTAAAGCAGCCCGCCGGGCGCTGTCAGGCGTACGCAGGCCGGGAGCACTTTTTGCAGCCAGTTCTGATGATACGGCGGATCGAGGAAAACCAGGTCGAAACGGTTGGCGCCCAACGCCAGCTTTTCGGCGGCGCCCAGCGCGTCGGCCCGCAAAATCTGCACCTGTTCGGCGCGCAGCCTGGCTTTAGTGGCTTCCAACTGGCGCGCGGCCGGCGTGTGGCATTCCACCATCAATACCTGCGCGGCGCCGCGGCTGGCCGCCTCGAAACCGAGCGCGCCGGTGCCGGCGAACAGGTCCAGGCAGCGCAATTGCGCCCAATTTCCGTCCAGGAGATGGCCCAGCCAATTGAAAACGGTTTCCCGCACCCGGTCCGGCGTGGGCCGCAAGCCTTCGGCTACCGGCACCGGCAGCGGCGTGCGCTTCCATTGTCCGCCGATGATGCGGACCTGATGCGCCAGCGGCGGCCGGATCGCGTGCTGCGGAACCTTGGCGGGCTTCTGCTGTTTCTGCTGCTTCTGCTTGTTATTACCGGCCATCGGCATCGCCCACAATCACGGTATGCAATTGCGCCTGCGCGATCTTGCGCCGGAAAGCCGCGCGAATATCGGCGATGCTCACCTGCCCGATGTTGCGCGTCCACGTATCCAGGTAATCCGCCGGCAATCCGTAATACGCGATGAGGGCGAGATTGGCCAGTATCTTGCGGTTGCTGTCGATGCGCAGCGAAAAGCCGCCGACCAGATTGTCCTTGGCGGCTTTCAGTTCAGCCGGCGTCGGGCCGTCGCGCAGGAAAGCCGCCAGCGTATCGCGCACCACCTGCAGGGCCTGCGCGGTTTGCTCGCGCTTGGTCTGCAGGCCGATCTGGAACGGGCCTTTTTGCGCCATCGGATTGAAACCGCTATAGACGCTATAGGTCAGTCCGCGTTTTTCGCGCACCTCCCTGGTCAGCCGCGAATCGAAGCCGCCGCCGCCCAGGATGTAATTGCCCACCGTCAGCGCAAAGAAATCGGCATCGCCGCGCTCCAGCGCCGGCATGCCGATCAGGATGTGCGATTGGGACGCCGGATGCGCGATGCGCTGCTCGCTCCCCGGCGCGATAAGCACTTCAGGCATGGCCGGCAGCGGCGCGCCTTGCGGCAGCCGCGCCGTCAGCCGGCGCGCGATCTGCTCGGCTTGGGCCCGCGTGACGTCGCCGATCATCGCAATGACGGCCCCGTTCGCGGCGTAGTGCGCGCGATGAAACGCCAGCAGATCGTCGCGGCCGATGGCCCCGATGCTGGCTTCCGTAGCGCGCTGCGCATAGGGATGGCTGCCGTACAGCGCGGCAAGGAAGGCTTTCTCGGCGATGGCTTCGGGCTTGGTGTCGGCCTCGCGGATGCCGGCGATCATGCGCGCCTTGTCGCGCTGCAAAAAATCTTCCGGGAAGCTCGGCTGCGCCAGCAGGCGCGCGGTCAGCTCGACGGCGCGATCGCGCTCGGCCGCGCTGGATAATGTGCGCACGGTCACCCCGGCGCGATCCATCTCGGCGCCGCCGCCGCGCTGCGCCGCGATATCGGCGAAACCGTCCAGGATTTGCGCTTCGCTCAGCGCCGGCTCCGCCGCAGAATCGCTGTCGGCGCCGCCTGCAACTATGCCCCGGGCCAGCATCGCGTTGGTCATGCCGGCCAGTCCGGCCTTGCCGGCCGGGTCGCGGCGGGCGCCGGCATCGAAGTCGACGCTGACGTCGAGGATGGGAATCGAGTGGTTTTCGACAAACGCCACCCGGGCGCCGTTATCCAGTGTCCATGACTGGATTTTCAGCGCGGCCAGCGCATTGCCGCTGGCCGCGCCGAGTGCGGCCGCGCAGAAAGCGGCCAAAATAACGATGCTTTTTTTCATGCCGCCGTTTCGATTGGTTTGGAGGTTGCCTCAGGCGCGGCGGCAGAAGGGGAAGAGGGAGCGGCAGCGGGCGCAATGCCGGCGAGCCAGTTGAGAATAGGCTGCCATTGCTCCACGTCGCGCTGCACGCGCGATGGCGCGATATCCCACAGTGTCAGGCCGTGCGCCGCCAGTTGCACGTAATTCTGCGTATCGCGCAGATAGCCCAGCATCGGCAAGTGCAGGCTTTCGACAAAGCGATGCAATTGTTCGGCCGAGCGGGTGCGGCTGTCCACACGCATGCCGACAACGCCGACTTCGATGTCGCCCTTGCGCACCGCCTTTTCGTCGGCCAGCCGCAGCATGAATTCGCGGGTCGCCAGGATATCGAACATCGACGGCTGCAAGGGGACAATGACCTTGTCGGCCAGTTTCAATATGTCGTTCAGGCGCCGACCGTGCAAACCCGCCGGCGTATCCAGCACGACATGGCTGACGCCCTTCGGCGGCCTGGCGATATTGTCTTCGTCGATTTCCCAGGTCGAGATCGGCCGCGCGGCAGGCGGACGGATGCCGAGCCAGCCGCGCGCCGACTGCTGGCGGTCGGTATCGCCGAGCAGCACCTGCTGCCCCTGCGCCGCGAAATAGCCGGCCAGATTGGTCGAGAGCGTACTTTTCCCGACGCCGCCCTTGGGATTGGCAATAACGATTACAGGCATGAGCTTCTCCGGCAAGATAAAAGTGAAATAAGGTGCATCCCTACATCCTTAATTAACGCATTCACGCATTGACATCTTTACGCATCAGCGCAGCATGCCGCCCGGCGGGGGGCCCGCCGGCGCTTTGCCGGACAAGGGCAGCGGCACCAGCGTGGCGACGGTGAGCTGATCGTCGCCGAAATAGGTTCGCGCCACCGCCTGCACCTGCGCCGGCGTGACTGCCTTCAACCGTTCCAGCATGCGGTCGATATTCTTGTACGAAATGCCGGTCATTTCCAGCATGCCGATTTCCATGGCCTGGCCGAAAACGGAATCGCGCTTGTAAATCTGCGAAGCGATCAATTGCGTCTTGACGCGCTGCAATTCCGCATCGGAGACGCCGTGCTCGGCGATTTTGGCGACCTCGGCGCGCAGCGCGGCTTCCAGCTGTCCGGTGCTGACGCCGGCGGCGGGTGTGCCTTCCAGGGTGAAAATGCCGGGGCCGCGATTGATATTGTCGTAGCCGGCGCCGACGCTGTTGGCGACGCGGTCGGTGCGCACCAGTTGCGCGTCGAGGCGGGCATTGTCGTAGCCGTCCAGCACCGCGGCCAGCACATCGAGCGCATAGGAATCGTCGTCTTTTTCGACATCGCGCAAGGCAGGCGCCTTGAACGCCAGCGAAACGTACGCATTTTCCGCAGGCGCCTTGACCGTGACGCGCCGGATGCCGCGCTGCTCCGGCTCGTTCTGCGGCTTGACCGCCGGCAGTTTCCTGGCCTTGATCGGACCGAAATACTTTTCCGCCTGCTGCAGCACCTGCCTTGCGTCGACGTCCCCGGCGACCACCAGCGTTGCGTTGTTCGGCGCATACCAGCGCTCATACCAGGCTTTGACGTCGGCCACGGTCATGTGCTCCAGATCGTCCATCCAGCCGACGATCGGATGATGATAGGGATGCGCGACAAAGGCGGCGGCGTTCTGGGCCTCGTTCAACAAGCCGGCGGGCTGGTCGTCGGTGCGCCAGCGGCGCTCTTCCATCACGACCTTGATTTCCTTGGCGAACTGCTCGGGATCGAAGCGCAAATTGGCCATGCGTTCGGCTTCCAGCGCCATGACGGCGGGCAGGCGGTTCTTTTCGATCTGCTGGAAATATGCGGTGTAATCGCGGCTGGTGAAGGCGTTTTCGCGGCCGCCCAGCGCCGCCACCCGGCTGCTGAATTCACCCGCCTTCAGATGTTCGGTGCCCTTGAACATCATGTGTTCGAGCGCGTGGGCGACGCCGGTCGTGCCGTTGACTTCGTCGACCGAGCCGACCTTGTACCAGACCATCTGGGCCACGGTCGGCGCGCGGTGGTCTTCCTTGACGATGACTTTCATGCCGTTTTCCAGCACGAATTCCTGTGTCTGCGCCCCGGTCCGATCCCGGGTCTGGACCTGCGCCGCGGGCGTCTGCCCGTATGACTGCGCGGGGGCGCCGGCGGACAAAGCGCCGAACAAAACAGGCAATACCGCGACAATAGGCCGGATCTTCAATTTCATAAGCCCTGCTCTGATAGAATGCGAGCAGCGATTGTACCGCGTTCGCCGCGCCAGACGCTTTTGCCGGTTTGCCGTTTTTTGCAACGCCTCCCTCCAACGACATAGCGCCGATGTTTAGTTTCTTCAAGAAAAAACCCCAGCCGGAAACAGCCCAGGAGCCGGCGCAGCAGCCGGCGCAGCAGCCGGCGCCGGATGCGGCAAGCGAAATTTTCCCGGCGCTCCCCGAATCTCCCGCAGCAGACAGCACGAAGAGCACTAGCGGCACAAGTGGCACAGGTGGCGCAAGTGGCATAAGCAGCATCGTGCCGGCCGCCATCGACGCCCCCGCCCGGCAGGGCTGGCTGAGCCGTCTGAAGAGCGGCTTGTCCAAGACCTCGTCCAATCTGACGGTTTTATTCGTCGGCGCGAAAATAGATGACGATCTGTATGAAGAACTCGAATCGGCCCTGCTGAGCGCCGACGCCGGCGTCGAAGCCACCGAATTTCTGCTGGACGCCCTGAAAAAGAAGGTCAAGGCCGACAAGCTGCTGGACGCCGCGCAAGTCAAGGACGCGCTGCGCGACCTGCTGGTGGATCTGCTGAAACCGCTGCAGAAGCCGCTGGTGCTGGGCCGGCATCAGCCGCTGGTCATGATGATCGCCGGGGTCAACGGGGCCGGCAAGACCACCACCATCGGCAAGCTGGCCAAGCATTTGCAGGCGCACGGCCAGTCGGTGCTGCTGGCGGCGGGCGACACTTTCCGCGCCGCCGCGCGCGAACAATTGGCGATCTGGGGCGAACGCAATAATGTGGCCGTGATCGCCCAGGAATCCGGCGATCCGGCCGCGGTGGCCTTCGACGCGGTGCACTCGGCGCAGGCGCGCGGCACCAATGTCGTCATGATCGACACCGCGGGTCGGCTGCCGACGCAATTGCACCTGATGGACGAGCTGAAAAAAATCAAGCGCGTCATCGGCAAGGGACTGGCCGCAGCGCCGCACGAAATCCTGCTGGTGATCGACGGCAATACCGGCCAGAATGCGCTGGCGCAGGTCAAGGCTTTCGACGATGCGCTCGGGCTGACCGGCCTGGTCGTGACCAAGCTGGACGGCACCGCCAAGGGCGGCGTGCTGGCCGCGATCGCCAAGACGCGGCCGGTGCCGCTGTATTTCATCGGCGTCGGCGAACAGATCGAAGACCTGCAGGCGTTCGACGCAGTCGAATTCGTCGATGCATTGCTGGGCTGACAGGGGAAAGCGCGCATGATCATTTTCGATCACGTCTCCAAGCAATACGGGCGCGGCAATACCGCATTGCGCGACGTCACACTGACCATCGACGGCGGCGAACTGGTGTTCCTGGCCGGGCCTTCCGGCGCCGGCAAATCGACCCTGCTGAAAATGGTGGCGGCGATCGAGCGCCCGAGCGCCGGCGTGCTGACCGTCAACGGCCAGAACATCGGCAAGCTGACTTCCTCCGGCCTGCCGTATCTGCGCCGCAAACTGGGCCTGATCCTGCAACAGCAACGGTTGCTGCCGGACCGCAGCCTGCTGGCCAACGTCGCCTTGCCGCTGATCGTGACCGGCGCCTCGCGCGCCGACGCCGACAAACGCGCCCGCGCCGCGCTGGACATGGTCGGACTGCTCGACAGCGCCAATACCCTGCCGCAGGCCTTGTCCGGCGGCGAACAGCAGCGCGGCGCCATCGCCCGCGCCATCGTCAACCGGCCCCAAATCATCCTGGCCGACGAACCCACCGCCAATCTGGACCGCGACAATGCCGACAAGGTGCTGGCGGCGCTGAAATCGTTCCATCAGGTCGGCGTCACCTGCGTCATATCGACCCATGACGAGCAATACCTGAGCGGCCCCGAGCGGGTAATCTATCTGGCCCACGGCGAAATTGTCGACGGCTGGCGCAGCGATGGCGGCGACAATGGCAACGGCATCGGCGGCAATGCCGGCGATCGCCAACAGGAGCCCGCATGAGCTGGCTGCGCTATAACCTGCTCGCCTTCGGCGATGCCTTCAATCACTTCCGGCGCGCGCCGGGCAGCTTTCTGCTCAACGTATTGGTGGTGGCGATCGCGCTGGCGCTGCCGTTTGCCGGCATGACCCTGCTGGAAAACGTGCGGCCGGTAACCGAACAACTGGCGGTCCAGCCTGAAATCAGCATTTTCATGCAAGGCAATGCCACGCGCGACCAGGCGCTGGCGATTGCGCCGGCCATGCGTCAGAACCTGCAAAACGCCGGCAGCGACGCAAAAATCGAATTCATCCCGCGCGAAAAAGCGCTGGACGCGCTGAAAAGCAAAACCGGACTCAACGACGCCCTGGCCACGCTGGGAAACAATCCGCTGCCCGACGCCTATGTGGTGAAGCTGACCGGCTTCCAGATCGATGCCGTGCAGGTGGACAGGATCGCGGCAAAGCTGAAAACCCTGCCGCGCGTCGATACCGTCCAGATCGATTCGGCCTGGGTCAAGCGCTTGGCCGCGCTGATGCACGTGCTGCGGCTGGCCCTGCTGTTCCTGGCGGCGACGCTGGGCGTGGTGGTGGTGGCGGTGGTATTCAATACCATCCGCCTGCAGGTCATGACGCAATACGATGAAATCGCGGTCTCGCGGCTGCTTGGGGCCACGGACGCCTTTATCCATCGCCCCTTCTATTACACCGGCGCGCTGCTGGGCGCCTGCGCGGGCGCGCTGGCGCTGGCCGCCGTCGCCATCGGCCTGCAGCCGATGAACCAGGCGGTAGCCGAATTCGCCCGCCTGTACGGCTCGGAATTCCAGCTGGCGCCGTTGCCGCCGCTGATGGTCGCCGTGCTGCTGGGCCTGAGCGCCCTGCTGGGCCTGCTGGGGGCAATGCTGTCCGTCAGGCGGCATCTCAGCCGGCTTGGCTGACAAATAATTGCCATCCGGGAATCTCCCTGTAGCGAACTGTTACAGCTTTTTTGCCCTTCCGGCCGACCGTTCGCGCACCGTTGAACTCTAATTGCCTGATAATAAAAACGTTAAAAACCTCGGTGCAAGTCATAGTCTCCATCTATATCGCTCTTCAGATATGCTTATTAGCACTCACAATAAACGAGTGCTAAAATACCCGACTTGAATGCTATGTCTTTGCAGTATGTGTTTGCAATTTACTATCCAACAGTTTTTGGAATAAGGAGTTTCAATGAAATCCGCGTCCAACAATGCACTCATTGCGAACGAAACCCAGGCATTGGCGCTCGGCTTTTCGGGCAGTCTGGGTAATATCGACGCATATATTTCAGCAGTCAATCGCCTGCCGATGCTCTCGCACGACGAAGAAATCTCGCTGGCGCGCAAGCTGCGCGACAGTAACGATCTGGGCGCCGCCCAGAAAATGGTGTTGTCGCACCTGCGCCTGGTGGTATCCATTGCCCGCGGCTATCTCGGCTACGGCCTGCCGCATGCCGATCTGATCCAGGAAGGCAATATCGGCCTGATGAAGGCCGTCAAGCGTTTCGATCCGGATCAGGGCGTGCGCCTGGTGTCCTACGCGATGCACTGGATCAAGGCCGAGATGCATGAATACATCTTGAAGAACTGGCGCCTGGTGAAAGTGGCGACGACCAAATCGCAGCGCAAGCTGTTCTTCAATCTGCGCAGCCATAAGGAAGGCCTGGATGCGATGACGCCGGCCCAGGTCGATGCGCTGGCCGAGACGCTCGACGTCAAGCGCGAGGATGTGATCGAAATGGAAACCCGGCTTTCCGGCCGCGACATGGCGCTGGAAGCGCCGACCGACGATGACGACGACAAGTTTGCGCCCATCGCCTATCTGTCGTCCGAATCGACCGAGCCGACCAAAGTCATGGAATCGCGCCAGTACGACCGGCTGCAATCGGAAGGCCTGCAAACCGCGCTGGGCAAGCTCGATGCGCGTTCGCGCCGCATCGTCGAAGCGCGCTGGCTGGCCAATGACGACGGCTCGGGCGCCACGCTGCACGAGCTGGCGGACGAGTTCGGCGTATCGGCCGAGCGCATCCGGCAGATCGAATCGGTCGCATTGAAGAAGATGAAAGGCGCGTTGCAGGCATATTCGTAACCGCTTGCCGCGTCACCTGAAAAAGCCCTCCCCATTCGTGGGGAGGGCTTTTTTTCTGTCCTTATGCCTGGGATTCGTTTGCAACAGCCGCGGCGCTTCCGGCCTCGCGTGCGTTCCAATCCTTCTTGATTTCCAGTATCTGCGGCAGGATCCCGTTGAAAGCCTCGACGATGCGCGGATCGAAATGGCTGCCGGTGCTCTCCCGAATGGTGGTCATGATGCGTTCCAGCGGCCACTCCTCCTTGTAGGGCCGTTTCATCGACAGGGCGTCGAATACGTCGGCCAGCGCTACGATGCGGGCCGATTCGGGAATCTTTTCACCGATCAGGCCGTCCGGATAGCCGCTGCCGTCGAACCGTTCGTGATGGTGCAGCGCGATTTCGGCCGCCAGCTGGAACAAGGGCGCGGTGCTGGTCGAAAGAATTTCGTATCCGATGCGAGGATGGGTTTTCATGACAACCCACTCCTCGTCATCCAATTTGGCCGGCTTGCGCAGGATTGCATCGGGAATGCCGATCTTGCCTGTGTCGTGCATCGGCGCCGCCAGTTCCAGCTGATGGCAGGCCTCGGCGTTCCAGCCGCATGCCGCGGCGATCGCGGCGGAATAGGCGGCCATGCGCCAGATATGCAGGCCGGTATCGTTATCGTTATAGTGGCCGGCCTCGCCCAGCATGAAAATGGCGTCGCGATAGGCATGCTCCAGCAGCGTGGTCTTCACCAGCGACAGATGGGTGCGCACGCGGGCTTGCACGATGGCCGGCGAGAAAGGCTTGACGATGTAATCGACGGCGCCGACGGCAAAGCCGGCCGCCTCGTCGCCGCTTTCCGACAGGCTGCTGACAAAAATGACCGGAATCGCTTCGGTGCGCGGATCGGCCTTGAGCGCGCGGCAGACGGCATAGCCGTCCATATCCGGCATCTCGATATCGAGCAGGATCAAGGAAGGCGAATGCTTGAACGCCGCCGCAACGGCCTCGGCGCCGTTGCGCGCGAACACCAGCCGGTACTGGCCCGACAAAACCTGCTGCAGCGCCGCCAGGTTTTGCGGCAAGTCGTCCACGACGAGAATAGGCGGGGAATTATTATTCATGAACCGACCTCCACAGGAATATTATGTTCCGCTGCAAGGGCCCGCACAGCATCCTCTCCACCGCGGAAATCGAAATTGTCGAGCGCTTCGTGAATCGGCGCCAGGCTGGCGGCCGGCACTACGCCATTCAGTTTTGCCAACACCGGCGCGACGGCGCCGGGATCGTCGCTGTCGAATGCCGCAAGCAATTCCGCCAGCAGCTGCGGCAATTGCGATGATGCGGCATCGGATGCGCCTTCGCCACCGCCATCGCCGGATTGCGCCGCCCCGGCCGGAATCTGATCGGGGTCGGGCGCATAACGCCGGATCGAATCCAGCGCAATATCCATGGCCATCTGCACGCCCGCGAACAGGAGATCGGCGTCTTCGCCGGCGCGCAATGCCGCGTCGAGCTTGCCGGTCAGCGCGGCCAGTTCGAACAGCGCCAGATTGCCGGCCGCGCCTTTGAGCGCATGCGCGCGGGCGGCGGCGGCTTCCGGTTCGGCCTGCGCCATTTCGGCGATGCTGTGCTCGAAATCCTGCGCGAATTTTCGCAGATAGCGGCGGTAGGCCGTCTCGTCTTTCCAGGTTTTCAGTCCATGCTCCACCGCCAGGCCCGGCAGGTAATAAGTAGTGCGCTGCCGGCGCGGCGCCGGCGAATACGTCGCGGTGATGCTGGCGCCGGGCTTCCGGATATTCTTCAGGATCAGATTGATTGCGACGTCCACGTCGAACGGCTTGGACAGGAATCCGCTCATGCCGGCCGCCTTGGCCGCCTCTTCCTGCACCTTGAATGCGCCGGCGGTCAAGGCGATCACCGGCAGCATCGCCAGGGCCGGCGTTTCGCGGATCAGGCGCGTCGCCGCCAGGCCGTCCATGACCGGCATCTGCACGTCCATCAGAACAATATCGATGCCGTCCCGGGCCGCCAGCAGCGCGTCGACGGCCTGCCTGCCGTCGTTGGCCAGCGAAACCAGCGCGCCCTCGCCGGCAAAGATCCGCAGCGCCACTTCACGGTTGATTTCGGTATCGTCGACCACCAATATCCGTATGCCATCGAGGCGCTTGCCCGGCCCGCCGAGCGCCGGACCCTCATCGCCGAAACGGGCTTTCTTGGCCGCCGCCACGGCGTTGTAGAGATTCGACGGCGTCACCGGCTTGGTCAATACCGCGTCGGCCATATTGCTGTCGCTGGAGGCCAGCAGCTCGTCGCTCGAATAGGCAGTCACCATCACGATGATCAGCGCCAGCGCGTCTCCAACCGCCGCTTCGCGGATCGCGCGCGCGGTGGCGATGCCGTCCATGCCCGGCATTTTCCAATCCAGCACGATGACTTTCGCGGGTCCCTGGTTGACGTCCTTCAATACATTTTCCAGCGCCGCTTCGCCGGAATCGACGATCTGCGCATGCCAGCCCAGCGCCGCGGTGGTGCGGCGCATCGCTTCGCGCGCGATCGGATTGTCGTCGGCGATCAGCACGTCGATGTGCGCCATTTCCGGCGCCGACAGCTGCATGCCCTGGGCGCGATCGAAGGTCAGGTAAAACGAAAATTCGCTGCCGCTGCCCGGTTCGCTGGCCAGCTCCATCTTTGCGCCCATCAATGCCACCAGGCGGCGGCTGATGGTCAGGCCGAGGCCGGTGCCGCCGAAATGGCGGGTGGTGGAAGTCTCGGCCTGCGAAAACGGTTCGAAGATCTCCTTCTGCTTGTCGAGCGGAATGCCGATGCCGGTATCGCGCACCGCAAAGCGCAGCGTAATCCGTTCGTCCCATTCGGCAATCGCGCTGACGTTCAGCTCGACATGGCCCTGGTCGGTGAATTTGATGGCATTGCCCATCAGATTGATCAGTATCTGCTCCAGCCGCAACGGATCGCCGATCAGGCGGTCGGCGCGCGTTTCGGGCGGCGTAATGATCAGCTCGATATCCTTGCCCTTGACGTTCACGCTCATGATGGTGGCAAGATTGTCGAGCACCGTATCGAGGCTGAACGGCACATGCTCGAGTTCGATGCGGCCGGCTTCGATCTTGGAGAAATCGAGGATGTCGTTGATGATGCTCAGCAGCGAGCGGCCGGCGGTGGTGATTTTACGGGCCAAACCGTCGGACTCGGGCGGCAGGCCGGCTTTCTCCAGCAGATAGGCGAGGCCGATGATGGCATTCATCGGCGTCCTGATTTCGTGGCTCATGTTGGCGAGAAAATCGCTTTTCGCTTCGGTCGCCGCCTCGGCCACGCGCCGCGCCTGCTCCAGCGTCTGTTCGGCCTGCTTCTGCGCGGTCGTGTCGCGATAGGTCAGCAGGGTCCAGCCGGCCGAAATCGCGCAGCCGCGCGTTTCCAGGAATACGCCGCTGGCCAGATTGCGTTCGAAACAGACGGTCTGCCGGGTCTCCATTATGTGGGTGAATTCGGCCAGCACTTCCTCGAAGCGTTGGTTGGGATAATCCCCGCGCTGGAACGTGAAGCGCAATATATCGGCGAACGCGATCTTTTCCTTTTCCAGCAGGCCGGGCGGGAAATCCATCAGCGAGCCGTACAACTCGTTGCGCAAAATCAGCTCGCGCTTTTCATCGAACACCGCCACCCCGAACGGCAGCGATTCCAGCACCTGGCTCAGGATCTGATACAGATCGCTGATCTTCCTGGAGCGCGCCTCGACCTTGTCTTCCAGTTCCTGATTGAGCAGGCGCAGCGATTCTTCCGCATGCTGGAGATTGTCCAGCGTCAAGGCCAGCTGATCGCGTTCGCTGCTGATGATTTCGTTCTTTTCCTGAACATGCATCTGCAGGCGGTTGAAATTTTCCAGCAGCGCGCGGATTTCGCCGCTGCCGTCCACCACCAGCGGCTGCATGTTCAAGGTTCCGTCCTGCGCGCGGCCGATCAGCTTCGACGCCGCTTCCACCGGCGCCAGCTCGCGTTTCAGGCGCAGCCAGATCAACAGGCCGCCGAGCAGCGTGATCAGCAGCGCGCCGGTATAGATGCGGTTGACCACGCCGCGCACCGGCGCGAACGCCTCGGCGGTGGGAATGAACGAAATCACCAGCCAATCGGCGGCGGTGACGCGTGCGGCCGTCCGCAAATTTTCAACGCCGCTAGCATCGATGGCCAGCCCCGAACCCAGATAACCGGCCAGGCGGCTGTCGAACAAGGGACTGACGCCCTTGGCCGGCATCGGCTGCAAAACGCGCAGCGTATCGGTGCTGGCCACGTATACCCCGTCCTTGGGTGAAATAACATCGAAGCCGCCGGTTTCGCCATTGCGCACTTCGCCGGAGAAATGAAAGAAACTGCCGCTGCCGATCAATTCCGCGCCGCATAAGACGCCGGCCACCGAACCGTCCGCGCCGAACAAGGGTACCGCCACCATCAACACATGCTGCCTGGCGAAACCATCGATCACCGGCTTGACCACAGGCCTGCCGGTTTCCAGCGCCTCCTTGACGTAAGGGGCGTCGGCATAGCTTCCGCCGATCAAGCCGCGCACAGGCGATTCGGCCACCCGGATGCCGTCTTTTGAAATCACAAAGATATCGCGGCTGAAGATTTTGTTGGCGACGACCTTATCCAGCAGATAGGCCTGCAGGTTCTGCGGATTGTCCAGCAACGTGACGACCTGCGGCGCCAGCGCCGTGAGCGCATTGACGCGCAAAATGAGTTCGCGGTCGATGGTGCGCGCCACGAAACCGACGGTAGTGGTTTGCTCTTTGGAGATAACCTGTTCGAAATCGTGCTGCAGGCGCCCGACGACGAATGCGGAAAGCCCGCCGACGCCGATTGCGAAAATCAGCATGACGAACAGCGCGAGCTTGATTTTTAACGGCCAGCGGCCGAATTGCAGTCCCCAGCTACGTATATTCTTGCCGCTCATGGCCAGTTTCCCCTGCCAGCGATTTTCTCATTCTCGAGTCGTGATTTACGATCATACGGCACAAATGTGCCGACAGGCGCGTTCATCGATTTCTTGCGGGACAAGGACGCACCGTTTTGTTGACGGCATGCAACAGGCCTGCATTAACGCTGCTTGAATTATCCGGATATGGGATTCGGCGATAATCGGCGATAGAAACAACAAAGCCCCGGCATATAGCCAGGGCTTTATCGATAATTCCGCATTTTTTCTGTCAGAAAATGTCAGAAATGGCGGAGGCACATAAACGTTATCAGGACAATAAGAGCTTCAGATCATGCAGCAGCGGCTCGGTGCCTTGCCCGTTGCGGACAAACAGGCGGATATGCCCCTGCGGATCGAATACATAACTGCCTGCCGTGTGATCCATGGTGTAGCTGCCCGCCGTCTTGCCCGGCACCTTCTGGTAAAACACCTTGAATTCCTTGGCGACCTTGCCGGTTGCCGCCGCATCGCCATACAGGCCGAGGAAACGCGGATCGAAAGCCGGCACATACTGCGCCAGCAAAGCCTGGGTATCGCGCGCCGGATCGATGGTGACGAACAACACTTGCACCCGGTCGGCCAGCGGGCCCAGATCTTTCATGACGCCGGCCAGTTCCATCATGGTGGTCGGGCAGACATCCGGACATTGCGTATAACCGAAGAAGACGACCACCGCCTTGCCCTTGAAATCGGCCAGGGTGCGCGGCTTGCCGTTGTGATCGGTCAGGGCGAAATCCCTGGCGTATTCGAGGCCGGTGACGTCGGTATTCATGAAGGCTTCGGCCGGCTTGGCGCTCCATGGGGTTGAAATGCCGAGACGGTCGCAGCCGCCCAGGGCCAGCAGCGCGGTCAAGGCGATGCATGCAACGCCGGCAAGGACAGTTTTTTTCATCGGATCAGAAAGTCAGGTAATGATCGAGCAGCAACGCCGCAAACAGCAACGACAGATAAATGATCGAAAATGTGAAGGTCTTGCGCGCCAGCCGATCGGAATAATTGCGGTAGATGCGCCACGCGTACCAAAGAAAGATGCCGCCGAGGATCACCGCGCACACCAGATAAGGCCAGCCGCTCATGCCCACCGCGAACGGCAGCATGGTGGTGGCGAACAGCGCGATGGTATAGAGCAGCACGTGAAACTGCGTGAATTTCAAGCCGTGCGTGATCGGCAGCATCGGCAGGCCGGACTTGGCGTAGTCTTCGCGGCGATACATCGCCAGCGCCCAGAAATGCGGCGGCGTCCAGACGAAAATGATCATGACCAGAATCCACGCCTGCATCGGCACGTCGTTGGCGATACAGGCCCAGCCCAGCGCCGGCGGCATCGCGCCGGACAGTCCGCCGATGACGATGTTCTGGGGCGTGGCCGGTTTCAGGATCATCGTGTAGATCACCGCATAGCCGACAAAAGTGGCCAGCGTCAGCCACATGCTCAGGGGATTGACCAGCGCATACAGCACCCACATGCCGAGTCCGCCGATGACGCCGGAAAACACCAGCGTCTGCATGACGGTGATTTCGCCGCGCGCCATCGGACGGCGCGCCGTGCGGGTCATGCGCGAATCGATCTCGCGTTCGACCAGGCAGTTCACGGCAAACGCGGCGCCGGCCAGCAGCCAGATGCCGATGGTGCCGAACACCACCTTGCGCCAGTCGGGCAGATCCGGCGTGGCCAGGAACATGCCGATGACCGCGCAGAACACCGCAAGCTGCGTCACGCGCGGCTTGGTCAGCGCCCAGTACTGGGCGATACGATTGGGAGAGGGAGATGTCACTAAGCTTGTCATTGGGCAGCGGGCTGGCCGGCCGGAGGGCGCGGCGCATAACGGACCTTGTAGTTTAACATGACCAGCAGCAACAGCAGCAGCGCGGCGCCGCCGTTATGCAGCACGGCGATCGGCAGCGGCCATTTGAATACGACGGTGGCCATGCCGGTACAGAATTGCAGCGCGATCGCCAGCAGCAGGGCCACTGCCGTTTTGCGCAATCCGCTGTCCTTCAGCGCCCGATGCGCCAGCCAGGCGACGCAGGCGATCACCAGATAGGCAAAAGTGCGGTGGGTCCAGTGGATCGCGGTCAGCGCGGCAAACGGCAGCGAATCGCCGTCGGCGGTCTTGCCCAGATGGCGCCACAGGCTGAATCCATGGCCGAAATCCATCTGCGGCACGATATTGCCTTGGCACAGCGGAAAGTCGTTGCAGGCCAATACCGCGTAATTGGTGCTGACCCAGCCGCCCAGAGCGATCTGCAGCGCCAGCAGCAATGCCACGATCAATGCCGGCGTCGCCAGCGCGCGCCCGGAACGGCCATCGGCAACCGGCAGGTGCGTGCCTTGCGCGGCGCCGAGCCAGGTCATCGCCGCCAGCAGGCACATCGCCAGCAATAAATGCGTGGTAACGATGATCGGCTGCAACTTCATGGTGACGGTCCAGGCGCCGAACGCGCCCTGCACGCAAACCAGCAACAGCAGCAGCATCGGATACAGCGGACGGTAGCGCCGCGCCGCCGGCCCGGCGGCTCGATCGGCCTGCAATCGCTTCATCCAGGCCATCGCCACCAGCACAATGATCAGCACGCCGACCGACATCGCCAGG
Source organism: Oxalobacteraceae bacterium CAVE-383 (assembly GCA_004134995.1). GTDB lineage: Bacteria > Pseudomonadota > Gammaproteobacteria > Burkholderiales > Burkholderiaceae_D > Herbaspirillum. The sequence goes on along the minus strand of REGP01000003.1, from coordinate 365,123 downwards.
TAGCGGTGCAGCATTTCGACCCACGCCTTGAATACCGTGACGGGGCCGCTCGGCAGCGCGGTTTGGGCCGCCGCGATGAATTCGTGGGCCGACAGCGGATTGCCGTGGCCGTAGCAGCCGGGCCAATCCGGGCAGCCCAGGCCGGAATCGGTCAGGCGCGTGAAAGCGCCGAACATGATCAGGTCGAAAGTCAGGAACAGCGCCGTCCAGACCAGCTTGCGATACTTGTCCGCATCGCCGGAAAGCCAGACCGTGGCCAGCGGCGCCAATGCCACCAGCAAGCCGATGATTGCGAGTTGAATCAGCATTGCGTCAGCCTATGGCGGAAGCCGCCAGCAATTTCGACATGTCGGCTTTCACCTTCTTCGGATCGGCATCCTTCGGAAAGCGCATCATCAGATGGCCGAGCGGATCGACCAGGTAAATGTGATCCTCGGCCCGCGTGCCGGATTCGGCCGGCAGCCAGGCGCGCAAGGCCGCGGCGTCGACCCGCACCATGCGCGTACTGTCATAGGCCCGCATCAGCACGGTGGAAAGCGGCTTGTCGTCGGTAATCAGCCAGATGGTCTCGATGCGATCGGCTGCCTTGCCCTGCATGAGGCGCAATTGCCGCTGCGCGAATAATTTTTTGGCGCAGTCGTCGCCGCAGTCGCCGCTCTCGGCCTGGATCATCAGCCAGCGGCCCTGATAGGCATCCAGGCTCACCGGCGTGCCGTCGAGCAGCTTGCCGCCCAGGTTGGCGGGAATCGGATGTTCGCGCGGGTCGATCAGCACGCCGTAATTGTTGCGGGCGGACGGTTTGATCACGTAATACGTGAGGTACGACGCAATCATCGGCGCCGCGCAGATCGCCACCACCAGCAGCAGCTTCCAGCGGCCCGTGCGTTTTTGAGGGCTATTTTTTTCCACGACGAAATCCTGTAATAACGAAAAACAGCACCGCCATCGCGGACAGTGCATACCATTGAAAGGCGTAGCCGCGATGCATCTCGATGCCGAGCGAAGGCTGCGGCCAGTCGCGCACCAGGCCGTCGCCGGTATCGCTGCTGCGGCTTTGCTCCACGATGAAGGGCTGCAGCCGCAGCTTGCTGGCCGCCGCCAGATCCGCCACCTCGAGATTTTGCAATATCGCGTCCGGCTGCAGCGGCGCCTGCTGGCCGAGCTGCATCAGATGCCCCGGCCCCAGCCGCACCACGCCTTCCAGCGCAATGCTGCCGGACGGGGTTTTGAGCGCCGGCAATTTGCTGCGGTCGACGCTGTCGCGCGGGGTCCAGCCGCGCGCCACCAGCACATAGACATCGCTGTTGTCGATGCGCATCGGCGTGAGCACGTAAAAACCGGCGACGCCGTTATACGGACGGTTGTCCAGATACACCGTCCAGCCCTGCGCGAACGCGCCATTGATGCGAACCCGGCGGTATTCGAGCGCCGCGGCGGGCTGCAGCGCGGCGCCCAGCGCCACCGGCGCTTCGGCCTCGCGTTGCGCCAGCTCGTTGGCGATGGCCTGCTTCTGGTCGCCGCGGCGGGTCTGCCACTGGCCCAGCGCGATGCCCAGCGCCACCACCAGCACGGTCGCGATCAGGGCGGCCGGCCGCCATCGGAAGCGCCTTCCCTTGCGCACCTCTGCAGTCGAAGCTGGAGCGGGCTCTATTGGCATTACAATGTGACCTTAATCATCAGGCTTATCCGAATTCCCGCAATCATGAAAATCTTCGTCGCCATCGCATTTATCCTGATCATCGCGAGCCTGGCCTCCGCGCTGGTGTTTCTGATGAAAGACAAGGGCAAGACCAACCGCACGGTGCATGCCCTGGCGTTGCGCGTAGGCCTGTCGGTAACCCTGTTCATCCTGATACTGGTGTTCTACAAACTCGGCTGGATCCAGCCCACCGGCCTTCATTAATGACCAAAGAGTCTTCCAGTAAAAAAGCCGCACCGAAGTGCGGCTTGAGACATATTCGAAGCAGTTCCTACATCCAATAAACCACGACGTACAGACCGAGCCAGACCACGTCGACAAAGTGCCAATACCAGGCGGCGCCTTCGAACGCGAAATGATGCTCCGGCGTGAAATGGCCCTTGCGCATGCGGTACAGCACAACCGACAGCATGATCGCACCCATCGTCACGTGGAAACCGTGGAAGCCGGTCAGCATGAAGAAGGTCGAACCGTAAATGCCCGACGACAGCTTCAGGTTCAGTTCGGTATAGGCATGATGGTATTCGAATGCCTGGAAGCCCATGAAGATCGCGCCCAGCAGAATCGTGAACAGCAGGAACAGCTCGGCCCTGCCGCGATGATTTTCGCGCAGCGCATGATGCGAAATCGTCAATGTTACGCCGGAAGACAGCAGCAGCGCGGTATTGATCGTCGGGATCGGGAACGGTCCCATGGTGCGGAAGGTTTCGATGGTGCCGGCCGGGCCGATGTTGCCCCAGTGCGCGGCGAAGTTCGGCCAGATGACCTTGTGATCCAGGTCGGCCAGCCAGGGCATCGAGATCGTACGCGCGTAGAACAATGCGCCGAAGAAGCCCGCAAAGAACATCACTTCGGAGAAGATGAACCAGCTCATGCTCCAGCGGAACGAAATGTCGATGTTCTTGCCGTACTGGCCGCCTTCGGATTCCGCGATCGCGTCGCCGAACCATTTATACAGGACGACCAGGAACGACAGCAAGCCGATCGCGACCAGGATCGGTCCCATGGCAAGCTCGTTGACCCAGGTGGCGGCGCCGATCATGGTGGCCAGCAAGCTCGCACCTGCATAAATAGGCCATCCCGATGGTCCCGGCACAAAATAATGCGGCACGCTAGCTTGTTGCGAACTCATCTCATCCCCCACAAATATCAAATAACCACGAATCGCTGAAGCACTTCATTTTCTCTTCAGCGACATGAATATAAACCCCGGTCTTTCAACCCGGCATTGCCCGGCCCTAGCCCTTGCCGCCGATTTCGAAAAACGTATACGACAAGGTGATCGTCGTAATGTCTTTCGGCAGTGCCGGATCGATGAAAAACACGACCGGCATTTGCCGCGCTTCATGCGCCTTCAGCGTCTGCTGGGTAAAACAAAAACATTCCACTTTCTTGAAGAACGGTCCGGAAGCCTGCGGCGCGTAGCTCGGAATCGCCTGCGCTTCAATCGTGACCGGCTTCGCATTGACCACTTCGTACAGCACTTGCGCCATTTCGCCCGGATGCACCTGCAGGCTGTTGACGACCGGACGGAACCGCAGCGTGCCGGCCGAATTGCTGTCGAACTCGACCGTGATCGTCCTGGTCTTGTCGATCTGGCTATTCACCGGCGCAGTTACCGTGCCGTCCTTCTGTTCCAGCACATTTACGCCGGTCAACTCGCAGATCTGTTTGTAGACCGGCACCAGCGCATAACCGAATCCGAACATCACCACCGTCACGACGACCAGCTTCTTCACCATCTGCCTATTGAGCCGCTGCAAAAAACTCGGCGCGGGCTTCGACTTCGGCTCCGGATTGTCAGCGCTCATGAAAACCAGACGCGCTTGGCGATAATGCCGAAGAAAAACACCAGGACAAACGCGGTAAGGATCAACGCTGTCCGCGCATTCTTCGGATTTTTACTCTGAGACATCATTTGTCGGCAGGTCTTGCGGACCTGCCGCCTATATCAACATCGGGATCGTAAATTACTTTACGAGCGGCGGCACTTCGAAAGTATGGAAAGGCGCCGGGCTAGGCACGGTCCATTCCAGGCCTTCCGCGCCGTCCCATGGCTTGTCGGCCGCTTTCACGCCCTTGCCGCGGCAAGCCGGCAGCACCACGAAGAACAGGAAGTAGATCTGCGACAGGCCGAAACCGAACGCGCCGATCGACGCCACCATGTTGAAGTCGGTGAACTGCGCCGGATAATCCGCATAGCGGCGCGGCATGCCGGCCAGGCCCAGGAAGTGCATCGGGAAGAAGGTCACGTTGAACCAGACCAGCGAGTTCCAGAAATGGATCTTGCCGCGTGTTTCGCTGTACATCAGGCCGGTCCACTTCGGGCTCCAGTAGTAGTAGCCGGCGAACAGGCCGAACAGCGAACCCGCCACCAGCACGTAGTGGAAGTGCGCCACGACGTAATAGGTATCCTGCATCTGGATGTCGATCGGCGTCACCGCCAGGATCAGGCCGGTAAAGCCGCCCATGGTGAACACGAAGATGAAGCCGATCGCGAACAGCATCGGGGTTTCGAATGTCATCGAACCGCGCCACATGGTGGCGATCCAGTTGAAGATCTTGACGCCGGTCGGCACCGCGATCAGCATCGTCGCATACATGAAGAACAGCTGCGCGGTCACCGGCATGCCGGTGGTGAACATGTGATGCGCCCAGACGATGAAGGACAGGATCGCGATCGAAGCCGTCGCGTACACCATCGATGCATAGCCGAACAATTGCTTGCGCGCGAAAGCCGGAATGATCTGGGAGATGATGCCGAACGCCGGCAAAATCATGATGTACACCTCGGGATGGCCGAAGAACCAGAAAATGTGCTGATACATCACCGGATCGCCGCCGCCGGCCGCGTTGAAGAACGAGGTGCCGAAATGACGGTCGGTGAGGGTCATGGTGATGGCCCCGGCCAGCACCGGCATCACGGCGATCAGCAGGTAGGCGGTAATCAGCCAGGTCCAGCAGAACATCGGCAGCTTCATCAGCGTCATGCCTGGAGCGCGCATGTTCAGGATGGTGGTGATGATGTTGATCGAACCCATGATCGACGATGCGCCCATGATGTGGATCGCGAAAATCGCGAAGTCCATGCCAGGGCCCATTTGCGTGGACAGCGGCGCATACAGGGTCCAGCCGGCGGCGGTCGCGCCGCCCGGGACGAACCACGAAATGGTCAGCAGGATCGCGGCCGGCGGCAGCAGCCAGAACGAGAAATTGTTCATCCGCGCGAAGGCCATGTCGGAGGCGCCGATCTGCAGCGGAATCATCCAGTTGGCGAAGCCCACGAATGCCGGCATGATCGCGCCGAACACCATGACGATGCCATGGATGGTAGTCAACTGATTGAAGAACTCGGGCTTGAAGAACTGCAGGCCCGGATGGAACAGTTCGCTGCGGATCAGCAATGCCAGCACGCCGCCGTACAGCAGCATGGTGAACGAGAACCACAGATACAGTGTGCCGATGTCTTTATGGTTGGTCGCGAACAACCAGCGGCGCCAGCCGTGCGGGCGATGGTCGTCGTGATCGTGTGAGTGATCGTGCGCATGATCATGGCCGTGCACTTGATCGACTGTCGTTGTACTCATTTCAATCTCCCAATTTCAATTACTTGCGCGCAGCCAGGACTTCAGCCGGTTGAACGATGTTTTCTTGTGCATGGTTGGACCAGGCATTGCGCGTATAGGTAATCGCCGCGGCAATTTCCGTATCGTTCAGGACCGATTTCCAGGCAGGCATGCCGCCCTTGCCGTTGAGCACCGTCGTGATCTGCGCTGCGCGCGGACCGTTGACGACCGGGTCGCCGTCCAGCGCAGGGAACGCGCCGCCGCCCTTGCCGTTTTGCTGATGGCAAACCGCGCAGTTGCTGTTGAATACCTGCTGGCCGCGTGTCTTCAGTTCATCCACGGTCCAGGTCTTGGTCGGATCGTCGGCCTTGGCCGCCATTTCCTTCTTCTTGCCGTCGGTCCAGGTCTTGTAGTCGGCGTCGCTGACGACATTCACCACGATCGGCATGAACGCATGGTCCTTGCCGCACAGTTCCACGCACTGGCCGCGGTAGGTGCCGACTTTTTCAGCCTTGAACCAGGTATCGCGCACGAAACCGGGGATTGCATCCTGCTTGACGCCGAATGCCGGAATGGTCCACGAATGGATGACGTCGTTGGCGGTCAGCACCAGGCGCACTTTCTGGTTGACCGGAACCACCATCGGATTATCGACTTCCAGCAGGTAGTTGTCGTTCTTGACCTTGGTCGGATCGACCACTTGCTCATGCGGCGTGGCCAATGTCGACAGGAAGGAAATGCCCTCGCCTTCGCCTTTCAGGTAGTCGTAGCCCCATTTCCACTGCATGCCGGTGACCTTGATGGTCAGGTCTGCATTCGAGGTGTCCTTCATCGCGACCACGGTCTTGGTGGCAGGCAGCGCCATGCCGATCACGATCAGGAAAGGAATCACGGTCCACGCGATTTCAACGGTGGTGCTTTCGTGGAAGCTGGCCGATTTGTGGCCCAGCGACTTGCGGTGCTTCAGGATCGAATAGAACATCACCCCGAATACGCCGATAAAGATCACCAGGCAGATGATCAGCATCAATGTGTGAAGGGAATAGATTTGGTGCGCGATCTGCGTCACGGGCGGCTGGAAGTTCAACTGAAGTACCGCCGGTCCTCCCTGACTATCGACCACTGCCCACGCCGGCACGCCGGCCGCCAGGAACGATGCACCAAGCATCAATGATTGAAGGCGCTTCGCAAATTTCATGATTTCCTCAAATGCCCGATATAAGAATATTTTTCCGCAGATTGCCCTGCGTATATTTGATACTGAATTACTGCCGACTATCTTCAACCCATCGCATCGGAACCGTCCGGCAGCGCCAGCCTGAGCTGCTGCGCCAATTGACGTCGCTTCCACTGCGTCAGAAAGCGGCCTACTTCGACCCTGATGCCGCTGTCCTCCAGCACCACCAGCCCCTGTCGACCATCCACCATGTCTACCCGCGTCCGGCGCGGATCGAATTTAAATTTCTTTACAATTGCACCCTGCACAACTTCAACTTCCAGCACGCCCGGCGCCAGCGCCAGGTAATCCGCATCGGTCGCATGCCGCGCATACACCAGAAAAGCCGCGCCGACCGCGCACAGCTCCAGCACCGCAAACACCAGCACGAACCAGGCGCCTTGCAAGGTGCATAACAGCGCCACCCCCAGCGACGCGCAACACAGCGCCGCATAAATGCCGCCCAACTGGCGCGGCGTGATGGAACAGTTCCGCTTCAATACCCATTGCTGCGGCTTCGTTGCCGATGCCGCCGACGCTGACATATTCATGGAGCGCTCCATGTCATTGCTGAATTTACCGGCCGGCCGAGGCCCGCCTGGCTATAACCGCAGAAGTATAAAGGGTAACAGGACATGTTATCAAGCGAATAAACCGCCCTGAATGCCGCACTTTGTCGGCTTGAAACCACTTTACATTCTTCCGGATTTAGGGTCTCAACGCCTTTTCGGCTCAAAACGAATAATCGCTTCGCCGCTGTCCGTGGTCTTCGGCTGCGGCTTGAAAGCATGGCCGAACACGACTTCATAGGTCAATGCGATGCGGCCGTCGGCGCCGCGCTGCGCCATCAGGCGCTCGATCAGGCGGGCATGGGCGCGGCGGCCCAGCAGGCCGCGGCGCCTGGTATACAACGGATTGCCCCCCAGCGCGCGCACCTCGGCCAGCAGTTTTTCCGGCGATGTATAGGTGACCGTGATGGTTTCCATGTCCATCACCGGCGTGGAGAATCCCGCATTGACCAGCATATCGCCCAGATCGTGCATGTCGACAAAAGGCAGAACATGCGGCGCCAGGTCGATCTCGGCAAAGGCGGCATTGAGCTCCTTCAGGGTATCCGGACCGAAACTGGAAAACATCGCCAGGCCGCCGACCCGCGTCACGCGGCGCCATTCGGCAAAGACCTTGTCCGGCTGCGGATGCCATTGCAGGGCCAGATTGGACCAGATCATGTCCAGCGCATTCGGACCGAAAGGCAGCGCCGCGAAATCGCCTGCGATCAGTTCGGCTTCGCCCGCGCGGGCGGCCTGGTTGACGATGGGCAACCAGCGCGTCAGCAGTTTGCTGACCAGCGGCTGGCCGGCCGCGATGCGCTGTTGCGCCAGCGCCAGCATGGCGGGCGAGCCGTCCAGCCCCAGCACCTGCGCGCCGCCGAAGCGGTCCTGCAGCGTAAACAGGTCGGCGCCTTCGCCGCAGCCGGCGTCGAGCACATGACGCGGCGCCAGATTGATCAGCGCCAGCCGTTCATGCATGCGGGCGGCGATTTCGCGCCGCAAAAAAAGCGATTCGGACAAGCGCTGCGGACGGGCGAACAGGCGGCGCACCAAGGATAAATCGATAGGCGCACTGAGATTGGTGTCAGGTGGAACTGCGGAAGACGACATGTGCTTGGCACCGTGCTGGTGTGATAATCGAATCGCCATAGTTTACACGTTACACGCCTGCCCATGTTCCCAACGATGCTGCGCCTGGCCGCGCAATTGCGCTATCTGATTCCATCGTCCTGCGCCCTGTGCGGACTGCATGCGCGCGAAACCTTGTGCGAAGGCTGCCGCCGGCAGTTCTTTACGCCGGCCGGCGCCGGGCTTCGCTGCCCGGTCTGCGCAATCCCGCTGCCGGCCTCGCAACCGCGCTGCGGCGATTGCCTGCGCGCCCCGCCGGCCTTCGACGCCACCGTGACGGCGGCCGACTACATTGCACCGCTGGATCAATTGGTCCTGGCGCTGAAATTCGGCGGCAAACTGGCGCTGGCGCCGCTGTTTGCGCGATTGCTGGCCGACGCTTTGCTGAACGACCGCCGGCAATATTCGCGCATCGGCGCGCCCTTGCCGGCGCTGCTGACCGGCGTCCCGCTCAGCCCCGGCCGCCTGCGGATCAGGGGATTCAATCAATCGCTGGAAATGGCGCGGCCGCTGGCGCGCCTGACAGGCATGGCGCTGGCGCCGCAATTGCTGCTGCGCATCCGCGATACCCACCCGCAATCGCAACTGGCGCCGCCGCAGCGCCGCAGCAATATCGCCGGCGCCTTCGATCTCGCGCCGCCCCATGCCCGGCGCATCGCCGGACTGCATATCGGCGTGGTCGACGATGTCATGACCACCGGACAAACCCTTAACGAAATTGCCGCCGTGCTCAAGCGCCACGGCGCGGCCCGCGTCACCAATCTGGTATTTGCCCGCACACTGCGGTAATCTGCGCCTGCCCTGCACACTCTGGAGAAGAATTTGTTTCACGTCGTTTTGGTCGAACCGGAAATCCCGCCGAATACCGGCAATATCATTCGCCTGTGCGCCAACACCGGCGCGCAACTGCATTTGATCGAGCCGCTCGGCTTTCCGCTTGACGACGCCAAGATGCGGCGCGCCGGCCTCGACTATCACGACTACGCGACCATGCTGGTGCATCCGGACTGGGAGACTTTCCTGCAAAAAATGCGGCAGAAAGAAAATTTCGACGCATCGCGCATGTTCGCATTGACCACCCATGGATCGACGCCGTTCGCAAGCGTCGCGTTCCAGCCCGGCGACATTTTCGTGTTCGGCTCAGAAACCCGCGGCCTCGCGCCGGAACGGCGCGAGCAATTTCCGGCCGAACAGCGCATCAGGCTGCCGATGCGCCCTGATAATCGCAGCCTGAATCTTTCCAATACTGTGGCCGTGGTTGTATATGAAGCCTGGCGTCAAAACGGCTACCAGGGCGGCGCTTAGTCCTTTAACCCAACAGCAGACTGTCGTCGCTCACCGCTTCGCCGCGCGTGCGTTCGAACATGCGCAGCAGATCCGGCACGTCCAGGCCGGCGCGCTGTTCGCCTTCGACGTCCAGCACCACTTGGCCTTGATGCAGCATCACCGTACGGTCGCCGTAATCGAGCGCCTGGCGCATGCTGTGCGTCACCATCATCGTCGTCAACTTGCTGTCGGCGACAATTTTGGCGGTCAGCTTCAGCACGAAATCGGCGGTTTTAGGATCGAGCGCGGCGGTGTGTTCATCCAGCAGCAAGATGCGCGACGGCTGCAGCGACGCCATCAACAGGCTGACCGCCTGGCGCTGGCCGCCGGACAGCAGGCCGATGCGATCTGACAGCCGCTTTTCCAGGCCGAGATTGAGAATGGCGAGCTTTTCGCGGAACAGCTCGCGCATGCCGCCGCGGATCGCGAAACCCAGGCCGCGCGATTTGCCGCGCGCCATCGCCAGCGCCATGTTTTCTTCGATCGTCAACGCTTCGCAGGTGCCGGCCATCGGGTCCTGGAAAACCCGCGCCACCAGATTGGCGCGCTGCCAGGCCTGTTTGCGCGTCACATCCACGCCGTCGATGCTGACGCTGCCGCGATCGACGCCCAGATCGCCCGATACCGTATTCAGGAACGTCGACTTGCCGGCGCCGTTGGAGCCGATGACCGAGACGAACTGGCCGGTCGGAATGGTCAGGCTCAGCCCGCGCAGCACCCGATTTTCGATCGGCGTGGCGGGATTGAACGTCAGATGTAGATCCTGTGCCTGCAACATGCTATGCCCTTCCCCGCAATTGCCATTTGCGCCTGGCCATCGGAATCACCAGGGCGATGGTGACCAGCAGCGCCGTCACCAGATTCAGGTCCTGCGCCTGCAACCCGATGAAATCGCTGTTGAGCGCAAGCGCGATAAAAAAACGATACAGGATCGCGCCGAGAATGACCGCCAGCGTGGTGTAGAACATGCGCCGCGCGGGGAGAATGCTTTCGCCCACGATCACTGCCGCCAGTCCGATGACGATGGTGCCGATGCCCATCGAAATATCCGAGCCGCCCTGCGTTTGCGCAAACAGCGCGCCGGCCAGCGCCACCAGGCTGTTCGACAGCGCCATGCCGAGCAGAATTGCGCGATCGGTCGATATGCCCTGCGCGCGCGCCATTCGCGCATTGGAGCCGGTGGCGCGCATGGCCAGTCCGGTTTCGGAGGAAAAGAACCAGTCCAGCAGCAGCTTGACCGCGGCGACGATCAACAGCAGCGCCAGCGGCCGCTCGACGTAATCGGGAAGATAGCCCGGCAGCGCGCTGAAGATAGTGGGATCGTTGATCAGCGCCACGTTCGGTTTGCCCATGATGCGCAAGTTGATCGAATACAGCGCGATCATCATCAGAATGCTGGCCAGCAGATCCATGATCTTGAGCCCGACATTGAGCCAGCCGGTGATGAAACCGGCGACGGCGCCGGCCGCCATCGCCGCCGCCGTTGCCAGAAAGGGGTTGACGCCCGCTTCGATCAGCACCGCGGCCACCGCGCCGCCGAGGGGGAAACTGCCGTCCACCGTGAGGTCGGGAAATTTGAGAACGCGGAAGGAAAGCAGGACGCCAAGCGCCACCAGGCCGAAGATCAGGCCGATTTCAAGCGCGCCCCACAAGGTATATAAAGACATGAAGGAAAATTCTTTCGCAATTCTTTCGTTTAAGCGATATGGGCCGATGCGCTCAATGAACCACCTGGTCGGCCTGTTTCAAGAATGCCGGCGCCAGCGTCACGCCCTGTTTTTGCGCCGCGGCCGGATTGACGAACAAGGCCAGGTCCCGGCTGACCGAGGAAGCAATATTGCCAGGTTTTTCGCCCTGCAGAATGCGCGCGACCACCTTGCCGGTGGCGCGGCCCAGCGCATAGAAATTCACGCCGTAGGCGGCGATGGCGCCGCGCTTGACGCTGTCGGTGTCCGATGCCACCAGGGGAATTCTGGCGTCGTTGCAGACCTTGACCAGCGATTCGTAAGTGGACACCACATTGTTGTCGGTGGTGCTGTAGATCAGGTCGACCTTGCCGATCAGGCTTTTTGCGGCCGGCCCGACATCGACGGTGCGCGGCGCCGCCACGTCGATCAGCGCGATGCCCTGTTTTTCGAGCAGTCCCTTGAGCTGCCTGACCACGACCGCGGAATTGACTTCGCCCGGGTTATAGACGATCCCGACCTTTTTCACCGATGGCACCACCTGTTTCATGATGTCGATCTGCCGGTTCAGATCGAGCATGTGCGACAGGCCGGTGACATTGGTGCCGGAAGGCTTCCAGTCCTTGACCAGTTGCGCCGCGATCGGATCGGCCACGCCGGAATACACGATGGGGATGGATTTGGTGGCGGCGACCAGCGATTGCGCGGACGGCGTCGCAATGGCCACGATCACGTCAGGATTTTCGCCGACGTATTTGCGGGCGATCTGCGCGGCGGTGCCGGCGCTGCCTTGCGCGCTCTGGAATTCCCAGCGCAGATTCTTGCCGGCTTCGAAGCCGGCCGCCTTGAGTTCGTCGCGCGTGCCGTCGCGTATCGCATCGAGCGCCGGATGATCGACGATCGCCGTCACCAGCACGGTTTTCTCGGCGGCCGCCGCGCTTGCGCTTGCCGGCATGCCCGCGGCCAGCATGACGGCAGCGGCGGCGGCAGCGACTACAAGCCGCGCGGCCCGGATCGATGCGGCGCAAACCGAATGCAATTTCCCTGACATCAAAAAATCTCCCGATAAAAACGCCAAAAAAAAACGCCAAAAAAAACGCCAAAAAAAAACCGCCAGAAAATAGTAGTGCCAATGGCGGTGCCGTGCGTGCCAAGTCTAGCGCGCCGACGCGCCTGCGTATAGATAAAAAGTAGCAGGCTGCAATCGTGGAACCGCTTGCGCATGCGCGCGCTATAATCTTCGCCTACGCCGCCGGGCCCTGTCCGGCATGATGCAATCGTTTCAAGGAACCGCCCATGCACGCCAATTCCGCTTCCCGGCATTCCCGCCGTTTCACCATCGCCGCCGCCATCCTTGCGCTCGGCATGGCGCTTGCCGGGGGTGAAACGCTCGCCGCCGGCAATATCGCCGTCGGCCATTCGTTCGCGCGCGCAACCGTGCCCGGCCAGCCGTCGGGAGGCGCCTATATTAGTATTGAAAACAAGGGTAAAGAAGCCGATACGCTGAAGTCAGTCAGCACTCCCATCGCAAAAAGCGCGGAATTGCATGCGATGAGCATGGACGGCAACGTCATGAAAATGCGCGATGTCGACAGCATCGATCTGAAACCGTCCGAGAAAATCTCGATGCAGCCGGGCGACGGTTATCACATCATGCTGATGGGCTTGAGCAAGCCTTTGAAGAACGGCGACCATTTCCCGATGACGCTGACCTTCGCCAAGGCGGGCAAGGTGAATATCGATGTTGAAGTCGAGGCGCCGGGCGCTGGCGACAAGGCTGCCGCCGGCCATATGCATTGATGATGAACTAATTAATCAGGAACCCTGGCGCGCCTTTGCCAGCAATTTGCTGGTGGAGCGGTCATGTTCAAAGGCGATCGCCACTGCCCGGCCGCCGTAGGCAGCGACCGCGCGTCCTTCGGGAATCGCCTGCATATCGTAATCGCCGCCCTTGGCGTAGATCTGCGGCCGCGCCTGCTGCACGACTTCCAGCGCGGTATCTTCATCGAACGCCACCACCAAGCTTACCGCCTCCAGCGCCGCCAGCACCGCCATGCGGTCGGCTTCGCTGTTGATCGGCCGGTCATCGCCTTTGCCCAGCCGCTTCACCGACGCATCGGTGTTGACCGCCACCACCAGCGAAGCGCCGAGCGCGCGCGCCTGCGCCAGATAAGTGACATGCCCGCGATGCAGGATATCGAAGACGCCGTTGGTCAGCACCACCGGCTGCGGCAATGCAGCAACGCGCGCCGCGAGGGCAGCGCGATCGCAAAGTTTGTTTTCGAAGTCGGGAACGGCGCTGCGAATTGGTTCAGTCATCTGTTCGGCCGGCGCATTGCGCCCGGCTTAAGCTGCTTCAGCCGGCGGGATCGCGGAGGATTGCACCGAAGCCTGCACGCGCGTCACCACTTCCTTGCGGAAACGGTTCAGTTCCTGCACGGTGGCAAAGGAGCGTTCGAACAGCAGCGACATGTTATGCAGAATGCGGTCGACCACTTTCTTTTCCCACTCGCCGTCGAACTTGATCTGGTTGTCCAGCCATTGCTCCAGCCATTCGGGATCGGGCAGGCGGCTTTGCACCGTATCGTTCGGGAACAGCGCCTGGTTGACGTGCAGATTGGTTGGATGCAAAGGCTTTTCGGTGCGGCGCGCCGAGGCCATCAGCACGCCGATCTTGGCGAACGCGGCGCGCGCGGAATCGCCGACATCGATCAGCGCCTTTTTCATATAGCGCAAATAAGCGCCGCCATGACGTGCTTCGTCCTGGCTGATGATCTTGTAGATTTGCTTGATGACCGGCTCGGTATGCCAATCGGAAGCGCAACGATACCAGTGGTTGAGACGGATTTCGCCGCAGAAATGCATCATCAGCGTTTCCAGCGCCGGCGCCGGGTCGAATTCGAAACGGACATTGTGCAGCTCGGCTTCAGTCGGCACGAATTCCGGCTTGAAGCGGCGCAGATATTCCATCAATACCAGCGAATGCTTCTGCTCTTCGAAAAACCAGACCGACATGAAGGCGCAAAAATCGCTGTCGCCGCGATTGTCGCGCAAGAACATTTCGGTCGCGGGCAAAGCCGACCACTCCGTGATTGCATTCATCCGGATCGTTTGCGCCTGCTCATCGCTCAATTTGGAGCCGTCGAACTTATCCCAAGGGATATCCGTTTCCATATTCCAACGGACTTGTTCGAGCGATTTAAACAGTTCTGGGTACAGCATACGAGCCTTGCAAGTAGAGTTAACAGGGCGATTTTACCAATAAAATGCGCTTTGCTATCTTAAAACGCATTCTTTTCAGGCGTATGACATGCGCAAATGTGGGGTTTTGTCATATGTAACAGCGCTGCTTATCGGGTCTCCCAGTAGGATTTTTTACCAAAAGACAACATCAAAATCCCCGTCTTAGCCCTTTCTTGCCGTCCGCGGTGGGGTTTTTGCCTTGGCGCGGGCCGGCGCCTTCTTTGCAGCCGGTTTTGCGGCCGTTTTAGCCGGCGCCTTGCGGGCAGCCGGGGCTTTAGAGGCGGCGGCCGGTTTGGCCCTGGCCGGCGCGGCTTTCAGGGTATCCGGCATCAATGCCGTGCTGACGGCTTGCTTGAACTGATTCTGCAGCATGTCCCACCATGCACTTGCGCCTGCGGCGACAGGCTCGGCGGCAGCGGACACGGACTTCCTGACGGACGCCACGGGTTCCACGGGCGCGGCGGCGACCGGCTCCGGCTCCGGCACGGGCGGCGATGCAGGCGCCGCTTCGGGCTTGCTTTCGGCCGTCGAAGCGGCGGCCGGCCAGCCCGGGAATGAAAACGGGAACGACGCCGTCCCCATCCCGCCGGCCGCGGCCGGTTTGGCCCCGGGCTGCGGCGAACCCATCATCGCGCCCATCGATTGCAGATTGATGATCGTCGCGCTCTGCACTTCCAGCGCCTGAATCGTGCCGCGCAGCATATTCATATTGACGGCCATCCACGATTCGACCGCTTTCAGATCGGCAATCTTCTTATTGACTTCATCCAGGGAAAGCGTCGGAATCAGCATGCCCGGCACTGCGCCGCTGCTCGGAATGCCCCATAATTTTTTGACGAATTCGACGCTATCGGCGATCGATCCGGTGCCGGGCAATTGATTATGATCTGACATATCGCTCTCCTCGCTCCTAAAATTGAAGATTAGCAGATATAAGAGCGCCGCAAACAGCATTTCTGCCCGGCCCGCATTGGCCGGAAGTGTTTACACTGACGCGATGACGCCGCAAATGCCTCTTCCCCATCATCCGCCCGCCAGACGCCTGCTGCGCGCCACCACCATATTGTTCGCGGTGGCGCTGCTGCATCTGCTGGCCGGCATCTGGAGCGCGCGGCAGACCGGGCGCGCGGCGGATCCATCCGCTTCCGAGGCGATTACGGTCTCGCTGGAACCGGCGCCGCCGCCATCGCCAAAACCGGTTCCCAAGGCAAGCCCGAAGCCGCCGCCGAAACCGCATCCCAAGCCGCCCGCGCCGCGTCCGCCACCTGCGCCGCCCGCCGCTCCCGCCGCTCCCGCCGCTGAAGCGCCGCCGCTCATCACCGGCGGACAGGGCAATTGGCAAACAGCCGCCGGCAACGGCGATGAAGGCGGCAATGCCCCTGCCGATGTCGTTGCGCCGCCGATGCCCGCAAGTGAACCCGCGCCGGCGCCCCATCCTCCGGCGCATGCCGCCGATGCGCCGCCATCGGTGACATTGAAATACAACGTGCAAGGCTTGCGCGACGGCCAGAAAGTCTATGGAAGCAGCAAGATTGCCTGGCGCAATCAGGATGGCCGCTATCGCATCGACGGCAACGCCAGCGTGCTTTTTTTCACGCTGCTGCAATTCAGCAGCGACGGCGTGCTCGACGATTCCGGCGTGTCGCCCACCCTCTACAGCGAAAAACGATTCCGCAAAACGGCGACCGATACCCGCTTCGAACACGAGCGTAATACAATTACGTTTTCCGCTTCGGATAATCGCTATCCGCGCCCCGGCGACGCACAGGACCGCGCCAGCTTCATCTGGCAATTGGCAACCATCGGGCGCGGCAATCCGGCCGCATTTTTTACCGGCGCGGATTTCACGATGCTGGTTGCCGGCGTGCGCGATGCCGAACCCTGGCGCATCATCGTCAGCGGCGAAGACGAGATCGACGCCGATGGCGGAGCAATCAGCGCCTGGCATCTGGTGCGCATGCCGCAGCCGGGCTCCTACGACCAGAAAATCGACATCTGGCTGGCGCCGGGGCGGCAATGGTATCCGCTCAAAATACGCTATACCGAAGACAACGGCGACTATCTGGAAATGTCCATATCCAGCCTGACGCCGGCTTGATCCCTATTTGAACCGGAAAAGAAATGAACCGACCGAACCCATCGAAAGCCGCCATGCATTTACTTTATTCACACACTCTCTCCCGCAGCCGGCAGCGCATGCACCTCATGCACCTCATGCGCGCCTTGCTCCTTGCCGCGCTCGGCCTGGCCGCGGGCAGCGCATTTGCGCAGACGCACGCCGCCGCGCAATACAAAATCAATCCGCCGCCATCGGCCCAATTGAATTACGTAATCGAAGCCAAACAGAGCGGCCTTAACCTGAAAGGCAACGGCGTGGTGCAGTGGAATGCGGATGCGCAGCAATACAGCGTGCACAGTGAAACCAGCGCGCAGTTGTTCGGCAAGATTCTGGATGCGCGCAGCGAAGGAAAAATCGACAGTTTCGGCCTGGCGCCGGCCCAGTACGTGCAGAAGCGCTTGCGCAAGGACGCGACCACCACAACCTTCAACAGCGACAGCAAAACCATTACCTTCAGCCAGTCGGGACAGAACTATCCGATTGTCGGCGGCGAACAGGATCGCACCAGCATCGTCTGGCAATTGCTGTCGGTAGCACGGGCGGCGCCGGCAAAATTCACGCCGGGCTCGGAATGGAAATTTTTCGTGGCGGGCGAGAACGATGCCGAACCATGGAGCTTCAAGGTAATCAAGCGTGAAAAGATCGTCACGCCGAAAGGCGAATTCAATGCCGTGCACGTCTTCCGCGCGCCGCCGGCCGACAGCCAGGGCCAGAAGCTCGATATCTGGCTGGCGCCTTCGCTGGAATGGTACCCGGTACGCCTGCGTTTTACCGATGCGGACGGCGAATACATTGAACAATCGCTGGAAGGCGTCAGCAAGGCGGGCGCATGAGCGTTGACCAGACTTCAGGCGCGGCAACGGGAAAAATGCCGGCCGGCCGCGCACTGGTGCTGTTTTCCGGCGGCCAGGATTCAACCACTTGCCTGGCATGGGCCCTGGCGCGTTATGACCATGTCGAAACCATAGGCTTCGACTACGGCCAGCGTCATGCGATCGAATTGACGGTGCGTCCGCACCTGCTGCAAAAAATGCGCGAGTACAGTGCGCGATGGGATAAAAAATTAGGCGAGGATCATCTGATCGACCTGGGCCTGATCGGCAAGATTTCGGATACCGCCCTGACCAGCGACGTCGCCATCGCCATGCAGGAAAACGGCTTGCCGAATACGTTTGTGCCGGGCCGCAATCTGCTGTTCATGACCGTGGCTGCCACCGTGGCCTATCGGCGCGGACTCGATGTCCTGGTCGGCGGTATGTGCGAAACCGATTTTTCCGGTTATCCGGATTGCCGGGACGATACGATGAAAGCGCTGCAGGTGGCGCTCAATCTCGGCATGGCGACGCGCCTGAAAGTGGAAACGCCATTGATGTGGATCGACAAGGCCGCCACCTGGGCGCTGGCGCGGGAACTGGGCGGCCAGGCGCTGGTCGACCTGATCCGCGCCGAAACCCACACCTGCTATCTGGGCGAACGCGGCGTGCTGCACGACTGGGGACATGGCTGCGGCAAATGCCCGGCGTGCGAATTGCGCGCGCGCGGGTATAGGGAATTCATAAAATAAGGTGTTCCTTTAGAACAGCTCGTTCTTGACTTCAGTGCGCTTCTTTTCTTCATCCGGCGTAACGGTCGAATTGCCCATTCCCAGATCGCGCACCGCGCCGCCCGGCGGATACTCGGCGTAGTAATAATCGCCATTGGCCTCAACCAATCCCGACGGCATGGTGCGGCCGACCATCGGCTGGTCCTTCAAGGCCTTGGCCATGTAATTGATCCAGATCGGGAGCGCCAGGCCGCCGCCGGTTTCGCGGTCGCCCAGGCTCTTCGGCTGGTCGTAGCCGATCCATGCGATGCCGACCAGCTTGGGCTGATAGCCCGCAAACCAGGCGTCCATGGAATCATTGGTGGTGCCGGTCTTGCCGGCCAGGTCGGTCCGCTTCAGCGACATCGCCTTGAAACCCGTACCGGCCCGCACCACGTCGCGCAGCATGCTGTCCATCACGAAAGCATTGCGCGGATCGATCACGCGATTGGCTTCATCGCCCGCCTTGTCCGGCCGCGCCTGTGAAATCAGCGTGCCGTTGCCGTCGGTGATCTTGGTAATCAAATACGGATTAATCTTATACCCGCCATTAGCGAAAACCGAATAGGCGCTCGCCATCTGCAAGGGCGTCACGTTGCCGGCGCCGAGCGCCAGCGTCAGATAAGGCGGATTCTTGGCGGCGTCGAAACCGAAACGCGTGATGTATTCCTGCGCATAGTTGACGCCGACCCGCTCCAGGATCCGGATCGACACCATATTGATCGATTTCTGCAATGCGCGCCGCATGCTGATCGGGCCTTCATATTTATTGCCGTAGTTCTTCGGCTGCCAGACCTGGCCGCCGGTCTGGGTAAACGTCAACGGGGCATCGTTGATGATGGTTGCCGGCGACAGGCCTTTTTCCAGCGACGACGAATAAATGAACGGCTTGAACGACGAGCCCGGCTGGCGCCATGCCTGCGTAACATGATTGAATTTGTTGCGGTTGAAATCGAAACCGCCGACCAGCGACCGGATCGCGCCGTCCTCCGGATTGACCGACACGAAGGCCGATTCGACTTGCGGCATCTGCGTCACCGTCCAGTTCTTGTCGTCCAGGAAGACGCGAATCACCGCGCCCGGCCGCACCTTGCGTTGCGGCGGCGCCTTGTCGCTCAGCAGATTGGTCGCAAAGGCCAGTCCCGGGCCGCTGATGGTGATTTCCTCGCCGGACGCCAGTACCGCATGGACTTCCTTCGGCGTCGCGCTGAGCACCACGGCCGCCACCAGGTCGCCGCTGTCGGGATGATCCGCCAGCTCGACTTCGATCGCGTTTTCAATCTCTTCCTTCGAACCGTTCGGCAAATCCATGTAGGCTTCCGGACCGCGATACCCGTGGCGGCGCTCGTAATCCATGACGCCGCGGCGCAGGGCGATATACGCCGCATCCTGGTCGGTCTTGGTGACGGTGGTGACAACATTCAGGCCGCGCGTGTAGGTTTCTTCCTTGAACTCGGCATAGACCAGCTGCCGCGCCATTTCGGCCACGTACTCGGCGTGGATGCTGAATGCCGAACTATCGGTCTTCACATGCAGCTCTTCGTCCTTGGCCTGGTTATATTGCTTCTCGGTGATGTAGCCGAGCGCGCGCATGCGCTGCAGGATGTACTGCTGGCGGGCGTGGGCCCGCTTCGGATTGACCACCGGATTGTAGGCCGACGGCGCTTTCGGCAGGCCGGCCAGCATGGCCGCTTCGGCAATGCTCAGCTCACCAAGCTTCTTGCCGAAATAAATCTGGGCGGCGGAGGAAAACCCGTAGGCGCGCTGTCCCAGATAAATCTGATTCATGTATACCTCAAGGATCTGATCCTTGGTCAGATTGCGTTCGATTTTCCAGGCCAGCGGAATTTCATACAGGAATTTGCGCGAGGCTTTCTGCAGAAAGGTCGGCTCGTTGCTGGTCAGGAAGAAATTGCGCGCCACCTGCTGCGTGATGGTGCTGGCGCCGCCGCCGCCGCCCGTCAGGTTGGACACCGAGGCGCGCAGGATGCCTTGATAGTCGACGCCGCCGTGTTCATAGAAGCGGTCGTCTTCGATCGCCAGCACGGCCTTCTTCATGATGTCGGGAATATCCTTGATATGCGTCAGGTTGCGCCGTTCTTCGCCGAACTCGCCGATCAGAACGCCGTCCGCGGAAAATATGCGCAGCGGCACCTTGGGCCGGTAATCGGTGATTGCGTCCAGGTCCGGCAGCTTCGGATAGGCCATCGTCAGAATCAGTCCTATAGTCAGCGCGCCGGCCGCGAACAGCCCGGCCACGACCGCGCAAAGGACCAGAATGGCGCGCAATGCCGGATGCATCCGCCGACCCGGAGCAGGTGTTTTTTTCGCGGATGCTTTTGCCGTTCCCTTTACAGGGTCTTTTACGGCGCCGTCTGTTGACCCTTTTGCCGATGTTTCGTCGGATCCCCTGGCGGATCCCTTGTCGGACCCGCTGTCAGGCTTGTTGTCAGGCTTGTTGCTGCTGGAAGGAGGCTGAACCATGCGTCATGAAAGTATGCATTGAGAATCCGGCCATTATAGCGGTCAGGCGTCTGTCAGGGTTGTCGTTGCAACATGGCTACAGCGATTGCTAGTATCTGGATCTCGCAATGCAGCAGTGCTCATCGCCGCTGCTGCATTGCAAAAATCCATCCTCCGCCACTCCGCCATGCGCCAGGCAGCCCCGTCTCACTTGGGAGCATTCCTTGGCATTTTCCATTTCGCGCTATTCGCATTATTTCAGACCGGCCTTGCCGCTGGGGCTCGACATCGGCCAGACGGCCATCCGCATGGTCGAACTGTCCCAAGGCGCCGACCGGCGCTACCGGCTTGAACGCCATGGCAGGCTGGAACTGCCGGCCGGCATCGTCGCCGACCGCCAAATACAGCATCCCGCCCGGCTGGGAGAACATATCGCTGCGCTCGCGGCGCGCCTCGGCAGCAAGCGCAAATACCTGGCGCTGGCGCTGCCCGCCGATGCCGTCTTCACGCGGCCGATGCAGGCGCCCGCGCATATCCGGGCGGCGGCGCTGGAAGCAATGGTCACCGCCGAAGCCGCCGGCTACTTGACCCTCGCGCCGGACCAGGTGCGCGTCGATCATCAGTTCAGCGGCATGGCGTCCGGCGACGATGCGCGGCGCGACATCGTCATCGCGGCCGCCCGGTGCGAACAGGTGGAGGACCGGGTCGCCGCGGTTGAAGCCGCCGGACTGACGCCGATCGTGCTCGATATCGATTTATATGCCGCGCATGCCGCCTGCCTGCGCGCGGACGGCGGCTTCGAAATGGCCGGACAGGCAACCGTCGCCTTGCTGGTCTGCGATGCCGCGCGAACGCAAATCGCGCTCTTCGATCGGCATCAATTACTGCATCACCGCGAACTGCCCGGCTGCGACCGGCATGCCGATCCCGCACAAATCGCCACCGCGGCGGCGCGGGCGCTGCCGCTTGCCATGCCGGCCGGCATGACGCTGTCGCATGTCTTTATCGGCGGCGATTGTCCGGCGCCGCGATTGATGCAATTGCGCGAACTGTTATGGAATACGTTGATGCCAGCGTCAGAACCGCCCGACGCCGCATTCGGTTGCAGCATCGCGCAGCCGTTTTCCGCCATGGCAACCGGCCGCGCCGCAACAGCGGCCGAAGATGACGGCGACGACCATGCAGGGGCCTATCTGGTGGCCTGCGGCCTGGCCATGCAAAGGAATGCGCGATGATGCAATTCAATCTGCTGCCCTACCGCGCGCGGCAGCGCCATCGCCGCCGCCTGCATTTTTGCGCCGCATTGCTGCTGGCGATGCTGCTGGGCGCCGCCGCGGCCGGCATCGGCTGGCACGCCGTCCACGTCCGCCGCCAAATGCAGAGCATGCGCAACGATGCGTTGCGGCAGGCCGCGATCCGGCTGGAGAAGGACATCGCACAGGGCGCCAATCTGCAATCAAAAACCGGGGCCGTGCTGGCCGATATCGAAAAGATAGAAAGCTGGCAGCGCCGGCGCAATCGCGGCGCGGACGTGCTGGCGACGCTGGCGGCACACATTCCGCCCGACGCCTACCTGCGAAAAATGCAACAGCAAGACGGCAAGGTGACGCTCGACGGCGTAGCGGGCTCGAATCGCACCGTCACCGCGTTATTGCAAAACCTGAGCGCGCAAACCACCAGTATCGCGTCCGCGCAGCTACTGGAAACGCGCGCGGAAAATCGGCGGGACGGCGGATCGCTGGCGTTCGGCATTGTGCTGACATTAAGGTGACGCCATGCCTGTTTTCTTGCAAAAGCGCCTGTTGGACGCAACCAACATCATCGATGCGGTATCGGTCAAACTGATGCGCATTGCCGTGGCCGCGGCCGCGGCGCTTGCCTTCTCAGCGGGCGCCGGCATCGTCTGGCTGTTTCCGTATCGGCTTGCAATCGACGACCTGGATCGGCTGCGGCAACAGGAACTGTCCCTGAAGCAGGCTTATCTGCGGCGGCAACCCGATGCGCCGAAGCTCGACCTGCTGCAAATCCATATGCGGCATGCGCAACGGAAGCTCGCCTTGCTGCGCCAGCAATTGACCGGCAGCGGCGAACAGGAAGCGGTCATGGACGAAATCGATACGGCCGGCCGGACGCGCGGCCTGCGTTTCACCATGTTCAAACCGGACCCTGCAGGAAAGATATCAATCCAGATCAGCGCCGTCGGCAGCTATCGGGCAGTTGCGCGCTTCATCGACGATATTGCGCGCCTGCCCCGCATCGTCATGCTCGATCCATTGACCCTGCAGGCAGCCGATGGCCTGTTGAATCTCCAGGCTACCGTAGTCGCCATACCCTTGAATTCACCGAACGGCAATCCCCATGAAACGAACCGATAGCGCCCTCGCGCGCATGCTGTGCGCGGCAATTTTCACGATATTGCCGCCGGCCTGCGCCGAGGCGCGCGATCCGTTTTCGCCCTTCATGGCCGAGTCCGATGCAAATCCATTGGCCGCCGTGCATTCGGCGGAAAGCGCGGCCGCAGGCGCACAGACAAGCGACAAGCCGATCATCCATTTGCTCGGCACCGTGAATTACGGCGGCGCGGCTTACAAACTGATCGAAGCCGGAAAACAAGTCCGGCGCGTCGCCTTGAAAACGCCATCGCCGCCCTATCCGGTTGCCGCCGCTGCCGTCAGTCCCGCGAACACACCAATGTCGATCGATGTAACCAACATCGATCTGCGCGCCCTGCTGCAGGTTTTCGCGCGCTTGGGCAATACCAACATCCTCGCCAGCGACAGCGTCAAAGGCAGCATCACTGTCGATCTGCGCAATTTGACCTGGGCGCAAGCGCTCGATGTCCTGCTGCAAAGCAAGGGCCTGGCGTCGCGCCGGATCGGCGAGGTGCTGTGGATCGCGCCGCAGGAAGAACTGGCCCGCCGCCAGAAAATGGAGCAAACATTGGCCGCGGCGCAGGTACAGCAGGAAACCTTGCAGGGCGAGCTGTTTCAGCTGAATTACCAAAAAGCCGAAACGCTGCGCAAGCTGCTGCACATCGGCGACGATGGCCGCAGCAAGCCGAATGCGGGCAGCAGCCTGCTGTCGGCGCGCGGCAGCGCCATCGTCGACGCCCGCACCAATCAACTGCTGATTACCGACACGCCCGGCGCCTTGAATCAGGTGCGCGCGCTGATCGGGAAAATCGACATCGCCTCGCGCCAGGTCCTGATACAGGCTTATATCGTCGAGGCCAATCACCAATTCAGCCGCAACCTGGGCGTCCGGCTCGGCTTCGCCACCGGCAATCACGGCGCGGCCGCGGCGTCGTCCGGTGGGCCGCCCGCCGACGCCCCGCACCGCAATGGCGGCGCGCTCGATCTGCCGGCGCGCGCACTGGGCGGATTGCGTGCCGGCCAGTTGGCGCTGAGCCTGTTCAATCCCTCGGCCGGCCGCTTTCTGTCGCTGGAACTGTCGGCGCTGGAGGCCGACGGCCAAGGCCGGATCGTTTCCAGTCCGCGCGTGGTCACCGCCGACCAGCAGGCCGCGCTGATCGAACAAGGCGAGGAAATTCCGTATCAGCAGGCCGCCGGCCAAGGCGCTACCTCGACAGCATTCAAGAAAGCCAATCTGAAACTCCAGGTGACGCCCCAGATCACGCCGGACGACCAGATCATCCTGAATGTGGACATCAACAAGGACAGCCGCGGCATCGCGACGCCGGGCGGACTGGCCATCAATACCAAGCATATCAAGACGCAGGTACAGGTCGAAAACGACGGCACCGTGGTCATCGGCGGCATTTATACCGAAACGATCGCCGACAATAAAACCCAGGTGCCGCTGCTGGGCGACCTTCCCGTACTCGGAAACTTGTTCAAAAGCACTGAAAAACTGCATGACAAGACCGAACTCCTGATCTTCCTGACGCCCAAGATTGTCGGAAACGAAGCGGCGGCGGGCGCTGCGGCGGCCGTATCGCCGCCCTGAACGAGGCGCGCACCATGAATCGAATACGGTTTTTTACCGATAGTGTCTTAACAAACGGTAAAATCGGTGTTTTCGCATTGATAAGTCAGGAATGACTTGCTGCATATGAGTGGAAGTATTTTTCTGGTCGGTTTGATGGGTTCCGGCAAGACAACCATCGGCCGGGCGTTGGCAAAAAAGCTGAACATGCGTTTCATCGATTCCGATCATGAGATCGAATCGCGCACCGGCGCGTCCATCCCCGTCATTTTCGAAGTCGAAGGCGAGGCCAGTTTCCGCCAGCGCGAAGCCGACGTCATCCGCGACCTGACCGCGATGGACAATATCGTCCTGGCCACCGGCGGCGGCGCGGTGCTGCTGCCGGAAAACCGCGCTTTCCTGAAATCGCGCGGCACCGTCATTTACCTGCGCACCGGCATCACGCAAATCCTGCAGCGCACCGGCAAGGATAAAAACCGTCCGCTGCTGCAAACGCCGGATCCGCGCAAACGCCTGGAAGAAATGTCACGCCAGCGCGAACCCCTGTACCGGGAAGTCGCGCACGTGGTCATCGAAACCGGCCGGCCCAATCTGCAATACCTGGTGCACGCAATCATGTCGCAGATCAACGTCAAGCCCGCGCCGCTCCCCTCTCCGCTCCCTTTGAACGCACATAACAACGACAATCCCGGCAATATGGACAACAGCATCGACAGCACCGACACCGACAACGTCAACAACACCATGGCGCCCATCACGCTGCAGGTCGAACTCGGCGAACGCAGCTATCCGATCACCATCGGCCGCAATCTGCTGCGCAATGCAGAGTTGATGGCGCAGCGCATCGCCGGCAAGCGCGTGGTCATCGTGACCAATACCGTGGTCGGGCCGCTGTATCTGGAAACCTTGACGAACACCTTGCGTCAGGCCGGCAAACAAGTCGGCAATATCGTGCTGCCAGACGGCGAGGAAGAAAAGAACTGGTCCAGCCTGATGCTGATTTTCGATGCATTGCTGCGCGACAAATGCGACCGCCATACCACGCTGATCGCCCTCGGCGGCGGCGTGATCGGCGATCTCACCGGCTTTGCCGCCGCCTCTTACATGCGCGGCATCCCGTTCGTTCAGATTCCCACTACCCTGCTGGCGCAGGTCGATTCCTCGGTAGGCGGCAAGACCGGCATCAACCATCCGCTCGGCAAAAACATGATCGGCGCGTTCTATCAGCCGCAGGCCGTGATCGCCGATACCGATACCCTGCAGACCCTGCCGCCACGCGAACTGGCGGCGGGACTGGCGGAAGTCATCAAGCATGGCGCCATTACCGATGCCGCATTCTTCGACTGGATCGAAGCGAACATCGAAAAATTGAACGCCAACGACAGCGCGGCGATGGCGTATGCAATCCGCCGTTCCTGCGAAATCAAGGCTTCCATCGTGCAGCAGGATGAACGCGAAGGCGGCCTGCGCGCCATCCTGAATTTCGGCCATACCTTCGGCCACGCCATCGAATCCGGCCTCGGCTACGGCAAATGGCTGCACGGCGAAGCGGTCGGCTGCGGCATGGTCATGGCAGCCGATCTGTCGCAACGGCTCGGTTATATCGATGCGGCCACCCGCGCACGGGTAGCCGCGGTAACCGCCGCGGCAGGATTGCCGGTCGTTGCTCCCGATCTCGGCGAATCGCGCTGGCTGGAACTGATGCAGGTCGACAAGAAAAACGAAGGCGGCGAAATCAAATTCATCCTGATCAAACCGCTGGGCACGCCGCTGATCACCAAGGCGCCGCAAGCACTGCTGCTGGAAACTCTCAGGGCCTGCAGCAATACAACGGGGTAAACCATGCAACACGACCTGCCGAATCAGTTAGCCCCATACGCCGCGCATGCGGCAAGTTCGCCAGGACGCCGCTATCCCGAAGACGCGCCGAATTCGCGCAGCGAATTCCAGCGCGATCGCGATCGCATCATCCATTCGACCGCGTTCCGCCGGCTCGAATATAAAACCCAGGTATTCGTCAATCACGAAGGCGACCTGTTCCGCACCCGCCTCACGCACAGCATCGAAGTCGCGCAGATCGCGCGTTCCAGCGCCCGCAACCTGCAATTGAACGAAGACCTGGTTGAAGCCATTTCGCTGGCGCACGACCTGGGCCACACGCCGTTCGGCCATGCGGGCCAGGATGCGCTGAATGCCTGCATGCGCGATTTTCACGGTTTCGAACACAATCTGCAGAGCCTGCGCGTGGTGGATCATCTGGAGCAGCATTACGGCGCGTTCGACGGACTCAATCTGATGTTCGAAACACGCGAAGGCATCCTCAAACATTGTTCGCTGGCCAATGCCGCGAAACTGGGCGCCATCGGCCAGCGCTTCATCGACAAAAAGCAGGCCGGCCTGGAAGCCCAGCTCGCCAATCTGGCTGACGAAATCGCCTATAACAATCACGATATCGACGATGGACTGCGTTCCGGATTGATATCGATAGAACAACTGGATGAAGTCGATCTGTTCGCGCGGCACCGGCGCGACGTCGAAATCGCCTATCCCGGCATCGCCGGCCGGCGCGCCATCAATGAAACCATCCGGCGCATGATCAATACGCTGGTCGTCGATCTGATCACGACTTCCAGGGAACGCATCGCCTCTGTGCAGCCTCGAAACATCGACGACGTGCGAAATGCGCCGCCGCTGATCGCGTTTTCGGATTCGATGGCGCAGGACGCGCTGGTTTTGAAACGTTTTCTTTTGGATAAGCTGTACCGCCACTACCGCGTCAACCGCATGAGCAGCAAGGCGCGCCGCATCGTCACGCAGCTATTCGATATTTTGCTGGCGGAGCCGATTCTGCTTCCCCCCGATTACCGCGTCCAGCCGCTGCCGGGCGGCGATCCCGATCAGCATCGCCTCTTGCAGGCGCGCAACATCGCCGACTATATCGCCGGCATGACCGACCGCTACGCAATACGCGAACATCGCCGCTTATTTTTGATCGACGAAATCGAATTGTAAATTTCATGTCTACAGTCCTACTGGGGAACGACCAGTTTTTGCCGGATTTGTAGGACTACAGTTTTTTACATTCCTGCCGTTACCAAGCGTGTACCGCTGTTGACTCACCCGAGTTCGCAGTCCCCCACCGCGAAGGAGATTGTCATGGCAACTGACGCTATTGCAGGCGCAACCGGGTCTTCCCAGACCCAGAATCAAACCCAGGTTTCAAACCCCGCCAACGGCACCGCGACCAGCGCTGCCGCCTCGAACGACACCCCAAAGCTCAGCGGCACCGCAGCGGTCGCGGCAGCCAATCAGCAATTGAACGTTGCCATTGTGCAATCGGCGCTGACGGTTTCCCTGTCGACAAAAAACGACCCGCTGACGCTGGTCTACAAGACCGCCATCGACAACATCAACGAACAGTTGAAACCCACCATGGGCGACAACGCGATCCAGAACGCCATGTCGCAGGATAATTCGCCTGAAGGCACGGCCGGCCGCATCGTCTCGCTGAGTACCGGCCTGTTCGATCTGTATAAACAGAGCTTCCCCGGCGAAGATGAAAGCGCGGTTCTCGACCGCTTCATGAAAGTCATCCAGGGCGGCGTTGACGAAGGCTTCAAGGAAGCGCGCGGCATTCTGCAAGGCATGGGCGCGCTCGACCTGAAGGTCGGCGATTCGACCATCGGCGGCAATATCGATAAGACCTACTCGCTGATCACGCAGGGCTTTGCCGACTTCGTCGCGGCGACCAAGGCCAAGATCGCCGCGGCATCGGGCGTCGCCGACCAAGCCAACGGCACAACGCCTGCCACGACGGATACGCCTGCCACGGCCAATACGCCTGACAATACCGTGAGCTGATCCCGCATCATCCATCCTTTCCGGCACATCGCTTCACGATGACAGGAACGGGAAAGAAAAACAAAACGGCCTTTTGTAAATTTACAAAAGGCCGTTTTTTTCAACGATGGACTATCAGACCATCAGGATTTCAGTTTGGCAAACGCAGCCGCCATCGCGCTATTGGCGCTCGATGCCGGCGCCGGCGCTTTCTGCTGCTGCGCCAGGCGCGTGCGGTCGTTGCGATCGCCGCGCTGCTCCGGCTTGCTGCCGGCGGCCGGCGCACTGTCCGAAAGGCGCATCGTCAGCGCGATCCGCTTGCGCTTCGGGTCCACTTCCAGCACCTTCACCTTTACCACCTGGCCGGCTTTCACCACGCTGTGCGGATCCTTGACGAAGGTATTCGACAAGGCCGAGATATGCACCAGACCGTCCTGATGCACGCCGATGTCGACGAAGGCGCCGAACGCCGCGACGTTGGTCACCACGCCTTCCAGAATCATATCCGGCCGCAGATCCTTGATCTCCTCGACGCCGTCCTTGAAAGTCGCGGTAGTGAATTCCGGACGCGGATCGCGGCCCGGTTTTTCCAGTTCCTTCAGGATGTCGGCAATCGTCGGCACGCCGAATTTTTCATCCGCGTATTTGGCCGGATTCAGCGATTTCAACAGCCCGGCATCGCCGATCACGCCCTTCACGTCTTTCTTGATATCGGCCAGGATCTTTTCCACCAGCGGATACGATTCGGGATGCACCGCCGAAGCGTCGAGCGGATTGGCGCCGGCCATCACGCGCAGAAAGCCGGCCGCCTGCTCGAAGGTTTTGTCGCCGAGCCGCGGCACCTCGCGCAACGCCGCGCGCGAGGTAAACATGCCCTTCATGTCGCGATACGTCACGATGCTTTGGGCGACGCTGGCGTTCAGGCCCGAAACCCGCGCCAGCAACGGCGCCGACGCCGTATTCACATCGACGCCGACCGCATTCACGCAATCTTCCACCACCGCATCGAGCGAGCGCGCCAGTTGCGACTGGCCGACATCGTGCTGATACTGGCCGACGCCGATCGATTTCGGATCGATCTTCACCAGTTCCGCCAGCGGATCCTGCAAGCGCCTCGCGATCGACACCGCGCCGCGAATCGACACATCCATATCCGGCAATTCGCGCGAAGCGAATTCCGATGCCGAATAAACCGATGCGCCCGCCTCCGATACCACGATCTTGGTCAATTGCAGTTCCGGCTGCATCTTGATCAGGTCCTGCGCCAGCCGGTCGGTTTCGCGCGATGCGGTGCCGTTGCCGATGGAAATCAGCGAAACCTGATGCTTGCGGGCCAGTTGCGCCAGCGTATGCAGCGAACCGTCCCAGTCGTTGCGCGGCTGATGCGGATAAATGGTGGCGGTATCGACTACCTTGCCGGTGGCGTCGACGACCGCCACCTTGACGCCGGTGCGCAGGCCGGGATCCAGCCCCATGGTCGCGCGCGGACCGGCCGGCGCGGCCAGCAGCAGCGCTTTCAGATTCAGCGCGAAGACATTGATCGCCTCGGTCTCGGAACGCTCGCGCAGCCCCGTCATCAGCTCGGTTTCCAGATGCATGAACACCTTCACGCGCCAGGCCCAGCGTACGGTATCGGCCAGCCATTTGTCGGCCGGGCGCTGCTTCATGCCGATGCCGAAACGCGCCGCGATGCGGCCTTCGCAAGGATTATGCGGCGCATCCCATTTCGGCTTTTCGGCTTCGCTGTCCAGCCGCAGCGCAACGTTCAGCACTTCCTCGCGCCGTCCGCGGAACAGCGCCAGCGCGCGGTGCGAAGGAATGGTGCCGATAGTCTCCGAGTAATCGAAATAATCGGCGAATTTTTCGCCGGCGTCCTGCTTGCCTTCCACCACTTTCGACTCGACCACGCCGTGCTCGGTCAGATACTCGCGCAGCGCCTGCAGCAATTCGGCATCTTCGGCGAAACGCTCCATCAGGATCTGGCGCGCGCCGTCCAGCGCCGCCTTGGCGTCGGCAACGCCGGGGTTGTCGCCGGCTTCGGTGGTGAAGGCCGGCTTGATGTAGGCGGCGGCGGTGGCTTCCGGGTCCAGCATCGGATCGTTCAGCAAGGCGTCCGCCAGTTCGGTCAGGCCGGCCTCGGCGGCGATCTGCGCCTTGGTGCGGCGTTTTTGCTTGTAGGGCAGATACAGATCTTCCAGCCGCGTTTTGTCTTCGGCATGCATGATGCTGTCGCGCAAGGCCGGCGTCAGCTTGCCCTGCTCTTCGATCGACGCCAGGATCGCGCCGCGGCGGTCTTCCAGCTCGCGCAGATAGCGCAGGCGCTCTTCCAGCAGGCGCAGCTGGATATCGTCCAGGCCGCCGGTGGCTTCCTTGCGGTAGCGCGCGATGAAGGGCACTGTGGCGCCTTCATCCAGCAGCGCGATGGCGGCGGCGACCTGGGCCGGTTTGGCGGCGAGTTCTACGGCAAGACGTTGTTCTATCGAAGGCAGCATTGGAAAATCGTAAAAAATGAAATCAAGCGCTGGATGATACGCAATTCGGCGACCCGCGCCAAGTGATCAGGCAATGACCAAGTAATGGACGCAGCCGCGGATTATCGGGATAATCGGCGCTTTTCGCTCCGCGTATTTTGATACTGGAATCGATCATGGCAATCCGCCTCATTGTCGGGCTTGGCAACCCCGGCCCCGAATACGAACAGACCCGGCACAATGCCGGCTTCTGGCTGGTCGACGCGCTGGCCGGCCAGCCCTTGACGCGTGAAAAATCCTTCAATGCGCTGGCCGGCAAGATCAAATGCGCGGGAGAGGATATTTT
Organism: Oxalobacteraceae bacterium CAVE-383; assembly: GCA_004134995.1. GTDB lineage: Bacteria > Pseudomonadota > Gammaproteobacteria > Burkholderiales > Burkholderiaceae_D > Herbaspirillum. Next base: position 333,943 of record REGP01000003.1, on the reverse strand, counting down.
TCTGCTGGAGCCGCAGACCTTCATGAACCGCTCCGGACAGTCGGTCGGCGCGCTGGCGCGTTTCTACAAGATCGCCGCCGAAGACGTGCTGGTGGTGCACGACGAACTCGACATGCCGCCCGGCGCCGCCAAGATCAAGAAGGGCGGCTCGTCCGGCGGACACAATGGTTTGAAAGACATCACCGCGGCGCTCGGCACGCAGGACTACTGGCGGCTGCGCATCGGCATCGGCCATCCGCGCACCGCGGCATCGCAGCAGGCGGTTGCCGACTATGTGCTGCATCGGCCGCGCAAGGAAGAGCAGCAACTGATCGACGAAGCGATCGAAAAAAGCCTGAAGGTTATTCCGCTGCTGTGCGAAGGAAAATTCGAGGCCGCGACCATGCAATTGCATACCACTGCAAAATAACAAAAAGACCTGCAAAAGAAACGCCGGCATCCTTGCGGCATGCCGGCGTTAGTTATTTATCAATCATTCCTCTGAAATCCCGCTCAGGACTTCGACGGATAAACCTCTTTGAATTTCGCTTCCAGCCCCTGCGCATCGATGGCGCCGGGTATCCGGCTGCCGTCGCTAAAGAAGATCGTCGGCGTACCGGTGACTTTCAATTTTTGTCCCAGCGCCAACACCTTCTCGTGCGGCGCGGCGCATGCGGCCGGCGCGGTCGGCGTCGTCTTGCCGTCGATCATCCAGTCGTCCCAGGCCTGGACCGGATTGGTTGAACACCAGACATTGCGCGAACGGACGATCGAATCCGGCGACAGGATGTTGTACAGGAAGGTGTATACCGTGACGTTATCGATGCTTTTCAGGGTTTCCTGGAAGCGTTTGCAGTAACCGCAATTCGGATCCTCGAACACCGCGATCACGCGCTTCCCATTGCCCTTGACCTTCTTGATCGCCAGGTCGAAAGGCAGATCGGAAAATTTCACGGAACTGATCGCGTCGACGCGCTCCTTGGTGTAATCCTTGTATGTTTGCGTATCCACCACGCGGCCGATGAAAAGATATTTCGCGTTGGCATCGGTGTACAGGATATCGCCGTCGACCTGCACTTCATACAGGCCGGCGTAAGGCGTTTTGGTTACGCCGGTCACCTTGGCGCCTTCGCCCAGACGCGGCTCGATCAGGCGCTTGATATTGGCTTCAGTGACTTGCGCGGAAGCCAGCGAGGCCGCGGCGGCCAACAGCAGGCCGAGACCGGCGAAGGCGAAACGCGAGAACAATTTTGACATGCGAACCTTTCAGAATTACTTGATTTGACCCAGCGCATGCGTCATCAGACGACGCTTCAGCGCGGGCAGCCGGTTGACCAGATGCAGGCCGGCATTGCGCACCATCCGCAACGGCTCGGCATCGACCGCGAACAGCCGCGCCAGGCTATCGGTGGCGATCTGCATTAATAGCACATCTTCCTTGCGCATCCTAGCGTAGCGCGCCAGCACGCGCGGGTCGCCACAGTCGCGTTGCGGCTCGCGCCCGTTAATTGTTTTTACCAATACCGCAACATCGGCGAATCCCAGATTCATGCCGTGCCCGGCCAAGGGGTGGATCACATGCGCGGCGTCGCCGATCAATGCGACGCGCGGCGCGATCATCGCGTGCGGCTTGATCAGCGCCAGTGGAAAGTCGCGCACGATTTCCGGTTGCAAGGGCGTCAATTCGCCCAGCTGCGCGCCGGCCAGCAGCGACAGGCGCTGCGCGAGTTGCGCCGGCGTTTCCCGCAGCAGTGTCTGCGCCAGGGTTTCCGGCGCCGACCAGACCAGCGACACCTGCCTGTCCGGCAATGGCAGCAATGCGACGATGCCCTGCGCCTCGGTAAACCATTGATAGGCAACGCCGTGATGCGCCTGCGTGCAGGCGAAATTGCTGACGATGGCGCGTTGCTCGTACGAACGGTAATCGAGGCCGATATCGCACTGCGAGCGCACCCACGACTGGCCGCCGTCGGCGCCGACCACCAGCTTGGCGGCGACGGCTTCGCCGTTATCCAATTGCAGCGTCGCCGCATCCATATCGCTTTGCAGCGCCTTTGCGGCGGCGTTGACGATGCGGAGATTGGGTGCGAATTTCAGCGCGGCGTCGAGCGCCTGGTTCAGATTGCGGTCTTCGACGATCCAGGCCAGCGCGCCCACGCGCGCGGAATACGCATCGAATTCCAGCACGCCGGGACGATGCTTGGCATCGCCGGTGACCACCATGCCGTCGACCGCGGTGACGCGCGCGGCGTCCAGCGCATCCCAGACCTTGAGTCCGTCCAGCAAATCGTGCGCGACCTGGTTGACGGCATAGACCCGCGCATCCCAGCCTTGGCCCGCGGCCGCAGCGGCCGCTTTCGCCACCGGCGACGCGCCAATCAGCAGGCACACGCGCTGCCCGGCCTGCGCCAACGCCAGCGCCGCCGCCTTGCCGATCACGCCGCCGCCGACCACGCAGACGTCGATCCCTTCGGAAACAGGAGAAGAATTTTTCATCCGGCCATTATAGCGGCAGCCGTAAAACATTTTTGCCGAAGGTGTTTGCGTTTTGAAAATGTTTTGCTATACTCTCGCCTCTTGGCCTGGTAGCTCAGTCGGTAGAGCAGAGGATTGAAAATCCTTGTGTCGGTGGTTCGATTCCGCCCCGGGCCACCAAGAATGTGAATAAAAGCAAGGGCTTACAGAGATGTAAGCCCTTTTGCATTTACGGCTTGGCGCAAGCCGTTTCGTCTACAATAAAAATTCAAGCCAGCACTTCATTCCACTCCCGCAACGTCCATTTATGCACGACGCCATGAAGGACGAACGGATCTTTCCCGATAAATTCTTCCGCCGCCTTGCGATTCGCAAATATCGCCATGGCGCCTTCCGCCGGATTGGCGAACGTCCCGACCATCAACAATACGCCGCGAGCATGAAATTCATCGACCAACGCGCGATGCGCCGGGTAATTGGCCGGCGCCTTGGCCATGCCTTCCAAGGTGACTTCGTACAGCATGACTGCTTTCATTTGGTAGGCTCCATATCGGATAAATTACAATGGCCGGGCCTGCCGGGGTATCGCCCGCATCGTTGGAAAGTCGAATGGTATTCTAGCGTAGCCGGCGGATTGCCCTGCCCGGAAAATCGTTTTAATTATTACATTAAGCCATGCTGGCGCGGAGAACACATGTCAGTCACCAGACACAACCCTGAAGCCCTCGGCAAACCTGCCGGCGAGTACTCGCATGTAACCCGCATCAAGGCGAACGAACTGCTGTTCATTGCCGGCCAGGTAAGCGCTGGAGAAAATATGTCAGCCCAATGCGACGGCGTATTCAATGCCATTCATGCCGCTCTGGTTGCATCGGGTTCGGATTGGAGCAAGGTCGTGCAATTTACGACCTACCTGACAGACGCCGAACTTATTCCGGAATTCAAGCGCTGGAGAAAAGAACACTTTCCCGTGATGTTCGGCGCGGACAATTATCCACCCAATACGCTCCTGGTCATCAACGGGTTGGCCAGGAAAGAATGTTTGATCGAAGTGCAGACGGTGGCGGCTGTTTAATCACACCCGCGAAGCTAATCCTTCTTCCGCCGCCCATAAACCCGCCCAAACGACAACCCCAGCGCCAACAGCGTCAACCCGGCCGCCACCATCAGCGCAACGCTGATATGGTGCGCCAGCGAGGGCGCGGTCAATACCATCGTCGCCGCGTCGCCGAACATCAGCACTGCGAATGCAACGCCGCTGACACGGCCGAAATTGCGCACGGTGGCAATCAGACCCGCTGTCACGCCCGGCTTTTCAGGCGGTCCTGCTTCGATCACCGATGTATTGTTGGGCGACATGAACAGCCCCAGTCCGCCGCCGAACAGCACCAGCGCGCCCAGCAGCTGCAAATGGCCTGTGCCGAAGTCGAAGCTGGCCATCCACAATAGCGCGGCCAAGGTCATCAGCATGCCGAATGCCGCCGGCCGTGCATAGCCGAAACGGTCCGCGAGCCCGCCGCCGATCGGCGCCATGACCATCATCGCGATCGCCTGCGAACTCATGATCCAGCCGGTTTCGGACAACGGTATATCCAGCACCATATTCAGGAACAAAGGCATCAGCAGCGCCGGAAACGCCATCACCACGTACGACAGATAACACGCGGCCAACCCGAGCGCGAAACTCGGACGCCGGAACAGCGACAAGTCGATCAACGGCTCCGGCACGCGCAATTCCTCGCGCACGAAGGCGATGCCGCCCAACACCGCGCACGCCAGGCTGACCATGCTGTAGCCGCCGAGCCAGCCCCATAAATGCCCGTTCGACAGAAACAGCACCAGCCCGCTCATCGCGCAAAAGAAGTAAACCGCGCCGCGCGCATCGAAGCTGCCGCTCTTGACGCTGCCTTTGGTGTTCGGCAACAGCAGCCAGCCCATCACGACCCCAATCACGCCGATCGGCACGTTGATCCAGAAAATCAGCGGCCAGCCGCCGCGCTCGATCAGCACGCCGCCTACCGCCGGGCCGGTCAGCGTGCCGATCGCCACCACGCTGCTGATGATGCCCAATGCCTGGCCGCGCTTGCCGGAGGGAAAGGATGTCACGATGATGGCCATGCTGTTGCCCATGATCATCGAGGCGCCGAAGGCCTGGATCAGGCGCGCGGCCAGCAACTGGTTCAAATCGCCCGACAACGCGCAGAACACCGAACCCAGCGTGAAAAAGAAAAGGCCGCTCAGATAAAAATTGCGCCGCCCGAAGCGGTCGGACAAGCCGCCCATCGCCGGCAGGATCGCCGTGATGACCAGCAGATAGGCGGAAACCACCCACTGCAGCCTGGCCAGCTCAATGCCGAAGTCGCGCTGCAATTCCGGCAGTGCGATGTTCAGGATGCTGCCGTCCACATTGGCCATGAAGGTGCCGATGGCGATCGTCGCCAGAATCATCCATGGGTAACTGGGGGAAAGCGCGAGGCGGGATTTCAGGCTGCCGGAGACGAGTTGCTGTGACATAGATTCATGTATATGTTTGAAGGACGAATTATAAATTCTCCTTCCCCCGCTGCCAATGCGATTTTCCCGCATATCAGAACTCAATCCCATATAACGGGATAGCAACAGGTCTGATGCGCGTACGGCCGGCTATTGCTTGGCCGTGCGTCCCATGATCGTGTCGTTATACAACTGCGTCCATTTGTCCAGGTTATCCAGCAGCATCGCGGGATCGATGAAGGTCGGATGCAGTTTGTTCAGCGTTGCCTCGTCGCGCTTGTTGGTGGTCAGGCCGTGCCCCTTGGCGATCATGATCTGTCCGTCGCTGAACAGATAGTCGTAGAACAGGGTCGCCGCATAGGGATGCGGCGCAGTGCGGGAAATCCCCACGCCGTCGGTATGCGCCACGGTCGGCGAGAGCGTCAGATAAGCGATCGGCGCGCCCTTCGCGTTGTTCTGATCGACCAGGTAGGTGTACATCGTCAACGCAAAGGGCACCTCGCCCGACACCACCATATTGGCCAGCAGCGACATGCCCGAACGCACCGACACGCCGTTCTTCGCCACCAGCTCGCGGAAATACGCCATGCCCTTTTCCTCGCCCATGGTCTGCAGCAGCACATAGAACCAGTTCTGCGCCTTGGCCTCGATGCCCAGCTTGCCCTTCCACTTCGGATCCAGCAGATCTTCGTAGCTGCGCGGCAGATCGTCGCGGCTGACCTTTTGGGTGTTATAGGCCTGCACGTAAACATTGGCGCGCATGCCGGCCCACTCCCGATGCGCCGGCAGCGCCACCGGAATCAGATCGGCCTGGAAGGGCGAGCGCACCGGCTGCAGCAGTTTCTCGCGATGCAGCGCTTCCATTTCGGGGGACGGCGCCAGGATCATGTCGACTTCGTTGCGGCCGGCGCGCGCTTCGGTGATGGCGCGCTGCAGGACGTTCTGTTTGCCGGATCGCCAGACCTGGATCTTGATGCCGTATTTTTTCTCGAAACCGGCCGCCAGTTCCGCGGTGTCCTTCGCCGCCATCGATGTATAGAAGGTCAGCGTGCCTTCTTTTTTGGCGCCCTCAATCAGCCGTTGCGTGCGGTCGGCGCCTTCGTACATCGGCACGGCGGCGGCAGCAGCGGCAGAGCCAGCCGGCGCGGCCGTCTGGGCTTGCGCCGGCTGCATGGCGGCAAACGCGAGCGCCGCTATGGCGACGATTCCCGCGATTCCCGCGATTCCCGCGCCGAGGATTTTCGATATCGCTTGCATGCACGTCTCCATTATTGTTTGACCGGATGCACCACCACCGCATCGTAGGACTTGGTCCATTTATCCAGTTCGTCCAGCGTCAGCACCGGATCGATGAGTTTGATGCGCAGGTCGCCCAGCGGCGACTTCGCTTTGGTGTTGGAGGGAACATAGCCCAGATCCACCAATATTTTCTGCGCTTCCGGCGACAGCAGATAATCGACGAACAGCAGCGCGGCATACGGATGCGCCGCATGGCGCGCCACGCCGACGCCGTTGGCGCGCCCGATGGTCGGTTCCAGCGCGAACCAGTCGATCGGCGCGCCCTGGTTTTTGGCGGCGATCGGCATGTAACTGTACATCGCCAGCGTCATCGGCACCTCGCCGGCGATCACCATATTGTTCAGGACCGAATGGCCGTTGCGCACTGACAGGCCGTTCTTCGCCACCAGATCGCGGAAGAATTGAATGCCCTTCTGTTCGCCCATATCCAGCACGATGGCGGCATACCATTCCTGGATCTTGGCTTCGATTCCCAATTGCCCTTTCCAGCGCGGATTCAGGAAATCCTCCCATTTCCTGGGCAGGTCTTCCTTTTTGATCAGATTGGTGTTGTAGGCCTGTACCCATACCGACAACATGGTCGAGGCCCATTCGCGATGCTGCGGCACCGCGTCCGGAATCAGGTCCTTGAAATAGGAAGAGTAGATCGGCTGCAGGATCTGCTCGCGATGCAGTGCTTCCAGTTCCGGCGCGCCGATATGAATCGCGTCGACATCATAGCGTTTGGCGGACGCTTCGGCCAAGGTGCGCGTCAACACCTTCTCGGTGCTGCCGCGCCAGACCTTGACCTGGATGCCGTATTTTTTCTTGAAGGGTTCGATCAGCGGCGCGACATCCTTTTCCGCCACCGAGCTGTACCAGGTCAGCGTGCCTTCCTTCTTGGCCAGGGCCAGCAGTTTCTGGTCGCGGCCGGCGCCGTCGTAGGTCAGCGGCATGGGCGCCTGGGCCCGGGCCGGCGCGCCGAACGAAAACAGCAGGATCAAATACGCAACGAGGCTGAATGCAAATCGGGCAAACCCGCAAGACATGAGGCGAGACAACGATATCGACATCATCATTTCCTTCGCTGCAAAAACCGCTCAAAAACTGCTGTTAGCGTCAATGGCCGGCATCCTCGGTTCGCATTCAATGCCTTCTGCCTTTTTCTACTTGCCGTACTGCTCCAGATCGTAGCGCCGCGGCTTCAGGCCGCGGCACAGTTCGCGCACCATGCCCGACTGCGGCAGCGCGATCCCGCATTCGGCGGCCATTTCGGCGACGATCGCCATGTCGTCGTCGGCCCACGCCATGGTCTGCTTGCCCCAGTCGGCCAGCGCGCCGTTGGTGGCGCTGCTGGTCAGCAAGGCGCGTCGCAAGGCCTCGATATCGACGTCGTAGCGTTTTGCCAAGGCCAGCGCCTCGTGATCGGCGATCAGGCAGGCCCACAGGATCAGATTATTGGCCGCCTTCGATACCTGCGCCGTGCCGACGCCGCCGCTGCGCACGATATCCGAAGAATACGCCGCCAGCACCGGCCGCAGCCGTTCGACCACCGCTTCATCGCCGCCGACGAAGGACAGCAGCGTGCCGGTGTCCGCCGCCCAACTGCCGCGGCAGACGGTGGAATCCACGATATGGATGCCCTTGGCCTGGCCCTGCCCGGCCAGTTCCCGCATGGTCCTGGGGTTGATGGTGCTCAATACCGCAATCACCGTTCCGGGCCGGGCCGCCTCCAGCAGGCCGCCCTTGCCGCAGACCAGTTCCTGCACTTCGTGGCCGTAGCCGACGCAGATCAGGATGGCGTCCGATTCCGCGGCCAGCGCGTCCAGTGCTGCATTGGCGGCGCCGCGGCTTTCGATGTTGGCCTGCCGGGCCGGGTCGCGCTCGCTGACCAGCACCCGGAAGCCGGCGCGCGCCAGATGGCCGACGATGGGCATGCCCATGCGGCCGGCCCCGATAAGTCCCACTGTTTTCATGGCCGCTCCTCGCTTTCGGGTTTTACTTCTTGTACTCGAAACGCTTCTGGGTGATGGTGTCCAGCAATGCGGGCTGGCCGGCCTTGACGCGTTCGATGGCGCGCCGCAATGCCGGGCCGACATCCTCGCCGCGCTCGATCGGACCTTCGGCATACCAGCCCATCGACTTGGCCATGGTCGCGAAGTCCGGCGCCGGGCCGTCCATGTCCATGCCGATATGCGCGCGATCCAACGCCGTGCCGCGATGATGCGCCATGCGCTTCTGGTGTTCCCAGTCGTTGTAATAGGCACGGTTGTTGTACATCACCACCAGCATCGGAATCTTGTGCTTGGCGGCGACCCACAAGGCGCCGGCGTCGAACATCAGGTCGCCGTCGGGCTGGATATCGACCACCAGGCGGTTCTGGTCGCGGTGCGCCAGCGCCACGCCCAGCGAAATGCCGATCTGGGTCGCGGTGCCGAGCGCCGCGCCCGGATGGCGGTAGGGCTTGTCGAAATTCCACAGCTTGCGCGTCCATTCTTCCAGCGTGCCGGCGGTCAGCACCCAGTCCTCGTCCTTGATCACATTCCACACTTCGGTGGCCAGCCGCGGCGCGGTCATCGGGCTGGAATCCCAGTCGCGCTGTGCTTCCTTGAGCCAGCGTGCGCGCGCATCATCGTGTTTGCGGGCGGTCTTCTCGGTGCGCGCGCAGATGCGCTGCTGCAGCTTGTCGTTGCCGGAAATGCGTCCCTTGGCGATGTCGCTCAAGGCCGGAATCGCCAGCGTGGTGTCGCCCAGGATGCGCACGTCGGCGTGCAGCAGGCGCTGGTAATCCATGGCCCAGCTGGACAATTCGATATCGCCGAATCCGATATCGATCCAGCGCGCATCGGCCGGCACCAGGCTGGCGATCTCGCGCGTGGTGCTGACCAGCTCCACGGTCGGCTTTTCCCAATCGCGCACGTCCAGGCACAGCATCAGGTCGGCATCGCGGAAGACGTCCTTGACCATGCTCATGTTGAGCGGATGATTGCTCGGGAAATTCAGGCGGGCGTTGATGTCGTACACCGGCGCGCCGATGGTTTCGGCCAGTTCCACCAGCGAATGGAAGGCTTCCGGATCGCGGCCCGCATATTCGACCAGGATCACCGGACGTTCGGCCGCCAGGATCAGATCGACCGCCTTCTGCATCGCGGCCGGGTCCGGCGCCAGCCGGGTCGGCACCGCCATCGCGCTTTCCGGCGGCATCGGCACGTCGTGGTGCAGTTCCTTTTCCTGCAGCCAGGCGTCGTAGCACATATAAACCGGGCCTTTCGGCTCGGTCATCATCACGCCGTAGGCGCGCGCGAACGATTCCGGCACGCCGTCGACGACGTGCGGCTGATAATCCCATTTCGTATAGTCGCGCACCGCCTGGCCCTGGACGTTGGCGGTATGGATCCAGTCGATATGGGGACGGCGCTTCGATTCGTCCATCGGGCCGGTGGCGCCGACGATGAAGATCGGCACGCGGTCGACATACGCATAATAGACCGCCATGTTCGCGTGCAGCAGGCCGACCAGATTGTGCAGGATTGCGACCATCGGCTTGCCGCTGGCCTTGGCGTAGCCGTGCGCCACCTGCACCGCGGTTTCCTCGTGCTGGCACAACATCATTTTTGGATAGTTCTCGCCGTAGTTGACGATCGAATCGTGCAGGCCGCGATAGCTGGCGCCCGGATTGAGCGCGGCATACGGCATCTTGTATTGGTGCAGCAAATCGACAATGACGTCCGAGCCCCAGCGCTGCGCGGTCGGCACGACCGCCGGCGGCGCATCGCTGTTGCCGACCGGATCGATCGCGGGGGTGCGGGTGTTGGTCGATGCCTTGGCGGTTTCGGCCGAAGTGGCGGGCTTGTTCATCGGATTCCTTTCTGATGGGTCTGGCATTGATGGTTATTGCAGTTCGGTTTGCTTCTTCAGGCCTTGCGGCCGTATTCGTTCAATCGGTAGCGGCGCGGCCGCAGCGTGCGGCAAATCGCGCGCGTGGCGTCGGTCTGCGGCAGTGCGATGCCCTGCCCGGCGGCCATCGCGCCGATGATTTCCAGATCGTCGTCGGCCCACGCCATTTCATTGCTGCCCCAGTGTTTCAGCACGTCGTTGTCGGCGGTGCTGATCATCAGCGCCCGGCGCAGCATGCCGACGTCCAGCCCATAGGAATCGGCCAGCGCCAGCGCTTCATGGTCGGCCACCAGGCAGGCCCACAGGACCAGATTGTTGGCTGCCTTGGCGACTTGGGCGGAGCCGGCGCGGCCGGTATGCACGATGTCGGTGGAATAGGCGGCAAGCACCGGCCTGATGCGGCGATACGCGTTCTCGTCGCCGCCGACGAAGGACAGCAGCGTGCCGGCATCGGCGGCGCGCGGCCCCCGGCAGACCGTGGCGTCCAGCACCGGCACGCCGGCCGCGGCGCCGGTTGCCGCCAATTCCTGCGCCGTTTCCGGATGCACCGTCGACAGCAAGGCCACCACGGCGTCCTTGCGCATATGCTGCAGAATGCCCTGCCGCGAAATCAGTTGCCGCAATTCGCTGTCGAAACCGACGCAGATCAGGATCGCGTCGCTGAAGGCGGCCAGGGCGGCAATGTCATGCACCCACTGCGCGCCCTTTTGTTCGACCGCTGCCTGCCGGGCGGGATCGATGTCGTGCACCGCCACGTCGAAACCCTTCGCCGCGAGATGGCCGATGATGGGCAGGCCCATGCGCCCGGCGCCGATCACGCCGACACGTTTCAGCGGCGGCAAATCGTTTTGGGTATTTTGCGGATTTTGCGGATTTTGCGTATTGGCTGGATCGCTCATTTGGCGGCCTTGATCAGTTCTGGCGGCTGCCAGCCGGGCGCGCGCCCGGCGATGGTTTCCTGATAGAACACCGTCCATTTTTCGTAGTCGGCCAGCATTTTGGCCGGGTCGACGAAGACCGGCTTGAAGCGATCCAGCGCAGCGGCATCGCGGCCGTGCATGGTCAATTGCCGCTGGTTCTTCATGATCCGCGTGCCTTCGTCAAGCATGAAATCGAAGAACAGCATGGCCGCATGCGGATGCGCCGCCCGCTGCGCCACGCCGATGCCGTCGGTATAGCCGATGCTGGGCTTGAGCGCGATGAAATCGATCGGCGCGCCGCCGGCCTTCGCCTTCTCCGGCAGATAGCTGTATACCGACAGCGCAAACGGCACTTCGCCGGAGATCACCAGGTTATTCAGCAGCGAATTGCCGGAGCGCACCGATACGCCGTTGGTCGCCACCAGTTGGCGGAAAAATGCCGCGCCCTTTTCTTCGCCCATCTCCTGCAGTTCCATGCGAAACCATTCCTGCGCCTTGGCTTCGGCGCCAAGCCGGCCTTTCCAGCGCGGATTGAGCAAATCGTCGAAGGTTTTCGGCAACTCATCCTTGCCGACCAGCTTGGTGTTGTAGGCCTGCACGTAGACGTAGGCGCGCAATGCGGTCCAGGTCCGGTGCGGCTGCAGGGCGGCCGGGATCATGTCCTTCATGTAGGGCGAGTCGACCGCGCGCAGGAGATTTTCCTGATGCAGCGCCTCCATTACCAGCGCCGGCGCCTGGATCACGTCGACTTCGTTGTGCGCGGCCTGCGCCTCGGCCACCGTGCGCTGCAATACCTTTTGCGCGCTGCCGCGCCAGAAAGTGATCTTGACGCCGTATTTCTTTTCGAAGGCCTGCGCCACCTGGGCGATGTCCTTGCTCGTCATCGAGGTATACAGCGACAGGCTGCCTTCCCTGCGCGCGCCCTCGGCCAGGCGCTGCTCGCGGTCCGGCCCCTGGATATTGAACGCATCGTCGGCCGGCCCGGCCTGGCCCCACGCGGCATCCGGCATCCCCGCCGGCGCCAGCAGCGCCAACAGCAATGCCGCCGCCGTCGAAGACAGGCGCAAGGCCATCGGCAGATCCGGGAAATGCGGCCACTTCATTGACTGTCTCCTCGCGCATTTCGATGCGCTGTGCAGGGCTTGGCGAATTGGCGGATATTAATCCCGCAATTCACCAAAGTCAACTATATGACATATATCATTTTCCAAAATAAAGCAGTAGTATTGCCGGGTCGGCCGATGTGTCGCCGCTGTGCATCGGCTCATCTGTATTATGTTTATGTATTTTTTGCGTTCCGCTATAATTCAGCCGCGCCAGGACGCCGGTTTTTACGGCGCTCTGGCGACCTTGCGGCCCTTCGACCTTATCTGACCCATGCGCGAACTTTATCCGGCAGCATCTTCTGGCCTTCCGTTGTACAAAGAGGTAAAACGCCAAATGGTCGCGGCGTTGGCGCGCTCCGAATGGAAGCCGGGCGAAGCCATCCCTCCCGAAAAGGTGCTGTGCACGCGTTTCAATGTATCGATCGGCACGCTGCGCAAGGCGATCGACGAGCTTGTCGCGGAAAATATCCTGGTGCGCCAGCAAGGCCGCGGCACCTTTGTCACGGTTCACAACCACGGTCCGCGCCTGTTCCGGTTTTTCAATTACGAACGCCACGACGGACACCGCGACGCGCCGGAACTGACGCTGATCAGCTTTACCGAAATCAAGGCCGACAAGGTTGTCGCCGCCAAGCTCGGCCTGGCCATCGGCGCCAAGGTCTTCAATATCATTTCCGTGCGCGGCTTCGGCGACGGCCCGGTGCTCGCGGAAGACATCAAGCTGCCGAGGGCGCTGTTCCCGCGCATGACCGAAGACCAGTTGCGCACCCATCACAGCCCTTTATATAGCCAGTATCAGAATGAATACGGCGTGAACGTGGTGCGCATCGAAGAAGGCGTGCGCGCCACGCTGGCATCGCCCGAGCATGCCGAATTGCTGCATGTCGAACCCGGCGCGCCGCTGCTGCAGGTGCATCGCGTGGCCTATTCGTTCAACGACCAGCCGGTCGAGTACCGCATCTCGCACGTCAATACCGAGCATCATCAGTACGCACGTTCCGTTACCTGAAAAAAAAGAGCCAGCCCCGAAGGACTGGCCCAAACTCACTCACTCGCAGTAAAACCCGGTAGGTCGTCGCCGCAGCCGGCACACAGCCGCTGCGGCAACAGATAAATCAGAAGAATGAGCAGAGAGCGGAGACGCGTAAAAATCTGTAATTCATCTGCAATTCAAGACACGGTTGAACTGTAAAGATTCGGCCGCTTTACCGTAATCGGGGTTTTCCTCAGAAATGCGATTTTCGACTCGGGAAATTCCCGATACCGGAATATCGGGCTCGATAAAGCCTATTCATGAAGGTATTACGGCAGTACTGACAATATCTTCAGTATGTTGTGGCATTGGAACATATGACAGAAATTGTCAGATTGTTATTTTTTATGGCCGCGCGCTTTCATACGGCTAATTATCGGAATCACACGCCTATTGCGTCCATGCGCGACATGCTTTATACATTACGGCAAGTAAAAATAATTGAGCGGGGAGCAACGCGCTTCATCAAGGCTGCATGCCGCCGGCACAATCAATTATAAGAATCCAGATTCCTGTTTCACATCACTTCAGTACCATTGGCGTGGCAGCGGATTGAAATAATGTGTGGAGCGCAAAGGCCATGTCATTCCCAGAAGCGGTGCCCAGAAGACTTACCGCCACCGGCATTTCTTTCGTCGTTGCGCTGCTGCTGTCGATGAGCGTGGCGGCATATTCGCTGCACAGTGTCAGAGAATTCCAGAACGCCGAAATCTGGATCAACAACACCCAATCGGCCATGCAGACGCTGGAAGAAGCCCTGTCGACCGTGAAGGACCTGGTCGGCGCCGCGCGCGGCTATGCGCTGACCGGCCAGCCCGAATACCTGGAGAGATACCGCAACGCGCGCGATGCGCTGCCGCGGTTGATGGCGGCGATCCGCACCCACCTCGACGACAGCCCCGAACAGATACAGCGGCAGGATGCGCTCTCGGTGTTGCTGGCGCGCCGCATCGACATGGCGCAACAGCAAATCCAACGGCAAACGCACGACCAGGCGGCCATTATCAGCTTCGGACAAGATGTCACCAATCAGATCAGGATCAAATTCGCCGAATTGAAAAGCGCGGAAAAAAGCTTGCTGGAACAACGCGCCAGGGATTCCGAACGCCGCGCGCTGCGCACCAGATACGCCATCATCGGCGGCAATCTGCTGAGTTGCATGATCATGATTTGGGTTTTCTTGCGGCTGAAGCGTGAAATGCGCAAACGCCAGGTAGCGCAATTGCAGGCGCAGAAAAGCGCGCGCGAATCGGAAGATCATGTTTCCGCGCTCAAGCGCGACGAATTCAAGATCGAAAACCTCAACGCGGCCTTGCGCACCCGCGCCGCCCAGCTCGAATTGGCGAACAAGGAACTCGAAGGCTTTTCCTATTCCGTATCGCACGATCTGCGCGCGCCGCTGCGCGTCATCGGCGGCTACGCCATGATGCTGGAAGAAGACTACGCGGAAAAACTGGACGAGGACGGCAGGCGTTATCTGGATGTGATCCGCGCCAATACGCGCAAAATGGACGTGCTGATCGTCGACTTGCTGAAGCTGGCCAAATCCACATTGGCGCCGATGCCCCTGGCCGTGGTCGACATGCGGCAGATCGTGCAAAAGGCGATCGGCGACATCGAGGTCGAACACACCGCGCTCATCACCATCGGCCAACTGTACGACGCCAGCGCCAACGCCGCGCTGCTGCTGCAGGTGTGGCAGAACCTGCTGGCCAATGCCGTCAAGTTCAGCAGCAAGAACCCGCAGCCGGCCGTCAGCATCAGCGCGCAACAGCACGAGCAGGACATCATCTATTGCATCGAAGACAACGGCGTCGGACTCGACGTGACGCAGGCCCCGAAACTGTTCGATGTATTCCAGCGCTTTCATTCGCAAGACGAATTTCCCGGCACCGGCATCGGCCTGGCGCTGGTCAAACGCATCGTTGTCCGCCATGGCGGGCGCGCCTGGGCGGAAAGCCGGCCCGGCGCCGGCGCCCGTTTCTACTTTTCCCTGCCGGCCGCGCCCCAGCCGACCGTCCCGGCCGACGACCGCACATCCCCTTAAGGAAGAAATCCGCCCATGAGCATGCCGCTACGCGTGTTGTTTGTCGAAGACGTCGAAGAAGACGCCGAATTGATCGCGCGCGAACTCAAACGCGGCGGCTTCGCGCCGGACTGGCAGCGCGTCGACAGCGAAGCCGCCATGCAGGAAGCGCTGGACAACGGCAAATGGGACATCGTCATTGCCGATTACGCCATTCCCGGCTTCGGCGGCATCGCCGCGCTGGAACTGCTCAAGCAATCCGGCCATTCGATTCCCTTCATCATCGTTTCCGGCGCGATCGGCGAGCAGACCGCCGTGGAAGCGATGAAAGCGGGCGCGCAGGATTATTTCCTGAAGGGACAGATCACGCGCCTGCCGGTGGCGGTCGAGCGCGAGCTGCGCGAAGCCACCGCGCGCCGCAAGCAGCGCGCCAGCGGCATTGCGCTGCGCGACATGCAGGCGCGCTTCCACGCCTTCATGAGCAATGCGCCGATGCCGGCCTGGATCAAGGATGCCGAACTGCGCTACGTCTATGCCAATCCGGCGCAAGCCGATTTCTTCAATCTCACGCTGGATGAAATCATCGGGCGCGACGATTTCGATCTGCTGTCCAGCGGCGCGGCGCAGCATGCCCAGGCCAACGACCGCCGCGCACTGCAGCTGCAGCTGCCGACCGGCACCCAGGAAACCGTGATGAACGGCCGCAACCAGCAGCAGATCCTGGATATCGTCCGCTTCCCGCTGACCGGCATCGACGACCAGTCGCTGGTGGCGGGCCTGGCCATGGACGTCACCGAACGCGTCAATTCCCAGCGCAAGCTGGAAGTCGCGATCCAGAAGCTGCAATTGCTGTCCAGCCGCATCATCGAAGTGCAGGAACAGGAACGCGGCAGGCTGGCGCGCGGACTGCACGACGATGTCGGCCAGTCGCTGACCGCCCTGAAGATCAATCTGGAAATGACGGCCCGCGCGCATCCCGGCGTCACGCTGGACCCGGCCATCGACATCGTGGCCTCGATCCTGGCGCAGGTGCGCACGCTGTCGCTGGATCTGCGGCCGCCGCAGCTGGACAACCTGGGCCTGGTTTCCGCCTTGCGCTGGTATGTGGAAAAACAGGCCGCGTCGGCCGGCATCGAATACAGCTTCGAAGGCCAGGACTTGCCGGGCCGCCCGCATCCGGATATCGAAAATACCTGTTTCCGCATTGTCCAGGAAGCCGTCACCAACATGCTGCGCCATTCCCACGCGAGCAAGCTTGCGGTCAGCATCGGGCCGGGGCCGGGCGGCGACCGGATCGCGGTCGGCGTGCGCGACAACGGGCGCGGCTTCGACATCGACAAGGCGCGCGAAAACGCCGTGATGGGCCAGAGCAGCGGCTTGCTGAACATGGAAGAGCGCGCGCTGCTGGTCGGCGGCACGCTGGAGATATTTTCGCAGCCGCAGCGCGGCGTCGACATCAGCCTGCTGCTGCCCCTGATGCCGAATGCGCAGGCCGGGGACGGCGAATCGTAAACAATGAACAACCGGAAAAGGGGAACGCCATGATACGCATACTGCTGGCCGACGATCATTTGCTGGTGCGCAGCGGCGTGCGCGCGCTGCTGGGCGCGGTGCTGGGCATGGAGGTGGTGGCCGAGGCATCGGACGGCGAGGAAGCGCTGAAACTGGCCGAACTGCACAACCCGGACGTTGCCGTGCTCGATATCGCGATGAAGGGGATGAACGGGCTGGAGGCCGCGCGCCGCTTCCAGCAGCAGCGGCCCAAAATGAAAATGCTGATGCTGTCCATGTACGGCAGCGAAGAATATGTGATGCAGGCGCTCAATGCGGGCGCCAACGGCTATCTGCTGAAGGATTCCGCCAGCTCGGAACTGGAGCGCGCGATACGCCAGATCATGCAGGGCGACTCCTATCTGGATTCGCATATTTCGCGTGAAAGCGTCAATCAGTACATGAAACGCGCAGCCGAGGGCGGCGCCACCATCGATCAGTTGACGCCGCGGCAGCGCCAGATCCTGCAAATGATCGCCGAAGGCCGCAATACCAAGGAAATCGCCTATCGCCTGGGCATCAGCGCCAAAACCGTGGAAACGCACCGCGCGCAATTGATGGAGCGGCTGGAGATTCGCGACGTTCCGGGGCTGACGCGCTATGCGATACGGGTCGGCTTGACGACTTCGGACTGAAAAACCGCCTGCAACCCACGCTCGGGAAGCATTTGCAAAATCGGGCGGCGCAGGGTGTTGTGCGAAGTGAGGTAAAGGGGGAATGCGGCCGCAGGCCGCAGGAGGACACGAACGCAGTACAACGCCCTGCGCCGCCCGATTTTGCAAATTGCTAAGGAATTCTCCTATATTCAAATTTTCTGATCCTGCCAAACTCCATCTCAAGCGTTCACTCAGACCCATTTCGCAATTTCCAAGGGGCAAACCGGTGTTCGCCATTCGCAGCGAATGCCAGAAAAACAGAGATTGAGAACAGATCATGAAAAACGCTTCAACCGGTTTAACGATTTTCAGTTCGACCTGCGACGGCCATGACGAAGCCGATCTGGTGCTGCCGGGTACCGACAGCGCCATTTACCGCTCGGTCGCCGAAGCGGTCGCCAAGCTGTGCGACGCGGAAATCGCCGGCATCAGCGTCTATGGCCGGCACGGCGTCAGGCATCATGTGCTGTTCGGCCAGGCCGATTGCGAAAATGCCGCCAAATACCTGAGCCTGTGCGCCGCCACCACGCTCGACGTGGCCAGCCACGTGCCTGCCGGTACCGCAACCACGGCTCCTGTCCTGCTCGATCTGGGCGATCCTTTCCGTTTTTACGCCGGCGTCCCGCTGCTCGATGCAAAAGGCGGCAAACTCGGCGCTTTCTTCATTGCGGGGCGGCAACCGCGCTGCCTGACGCCGCAGCAATCCGATACGCTGTGCCAGCTCGGCCGCCATGTCGCGGCGCTGTATCAATCCGAAATGCCGCAGGAAGCCAACCCCGCCATGCGCATGCCGGGCATCGGCCGCATCGACGACATCGGCATGGACGTCCTGCCGGATCGCGCCCGCTTCGAACGGCAATTGGCGCAATTCATGACGTCCAACAACATGCAGGACCAGCTGTTCGCGGTGATGTCGCTGCATGTCGACAACTTCGAAGACATCACCTGCACCCTGGGCGAAGACGTCGGCAGCGCCCTGCTGCTGCAGATCGCCGAACGCCTGCGCAATTGCCTGTACGCCAACGACTTTATCGGACGCGGCGACAGCAACCATTTCCTGATGGTGGTGCAGGATCTGGAGCGCGCAGCGGACCTGGATGTCGTAATCGCAAAAATCAGCGCCAAATGCGCGCAGCCTTTCTTTGTGGACGGGCGCAATATTTTCGTCACGCTGAGCATCGGCACCGCGCTGTCGGCCCTCACCAGCGACCTGCCGTGCGTGCTGATGCGCTATGCCGACACCGCGATGCATCTGGCCGCCAAGAACGGCGGCAACAATCATCTGCTGTTCCGCCTGGAAATGCGCAACCATATCCTGGAGCAAACCCGCATCGCCAGCGATCTGACTTATGCGCTGGAAGCCGAACAGTTCGAACTGTTCTACCAGGCCAAGGTCGATCTGAAAACCAATTTGGCCAGCGGCTTCGAAGCCCTGCTGCGCTGGAACCATCCAAGCCGCGGCATGATTTCGCCGGCCGACTTCATCCCCGTGCTGGAACAGACCGGCCTGATCGTGCCGGTCGGCGAAATGGTGATTCGCCAGGCCTGCCGCCAACTGTGCATCTGGCGCGCCGCCGGCCTGGCGCTGCTGCCGGTCGCGGTCAATCTGTCCGCGCGGCAATTCGAATCGCCCCAGCTGTTGCCCGCGATCGAAGCCTGCCTGGCGGAATTCGATATCCCGCCTGCGCTGCTGGAACTGGAAATTACCGAAAGCGCCCTGATGCGCGACGTCGACGGCGCCGCCCGGCAACTGCGGAAATTTTCGGAAATGGGCCTGCGCATCGCGGTCGACGACTTCGGCACCGGCTATTCCAGCCTGCTGTACCTGAAGCACTTTCCGCTCGATGCGCTGAAGATCGACAGGAATTTCGTGCACGGCATCGGCGTCAATCATGGCGACGCCGAGATTACCCGCACCGTGATCCAGCTGGCGCACAGCCTCGGACTGAAAGTGATCGCCGAAGGCGTCGAAAACATTACCCAGCTGGCATTTCTCGAAGCCCATGGCTGCGACCAGGTGCAGGGCTTCTATTTCAGCCGTCCGGCGCCCGGAAAACAATGCGAAGCCTTGCTGAGCGCGGACTCGCATAAAAAATATCACAAGGAAGCAGCTTGCATCGCGGCGTGAGCATATAGAATAAACAAAAATATGCGGATCAGAGAAAAACACGCGCCAAGCATCATTTTTCAGACTGGCATGGGATGTTCAACCGAAAGCGGGAACGATGATGAATGCCATAGATACTGTTGAGATCCTGCTTGTGGAAGACAGCGACGAAATCGCCGAGCTGACCCGGCGCGTACTGAAAAAAATCAATCTCCACGCCAATATCGTCTGGGTCAACGATGGCCATCTGGCAGTCGACTTCCTGTTGCGGCAAGGCAATTTCGCCGGCCGCGCCGCTATCCAGCCGCGCATGGTGCTGCTCGATCTGCATCTGCCGACCATGGGCGGCCATGAAGTGCTCAAGCGCATCAAGACCGATCCCGCCATTTCGCACATTCCGGTGATCATGGTCACCACCTCCAGCGACGAGCGCGACATCGCCACCAGCTACAAGCTGGGCGCCAACAGCTACCTGGTCAAGCCGATCGATCCGGCCGAATTCACCAAAACCATCACCGACGCCAGCCTGTACTGGACGCTCATGAACCGCGTGGCGGCGGCGGCTTGAAAGGCTGTTGCCAAATGCGGTGAGGCCGGGCGTTGTACTGCGTTCGTGTCCTCCGCCGGCCTGCGGCCGTCTCCCCCTTTACCTCACTTCGCACAACACCCGGCCTCACCGCATTTGGCAACAGCCTTCCATAACTCTCCAACGCTATAACCGGCCGTCCACGGCCCCGGTCCACCAGCGCCAGCCCCCGACTCTGCCCGCACGCCGCAATTCAACCACCGATAACGGCGCGACTTCGATCCGCGCGAAGGAAGCCGGCGGCGCATTCAATGCATGAATCGCGGCGGCCCGGATCACCGGCGCGTGGGTGACGGCGATCACGACGCGCCCGGCGGCGCCAATGATGCCGCTTGGCATATCGATCCGGTCCAGGCCATCCAGCCATGCGCCGACCCGCGCCAGCACCGCCTCGAACGATTCGCCGCCATGCGGCGCCGCGCGCGGATCGCGGCTCCACTGCGCCAGTTGCGCTGCCTCGTCCACGCCGAAATCGTCCAGCCGCCGGCCTTGCCATCGTCCGTAATCCATATCGGCCAGGCCGGCTTCCTCCTGCGCCGGCAAGCCCAGCGCCGCCGCGGTATCGCGCGCGCAGGCAGCCGGACTGCATAACGCGGCCGCCTCGCCTGCCGCCGGCAAGCGTTCCCGCAGCGCCGCCAGCGCGGCCTGATCGCCCGCCCTGCGCAAGTCGACGGCGTCGCGCGGCGCATCGCCGGGAAACCGGCCGCTGCGCATTGCCGCCGTGGCGGCATGGGCGACCAACAATAGCCTGATAGTCATTCCGCTTCCTTTCAGGAAAATAAAACGCTATTCGCTTACATCGCATTATAATCAGGCAATCAAATGCGGAAGAACAGCGTGGAAGCCGGTGCGAATCCGGCGCGGTCGCGCCACTGTAATCGATTCGGGAACCAATCGAAAGCCAGGTCGGCGCTGCTTCCGATTGATGCAGCAAATATTCAGCTAATTCGTTTAATCGACTCATTTAACGGGGCGCGCAACCCCTGGAGATCCGCAATGGCCACTACCGCCTTCAATCCCGCCGCCGATACGGCGCCGATTCCTGTTCCCGTTCCTATCCCTGCCGGCGAATTGCTGCCATGGGTCGTCTTCGGCGGCCTGCTTCTGTTGCTGGCGATTTATTTCGTCGGCGCCGAACAGGGCGCCACCTCGCTGATCTCCGGCATGTATGTGCATGAATTCGTGCACGACGGCCGCCACCTGCTCGGCTTCCCCTGCCATTAAGCAAGCTCCCGGACGCCTGTACCGGGCGCCCGGCTGTTGCTTTAACAACAATACATCACTGATCGGAACACCATGGTAGGCAAACTACTGGCCCGCGGCATGCTCGCGGGCATCGTTGCAGGGCTGCTCACATTCGGCTTTGCCAGAATCGTCGGCGAGCCGTCGGTCGACCAGGCCATTTCGTTCGAAGAAAAAATGGCCGAGGACCACGCGCAGCACGAACACGCGGATGCGCCGGCCGGCGCCGCTCACGAACATGAACACGAAGAAGAACTGGTCAGCCGCGCCACCCAGGCCGGCCTGGGCCTGTTTACCGGCGTCGCGGTCTATAGCGCCGCCATCGGCGGCCTGTTCGCGCTGGTCTATGCCTATGCCTACGGCCGCGCCGGCAGCTTCAGCGCACGCGCCTTGTCGGCCTGGCTGGCGCTGGCGGCCTTCATCGCCATCGTCATCGTGCCGAACCTGAAATATCCGGCCAATCCGCCTTCGATCGGCGATCCCGAAACTATCGGCTATCGCACCGGTCTGTTCTTCCTCATGATCGCCATTTCGATCGCCGCCGCCGTGTTTTCACTGAAGGCGCGCCGCCATGCGATGGCCAGGTTCGGCGCCTGGAACGGCTCGATTCTCGCCGCCGGCATATTTGTGGCTATCATAGCGGCGGTGCAGATCGCGCTGCCGGCAATCAATGAAGTGCCGGCGGCGTTCCCGGCGGCGCTATTGTGGAAATTCCGCATGGCGGCCATCGGCATGCAGGCCATCATGTGGAGCACCATCGGATTACTGTTCGGCGCATTGGCCGAACGGCTTGAAACGCGCCAATACCGGCATCTTAACCAAGAGGCAAGAACATGAACAAGAGCACTACTGTGCAGCAGAAAGCCCAAACCATCATGCAGCGGGCCCGCGCATTTGCGCCGGCCGGACTGGCCGCCGCCATGGCGCTAAGCTTGAGCGCCTGCGCCGGCGACCCGGCGGCCATGCAATCGGCCAACACCCTGCCGGCCATTCCCGCGCCGGTTCCCGTCACGCTCGACGCCGGCAGCACCGCCCTGCTGATCCTCGATATCAACGACGTGGTATGCCGCCCGAATCCCGCATGCACCGCCACCCTGCCGGCCATCTCCGCGCTGCTTAACAAGGCCCGCGCCGCCAAGGTCCCGGTCCTGTATTCGAGCACCGCCAATGCCGACGGCGCCATCCCCACGCTGGCCGAAGTCGCGCCGCGCAGCGGCGAGCCGGTGGTCGTGGCGCGCGCCAACAAATTCGTCGGCACCGATCTGGAAGAACAACTGAAGAAGCGCAAGATTGCCACCGTGGTGGTGGTCGGCAGCGCGGCCAACGGCGCGGTGATGTACACGTCGTTCCATGCCAATACCAGGGGATTCACTTCCGTGATCGCGGAAGACGGACTGTCCAGCCCGAAGGCGATCAATACCGTGCTGGCGCGTTATCAGTTGCTGAACCAGCCCGGATTCTATAATTCGGACAACACCCCGCTGGCCGATAAAAAGGCGACGCTGAGCCGCAGCGACCTGATCACGTTCAAATAGCCCCGCACGCCGTTCAGTCAAGGCGGCGGCGGCCAAGGGGCGAAGGGGTGTTGTGCGCAGTGAGGTAAAGGGGGAGGGGGCCGCAGGCCCCCGGAGGACACGAACGAAGTACAACACCCCTTCGCCCCTTGGCTGACGCCGCCTTGACTGACGGCGTCAATCAGCACCAACAAACAGTGGCCACAATCAGTCCAGCTCATCCTCCGCCGGCTTCTCTTCCAGCGCGGTGACCAGCAGCCGGTCGATCCGGTTGCGGTCCATGTCGACCACCTCGATGCGGAAGCCTTCCCACTCGAAGTGTTCCGATATCTGCGGAATATGGCCAAGGAAGGTCATCACGAATCCGGCCAGCGTGTGATACGTGCCCGAGGTTTCCTCCGGGAAGCGCACCTGGGTGTTCAGCAGCTCGCGGAAACGATCGAAGGTCACGCCGCCGTCGATCAGCCACGAACCGTCTTCGCGCCGCACCACATCGTCCTCGTAATCCTCATTGATCACCGACACATCGCCGACCAGCGCGCCCAGCACATCGCTCAAGGTCACGATGCCTTCGATTTCGCCGTATTCGTCGATCACCAGCGCCAGCTCGGCGCGATTCTTCTTGAGCGTTTCCAGCAATTGCATCGCGCTGATGGTTTCCGGCACGAACAGCGGCGGCCGGGTCGCCGCGGCGATGTCGATGGTGGAAATCGAACGGCTGCGGATGGTCTGCTCGAACAGCATGCCGGCATGCACGATCCCGATGATGTGCGAAATATCGCCCTTGCAGACCGGGAAGCGGTTATACGAACTGTCGGCGATCTTGGCCAGATTGACCTCGATGCTGTCTTCGATATCGATGAAATGCACATCCATGCGCGGCGTCATCAGGGCCGCCACGCGCTGGTCGTCCAGCCGCAGCGCGCGCGAGACGATATCGTGCTCGGTCTTTTCGAACAGGCCGGCGTCGGTGCCCTCGCGGAACAGCCCGGCGATTTCCTCTTCGGTCACCGAATCGTCCTTCTTGTGATGCAGCCCCAATATGCGCAGGATGAATTCGGTGCTAGCGGTCAGTATCTTGACGAACGGCCCCATCAGCTTGGACAGCAGCAGCATCAGCGGCGAAATCAGCGAGGCAACCGTTTCCGGATATTGCATGGCGACCCGTTTCGGCACCAGCTCGCCCAGGATCAGCGAAGCGAAGGTAATGCCCACCACCACGATGGCCAGCGAAATTTCACGCGCATAGGGGCTGATGGCCTGGATGGTCGCCATCTGCGGCGTCAGCGCCGCCACCAGCGAGGCTTCGCCGAACGCACCGTTGAAAATGCCGATGAGGGTAATGCCCACCTGAATGGTGGAAAGGAAGCGGCTGGGGCTTTCGGAGAGGTCCAGCGCGGCCCGCGCGCCCCTGCTGCCGTTCTCGGCCAGTTTTTGCAAACGAATCCGCTTGGATGTCACGATCGCGATTTCGGACATGGCAAAGATGCCATTTACCAAAATCAGCCCCAAGATAATAAATATGTCCACTAGGAAAGATCGCCCGGTTATCCCGGCAATCCGGTTGTTGAAAGCAGTTATTGTACTGGTATCAGAGACAGAACCCGGATTTGCGCGCCGGTTCCGGAGATTTGTCTTTTTTTGTTACACTCATTCCTCGTTTTTTCAGGAGACCGCATGCATTCCACCGCCACCCCTTCCTGCCGGCTGCTGCCGACACTGCCGCGGCGCGTGATGTCCGTGCTGGGCGCTTCGCTGCTGAGCGCGCTGGCCGCCATGGCCTCGATGAACGCGCAGGCGCGCAATACGCCGGACTGGCCCGACACGTATCTCTCCCGGCTGCAGGCGCAGGCGCTGATCCAGACCGCCAATGCCGAAATCCTCGGCAGCAGCAGCGCCACTCTGACCCTCGAAAAATGGTGCCGCGAACACCGGCTGGCAGCCGACCCCGTGGTGGTCGCGACACTGCTGCACGGCGTCGACAAGGCGCCGACCGACGAGCAGCGCCAGCGCCTGCAGATCGGCCCGGACGAGCCGGTCAGGTATCGGCGCGTGCAATTGTCGTGCGGCGGCCTGGTGCTGTCCGAAGCCGACAACTGGTACGTGCCGTCGCGGCTGAGCGATGAGATGAACCGGCTGCTCGACACCACCGACACGCCGTTCGGCAAGGCAGTGCTGGGTCTGAAGCCGTTCCGCCGCACCTACGCCGCCAAACTGCTGTGGTCGCCGCTGCCCCCGCTATGGGAGATGCTGCCGGCGCGGCAACGGCCCAATGCCGGCCGGCGGGCGGTGTCGGGCACGGCCAGGCTGACGCTGCCGGCCGCGCTGTTCGAACATCGCGCGCTGGTGTTCGGCCAGGATCTGCGGCCGATCGCCGAAGTGATCGAAACCTACCAGAAGGGCTTGCTGGCGTTTCCGGCGCCGGCGCGCTGAATGACCGGTTCGTTCAGTAAAGGGGCGCCAGGCAAGGGGGCGCGGCTTCGACGAACGTTTGAAGCCGAGAGGAGGAGGCGTGCGCCCTTGCCTGGCGCCCCTTTACTGAACGGTATTGGCGGTTTGCTCCACTTATTCACGCCTAAAGTAAAAATGATTAGTATCAATTACTTACGACGAAATCCCCAAGGTTATCAACACACTTGATCACAAAATCTGTGGATAACTCCGGCCCGATTGCGGCGCGGGGCAAACCCTTCCGCATAATATGCGCAAGCGCGGCGCGATATCTGCGAATGCGGCGCAACGTGATTGTATAATGCGGCGATCGACACGCATCGGCGTCTGGTCCTGCAATGCCCGATGCACAATGCACAATGCCCTCACGTATTCAACGCAGTATTATTTATGCAAAAAAACCGCAAACCGATTGAAATAAAAATTTCTACCGTGGTCGCCATTTCCGCGTTGCTGCATGAAAGCGCGCCGGCCGAGATCGACAAGGCGCTCAGGGAAATGACCGGCGGCGCATCCGATTTCTTCGAAGACGAGTTCGCGGTTCTCGATATCGCTTCCCTGCCGGCCGGCGCCGAGATCGACTGGCCCGCGCTGATCGCGGTGTTCAAGACCTATCGGCTGAACGCGGTGGCGGTGCGCCACGCGCCGCCGGAAATGCACGCGGGCATCGTCGCGCACGGCCTGAGCATCGCCGACGGCGCAGTCAAGGCGCCGCCGGCCGAACCGGAGGCGGCCGAATCCAGACCCGCCGCGCCGGCCCGCGCAACCGCGGCAGCGCCTGCTCCAGCAACAGCGCCGCCGCAACAGCAAACGCAAACCCAAAGCACCATGATCATCGACACGCCGGTGCGCGCCGGCACGCGCATCTACGCGCGCGGCGCCGACCTGGT
The DNA here is from genome assembly GCA_004134995.1 of Oxalobacteraceae bacterium CAVE-383. GTDB lineage: Bacteria > Pseudomonadota > Gammaproteobacteria > Burkholderiales > Burkholderiaceae_D > Herbaspirillum. Next base: position 307,739 of record REGP01000003.1, on the reverse strand, counting down.
CGTCATGGCCGCGGTCAACAACGGCGCCGAAATCATCGCCGACGGCAGCATCCATGTGTATGCGCCACTGCGCGGCCGCGCGCTGGCCGGCGCCAGCGGCAATGCCGATGCGCGCATCTTCACCACCAGCATGGAAGCCGAACTGATCTCGATCGCGGGAGTCTATCGCACGTTTGAAAAAGACCTGCCGCCGGAACTGGCGAACAAGCCGGTGCAGGTCAGGCTCAGCGGTGACCGGCTCGATATGCTGGCGATCAAGAATACCTAGATGCATAGTCAAGATACGCAAAATACACAGTCAAAATCAAGGAGCTCTTTGTGGCAAAAATCATCGTTGTGACATCCGGTAAAGGCGGCGTCGGCAAAACCACGTCGAGCGCCAGTTTCGCATCCGGCCTGGCCATGCGCGGACATAAAACCGTCGTCATCGACTTCGATGTGGGCCTGCGCAATCTGGATCTGATCATGGGCTGCGAACGCCGCGTGGTGTACGACCTGATCAACGTCGTCAACCAGGAAGCCACGCTGAACCAGGCCCTGATCAAGGACAAGCACTGCGACAATCTGTTCATCCTGCCGGCCTCGCAGACGCGCGACAAGGACGCCCTCTCCGAAGAAGGCGTCGAGCGCGTGCTGGGCGACCTGGCCAAGATGGATTTCGAATACATCATCTGCGATTCGCCGGCCGGCATCGAACACGGCGCCGTGATGGCGCTGACCTTCGCCGACGAAGCCATCGTGGTCACCAATCCGGAAGTGTCCTCGGTGCGCGATTCCGACCGCATCCTCGGCATCATCCAGGCCAAATCGCGGCGCGCGCTCAGCGGCGGCGAACCGGTCAAGGAACATCTGCTGATTACCCGCTATTCGCCCAAGCGCGTCGAAGCCGGCGAAATGCTGTCGTATACCGATGTCCAGGAAATCCTGCGCATCCCGCTGGTGGGCATCATTCCGGAATCGGAAACCGTGCTGCACGCTTCCAACCAGGGCAATCCGGCAATCCACATCAAGGACAGCGACGTCTCCCAGGCCTATCAGGACCTGGTCTCGCGCTTCCTCGGCGAAGATGTGCCGCTGCGTTTCATCACGGTCGAAAAACAGGGTCTGCTGCAGCGTCTGTTCGGAGGTAAATAATATGGCCCTGCTTTCATTCCTCTTCCCCCCAAAAACGAAAACGGCGGTCGCGGCCAAGGAACGGCTGCAAATCATCATCGCGCGCGAACGCGGCGGACGGCAGGGATCGGGCAACGACTTCCTGCCTGCGCTGCACAAGGAATTGCTGGACGTGATTTCGAAATACACCAAGGTCAATCCGGACGACATCAAGATCTCTCTTGATCGCCAGGGCAATCTGGAAGTGCTCGACGTCAACGTCGTGCTGCCCGACACCGAAGCGCCGCACTAAGGCCGCAGGCCGAAATCATGCCGCAGAGGATCGCCATCCTCGCCAGCGACGCCGGGCAACTGGCGCAGCTGACCGGCGCGCTGGCGCACTACCGCTGTTTTCCCATCCGCCATCCGGCCGACCTTCCGCATCCCCGCGAGGCGGCCGATCTGCTGCTGCTCGACCTGCATGCCATGCAAGCCCATGCCGACGCCTGGGCCGCATTGCTGGCGGCCGGCTTGCCGGTGCTGCTGTGCGCGGCGCGCAACGAGGCGGCGGCGCTGGCAAGCGCATTGCGCGCCGGCGCCGGCGACTATCTCCTGAAACCGCTGCGCGTCAACGAAGTGCAATTGCGCGTGCAGATACTGCTGCGGCGCGCCTATCCCGATTACCGGGATCAGCAGCAGATCCGCTTCGGGCAATATGTCTTCGAAACGCCGTCGAACCGCATCACGCATCGGGGCGTCGAGATCGAAACGACGCAAAAGGAATTCGAGCTGGCGCTGCTGCTGTTCGGCAATCTGGGCCGGCCCCTGTCGCGCGCCTATATCCAGGACACCATCTGGTCGCACGGCGGCGACGACGACGAACTGCCGTCGCGCACCGTGGATACGCATATTTCCCGCGTGCGCAACAAGCTGCAATTGAAGCCGGAATACGGCTTCCGCCTGACGCCGGTATATGGTTTCGGCTACCAGCTGGAGCAAATCGGCGGGTTCAAGGCGAATTAACGTAAAAATATTGTCTTTTTGCAATTTTTAACTGTTGCGCGCACGCCAATGCCTTGTCCCCGCCTGACGGTATAATAACGGCCTGTCATATTTGACCGTTATTCCCCATATTCAAATGCATCTGCTCGCCGTCGGACTCAACCACACAACCGCGCCGGTCGACCTGCGCGAAAAAGTGGCGTTTCCGACCGAAGACATCGGCCGCGCAATCGCCGCCGCGCGCGCCTGGTTCGGCCGCGAAGACGCCAACGCCGCTCATGCATACCTTGGCGAAGCGGCGCTGCTGTCGACCTGCAACCGCACCGAACTGTATGCGGCCAACCGCGGCGGCGGCGGCCTCGGCGACATCGAAGCCTCGATCGACAGCACCGCGCATTTCCTGGCCGATTACCACAAGCTGCCCTACGCGCAATTGCGCCCGTTCCTGTACGCCCTGCCGCAGGACAACGCGGTGCGCCACGCCTTCCGCGTCGCCTCGGGGCTGGATTCGATGGTGCTTGGCGAACCGCAGATCCTTGGGCAAATGAAAGACGCCGTGCGCATGGCCGACGCCGCCGGCGGCCTCGGCACCTATCTGCATCAACTGTTCCAGCGCACCTTCGCGGTCGCCAAGGAAGTGCGTTCGACCACCGAAATCGGCGCGCACAGCGTATCGATGGCCGCCGCCGCCGTGCGCCTGTCGGAACGGATTTTCGATACCCTCGCCGGCCAGAACGTGCTGTGCATCGGCGCCGGCGAAATGATCGAGCTGTGCGCCACGCATTTCGCCGCGCAGAATCCGAAATCGCTGACCGTCGCCAACCGCACCATGGAGCGCGGCCAGGCCCTGGCGCACCGCTTCAACGGCCAGGCGATGCGGCTGGCCGATCTGCCGGCCCGCCTGCATGAATTCGACATCGTGATTTCCTGCACGGCCTCGTCGCTGCCGATCATCGGCCTGGGCCTGGTCGAGCGCGCGGTCAAGGCGCGCCGCCATAAACCGATGTTCATGGTCGATCTGGCGGTGCCGCGCGATATCGAATCCGAAGTCAGCCGGCTGGACGACGTTTTCCTGTACACCGTCGACGATCTCGGCGCCGTGATCCAGAGCGGCATGGAAAACCGGCAGGCCGCGGTGGCCCAGGCCGAATCGATCATCGAAACGCGCGTGCAGTCCTTCATGCACTGGGTCGACAGCCGCACCGTGGTGCCGCTGATCCAGGACTTGCAGGAAAGCGGCGAAACCCTGCGCCTGGCCGAACTCGACCGCGCCCGCAAGATGCTGCTGCGCGGCGACGACGCCGAAGCGGTGCTGGAAGCACTGTCGCGCGGCCTCACCGCAAAATTCCTGCACGGCCCGCAACAGGCCCTGCATCACGCCCAGGGCGACGAACGCGCGCGCCTGGCGGCACTGCTGCCGCAGTTGTTCCGCACCAAGCGTTAGCGGCCCCCGCCGCAACACCTTCCCATTGTTTGCGCGCCGTCCATGCGACGCCGCGCTGTCCGCACCAATTGCGCCAATCTCCCTTTTTGAAATTCAGGACACGATGAAACCTTCGATGCTCGCCAAACTCGACCAGCTCACCGAACGGCTGCAAGAGCTCAACGACCTGCTGATGCAGGAAGACGCGACCGCCAATATGGACAACTACCGCAAGATGACGCGCGAACACGCCGAACTCGGACCGCTGGTAACCCTGTACAACACTTATAAGCAAGCCAATGATGACGCCGTCGCCGCGCAGGACATGCTGTCCGATCCGGAAATGAAGGATTTCGCGTTGGACGAAATCGCCGACGCCAAGGCGCGCATCGCCCAGTTCGAGATCGATCTGCAAAAGATGCTGCTGCCGAAAGATCCGAACGACGAACGCAATATCTTCCTCGAAATCCGCGCCGGCACCGGCGGCGACGAGTCGGCGCTGTTCGCCGGCGATCTGCTGCGCATGTACACGCGTTTCGCCGAGCGCAACCGCTGGCAGGTGGAAATGGTGTCGGAATCGCCGTCGGAAATCGGCGGCTACAAGGAAGTCATCGTGCGGCTGGTCGGCTTCGGCGCCTACTCCAGGCTGAAGTTCGAATCGGGCGGCCACCGCGTGCAGCGCGTGCCGCAAACCGAAACCCAGGGCCGCATCCATACCTCGGCCTGCACCGTGGCGGTAATGCCGGAAGCCGACGAAGTCGAAGACGTCAACATCAATCCGGCAGACCTGCGCATCGATACCTACCGCGCCTCCGGCGCCGGCGGCCAGCACATCAACAAGACCGATTCGGCGGTGCGCATCACGCATATCCCGACCGGCATCGTGGTTGAATGCCAGGACGACCGCAGCCAGCACAAGAACAAAGCCTCGGCGCTGAAAGTGCTGGCCGCGCGCATCAAGGACGTGCAGCTGCGCGAGCAGCAATCGCAGGAAGCCGCGACGCGCAAATCGCTGATCGGCTCGGGCGACCGCAGCGAGCGCATCCGCACCTATAATTTCCCGCAGGGCCGCATGACCGACCACCGCATCAATCTGACGCTGTACAAGCTCGATTTCATCATGGACGGCGATCTGGAAGAACTGACCAACGCACTGGTGGCCGAGCATCAGGCCGAATTGCTGGCCGCGCTGGGAGATGAGAGCTAGAACGCCGCCGCCGTGCTACGATCCGCTATCCTTCAAGGCCCATCCGATCACAACAAAAAGAGTCATCATTCAACCATGAAACTTTCCAAATCTCTGCTGCTGTTCGCCGCCCTCATCTGCATCGCCCTGCTCGGCGCGGCCCTGTATCTGCAATATGTCGAGCACATGCAGCCCTGCCCGCTGTGCATCATCCAGCGCTATGCCTTCGCCGCCATCGCCGTGATCTGCATCGTGTTCGCCCTGCTGCCGGCGGCGGTATTGCGCTTCGGCGCGGCGCTGGCGACGCTGGCTGCAATCGCCGGCGCCGGCGTCGCCAGCTGGCATCTGTGGGTAATGGCGCATCCGGGCACATCCTGCGGCATCGATCCGCTGGAAACCGCGCTGAACCATATCCCCACCGCCAAACTGCTGCCGTTCCTGTTCACCGCCGACGGCCTGTGCGCCACGCCCTATCCGCCGGTGCTGGGCCTGTCGATCCCGCAATGGTCGCTGATCTGGTTCCTGCTGCTGGCGCTGAACCTCGGCCGCGCGGTACTCAAGCGCCGTTGAACGCCGCCAGCATCGCGGCGCTGCAGCGCCAATCGCCGCTGGATGCGCTGGAAACGCGCATTCTGCTGAGCCACGTGACCGGCCTGTCGCGCATGCAGTTGATCACGCATGACGAACAAGTTTTGACGCCGGCGCAGTCCGAAACCTTGCAGCAATTGATCCGGCGCCGCCAGCAAGGCGAGCCGATCGCCTATCTGACCGGGCAGCGCGAATTCTACGGATTGATGCTGCGCGTCACCCCGGATGTATTGATTCCCCGTCCCGAAACCGAATTGCTGGTCGAACTGGCGCTGGCCCGTTTGCCGGCCGGCGGCCGCGTGCTGGACATGGGTACCGGCTCCGGCGCGATTGCCGTGGCGATCGCGCATGAACGGCCGGACGCCGAGGTCACGGCGCTCGACGTCAGCCCGGCGGCATTGGCGGTCGCCGCCGAAAACGCGGGGCGGCGAATGTCTCCGATACGTTTCATCGAAAGCGACTGGTACCGCGCCCTGGGTGAACAGCCCGCGCAAAACGAACCGCAATCGTTCGACGTCATCGTTGCCAACCCGCCCTATATCGTGGCCGGCGACACCCATCTGGCGCAAGGCGATCTGCGCTTCGAGCCGGTCAATGCCCTGACCGACCACGGCGACGGCCTGTCCGCGCTGCGCACCATCATTGCCGGCGCGCCGGCGCATCTGCGTGCGGGCGGATGGCTGCTGATGGAACATGGCTATGATCAGGCTGCGGCGGTGCGGGAATTGCTGGAATTGCAGGGATTCAGGGAAGTGCGAAGCTGGCGCGATCTGGCGGGGATTGAACGGGTGAGCGGGGGGCATCTGCATCCGTAGCAATTTCGGACACATCCGATTGGATTGATTGATCGGCGAACCTAATATGTTGAGGAACTTACAGAATGCCTCACGATAAAAGGTCCCGATATGAAAGCACAATCAACGTTTTACGTTCCCACGCCAGATGTTTCCATTCCAGTTAGCGAAACCTCCGCCGATACCGGCGCGAGTCGCGTCCATAACGGAAGGACACTCCAGAAATCGGAGAAGCTCTCCGTCGATGTAAAAGCCGCACCAAAAGAAGTCGGGAAATTGTTATCCAACCTATCGACGAGGTTGACAACTTCCCTTGGCCAGAGCAGTGCGCGTGCAACACCCACATCCACGCAGGCACCTTCATGTGAGCGCCAAGGCGCGTCAAAAACAGTTTCGAAGGTTGCCGTCGAGTCGGAAACGCCACAAACCGTCAAGAATTGGCTAAAGGACGTCACCGGGAAAATGCGATCGACAGCCGATCGATACCTTCCCGTGGCCGGCACGGAACAAGAAGATATCCGGAAATACGATTTCAATCAGGCTTTTTTTGTCGTCGAATTGAAGCGTCAAACAAGAATAGCGCTTGAAGATGCAACGAATGATCATGCGCCAAAACAAGGCGATTTACCGCAGGATGCCGAAGCACGGCAAGCCTTCGTCAACAATGTAAGTAGCGCAATCGCGACATTCGGAGAGAAGTTTCCAAAAGAAGGATGGCTCCAACCCCTCGCCGCATCTTTCTTTGCCGAATTAAAAACCATTCTGTCCGAATCGGCTTCGCCCCCAATAACGCCTCAAACGGCTGAAACGTCACCCAAGTCGGTATTACGCATCTCTGACAGCGAGATATTGCCGCTATCACGGCAAGATGAGACCGACAACGGCATCGCGTCCGGTTCGGAAAATCCTGGCGCCAGCCTCGGTGCAACGCGACGAGAAAGAAGTAACTCCTTATCCGAAGGGGCTCCCTCCGACTTCGGTCATCGCGACGTGCGGAAATTCAAACGCTCGAAAAGCGTCGGAGACTTGTCGGCGCAAATGGCTCCGGCCAAGCCGCCGCGTCTCGTGGAGACGGAGAATCCCAGGTCTGCCCTTGAAGACCAGGCAGCAACAGTCACGAACAACATCGCAGCACGGGTGAACTCGCCACTGCCGCGGGTTTTGGTCAAAAATGATATCAACGAATTTATCAATCAGACACTGACGCAGATCGATTCGATGGATGACAAACAACACCACTCAATCAATGGCAGCACAGTTAGCGCAGGTTTTTTTGGGAAAGTGTTGAAAAAAGATTTTTTTACACAACTGGAAACGTCGGCATCGACATTACTGAGTGGCAAGGAATACATAACTGCCACTGATTTCATGCAAGATCTGAAAGTACAGACTTTCGATAAAATGACAGCGCTACACGCCGCAAAGGGCCCAGTAGAAAATGATATTCCGCGCGTTTTCTTGAAAATGATTTCAGATCTGAAGGACCATTTCCTGCCAGCCCAAAGCCAGAATGTTCATCGCGGCTTCCGTTCGTTGATAGGTTCATCGACGCAGCTATCGCTCCGGTCGTTTCCCGGCAGAGCAATTCGGCATTTTTTTGATAAGCCTCCGACGAATCGCTAGCGTCTGAACTGAAATCAAAGCCGGAATACACCGGCTCGAATCGGGCTGGACGGAGCCGGTCCGATTTTCAATTTTTTCCGATCAGCCCCAGAGCACCGCGCTCAATATCCGATCGCATTTTATGCGTCTCCCAAAACGGTTTGCCGCACGCCACGCGCCAAACCGTTTTTTTATGCCGCGGCCTTAATCCCGCGCCCCAACCCGCAACGCCTCCTGCCGCGATACCTCCGCCTCGCGCACACGCTCCGCCAGCGCCGCCGCCGACATCATGGTCGGCCAGCCTATCATCTGCTGCTCCACGATATCGCGCAGCCCGCTGATCCACTCGGGAGATTCATTCAGGCATGGAATGAAATGAAACTCCCTGCCGCCCGCCTGCAGGAAGGCCGCCTTCGCTTCCATCGCAATTTCCTCCAGCGTCTCCAGGCAGTCGCTGATGAATCCCGGACACATCACATCGACCCGGCCCACGCCCTGCTTCGCCATCTCGGCCAGGCTCGGCGCGGTGTATGGCTGCAGCCATTCGGCCTTGCCGAAGCGCGACTGGAATGTCACCAAATACTGGTCTTGCGTCAGGTTAAGCTGCTCCGCCAATAAACGCGCGCTCTTGAGGCATTCGCAGTGGTAGGGATCGCCCAGCATCAGCGTGCGCTTCGGCACCCCGTGAAAGCTCATCACCAGCTTGTCGGGCATGCCGTTGGCCTCCCAATGGGCGAGCACCGATTTTTTCAGGGCCTGGATATAGCCTTCGTGATCGTGATAATTGCGCACGAAACGCAGCTCCGGCACATTGCGCACGGTAGCAAAATGATCGAACACCGCATCGAAAATCGAAGCCGTGGTGGTGCCGGAATATTGCGGATAGGCCGGCACCACCAGCACGCGGTCGCAGCCCTCCTGCTTCAATTGATCCAATACCTCGGCGATGGCCGGCTTGCCGTAGCGCATCGCATGCATGACGGCCACCTGATGCCCGCGCTCCAGCAGGCGCGCGCGCAATGCCGCGGTCTGGCGTTCGGTATGCACGCGCAATGGCGAGCCGTCCGGCTTCCAGATCAGCGCATATTTGGCGGCCGATTTTGAAGAGCGAAACGGCAGGATGATGCCGTTCAGGATGAACCACCAGACCGCCTTCGGGATTTCCACCACGCGCGGATCGGACAGGAATTGCCGCAGATAGCGCCGCACCGCGCCGGCGGTGGGCGCGTCGGGCGTGCCGAGGTTGATCAGCACGACGCCGGTCTTGCTCAGGCTGCCATGCGTGTACTGGGGTTCTTTGCGAAAGGACATCGGGATTCCGGAGTTTGAGGTGATCCTGCGCGACGGCCTTGGCCTGCGCGGAACGAATGGGTTTTTATAGGGCCAGCAATTCCCGCGCATGCTTGCGCGTGGTCGCCGTGATATCCAGGCCGCCCAGCATGCGGGCGATTTCCTCGATGCGCGACTTGGCGTCCAGCGCCGCGATCCGGGAAACGGTCTTGCCGCCGTCCTGGAATTTGCTGACCTGGTAATGCTGATTGGCCTGGCTGGCGACCTGCGGCAAATGCGTCACGCACAATACCTGGCGATCCTGGCCCAGCCGTTTCAGCAGGCGTCCGACCACTTCGGCCACGCCGCCGCCGATGCCGCTGTCGACTTCATCGAAGATCAGCGTCGGTGTGGCCGTGGCGCTGGAAGTGATCACCGAGATCGCCAGCGCGATGCGCGCCAGTTCGCCGCCCGAAGCCACTTTGGCCAGCGGCCGCGGCGCCACGCCGGCATGGCCCGCCACCAGGAATTCGGCTTGTTCCAGGCCGTAGAGCGCGGGTTCGCATGGCGTCAGGGCGATTTCGAAACGGCCGCCGGACATGCTCAGATCCTGCATCGCGGCGGTCACCGCCTGGCCCAGCGCGGCGGCGGCCTTGGCGCGCGCCTTCGACAGTTTCTGCGCCGCGGCCATATAGGCGGCGCGCAGTTTTTCTTCGTTCGCGCGCAATGCCTCCAGATCGCTGGCGTCGGCCAGCTGCTGCAGCTGCGTCGACAATTCCGTCAGCGTCTGCGGCAGCGCCTCCGGATCGACGTGGAATTTGCGCGCGGTGGTATGGATCGCTTCGAGCCGGCTTTCAACTTCCTTCAGCCGCGCCGGATCGAGTTCCATGCTGCTCAGGTAATCGTTGAGCGCATACACCGCTTCCTGCATCTGGATGCGCGCCGGCTCCAGCAATTCGAATACCGGCTTGAGATCGGCGTCGACGTCGCTCAGCTTGTTCAGCTTCAGCGTCAGCGCGGACAGTTGCGACAGCATCGGCTGTTCCGATTCCGACATCAGCCCCAGCGCTTCCTGCGCGCCTTCAATCAGCGAGGCCGCGTGCGACAGGCGCGAATGTTCGTTGCCGATCTCGGCCCACTCGCCGGGCTTGACCGCCAGCTTTTCCAGTTCGGCGACCTGCCACTCCAGGCGTTCGCGCTCCTGCAATACATTCCTGGCATCCGCTTCGAATTCGCTGCGCTGCTTGGCCAGCGCGCGCCAGCCGCGGTATGACTGCGCCAGCGCCGCCGCCTCGGCCGTCAGGCCGGCCTGGCTGTCCAGCAATTGCCGCTGGGCGTCGCTCTTGAGCAGGGATTGATGCGCATGCTGGCCGTGGATGTCGACCAGCAGCTCGCCCAGTTCGCGCAGCTGCGCGGCGGTGGCGGCGATGCCGTTGATGAATGCCTTGGAGCGGCCGGCGTTGTCGATCACGCGCCGCAGCAATACGCTGCCGCTATCCTCATCCACGTTGCCGTATTCATTGGCCGCCAGCCATGCCAGCGCCTCTTCGGTATCGACCGCGAATTCGGCGCTGATGTCGGCCTTGGCCGCGCCCTCGCGCACCACGCTGGCATCGCCGCGGCCGCCCAGCGCCAGCGTCAGCGCATCGATCAGGATCGATTTGCCGGCGCCGGTTTCGCCGGTCAATACGGAGAATCCGGGTCCGAATTCGAGTTCGATTACATCGACGATGACAAAGTCGCGAATGGCAAGTGTGCGCAGCATGGATAAGCGGGATCAGGGGAATCAGGAAATCGTGGATGGGTATTCGTTCCAGTGCAGCTTGCGCCGCAGCGTGTCGTAGTAGCTCCAGCCGGCCGGATGCAGGAAGGTGATGGTGTGCGAGGAACGCGCGATGACGATGCGGTCGCCGTGCGACAGGCTGGTCAGCGACTGCATATCGAAATTGGCGCTGACTTCGCGGCCGCTGATGACTTCAATCACGATCTTGCTGCTGTCGGTCACCACGATCGGCCGGTTCGACAATGCATGCGGCGCGATCGGCACCAGCACGATGCCGCTCAAACCCGGGTGCAGGATCGGTCCGCCGGCCGACAGCGCATAGGCGGTGGAACCGGTCGGCGTGGCCACGATCAGGCCGTCCGAACGCTGCTTGTACATGAAGCGGCCGTCGACTTCGACGGTCAGCTCGACCATGCCGGAGGTGGCGCCGCGCGAGACCACCACGTCGTTGCAGGCCAGCGCATGGAAAATCTCGGCGCCGTCGCGAATGACAGTGGCTTCCAGCAGCGAACGGGATTCGGTTTCGAACTTGCCGGACAGCATTTCGCACAGCACCGGCATCACGCGATCGAGCGCGATATCGGTCATGAAGCCGACCCGGCCCTGGTTGATGCCGATCAGCGGCACATTGAACGGCGCCAATTGGCGCGCGATGCCGAGCATGGTGCCGTCGCCGCCGACGATCACCGCGGCGTCGGCATGCTGGCCGATCTGCTCGGGCGTCATGGTCTCGTAGCCCTGCACCGCGATGTTCTGCGCGGTCTCGGCCTCGAACACGACGCGGTAGCCGCGCCCTTGCAGAAAGTCGGCGATATCGGACAGCGACTGCTCGATGCCCGCGGCAAAATACTTGCCGACGATGGCAATGACGTTGGGCTTGAACGGCATGGAAGGAGAATTAGTAGGCGGCATGCCGCCGATTAGACCATAATTTGCGCTGGACAAACAAATCGAACTGCAATTGCCGGCATGACCGCCCCAATCAATACTGTCGCCAGGCGCCGACCCCGTCTATACCGGACGCGCAGGGTGCATAATACGGTTTTGTCTTTTCAACACAATTCCGGCATTATTTTCGCTTCATTCGTGCTTAAATCCGTCATGCAAACACCATGCAATTAGATAATCGCGCGCAAACCCTGCTCAAAGCACTGGTCGAACGGTATATCGCCGACGGCCAGCCGGTCGGCTCGCGCGCTCTTTCCAAGATTTCGGGCCTGGAACTGTCGCCGGCGACTATTCGCAATGTGATGGCGGACCTGGAGGAAATGGGATTCGTCGCCAGTCCGCATACTTCGGCCGGACGGGTGCCGACGCCGCGCGGCTACCGGGTATTCGTGGATACGCTGCTGACGGTAGAGCCGATCGACGAGAACCTGCTGGTATCGCGCATGCAGGGCCGCGGCCTGCAGAATTCGTCGCAGAAAATCATTGCCAATGCGGCCCAGGTGCTGTCGTCGCTGTCGCAATTCGCCGGCGTGGTGCTGACGCCGCGGCGCGAATCGGTATTCCAGCAGATCGAATTCCTGCGCCTGTCCGAAAAGCGCATCCTGCTGGTCATCGTCAGCCCGAACGGCGACGTGCAGAACCGGCTGCTGCTGACCGAAGCGGACTACACACCGGCGCAACTGGTGCAATCTGCCAACTACATCAATCTGCACTATGGCGGGCTCAGTTTCGAGCATGTGCGGATGCGCCTGAAGGAAGAATTGCGCGAACTGCAGGACGACATGACGCGCCTGATGCAGGCCGCGGTCGAAACCGGCAGCGACGCCATGAGCGACGACAGCGAAACGATGGTCATTTCCGGCGAACGCAATCTGCTCAGCGTGACCGATCTGTCCTCGAACATGACATCGCTGCGCAAGCTGTTCGAGATGTTCGAGCAGAAAACCGGGCTGATGCAGTTGCTGGACGTCTCCAGCAAGGCGACCGGGGTCCAGATTTTCATCGGCGGCGAATCGCAGCTGGTGCCGATGGACGACATGAGCATCGTCACCGCGCCCTACCAGCAGGGCGGGCGCATCGTCGGCACGCTGGGGGTGATCGGACCGACCCGCATGGCTTACGAAAGGGTGATCCCGATCGTGGATATCACCGCCAAGCTGCTCTCGAACGCGCTGAGCAACAATTAGCGGTCCGGGAAGCGCGGCGCTTAATGATGGCGCTTAACTATATTTAAGTAATAAAAAAGGAAGCCCGGCTTCCTTTTGATTATTTAACGCCATTTTTAATGAATTACCGTTATTTTGCGCCCTTTTTGACACAATTCTCGCAGCGCCCGTACAGCGCCAGCGCATGTTCCACAATCTTGAAGCCGCGCTCCTGCGCGATCTGGATCTGGCGATCCTCGATGGCCTTGTCGAAAAATTCCTCCACCTTGCCGCAGTCGAGGCAGACCAGATGGTCGTGGTGCGCGCCTTCATTCAGTTCGAATACCGCCTTGCCGGTCTCGAAATGGTTGCGCTGCAGCAAGCCGGCCTGCTCGAACTGCATCAGGACGCGGTAAACCGTCGCCAGTCCTACGTCCATATTGTCGTTCAGAAGGATCTTGTAAACATCCTCGGCGCTGAGATGGCGCACGTCGGAATTTTGGAAAATTTCCAGAATTTTCAGCCGCGGCAGGGTCGCCTTCAGGCCGCTGGCTTTCAGTTCGGATGGATTATTAGGCATGGTGGAGTCGCAATCATTTGGTCACAAGCGGGATAACTGCTTTATCATATAGCGTTTTAGCACGTTTGCTCAATCACTTGAGATCCTTATGCGAATGTCGTCCCTATTTCCGTCCCGTTATTTCAAACCGGCCAAGCCCGCCGCGTTGGCGCTGTGCCTGGCCGCCGTCGCAACGCTGGCTGGATGCGCCAGCTGGAATCCGTGGAAAAAAACCGATTCGGCGCCGGTCGCCAACGGCAACGCCGCTGTCGTGACCGACGCCAACGCCGGCGTGCAGGCCACCAAGAAGAGCGGCATCATACGCTTTTTCTCGCCTTATAAAATCGATATCCAGCAGGGCAACTTCGTTTCCGCCGAGATGCTGGCGCAGTTGAAGGAAGGCATGACGCGCGAGCAAGTGCGCTTCGTCCTCGGCACGCCGCTGCTGACCGACATCTTCCACGCCGACCGCTGGGATTACGATTTCCGCATCACCAAAGGCAGCGGCGAAATCATCGCCAGCCGCGTTTCGGTCTTTTTCGACGGCAACACCCTGACCAAATGGGAAGGCGGCAATCTGCCCACCGAAAGCGAATACCTGGGCTTCATCGCCGGCTCCAAACCTACCCTGATGCCGTTCGTCTCCGACGGCAAACCAGTCTCCAATCCAGGCCTCCCCGGCCAGTAATATCATCAACATGAAACAATTGAAAATCGCGGTGGCCGGCGCGTCCGGCCGCATGGGCCGCATGCTGATCGAAACCGTCCAGGCGGCCGACGACGCCGTCCTCGCCGGCGCACTCGGCCGCGCCGGTTCGGCCGGCATCGGCAGCGACGCGGCGGCCTTCCTCGGCACACCGTCGCGAGTGGCCATCGCTTCGGACTTGTCGGCCGGCCTCAAGGATGCCGACGTCCTGATCGACTTTACCCGCCCCGAAGCCACATTGGCGCATCTGGCCTGGTGCGCCGAACACGGCGTCAAGATGGTGATCGGCACCACCGGTTTCGACCAGGCCGGCAAGGACGCCATCGCCGCGGCCGCGCAAAAGACCGCCGTCGTCTTCGCGCCGAACATGAGCGTCGGCGTGAACGTCACGATGAAACTGCTGGAAATGGCGGCCAAGAGTTTTTCGCACGGCTACGATATCGAAATCATCGAAGCCCATCATCGCCACAAGGTCGACGCGCCTTCCGGCACCGCGCTCAAAATGGGCGAAGTCATCGCCGACGCGCTGGGCCGCAAGCTCGACGACGTCGCCGTCTATGCGCGCGAAGGGGTGACCGGCGAACGCGATCCCTCCTCGATCGGTTTCGCCACCATCCGCGGCGGCGATATCGTGGGCGACCATACCGTGCTGTTCGCGGGCATCGGCGAACGCATCGAAATCACCCACAAATCGTCAAGCCGCGCGACGTATGCGCAAGGCAGCCTGCGCGCCGCGCGTTTCCTGGCCGGCAAGCAGACCGGACTGTTCAACATGCAGGATGTGCTCGGCCTGAATTAAAGGTACTCCAATGCTCGAAACCAACGGATTTGCGCACTACTGGGCCGAAGGCGATGTCGTCTCGCACAGCGTCGCCTACCTCCTGGCCATCATGTCCCTGATGAGCTGGTATTACATACTTTCCAAATCCTGGAGCGCATTGCGCATCCGGCGCAGCGCCGGCGCCCTCGAAGGCTTCTGGCGCGCCGCCACGCTGGCCGACGCCATCTTCGTGATCCGGCGCGCCGACAGCGAAGACGTCTATGCGCCGCTGGCGATCCAGGCCGCCGAGGCCGCCAACCAGCGCCGCCGCGGCGATGCCGGCGCCGGCGCGCCGTCGCTGAATGCCGCCACCGATCCCGGCGAACTGATCACGCGCACCTTGCGCCAGGAAATCAACCGCGTTTCGTCGCGCCTCGAAAATGGCCTGACGCTGCTGGCCTCGGTCGGCTCCACCGCGCCGTTCATCGGCCTGTTCGGCACCGTCTGGGGCATTTACCATGCGCTGGCGGCGGTCTCGGCCAGCGGCCAGATGCAGATCGACAAGGTTGCCGGCCCCGTCGGCGAAGCCCTGATCATGACCGCGCTGGGCCTGATGGTGGCGATTCCGGCAGTGCTGGCGTATAACGCCTTCGTGCGCGTCAACCGCATCACCCTGGCGGAACTGGACGGCTTCGCGCACGACCTGCACGCTTACCTGACCACCGGCGCGCGCGTCGGTTCGCGCCTGGAGGGATAGGCCATGTCTTTCGGCGGTTTCAACGATCAGCAGAACAACGCCCCGATGGCGGAAATCAACGTCACGCCGATGGTCGACGTGATGCTGGTGCTGCTGGTGATTTTCATCATGGCCGCGCCGTTGTTTACGCACGCCATCAAGCTCGACCTGCCGACCGCGCAATCGGCGCCATCCGACGAAAAGCCGCAAACCGTGACGGTCGCGGTCGATCCGGCCGGCCGGCTGTTCTGGAACGACGCCCCCATTACCCGCGCCGATTTGAATGGCCGGCTGGCCACCGCCTCCGCCAAGCAGCCGCAGCCCGACATCATGATCCGCGCCGACAAGAGTACCCGCTACGAAGTGGTCACCGATCTGCTGTCCGCGGCGCAGACGCAGGGCCTGACCAAGATCGGCTTCGTTACCGCGCCCCGCTCCAAGTGAGCACCGTCAACCTGAACGGCGAACTGCTGACCGATTGGGAGGCGTTCCACACCGTCTCCCAGCAGGCATTCGGCTTTCCCGAGTTCTACGGCCGCAATATCAGCGCCTGGATCGACTGCCTCAGTTATCTGCGCGATGACGACGGCATGTCGTCGGTGCGCCTGCAAGAGGACGAAATCCTGACGATTGCGCTGTCGCACAGCGAGCAACTGGGCCATCGTTTTCCGGAACTGCTCGAAGAATTGCAGTTCTGCGTGGCGATGATCAATGAGCGCTATGAGGATTACGGCGAAAAGCCGGCTTTGCAGCTGCTTTTGCTCTGACCGCGCTCCGGCCGAATTTTCTCCGCGCGGCCTGGCGCGCTTCAGTCGAGACGCCGATCCTTTGCCAGTATAATGTCCGGTTTAGATATCACTAGCCAGCCATCGCACTCATGCAAGAAAAATACAGCCCGGCCGAGGTAGAGCAATCGGCACAAACCCATTGGACCGCCATCGACGCCTACAAGGCCGTCGAAAATGACCCGCGCTTCCCCAAAGGCAAGTTCTACGCCTGCCCGATGTTCCCGTATCCGTCCGGCAAACTGCACATGGGCCATGTGCGCAACTACACCATCAGCGACGTCATGTACCGCTATATGCGGATGAACGGCTATAACGTCCTGATGCCGATGGGCTGGGATGCGTTCGGCATGCCGGCGGAAAACGCGGCGATCGCCAACAACGTGCCGCCCGCCGAATGGACCTACGCCAATATCGCCTATATGAAGAAACAGATAACGGCGATGGGCCTGGCGATCGACTGGTCGCGCGAAATGGCCACCTGCACCCCCGAATATTACAAATGGAACCAGTGGATGTTCCTGAAGATGCTTGAAAAGGGCGTCATCTACAAGAAAACCGGCATCGTCAACTGGGATCCGCTGGACCAGACCGTGCTGGCCAACGAGCAAGTCATCGACGGCAAAGGCTGGCGCTCCGGCGCCGTGATCGAAAAACGCGAAATCCCGATGTATTACGCGAAGATCACCGACTACGCCGAAGAACTGCTGGAACACGTCGAAACCAGGCTGCCGGGCTGGCCGGAACGGGTGCGCCTGATGCAGGCCAACTGGATCGGCAAATCGACCGGCGTGCGCTTCGCCTTCCCGCATGAAATCCGCGACCCCGCCAACGGCAACCAATTGATCCAGGACGGCAAGCTGTGGGTCTTCACCACCCGTCCCGACACCATCAAGGGCGTCACCTTCTGCGCCGTCGCGCCCGAACATCCGCTGGCCGCCTTCGCCGCAAGCAAAGATGGAGGCAATGCCGAACTGCAGGACTTCATCGCCGAATGCAAGCTCGGCAGCGTGATCGAAGCCGACATGGCCACCATGGAGAAGAAAGGCATGCCGACCGGCCTGACCGTGTCGCATCCGCTGACCGGCCAGCAGATCGACGTCTGGGTCGGCAATTACGTACTGATGACCTACGGCGACGGCGCCGTCATGGGCGTGCCGGCGCACGACGAGCGCGATTTCGCGTTCGCGCAAAAATACGTCCTGCCGATCCGTCCAGTCATCGCCGTCGAAGGCAAAATCTATTCGGCCGAAACATGGCACGACTGGTATGCCGACAAGGAAAACGGCCGCTGCGTCGATTCCGGCAAATACGACGGCATGAACTACCAGCAGGCCGTCGACGCGGTTGCCGCCGATCTCGCCGCGCTCGGCCTCGGCGAGAAAAAGACGACCTACCGCCTGCGCGACTGGGGCATTTCGCGCCAGCGCTACTGGGGCACGCCGATTCCGATCATCCATTGCGCCGACTGCGGCGACGTGCCGGTGCCGGAAAAGGATTTGCCGGTCATCCTGCCCGAAGACTGCGTGCCGGACGGCAGCGGCAATCCGCTCAACAAGCATCAAGCCTTCCTCAACGTACCCTGCCCGAGCTGCGGCAAGCCCGCCCGGCGCGAAACCGACACCATGGACACCTTCGTCGATTCGTCCTGGTATTACATGAAATACACCTCGCCGGGCGCGAACAACGCCATGGTCGACGCGCGCAACGACTACTGGATGCCGATGGACCAGTACATCGGCGGCATCGAACACGCCGTGCTGCATCTGCTGTATGCGCGCTTCTGGACCAAGGTCATGCGCGATCTGGGCCTGGTCAAATTCGACGAACCGTTCACCAATCTGCTCACGCAAGGCATGGTGCTCAACGAAACCTATTACCGCGAAGAAGCGTCCGGCAAGAAAACCTGGTTCAACCCGGCCGACGTGGAATTGAGCCACGACGACAAAGGCCGTCCGGCCAGCGCCGTGCTGAAGGCCGACGGCGCGCCGGTGGCCATCGGCGGCACGGAAAAGATGTCGAAATCGAAAAACAACGGCATCGACCCGCAAGCCCAGATCGATGCCTACGGCGCCGATACCGCGCGCCTGTTCACCATGTTCGCATCGCCGCCGGAACAGACCCTGGAATGGTCCGGCGCCGGCGTCGAAGGCGCCAACCGCTTCCTGCGCCGGGTATGGGCGTTTTCCCATGCATCCGCGCCGCGCGTGGCCAATGCCATCCGCGCCAAATTCGACCTGGGCGGCGCGCTGGACGATGCGCAAAAAACCCTGCGCCGCGAAATCCACAAGATCCTGCAACAGGCCGACCACGACTTCAAGCGCATCCAATACAATACGGTGGTCTCGGCCTGCATGAAAATGCTGAACACCCTGGAAGCCGCCAAACTGGATGCAAGCGCCGCCAGCGACGCAGTACTCAGCGAAGGCCTGTCGATTTTCCTGCGCCTGCTCAATCCGGTCGCGCCGCACATCACGCATGTGCTGTGGCAGGAACTCGGTTACGCCGCCCGGCAGGGCGACCTGCTCAATGCGCGCTGGCCCGAAGTCGACGCCGCCGCGCTGGAGCAAAGCGAGATCGAAATGATGATCCAGGTCAACGGCAAGCTGCGCGGCAGCGTCACGGTGCCGCGCGATGCGGCCAAGGACGTCATCGAGGCGGCCGCGCTGGCGCATGAAAACGTGCAGAAATTCCTGGCCGGCCCGCCCAAGAAAATCATTGTCGTGCCGGGCAAGCTGATCAATATCGTCGCCTGATATTCAAGGCAAATTCAGGACAAATTCAAGACAACCACGGAAACCCTATGCGCCAGTTTCGCGATACCTTCACCAAATGGCTGCTGCTGCTCAGCGTCGCGGCCGCCCTGAGCGCCTGCGGCTTCCACCTGCGCGGCAAGGCCGACCTGCCCTTCAAGTCGATCTATCTGAACGTGCCGGTCAATTCCACGCTCGGGCTGCAATTGAAGCGCTACCTGAAAGCCAGCGGCATCGAAGTGACCGATACGCCGGAGCAGGCCGAAGCGGTATTCCAGTTGCTGGCCGATACGCAGGAAAAGAAGATCCTGACGCTCAACACCGTCGGCCTGGTGCGTGAATACGTTCTGTACAAGCGCTCGACCTTCGTGGTCACCGACAACAAGGGAAAAATCCTGGTGCCGGCCAATGAAATCGTGCTCAAGCGCGACATCAGCTACAACGAACAGCAGGAATTGTCGAAACAGGCCGAGGAAGTGATTCTGTACAACGACATGCAGGCCGACCTGGTGCAGCAGATCCTGCGCCGCATGGCGGCCGCCAAGCCGGCGCCGGCCGCGCCCGGCAGCGGCGAAAGCCCGGACAACCCGGCAATCAGGGAATAAGCATGCAACTGCGGCCCGATGCACTCGATGCTCATCTGGCTAAAACGCTGGCGCCGCTGTATGTGATCGCCAGCGACGAGCATCTGCTGGCGCAGGAAGCCGCCGACAAGATCCGCAGGCACGCGCGCAACGGCGGCTTCAGCGAGCGCGACGTGCTGACCGTCGACCGCACCTTCAAATGGGGCGAACTGCTGGCGGCCAACCAGGAGCTGTCGCTGTTCGGCGACAAGAAACTGATCGAGCTGCGCATCCCGACCGGCAAGCCGGGCAAGGACGGCGGCCAGGCGCTGCAGCAGTACGCGGCCGGCCTGAGTCCCGACAACATGACCATCATCAGCCTGCCGAAGCTGGACTGGGCCACGCAGAAAGCGGCCTGGGTGGCGTCGCTGCAGCAGGCCGCCGTCTACATCGACATTCCGGCCGTGGAGCGCGCGCATCTGCCGAACTGGATCGGCCAGCGCCTGGCCGCGCAGCAGCAGAGCGCCGACAAGCAGGCGCTGGACTTCATCGCCGAACGCGTCGAAGGCAACCTGCTTGCCGCGCATCAGGAAATCCTGAAACTGGCGCTGCTGCACGGCCCAGGCAAACTCGGTTTCGAACAGGTGCAGGACGCCGTGCTCAATGTGGCGCGCTACGACGTCTTCAAGCTCAACGAAGCCATGCTGGGCGGCGACGCCGCGCGCCTGATGCGGATGCTGCGCGGCCTGGAAGGCGAAGGCGAAGCGCTGCCGCTGGTATTGTGGGCGGTGGCCGAGGAAATCCGCACGCTGCTCAAGCTCAAGGCCGCCATGGAACAGGGCCGGCCGCTGGGCGCCCTGCTCAAGGAATACCGCATCTGGGGACCGCGCGAGCGGCTGATGGAGCCGGCGCTGCGCCGCGTATCGCTGGGCACGCTGCAGCATGCCCTGCAGCAGGCGGCCCAGGTCGACAAGATGATCAAGGGCCTGCGCGCCAAAGCCCACGCCGGCGACGCCTGGGATGCCATGGCGCAATTGGCTTTGACGGTCGCGCGCGGACGCACCTAGCGCTGTTGCAACATCAGGCGAGGCGGGGTGTTGTGCGAAGTGAGGTAAAGGGGGAGACGGCCGCAGGCCGGCGGAGGACACGAACGCAGTACAACGCCCCGCCTCGCCTGATGTTGTAACAGCTTCCGGGGGCGCTTCTTTCAGCGGGAATGACACTTAACTGCTACGCTTACAAACTTTGCTTCGTTTTACTTGAATATTTACACAACCGTTTGATTTAAGAATCATTATCCTCCTTGCGGCCGGTACAGCGTATCGAAGGATATCAGAGATAAATTATGGACATCCAGCAATACATGACAGAAATCGGCCAGCGCGCCCGCACCGCTTCGCGCGCGATGGCCAAGGCCGACACCGCCGCCAAGAACCGCGCGCTGACGCTGATCGCCGCGGCCATCCGGCGCGAGGCCGACGCCCTGCGCGCCGCCAACAAACAGGACCTGGACGCCGCCCGCGCGGCCGGACTCGACGCCGCCATGCTGGACCGCCTTACGCTGTCCGACAAAGCCATCGCCACCATGGCCGAGGGTCTGGAACAGATCGTCGCGCTGGCCGATCCGATCGGCGAAATCAGCAACATGAAATACCGCCCGACCGGCATCCAGGTCGGCCAGATGCGGGTGCCGCTGGGCGTCATCGGCATCATCTACGAAGCGCGGCCCAACGTCACCGTCGACGCCGCCGGCCTGTGCATCAAGAGCGGCAACGCGGCCATCCTGCGCGGCGGCTCCGAAGCGCTGCATTGCAATCAGGCGCTGGCCAAACTGGTCAAGCAGGGCCTGGAGGGCGCCGGCCTGCCGCAGGACGCGGTGCAGGTGGTCGACACCACCGACCGCGCCGCCGTCGGCGCCATGATCACCATGCCCGAATACATCGACGTCATCGTGCCGCGCGGCGGCAAGGGCCTGATCGCGCGCCTGATGCAGGATTCCAAGGTGCCGATGATCAAGCACCTGGACGGCATCTGCCACGTCTACATCGACGACAAGGCCGATACGCAGAAAGCGCTGGACGTCGCCTTCAACGCCAAATGCCACCGCTACGGCACCTGCAACACCATGGAAACGCTGCTGGTGGCGCGCGGCATCGCCGCCGCCATCCTGCCGCTGCTGGCCGAGAAGTACCAGGCCGAGCAGGTCGAACTGCGCGGCGACGAGGAAAGCCGCCGCATCCTGGCCGGCTATCCGCAATTGAAGGCCGCGGCCGAGGAAGACTGGTCCACCGAATACCTGGCGCCGATCCTGTCGGTGCGGGTGGTCGACGATGTCGACCAGGCCATCGAGCACATCAACCGCTATTCCTCGCAGCACACCGACGCCATCGTCACCGAAGACTACACCCGCGCCATGCGTTTCCTGCGCGAAGTCGATTCGGCCTCCGTCATGGTGAATGCATCGACCCGCTTCGCGGACGGCTTCGAATTCGGCCTGGGCGCCGAAATCGGCATCTCCAACGACAAGCTGCACGCGCGCGGCCCGGTCGGGCTGGAAGGGTTGACCTCGCAGAAATACGTCGTACTGGGCCAAGGCCAGGTACGTCAATAAAAAATATTAAAAAGTCATAAGGGAATCCACAATGCTTTGGATCAAATCGCTGCACATCGTCTTCATCGCCTCCTGGTTCGCCGGCCTGCTCTACCTGCCGCGCATCCTGGTCAACCTGGCCGAGGAAACCGATACCGTCGCCGTCTCGCGCCTGCTCGGCATGGCGCGCCGGCTATACCGCTTCACCACCATGCTGTCGATTCCCGCGGTGCTGTTGGGCGTGTGGCTGCTGCTGGTGTCCGGCATCGGCATGAGCGGCCCCGGCAACGGCTGGCTGCATGCGAAGCTGGCGCTGGTGGTGCTGGTGATCGGCTACCAGCATGCCTGCGGTTCGCTGCTGCGCAAATTCGAGCTGGGCGAAAACAGGCGCAGCGCCAAATGGCTGCGCTGGTTCAACGAAGTGCCGGTGCTGCTGCTGCTGGCGATCGTGATCCTGGTTGTCGTCAAACCTTTCTGACCGATTTTAACGATAGACCCATAGACCGATAGACCGACTAACAACTGCGAGGCTGTTGCATGAGCAAGCTATGTGAATACTACGTGTCGCCGCATTCCCCGTTTTCCTATCTTGGACATACCCACCTGGTGGCGCTGGCCAAAAAGCATGATGTGCAGCTTGCGATCAAGCCCTTCGACCTGAGCAAGGTCTTCGGCGTTTCCGGCGGCCTGCCGCTGGCCAAGCGCGCGCCGCAGCGCCAGGCCTATCGCCTGAAAGAGCTGCAGCGCTGGAGCGAGTTCCGGCAATTGCCGATGAACCTGCAGCCGACCTTCTTCCCGGTGCAAAGCGATGCGGCCTCCAAGCTGATCATCGCCACGCAACTGGCGCTGGGCACCGAAGCCGCACTGGCATTGGCCGGCGCCGTCATGCGCGCGGTCTGGGCCGAAGAGCGCAACATCGCCGACCCCGACACCCTGCGCGCGCTGGCGGTGGAATTGGGACATGACGGCAAGAACCTCCTGAAATCGTCCGAGACCGCCAGCGTCCAGGCCGAGTTCGACCGCTTTACCGACGAAGCGATGGCCGCCAACATCTTCGGCGCGCCATGGTACGTGGTCGACGGCGAACCGTACTGGGGCCAGGACCGGCTGGATTTTGTCGAACGGGCGTTCGCGGCGTAAAGAAAGAAGCAACAGGCAATCGGTAATCGGTAATCAGCAATCAGCAATAAAAGCATCAAGCAATATCAAGCACCAAGCAAACGGCAGCCTGCATGAGGCAGGCAACCATCACTCAACGGATAAAGGGTCCCCCAGATGTCAACGCCAACCACACCGGCAACAAAAAACCATTCCTATTTCTGCCCCTGCCCGCGCGGCCTTGAAATCGCGCTGGCAGAGGAACTCAATGAAATCGCCCGGCAGGCCGCTCCCGGCGCCGTCACCCTGAAAGTCCACAATCAGGTCCCCGGCGGCGTACACTGCTCCGGCCCGCTGACCGACGCCTATCGCATCAACCTGCACTCCCGCATCGCCAGCCGCGTGCTGCTGCGCCTGGCGCATGCCTCATACAAGAACGAAAACGACATCTACGACCTGGCCCTGGCCCAGGAATGGGAAAGCTGGTTCCACGTCTCGCACACCATCCGCGTCGACGTCACCGCCATCAAATCGCCGCTGCGCAGCCTGGAATTCACCACCCTGAAAATCAAGGACGCCATCTGCGACCGCTTCCGCGATCAATTCAACGAACGGCCCTCGGTCGACACCGGCCAGCCCGACATGCGCATCGTCGGCTTCCTCGACGCGCACAATTTCACCCTGTACCTGGACACCTCCGGCGAAGCGCTGTTCAAGCGCGGCTGGCGCGACGAAACCGGCGAAGCGCCGCTGCGCGAAAACCTGGCCGCCGGCCTGCTGCGCACCTCCGGCTGGAAGCCCGGCACCATCCTGTTCGACCCGATGTGCGGCTCCGGCACCATCCTGGCCGAGGCCGCGCAGATCCTGGCCGGCATTCCGCCGGGCGCCAAGCGCCGCTTCGGCTTCGAAAAATTCCACGACTTCAATCCGGCCGAGTGGCAAGCCGTCAAGGACGCCGTCAAGCCGGCGCAGCTGCCGGATCACCCGACCATCTTCGGCAGCGACATCTCGGGCGACATGGTAGCCATCACACGCCACAACCTGCGCAGCGCCGGCATTACCTTCGATATTCCCCTCAAGCAAATCGAAGCGCAGGAAGTCAAGCCGCCGGCCGAAGCCGCTCCCGACGGCCCGACGCCGATCATGCTGACCAATCCGCCCTACGGCGAACGCATCGGCGTGCGCGGCGACAGCGCCATGCCGACCGACGAAATCTTCACCGCGTTCTTCAGCGCTTTCGGCACCACCCTGAAGCAGCGCTTCGCCGGCTGGAGCGTATTCCTGTTCTCCGCCGACCTGACCCTGCCCAAGCTGCTGCGCCTGAAAGAAGCCAGGAAAACCCCGTTCTTCAACGGCGCCCTTGAATGCCGCCTGTTCCGCTTCGACATGGTCGCCGGCTTCAACCGCCGCCCCGCCGCGCAGCCGCGCCAGGAAGACTAAGAAAAGCGCAAAAAAGAGCAAAAAAAGAGCAAAAAAAAACAGCCAAACGGTATTAAAAACCGACGGCGCAGTTATGGCGTGGCGGGCGCGGCGCAAAGGGGCGTTGTGCGCAGTGAGGTAAAGGGGGAGACGGCCGCAGGCCGGCGGAGGACACGAACGGAGTACAACACCCCTTTGCGCCGCGCCTGACGACGCCTTAACGGAACGGTATAAGCAACCTTCCGTCCACGTATCAAAACGGTGCATCACCGCAAAATCCGCCAACACCGCACCGCAAAACGCCAAATAATGCACAAAAACACAGCAAAAACATCCGCACAAACACGTAGCCTCAAAACAGTGCAGCAATAATTTTGTCGACCATTGGCATGCATATTGCTGAACATGTGGAGCATTCGATTACTCCCATTCATTCACTGTAGGAGCCTCACATGTCACGTCGCACACTTCTAAAAGCAACAGCACTCGGCGCGTTCGCACTTGCAGCTTCATCCTGGCTGCCGGCCGCCTTCGCCGCCGACACCATCAAGGTCGGCATCCTGCACTCCCTCTCCGGCACCATGGCCATCTCCGAAACATCGCTCAAGGACGTCGCGCTGATGACCATCGCCGAAATCAATGCCTCCGGCGGCGTCATGGGCAAACAACTGGAACCCGTCGTGGTCGACCCCGCCTCCAACTGGCCGCTGTTCGCCGAAAAGGCGCGCCAACTGATCTCCCAGGACAAGGTCGCCGTCGTCTTCGGCTGCTGGACCTCGGTTTCCCGCAAATCGGTATTGCCGGTCTTCAAGGAACTCAACAGCCTGCTGTTCTATCCCGTGCAATATGAAGGCGAAGAACTGGAAAAGAACGTGTTCTACACCGGCGCCGCACCGAACCAGCAAGCGATTCCCGCGGTTGAATACCTGATGTCCAAAGAAGGCGGCGGCGCCAAGCGCTTCGTCCTGCTCGGCACCGATTACGTCTACCCGCGCACCACCAACAAAATCCTGCGCGCCTTCCTGCACAGCAAGGGCGTCAAGGATACCGATATCGACGAGGTCTACACACCGTTCGGCCACTCCGACTACCAGACCATCGTCGCCAACATCAAGAAATTCTCGGCCGGCGGCAAAACCGCCGTGGTATCCACCATCAATGGCGACTCCAACGTCCCGTTCTACAAGGAACTCGGCAATGCCGGCCTGAAAGCCACCGACGTGCCGGTAGTGGCCTTCTCGGTCGGCGAAGAAGAATTGCGCGGTGTCGACACCAAGCCGCTGGTCGGCAACCTGGCCGCCTGGAACTACTTCGAATCGATCAAGAATCCGACCAACGCCGCCTTCATCAAGCAATGGAAAGCCTACGCCAAGGCCCAGAAACTGCCGAACGCCGATACCGTCGTGACCAACGATCCGATGGAAGCCACCTATGTCGGCATCCACATGTGGAAACAGGCCGTCGAAAAAGCCAAATCGACCGATACCGACAAAGTGATCGCAGCGATGTCGGGCCAGAAGTTCAAGGCGCCGTCCGGCTATGAACTCGAAATGGACGCCACCAACCACCATCTGCACAAGCCGGTGATGATCGGCGAAATCCGCGCCGACGGCCAGTTCAATGTGGTCAACAAGACCAAGACCACCATCCGCGCCCAGCCCTGGAGCCCATATATTCCGGGCAACGAAGGCAAGCAGAAGCTGTAATAGAAGCTGAAACGGAAGCCGAAGCAGAAGCTGCAACAGAAGCTGAACCCCGGCAAGCCCGTAGCGCCGCATCCTTCGATACCACATAGCGTATCGAAGGATTTCCGGCCGAACGGCAAAAGCATCCCGACAAGAAGAATTCTCATGAAACTCTTGCTACGTTTCTGGTTCGCCATCTGCTGCCTGACGCTGGCGCTGGCCGCCCAGGCCGCGATCGATCCGGCGCTGATCAAGCCGCTCGGCGGCGACGATCCCGATGCGCGCATCGACGCCGTCAACAAGATCGCCGCGCTGGTCAACGACGATGCGATAAAAGTCCTGAACGCATTGAACGCGGAAAACTTGTACGTGCGCCCCAACGGCGACGTGCTGATCATCGAAGACGACAAGGCCTACGACCCGGTCGCCGGCCAGCCCGTCACGCCCACGCCCGGCGACGCCGACGGCATCACCATGAACAACCGGCTGCGCGCCGCCGTCGAAGGCGCCTTGTCCGGACTCAAACTGTTTTCCCCCGATCGCGATGCGCGCGCCGCCGCCGCCACCGATCTGCTCAAAGACGCCAATCCGGCGCAAGTCCCGCTGATTGCCAAGGCGCTCGAAAAGGAACAAGACCCGGCCATCCGCGCGTCGCTGCAGCAGGCCATCGCCACCGCCAATCTGCTGGCCGCCGATCCCGCCGCGCGCCGCGCCGCGGTCAAGACCCTGGCCGACAGCACCAACGCCGGCCTGCGCCCCGCCCTGCAGCAGATGCTGCAAAAGAATCCCGACGGCAGCTATGCCGAACCCGATGAAGGCGTGCGCCAGGAAGCCGTGCGCACGCTGGCGGCGCTGGACCGCCATATCGCCATCGCCGACTTCGCCGGCAAGCTGTTCTACGGCATCTCGCTGGGCAGCGTGCTGCTGCTGGCCGCGCTGGGCCTGGCCATTACCTTCGGCCTGATGGGCATCATCAACATGGCGCACGGCGAACTGCTGATGATCGGCGCCTATACCACCTACGTCTGCCAGAGCATCTTCCGCGCATGGTTCCCGGGCGCCATCGACGCCTACCTGGTCGTCGCGCTGCCGGCTGCCTTCATCGTCGCCGCCGCGGTCGGCATCGCGCTGGAGCGGCTGGTGATCCGCTGGCTCTACGGCCGGCCGCTGGAAACCCTGCTCTGCACCTGGGGCATCAGCCTGATGCTGATGCAGACCGTGCGCAGCATCTTCGGCGCGCAGAACGTGGAAGTCGCCAATCCGGGCTGGATGTCGGGCGGCGTCACGGTGCTGGGCTCGCTGGTGCTGTCGTACAACCGCATCGTCATCATCTTCTTTGCGCTGTTCGTGGTGCTGGCGGTCTGGCTGATCCTGAACAAGACCCGCCTCGGCCTGTTCGTGCGCGCGGTCACGCAGAACCGGCGCATGGCCTCCTGCGTGGGCGTATCCACCGGCAAGATCGACATGATGACCTTCGGCCTCGGCTGCGGCATCGCCGGCCTCGGCGGCGTGGCGCTGTCGCAGCTCGGCAACGTCGGCCCCGACCTGGGCCAGAGCTATATCGTGGATTCGTTCATGGTGGTGGTGCTGGGCGGCGTCGGCCAGCTGGCCGGCACCGTGATCGCCGCGGTCGGCCTGGGCGAAGTCAATAAATTCCTGGAGCCGATGGCCGGCGCGGTGCTGGCCAAGATCGCCATCCTGGTGTTCATCATCATGTTTATCCAAAAGCGCCCGCAAGGCCTGTTCGCACTCAAAGGCAGGAGCGTCGAATGAACGATTCCACCAAAATCCCCGCACCCCACGCTTCACCTGCGCGCGATCCCCTGTTTTCGCGTCCGGCCTGGACCGGCATCGTGGTCTGCACCGTGGTGCTGGCGCTGCTGCCGATCCTCAATCTGTGCTTTCCCGACGGCAGCGCGCTGCACGTCTCCAACTATACCGTCGGCCTGGTCGGCAAATTCATGTGCTACGCGATGGCCGCGATGGCGCTCGATCTGGTGTGGGGCTATACCGGCATCCTGTCGCTGGGCCATGGCGTGTTCTTCGCGCTGGGCGGCTATGCGCACGGCATGTACCTGATGCGCGCCATCGGGCGCGACGGCGTATACCAAAGCAACCTGCCCGACTTCATGGTCTTCCTCGACTGGAAAACCTATCCATGGTACTGGTCGCTGACCGAGCATTTCTGGTGGTGCATGGCGCTGGTGGTGCTGGTGCCCGGCGTGCTGGCGTTCGTGTTCGGCTACTTCGCATTCCGCTCGCGCATCAAGGGCGTGTATTTTTCGATCATCACGCAGGCCATGACCTTTGCCTTCATGCTGCTGTTCTTCCGCAACGATACCGGTTTCGGCGGCAACAACGGCTTCACCGATTTCAAGCGCATCCTCGGCTATACCGTCTCGGCGCCGTCGACCAAGGCCGCGCTGTATCTGATCACATTGGTGTTGCTGCTGGGCGCGCTGCTGCTGTGCCGCTGGATCGTCACCTCCAAGCTGGGCCGCGTGCTGCAGGGCGTGCGCGATTCGGAATCGCGCCTGATGTTCATCGGCTACAACCCGCTGTGGTTCAAGCTGTTCGTGTGGACCCTGTCGGCCGTGCTGTGCGGCATCGCCGGCGCGCTGTACGTGCCGCAGGTCGGCATCATCAATCCGTCCGAAATGTCGCCCGGCAATTCGATCGAAATGGTGATCTGGGCCGCGGTCGGCGGCCGCGGCACGCTGCTGGGGCCGATCGTCGGCGCCTTCGCGGTCAACGGCCTCAAGAGCTGGTTCACGGCGGCGTTTCCCGAACTCTGGCTGTATGCGCTGGGGCTGCTGTTCGTGCTGGTGACGCTGTTCATGCGCGACGGCATCCTGGGCTTGGTGCTCAAGCTGAAACGCAAAGTCAAAACCGGGCCGGCAGAGAATTCTGGAAAGGATGCGGCATGAGCGAAATCTACAACCGCGCCGCGCCCGCGCCCAACGTCGACAACACCCAGCATGCCGAGCACGGCACCTCCTATTCGCGCCTGAAGCAGGAAGGGTTGGACACCACCCACGGCGCCATCCTGTACCTGGAAAACATCACGGTCTCGTTCGACGGCTTCAAGGCGCTGAACAATCTGAACCTGGACATTTCGGTCGGCGAACTGCGCTGCATCATCGGCCCCAACGGCGCCGGCAAGACCACCATGATGGACGTGATCACCGGCAAGACGCGGCCGACTTCCGGCACCGTGTTTTTCGGGCAGACCATCGACCTGACCAAGATGACCGAATATGCGATCGCGCATACCGGCATCGGCCGCAAATTCCAGCGCCCGACCGTGTTCGAACAGCACACTGTATTCGAGAACCTGGAACTGGCGATGAAGATGGACAAGCGCGTGCGGCAGACGCTGTTCGCCCGGCTGTCCTCGGAAGAAGCCGGCAAGATCGATGAAATCCTGAAGCTGATCCGCCTAAACGGCCAGGAACGCCGCCCGGCCGGACTGCTCTCGCACGGCCAGAAGCAATGGCTGGAAATCGGCATGCTGCTGATGCAGGAACCGCAATTGCTGCTGCTGGACGAACCGGTAGCCGGCATGTCGGACGCCGAAACCGCGCGCACCGCCGAATTGCTCAACGAGCTGCGCGGAAAACACTCCATCATGGTGGTCGAGCACGATATGGGCTTCGTCACCGAGATTGCGCAGCAGGGCAAGGTCACCGTGCTGCATGAGGGGTCGGTGCTGGCCGAAGGCACGATGGAGCAGGTGCAATCCGATGAACGGGTAATTGAAGTTTATCTAGGCCGGTAAGAACAAAGCGAACGAAGCGAACAAGAGCGAACAAAAGCGGGCGGAATCCATCATGCTGCAAGTCACCGAACTGAACCAATACTACGGCGCCGCGCATACGCTGCGCGGCGTTTCGCTGGACGTGCAAAAAGGCAAGGTGCTGAGCCTGCTGGGCCGCAACGGCGTCGGCAAGACCACGCTGCTCAAATGCCTGATGGGCGTGCTGCCCGCCGCCAGCGGCAACGTCATGCTGGAAGGCCGCAACATCAACAAGCTCAAGCCTTATCAGCGCGCCGCGCTCGGCATCGCCTACGTGCCGCAGGGCCGCGAAATTTTCGCCCGCCTCACCGTCGAGGAAAACCTGCTGATGGGCATGGCGGTCAAATCCGGGCGCGCGGCTGCCGTCATCAAGGGCGAGGTCTACGAACTGTTTCCGGTATTGAAGGAAATGCTGCACCGGCGCGGCGGCGACCTCTCCGGCGGCCAGCAGCAGCAACTGGCGATCGCGCGCGCCTTGCTGGCCGAACCGAAGCTGATCATCCTGGACGAGCCGACCGAAGGCATCCAGCCGTCCATCATCAAAGACATCGGCCGCGTCATCCATCTGCTGCGCCAGCGCGGCGACATCGGCATCCTGCTGTGCGAGCAATATTTCGATTTCGCACGCGAACTGGCCGATACCTTTGTTGTGATGTCGCGCGGCGAAGTGGTGGCTGCAGGCGATCAGAGCGAGCTGGACGGCGATCACATCAAACGCCATCTGGCTGTCTAAGCCGGCGCCCCGGTTCAAGACAACGCTAAAATAGCGCATGACTCAATCTCCGCATTGCCCATGAAAGCCGTCGAGCCGCCCTTCCTGTTCAACGCCGATCCCGATGCCGCCGGCGGGCCGTGCGAAGCGCGCCTGGCGCTCGAGTTCACCGACGACCAGGGCGTGACCCGCCTTACCGGCCGCCGCCATTTCGGCCCGCTGCGCGTGCAGAAGGCGCTGTATCCCGAACATCCCTCGGTCTGCCATGCCGTCGTGATCCATCCGCCCGGCGGCGTGGTCGGCGGCGACCGGCTGCGCATCGATGTCGATATCGGCGCGCGCGCCAATGCCTTGATCACTACCCCGGGCGCGGCCAAATGGTACAAGGCCAACGGGCATGTCTCCCGGCAGCAAATCAGTCTGCGCATAGGCGCCGGCGCCGCGCTGGAATGGCTGCCGCAGGAAACCATCTTTTTCAACCGGGCCGACGTGAAGCTCGACCATCATGTGGAACTGGCGGCGGACGCCTGCTATATCGGCGCCGAGATCCTCTGCTTCGGCCGCACCGCCTCGGGCGAAACCTTCGACTGCGGCCGCATCGCGCAGCACACCAGCATCCGCCGCGACGGCCGGCTGCTGTGGTGGGAACAAGGTGTTCTCACCGGCGAAGGCGAGGCCATGCACAGCGCGCTGGCGCTGGACGGCTGCACGGTATGCGCCACGCTGATCGCGGTCGGCGCCGGCGACCGGCCGCACCCGGCCGAACTGATCGCGCGCCTGCGCGGCTTGCAAACGGAACATCTCGCCGCCGCCGATCCCGGCGCCAAAACCGGCGTCACCCAGATAAAATCGCTGCTGACGGCGCGCTACCTCGGCCATTCGAGCGCCGCCGCGCGCGCCTGGATCAGCGCGTGCTGGCAGCAGATCCGGCCGGCATTATTGGCGCGCCCTGCAATTGTGCCGCGCATCTGGCACACTTGAGCGAAATCAACGCAAAACAATACCCGAGACAGAGTCAAGAACAGGACAGGAACAGACGCCATGGAATTAACCCCCCGCGAAAAAGACAAGCTGCTGATTTTCACCGCCGCGCTGCTGGCCGAACGGCGCCAGGCGCGCGGCCTGAAGCTGAATTATCCGGAAGCCGTGGCGCTGATCTCGGCGGCCATCATGGAAGGCGCGCGCGACGGCAAGAGCGTGGCCGAACTGATGTCCTACGGCAGCACCATCCTCAGCCGCGCCGACGTCATGGACGGCATCCCGGAAATGATTCCCGATATCCAGGTCGAAGCGACCTTCCCCGACGGCACCAAGCTGGTCACCGTCCACCACCCCATTCCCTGAACACTGAACACTGAAGGCGGCATCATGATTCCAGGCGAAATGCTGATCGAAGACGGCGACATCGAACTCAATGCCGGCCGCGCCACCGCGACCGTCGAAGTCGCCAACAGCGGCGACCGGCCGATCCAGGTCGGCTCCCATTTTCATTTTTACGAAACCAATCCGGCGCTGCTGTTCGAACGCGAAGCGGCCTACGGCATGCGCCTGAATATCGCGGCCGGCACCGCGGTGCGCTTCGAACCGGGCCAGCGCCGCAGCGTGGAATTGGTGGCGCTGGCCGGCGACCGCAAGGTTTACGGTTTCAACGGCCTGGTGATGGGAGCGCTGAAATGAAAATCTCGCGCCAGGCTTATGCCGAAATGTTCGGCCCCACCGCCGGCGACCGCGTGCGGCTGGCCGATACCGGTCTGCTGATCGAAATCGAAAAGGATTACACCGTCTACGGCGAGGAAGTGAAATTCGGCGGCGGCAAGGTGATCCGCGACGGCATGGGCCAGTCGCAGCGCAATCATGCGGACGTGATGGACACCGTCATCACGAACGCAGTCATCATCGATCACTGGGGCATCGTCAAGGCCGATATCGGCCTGAAAAGCGGCAAGATCGCCGCCATCGGCAAGGCCGGCAATCCCGACATCCAGCCGAACGTGACGATGGTCATCGGCGGCGCCACTGAAATCATCGCCGGCGAAGGCATGATCGTCACCGCCGGCGGCGTCGATACGCACATCCATTTCATTGCGCCGCAGCAGATCGAGGAAGCGCTGATGAGCGGCGTCACCACCATGCTCGGCGGCGGCACCGGCCCGGCCGTCGGCACCGCCGCCACCACCTGCACGCCGGGACCGTGGCATCTGCATTCGATGCTGGCGGCGGCCGATGCGTTTCCGATGAACCTGGGCTTTTTCGGCAAGGGCAACGTCAGCCTGCCGACGCCGCTGGAAGAACAGGTCAACGCCGGCGCCATCGGCCTGAAACTGCACGAAGACTGGGGCAGCACGCCGGCCGCGATCGACAACTGCCTGGCCGTGGCCGACCGCATGGACGTGCAGGTCGCCATCCACAGCGATACCTTGAACGAAGGCGGCTTCCTGGAACATACCCTGGCCGCCTTCAAGGACCGTACCATCCACACCTTCCATACCGAGGGCGCCGGCGGCGGCCATGCGCCGGACATCATCGCCGCCGTCGGCCAGGCCAATGTGCTGCCGTCGTCCACCAATCCGACCCGCCCCTACACCGTCAATACGCTCGACGAGCATCTGGACATGCTGATGGTCTGCCATCATCTCGATCCGGCCATCGCGGAAGACATCGCCTTCGCCGAATCGCGCATCCGGCGCGAAACCATCGCCGCCGAGGACATCCTGCACGACCTGGGCGCGATCTCAATGATGTCGTCCGATTCGCAGGCCATGGGCCGGGTCGGCGAGGTCATCATGCGGACCTGGCAGACCGCGCACAAGATGAAGGCCCAGCGCGGCTCGCTCTCCCAGGATCCAAGCCGCAACGACAATTTCCGCGTCAAGCGCTACATCGCCAAATACACCATCAACCCGGCCATCACGCACGGCATTTCGCATGTGGTCGGCTCGCTCGAAGTCGGCAAGCTGGCCGATATCGTGCTGTGGAAGCCGGCGTTTTTCGGCGTCAAGCCGTCGATGATATTGAAGAGCGGCATGATCGCCGCGGCGCAGATGGGCGATCCCAACGCCTCCATCCCGACGCCGCAGCCGGTGCATTACCGCATGATGTTCGGCGCCTACGGCGGCGGCCTCAAGACCTCGATGACCTTCGTTTCGAAAGCCGCCTTCGACGCCGGCATCGGCGCGCAACTGGGATTGAACAAGCCTTTGATCGCGGTGAAGAACATGCGCCATCTGCGCAAGCGCGACATGATCCACAACGACGCCACGCCGGAAATGGAAGTCGATGCCGAGACCTATGAAGTGCGCGCCGACGGCGAACTGCTGACCTGCGAACCGGCGGCCGTGCTGCCGTTGGCGCAACGCTATTTTCTGTTCTGATTTTTGCCTGACCTGCGATGCTGACTCTCAATACAAAAATCGAACACGCCGGCAAGATCGACGGCGAACTGGTGCTGCCCTACGAGCTGCGCGAAAAAAGCCGCCTGCGCGCAACGCTGCGCTCGGGCGAGGAAGTTGCGCTGTTCACGGCGCGCGGCAGCGTGCTGCGCGACGGCGATCTGATGGCCGGCGGCGACGGCCGCGTGATCCGCATCGTGGCCGCGGCCGAAGCCGTCTATCGCGTTGAATGCGCGACGCCGCACGCCTTGCTGCGCTGCGCTTTCCATCTCGGCAACCGGCATACGCAGGCGCAATTGAGCGACGGCTTTCTGCGCATACGGCAGGATCCGGTGCTCAAGGAAATGCTGCAAGGCCTGGGCGCGACGGTGACTGAGGAAAGCGCCGCGTTCGAGCCCGAAGCCGGGGCTTATGCCGGCGGCGGCCATGCGCACGGCGACGCCCATCCGCTGGCGCCGGTTCCCTTGCGCCAGCGCATCCATCGCCCCGGCGACCGGCCAGACTGAACGGCGCCATCATGCAAGCGCAAGCATTGCTGCATCTGCTGCAACTGGCCAGCCCCTCGCTGCCGATCGGCGCCTATAGCTATTCGCAAGGACTGGAAGCGTCTCTGGAAAACGGCACGGTACGCGACGCCGCCGGCGCCAGGGCATGGATCGCCGCGGCGCTGCATCAGGTGGTCGCACGTTTTGAAGCGCCGGTATTCTGGCGCCTGATGCACGCCTTCATCGCGCGCGATGCCGATGCCGTGGCCGAATGGAATATGCGCTTCATCGCCGCGCGCGATACCGCCGAATTCCGCGCCGAAACGATACAGATGGGTTATTCGCTGGGCAAACTGGTGGCCGATCTGGATATCTGCGACGCGCCCTTGCTGGCGATCCTGCAGGCACAGCCCGAATTGCCTTTGCCGACCGCGCTGGCCTGCGCCGCCGTGGCGCTGCACGTGCCGCCGGAAGAAGCCTTGCTCGGCATGCTGTTTTCCTGGGCCGAAAACCAGGTGCTGGTCTGCGTCAAATCGGTGCCGCTGGGGCAAGTCGCCGGCCAGCGGCTGCTGTTGTCGCTGCAGCCTGAACTGGCGCGGGCGGCCCAGGCCGCACAGGCGCTGGCCGACGACGAACTCTCGAACTGGTCGCCGGGCCTGTCGCTGCTGTCGATGCGGCATGAAGTGCAGTACAGCCGGCTGTATCGCTCATAATATTTTTCTTAATCAATCAAAATCCATGACCACATCCAATCCTCTGCGCGTCGGCATCGGCGGCCCGGTCGGCTCCGGCAAGACCGCCTTGTGCGAAATGCTGTGCAAGCGCATGCGCGACCATTACGACATGGCCGTCATCACCAACGATATTTACACCAAGGAGGATATGGAGATTCTGCTGCGCGCCGATGCGCTGCCGGCGGAACGCCTGATGGGTGTGGAAACCGGCGGCTGCCCGCACACCGCGATCCGCGAAGACGCCTCGATCAACCTGGAAGCGATCGCGCGCATGAGCGCCGATTTTCCCGATCTGGACCTGATCCTGGTCGAGTCCGGCGGCGATAACCTGGCCGCCACCTTCAGCCCGGAACTGTCGGACCTGACGCTATACGTGATCGACGTCGCCGGCGGCGAAAAAATTCCGCGCAAGGGCGGCCCCGGCATCACGCGCTCGGATCTGCTGATCATCAACAAGACCGATCTGGCGCCGCACGTAGGCGCCAATCTGGATGTGATGGCGAGCGACGCCAAACGCATGCGCGGCGAACGGCCTTTCGTGTTCAGCAATCTGCGCAGCGGCGACGGCGTCGATGCGATCATCGAATTCATCCGCACGCAAGGCCTGCTGGATCATAAGGTCAAGGACGTGGCCTGAGCTCAGCCATTCGATATCAGCCGTTACCGAAACTGTTCTCGTCGAATTTGAACCGCATGCGGAAATACACCCCCTGCTGCGTCTCGGCCATGCCGGCGAAATCGCGGTCGGTGAAGCCCACGGCGTTATAGCCGACCGACAGCCACAGATCGTCCTTGAGCAGATAGCCGGCTTCCACGCCGAAGGCCTGCTTGCGCTGGCCCAGGCTGTCGGCGAACATCGAGGCGGCCACGCCGGCATCCCAGCGGCGCCCGATATCGCGCGTGACGCGTCCCGACACCAGATGGCCCTGCACAGTGCTGCGGCCGTTGATGCCGTGCAAGGACTTGTGCTTGCCCGCGTAACGGCCCGACACCTCCCAATGCCGCGCCGGCTGCGCGTTGGCGTGCAGGGAAACGATATGCGTACGTTCGCTGTCGCCGCCGGCATACTGTCCACCCTGCCCGCCTTGATTGCCCTGGCTGCCGCGCCCCAGCCTGTGCTCGTAATAGCCCAGCGCGTTCAGTCCCGTTCCCTGCGCCTGCCGGTACGCCAGGCCGATGCGCTGGCGCGCCCGCAACTGATCGCGCCCCGCCCCCGCCTGCCCCTTGCCGCGCACCAGATAGAGGGCATTCTTGCCCAGCAAGGTCCAACTGTTGTTGATCTTGTAGCCCACGCCCAGCGTGCTCAGATAGGTGGTCTCGGCGTCGGCCAGGCGCACGTCCAGCCCGGTGCTGCCTTTTAATTGCGCGCTGTGGCGGTACTCCAGCACGGTGCTCATGCTGCTGGCGTCGGCCCCGCCCCGGCCGCTGCTTCCTGATCCGCCGCCCAGGCTATGGGTGCGCTCCACGCTGGCGCGCAGATTCCACTGGTCATCGATGCGCCAGGTGTTGCGCGTGCCGTAGGCCGCTTCCGGGCCGCGTTCGGTCAGGGGCCGCGATCCCCGGTATTCGCTGAAGGCCTGGCCGCCCTGCATATAGTCGCCCTCAATACCGATCAAGGTGCGGTAGCTGCGCGCATTCTCCTCGATCTCATAGGCGCTGCCCAGGCTCGAGATGAATTCATGCCGCGCATACACCCGTCCCTTGCCCGGCAAGGCGTAATCCGCGCCCAGCGCCAAGGCCCGCTTGTCCCGCTCGCGCACATCCTGCTCCGCTTCGCCATAGACGCTCGCCTGCGGCAGCCCCGGCACCACGCTGGTGAGGCGGCTGCGCACGGTCAACAGATCGAGTGCGCCATCGGTATTGCCGTTGACGCGGTTGCGGCTGATCTCGCCACGCACCGCGCGCATGCCCAGTTCCGCCTTCAAGCCGGTTCCCAGATCGCGTTCCACGCCGGCCAGCACGCCCGTATAGGACACGCCGTCGCCTTGTTGCTCCGCTGCCGTCTCCAGCACGCTGCCGTAGCGCGCACCGCTCGCCAGCCGGTCCCGGGTTTTGAGGACTTCCGATTTCACGCGCGTCTTCTCGTCAATCCGGTATTGGTTCTTCGCGCGCGCCTCGAAGCGCCCGCCCGCCACCGGCGCGCTCAGGTTGCTGAATGCCTCATTGGTCCCGACTACCGCCAGCTCTGAATGCAGGCGCTCGCCGGTGTGTTTCGCGCCCACGCGCCAGCCCAGGCCGTTGCCCAGCGGGGCATCGCCTTGCCTGTTGCCGCCGGCGCGGGTGATGTCCTCGCCGGTGTAGGTGTGGGCCAGTTCGCCGTCGATGACCGTTTGCGGGCCGGCCTGCCAGCTGCCAAACAGGCCGCGCAACTGCCTCGGCTGGTTCGGATTGTCGTCGTTGACCGCCATCGCGCCCAGCTTGATCGAGGCCGTCGGCGTGACGCTTGCATCGCCCCCATACAGCCACGACTGCACCGCGCCTTCTTCCACCTCGAAGGTGATCCGATAACTATTTAAACCGCCCGTTTCGGGATCGAGCCGGGTGATTGCTTCGGTCACTTTTAAACTGCCGCTCAGTTCGTCGATGCTGTAGTCGGCCAGGCGAGACAAGGTACGGACCTTCTGGCCGATGCCGCCTTGGGCCCGGTCTTCGGTGATCAGCTCCACCCGTTCGCTGCCTTCCACATAGAACGGCGGCAATTTGCCGGGATAAAACCGGGTGTTTTGCGCGGGGAAGGTGATCACCTGCTGGCGCAGGTTGTCGCGGCTGGCGAAGACATTGGCGACCCATTTGCCCTGCTCCAGATGCTGCGCGACGCCGTTGACGGCGCGGCTGTATTGCGTCAATTGGCGCAGGGTGCTGCTTTGCCCGGTATTGAAATCGCCCAGCACCAGGTAGGAACGTTCCTTGTCGATGCGCAGATACAGCTTGCTGCTGGACTGGGCATCGAAGCCGCGCACCGCATCGTCGCCGTAGACCGGATAGTATTTGTCGGGCTCGATATCGCGGAACAGGCGTTCACGCGCGTCCTTGTCGCTGTCGAAGGACGCCGTCAGCAGATACTCGCCTTTGACCTGCCCCTTTAAAAAGAAGGCGCTGCGCCCGGCCATGGCTTGCTTGCCGTCGGCCGAGCCGCGGGCGAAGCTGCGCAGTTCGCGCTCGAAGCCGGTATTGTTACCGGTTTCGATCCTGCCGTTGTTCAAGCGCACCATCCCCTCCACAATGCCGGCGGCGACCATGGGACGC
This sequence comes from Oxalobacteraceae bacterium CAVE-383, assembly GCA_004134995.1. Classification (GTDB taxonomy): domain Bacteria; phylum Pseudomonadota; class Gammaproteobacteria; order Burkholderiales; family Burkholderiaceae_D; genus Herbaspirillum. The sequence continues at coordinate 268,891 of REGP01000003.1, read as the reverse complement.
AGAGAAGGCGTAAAAGGCAGATCGATGCTCTGCTGCAGATTGCCCAGGGCGGCGCGCACCGTCACGGGGCCGGCCTCGGCCGGCGCTTTGAACAGCACCGTCGCCTGGCCGTCCTTGACCAGCACCTGCAGGCCGCGCGCCTCGGGGTTGGCGTCGGGCGTGAGCCAGTCCACGCCTTGGGCTTGCAGGGTGAGCAGGCCGGGGGCGGTGGCGGGCACGCCGTCGCGGTCGAACAGGGTAATGGTCAAGGCCACCGGGGATTTGCCGTCGGCCAGCAGCGAGGCGGCATCCGGGGCGGCAATGTCCATGCGCGCGGCCGGGCCGGGGACGACGAGTTCGATTTGATGGCGCCGGACGGAACCGTTCTGCTGTTGCTGCACCGAGACGACATTCTTGCCGGGCCGCAGGCGCACGGCGATATAGGTCCAGGCGGCGGCGTGCCGACTGGCCAGGGCGCTGCGCTGGCCCACCTGCCGCGGCGAGACGGCGTCGCCGTTGATGCTCAGCACGAAATCGGCCGCATCGCTGCCCAAGACGGTGACGTCGGTAAAATCCGAGGCCAGGATCTGGCCGTCGCTCAAACCGACAATGCGCAAGGCGGTGTCGCCGCGCAGCAGGGTGTCCAGGGATGCGGATGCGGATGAGGATGGTGATAGGGAGGAAGATGGCGCCGGCAAAGGAAGGGGCGCGTCATGCGGCGATGCCGCGGCCGATACGTCTGCCGATACCGCTGTAGGGGTGTGTTCGGACGTGGAGGCCGTGGTGGAGGCCGTAGCCGTGGCTGCCGGCGGCGCCTTGCGCTGGGCGCCGTCGCCGATCCAGCCGCTGGCGCGCTCGCCCTGGATGGTCTGCCGTCCCGCGTCCGTCCGGGCCTCGGCGTTGGCGTCGAAGCGCAGTTTCAAGGCGCTGTCGAGTTCGTCGCCGGCATGGGCCAATTGTTCACGGCGATAGGCCACTTCGGCCCGCACCGCCGCATTGCACGACAAGGCAAAATCGCCGCGCCCCAGTTCGCCATTGCGCAGGTCCAGGAAGCGCAGGCCGCCGCGCCCGGCATGCCGGTGCGACAGCGCCCGCGGCCGCGCCGAGGCCGGCAGCGTGGTCGCATCCATCTTCAGCACATGCGTCAGCGGCTTGATGCCGTACAGGCTGTATTTGCCGTCGCGGTCGGTTTCGGCAAAGCTGCCGTCCTCCAGATACACGCGTACGCCCGGCACGCCCGGCTCATCGCCATCCTGCCCGCCATTGCCGTTGCAGTCCAAAAACACCTTGCCCAAGACGAAGGCATCGTCCGAGAACACGCCGCCGCTCACGCGAATGGCGGCCTGCGCCTGCGCCGTCTCCGTTCCCGCGCGGGCCGTGGCATAGCTGGTCAGTCTGGCGCCTTCGGCCGCCGTCGCGCCCACCGCCACGCGGTAGCGGATTGCCACGGGCGTGTTCGGCAGCAAGGGCGTGCCGGAAAAATCGAATTGCAGATGCGTGACCCCGCCCTGCCCGGGCGCGCTGCCCGATAGCGCCGGATCGGCCAGGACGGCGCCGTCGTCACCGGCCTGACCGCCGCCGCCGGCCAGCCGCGCCGAGCCCGGCACATAGCGCAGGCCGCGCGGCAGGCTGTCGTCGATCGTGAAGCCGGCAAAGGCAGTGGCGCGCCGATGGCTGATCTTCAGCTCGTAATGGAAGAAATCGATCTGCTCCACCGACTTGCGGTCCGCGCTCTTTTGCAAGCTCAGCTCGCCCCCGTTCACCAACGGATCCAGGCCCAGGTGATTGTTCACCACCTTGCGCGCGCCCTGTACGCGGTTCATTGCGAAATAACCGGTGTTGCGCGCGACGGAATCATCCGCTTGCACACCGCCATTTTTCAGCCGGGGCTGGCTTTCGCCGTTGATTTTGTGCGCTTGCCATACCTGGCCGGCATGTGTGGGCGCGGCTGCCGCGCCAATCTGCGCCACCTCGTCGACGCGCGGCATTTCATAACCGTCCAGCGCCACCTGCCAGCGGTAAATGCCGGCCGGGGCGTCAGGCGTGAGGAAGAAATTGTAGCGGCCCTGTTCATCCGTGACGGCAACGGCATGGCTGTCGCCGCCGAGCAGATGCTTGCCCGGCACGAAGTTTTTGGGACCGCTCAGCGTCACCTTTGCATGGGCCAGCGGACCGCCGCTGCGGCTGTCGAACACCACGCCTGTGGGCAGCAAAGCCAGATTCTGGCCGGCGTATTCCCTGGCCGCCAGCAAGCCCGCATAGGCCAATTCGCCGCTCAGAAAATCGCGCGTGGCGTGCAAGGCCGACGCATCGGCGCCTGCGCCCTGCACGGGCGGCGCTTCCACCCGCCCCTGCGGCGACAGGAAGCGCAGACGATAACCGGTGTCCGGCATGATGCCGGTCATGCGATATTGGCCGGCCTCGTCGGTCAGCGCTTCGGCCACCACCTTGCCGCCGCGCAGCAGTTGCGCGCGCCAGCCCGGCAATGCTTCCTCGCCGCGCCGGTAGACGCCGTCGTTGGAGGCATCGATCCAGGCGCGTCCGCTGATCACGCCGCCGTTCTTGCACAGCAGCGGTGCGGTTGCGCGGTTGTTGCCTTGAAGCGTATCGGCTTCGTTGGGCACGCTGACCACGGCGCTGATGATTTTGTCCACGCCGCAGGCGTTGCCGCTGCCATTGCCGCCGGACGCATCGCGCAGCGGATTGATCAGCACCGGCGGCAGTTCCGCGCCGGGCGGCAGCGCGGCCGAAGCGGCGCAATCGAGCATCGAACCGGATGCGATGCGGCGGATCGAGCATTGCCAGCCGGCCGCCTTCAATTCGCTGTGGCGCAATGCGAACGGCAATTCGGCTTGCAGAAGAATGGGGCCTTCGGTCGCCGCGGCGCCGATATTCTTGACGCCGATGCGAATCCAGGTGGTGGCGTCCGCCTTGCCGGTATCGGTTTGATCGATCCATGTTTCCAGATCGGGCGAGCCGCGCTCCGCCATTTCCAGCACCAGCAGATTGCTGAGCGCCGGCTGCAAGGCCGGGCTGTCGTAGGCTTCGGCGCGGCTTTCGAGCGAGGTCACGAGCGCGGCTTCGGCTCCGGCTTCACGCTGCAGCGTCATTGTCATTTGCCGGCTTTGGCCCGGCCGCAACGGCGCGCGCAAGGCGACCGCCACTTCGCGGACATGTTCCGGCTGCATGGTGCGGTAGGTGAATTCGGGATCGCCGGCGGCGGCGAACAACAAGGCCGAAGCATCGGCGCCGGCCGGGGCGTTGCCGCCGGCATAGCGCAGCCCGGGCGGAATGGCGTAACGCAGCAGTGTCGCCTGCGCGGCGCGGCCATCGATGGTCACGGTTCTGCCGTTCAGCAGTTCGCGATTGGCATAGTTGGCGATGCGCGCGGTCAGGGTCGTTTTGTCGCCGTTGTCCAGCGTGCGCCGCGAAGCTTCCAGCGAGACGTTGGCCAGCGGCGCGGCATCCACCAGCAAGGTCAGCACGGTGCTTGCCTCGGGCGCCGCATCGGGCGCGCCGGGCGCACCGGCGGCGCCGATGCGAATTTCGTAACGGCTGCCCTCGACGGCGTCGTGCGGCGCCACGCCGGTCAGCAGCAAGGCGTCCTGTCCGGCGTAATCGAGCGAACGCGGCTGCGCCAAATCGAGCGCGAGCGCACCCTTGCTTTTGCGGCCATTGCCGTCGACGTCCGGTATCAATGCCAATGTGCCGTTCGGGCCGCCCTGCATGCTCAAGGCATAAGCGGCGGCGACATTGCCTTTATTGCGCAACGCCAGCGGAATCGTGAAAGCCTGGCCGGCCTGCACGCTCACCTGCTTCGCATGGCTGAACGCCAGCGCGCGCACGGCGGCCATTTGCACCGACACGCTGTTGGAAAGCACGCGCATCTGCGCCGGAACGTTCTCGATATGGAACAAGGCTTCAGCACGCGTGCCGAGCGCGCCATTGCCGAGCGGCGGCAAGGCCGATGCCAGCGACGCCACGAAAAACAACGATAACAGGAAGAGACGAATGGTATGCATGGTGTCGCTCGGTGATCGGTTAAAAGCAGCATCAAGCGAAATGCGGCGCAAGTTCTGCCTCGCCGGCGTCACGGAATCGGACGCGGGCTGTTTGAACGGCGTTTCGGTTGATGCCGAGCCGGCTTGCCGAATTCGGGGCCGGTGTTGGCGGAGAAAAATCCGGCCGCCTCGGCGGCCGGATTGCGGTTGATGCAAGTTGCGGATCAAGCCGTCAAGGCTGCAGTTCCACGGTGACGCTGTACTCCATGGCCTTGCTGTCGCCCGGCGCAAGTTTGCCGACTTCCAGGGTGACCTTGGCGCCGTCGGCAACCAGCTTGTCATTGCCTTTGGCCGATGCGAACTTCACATGCGGAGGCAGCGGATCGATGATCTTGACATGCTCGGCTGCCGGCGCATCGATCGGGTTGGTGACCACCACGCGGTACCAGATGGTGTCGCCGTCTTCCACTGTCTGCGCGCTTTGCGCGGCATAGGCATTCGGGCCGGACTCGCCCTTCTTGACAACCGCCACGGCCTTGCTGATTTCCAGCTTGCTGTTGCCGATGGCCAGTGTCACCACCGTCGAAGCATGATCGGCCTGGACGCCTTTCTTGCGCAAAGCCAATTTCAGCGATTGCACGGAACCCGGGCTGACGCCCTTGGGCACGCGGATCTTGACTTGAATGGCTTGCTTGCCGCGCGCCGTCATTTCCGGAAGCATCAAATCGTCATGCCAGGTCTTGCCGTCGATCGAGAACGCGATATTCCATTTATCGGATTCCGCGGCATGGATTCCATACTCCTCGGCCTTGATGGCGCGGCCATGGTTGACGATATTGACAGTCGTCACGGTATCCAGGCCGACCCGGCCCTTGTCGCTATAGCCGGGCTCCATGAAGCCGAGTGCGGCATCCTTCTTCAGTTGCAGGGTAGCGAGCTGTGTCCTGCCGCTTTTGACGTCGGTAACGGACACGTTGACTTTCACGGCATCTTCCCTGCGCAGATGGGTCTGGACCAGGAACAGGCCGCCCTTCGCGCCGGCGCCCAACTTGACCGACATGGACGATGCGGGGCTCAAGGTCCTGGAATCGTTGCGTTCAAAGGTCGTATCGGTCGATTCAAAGCGGATTTCATAATCGCGCACGCCTTCGCCCTGCCCTTCCGGCATCGCGACTGTCATGAAGTATTGGAAAACTTCATCGCGGCCCGGCACGCTCATGCTCGTCAAGGCTTTATCGCTCGCTTGTTCCGTATGGAAAGCAATGCTCGGCAGCGCGAAAGCCGCAATCTCGCCGATGCTGAATTCCTGCTCCACAGCCGCGGTCCTGGCTTCGGTGATCGATTTCACGGTCAGCGTCAATTGATTGACGCCGTCGGCGGTGACGCCGTCCTTCAATGCCACTTTGAGCGTGAAGACAATCTCTTTTCCCGGCAGGATCAGCCCCGTTTCCGGCAAGCCCGTGCCGCTGCCGGCGCCGAATGCGTTGCCATATTTATCGACCAGCGATGCCGAACGAATCGCGTCGTCCATATTCTTCAGCTCCAGGCTGAAGTTTTCCGGACGCGTACTTTCGTTTTTCAGCTTCAGCGCGAAGTGGACGGTTTCACCCGAAAGCGCGCTGTCGATGACGTCGAACTTGCTTGCCGCGTTAGCGCTGTTGCCGGTCACCTTCAGCGTCGGCGCCTTCATTTCGTGCGCGTTGCTGATCTGAATCGGCTTCGATGTGGTCAGTGCATCGCCTTTTTTAGCGGCGTACTTGACGAACATTACATAAACGTCGCCACGCTTGGCGCCTTTGATTTCAATCATTGTCTTGAAAGAGGTTTTGAAGTTCGCCTGGACGTTGCCGATATTGAACGTGGCGCCGGTCCGGGTGGCGTCGGCCGTAACGTCGGCGCCGTCGAAAACGATTTTATTGTTCGCGACAGCGAATTCGACCGGCGTTCCGGGCGCAGCCTTGTTCTCCACCATCAGCTCGAAATAGCCGGTACCGGCGTCGGCGCCGCCGCTTACCTTGAACTCGGGAATTGCCTTTTGGTTGTCGTCGAGCACGACGTCATTGCCGGGTTCGACAATGAAAGCCTTGCTGTCGGCGATCGTGACGGTAACGGTCTCGCTGCCGGCCTTGCCTTGCTTGCCGGTCGCGCTGATAAGGAATTTCATTTCCCCGACAGTGCCGGCCGGGATGGAAACACGCGCCGCCAACTCGCTTGCCTTGCCGCGCGCAATGCCCGCTTTGGTGAACTCGGCGCCCATATTCCGGGGCTTCCCGCTCGCTTCGTCGGCAATACCGTTCTCGGCAGAGAACAGATTGAACGACGTTACCTTGCCGGAGAGGTCCGACACGGTGATTTTGAAATCGTCGGCGCCGTTACCAATATTGCGCACGGCAAAACCGATATCGATATCTTCGCCGGCGCGGCCGGTAAGGGCGGTGGCGGCTTCAATTTTGTTCGCATAGACCTGCGCGATGGTGGTGGTGACCAGATTACTGATACTGCGGTCGGCTTCGCCGTCGATCACGAATTCGACCACGGCGGCGGTGCCGATTGCGGTGCCGGCATCCGGCAGGGCCGCCCGGGCGTTGGCCGCGAGCAGCATCAGGATGACGAGCAGCAAGCCGATCATCCTGAACATGTTTGATTTGAAAACAGACATTTTGATTATTCCCTGGATTATTTAAAGGTGTCGCCGGCAGTCGGCTGCGGTTGCGCCGGCAGATCGATGCGCACGCGGGCGCTGACGACCGCGCTTTGCCCCGGCGCCAGTTTGCCGACGCTCCAGCGCAGCGCGCCGATACCGTCGTCTTCGGTTTGCGGCAACAGCGGCGGCGATTTGAAATCGGCGATGGCGCTGCGATTGCTGGCGGTCATCGAAGCCGGCAGCGCGGAGCCGTCGACATAGCTGGTATGCGCCGGCAGCGGCAAGGTCAAAGCGATCTTGCCTAGGGCGGCCTGGCCGATGTTCTTGTATTCGGCGCGATATTCCAGGACGTCGCCGGGCGCTGCGTTGGCGGCGTCGGCCAGCACTTCCTTGTCGTTCTCGATCACGACCTTCTTGACCGACAGCTGCACCGTCAGCGGCGACTTGCCGGCCTTGGCGACCGGCGCCGCGGCCGGTGCGGCCGGCGCTGCCGCCGCGACGGCGGAAATACCCTGCAAGCCGGCGATGGCCAATACGGCCGCGATAACTGATTTTTTCAACATGATTCATCCTTGATTTGAATCGCGGCGCCTGGCGGCGGCACGCAGTGAATGTAAAAACGGGAAAAGCGGTTTATGGAAAAAACGCGATTCTTCGGTATGAAGAACTTTACTTTCCACGTTCTTATTGATGAATAGGATGCGTCCTAAACTTCAGGCTTTATTGCGGGGAAGTGGGCGCAGCGGGCGCAGCGCCGTTGATTTGCACGGAATAATTGACGCTGGTATCGGCCAGCGGCTCAAGATCGTCGTTCAGGCACCAGAACACATGCCTGCCCTGCGGATCGGACTGCGGCCCCGCGCCGGTGCATAGTGCGGCGTGCGTCATGTTGCCGTTTGCCACGGCGTTGTCGCCCAGCGTCAGGACCTTGCAGGCCGATGCAGGCAGATTGCCGCAATCGGCTTCGAGCAATGCGGTGTGGTCGGGGGCGCGATCGCGAATCAAGAGATTGCGCACGGTTTTGGATGTGTGATTGCTGACGCGAATCCGGTAACGTATTTGCGCGCCCGGTTGCACGACGGCATCGGCATCCATGCTTTTGACGACGCGCACGCGATCGCCGGCCGTCTCTCGCTCCAATGTCCTGAGCTTATGCGATTTCCGCAGCGCGCCGGCCAGATTGGCGGCGCCGGCGCCGACCGTGCTTTGCACGACTACGCCGTCATCGACAATATCCTTGATCATTACCGGAATATCGATGGCAATGCGCTGGTTGCGCCCCAGCGCGGCGCCGGGAGCCAGCAATTCGGTATCGGCATCGCCGTCCCATTGCGGATTGAGGTTTACCAAAGCATTTCCCGCGGCGTTCACGAGCACCGGTTTTCCACTGGTTTGCAACCCGCCGGGCAGGTTATACGTCAGCGACAGCGCATCCAATGGCTGCTGCCGGGATGTCAGCACCACGCGATAAAGCAGCGGCGTCTGCCGCGCCGCAACAGCATCCTCGCCGGCCTCGCCCGGCCGGTCGGCCAGTTCCAGCATCAAATCCAATGCATCGCCGACTTTCAGTTCTTTCACAAAATAGAAATCGATCTGTGCGCCATTGCCAGCCTTGTCCTTCACGAACACTCTGACGCTGAATTCACCCGGCGCCAATCCGGCCAGCCGCAACATCTCTTCATAATGCCCCTCGCCGATATCCGCCAGGCTCTTTTCCTCGCCGCAATCACGCACGCCAAAAACTTTCTCCTGGCACATCATTATTTTCATGCCATCGACGCCGCTACCATTTTTATCCTCTGCCTTGAACCGGAAATCCAGTTCGGTTTCATGGCTGCTGCCGGGCCACGTGGACAGCAATTCGACAGTCGGGGGGGCCGTATCGAATATTGCATAAGCCGGAACCTGCACGGCCGCGTCGCTCCGCTGCTCATCGATCCCTTCGGCGGTAACGCTGAACGCATACTTGCCATCGCGCCGCGGAAATATGAAGCGGTGATGGAAATCAACGTTTTTTCCGCCGGCAAACGCCAACTCCATGCGTTTCACCGATGCGATCATTTTTCCATCCTTGTCCACCGTCCAGGCATCCAGCCATATTTTGCCGATTTTGGTTTCCCCATTGGCCTTGATGGCCAGATCGATTGAATCCTCATTCGTGACCGGCGCCGAAACAGTAACGGATGCAATCGGCTGCCCGGCTTTTTTATAGACGACATCCGGCGCATAGTCCTCGTTTCCCGCCTTGTCCTTGGCCCATACGCTGATCGTCACATCGCCCGCCGGCAGTTGCCTGAATAAATCGCCAAGCGCCAATGTATAGTCGCCATCGTAAATCGTGCCGTTTTGCCGCGTCAGGACTTGCCAGCCATATGTTTTTCCATTTTTATCCGTCGCGCGCATCTGGACGTCTTCAACGCCGGAGGCATCCTTGCTCCCGTTGGGATAGGGATCTTTTACATTGACCCGCAGGATGGCATCGGGGCCGATGAAGCCTTCTTCCGCGACTGTTTTATTTTCGAATACGGGGTTTTTCCTGTCGAGCGTGGTCGACACCCACTCGCCGAATGTCTTCTGTCCGTCCTCGGCCTCCGCCAAAAACCGGAACCTGTGCTTTCCATCCGGGCTCATGGCAATCCTTGGATTGAGCGAAGTTTCTTCCCCCGGCGTAATCGAGAGATATCCCCTGCCTCCCATGCCGCCGGGCACTTGCCACTCATACCAGGCCGATTTTATTTTTGCCGTGGAGCTTGCCGTCCCGGCAATGGTGATATTCGGGTCTTTGCTGAATTCCGGGATGCCTTGCGTTTCGATTTTCGGCGGCCCATGAACGGTTACTGAATAGGTATCGATCAAATGGGAAAATTTGTCGTCGTAGTCGGCATATACCCGCAATTTATGGCTGCCTGGGGCCAAATCGAGATCGACGGAATAAGCCGATGTGAGATTCTTGACCACGGCCAACATCAGATCCCGGTCAGCCAGTTCTTCAATAATCAACACGCCATTTGCACCGCCGCCAATCGTTCCGCTGATGGTTACTTTGCTGTTGTCCTGGGCGAGCTGGGATTTGCCTGTCAACGGCAAAATGGAGAATGACTTCGTAGCGCCAGCCGTTTCTCTTATCCCGATCATAGTGCTTCCCACGCAATACCCGGCTACCTCATAGTTTCCTCCGGGCTCGGCGAATGAATCGACTTTGTATTTGCTGTCATTCCAGGCTTCCCAGTTGCCGTTATCGAAATAATATTCACCTACCTTCGCGCCGGTATCCTTATTCGTCATCGTCCAACCGCCGTATTCTCGCGTTTGTCCGAAATTCTTTTCGCAGTGCCATCGAACCATCAAGACTGCGTCAATTGTATTTTGCGGATTAAAGTCATTCCGCACTTGCACCTCGAATGCATTCGCATTCCACGCAGGCAGCATCAATGCAAACAAAAGAAAAATGCCGAAGCGCCGCAAACGCGAATGCGCTACGCAGCCCAGCCGGGCCGTCGCATTGACCGCCCACAGCACAGCAGGAATCTCGATATTTCTGGTTTTCATCATGTCTTGTCCGATCGACGTCGCGCCACAGCCGGCCGCTTGCATGTGCCAAGGCGCGGGCAAGCAGACCATTTTGAGAAGATTGCGAAAGGATATTTCGCGCCCGCCGACCAATACATAGGATCGGTCTGAAAACTATTGACCCGGGAAGGAAACTGAAAGCGGGGCCGCGCGCATGCATCGCGCGGCGGGCGAATGCGGAGCGAATGTCCGCATTACATGAGGAAAAACGAAAAAGGCGGTTTACATCAATCCGGCTGCAATACCTTGGCCTTGGCGCAGAATATCTTGGATTTCTTGCCGTAATAGATGATCGTGCTGGCCGCTTGCGACATGCGCACCGGATTGGGATTCAGGCTGGTGGCCTTGAAGCCGATCTTGACCGCGTCCGAGATATTGCCGGCCAATACATCCGGCGTCACGTCGGCGACGGCGGCGACAAAGTGCTCGGCACTGTCCTTGTCGCTGATCAGCACCTCGGAAACAGGCGTGTCCCATAAGGAAGCGGCCGGGGTCTTGAACCAGTAGGCATTGCCTTCATGCTTGTACGGCGGGCCGAACGAAGTCGTCAGATAATTATAGAAATAACTGGCGTCGAGCTGGCTCATGCACAGCAGGCCCCGCCCGATCACATTGCCGAAGGTGCTGGGCGCCACGGCGGATGCCGGCGCCGCGGCGGTCAGGGCCATGCCGGCCAATGCCGCAATGCTTACAATCTTTCCTGCTGTATAAGAAAACTCGTTCACGCGATGCTCCGTCGTCATTTGCTGTGGCATAGGAATGATCTTAACATTACCAAGCGAAATGCATTTTTCATTTCCGCAACACGATCTCTTGTCATAAAACTGTGCGATTATTTTGAACGTCCTGATTGCATTATTTGCAATAAACAAAATAATTGGATATATTGTTTATACTATTTATTAAAAGGATCACAAAATGACACTGACCAAGCCAGCGACCGATGTTGCAGCACCGACCAAGAAAGCCGTCGCCGAGCCTGCTGCAAAGCCGGCAGCAAAGCGTCCAGTCAAGGCTGTCGCCGCGAAGAAGCCTGTCGTCAAGGCCACGGCCAAGCCGACGGCAAAGCCGGCAGTGAAAGCCGCTGCAAAGCCTGCCGTAAAACCCGCAGCCAAGCCGGCAGTCAAGCCGACTCCAAAAAAGCCTGTCGCCGCCGCCAAGAAAGCCGCCGCAACAGTCAAATCCGGCAAGCCGGCATTGAAGCTCACCCCGCCGGAAGCACCGAAAGCCAAGAAGGTCAAGCAAGTCCGCGACAGCTTCACCATGCCAGAACCGGAATATGCCGTTATCTCGCAAGTCAAGAAAGCCTGCCTGAAAGCCGGTTTCGAAATGAAGAAAAGCGATCTGCTGCGCATCGGCGTTTCCCTGATCAAGGGCCTCGACGTCAGCACGCTGAAAATCATCCTGGCCACGCTGACCCCGCTCAAGGCCGGCCGTCCAAAAAAGTAAGCAAGCCCCCCCGTGACGATTGCAATGCAATCGTAATATCCCCAAATGAGAAATCAACTGGCAAAGATACAGTTATCTTTGTCAGCTGATAATCATTTCTGTGCATTGCCGCAAAATGCGGCAATGCCTACAGTCAAAGAAAAAACCGCATTCGCCAATCGTCTCCATCTGGCGCTGAAGCGCATCAAACTCCCTTCCGGCAAGAATGGCGAAAAACGCACCATCGATGGACCGACTTCGCTGGCCATGCACATGACCCTGCGTTATCCCGGCTCACCGATTACGCCGCAAGCAGCGGACAAGTGGCTGAAGGGGCGCGCCATCCCCAAGAAGGACAAGCTGGAAACGCTGGCAAAATGGTGTGGCGTCGATTTGCATTGGCTGGAATACGGCCCCTCGCCGACCACGCAATTGGAGGTCAAGCAGCCTGCCGTCAAATATCACGGCAAGCCGACGCAGGCCAATCTCGCGCTGGCGGCGCAGATTCACGAGTTGCTTCCACATCAGCGTTATCTGATAGAAGAATTAGTCACACAGCTAGAATTAACGCAGCAAATACCTGAGTAATTTTATTGATCGGCTGTGCTGCGCTGTCAGGAAAAATCCGAAACTTGGGAGGCTGTTGCAAAATAAAGCGGGGCGGGTGTTGTGCGAAGTGAGGTAAAGGAGGAGACGGCCGAAGGCCGGCGGGGGACACGAACGCAGTACAACGCCCGCCCCGCTTTATTTTGCAACAGCAGCGTCTCAAGAAATCGTCAAGAAAATACCGGCAGGGCCAGATAGAGTTTGATGACGATTGCATTGGCCAGATCGATAAAGAAGGCGCTGATCATCGGCACGATCAGGAACGCCAGCGGCGACGGCCCCGAACGGTCGGTGACTGCCTGCATATTGGCGATGGCGGTTGGCGTCGCGCCGAGGCCGAAGCCGCAATGCCCCGCCGCCAGCACCGCCGCATCGTAATTCGATCCCATCACCCTGAACGTCACGAACACCGCATAGGCCGCCATCGCCACCGCCTGCACCGCCAGGATCGCCAGCACCGGCCCGGCCAGCGACGCCAGATCCCACAAACGCAAACTCATCAGCGCCTGCGCCAGGAACAGCGACAGGCTGACGTTTCCCAGCACCGAAATGCTGCGTTCGAATACGCGGTAGCCGAAAATCAGCGCCAGGCCGTTGCGCAGCAGCACGCCGGTAAGCAGGACGCAGACGAAGGTCGGCAATTCGAAGGTGGTGCCGATCAGGCGCTCGGACAGGGCGCTGCCGACCGCCAGGCTGACGGCAATCAGGGTCAGCGTTTCGATAAATGCCTGCGGGGTAATCAAACGCATTGCATTCGGCTGCTCAAAACCCGACGGTTCGGCCGCGGGCGCCGTTTCGGCCGTCGGCAATTGCACCCGCTTGATCAGCAATCGCGCCACGGGGCCGCCAACCAGGCCGCCCAGCACCAGCCCGAAAGTGGCGCAGGCGATCGCGATTTCCGTGGCCGCCGGCAAGGCCCGGCCGCCTTCCGTAAACACCTTGGCCCAGGCCGCGCCGGTGCCATGCCCGCCCGACAGCGAAATCGAGCCGGCCAGCAGGCCGACCCGCGGGTCCAGCCCCAGCAGCGAGGCCAATCCCAATCCCAGCGCATTCTGCAAAGTCAGCAAACCAAGCACCACCAGCAGGAAAACGGACAGTTTCTTGCCGCCGGAGCGCAGGCTCGCCAGGTCGGCATTGAGGCCGATGGTGGCAAAAAAAGCCAGCATCAGCGGCGCCTGCAGGCCGGCGTCGAAATGCACTTCGATATGCCCCAGGCTATGCAGACCCAGCAGCAGCAAGGCCACCAGCAGGCCGCCGGCAACCGGCTCCGGAATGCTGTAGGCCCGCAGCAGCGCGGCGCGCTCGACGATCTTTCGGCCCAGCAGCAGCACCAGCGTTGCGGCAACCAGGGTTTCGATGATGGAAAAAGTGAGCATGACGTCCCCTATTTCTTTTCTCTGTTTTTACTGAGCGTATGTCGGATCGGCAGCCTCATGCCTGCCGCCAAGAGTATAGGAATATAGGACAATTCTCAAAGCAAATTAACTCTTGGGTAAGAGCATGTCTTTACGATGGAAATGCATAATTATTGAGACAGTTACCAATTCATAAAGAATTGGCGGATACGAGCAGGCGCATTTCTTCAGTAGAAGCCGTTCAGAATTTGGCGAGGCGGGGTGTTGTGCGCAGTGAGGTAAAGGAGGAGACGGCCGCAGGCCGGCGGGGGACACGAACGAAGTACAACGCCCCGCCTCGCCAAATTCTGAACGGCTTCTCAGCGTTTCGGCAGGTAGCCGGCGGGATCGACCGGCTTGCCGTTGCGGCGGATCTCAAAATACAGCTTGACGCTGTCGCTGTCCGAATCGCCCATCTCGGCGATCTTCTGGCCTTTCGCGACGGCTTGCCCTTCCTTGACCAGCACTGTTTTATTGTGCGCGTAGACCGACAGGATATTGCCGCTGTGCTTGAGAATGACCAGATTGCCGTAGCCGCGAATGCCGCCGCCGACGAACGACACGCTGCCGGCATTCGCCGCCCGGATTTCCTGCCCGCTTTTGCCGGCGATCTCGATCCCCTTTTTGGCGCCGAAGCCCGCGGTCTGGGCGCCGTCCGCAGGCCAGGCCCAGTCGCGCGGCGCGGGTTCGCTATCCGCCGCGTCGGGTTCGGTTTCCTTGACGGCGGCCGCGCCGGATGCGCGCGCGGCCGGCGCCGGCGCCCTGGTTGCGGCGCGAACCGAATTGATGCGCAGCAATTGATCGACCCGGATATCGTCGGCATCCTTCAAGCCGTTCAAACGCACCAGGCCCGGCACCGTCTGCCGGAACTTGCGGGCGATGCCGTACAGCGTATCGCCCTGCGCGACTTTGTAGAAACCGGCCGTCGTCACGTCGCCGGATACATTCGGCGCCGTACTGCAGGCGTTCAGGAGAGCTGCAATGGCAAGCAATGCCATCAGGCGCAATGACGTTATGGTGAGTCGCAAATTATTCTTCCGTCGCTTGAATGAGGCTTGAAGGTGTAGCGCAGCCGGAATTATACGGCGGAAAATAAATCGATTATCCTGACGCCAACGCGAGCCAACATGAACCGAAGGACAAGGCATGCATCACGACATACAGCCGGCCGACATGCTGTCGCCGGCGGACCGCTACCGCGAATTATTCGTCGACATCCAGACCGCGCGCATTTTCAGCGACAGCAAATCGTTCGTCGACTGCGCGCCGAGGGGCGACCCCGAACAGATCCTGGCGGCCTACCGCGCCGAAAAATCCGTCGCCGGCTTCGATCTGGCCGCCTTCGTCCATGCGCATTTCGATTTGCAGATAGTGCCGCCGAGCCACTATATTTCCGATCCCGACAAATCCCTGCCCGACCATATCGACGATCTGTGGCCGGTGCTGACGCGCCATCCGCACCAGCACCCGCCTTTTTCCTCGCTGCTGCCGCTGCCCAATCCCTACGTGGTGCCGGGCGGACGCTTCGGCGAACTCTATTATTGGGACTCCTATTTCACCATGCTGGGACTGGCGGCCAGCGGACGGCAGGATCTGCTGCACGCCATGGCCGACAATTTCGCCTATCTGATCGATACCTACGGCCGCATTCCGAACGGCACGCGCACCTATTACCTGAGCCGTTCCCAGCCGCCGCTGTTCGCCCTGATGGTCGAATTGTTCGAAAGCGAGGGTGTGCGCGATGCGCTGCATTATCTGCCGCAGTTGCGCAAGGAATACGATTTCTGGATGGACGGCGCGGCAAGCCTTGCGCCCGGCCAGGCGCATCGCCGCGTGGTGCGCCTGCCGGACGGCGCACTGCTGAATCGCTATTGGGACGAGCGCGAGACGCCGCGCGAAGAATCGTTCATTGAAGATCTTGAAACGGCCAGGGCGGGCGAACGTCCGGCGCCGCAGGTCTATCGCGATCTGCGCGCCGCCGCGGAATCGGGCTGGGATTTCAGTTCGCGCTGGCTCGCCACGGAAAATGCCTTGCACAGCATCCGCACCACGGCAATCCTGCCGGTCGACCTGAACAGCTTCCTGTACAAACTGGAAACCACGATCGCGGATTTGAGCGCCGCGGACCGCGGCGAAAACCGCGTATCCGGCCTTGCCGAAACCTTCCGGCAGAAGGCCGCCACGCGCAAAACGGCCATGTCGCGCCATATGTGGAACGAGCAGAGCGGGGCTTTCTTCGACTTCGATTGGGCGCTGGCGGCGATGCGCCGCAACCTGACCGTTGCAACCGTGGCGCCGCTGTTCGTGCAACTGGCGAGCCCGGCGCAAGCCGAACGCGTGGCGGCCACGCTCGGGGCGCGCCTGCTCAAGGAAGGCGGCGTCGCCACCACCGAAACCGAGAGCGGCCAGCAATGGGATGAACCGAACGGCTGGGCCTCAATGCAATGGCTGGCGATCCGGGGGCTGGAGCATTACGGCAAACATGAACTTGCCGCGGAAATCGCGCATCGCTGGCTGACCCTGGTCGCCAATCTGTATACGCGCGAAAGCAAGCTGGTGGAAAAATACGCCCTGTATAAAAGTCCGGAGGCCCCGGGCGTCGCGCTAGGCGGACGCGGCGGCGAATATCCCTTGCAGGACGGCTTCGGCTGGACCAATGGCGTCACGCGCAAGCTGCTCCAGCTCTATCCGCAGCACGCCGCGGCCGGTAGCCGCGCCGCTACAAAAAAAGCGTAGGCGCCGTCGGGCGGGCGCGAGGGATGGCATGAAGGGGGGTTGTGCGCAGTGAGGTAAAGGGGGAGGCGGCCGCAGGCCGGCGGAGGACACGAACGAAGTACAACCCCCCTTCATGCCATCCTCGCGCCCGCCCGATGGCGCCGGAACGTGCGATCAGCCGGCCAGCACGATCCGCAGCGTCTTCATGAAAGCATCGAAATCGACCGGCTTCTGCAGATGGGCGGCAAACCCGGCAGAGAGCGTGCGTTCCACGTCCACCATCCGGCCGAACCCGGTCACCGCCACCATCGGCACCTTCTGGCCGTTCGGCAGTTTACGCACTTGCGACAGCAACTGATAACCGTCCATGGCCGGCATGCCGATATCGGAAACGATCATATCGAACATATGCCGTTCAAGCAGGCCCAATGCCTGCCCGGCGCCTTGCGCGCGATGCAATTCCGCGCCATGCGATATCAACAGCTCGCCGAAGGTATCCAGGCAATCGGGGTCATCGTCCACCAGCAGAATGCGGCGGCCTTGCAATGCCGCGCCGGCATCGGCGCCGTTCGAATACGATGGCGCATCCGCCAGTACCGCGCTGCCCGCCAGCGGCAGCCAGACCGTGAATTCGGCGCCCCGGTTCAAGCCCTCGGAGAACGCCTCGACGCGGCCGTCATGGCTGTCGGCCAATTGCTTGACCAGCGCCAATCCGATGCCCAGCCCGCCATGCTCGCGCGTGGTGCTGCCGTCGGCCTGATTGAACATCTCGAATACATGCGGCAGGAAATCGCGGCGGATGCCTTTGCCGGTATCGGCCACGTGAATGCGCGCCATGCCGTCCTGCATCGACAGCGACAAGACAACCCGGCCGCCGTTATTTGTGAACTTGATGGCGTTGCTGAGCAGATTCCAGACGATCTGTTCGACCCGGGTAATGTCGGCGATCAATGGAATCTCGGCGGCTTCGCTGCTGTAGACCAGGCTGATGCCCTTGCTCGAAGCCTCTTCGGCGAAAGCCTCGATCAGACGCTCCACCAGCAACACCAGATCCAGCGGCGATTTGTTCAGCGCCAGCTTGCCGGTGCTGAAACGGGAGAGATCGAGCAGATCGTTGATGATGGTGGCCTGGCTGATCGCCGCGGCGCGGATGGTGTCGGCCACGCGCAGGATCGGCTCGGAATTGCGCGAATCCGGCATGCGCTTGAGCCATTCGGCATTCAGGTGGATCAGGTTGAGCGGCTGTTTCAATTCATGCGACAGCACCGCCAGGAATTCTTCGCGCATGCGGCTGGCGTTTTCGGCCTGGATGCGGGTCGCCGTTTCACGCGCCAGCATCAGTTCGCGCTGCGATTCGGCTTCCTTGGTGCCGGTCAGGTCGCGCGCAATGCGGGCATAGCCATGCATCTCGCCATCGTCCAGCAAGGTAGTCACGCCGCTGCAAAAGAAGCGGCTGCCGTCGCGCCGCACGTGCCAGCGCTCGTCGACCGCGCTGCCATGCGTGCGGGCGGCCTGCATTTCGGCATAGGGCACGCCGCGTTCGCGGTCTTCCATGGTAAACAGGATATCCACCGGCTGTCCCAGCACTTCAGATTCGACATAGCCGAAGATGCGTTCGGCGCCCTTGTTCCAGCTCGTGATGATGCCTTCCAGATCCTGGGTCACGATGGCGTAATCCTTGGTGCAGGCAACGATCAGGCGCATGCGCTGTTCTTCTTCCCTCAGCTTTTTCTGTGTCTGCTTGAGGCTGGTGATGTCGACGAAGGTCAGCACCAGGCCGTCGATCTTGTCTTCGACGGTGCGATACGGAATCAGGCGGGCGATATAGGTCTTGCCGCCGTCGCTCTCAACTTCGCGTTCGGATGCCCGCAATGAGGAAAACACTTCGTTTGCATCGCTTTCGAGCGCGTCGTAATCGAGACGGTGCGTGATGTCGAGCAGCGGCCGGCCGACGTCGCTGGCGATCACGTTGAACACATCCGTGGCGCGCGGCGTGAAGCGCTTGATGCGCATCGCGCGGTCGATGAAGATGGTGGCGATTTCGGTGGAAGCGATGAAATTCTGCAGATCGTCGTTGCTTTTGCCGGTTTCGTCGGCCTTCATTTTCAGTTCGTGATTGACCGTAATCAGCTCTTCGTTGATCGACTGCAGCTCTTCCTTGCTGGTTTCCAGCTCTTCGGTGGTGGAACGCAGCTCTTCATTGATCGCCTGCAGCTCTTCGTTGGACGCCTTCAGTTCTTCGGAAGAGGTTTCGTATTGCTCGATGGTCGACTGCAGTTGCTCCTTGGTCACGAACAGCTCGCCTTCCAACTGCTTGATCATGAAGGAACTTTGCGCTTCCGGCGATGGTTCGGCCACATCGGCCCGCGGCGATTCATTGAACAGCACGAGAATCAATTGGCCCGATGCCTGGTCGCGCTGCACCTGGCGGATGGTCAGGCTCAGGTTCAGCTCGAAACCGTCGCGGCTGACCGCCACCGGCCGCGTCTCGATATCGCCGCCCTGCTGTGTAATCTGAAACAGCGCGGTGCGCAATTCCAGCCGCAATTCCGGCATGATCAGCGTCACCAGATTATGCGAGGGCTCGCCGCCGGCATAGCGCAGATACTGGCCGGCCTTGTCGGACAGATAGACGATGTCGCCTTCACTATTGATCAGCACGCTGGGCGGCGCGTAATGTTCCAGCAGGCGCTGATGCAGGTCGGCATAAGGCAGGCGCGGCTTGACTTCCCTCGGCGCCAGCGTCATCGGCGCCACGGTGGCCTGGCGGAATGCCATGGTCGGGACGTAATGCGCGCCGTGCGCCAGTCCGGATGCGCGATAGATGCGGTTCTTCTTGTCGACCGGGATAAAGTATTTGGACGCCACTTCCGCCGACTCGGAACTGCCGAGGAACAGATAACCGCCCGGCAGCAGCGCGAAATGGAACATCTCGAATATTTTCTGCTGCACGTCGCGGCTCAGGTAAATCAGCAGATTGCGGCAGGTAATCAGATGCACGCGCGAAAACGGCGGATCGCGCAGGATATTGTGCGCCGCGAACAGGACTTTTTCGCGGATATCCTTCTTGATCTGGTACTGGCCGCCATCCTTGTTGAAAAACTGGCGCAGCTTGTCGGGCGCGATATCGGTGACGATCGATTCCGGATAAACGCCGCGGCGTCCGATGCCGATGGCGCGCTTGTCGATATCGGTGGCGAATACCTGGATATCGATTTTCGGCTGCAGCCGCTCGGCATGCCCGGCCAGCAGCATGGCGACCGAATAAGCTTCCTCCCCGGTCGCGCAGCCGGCGCTCCAGGCCCTGATCTGGGCGCCGGCGACAGCGCCTTCAAACAGGCGCGGCACCACGTCGCGCTCAAGCGACTCGAAAGCCTCGCGGTCGCGGAAGAAATTGGTCACGCTGATCAGCATGTCCTGCAGCAGAAGCTGGGTTTCGTCCTGTTCCTGCTCCAGATAGCCCAGGTAGGCGCTCAGGTTCGGCTGGCAGTTGACCTGCATGCGCCGTTCGATGCGGCGCAGCACGGTGGCTTTTTTGTAATGCGTGAAGTCGTGGCCGGTGCGCACATGCAGGATTTCCATGATCGCCGCCAGCGCCGCCTCCGCGTGCATTTTACCGGTGGCGTCGGTTTCCGGATGCACCTGCAAACCTTCGACGTCGGCGTCGGGCAGCACGATGGCGGCCGAATTGCGCACCACGTCGATCAGCTTCTGCGGCATATCCACCACCGGCAGCACCACATCGATCACCCCGGCATCGATCGCGCTGCGCGGCATGGCGTCGTACTCGGCGTCGTCCGGCGACTGCGCGATGGTGACGCCGCCGGCTTCCCTGATGCGGGCTATGCCGACCGCGCCGTCGGAACCGGTGCCGGACAGAATGATGCCGACCGACCGTTCGCGATGCACATCGGCCAGCGTGCGCAAAAACAGATCGATCGCGATATGCCTGCCCTGCGGCCGGGTCAGCGGCTCGACGATCAGCTTGCCGTCCTCCATCAGCAGGTTCTTGGACGGCGGAATGACATAAACAGTGCTTTTTTCGATGCGTACCGGCTCGGTCACCTGCAGCACGGGCATTTTGGTGACGTTCTGCAGCAGTTTGGCGATACTGCTTTCGTGTTTGGGGGATAAATGCAGGACGACCACGAACGACATATCGTTCTGCGCCGGCATGTTTTCGAAAAAACGCATCAGAGCGGCCAAGCCCCCCGCCGAGGCGCCCATGCCGACGACGTGAAAGTCAGGAGATTTCGATATTCGGTTCAATTCAGGGCTGTTTTCAGGTTGATGAGGCATTCTTCATCCCTCTAGGTTCCCCAGGGTCTGATTTTCAGATTTGTTTTAGATAGTGTAGCAAGATATTGGCCTATTCTGATGGATTGACCATACTCTTATCGATCAAAAATTTTCCATTAAATTCAAGCAAATAGGCTGATTTTTACCAATCTGTTCAAATATCGGCCGGCCAAGCCTTAACCTGCGGTTATAGGAATTTGCCCTAAAAATTCAATATACGGAAGCCCTCATTAAGGCGGATGATCGGCCGGCAGCATCCATAAAAAGCAGTCCACTATAAAAAATCAGGAGACGACATGACTTCCACATCTTTGATGCGGCGGGTTGGCGCGCGGGCGTCCGCCGGACCCGCAGCGGTGTTTTTCCCGCTGTTTTTCGCGCTTTTCCTGGTATTTCCGGCTTTGCCCTGCCTGGCCCAGGACATGTCGCTGCTCAATTACACCGGCCCGGACCGCAACGAAAAACTGCTGGCCGCCGCAAAAAAGGAGGGCTCGCTCACCTTCTACACCGCTATCGCCGAAAACGATCTGCGGCCGCTGCAGGCCGATTTCGAGAAGAGAACCGGCATCAAGCTCAACGTCTGGCGCGCCGGCAGCGACAAGGTGCTGCAGCGCGCCGTCACCGAAACCGCGGCCAGACGCTATGAAGTCGACGTGATCCATATGGGCGCGCATCAGATGGAAGCGCTGCACCGCGAAAAAGTGCTGCAGCCGGTCACTTCGCCCCTGTTCAAGGATCTGGTCAAGGATGCCGTCGCCCCGCACCGCGAATGGGCTTCGATCATGCTGGTGGTCTGGGTCCAGGTGTACAACACCAATCTGATCCGGAAAGCCGATCTGCCGAAAAGCTATGAGGATCTGCTCGATCCGAAATGGAAGGGCAAGCTCGGCATCGAGGCCGACGATTCCGACTGGTTCGCGTCCGTGGTGGGCCAGATGGGCGAAGCCAAGGGCGTCAAGCTGTTCCAGGATATCGTCGCCGCCAACGGCATTTCGGTGCGCACCGGCCATACCCTGCTGAACAATATGGTGGGCGCCGGCGAAGTGCCGCTGGCGCTGACGATCTACAATTACATTCCGGAAAGCGCGAAGAAAAAAGGCGCGCCGCTGGACTGGTTCGTGATCGAACCGGCCATCGCGCGCGCGAATGCGGTCGGCGTCGCCGCGCATGCGCCGCATCCGAATGCGGCCATGGTATTTTACGATTATCTGTTGTCGGCCGATGCGCAGAAAATCCTGGTCGGGCTGGGCTATATCCCGACCAATGCCACCGTTTCCTCGCCGTTGCAAAATACCAGTATCACGCTTGAGGATCCGGTGGCGACGCTGGACCAGATGGACAAATGGAGCAAGATCTATAACGACCTGTTCAAAAGAAAATAACCGGAGCCACGCATTCATGTTTGCAAAATTGAACCGCATCGCGATGATCAGTGAGAACGATGCTCCGCTGTACCGATACCATATGACCCAAGCCGGGAGCGCGCCATGACAAAAACCACGCCATCGATCAGCGACAAATTCGTCGACGTCGGCGCCTTCCGCATCCGCTACATCGAAGCGGGCGCGGCCGATGCGCCTGTCGTGCTGCTGCTGCACGGCGCCTCGCTGGGGTCGTCGGCCGATACTTTCAGAGGCAATCTGCCGGCGTTCGCCGCCGCCGGATTGCGCGCCATCGCCTTCGACCAGCCGGGCCACGGCCTTTCGGAAAACCTGCCGGGCGCGAGCGGCGATCCGCAAGTAAGCATCGCGCCGGCCTTTCTCGACGCGCTGCAGATCGGCAAGGCGGCGCTGGCCGGCCATTCGCGCGCCGGCGCCGGCGCCATCCAGCTGGCCATGAAGGACCCCTCGCGCTACACCGGCGTGGTGGTGCTCGGCACCGGCAGCCTGCTGCCGCCGCTGGGCCAGGTCGACGCCGAAAGCGACGCCGCCGCGCAGCGCAAGCAGGAACGCAAGCAGGCCACGGTCGAGCCGACGATCGAACAGACCCGCAAGCTGCTGGAGGCCGATCTGTTTCATCACGATCTGATTACGCAGGAAGCGCTGGAGCGGCGCCATGCAATGAGCATCGGCCGCAATTTCGAGGCCTTCTCGGCGCGCAATATGCCGAAGCCGGGGGCGGAAACCGCAAAGCCCGCCAAGGCGCCGTTATATGAACGCCTTGACGAGCTGAAGACGCCGCTGTTGATGCTGTACGGCCGCGAAGACCGCGCCAGCGCCGGTCAGCGCGCCGAGCTGCTGAAACGGCAAAAGCCGGCATTGAATCTGGTGATCATCGACCGCTGCAAGCACCTGCTGCCATGGGATGCGCCGCAGGAATTCGTCGATCTCACGGTCGATTTCCTGCGGCAGGCTGGAGTGAAATGAGTTCTAGTAGATTTCCGGCACGATGATTTCCGCCGGCACCGGGCGGCGCACATAATCGTCATGGTGTTCGCGCGGCGGCAAGGCGATCGCGGGGTGTTCGACTTCGGTGTAAGGCATCTGGCCCAGCAGATGGCTGATGCAGTTCAGGCGGGCCTTTTTCTTGTCCACCGCCTGCACCACCCACCATGGCGCTTCCGGAATATGCGTGCGTTCCAGCATGACTTCCTTGGCCTTGGTGTATTCCTCCCAGCGGCGGCGCGATTCCAGATCCATCGGGCTCAGCTTCCATTGCTTGAGCGGATCGTGGATGCGGCCCAGGAAGCGCAGGTGCTGCTCTTCGTCCGAAATCGAAAACCAGTATTTGATGACCTGGATGCCGGAGCGCACCAGCATGCGTTCGAATTCGGGAACGGTGCGGAAGAATTCTTCGTACTGGTCGTCGGTGCAAAAATGCATGACGTGCTCGACGCCCGCGCGGTTATACCAGCTGCGGTCGAACAGCACGATCTCGCCGGCGGCCGGCAGGTGCGATACATAGCGCTGGAAATACCACTGGGTGCGTTCGCGGTCGTTCGGCGCCGGCAGCGCCGCCACGCGGCATACGCGCGGATTGAGGCGCTGGGTAATGCGCTTGATGACGCCGCCCTTGCCCGCGGCGTCGCGGCCTTCGAACAGAATCACGACCTTGCGGCCGGTGTGCACCACCCAGTCCTGCAGCTTGACCAGCTCGCCCTGCAGGCGGAACAGCTCGCGGAAATACAGGCGGCGGGCTTCGCGCTCATCCGGTGTGCGGCCGACCATGGCTTCGGCTTCCAGCGCATCCAGCGGCCGGTCTTCCAGTTCAAGTTCCATCTCTTCGTCGTAGCTGTCCGCAATGTCGAGGCGGATGCGGTTGACGATTTCCTGTTCGGTTAAGTTCACGGCGGTATCCTTGTCTTGAAACCCGGGAAAAAAGTACAACGACGGGACGCCGGAGGCCGAGGGCCCGGACGTCCGGGAGCCCTGAATCTACGCCGGAAATATGACAACTCCGTGACGCGGCACTGACAAAGTTATGAAAATAGCAATGACTTGATAACGACCGGCACCACGCCCGGCGGATCGAGCAGTTCGCCGACATCGACGAAATCGAGTTCGCGCAGCTTGATGCCGTCGATCGAGACGATCTTGCAGTCCAGGCGCAATTCCTTGTGCAGGATGCGGCCCAGCGACGATCCGACATCACCGTCGATCATCAGGAACAGTGCTTCGCCGCGTTTGCCGGCGGGCGCGGCAAACCGCATGATGGCGTTGGCCATGGCGGACAGGCGCGCATGATCCGGTTCGCCGTCCCAGGTGAACGCCAGCGCCAGGCGGCTGGCGGGCGCGAGGTCCAGGATGTCGGCGTTCTTGCGGAAAGCGGCGACGATGCGCTCGATGTCGATATCGCCGGAAAGATCGAGGCCGAGATGCACCACCGGAATGTTGTGCACCGGCAGCGCGCTCATGTCCGGCACGTAGATGGTCTTGCCGCTGACCTGCACGGTGAATTGGGAAGCGCCGATGACGGTGGCGCGGATGCGCTCGGCCGGCTCGATTATCGGCGTCGCCTTGCCTATGCGCGCCTTGATCTGCTTGACGATCTCGGCCGCGAGCAGCTTGGCGATGTCGCCGTGGTCCCTGCTTTCGCGGGCGAATATATATTCGGAAACGCCGCCGGAAAAGGTGATGAATGCCGGCGCGGGAGTGCGCAGCAAAGGCTCGGTCAGTTCCAGCGCGCGGCCCAGCGCGTCGAGCGCCTTGCCTTCGATCTGGTCGACCGCAATCGCCGCCAGCCGCTCGGCAATCTTCTGGCGCACGGCGGCATCGGCGAAATTGGCCGGGGTCGCCTCAATGCCCAGTTCCCTGGCCACCAGTTGCGCGGAATCGTCGATGCGGGTCCAGCCGCCCTGCGCATCCTGCGCCAGCAAG
Organism: Oxalobacteraceae bacterium CAVE-383; assembly: GCA_004134995.1. Taxonomy (GTDB): domain Bacteria; phylum Pseudomonadota; class Gammaproteobacteria; order Burkholderiales; family Burkholderiaceae_D; genus Herbaspirillum. Next base: position 243,939 of record REGP01000003.1, on the reverse strand, counting down.
CGGCCGCCGACCGCGAACGCGGCCACGCTGACAATTTCGCCGCCATCGATCAGCGCCAGCTTGGTGGTGCCGCCGCCGACGTCGACGTGCAGGCCGCACTCGCCGCGGCGCCGCGCCAGGGCGGTGGCGCCGGAGCCGTGCGCGGCCAGGATGCATTCGAGCTTGTGGCCGGCGGTGGCGCAAACGAACTTGCCGGATTCCGCCGCGAAGATTTCATCGATCGCGCGCGCATTCTTGCGCTTGATCGCTTCGCCGGTCAGGATCACGGCGCCGCTGTCGATGTCGCTGCGATGCAGGCCGGCATCGTGATAGGCGTCGTGCACGAAATGGGACAGCTTGTGGGCGTCGATCGTGCCGTCGGGCAGGAACGGCGTGAGCATGATCGGCGAACGCCAGAGAATCTCGCGTTCGGTGACGATGAAGCGGCTGGACAATCCTTCCGACAGCCGTTTCAGCAGCACCCGCGCAAACAGCAGATGCGAAGTGGAGCTGCCGATATCGATGCCGACCGTGCGCAGCTCAATGGTTTCCTGCTCCCAGATCGCCTGCGCGATCTTGGCGCTGTCGGCTTCCGAGAGCCGCTCGTGTTCGTGGTCGAAATCGATATCGTGCGGCACTCGGGTTCCTTCGAAATTAAACGGCCGGGCCGATCGATGCCGGCTGGCGGATCACGCCGGTCAGCGCTTCCTGGGGCAAGGCCATGATCGCCGGTTCGTCGAAAGTCTCGCCCATTTCCGACACCACGCCGGTTTCGCGCAGCGCTTCCAGCCACTTGCGATGGATGCGCGGATCCTGATCTTCGTATTCCAGCTGGCGGCCGCCCTGCTTGATCGAGAGCGAGCCCACGCCTTCGGCGCTCTTGCGGCGCAGCGAAATGAACGGATAGCGGCGGCTGCCGAGACTGCAGGCCAGATAGCGCGCCGGATCCGGGCAGGTATTGAAATGCTGGTGGAACATCCAGAACGGCGGCGTGTACATGAAGCCGTGCTTCCACGGGAATTCCTTGAACTCGGAATCGCCTTCGTGCCACAGCAGCGAATAGCCCGATCCATCGATCGCATGCACGTGCGTGCCGGCGGCATGGCGGTGCGCTTTCTTGTAGCGTCCCTTTGGAATCTGCGACACGTGCGCATGCATGGTGCCGTCGGCCAGGATGAAGCTCATGTTGGTCGAGCCCTTGCCGCGCGCTTCCAGTTCATAAAGCTTGAAGCTGGTCAGGTCGTGCACGAAATTGGTTTCCCAGACATTGCGCTTGACCGGATTGGTGCCGTGGCTGTAAGCCGTCAGGTCGCCTTCGCCGTCGAAATGCTTGGACTGGCCGGCGCGCTCCGGAAACTGGAAGGGATTATTGAAAACGAAATCGATGTTGTGATACAGATTGATGGTGATCGGCGCATCGTTGGTGCAGGAGATGCGCACCGATTCCAGGCTGGTGCTGTTGAAAATCTGGTATTCGCAGTTCAGCGGAATCGCGAACATCGCCTTCGGGCCCCATTCGAATACGCGCGTTTCGCCGTTCGGCAGCCAGACCTTGGTCGAGCCGTGGCCGGCCAGCACGAAACAGAACACTTCATACAGATGCTTGACCGGACGGGTCTTGCCGCTCGGCGCCACTTCGATGACGTAATTGGACATGAAATCGCCCGCACCGTGCGTATGCGCAAAACAGCCGCGCGCTTCGTAGCGGTCCCACGGGCCGGTTTCCAGCTCCAAGAGATTGTGGCCGAAATCCAGATGGATCGGAATGCCTTCGCCTTCGGCCCAATCGCGGTAAGGGTCGATCAATACGCGGGCTTCCTTGGTTGCGCCGCTATCGTTTTCAGGGGAACCATTTGCGCTGTTCGTCGTCATTTTGTTGTCACCTTATCATCGCCGGGGATTTGTGTCGTAGACATAAATGTTGTTTTTATTTTGCGGCCGATTATAGGTTTAGACCTGGTTTGTGTATATACCAATTTTCCGTATATCAGAACCTTGTCCCTTATAACAGAATTTATTTGCAATTTAGACAACGGCCCGATGACGCCATCCCTCATTCCGGCAGCGCTGCTTGAAAAGTCCGACAAGATTCTGTTCATCACGCATCTGGCCTTGGGCGATTTCGCTTATCTGCAAAATTGCTTCCAGGCATTTTCGCGCGCCCATCCGCATCTCGCGGTGCATTTATGGGTGGACGAAGTACGCCGCACCGATGATCCGGGCCAGCTTGCGCAATTGAAAAATTACGCCCTCTACGACTGGGTCGACACCTGCCCGTTCTTCACGAAAATCTACAAACGCACCTATAGCCCGGCGCTGTATCGGGAATCGATTGCGCAAGCGCAGCGGGAACGCTATCCGATCGTGGTGTCGCTGGCGACTTTGCGTCCGCACCGATACGCCAGGCTGGCGCGGGAAATCGGCGCGGACGGCTTCGTGGCCGGCATGAAGGCCGGCGCCGGCATCTTCAAGCCGCATCATTATCTGGCCTATCGCAAACTCGACGCCGCCATCTCGCCGACGCCGGCAAACCGGAAAACGCCCGGGCATATCAGCGAAGTCCATGCCGACTGGTTCCGGCAATTGAGCGGACTTGAAATACCGTCCGGCAAGCGCATGCCTTATGTGCGGATTCCCGACCGCTGGTCGCAAAACGTGCAGCGCCGCCTGTCGCAATGGGGCTTCACGCCCAGGGACGGCAAGCTGGTTTTCATCAATGCATTCGCAAAAACCAAAAAGCGCTGCTGGCCGATGTCGCGCGTGGCGGACCTGATCGCGGCGATGCAGCAGCGGCCGGAATGGCGCGACGCCTGCTTCATCGTCAATGCCATGCCGGAGGAATTGGACGCCACGCGCCATACGCTCGCCGATCATGGCCTGGCGCGCACCGAATCGTTCAGCGCGGAAGAGAATTTCTTTCAATTGCCGGCCATGCTGCGCCTGTGCGACCTGGTTATTTCGGTTGAAACCGCCGTCATGCATCTGGCCAATGCGGTGCATGTGCCGGTGGTCGCGATGATGCGCACGAAAAATCCGGAATGGGCGCCCATCGATAAAGCCAACAGCACGGTCGTGACCGCCGCGCGCCGCCGCGACTGGGTCGATGCGATTTCGGTGGACCAAGTCTTGCAGGCCATCCCATGAATCGGGCCGTGGCGGACGAGGCATCGTTCCATATCGCATTTTGCGTCGACAACCATTATTTCCGCGCCATGGGAGCGACCATCGCGTCCATCATCGCCAATAATCCGGCGCGGCATTTCACCTTCCATGTACTCGCCTTCGAGGTCGCCGACGAACACCGCGCGCGGCTGGCGCAAGTCGAAGCGATGTATCCGGTCAGGACCGAACTGCATCTGCTGGATCTGCAATCGTTCCGGCAGTTCTCGCATTTCCTGGGCCACTCGCACTATTCGCTGTCGACCTTCACGCGCCTGGTCATTCCGGCCGTTTTGCGCGAACGGACCGGCCGCGTGCTGTATCTGGATGCCGACATTCTGTGCGTGGGCAGTCTCGACGACATGATCGCCATGGACATCGGCCGGGACCAGAATATCGCCGCGGCGGCGCCGGACGCGCCGGTCACCACCGCGCGCCGGGTCGAGGCGCTGCAACTGCCGTACCCCGAATATTTCAACGGCGGCGTCCTCTTCATCAATATCGAAAGATGGATAGCCGAGGACATCACCGCGCAAACGCTGGATGCATTGCTCAACAGTAAAAAAGAACTGCGTTTCAACGACCAGGATGCGCTCAATATCGTGCTGAACGGACGCGTCCGTTACATCTCGCCGCGCTGGAATTATCTGTACGACCTGATTCACGACCTCGACGTCAGCAGATTTACCATGCGTCCGGTCGGCAACGCGGTCTTCATTCACTTCGCCGGCGCGGTCAAGCCGTGGGCCGACTGGAGCGGCCACGATGCCCGCCATCTGTTCCGCAAGTATCTGGCGCTGTCGCCGTGGGCCGGCATGCCGCTCGACCCGGAACCGCGCAATACCAAGGAGATGCGCATGCATTCGCGCTTCCTGTTCCGGCAAGGCAAACCCTTGCAAAGTTTGAAATGGTATATCCGCTATCTGAATAAACGCGCCGGAAAATAATTGAAAAATCGACTGCAATACGATCAATACTATTCAAGAATATGCTCTTCAAGAAAAAACCGCTGACCAGCAAACACGTCCTGATTTCGCGCACCGACAATATCGGCGACGTGGTGCTGACGCTGCCGATGGCGGCGCGCCTGAAGCAGATCAATCCCGGCGTGCGGATCAGCTTCCTGTGCAGAAGCTACACCGCCCGGGCGGTCCGCTATTGCAACAGCGTCGATGCCGTGATCGAACTGGAAGACATCGCCGATCCGGCGGCATATTTCCGCGGCTCGGATATCGATACCATCATCATGGCGCAACCCGATCACGACCTGACGCTGGCGGCGTTCAAGGGCGGCATACCCAACCGCATCGGCAATGCGCGGCAAAAACTGTATTTGAATATTTTCTGCAACCGCCGCGTGCGTTTCAGCAAGGGAAAATGCCTGGCGCATGAGGCGCAAATCAATTTCGCGTTCCTGCGCCCCTACGGCGAAACGGCGGTTCCGGCGCGCGAAGACATTCCCGCCCTGTACGATTTCAGCATTCCGGCCGACGCGGAAATAGACGGCATGCTGGCGCCGCATGCCTTCAATCTGATACTGCATGCCAAGTCCAACGGCCACGGGCGCGAGTGGCCGCAGGAATATTACCTGGCGCTGGCGACAATGCTGCAGGACGAGCCCGGCATGCGCCTGTGGCTGACCGGCAGCAGCGAGGAAGGGGAATGGCTGGCGCGGCACGCGCCGGAACTGCTGGCGCAGCCCAATGTGCGCAACGTGTGCGGCCGCTTCACCTTGGCGGAACTGACCATTTTCATCAAGCATGCCGACGGCCTGATCGCCAGCGGGACCGGACCGCTGCATCTTTCGGCGGCGATCGGCCAGCGCACGCTGGGCCTGTTCCCGCCCACCCGCCCGATGCACCCGGGCCGCTGGGCGCCGCTTGGCGAACATGCGCAAACCCTGTGCGTGGAAACCTGCGAAAGCAACTGCCACAAGAGCGCGGATCCGACTTGCGACTGCATGCGGCGCATCCGGCCGGCGGCGGTGCATCAGGTGGTCAAGCGCTGGATGCGGGAGCAATCGTGATGGCGGAGCAGAACCTGATTACGCAGCCGAACCTTGCGCCGGTCCATATTGCCTTCGGCGTGGACGCAGGCTATTTTCGCGGCATGGGCGTCCTGATCGCCTCGCTGCGCAAAAACAATCCGGATTTGAATTTCGTTTTCCATGTATTCGCGTTTTCCCTATCGGAAGACAATCGCTTGAAACTGGCCCGGCTGGAAGAAATGCCCCGCACTGCGATCCGGCTTCATCTGCTTGACACCAGCCTGCTGAAGGCCTTCACGCAATTTCCCTGCTTTGCCGCCAATGCCTCGGGAATGTTTATCCGGCTGCTGATTCCGGGCCTGCTCCGGGGCATCAGGAAAATACTTTATCTCGATGCCGATATTCTGTGCCTCGGCAGCATTCATGAACTGCTGGCCGTCGACATCGACGATTGCGTCGCCGCCGTGGTTCACGATGAAGCGGAAACGACGGCACAAACGCAAATCCCGGCGCTCGGGCTTCGGCACGGTGCGTATTTCAATTCCGGCGTCATGTACATCAATGTCGATAACTGGATCGCTTGCGGCGTGGAAAATGCGACCCTGGCTTTATTGTCCGAACGCGAGTTTGTTTTTGCCGACCAGGATGCGCTGAACATCGTCCTGGATGGACGCGTCAGGTACGTCGATGAAAAATGGAATACCCGATACCATCTGGTCGCCCGTCTCAGCGCCGGAGAAACCCGGCTCGCGCTGCCGCGGCTGCCTGTCTTCATCCATTTCACCGGGCCCGTAAAGCCATGGCAGGATTGGTGCCTGCATGAGGCCAGGGACATTTTCCGCGAATACCAGGCGCTCTCGCCCTGGTCCGGCATGCCGCCGGACCAGCCGAAAACCGCGCGCGACCTGAAGCTGTATTCAAGATTCTTGATGCGGCAGCATCGCGTCTGGAAAGGTATTTACTGGCATCTCAAATATCTTGGCCGCAGATTTTTGCAGCGCCTGAAATAACCGCATCGCTCATCGCTTACAGGAGCTCAACGTGCATTACTTGCAGCGACCGATCGCAATCGCCCTGGCGGCATTCTATGTGCTGGCGCTGGTGCTCGACCGCGCCGCCGGCGTCATCTTCGCGCTGTTGGCGCTGGCGGGCCTGGCCGCCATCGGCTTGCGCGCGATCGCATCGGGAAAGTCGTTCGGGCAAATGATGAAAGCGTATTGGCCGCTGCATCTGGCGATGGCGGCGCCGCTCATCGCCGTGCTTTGCAACCAGGCGGCAAGCGGCCGGTTCGCGGGGCGCAGCATCGATCTGCCGCTCCGGCTGGCCTTGTTTGCGCTGGTATTCTGGGCAATCGTGCAGGTTCCATACCGATATCTGAAGCATTTGCAATGGGCGTTTGCCGTCGGCGCGTTTGGCGCGGCGCTGAAAATTCATCTGCTGACGGGAGGCGGAGACCATCGATATGCCACCGATTTCATCCCCATCGGCATTTTTGCGGAAATGGGATTGTTGCTGGGCATTTTCTCCGCCTTTGCCCTTGTCCGGTGGAATGCGCCCGGCAGGAAGTGGGCCATACTGCTCGGCCTCACCGGCGCATGCGCCGGCGTCTATACGGCCTATTTATCCGGTTCGCGCGGAACCTGGGTAACGATTCCTTTCTTTGCGCTGATCGCCTGCATAAGCGCCCGGCATCTGTCGCACCGGCATAAGTCGCTCATTGCCGCACTTTGCATCGCAGCGTTAAGCGCGTCTTTTTTCTACGGGAAAATCGCGGAAGAGCGCGTCCTGGAAATCCGAAGCGACATCCAGGGATACGAGCAGGGAACAGTACTCGACTCATCGATCGGCACGCGCTTTCAGCTATGGAAAGGTTCATGGATACTCTTCAAGGAACATCCGGTCTTTGGCGTAGGCCCCGAAAATTACCGCGCCGCCCTGCATGAACTCTCCACCCGCAACATCATTACGCCGGATGCCGCGGGCTTCGCCCATTCGCATAACGAGATACTGTTCATGATGGTCAAGCTGGGCGCGTTCGGCCTGCTCGCCATCCTCGCGGTCTATTTTGTGCCGATGTTCTACTTCGGCCGCGATCTGCGCCATGACGACAGGGAAGTTCGCGGCGCGGCCGCCATGGGCATGGCGCTTTGCGCCGGCATCGCGCTGCTGGGGCTGACCGACGTCGCCTTTCTGTGGTGGGAAATTTTTCCGTTCTATGCAATCGGCGTCGCGCTGTTCCTGGCCTGCATGATCAAGCGCAAGGAAGACATCATTTCGGCTTCAGGACGATGTTCTGCCACAGCCCGTCCCATTTGTTGAAACCGTCCAGGAAGGTCGCATCGTCGATCATGGCGTAGGCGATATTGCCGAAAATCGAATCGATATTCTTGTCGACCGGAATGTAGTTCAGCTTGGCCAGTATCGGTTGCGCGTCCGTGATCATGTAGTCGTAGAACAGAATCGCCGCGGCAGGATGCACCGCCTTCTTCGACAGGCCTTCCGCATAGGAAACCGCGATCACCGGCTTGAGCGTGAACCAGTCGATCGCGGCGCCCTTCTCCTTGGCCGTGACCGGTATATGCCCCTGCAAGGTCAGCGCCAGCGGCACTTCGCCCGACACCACCATATTGTTCAGCAGCGAATGCCCGGTGCGCACCGACAGGCCGTTGCTTGCGACCAGATCGCGGAAATACTGCAAACCCTTTTCGGTACCCATGTCGCTGACCACGCCGTAGAACCACTGCTGGTCGTTGGCTTCGATGCCGAGCCGGCCTTTCCATTTCGGATCCAGCAGGTCCTGATAGGTTTTCGGCAGATCGGCCTTCCTGACTTTGTCGGTGTTGTAGGCCATGACCACGGGGCTGATGCGCGTGGCGACAAACTCGCGGTGCGGCGCCAGCGCCCTGGGCACCAGGTTGCTCAGATAAGGCGATTTCACTTCCTGCAGGATGCCTTCCCGATGCAGTTCCTCCATCTGCAGCGAGTTGACGTGTACCAGATCCAGCCCGGCATGGCCGGCTTTGGTTTCCGCCATGATGCGCTGCACGACCTTTTCATCGCCGGCGCGCCAGACATTGAGCTTGACGCCGTATTTTTTCTCGAAGTCCGCGCGCAGCAGCGCGATATTCGGCGCGGCGATCGAGGTGTAAAGGGTCAGCGATCCTTCCTTCTGCGCCGCGGCAACAAGGCGCTGCTGGCGATCGGCGCCATCGTAGGTGGCGAAATTGATTGGGGGAGTGCTTTGCGCCCGCACCGGCTGCAAAGCGGAGAGCGCAAACAGCGGCAGCAGGGCTGCTTTCTGCAAGAAACGCATCATGGATTTTTTCCAGGCGAAGCGGGAGCATGAGGGCTCCCGGCGGTTATCTGCGGATCAGACCGAGGTCTTCCACCCTTGTGCGGACAGATCGATGCGCGTGCCGTCCGGGTCGTGGATATAGACTTCGGCGAAGCGGCCGTCGCGCGGCAGCTCCCTGGGCGCTTCCGAGCTGCCGCCGGCGGCCTTCACCTGTTCGAAGGTCTGGTCGACGTCGTCGACCTTGAAGCCGAAATGGTAGAGCCCTTCCTTGCGGCCGCGGGCCGGCAGGATGGCCAGGTTGATGGTACCGTCGGAAAGATAAATGGCGTCGCCGCCGCCGGCTTTCGATGCATGACGGAATACCTCTTTCATCTCGAAGGTACTCTTGTAAAAATCCGCGAGCTTGTTCTGGTTTTCCGACAGAAGCGCGATGTGTCCTATTTTGGCCATGGTGTTGTCTCCGTTATTTTGCGTCTTGTTTTGCGTCTTCGTTATTTTGAAAACGAGTATAGCCGAAACGAAATTTATCTGTCCATCCGGTTGAAGCAGGCGATATCGCGGTATAAAGTGATCCGATGAACTTAAATGAAGCGCGCGTTGCCAAAGTTCCTTAAGGCAAATACAGGAGACGACATGGACAAAGTCAGCAGCAAGGAAGCCTGCCGCATGGCAGTCGATCTGATCGAAGCGCAATTGCGGGTATTGCCCTTATCCATCGCGATGCTGTCGTCCCTGGACCTGACGTCGGGGCCGGGGCGTATTCCCGATACGATACGATTGCCGAGGAAGCCCCGCGCCGCCAAAACCGGATCGGCGGCCGTGATTGCGGCGGCCGGCGCCGGGCTCAGTACCGAGGCGCATCTGGTTTTCGATCTCTCGGCCTCGCAACAGGCGCTGCAAAACAACCCGTCGCGCCTGATACACGATCAACGCATCCTGGTCGGCAATTCGCTGCTGGCGGTCGGCATGTTCCTGAAAGAAAACGGCATCTCCGCCACCCGGACGCCGGAAGTCCAGTTTCTGGGACATGTCTGCAACGCCATCATCAACGGCAACACCTTCCGCATCGAATCCGGCTATGTGCCGGGCGCTTCTTTCGACGGCCTCATCATCGACAGCAGCCTGGACGGCGCGCGCCTGTTCGGCGACGACGTGGAGGAAGGTTTCATGGCGTTCGGCGATGCTGTCGCGCTGCTGCAAAGGCTGGCGCAATATCTGCGCGGGACGCAGGAATTCGTGAGCGGGGGCGATGCGGGTTGAACAGTCCTGGAGGATGGCAAAGGCGGAAATCAATCGAGCAGCGCGCCGTTTTTCCCCAGCGTATCCAGCGCTTCTTTCACGGCATCGATTTCGGCCTGGGAGGACGCCGTGTACTTATATTTTCCGAACATGTAAAACGTCAGCGTCGATGGATTTGCCTTCATGCCGGCAGAAGCGGTCGTGGCCAAGGCAGTCAAGTCGTATCCAATACTGACGTAGGTCATGTTGCCGTCGGTATTGCGGAAATCGATCTGGGTCCAATAGGTATCTGCTCGATAGATATTCGCTTCCGGATTCATCGCATGCATGCCATTCAAAAGCTTGCCCAATTTTTTCTCGCCGGCGAAAAAGCGCTGCCGATTTTCGAGAATCCGGGCGGCCGTATGCTGTTTCTGATTCAGCAGATCCGTCCTGGCGCCGAGAGATAGAAGCGTCACGTAGCGTTCGCTCGCCCGTTTTTGCGCGAACTCGTCATAGCCATAGTCCATAGCGGCCAGATGCAGCGCCGTATTCCCGTCCGCATCCCGCAAGTTCAACAATGCGCCATGATCCAGCAATAGCTTCATATTTTCGTCGGCCGCCACCATGATCGGCGTTTTCTGCCCATCGAACCGAAGATTGACTTTGCCGTTCAGCTTGAGATAAGCGTTCAATGCGCGGCCGAGTTCGCTATAGCCGGCCAGCAATATCAAAATCGGCTGCTCGCCTCCTTTCGAGAATGTTACTTTCGCGTCCAGGTTGGCGCCCGCCAATATGAGTTGCTCGGCTATTTTGTCATTGCGGTCGACCAGCGCCGCAACCAAGGGGGTGATCGGGCCGGTTTCGATATCGATTTTCGAACGCGCCTGCGCCAACAAAACCTGCACGCAATCGCCACAGTGACGCACCGCGATGTAAAAGGCTGTCTCGCCTTCCTTGTTTTTCAGGTTGTATTTGATGCCGGTGCTGAAAGGATAGGCATTCATGACGATGTTCATGATGCCGACGCTGTTATTTCCAGCCGCATAATGCAGGGCGGTATTGCCATCCGCATCCTGATAATTGATATCGGCGCCTCCGTCCCATCGGCCCAGCAGATCTTTTAGATCCTCTTCATAACCGTTCTTCGCCATGTTGATAAGTTCGTCGTTCGGCGACGCATTCGCCGTAGCGCAAAACAGAAAAAAGAATAGCAATCCGAGGAAATTTTTCATGCAAACCCTATTGTTGCAAGCCGTTACGCTGCCTCAATAAACATCGACCGTGGCAAGGAAAACCATCTCTCCGCCGAGATGGAGGGGACTGAATTGACTCGGCGTCAGATAGTGCCAGTCCGGACTATACGGGGACGGATCCAGGACAATGCCACCCTGCATGGAAGGTCCGTAGGCGCCGTCCAGGTAATCGACGCCGACCAGCACCATTGCGTGGTGCGCCGTGGCATACAGCAATGGCTGGTCATTGGAAAGGCGCTGAATAATCGTATCGTTGCTCAAGTTGTTAATGCCGTTTGAAGGATCGTAGGCGGTATTGACCACCGAGGTAAATGGAACGCCGTTGTCATCCACCCAGCCGCGGCTCAGATTTGCCGCGATCGTCAGCGTATTCGGTGCGCCGCGGCATATTACGCTGTCAAAGGTCGACGCCACGATCGATTCCTGTCTCAGCGGATGGCCGAGCCGATCGAAGATCATCGAAATCGACGCCGCCCAGCAAAAATACGGACAATTCTGCTTGATGATCGCGGGATGCGATACCCGTGCCTTGCGCCGAACGAAATTCGGACCTGGCGGCCCGTTTTCGGTATTGTTGGCGGAAGCCGCACCGCCCAACGACATGGCGGCGGCGCCCAGCATAAAACTGCGTCTTGAAATCATGAGATCCCCATCCCCTGAAAGCTATTGTAAAGTGCATCAAGCCCATTACATTCGCGGTGCTTGTGCAAACGCTTTTATTTCTTTGTTTTATAAAATCCGCAAAATAGAATGTAACAAATTGGCGCCTCGTATAGAAATAATTTTTAACTTTCGAGAGGTTGAATTGCGCAAAAGAAATTTCCTTTTCACCGCCCTCGGCATCGCCGCCGCGCCAGTATTGGCCAACAGCAAGCCCGCCGCGCATAAAGCAGCCGGCCCGACCCTGCTGACCGTCAGCGGCGCGATCGGCCGCGGCAATCGGGGCGCGCTGGATCCGGCGCTGGACCAGATGATGCACAAGCAAGGCGTCCAATTCGAGCGCGCCCGGGTTTTCGATTTCGACGCCCTTGCCGCGCTGCCCGCAATCGACATCGCGCCGACCCTGGAATACGACGCCAGGCGCCACGCCTTGCGCGGGCCGCTGCTGAGCGACGTGATCGGCGCCGCGACGGAAAAGCCGCTGCCCGATGCCGCCACCGTCAAACTACGCGCCGTCGACGGCTACGTGGTGCAGGTCTCCATGGCGGATCTGCGCAAATATGGCTACATCGCCGCCACGCATCTGGACGGCAATCCGATGCCGCTGGGCGGATTGGGGCCGCTATGGGCGGTGTACGAGGCCGATCGCTTTCCGGAAATGACGGCGCGTCCGCTGCCGGCAAGATTCACGCAATGCCCATGGGCGCTGTATCACATCGAAGTGCAGCTTCAGCCTTACGGCATGACCGGCGGATGATAGCTGAGCGTGCCGGCCAGTATCCACAGCATGAAGATCACCAGCGGCAAATGCACCAGGAACTGGATGAAGGTAAAGCCGACCACCTCGCGCGCCTTGAGTCCCAGCACGCCAAGCAGCGGCAGCATCCAGAATGGATTGATCAGGTTCGGCAGCGCTTCGGCCGCGTTGTAGATCGTGACCGTCCAGCCCAGATGCACCTGCAGCGCCTTGGCCGCCTCCATGACGTACGGCGCTTCAATCACCCATTTGCCGCCGCCCGAGGGCACAAAGAAACCCAGCACGGCGGAATAGAGGCCCATCACCGCCGGGAACGATGCATGCGATGAAATAGCGACGAAGAATTGCGCCAGATGCTCGGCCAGCGGCTGCCCGCCGGGGCCGGCGGCCTTGGTCAGGATGAAGGCGATGCCGCCGTACAGTGGAAACTGGATCAGCACGCCGGCCGTGGCCGGCACCGATTTCGCGACCGCGTTCAGGAAGCGGCGCGGACGCCAGTTCAGCAGCATGCCGATCAGCAGCAGCAGGAAGTTATAAGTATTGAGATTGGAAATCGCCAGCACGGCATCCTTGGTGGCGAACTCGTGCCAGACCCAGATGCCGCCCAATACGACGATCAGCACGGTAATGACCGGGCTGTATTCGAGCCAGTCGCCGGGCCGGGTCGGCGGCGGCAATTCGCTCTCGGCGATATCGAGCGATACGTCCAGATCTGCCGCGGTGCGGGCCCGATCCCCGGCCGGCGCCGAAAAGTAGGCAATCAGCACCGAGATAATCACCAGCACGCCGACCATCAGCATCGACTGCGGCAGGAAAATCGTTTCGGAAAAAGGGATGACGCCGGTAATCGCCAATAGATTCTTGGGCAGGCTGTCCGGATTGGCCTGCAATTGCGAGGCCGATGAACTCAAGCCCAGCGCCCAGGTGGCGCCCAGGCCCAGATATGCGGCGGCGCCGGCGGCGCGGTAATCCATGCGGAGATCGGCGCGGCGCGCCAATGCGCGCACCAGCAGTCCGCTGAAAATCAGGCTGATCGCCCAGCTCAGCAGCGACGCGGCGATGCTGATCAGCGCCACGAAGGCAATTGCGGCGCGTCCGCTGCGCGGCAGGCTCGCGAGCCAGCCGATCGCCCGGGAAGCCGGCGGCGATACCGCCACGATATAACCTGACATCGCGACGATCGCCATCTGCATGGTGAACGGAATCAGGCTCCAGAAGCCGTCGCCGAACGCCAGGCCGACGTTCTTGACCGGCGCTCCCGCCAGCAGCGCGCCGATCGCCACCACGATCACCGCGATCGCGGCGAAGATATACGCATCGGGAAACCATCGCTCCGACCATTGCGTCACGCGGGCAGCCATGCGTTCCAGCGGGCCGACGGATGACGCTGCATCGGGACCTTCCTTGCGTGTTTCCATTGAGGTTGCCATGGCGCTTCTCCGGGGAGGCTTAAGGATGATTACAGTATCACGCATGGGATGAACATTGCACGCAGGACTTACAATGCCCATAAACAATCAGGGAAGGCATGGCGATGACGAAATTGATCGAGACCGGCAATCTGGAAAACACGCTGCGGGAGTTCGCCGACCGGCGCGATTGGGGGCCATACCATTCGCCGAAAAACCTGGTCATGGCGCTGGCCGGCGAAGTCGGCGAACTGACCGAGATTTTTCAATGGATGACGGAAGAGCAATCCAGGAACGCGATGGCGGATGCGGCCGTCGCCACGCATATCGGAGAAGAAATCGCCGATGTGCTGCTGTATCTGGTGCAGATTGCACAGGTGCTGAAAGTCGACCTGAACGCCGTGGTCGCGCGCAAGATCGCGCTGAATGCGAAAAAGTATCCGCCGCCGGAAAAATAGTTGTCAATCTGTTCAGACCTTCGCCCAACGTCACATTCTGTCAGCACGCAGCCGGTAGATTTCTCATCCATTGGGATTACAATACGCGACCGCCACTTCCATTCGGAGCTGTAGCCGTCCTGTCCGGGGCCAACCTCGCGCCAATCTCATGCTGACCTTTACCTCCATCCTCGCCACCACCGGATTGCTCAGCCTTGCCATGCTGGTGGTGCTGGGTTCGCTGCTGCGATCGGGCATGCGGGGCATACGCGAATGGTTCATCGCCAATTCGGCGATGGTGATTTCAATTGCGCTGCTCACGCCGCGCGGCCTGATTCCCGATTTCGTGTCGATCGTGGTCGCCAACGGCGTGCTGGGCCTGGCGGGCGCCTATTATTACGCCGGCTGCGCGCTGTTCCTGAACCGGCCGCCATACTGGCGCTGGACGCTCGGCGGGGCGCTGCTGCAAACGCTCGCGATTGCCTGGTGGCGCTACGCCAGCGACGATATTCCGATGCGCGTGCTGGCCAGCACCGGTTTCAATACCGCCATCTGCATCGCGGCCGCGGTGTTGCTGCTGCGCCATCGCCCGCCGGGCCGGCGCCGCTACAACTACTGGTTTGCCGCGGCGCTGGCGCTGACCTTCGCCGCTTGCCAGGCGATACGCGGCGCATATTTCATTTTGCTGCCGCCGCAGCAGCCGTCGAACCTGCTGATGTTCAACAGCATCGGCAGCGTGGCGCTGCTGGCCGTCGGCGCGGTCATTTTGCCGACGCTGACCATGGCCTGCATCATGCTGGTTCACGACGCGATGATGGCCAATCTGGAAGAGTCCGGCCATCACGATTACATGACCGGCGCATTGACGCGCAAGCGCTTCGAGACGCTGGCGCAGGAACATGTGGCGCGGGCGTCGCGATCGGGCGATCCGCTGACGCTGCTGATCATCGATCTCGACCATTTCAAGCAGATCAACGATTCCCTGGGCCATGCCGCCGGCGATGAAGTGCTGCGCGAATTCGTGCGCATGACGCGGCAATTGCTGCGCGAGGGAGATTTGCTGGGGCGGCTGGGCGGCGAAGAGTTCGGCGTGCTGCTGCCGCGCACGGCGTTGGCGGAAGCGCTGAGCATCGCCGAGCGCCTGCGTGAACGCTCGGAAGCGCACTGCGTGACCGGCAGCTTCGGCGACTGCCGCTACAGCATCAGCATCGGCGCGGCGGCCGCGCGCGGCGGCGAAACCTTCGACCGCCTCAGCGGGCATGCCGATCGCGTCCTGTACGCGGCAAAGCATTCGGGACGCAACCGGGTGGTGGCGGACGGTTGAATGGGCTGTGCCTACGACCGGAAGCTGGTGAGATAGGCATGCGCCTTCATGCGAAAGCTAAAGTTTTACGGCGCCGCATCCGTAAACAAGCTCGGGCCAACACCTCATTCCTTACCGAGAAACCGCACGGAGAAACAATGTTCAAAAATGTATCAATCAAATTCCGCCTGGCCGCCACCATGGCTTTCATGGGCATCATGCTGATCGCCGGCGGGGCGATGGGCATCTATGGCCTGAAAATCACCAATAGCGCCTTGAACGATGTTTACAGCAATCAATTGGCGTCATCGATTTCCATCAATACCTCCAATATGCGGCTGCTTCAGGAAAGGACCGCGCTCGACCGCATCGTCATGCGGCCGAATGTGCCGGACGCCGCCGAATTGATTAAACGCGCCGAAGGTTTCCAGGAGCAATCGGAAGCCGCCTGGCAAAGCTATTTGGCGCTGCCCATGGAGGGCAAGGAAAAGCAGATTGCCGATACCGTGGCAGCCAAAAGAAAAGCGTTCTTGCAGGAAGGAAGCAATCCGCTGATTGCAGCCCTGCGCGCCGGAAAAGCGGAAGACGCCGAGGCGATCATGTTCGACAAGATGGCGCCGCTTTCGTCCGCGCTGACCAAAAGTTCGGATGAGCTGACCGCCTACCAAATGACCACCGCCGCCAATACATTCGCGGCCAGCCAGGCCATGTATCGCCAATTTCTTTACGCGGCAGCCGGCGGGCTGGTATTCGGCCTGTTGATCGTGGCGGTATCGGGGGTATTTCTGGTGCGGGCGATTACCCGGCCGCTGAAGGAAGCCATCGACCATTTTGACGCCATTTCCAGCGGCGACCTGACCCGGGCGATCGCGGTGACATCGCGCGACGAAATGGGGATGCTGATGGACGGCCTCCGGAAAATGCAGCAGAACCTGGTCGACACCGTGGCCAACGTGCGCCAGGGCAGCACCTCGATCGCGGCGGCTTCCGCGCAGATCGCTTCCGGCAATCTCGACCTGTCTTCCCGCACCGAACAGCAGGCCGCCTCACTGGAGGAAACGGCTTCGTCGATGGAAGAACTGACCACTACCGTCAAGCAGAATGCCGACAATGCCCGGCAAGCCAATCAACTGGCCGTTTCCGCTTCCGACGTCGCCACCAAGGGCGGCGTCGTGGTCACGCAGGTGGTCGATACGATGGATGCAATCAATACGGCGGCGCGCAAGATCGTCGATATCATCGGCGTCATCGACGGCATCGCTTTCCAGACCAATATCCTGGCGCTGAACGCGGCGGTGGAAGCCGCGCGCGCCGGCGAGCAGGGCCGCGGCTTCGCGGTGGTGGCTTCCGAAGTGCGCAGTCTGGCGCAGCGCTCGGCGGCGGCGGCCAAGGAAATCAAGGGCCTGATCGGCGACTCGGTGGAGAAAGTCGATGCCGGCAGCAAGCTGGTTACCGAAGCCGGCACGACCATGGACGAGATCGTCGTCAGCATCAAGCGCCTCACCGACATCATGGCCGAAATCACCATGGCGTCGCAGGAACAGAGCACCGGCATCGAGCAAGTGAACCGGGCCATCGGCGAGATGGACGAAACCACGCAGCAGAATGCGGCGCTGGTGGAGGAAGCGGCGGCGGCGGCCGGTTCGATGCAGGAACAGGCCGCCAACCTGGAGCGCGTGGTCGGCGTGTTCAAGCTGGACAATCGCCAGCTGGCGCAAAAGCCGGCGCAACAGGCGCTGCAAACCGCGCCGGCTCCGGCAATCAGGCACGGCGTCAAGGCCGCGCCGCCGGCCAGGCCGAAACCGGCCAAGCAGGCCGTCATGGCCAGCCTGCCGGTGCCGAAAGCCGATGCCAACGGCAGCGATGACTGGGAGCAGTTTTAAGGCCGTACGGCCGGCAGGACGACGCGGAAAGAGTCTCGGGTGTAGAATTCCCGCCATACCCGATTCCCAAGAAATAATGCACGCTCCGTAAATCGTTTATATCGATTTGCATGGCATGCCTTGTTTCCTCTTTCCGGCGCCTCGTGAAAAACATCAAGAACAAGCTATCGCAACTATCCGCGGCAACATCGCCGCACGGCGCAACGATCAGCCTGCAAGAGTGCCTCGGCCTGTTGCCGGCCGCTTTCATCGTTGCGCTGATTTCCCTCAGTTACGCGCTCAGCTACGGCGCCATGATTTTCGGCAGCGGCGGCAGCGAACTGCTGGCGGCGGGCCTGCCGCTGGTGCTGCTGTCCACTTGCACGATTCCGATTCTCGTTTCATTGACCAGTTCGCTGCCTTTCATGATCGGCGGCTCCGACTCCAATTCGACCGGCGTCCTGGCGCTGATGGTCTCGGGCATGGTGGCAAGCATGCATGCGGCCGGCGACAGTGCGCAGCAAATTGTCGTCACGATCCTGTTCGCGATCGCCCTGAGTACGGTCCTGGCGGGAATATGCATGACGGCGCTGGGCACCATGCGCCGCGGCAGCCTGGTGCAATTCGTCCCGTTTCCCGTGATCGGCGGCTTCCTGGCCGGCAGCGGCTATCTGCTGCTGACGGGCGCCTTTCACATCGCAACCGGCCTGCCGGTCGGTTTCACGGCCTTGCAGCAGCTGCTGCATCTGCACTGGCTGGTCTGGGCGCCGGCGCTGATGGTGGCCGGCGTCATGATGGGCGCCGGAAAATGGGGCTGGACCCATCCGCTGGTGTTTCCGCTGGCCTTGCTTGCCGCCGGCGGCGTGTTTTTTGGCGGCATGCGGATCGAAGGCATCAGCCTGCAACAGGCGCGCCAGATGGGCTGGCTGTTCGAGACCTTGCCGCTTGACGGCATCCACAGCCCGCTCTCGCTGCCCCTGGGACAAGTGCAATGGCACATCCTTGCCGACCACTTCAGTGAATTCTTTGCCATGATCGTCGTGATCACGCTGACGATCCTGCTCAACGCCACCGGCGTCGGCCTGGCAACCCGGCACGATGTGGATTTCAATCACGAATTGCGCAGCGCGGGCATCGCCAACATTCTCTCCGGCGCGCTGGGCGGCGTGGTCGGCTGCCAGTCGCTGAGCCGGACCCTGCTCTCTTATCAATTCGGCAGCCGCAGCCGCGTCACGGCCGTGCTCGCGGCATTGCTGTCGCTGGCCTGCGCCGCCTATTTTTCAACCATCGCCGGCTATATTCCGAAACCGGTGCTGGCGGGACTGCTGACCGGATTGGGCGGCGCGCTGTTGCTGCAATGGACAGTCAAGACCTGGCGCCAGCTTTCGCTCGGCGATTATCTGTTGATACTGCTGATTCTGGTGGTGATCGCCAGCATCGGCTTTGTCAGCGGCGTCGCGCTGGGCATCGTGGTGGCCTGCGTGCTGTTCGTGGTCGATTACGGGCGCGTCTCCTGCATCAAGATGGAATTCAGCGGCCGCGTACTGACCGCCCGGGTTGAGCGGACCATGGAAGTCAACGCCATTCTGAAACAGCACGGCGAGCGCACCGTCGGCATTTGCCTGCAGGGTTATCTTTTTTTCGGCAGTCTGAGCCAGTTGATCGACCGCATGCGCGAATTGCTGAAATCGCCGCGCGACTTTGTCGTCATCGATTTCCAGCGCGTGCAGGGAGTGGACGCATCGACCATGCAAAGCTTCGTCAAACTGCGGCAAATGTGCGAACAGGCCGGGGTTGCGCTGGTCATGACCGCGATTCCCCCCAATGCGCGCCTGTCGATTCTGCAAAACGGCCCGATACAGGAATTCGCCAATCTGGACAGCGGCCTGGAATGGATAGAAAACGCGCTGCTGCAAAAACTGCCGGTAAGGCACGATGCGGCCGACTGGCGCGCCAATCTGGGCGAATATTTCGGCCCGGCCGAATTGCAGCGCCTTTTCGCCAGGATGGAAATGTGCGACCTGGCCACCGGCGCCGTCCTGTTTCGCAAGGATGAACCCGGTGACTGCATGGTGTTTATCGAGAGCGGCCAGATCAGTATTTCGCTGGCGCTGGAAAACGGCGAGAGAATCCGCTTGCGCTCATTCGGCAGCGGCACAATCGTCGGCGAGATGTCCCTGTATACCGGCGATCGCCGCACCGCCGACGTGATCGCGGACGATCATACGCGCGTGTACAAACTGTCCATCGCGCTGCTGCGCCAGCTGGAGCTTGACGATCCCGCCGTGATGGTGAAACTGCACAGTTATGTCGTCAAGGTGGTGGCCAATCGCCTGAAGCTGACCAACGAAGCGTACCGGCTGTCGTTCTAGGCGGCCTTGGAGGCAGTTGCAAAATAAGGCGAAGCGGGGTGTTGTGCGCAGTGAGGTAAAGGGGGAGGGGGCCGCAGGCCCCCGGAGGACACGAACGGAGTACAACGCCCCGCTTCGCCTTATTTTGCAACTGCCGCAACTGCCGCAATTGCCTTCTTATTCCGCCGGCTTCTGATCCTGCTGTCCTTCCTGCCTTTCGGCGACTTCCTCGCGGCTGCGTTCGGCCCGTTCGAAATTCATGCTATTGATGCTGGACTGCATCTCGGCGTGGGCGCGGGCCGCCCTTTCGCGCGGGCTTTGCTCGCAGGCGCTCAACAAGACAACGAGGCATAAAATTGGAAGGGAAAAATTCATTGCGAGAGAATAATCCAAAATCAGAAAAATGTCTGTAGGGAAACTATTACTTTCGCATGCGCGCTAGTAATCGAGCGATATCAGCCCGTGCTGAATGGAAAATTTCACCAGTCCGGACACATCGTGCACGCCGATTTTCTGCATCAGGCGGCTGCGGTAGGTCTCGACCGATTTGGGCGACAGGCACAGCATGCCGGCCACCTGGACGCTGGAACGGCCCTCCGCCACCAGCTGCAGCACTTCCCTTTCGCGCGGACTCAATGCATTCAGCGGGCTGACCGCGTGCCGGTTGTATTTATAATCTTCGACCAGGCTTTCCGGGATTTTCTGGCCGAGATAGCGCTGGCCGTTATGCACGGCGCGTACGGCATTGACCAGCTCCGCGCCGGCCGAATTCTTCAGCAGATAGCCGCGCGCACCGGCCTGCAAGGCACGGAAAATATGCTCCTTGGTCGCATACATCGACAAGATGACGGTCTTGGTCGCCGGCGCCGTTTTCTGCAGGATCTTGGTGGCGTCGACGCCGTTGAGTTCGGGCATGGCGATGTCCATGATGACCACATGCGGCAACAGCGCGGCGATTTCCTGAACCGCCTGGCGGCCGTTGCTGGCCATGCCCACCACCTTGATATCGATATGCGCCTGCAGCAGCACGCTCAGGCCTTCCCGCAGCATGGTGTGGTCGTCGGCAAGGTAGACGCGGATAGTCATCGCTTGCTTTCCAACTTGACGACAACCGTGGTGCCGTAGCCGACCGAAGAATGAATGCTCAGGCTTCCGCCCACGGCTTCGGCGCGCTCGCGCATGGATACCAACCCCCAGGTCGGATTGATTTTATATTTTGCCAGCGTGTCGGTGCAGAATCCGACGCCGTTGTCGGTGATCGTCAAGGTCGTCTTGCCGTCCGCGGCGTTGAGCACGATGTCGACGTCGGAGGCCGCGGCATGCTTGCTGATATTGGTCAGCGCGCTTTGCACGATGCGGAACAGGGATATTTCCGCCTCCGGCTCCAGCCGCCCTTCCAGGCCGTTGATGTCGACCGACACGTTGAGCTCGTTGCGCTCGGCGAATACATCGGCCTGCCAGCGTATGGCGGCGGCCAGCCCGTAATCGTCGAGCACCGGCGGACGCAGCTCGGCCATCAGATGACGGGTGGCGTCGGTGGTTTCGTCGAGCAGCGAAATCGAATCGTTCAGGCGCGACTCCATGTCTTCCAGCGAGCGCAGCGACAACTGATTGCGCATGATCGTCATGTTGATGCTCAGGGCGGTCAGGCCGGCGCCGATGGTATCGTGCAGCTCCTGGACGAAACGGCGGCGCTCGGCCTCTTCCACGCGCGCCAGCTCGCGCGAGACGTCGCGCAATTCCTGCGTCAGGCGCAGCAGGCTCTGCTCCGCGAGCTTGCGTTCGGTGATGTCGATATGCGATCCCAGTATCCGCACCGACGTGCCGTCCGAATTGCGTATGGCCATGGCGCGCGAGAGCATCCAGCGGTAGCTGCCGTTGCGGTGGCGCATCCGATATTCGTTTTCCAGCGAACCTGCCGGCTTTTGCCGATAGCCGTGCATGGCCTCCAGCAGCCAGTCGCGGTCGTCCGGGTGCAGCCGCTCTTTCCACTCGGAGATGCAATCGCCGATCTCATGGTCGGCGTATCCGAGCTGGCTTTTCCAGTTCAGCGAGTAGCTGACCTTGTCGGTCAGCAGATCCCAGTCCCACAGCCCGGTATTGGAAGCATTGACCGCGAGCTCCAGCTGATCCAGCGCCAGCTCCAGCTTGATCGTATGCGTGGAGAAGCGCTGGCTGAGTTCGTCGTTGCGGCGCAGCATGTCGATTTCCATCTGCTTCTGATCGGTCATGTCGTACAGCATGGTGATCACGCCATGCAGTTGCCTGCCGCCAGAGCCGCCTGAATCGCCGCTGCCGTCTTCCAGCGCCACGGGCGCCGCGCTGACCCGCAGCCAGCCCACGCTGTAGTCCGGCCGCAGCACCCGGATCGACACATCGCGCACCGCCCGGCCGGTTTTGAACACCATGTTGGCCGGATAAAAATGTTCGGGATAGATCGCGCCGTCTTCGCGGAACGAATAATCTCTCTGGAAGATCGCGCCGGACCGCTCGATCTCGCGCCTGCTGCGCCCGAGCAGCAACTCCGCCGCCGGATTGCAGTGGAATATGACGCCATCCGCATCCTGCATGATGACGCCGACCGACAAGGACTGCAGCAAGATGTCTTGCCAACCCTTCAGGTCCATCGCTATTCCCTCGATCATAGTTGCACCCGGAACGCCGTTATGCTTATGAAATGGCAGGTCGATTCAACGACCGGCCGACAGTGGGACTGCTGGCGCCGGAACGCTCATGCCTGAGACGGCGCCGGTTCGCTGCGCATATTGTCGGAAATGTTCCGGCCCCACTCTATGGATTGCTTTTGTATTTCGTAGAAATCGTCCGCGGACAATTCCAGTTTCTCAAGCATCCCGAGCACGCGGATCCGGTCGATATCGAACAGCTCGCTGGATTCGCAAAGCTGCAATATCTCGCCGTAAAATCCGGATCTCGACAACAGGGCATCGCGGATTTCCGCACTGGCGCTGATTTGCGCAAGAATGACACGCATCTCCACATTCAACAATGTATCGGCCAGCGACAGAATGCCGACCGAGAACGCAATATCCGATACATTCGGACGGCGCGGGCGCAAGCGTTCGGAACACAACTCCAGCATCTTGCCCCGGGTCGCGGCCAACACCATCAGGGGCGACAAGGTGCTGCCGCCTTCCCTGGTCGGATCGACATACAGCAAAATCTGCAGCCAGCGCTTCAATTGGCGATCGCCCAGCACCAGCAGCGCCTGCCCGAGCGAGGCGATATAGCGCCGGAAACCGTAGACCGGCGTATTGACCAGCCGCAGCAGCATCAGGCTCAAGGCGATGTCCTGCTTGATGAAACGCACGATTTCACCGTTGTTCGCATTGCGCATGACCAGGGTCAGGACCTGCAGGATGATGCTGTTCAAGGGTTTCAGCTTCTGGCCGGCCAGCACCACCGGCTTGGCGAAAAAATAGCCCTGGAAATAATCGAAGCCAAGCTTTTCGCAGATCTTGTATTGCTCCAGCGTTTCCACCTTTTCCGCCAGCAGTTCCTTGTTCAGGAGCCGATAGTCGCGGGTCAGCTGTTCCAGTTTTTCGGGCGGCACCGCCAGCACATCGATCTTGATGATCTTGATATACGGCAGCAGCGTGCCGATCTCAGGCGAATCGGCCACCACGTCGTCGAGGGCGAACTCGAACCCGTATTCGGCCAGCATCTCCATGCGCTTGACGATGAGCGGCGTGACTTTCAGCGTCTCCAGAATCTCGAGAACGATATGCTCCTTCGGCAGGAAGAAAATGAAATCGCTGAGCAGCACTTCGGCATCGACATTGATGAAGCCGAGCCAGGAACCGATGACGTTGTTGAGCCCGAGCTCGGCGGCGCCGGCGATGACGGACGCGGTTGCCTTGACGTCGTCGATCACATCGGCGACGTTCTCCATTGCACTCCTGAAGAGCAACTCATATCCAATCAATTCCTGTGCACGATTCAGGATGGGCTGCCGCGCCAAAAAAAAGTCCCGGGCGGCCGTTGGCTTCAAGGCAACGTCCATAGTTTTCTGTTCATTGATTGCGGTATCCATTTCGGTTGTGTTGACGATGTGCTTTTGCTTGATTTTTCATTGCACGGATATTAGCGAACCAGACATTTTTTCTACATGACGCACACTAGCAACTTACTGAAAAATTGTATGTAGGATAGCGGTGATTTCGAAAAGTGCAATGTTGTCCACTTACTAACAAAACAAGCCGCAGCATGCCGCCCCGCGCCATGCGGAGCAGCATGCTGAAGATTTTTCTTTTACGGCGCACCTGGCCATTGACGCTTATTTGATCCCGGGGTTCCTCGCCTTACTCGGCGGTCAGCGTATAGAGCCGCTGCATCGATATCGAGGTATCGAAGCGCAGGGTCTGGCTCGGCACCGTGCGCAGAATGGCGTATTGCGGCAAGACGGTTTCGCGCAGCAGCGGGTCCCTGACCGGCATGCCGCTTTTATCCCGCACCACCGCCACCAGCGGCGCGATCGCTGTTTTGCCGCGCCGGATCGTCACCGCCATTTCACCGCTTTCCAGCACCACGAAGCAGCCCGGCGGGTAGACCCCGAATTCCTTGAGCAGGGCCGATGCGATCGGATGTCCGTCGCTGGCCAGGTATACCGACTGCGCGGCCTGCTTTGCCGGCATCGGCGCCCGGCTTTTGCGCGCCGAATATTTGGCGGTGAACACGTCGGCGAAACGCAGCATCTGCGACATCTCGCTAAACTCCTGCTTCAATCCATAAGGGTAGCCCTTGCCGTCCGGGCTTTCATGATGTTGTTCAATTGCCAATAACCAATCCGCATCCTTCAGGCCGGCGTTCTCCAAGAGGCGCACACTTTCGGCCGGATGCATGCGTATCCGGCGCCGCTGCTGCTCCGTGATGGGGTCGCCGCTGCGCGCCAGTTCGCCCTGGAGATCGATGATGGAGAGATTCATCGTCAGCGCGGCGTTGACGACGGTGGTCTTCTGCTTTTTCGACCAGCCCAGGCGTTTGGCGAGAATGCTGCACACGCATGCGACGTGGATCGAATGGGTGATGCCGTAGGCATCGAAGCGTTCCTGATTGTGGTGGATGACCGAATAGATGGTCTGGTCGGTGTGTTTTTCCGTGGCGGTGGCGACCATGCCTTCGACCTCGGTGATCCCGCTCAGGAATTGCGGATCGCGGTAATTCTTGAGCAGTTCGGTCAGCCGGCTTTCCAGCGCGTGCCACTGATCGGCGAAAGGCACCACCGGCCGTTCCATGCCTTTGATCAGCGTCGCCGATACCTCCTGGCTGGCGCGTATTTCGTCCGCATCCACGAATACGCCGCGCCGCATGAGGTTTTGCAGCATCGCCATGGTTTGAATCAGATAGCCGCGCGCCAGCAACAATTTTCCTTCCGCGTCGCGGACGTTCCACGGCAGCGGCGAACCGCAGTTGATTTGTACGTTCGCTTCGCCAATCGGTATCAGATTCATGATGGTATCGATCAAAAATTTGCCGCGATATTAAACAAATGAAAGACCGGCGCCAGTTCACGTATTCCACACATACACACCAGCCTGGCCCTGCTGCTTTGGGGCCGCCTGAAACTGACGTATCGATTGGAATCTTTAATGGCAAAACGAAAATCCGTGCCGGACATGTTGAGCAACACAATAAGAGCGGCACAAATATATGTCTGTAGGGAAATTATGACTTTTGGAAGAAATATAGATGTCGAATTGACAAGGGATACAACGCGAATCCGGCCGGGCGGACGCCGATGTTTTTTGATTTTGGAATAGGGTAAACGCAGGTCGATGCGGGCGCATCGATTATCCTGCCGGCGCCTGCATCGCGCACGGCAGGACAGAGAGGCAGCGCTATGCGGCCCGGAATGTCGGCGGCGGCAATTGTCCCAATACGGCTTCGATCGCCATGCCCATGGCCAGCAGATCGCGATCGCCGCCGGGCACGCCGTCAATCTCAAGGCCGGCCGGCAAACCGTCGGATGTCAGCCCGGCGGGAATGCTGAGGCAAGGCGCGCGGTAAAGCGGGCCGATGATCGAATTTTGCAGGATCACGGTAGAGGCATACGTCCTTCCGTCAATGTCGATTTTCGGGGGCAGCGCATCGCCGTCGGTCGGCAGCAGTGGCGCCGGCAGCGGCACCGTCGGGAAAATGATGGCGCTCACGCCGTTCGCTTGCAGCGTGGCGCGGTAACGCAGTCCCAGATCCTCCATCGTCGCGCGGGCGCGGCGCACGGTTTCTTGCGGCGCAGGCTGATCCAGCGCGGCCTGTATGCGCGAGCGGATCGTTTTGCTGGCAATGCCGTTGAGTGCGTCGCGGATGGTGACGCCGGGATAATTCCTGACGAGAAAGCGCGCCAGATCGGTTCGTTTTCCCTCGACGTTCAGAATGGAAATCACCGGCAGCGACGCCTTCACGATATCGGAAAGATCCATGTCGACCAGCACCACGCCGGCGTTGCGCAGCTTGTCCATCGAGGCCTGCATGACGGCCGCGACGGTCGGGTCCATCGATTCCCAAAAATACGCTTTCGGCAATCCGATGCGCAGGCCCTGCAATTGTTTCGGCGCGATCATTGGCGCATGCGTGACCGCGGCATGCACCAGCGCGATATCCTTCACATTGCGCGCCAGCGGACCGGGCACGTCGAAATCGAGCACATTCGGCACGATGCCGTCGACCGAATACGGATTGCCGGTTTTCGGATTCGACGGACGGAATCCGGCGACGCCGCAAAAATGCGCGGGCATTCTGCAGGATCCGCTGGTATCCGTTCCGAAGCCCAGCGGGATGATCCGCGCCGCCAGCGCCACCGCGGTGCCGCCGCTGGAGCCGCCCGGAATGCGCGACAGATCGTAGGGATTCTTGACGTAGCCGAACGTCTGATTGCTGCTGGTGGTGCCCATGGCGAGTTCGTGCATATTGGCCTTGGCGAACAGGATGGCGCCGTTGTTGAACAGGACATCGGCCAGCCTGGCGTTGGTTTTCGGGCGATAGCCCTTCAGGAAGGGAGAACCGGCCGTGGTCGGGAAGCCGACGGTATTGAAATTGTCCTTCAGCATGATCGGCAGGCCCGCCAGCCGTCCCAGCTTTTTCCCTTGCGCGCGCGCCTTGTCGACGGCGCGCGCATTTTCCAGCACGCGCGTCGTGTCGATGTAAGTGACCGTGTTGAGATTCTCATGCGCGTGGTATTGCGCGATCAACGCTTCGGCGTATTTCTCGGCGCGCAAATCGCCCTTGCGGATGTGGTCGACAGCCGCGCTGGCCGACAGGTCGGTCAGTCCATCGGCAGTATTGGCGGCACTGGCGGCATCGGCGGCTTTTGCCATCGACAAATGGCTGCCCGCGATACCTGCCGCAAGCGTCGCAGCCATGCCTTTCAAGACAGACCGGCGATCGACAGGCATTTCCAAAACGGTATGAATTTTTTTATCCATGGTGATTTCGATTCTTGAATTTGAAGTTGATGATGGATGGCGTTTCGAGGTACGCGCTCAAGCTATAAATAAACTGATCGCTACGCCTTGCGTCCATTTTTTTATAAGCAGAATTGATGCCAGTGGATTGTTGCGCGGGGAAACGGCGGGATGAAGCGGCGGATGAAACAAAGCCGGCATTCGATTGGTGCAATCGAATGCCGGCTGCTTTTTTATTGCGCGGATTTAGTGCGGCAGCATGTTCTGCCTGCCTGGCGATTATTTTCTGATTATTTTCTGATTATTTCTTCTTGTTCTCCGGCAGCTTCGCCAGCCATTGCACCATCACATTCGCAATATCGGCATTATTCTTTTCGAGCATCATCATGTGGCCGTTGCCGCGAATGCCGCGATCGACGAGGTGAATGGCGTCGACCTTGACGCCGGCCTGGCGCAGATAGGCGGTGGTGCAATCGTCATAAGGTGCGTGATAGGACGCTTCCGTGGTCAGCAGCAGCACCGGAATCCTGTCGAGCGAAACCAGCTTGCGCGCCGGTTCGGCCTGCGACCAGCAGCGCACCAGATCCGGGCCGGCCGGCGCGGCGGCTTGCCGGAACGACAGCGATTCGCCAGCGGCCAGCGGCGGATCGTATTCCAGTGGAATGTTGCCCAGCCCGGAAATCTTTATCTTGTCGTCGTCCTTGAACCAGTCCGGCGCGCCGATATCGATGACCTCATGCACGGGCGGGCCGCTAGGCTCCACGGCCAGGATCGCGCGAACCAGTTTCGGCCGCGCCTGTGCGACAGGCCAGGCGAAAGCGCCGGACTGCGAATGCACCAAGATGATGGACGGCCCGATTTTATCCAGCAAGGCCGCGCCCGCCGACTGCATCAGCGTCTGCTGCAACGCAAAATCCTTGATGCTCGGCTCTTCGCTTTGGAAGAATGCATCGAAGGACGGATCGCCGGGATAGCCGCTGCCCGGGAATTGATTATGCAAATGCGCTTGCGGCCACATCTTGAAACGCTCCGGCGCGGCGAAGCGCTGTTCGGTGAAGTCCTTGCTCGGATAGGTCAGCTCGCCGTAAGCCTTGGCGTTATAGGCGGCGCGGCCGCGGCCGATCTGATCCACCACATACACGGCATATCCCTTGCGCAGAAAATACTGCGCCCAGCCTTCGCGGCCGTCCGGCGTGCCGGTGAAATTGGTGCCGCTTTGCTGGCCGCCGTGGATCATGACCACCGGGTAAGGATGCGTCAGCTTTACCGGAATCTGGTATTCCGCATACAGCTGGCCGACCATCGGGCTGCCCGGCAGCGACTCATCCATATGGCCGCCGGCGAAGAGGTAGCCCTGTTTGGCGATATGCAGCGGCGCCGCATGTGCCGTGATTGCGGCGCCGCATATGAACATGGCGCATATGGCGGCGGCCCGCGCGGCTACCCTGTTGCCTGTTGATCGTTGTTTGTGCTGCATCTTTGGTCTCCTTTGCGTTTGGCGAATATTTTTATGGTGTCCTGCTCCATAAGAATAACGCGTCCGGGACGCTTCTGGAACCACATGCGCGATACCGCTACAAGCCGCTGTTCATGCCATCGATAAAAGCCCGAATGACAACTTCATCGCGCTTGAAGAAAATCCACTGGCCAATGCGTTGCGACGCCACCAGCCCGGCATCGGCCAGCGCGCTCAGATGGACCGATATCGTCGACTGCGACAGCCCGGCCCGCTGGCCTATCGCCTTGGCGCATACGCCCATCGACATCGGATGTTCCTGTCCGGAAAAGTAACGTTCCGGCTCCTTCAGCCAGCCCAGGATGCGCCGCCGCACAGGATTGGCCAGCGCCTTGTGGATTGCATCGACGTCCATACGATCCGGTCCCGGACTAGGCGGTCAGCAACCGGCCGGTCGCCAGCGCATGCAGGGTGCGAATCGACAGCACCGCGATGGAAATCGTGAGCAGGGACAACAGCACGATGGCGATCAATCCGAGGCCCGCGCCGCCGATTGCGTTCGAATACATCAGCGCCGCATTCGCCAACGATGCCAGCGGAAAGCCGACGGCCCACCAATTCAGCGAAAACGGCGGCGGCTTCACGAGCAGGCGATACGAAATGATCGCGAACAGGAACAGGCCGAAGTAGAACAGCAGCGCCGCGAACATATCCACCCTTTGCACCAGATTCACATAGGCGATGAAACCCACGCCAAAGGGCGCGACCAGAATCATCTTCGACGGCCGCATGCCCGCCGCCAGCGGCTCGTGGTGCACCAGCCGGGAAAAGATCAGCACGAAGAAAACAATGGCG
This sequence comes from Oxalobacteraceae bacterium CAVE-383, assembly GCA_004134995.1. Classification (GTDB taxonomy): domain Bacteria; phylum Pseudomonadota; class Gammaproteobacteria; order Burkholderiales; family Burkholderiaceae_D; genus Herbaspirillum. The sequence continues at coordinate 214,537 of REGP01000003.1, read as the reverse complement.
CTGACGCCGCCGATGCCCGCGGCCAGCAGATTGATTTCGTGCGCCCAGCCTTCCGTAAAAGCCCCGCCGGTAACCACAATATCAAGGGTGCCCACGCCCATGATCAGCCAGGCCGGCACCACGCTCGTGGGCGAACCGTTGCCGTTCAGAAGCCGGGAAATCATCACTGCGCTCAACGCCAGCGAGACCGCCGCGCCGATCGTCCACACCACCAGATAAGCGGTGCTGCTGTAGACGCTGATCACGCTGGAAAGCAGCAGGATGCTGATGCCCACGGTGCCGAAGAAATTACCGGTGACCGGATGCGAAAATTCCTGCTTCACCAGATCCGGGTAACGGACAGCCTTGCCCAGGTAAGACAACGCCAGAACCGCGAACAGCGCCAGCGCGGCGATGCCGACGGCATTGGATACCGCAATGTCGACGCCGTAGAATTTATGCGCGAGGCGCCAGGCCAGCGCGAGCCCGGCCACGCTCATGACCGCGCCGAAAAATCCGATCGGCAGATAGCGAACGGACGGCAATGCCTGCGCCGGAATCGCCGGGCTCGACGGGATAGATTGCATGACTGGCTCCATGTGTTTGCTTGATGGAAGCCATTCTGCATGAATAGATGGGCGCAAAAACGCGTCTGGCGCGGTTTGGCCGAAAAGGCATGCGGGTTGTCCCAAAACGCGCCATGGACGCTGTTGCCGGGAGACAGTCAGTGCCTTGCCGTATCCGGCAAAGGCCGGGGCATCTTGCCGCGCGGCCCGGCGGGAAGCTTCGGCGCATCTTCGGCGCGAAAGCGTTCCCGGTAAAGCCTGGGCGTGATGTCCAACTGGCGAGAAAAAATCATCCGCATCTGGGTGGCATTGTGGAAGCCGCACCGGAAGGCGACGGTCTTCAGCGGCACATCCGTTTCCTCCAGCAGCTTGCGCGCGAAATCGATGCGGACCTGCTCGACGAAAACAGCCGGCGTCACCTGCGCGTGCTTGGCAAAAGCGCGCGAAAACGTGCGCCGGCTGACGCCCACGGCGTCCGCGATGCCTTCAATGGTCAATGCATCGCCGATATGGTCGGTCACATACTTCAGGACCTTGGCGACAAGCGAATCTTCATCCGGTCCGACGGCCAGATAAGGGCTGTATTGCGATTGCCCGCCGTCGCGGCGGATATACACGATCAGGCGCTTCGCGATCTTCAGGGCGAGCTCGCGCCCCCAATCCTCGGCAACCAGCGCCAGGCACAGGTCGATGCCCGCCGTGACGCCGCCGCAGGTGAACAGATTGCCGTCGCGCACGAAGATCTTGTCGGGCCTCACGTTCAGATCGGGGAACTGCCTGGCGAGCCGCGCCGCGTGATCCCAGTGCGTCGTCACTTCCCTGTCCGCCAGCAGCCCTGCATGCCCCAGCAAAAAGACGCCATTGCATACGGCGCCGAATCTCGCGGTATGTTGCGCCTCCTCGTGCAGCCAGCTTGAAAAAGCCGGATCCGGCCGGTATTCCGGCAGCCGCGGCCCGCCGGCGACCAGCAGCAGATCGCTTTCCCCATGGAAATTCGGATAGTCGCAATGCACCTTGAATTCAATGCCGCTGGAACATATGACGCTGTCGGGACGCTCCCCGACGAGGGTAATCTGGTAATGGTCTTTCTTGGGCAGCAAGAGGTTTGCCTCGGTGAAGACGTCCAACGGACCGGCCACGTCGAGCGCCTGTACACCGTCAAAAACCACCAAGGTCGTCTTCATTGCATTGTTCCTTTTTCTGGCGCCGATTGCGCTGCTCCATAAGCCATGGATATTACCTTTTTACGCATTCCAACGGCACATTCGCGCACTGTCGGAGAACCGCTCGAATTTTCTCGCCTTACGACAAAATCCTGTCCATTTCAGCCAATCGGCCGACACCCTGACACCCTTCGTAGCTGAGCAGTAAAGCACCCAAAAAGCCGGCCGGAACCTTTCGGGCCGGCAGACAGTCTCCGCTGTATGCTGAGAAGAAAACGGTATGGCTGCTGGGGGATTTACGAAAGGATTGCATCATGTTGCGATGGATAGAAAACTGGGCTTTGCGTTACGCATCCAGTCCCGAGAAACAGGCTGAAAATAGTTTGCGAGAATTGCGCCTGGAGCTGTTTCAGGCCGAGCAGCGCGTCCTCGACGCGCAGATCCATGCCGACTACTACCGGAGCCGGCTGTCTTTTTGTGAAGAAGTAATAAAGGTGGGTATCGAGCAAGTTGCCGATCAGCGCAGAGGCCAGCGCGAAATGTCGCAGGTGTTGCGAACCGGCGCCAAGCTCACGGAGGTGACGCCGGAGGTCAGGACTTTCGGTTGAAACGGCGCCGACCCGGCTGGTTTTTTCATGCCAAGGAGACATATCGCCAACAATTATTGGAATAAGTTGTCATTGTGTAATTGAAAATTCTTTCTTTTCAAGAAATTACACACTTTTCTTTGTGATTTTTCGTCTTTTCCGTTCAAATCTATTACCGACATTTAAATAGAGGGGGAAAAATGAATTTTTCGCAACTGAAGGTCTCGACCCGGCTGGGCATCGGCTTCGCCTTGGTTTCCATATTGCTGGGTATTGTGACCATACTGGGCATCACTCGTATGGCGCAGCAACAAGATCGCCTGGAAGAAATTACCAAGGTCAATAACGTCAAATCCGACCAGGCTACCACGATGTATCTGACAATTACCGAACGCGCGCTCGCCTTGCGCAACATGATCCTTCTTGGCGACAATATGAAGGAAGTCAAGAGTGAAGCGGCACGCATTGCGGTGCAGGCGAAAAAGTACGCCGAGGCGGAAGCGACGCTGAAAAAGATGTTTGCCGCCTCACCGCACACAACAGCCGAAGAAAAGGCTTTGTTCCAGGATATCAGCGATACGTCGATAGCTTCGAACGCATTCATCAATCAGGCGGCCACGTTGATCCTCTCTGGACAAAACGACGATGCATACAAGATATTGCGATCCGATTTCCGTCCGGTGCAGCGCAAATGGTGGGATCAAATCAATGGTTTTATCGCCTTTGAAGATAAACAGAATACGGATTCCGTGACCACGGCCGAGAATTCATACCGCAGCGCCCGTTCGCTGATGCTGTTTTTCGGCGTACTGGCAGTGGGGGCAAGCATCATTGCCGCCTTTCTGATTACCCGCAGCATCGTCAAGCAACTTGGCGGAGAGCCCGGTTATGCAAACGTCGTCGCCACGCAAATCGCCGCCGGCGATTTGAGCACCGACATCGATACCCGGCATAACGACCAGACCAGCTTGCTGTTCTCGATGAAGAGCATGCGAGACGCCCTCGCCCAGATCGTCGGGCAAGTACGGTCCGGCACCGATACGATCGCCACGGCGTCGGGGCAGATTGCGATGGGCAATCTGGATCTGTCGTCCCGTACCGAGCAGCAAGCCAGTTCGCTGGAAGAAACCGCGTCTTCCATGGAAGAGCTCGCATCTGCCGTCAAGAAAAACGCCGACAACGCGCGCCATGCCAACAAGCTGGCTGCATCGGCTTCGGATATCGCGGTACAAGGCGGCGACGTGGTGGGAGAAGTCATCAGGACCATGGGTTCGATCAATGATTCATCGCGCAAGATTGCCGAGATTATCGGCGTGATCGATGGCATCGCGTTCCAGACCAACATCCTGGCCTTGAATGCCGCGGTAGAGGCCGCGCGCGCCGGCGAACAGGGCCGCGGTTTTGCCGTCGTCGCCTCCGAGGTCCGCAACCTGGCGCAACGCAGCGCCGCCGCCGCCAAGGAAATCAAGGTATTGATCAGCGACTCGGTCGCGCAAGTCGACGATGGCCGCAAATTGGTGGAACGTGCGGGCGCCACGATGACCGAGGTCGTCAACAGCGTCAAGCGCGTTACCGACATCGTCGGGGAAATTACCCTGGCCAGCCAGGAACAAAGCGAAGGCATCGACCAGGTTAACAATGCCGTGACGCAGATGGATGACGTGACGCAGCAAAACGCGGCTCTGGTCGAACAAGCCGCGGCTGCCTCCCAATCGCTTCAGGAACAGGCCGAAAAACTGTCACGCGTGGTGGGCATATTCAAACTGGAAAAATTGACGAATCTACGCAATTCGATCAATGTCACGCCGCAAGCACCGCGATTGGCGCATTAAGGCAAAGCATCGAAGCATTGCCCGGCGTTGACGTTCGGGTTACGGGCCGGCGCGCTCCCAGCGCGACCGGCTGCGCATAGAAAGTCGGCGCCGCCGGAAATCCGGCATGCCGGCGGCGATTCATTCATGCCAATGCGGAAAAGACTGCAGTGTGCGGTAGAACGCAAAATCGTGATTCGGCCATAGCTGCGCGCCCTCTTCGCGCGCCAGCCGCTTGAGCTTGCGTATGCTGTCCACCGCGGTATCGTATTGTCCCTGCCAGCAGCCGCCCGGCGCAATTTCGTCATCGATATTTTCCAGCAGATCGGCCGCATCCCCTGCCAGCAGCACCGGCGCGCCATGCGGCAATTCGACCAGCATCGACATATGCCCGGCAGTGTGTCCCGGCGTGCTGATGGCGTTCACGCCGCTGCACAGCGCGTATTCGCCGCGACGAATATCGAATGGCCCATGGGCGGTGAAATCGTCGGGAAAATAGACCGCATCGGCGCCGCTGCGGGCGGCCTCCAGCTCATCGTGCTGGACATGAATTTCGGCGCCGCAGCCGCAGCGTTTCAGTTCGCCGAGGCCGCCGGCATGATCGAAATGCAGATGCCCGATAAAAATCACATCGACATCGGCCGGCGTCAGACCCAGCCGCGCCAGATGATGCGGAATGCGCTGCTCTTCATGCATTTCCGGCGCGCCGAAATGAAAGGTCTCGGGATTGTAGTAATGCGCGCACAAAGCGGGATCGTTGATCTTGTTGTAGTCGCAGCCGACGTCATACAAAATGCGCCCGTTCGCGGTTTCGATCAGATAGGCGAGGATAGGCGCATCGATCATCTGGCCGGCGCCGCGTCCATGCGTGGAAATCGACTTATCGTAACGCTGGGTTGCCGTCAGCAAGGGCCAGAGTTTCTTCACTGCGCTCATGCCGTCTCTCCCGCCGTTTTCGCCGCTTCCGCCCCGGCCCGTCCGTTGCTGTTGGCCGCTTCCAATAAAGTGGCCGCAATAATCATCGCCGCGCCGGTCCACTCCTTCAAACCCATGCTCTCGCCGCCGATCAATATCGCGGAGATCACCGCGACCAGCAACTCCATGACTTGCAGGATCGCGGCGCGGCTGACCTCTACCCGCGCCACGCCATAAGTGGTCAGCAAGGTGCCGCCCAGCAGCCAGACGCCGGCGAACAGCAATAGCAGGATCCACGTGGTGCCGGCCACGGGCGGCAACGCAGGCGCCGAGAAGAGCAGCGCCGCCATTGCCGCCAGCACAGCGCAGCCGACAAACGGCGCCAGCGTGCGGCTGGCCAGGGGAATGCGGCGCGCCTGGCGATTGGCGACGCCCGCCGCGGTGTAGCAAAAGCCGGAAGACAATGCCATCGCATCGGCCATCGTCGGCAACTGCCGGAACACCTCGGCGCCGCCCATGATGATGAACACCCCGCCCAGCGATAACGCCACCGCCAGAATCCTGCGCAAGTTGAGGCGCTCATGCATGATCAACGTCCCGCCCAGCGCGCCCCACGCCGGCAGCAAATAAAACAGCAGCATGGCGCGCAGCACCGAACCTGTCATCAAGGCGGTGGTGAAAGCGATATTGGCCCAGCCGAAAAACAGCCCGATCAGCAACAGCAAACGCCACTCGCCGCGCCATGCGGCGCGTTCGCGCCAGATCAGGGGCAGCGCCGCAAGGCCGAGCAATGCATAAGCCGTCAACGCAAGCATCTGCCCGGTCAAGCCGAGCCCGGCGAAGAATTTCAATGGAATCCAGATCAGGCCCCACGCCACCCCGCTGCCCATCAAGGCGGCGAATGCCAAAGGACTTTCATGGAGACGCGGCTCCCGCGCAATATCGGCGCTCATAGTGGCAACGCGCCGATGCGGGAAAAAAAGGGAAAGGATGCGGATACGGATAAAGGCAAAGGCATTTCAGGCTCCGGTTCGAATGGATAGGGCGCGCAAGGAGAACGTAGTGCAAGTTCTCCCGGGCTTTTATCCCTCCGTGGAGCCCCGCCGATTGCGCAAGGCCGGAATACTCTCGGACCAGACATCCCATCGATTACCATCGACGGAACCGGAACCCTAGTACGCCTGAAGTCAGATCAATTGCAACGAAACCGTCGCCGCAAATCGCTCTTCCCGCGAAACAGAATGGAGCAATATTAATGCCAGCAATCGGTGCGTGAAATACACCGGCGAATAAAAAAACCGGCAGAAAAAAGCACCAATTGAGGGAATGCGCACCAAAATGAAAAACGCCGGATGAATTGAAAAGTAAGTACGTTTCATCAAAAATTCATTGCCGAACGGCAAATGATTTATGATACTGCATCATTTCTCGATCGAAGGACTTTCGATCACTTGCGATTACTCTCTTCAGGACAAAAATAATGACAAGAAGACGTATCAGCATGAGCGATTTCGTGATCGGCGCGCCGCTGTCATGGGACGTTTACGATGATTCAAGCAAGCTGCTGCTGCGCAAGGGATTTGTCGTCGAAAGCGAGCAGCAGATCGAAGCCTTGATCGCGCGCGGATTATTCGCGGAATCGAAGGCTTCTTCCACATCGCCGCCGCCAATCAACCGGCAAGTCGACAAGCCATCCGCGCTGCGCCTGATCAACCAGGCGAACAAGCGCATGGGACATCTTCTTTACAATCTGCTGCATGAAGCCGAACTCGAATCGAAAATCATGGAAGTCGGCGCCGACATAAAACGCGCCGTCGACATCAACGTACATGTGGCGCTGGGCTCCATCATATTGAACCGCGCCGCGATCGCTTACCCGGTGCGCCATTGCGTCGACACCGCGATTATTTCCCTGCTGGTTGCCCGCGCCCTGGAAATGCCCGATGCCGAAATCGATATCATCCTGGCGGCTGCCTTGACCATGAATATCGGCATGCTGCACCAGCAGGAGCAACTGCAGGACAAGGCCGGCATTCTGAACGATGACGATAAAAATATTATTAAAACGCATCCTCAGACGGGCATCCGCCTGTTGAAACAGGCCGGCGTCAAGAACGACAGCTGGCTGTTGACCGTTTTGACGCATCACGAAAATGAAGACGGCAGCGGCTACCCGCTTGGCAAAACGGGCCTGAAAATTCCTTTGGGCGCCAAAATCATCGCCATTGCCGATCGCTACTGTGCAACGATCTCCCCTCGCAGTTATCGCAAGGCCTTGTTGCCCAATGTGGCGATGCGCAGCGTTTTCCTGGATGAAAAGCAGAACATCGATCAATCGCTGTCCGCCGTTTTCATGCAGGTATTGGGCATGTATCCGGCCGGCGCCTTCGTGAAGCTGATCAACGGCGAATTATGCGTCGTGACGGAACAGGGCGAAGTACGGAAGTCGCCGATCGTGCATGCCCTGATCGGATCGAACGGCGTCAAGCTGGCGTTTCCCCTTTCACGCAATACCGCGCGAAGCATGTATGCCATCCAGGATTACGCCGAGGAAATGACGACCCCCGTCAACATGCAGACCTTGTGGGGAGACGACGCCGCTTTGTAGGAAAATGGCGGTCTTGCCCGGGCGCCAAAGACCTCAATATTTGTATACCAAATAATAAGCGGCCGCCTTGACCCGGTTTCGCAAGGCCTGCTCGCGTCGGGGGAACCCGCAGCCGGGCTTAAAATGTCGTCAGCATGCCGACGATCATCGACGTCACATTGCGTCCCGGCGTGGTCGCTATGCCGGGTGTGCCGATGCTGCCAACGGTGAAACTGGCCGCGCTGTTGTTCCTGATGCCCGCCACGCCGGCGTACAGCCCGGTCCGTTTGGATAAATGATAGTCATAGCGCAAACCGTACGAAGTCGCATTGCCGCTACTGGCCGACGCGCGTTTGTATTGCCCGAAACTGAGCATGAGCGCGCCGTTGCCGATGTTGGGGATTTTGGCGCTGATTTCGTAAAAGCGATTATCGGGATTGGCGAACGAATTCGATACGGCCGGATCAGGATTGCCGGTATGGATTTGATACAGTAGCGCCGGCTTGATGAAGCCGAAGTCGTAAGAAGCGGCCATCAGGTAATAGCGCCCCTGATTGACCGGCGTGGCATCGGTGACGACCGTGGTGGTGGCGTACTTCTGTTGCATATAATCGAGATCGGCCGAGAAGGCGCCGGTTTTGTAATTGAAGCCGACCGATGCGGTATCGCCCATGGTCCTCGGCGCCGCGCCTTCCGTGCCGAGCGCATAGGCCCCGCGCACCGTCAGGCCGCCGAATGCCGGCGAGGTATAACGCAGCGAATTCGACAAGCGCGAGGACGGCACGAAAAAGAAATTGTTGGTGGCGTTGCCCCATGAAAAGGTATTCAGTTCGCCCAGCGAGTAAGTAACATACGACAGGAACAACGGCGAATAATTAACGCCGGCCTGGAGCTGGCCGAGCGACCCCGCCATGCCAACCCAGGACTCGCGATTAAACAGTGTTCCATTGCCGGCGTTGGCGCCGGTATCGACGTTAAATCCGTTCTCAAGAAGGAATATCGCCTTCATTCCGCCACCCAGATCTTCAGTTCCACGAAAGCCGATTTTCGACGCCATCACAGCGCTGGAATCGACTCGCGTGGTCCTGCCGGCGCCGGTATTGGCGGACTGGACCGAACCGTCCACCGAACCGTAAATGACGACATTGGTTTGTCCCCACGCGCATGTTGCGGCCAAGCCGAAGGCGGCCGCCGCGACAGTCTTTTGTATCATTTTTAACTCCGTTTTATGTATCGATTGGGAAGACAGATCTTCTGGAAATTACATATTAGGGAGGAGGAACAACGCTGTCGCATGACATTTTGTGGGTAGCGTATAACCTCATGTTAATGAGAATTTTTGGTGCATCACCCGCCATGGGCGGCCATGGCGCACCGCACCCGAACAGACGTATGCGCACCACAATGGATACAGGAAATCGAAGAAATTATTTATGCGGGCAAGGCGGCGGGATGACCGCCGCGAGCGCCAGGATTTATTGATTCCAGAATGGCGATGAATTCCTGCGCGAGACGCGACAAGGGTTCCAACTCGATGTTGAAGATATTGATGGGCGCATTGAAAACCGGCGCCAGCGGCACCGCCACGAGATTCGACCAGACCGGTTCCATGACCGATATCTCGCCGACCAGCGCCACGCCGACGCCGGCCTGCACCATGGCGCAGGCGACGTGCGACTGCTGCACTTCTATACAGGGCGCGGGCCGGCATTGCTCCCCGCCTGCGCTGCCGAAAATCTGCTGAAGCAATTGCCCGATCGGCATATCGCCGCTGTAGCCGATAAACGGCTCATGCATCAGATCGCGGAGCGTGATTTCCCGGCGCGACGCCAGGCGATGGCAGGCCGGCACGACGGCGACGATGCGATTGCGATACAACATACGCGCCTGAACGCTGGGATGGCCGCGCGGCATATAGGCGACGCCGAATTCGGCCCGGCGCGACAGCAGCGCCTGCAGCATGTCGGCCGGCGCCAAGGTGTCAAGAACGACGCCGACCTCCGGATGGCGCTTGCAGAAGATGGCGGCCGCGAGCGGCATCAGCGTCTGTCCGACATTGGCGCTGCTGCACAGGCGTAGCTGGCCGACGCGGTTCTCGGCGAGATTTTCAGCCACTTCGTTGAGATGCTCAACACGTTGATACAGCGCGCCCACTTCCTCGAACAGCCGATGCGCTTCGGGCGTGGGATAAAGCCGGCCCTTGATGCGCTGAAACAACAGCATGCCCAGCCGTTGCTCGGTATAGGAAATCTGGCGGCTGATCGCCGGCTGTGAAACGAAGAGCGATTTCGACGCGCCGCTGATGGACCCGCTCAACATGATGGCGCGAAATACTTCAATCTGGCGCAGATTCAGTTTCATGGAGCTATCCGTGCGCGCACGCGATGCGGATTCAAGCCATTACGCTGACATGTGCGGAAATCACACGCCAGCCCTCGTGGAACTTGACCCAGGTCTGCGACTGGCGGCCGATGCGGTCGCTGCCGGCCCTGGTGAATTCGATATGGGTAACCGCAACATCGTCCCCCACGCTGGTGACGGCCTTGCGAATAACGGTGCGATCGAGATTGACCGGCGAACGCGCCATGCGGAATTCCCTGATCGCCGCATAGCCATACAGATTCTCGCCGGCGCCGTAGCGCACGGTCTCGCCGGCATTCCAGAACAGCCGATCCAGCTCCGCGATATCGTTGCAGACCAGCGCGCGTTCGTAAGCATCGAAATGCGGGTGGAAATCGGCCAGCACGGCGGCATCGTTAATGGTTTTTTCCATGCTATCCCCAAATAATTGTTTCGATTACGGCAGCCGGAAGGGCACGCCCATGATGTCGTTATTGGCCTCCACCAGCCGGATCATCTGAAGCAGAAACTGTTCCTGTTCATCCTTGGGAAGCCGGGAAATGGTGCGATCGTGCGCACGCTGCACCGCCGGCCGCATCTTGGCCACCAGGTTTTTTCCCTTGCGTGTGAGACTGATCAGCCTGACGCGCGCGTCCTCGGTGGATTGTTTGCGCTCAAGCAGTTCGCGGGCCTGCAGCCGCAGGATGACTTCGGCAACACTGGTGCGCTCCAGGCCGATTTCCAATGTCAGCGCGTTCTGCGTCATTTCACCCAGTTCCGCGAGCGTGGTCATCAGGCTGTACTGCACCGGCGTGACATTGAATTCGCGCGTTTCTTCGAGGAACAACGCCGAATGCAGCTGGTGCAGGCGGCGGATCAGAAAGCCGGGACGGCTGAACAGGACGGATCTTTCCTGCGCCTCCTGCAGTTGCGCCTTGATGTTGATTTTTTTTCCGGTAATTGCCATATGCGTAAATAAATTGGACCAAGTTGAACGAGAACAGGCTGATGCAAAAGGTGCGGCATCCATGCGTGAAGCAAACAGGCGCCGCGAATGCGCAAGGCAGGCGAGCTACCCGAAATAGGCGGTACACCTCCTTATTCTAAAGCAGATACTTCAGTAATTCGATGCGATTTTTTCAAATAAATGTGGTACACCTCCTTTTGCGATAATCCAGTGCGCAAACGGGAACGAAATGTTCTTAATTGGCGCGCTGCGCCGTTTATTGGTGCGTAATACGGACGATTTCTTGTTGTTAATAGGTGGCATACCACCTAAAACGGTCAGGCATGGCTTTTGCGTATGCCGCTTCATGTACATATCGAACGAGCAGAAAAACATGAAGAGCATCATTCTGAAAGACGGCCGGGTCATCGATCCGGCCAAGGGCCTGGACCAGCTCTGCGACATCCTGGTCAGCGATGGACGTATTGCCGCCATCGGCTCCGCCCTGTCCGACGACCGCGCGGAAATAATCGATTGCCGCGGCCGGCTGGTATTGCCCGGCCTGATCGATACCCATGCCCACGTATACGAACATGTGACCGGCCGCTTCGGCCTGAATGCCGATACCTGCGGCGTGCATTCCGGCGTGACGACGCTGGTCGACCAGGGCGGCCCAAGCTGCATGACGCTGCCCGGCTTCCGGAAATTCGTGGCCGAACCGGCCAAAACCCGTGTCTATGCCTACCTGTCGGCCTATCTGGTCGGCGGCCTGGAAGGCCATTACTACCCGGAGTTATACAGCCCCGAATGCATCAACATCGATGCGACAGTGCGCGCCGCCAAGGCCAATCCCGATCTGGTCAGGGGCATCAAGGCGCACGCCGAACTGGGCGGATTTGCGCGCTGGGGCGTGGCGGCGATGCGCGCCGCGGCTGAAATCGGCAAGGCGGTCAATCTGCCGGTGTACATCCATTTCGGCCGCCTTTGGCCGGCGCCGTCCCAAGGCGGATTGGCGGTCGATCCGGACACCATCCTGTCGCAAGTAGTCGACATCCTCAAGCCGGGCGACGTCCTCTCGCATCCGTTCAGCCGCCATCCGGGCGGCTTCGTCGAAACGAGTGGGCGCGTGCATCCTCTGGTGCGCGTAGCGATCGATCGCGGCCTGAAGATCGATGTGGGCTATGGCTCGCATTTCAGTTTCAACATGGCGCGGACCGTATTGGATGCCGGTATCGTGCCCCATACGCTGGGCGCCGATATGCACGGCTACAACACCAAGGTGCCGGCGCCGGCCGGCACGCCGGAGCAGCATCCCGACGAGGATCACATGTTCCTGGGCCAAACGCGCTTCAGCCTGGTATCGGCGATGACCAGCATGCTTGCGCTCGGCTTGACGCTGGAGCAGGTAGTGCCGATGGTCACCTCCCATGCCGCAGCCATGATCGGCCAGCAAAACGAGATCGGCACGCTGCACCAGGGCGCCGTGGCCGACATCACCGTGCTGGCCGACGAACGCGGCAAATGGACCCTGCGGGACAACGAGGGCACCGAGCTTGGCGCCGAGCGCATGCTGCGCCCGCTGTTCTGCCTGCGCGCCGGCGAGCGCTTCGATGCCGTCGCCAGCATTCTGCCCACACCCGTTCCCAATTCATCCACGTCGATCCATACCAGGGAGTTTTCGCTATGAAGAAGCAAACACAAGAATGGACAAGCCGGCGCGCAATCGTGCGTGCCCTCGCCATCGCCGCGGCGGCCCTGGGCTTGTCGCTATCGGCCGGCGCCGCGATAGCGCAGGCCGGACCCGCGAAAGCGCCGCCGGTCAAAATCAAATTTGCGTTGGACTGGCGTTTCGAAGGCCCTTCCGCTTTCTTTTTGCTGCCGCTGGAGAAGGGTTATTTCGCGCAGGAAGGACTGGACGTCTCGATCGACGCCGGCACCGGTTCCAGTACCACGGTCAACCGGGTGGCGTCAGGCGCTTATGACATGGGTTTCGCCGATCTCGGCGCCATGATCGAATTCATCGCCAACAACCCGGCCGCGGGGACCAACCGCATGCAGGCGGTCTACATGGTCTACGAACAAGCGCCGCTGGCGATATTTTCGCTGAAGAAATCGCATATCGACAAGCCGTCCGACCTGGTCGGAAAAACCCTCGGCTCACCGGTCTTCGATCCGACCCGGAAGCTGTTTTCGCTGTTTACCAAAGCCAACAATATCGATGCTTCCAGGCTGACCTGGAAAAGTATGGATCCGACGCTGCGCGAAGCCATGCTGGTGCGCGGCGACGTCGATGCCGTAACCGGCTTTTACTTCACCAGCCTGATGAATCTGTACGCGCGCGGCGTCAAGGATGAAGACATTTCCTCGATGCAGTTCGTCGACTACGGCGTCAAAATGTATGGCAATGCGATCGTTGCCAACCAGTCCTTCATCGCATCCAATCCGAAAGCCGTTGCCGCTTTCCTGCGGGCCTTCACGCGCGGCGCGCGCGAAGTGCTTGCCGATCCGGACGGCGCCATCAAGTATGTGCACAACCGCGATCCGCTGATTGACGACGCGGTCGAGAACCGCCGCTTGAAACTGGCCATTTCCTCCGCCATCGGCACGCCGAACGTACGCCTGAACGGCATGGGCGCGGTCGACCAGTCCCGTGTGGCCGAGATGGTCAAGCAGGTTGCCGCCGCGTTCGACCTGAAACAGACCCCCGATCCCGCCGCCATGTTCAATGCCGGCTTCCTGCCCCCCAAGGCCGAACGCCAGGTATTTTCAAAATAAGCCGGGCAATGATCGAGACAGAAGGATGCAATGAGCTTTCATCACACACTGCGCGCCACCCCCGAGACGATACACTGGGGCCATTTCGACGCAGCGTTGCGGCCGGTCCTGCGCGTATGCTCCGGCGACCGCGTTACCATCGATACCCTGAGCGGATCGCTGGAGGAATCCGCCGCCGCCGCCAATCTGCTGCCGGATCATCAGGCGGTGCTGGCGGCGTGCAAGCCGCATATGGGTCCCCACATCATCACCGGTCCAATCTGGGTTGAAGGCGCGGAACCGGGCGACACCCTGGAGGTGCGCATCGAGGCCATCGAATTTCGCCAGGATTGGGGCTACAACGCGGTGCGGCCGGTGCGCGGCGGGCTGCAGGAAGATTTCCGCACGCTCCAGATATTGAATATCCCGATCGATACCGCGCGCCGCGTGGCGCATCTGCCCTGGGGCCTGAGCGTGCCGCTGGCGCCGTTCTTCGGCATCATGGGCGTCGCGCCCAAGCCCGAGTACGGCACGGTATCTTCCATCGAACCGCGCGAATACGGCGGCAATCTGGACAATAAGGAACTGGTCGCCGGCAGTACCCTGCTGCTGCCGGTCCAAGTGCCGGGCGCCTTGTTCTCGGCCGGCGACGGCCATGCGGCGCAGGGTGACGGCGAGGTGTCGCTGACCGCCCTGGAAACGGCGCTGACAGGCACCTTCCAGCTCATTCTGCACAAGGCCGCCGGCCTCAAATTCCCAAGGGCGATTACGCCCCATCACTACATTGCCATGGGACTGGATCCCGATCTGGACGACGCCGCCAAGCAAGCCCTGCGCGAAATGATCGCCTGGCTGGTGGAAATGAAGGGCTGGTCGCCGATTGACGCCTACGTCAGTTGCAGCCTGGCCTGCGACTTGCATGTCACCCAGATTGTCGATGGCAACAAGGGCATACATGCCATGTTTCCACGTGCGTTGCTTGATACCGCCGCCGGCACCGGATCCACATCAACAGGAGAAGTCCTTGTCTAAACTGACACTGAGCATGGCAATCTGCGATTACGATCGCACCAAGGCGCTGATCGACGGCCGCGTCCGGATCGAAGGCTGCGACGTCAATACGCTCATCATCGAGCCGGAAGAGGCTTTCCATCGCGCTTTTCGCGACCAGGATTTCGATATTACCGAAATTTCCCTGAGCAGCCATGCCATGACCACTGCGCGCGGCGAAAATCCGTACGTCGCCATCCCGGCCTTCGTATCGCGCGTATTCCGGCATTCCGGCATTTATGTCCGTACCGACCGCGGTATCCAGACGCCGGCCGATCTCAGCGGAAAAATCATCGGCGTGCCGGAATACCAGATCACGGCCAATGTATGGATCCGCGGCATCCTGCAGGACGAATTCGGCGTCGATCCGGAGTCCATCCGCTGGCGCCGCGGCGGCACCGAACAGCCCGGGCGCAACGAACGCTCGCCGATCCGGTTGCCGGCCAATATCGAGATCGAGCAGATCCCCGACGACCAAAGCCTGTCGACCATGCTGGCGTCGGGGCGGATCGATGCCGTATTCAGCGCCCGCGCACCGTCCTGCGTCGCCAACGGCGCGCCGAACGTGGCGCGGCTGTTTCCCAATTTCCGCGAGGTGGAAGCGGACTATTTCAAGCGCACCGGCATTTTTCCCATGATGCACATGATCGGCATCCGGAAATCGCTGTGCGAGCAGCATCCGTGGCTGCCGGTCAGCGTCTACAAGGCCTTTGTGGAAGCCAAGCGGATTGCCATGGAACAAGTCAAGGATATCGGCCAGTTGTGGACCACGCTGCCCTGGAGCGTCGCCGAATACGAAGCGACGGTGGCCTTGATGGGCAAGGATTACTGGAGCTACGGCGTGGCCGAAAACTACCATGCGCTCGACACGCTGGCGCGCTACTCGTTCGAACAGCACCTTTCCAAACGCCGCCTGGCGGTCGAGGAACTGTTCGCGCCCTCCGTGCTGGAACTATCGAAAATCTGAGCCATGAAACCATCGCCATTTATTTATCACCGCCCGACCCGGCTGGCCGACGCGCTGGCGCTGCTCGATGAGCGGCCGAACGCCCGCGTTCTGGCCGGCGGCCAATCGCTGATGGCCATGCTGAACCTGCGCCTGGCCAGCCCCGACGACCTGATCGATATCGCGCGCATTCCCGAACTGGCGCATATTCATGAGGAAACGGACGCGCTGGAGATCGGCGCCATGGCCCGGCAACGCCAGCTTGAAAAATCGCCGCTGGTGCGTGCCCGCCTTCCGCTGCTGGCGCGCGCGATCGACCACGTCGGCCATCAGCAGACACGCAACTGGGGCACCATCGGCGGCAGTCTTTGCCATCTGGATCCATCGGCGGAGATTCCGGCGGCGGCGATGGCCTACGACGCCACGCTGACGGTGCAAAGCGTGCGCGGCGCACGCCGGATCGCGATGCGCGATTTCCCGCTCGGCATGATGACGCCCGATATCGCGGCCGGCGAAATGCTGACCGCCATCCGCTTCGACACCTGGCCGCAAAAGCACGGCGCCGGCTTTTCGGAATTCTCGCGCCGCCATGGCGACTTCGCCATCGCCGCCGGCGCCGCGCTTGTCTGCCTGGACGGCGCGGGCAAAATTGCCCGGCTTTCGCTCACCCTGGCAGGCGCCGCGGCAACGCCGTCAAGGCTGCGCGAGGCCGAGCAAATCCTGGTGGGCCGCGCGCCCGATGCCGCCGCGGTCCAGCAAGCGGTCGATGCCGCCGCCGCCGTGAAGGCAATGGACGATCCATTCATCTCGTCCTGGTACCGCAACCGCATTGGCGCGGTGGTCATCCGCAGAGCGTTCGAAAGCGCCATCTCAGAAGCGAAGGAACAGCAATCATGAACACCACTTCCATCCAGCTCCACATCAACGGCGAACAAATCGCCGATTCGGTGGAAGACCGGATATCCCTTGCCGATTATCTGCGCCACCAGCGCCATCTGACAGGCACGCATCTCGGCTGCGAACATGGCGTATGCGGCGCATGCACCGTCCTGGTGGACGGCCGCAGCGCGCGTTCTTGCCTGATGCTGGCGGCCCAGGCCGACGGCCGTCAGGTATGCACCGTCGAAAGCCTGGCGCGGGACGGCGAACTGCACCCGCTGCAAGAAGCGTTCTGGAATCGCCACGGCCTGCAATGCGGCTTCTGCACCCCGGGAATCCTGATGACGCTGGAGGAACTGTTGCGAGAAGACCCCGCGCCGGACGAAGCCGCGATACGCACCGCGCTGTCGGGCAATCTGTGCCGCTGCACCGGCTATCAGAACATCGTCGCCGCCGCGCTTGAAGCGGCCGCGCATATGCGCACACCGGGAGCGGCCACGCTATGAGTATGCACACGGGCACGAAGGCCGGCATCGGCGAGGCGGCGCCGAAATATTTCGAATCGCGGGTACGGCGCCAAGAGGATCCGCGCCTGCTGACCGGCAAGGGCTGCTATATCGATGACGTGCGATTGCCGGATATGCTGCATGCCGCCTTCGTGCGCAGTGCTTATGCCCATGCGCGCATCCTCGGCGTGGACACCTCGGCCGCCTTGGCGATGGAAGGCGTCGTGGCGGTCTACACGGCGGCGGACATGCGCGCGCTGCTGACTTCGCTGCGGCTGCCGATCGGCTTTCCCGAAGGCCAGTTGCCCGACCATGTGATGCCTTATGTCCTCACGCCCGAGGAGGCAGTGCATGTAGGCGAAGCGATTGCGATGGTCGTGGCGGTCTCGCGCCATATCGCCGAGGACGCGGTCGACGCGATACTGGTCGATTACGATCCGCTGCCGGCGGTGGTCGATGCGCGTGAAGTCCTGCAGCAGGATGCGCCGCCCTCGCGGCTGGAAACCGGCACCAATACGTATAAGCCGCTAAAGATCGGCTATGGCGATTGCGATCCGGTATTCGCCGGCGCGGCGCATGTCTTCCGGCAGGAGTTGAGCACCCATCGCGGCGTTGCCAGCTCGATGGAGGGGCGCGGCGTCGTGGCGAGGGCGGAGCCTGCCACAGGCGAGATGACGGTATGGTCGTCGACCCAGATGTCACACGAACTTGCGCATACCGTGGCGCAGATGCTCGGCATGGACGAGAGCCGGGTCCGCGTGATCGCGCCCGATGTCGGCGGCGCGTTCGGCGCCAAATACCTGGTTTATCCGGAAGAAATCGCGGTCCCGGCAGCGGCCGCGCAATTGGGCCGGCCGGTAAAATGGATAGAAGACCGGCGCGAGCATTTCCTGGCTGCGATTCAGGAGCGCGATCAATTCTGGTCGCTGGAAATTGCGTTCGATGCCGATGCGCACATTCTTGGCATACGGGGCCGCCTGGTGCACGATCAGGGCGCGTACGCGCCTCACAGCTACAACGTGCCGTATAACGCCGCCACCTCATTGATGGGCCCCTATATTGTGCCGGCCTACAACCTGGAAATCATTCTGGCGCAAACCAATAAGGTCCCCGTGATTCCGGTACGCGGGGCCGGCTATCCGCAAGGTAATTTCGCGATGGAACGCCTGATGGACTGCGCCGCGCGCGAGCTGAAACTGGACCGCGCCGAAATCCGCCGCCGCAATCTGATCAGCGCCGCCGCCATGCCCTACGACACGCCGCTGAAAAACCGCGCCGGCACCGCGATCGTATATGACAGCGGCGACTATCTGCTGACGCAGGAACGCGGCCTCGCGGAAGCGGCCTACGCTGATTTTCCCGTCCGCCAGAGCGCTGCGCGCCATGAAGGACGCTACATCGGCATGGGGATCGCGCAGGCGGTGAAGGGTACCGGCCGCGGCCCGTTCGAATCGGCCAGGGTGCGGGTGGCGACCAACGGCCGGGTCGAAGTATTCACAGGCGCTCTGGAGATGGGGCAAGGCATCAAGACTTCGCTGGCGCAGATCTGCGCCGACGAACTGGGCGTATCGATGAATATGGTGGATGTGATCGCCGGCGATACCAGCCACATCCCCTACGGCCTGGGCGGCTTCGCCAGCCGCCAGGCGATTACCGCCGGCACCTCGACCTTGCTGGCGGCGCGCGAAGTCCGGCAAAAGGCAATCACCGTGGCGTCGCACATGCTCGGCGTGGCGGAGCAGGCCTTGCACGTACGGGACGGCCTGGTTTGCCTCAAGGAGGAGACAAGCGGAAACGCCGGGGGCGGCGGCGCGGCTCGCAGCGTGCCGCTTGGGAGGATCGCGGCCCAGTTGCGCGGCATGCCCGGCTATTCATTCCCGCCCGGGGTCACTGTCGGGCTGGAAGCCACCAATATGTTCCGCATCGACGCGCTCGCCTATGCCAACGCCTTCCATGTCTGCGAAGTGGAGGTCGATATCGACACCGGCGCGGTGAAAATCCTGCGCTACATCGCGATACAGGACTGCGGAAAACTGATCAATCCGCAGATCGCCGAAGGCCAGATCCATGGCAGCGTGGCGCACGGCATCGGCAATGCGCTATTCGAATGGATGGGCTATGACGACGACGGCCAGCCGCTTACCACCACCTTCGCCGATTACCTGCTGCCGGCCGCCACCGACGTGCCGCACATTGAAATCGTCTGGCTGGAAACGCCGTCGCCGATCAATCCGCTCGGCATCAAGGGCGCGGCCGAGGCCGGCATCGTTTGCGTCGGCTCCGTGCTGGCGTCGGCCATTGAAGACGCGCTGGCGTCGTTCAACGTGCGTATTGCCGATCTGCCGGTAAAGCCGATGCGCCTGCTGGAACTGATCGAGGCCGGCCGCCCGGCGGAGGCGACGGCGCAGCCCGCCGCCGTCCTGAGCTGATCTTCCTGACAAATAGCATCCATTGCCTGACGGCCTTAATCCAAGATGAAACCATTTATCGACTTCAACAACGTATCGCTGAAATACGCGGCGAATTTGCCGCCGGCGATTGAAAACGTCAACATCGCCATCAGGGAAAACGAATTCGTCGCCATCGTCGGCCCCTCGGGCTGCGGCAAGTCGACTTTCATGAAATTGTGCACGGGCCTCAAACCGCCATCCGAGGGCGTGGTGATCGTCGACGGCAGGGAAGTCTCCGGTCCGCTCAAAATCACCGGCATGGCATTTCAGGCGTCCAATCTGCTGCCATGGCGCACCACGCTGGATAACGTTTTGTTGCCTTTGGAAATCGTCGAGCCTTACAAATCCAGTTTCCGCGCCCGGCGCAGCGAATATGTGGCGCGCGCCATGAAGCTGATCGAGACCGTCGGCCTCAAGGGCTGGGAACACAAATTTCCGTGGGAGTTGTCGGGCGGCATGCAGCAGCGCGCGTCGATCTGCCGCGCCCTGGTGCATGAACCGAAACTGCTGATGCTGGACGAACCCTTCGGCGCGCTGGACGCATTCACGCGCGAGGAATTGTGGTGCATCCTGCGCGATCTGCACCAGGCGGCGCCGTTTACCGTGGTGCTGGTCACGCATGATTTGCGCGAAGCCACTTTCCTGGCCGATACCGTCTACGTCATGAGCCGGCGTCCGGGCCGGATCATCGCGAAAAAACAGATCGATTTGCCACGCCCGCGCGATCTGCGGCTTACCTATACCCCGGAATTCGGCGACATCGTACAAGAACTGCATACCCATATCGGCGTCGTCCGACAAACCGCCAGTGAGAGCGCCGCATGAAATATTCCATTGAAAAATTGACGCCGGTACTGGCGGTCCTGGCCATGTTCCTCATCTGGGAGGCCGCCTGCGATGCCTTCAAGGTGGACGCATTCATCCTGCCCAAGCCGACCGCGATCTGGCATGCGCTGATCGAATATCGCGCATCGATCATGGTTCATTCCTGGCAAACCCTGTGGACCACCATTGCCGGTTTCGCCGGCGCGATGGCGGTCGGCATTATCCTCGGCTGCGCGGTCGGGTCCTCGATCATGATGCACCGCGCTTTCTATCCGTTGCTGGTGGGATTCAATGCAATTCCCAAGGCGGCGTTCGTACCGATTCTGGTGGTCTGGTTCGGTACCGGCACGGTGCCGGCGGTCATCACCGCGTTCTTGCTGTCGTTCTTTCCTATCGCGGCCAATGTGGCGACCGGCCTGGCCACACTGGAACCGGAACTGGAAGATGTCTTGCGCGCGCTGGGCGCCACGCGCATCGAAATTTTGCAAAAAGTCGGCCTGCCGCGCTCGATGCCGCTGTTCTTCGCTTCGCTGAAAATCGCCGTCACGCTGGCCTTTGTCGGCACCGTGGTGGCAGAAATCAGCGCCTCCGACAAAGGCATCGGCTATCTGGTGGTATCGGCATCGTCCAGCATGAAAACCGATCTGATGTTTGCCGGTGTGATCATGATTTCCCTGATGGCGATGGCAATGTACGAACTGTTTGCATGGGTGGAGCGGCGTATGACAGGCTGGGCGCACCGCGGCCAGCAATCGCATGTTTAAAACGGCGCCGGCCGCGCAGTCCGGCGGCAACGCATTTATTTTTAGGGACGACAAATGGAATTGGCCGGCGAAGAAAAAATAGCGCAATCGATCGAGAAGGTCTGGGAAGCATTGAACGATCCGCTGATATTGAAGGCATGCATTCCCGGCTGTGAAGATATCGTCAAGAGCGGCGACAACGAGTACAAGGTCGTGCTGCTGGCTGCGGTCGGGCCGGTCAAGGCGCGCTTCAGCGGCAAGTTGCAGCTGGCCGATCTGAACCCGCCTTCCTCTTATTCGCTGACATTCGAAGGCGCCGGCGGCGCAGCCGGATTCACCAAGGGGGCAGCACAGGTATCGCTTGCCGGCGAAGGCGCGTTTACCAGGCTGACCTACCGGACGGAAGCGAAAATCGGCGGCAAGATTGCACAGGTTGGGGCACGCTTGATTGACGGCGTGGCGGCTAAAACCGCTGCGGATTTCTTTGCGCGTTTCAACCGGATGGTCGCGCCGCCTGAGCCTGCGGTTATAGCGGAAGCCGCCGTCGACGCCGCATCGATCGCGAATGCCGGAGCCGCGGCCGCATCGGCGCCAATGTCCGCCGGGCGGCGCAAAGGCGCATTTTCGGCGGCCTCCTGGTGGATCATGCTGCTGGTCGCGGCGCTCACCATCGGCCTTTACGTTTTGCGCTGATCCCCGTTCCCCCTCGATGTCCTCCATTTCTTTCACCACGCCTGCCAATCGCCATGCACTGGACCGCCTGACGGCGGTCCGACCCGCGTGGACGGCAGTGCGCACGGCGCGCCATGCGCTTGACCTCCCGGACCTGACCCTGCTCCATGCGGGGCCGCCGTTGAACAATCCTTGCGCGCCGCCGGCCCCGCTACTCTCATCGGCGGTGCTTTGCTGTTTATATGAAGGCTGGGCCAAGGATGAAGCACAAGCCGAGGCGCTGATCGCGGAGGGCCGCGTCGCCCTGGTTCCGGCGCAAGCGTATGGCGCGGTGACGCCGCTGGCAGCGGTGATTTCGCCTCGCGCCACGCTGGTGGAAATCACGGACCTCAACGACAGTGCGGTGGCGGGACGACGGCGCGCCTGGTCCTTGCTTGGTAGCGGCGCCGGCCCGCAATTGCGCTTCGGCAGCCGCGATCCGGCAATCCTGTCGCGAATGGCCTGGCGCGACGGTCTGCTGGCCGATAGCCTCGCCGCGGCGCTGAAGATGCCGCTCGAACTGCTGGAGCCGGCCGCCGCCGGCCTGGCCGCAGGCGACGATCTGCATGCCGCCACCACCGTCGCGAACGCTTGCCTGCGCAGCCGATTGCTGCCGGATCCCGGCCATGGATGCGATAGCGCGGTTGTGGCGATGCTGGCAAACAGCCCGCTGTTTTTCCTGACGCTCTGGATGGCGGCCTGCCATCTGATGCTGGATGCGGCCGCCGATGGCGGCAGGGACGCCGCATCGACCCTGGTGGTGGCATTGGCCGGCAACGGCGAGCAGGTCGGCATCCGGCTGGCGGGACAACCCGAACGATGGTTTACCGCGCCCGCCACGGCGCCGGCAGGACCGCGGCTACAGGCGGCGCAGGCCGGATCGCCATCGTCTGTCTCCCCGGTGCTCGGCGACAGCGGCGTTATCGATGCCGCCGGCTTTGGCGGGCAAGCATTGCGGTTTGCGCCGGAAATCAACACCGCGCTGCAACGCTGGCTGCCTGAGGACTGGGCCCACCGGCCGCGGCGTTTACTGGCGGGTGAACACGCGGCGTTCGGCAATCGGCATGCCGGCTTGTCGCCGTTTTGCATCGGACTTGACGCGGCGTTGGCGGCGCGGCACGGTATAGCGCCACTGGCAGCGATCGCCATGCTTGACGCGGCCGGGAAGCAAGGCTTGCTGGGCCGGGGTTTGTATATCGCACCGGTCGGTCTGTTCGCGCATGCGGCCGCGTGCATCCTGGGCGGGGACGGCGTTTCCTCCCATAACATTGCCTAGCGCCTCATGACAACAGCGGCACAAAACGCAAATGCTTTTGTAAAACGCCTCGCCATTCAGGGCGGCGGCGGCGGCCGGCTGAACGGCCTCACATTTGCCGCGAAGGACAATTTCGACATCGCCGGCGAGGTAACCGGCTATGGCAATCCGGATTGGGCGCGCACCCATGCGCCGGCCGCGTCCCATGCATTTGCAGTGCAGCGCTTGCTCGACCAGGGCGCAAGCCTGCGTGGAAAAACGCACACCGACGAACTTGCCTACAGCCTGATGGGGGTTAACGCACATTACGGCGTGCCGCTTAATACCGCCGATCCGACGCGCGTTCCGGGAGGATCGTCGTCAGGCTCGGCTGCCGCGACCGCCGCCGGACTGGTTGATATAGGCCTGGGTTCCGATACCGGCGGCTCGATCCGGATGCCGGCATCGTTTTGCGGACTGTATGGCATGCGGCCGACGCATGGACGTATTTCCATGGAAGGGCTGGCGCCGCTGGCGCCGAGTTTCGATACGGTCGGCTGGTTTGCGCGTGACCTGCGCACCTTGTCCGCCGCGGCTGCGGCTTTTTCCCTTGCGGAGTACGGCACGGCTGGAGCCGGCGCCCAGGCGCCGGTATCGCTGCTGCTGCCGACGGACGCATGGGCGTTGGCGGAACCGTGCACGGCAGCGCCTTTGCAAGCAGGGTTGAAAAAATTGGAAGCCATCTGCGGACGCGCAACTTCGATGCGGCTGTCGCCTTCAACGCTGGCGGAATGGGCCGACATATTTCGCATTTGCCAGGCTGCGGAAATATGGGCCACGCTGGGACCCTGGGTACTCCGGAACCAGCCGGAATTCGGTCCAGGCATACGCGAACGATTCGATGCCGCGCGAGAAATCGATAAACCACAATGGGATCAGGCAAGCCGGGCGCGCAGCGGCATCGCAAGCCATCTTCGCGATCTGCTTGGCAGTGCCTGCGTGATTGTCATGCCCACGGTTCCCGCGGCTGCCCCCAAACTGGATGCAGGCCCCGGCCGGCTGGACGAATTCCGCTATCGCGCCCTGGCGCTGCTATGTCCCGCAGGATTAGGGGGATTGCCGCAGGTGACGATTCCGATCGGAACAGTGGATGGCGGGCCGATCGGCATTTCGCTACTGGGCGGGCCGGGCAGCGATGGCTTGCTTTTGGCGGTGGCGCAGCGTTTCGGAACGGTCGCGTAAAAGTCGGGATTTTGCTTGCTCATGCCATCTTTCCCATCTTCACCCGCGCTGCCCCGAGCGAGGGCGTCCATACATTAGTCCATATGTCGATCGCCTGGACGATATCAACGGTCTTTTTGGCCGAATCGTTATCAGTTGGTTTTATAAACCCCGCAGCCGACAATCAGATCCTGATATTTGTCGAGGTACATGGACTTGGCTTCCATCTGTTTTGATATCGGGTTCAGGAACATGTATTCCTGCCAGCCATGGCCCTTGTCCCTGATGATGGCGATGCGTTCCCTGACGTACAGGTTGCCGGCGCCGTCTTTGGCGTCGATCAGGTCCTTGCCGATCAATGCCGGATTGGAGCCATGCGCGAGATTCCTGCCGTTGAGGTCGTAGACGACAACGTAAAGATCGCGGTCGCAGAATGCACCCAGTTTGTTATTGATTTCCGCGAATGTTTTTTCCTTGCCCTTTGCATGCAAGGATGCAACGGCTTTGCGGACCATCTCGGTCGCCTCTTCCATCGAACCGTTCTTGCCGGTCTTGATCTTGAAGACATTGACAATATTATTCAGCTCCGTCGTCTGGTTCTGCAATGATCCGGTTGCCGCCGTCGCCTGTTCCACCAGCGCGGCATTTTGCTGCGTCACCTGATCCATCTGTGCGATGGCCTTGTTGACCTGCTCGATGCCGATACTCTGCTCGCGGCTGGCTGTGCTGATCTCGGTCATGATGTCGTCCACGCGCTTGATGCTGGTAACCACATCATCCATCGCCGCGCCGGCATCGGCGACGAGCTTGCTGCCGTTCTGGACTTTATTGACCGAGTCTTCAATCAGGATTTTGATTTCCTTTGCCGCAGCCGAGCTGCGTTGCGCCAGATTGCGCACTTCTCCCGCCACAACGGCAAAGCCTCGTCCCTGTTCCCCTGCCCGTGCTGCTTCCACCGCAGCGTTCAACGCCAGGATATTGGTCTGGAATGCAATGCTGTCGATCACGCCGATGATGTCGACGATTTTTCTGGAGAACTGATTGATCGAATTCATCGTATTGGAGACTTCGGCCACGACCTTGCCGCCTTTGACGGCCACCTGGGAAGCGGTTATCGCCAACTGGTTGGCCTGGACGGTGTTCGCGGCATTCTCTTTGACGGTCGAAGTCATCTCTTCCATTGTCGACGCGGTGTCTTGCAGCGAGTGGGCTTGCTGTTCGGTACGCGACGAAAGATATTGATTGCCGGCGACGATTTCCTTGGTTGCGGTCGCCAGTGTCTCGGTGCCATTGCGGATATTCCACACCACATTGGCAAGTCCCAGGCCAATACTGTTGATTGCGGTCAATAATTGGCCGATTTCGTCCTGGCGATTGGTCTCAAGCCGGATCATGAGATCGCCGGTGGCGATTTGCCGGGCAAGCCGGGCGGCTTGCGCCAGGGGATGACTGACGGTTTTGCGGATCACCGCATAGAGCAATGCAGCCAGAATCAGCAAAACGGCGAGCGCCGACATTGCCGAGCGATTGCGCAATGCGCGGGCCTCATGCGTAAATTCATCCGCGTAGGTGTCGCCGACCACCACCCAATTCTTGTAAGAGGTAAACACAGCCATGCGTTCAGGCGAGCCCGCGTCGGCCGACGAACGGTAACGAATCACGCCGTCTTTTTTATCCAGGATTTCCTTGATGTATTCACGGCCATCGCCTGATTTGTCCAGAAGGACGTTCTGCCCTTCCTTTTTTGCAGCAATCAGCAGCTTGCCGTAGTCTTTTCCAGGATTGGCATCAAGCACATAGTAAGTCCCGGTCTTGCCGACCTTGAGCGACAGTAATCTGTCCCTGATCAGCGCAGCATCGCTGCTCATGTCGAGAACCAGCTTGCTCTTTGCGTTGACCTCTTCGATGGCGCGCTGCTCCAGCAAAGCGGATGTCGCCTGTCCGGTGACCCATACGAAAACGCCGAAGATGACTGCAATGACTAAAAAGAAGATGGTCGATAATCGCGCTCCGACACCAAGCGTAGCGACATAGTGCTTAACACGGTTCATCTTTTGCTTTCATTTATATGTAGTTGTATGAAAAGCTATAAGCTGACGATGGTCTCCAACGGGAATATATTGCAGTCAGCGGATCCGGATTTCACTGTTTTTGCGCAAAAAAGGATATTTTTTAAATATTTTAAGTAAATCCCGAATTTAAAAACTATGTACTGGAATGCAATAAAAAAACATGATCTAGGTCAGTTATTTGAAAATATGTTGCGGCGGCAAGACAAGCTTCCATACTCTGGATGAAACGCTCCTGATTTTTGTCAGCGGACACGCCAACATCAAAAATCTCGGACATCCCACGCTGTGACGCCCTATAATTGCCGAAAATAAACAAATAGGCCGCTCTTAACAGCAGGCTTGCATTCTTATGCCATCCCGATCGATTTGCATCTGTTTCATCGCTTTCGCGGCAATCGCCTGCGCGAGCGCGGCGGCGGCGGCCGACAAGGCGGGAACCGTAAAAATCGTGCAAGGGTCGGTCAGCGTGCAACGACAACAAACGATATTGCCTGTCGCCGTCGGCGACCCCCTATACGCGGAAGACCGCATCGTTACCGCCGGGGACGGCTCAATCGGTATGACTCTGCGCGACGATACGCTGTTGTCGCTGGGCCCGAAATCCAGCTTTGTACTGGAACAATACCAATTCGATCCATCCGACAACAGCGGCAAAATCATCGCCAGCATCACCAAGGGCACGCTGCGGTTTGTCACCGGCCTGGTCGGTAAGTTAACGCCCGAAAGCCAGCAACTGAGAACGCCGACCGCGACCATCGGCATTCGCGGCACCGATTTTATTGTGGATGTCCCTGATGAATAAGCACCTCGCAGGGATCATGCTCCCTCTTCTGATACTGGCCGGTTGCGCAAGCAAGGAACGGTTTGTCTTGCTGCCGCAACCCGATGGCACGCCCAGCAGCATCGTTATTCGCACCAAGAGTGGCGAATCGACCTTATCGACGCCTTATGCTTCGGTGGAAACCCAAGGCGGCAACGCGGGCAAACAGACTACGCTGAGCGAAGCCGAAGTGAATCAGCGATACGCGCCGGTGATGACGTCGCTGCCGCTGCGTCCGCGTAAATATCTGCTGTATTTCACGCTGGGCAAAGACCTGCTCACTCCGGCCTCGAAGGATTTGATGGCGCAGGCCATCAAGGACTTCAAACAGTTTCCCGCCGGTGAATTCCTGGTAACCGGCCATGCGGACGATCTGGGCGCCAAACGCCTTAACGACGAACTAGCGCTGCGCCGCGCACAACAGATTCAGCGTGAACTGGTCCGCGCCAAAGTCGATGCGGTCAGCATCGAAGTACTCGGCAGGGGCTCCGACGATCCGCTGGTGCCTGCAAAAAAAGGACAGCCGGAACCGCGTAATCGGTATGTCGAAATCAAGATACGTTGATTGGTTCAAATTCAGATAGTTTTCCTGGAACCTAATTGCCTTCGGCATTCGGCTCACATGGAATGCCGAATGAATTCGGGCTTCAACAAGGAAGAAATAGTTGGGAAGAACTGGGGCGGGTACGGGGTTGAGTACTAAGTGGCTAGGTATCGGGAATGGAATATATTTCTTGTTCTATCCCGGAAATGACACCTCGCCGTAAGCTTGGGAAGCTTCTGCTCTACCATTGAGCTACACCCGCGATGTTGAAGGATTATACCGGGTTGACTATGGAGCGATCCAGCGATGGTTTGTTGCTGGGCGCATTACTGGTGCAATCTTATCTTCAATGACGAAGATGCCTTCATTGAATTGATCTACACTCAAGTCCGTTAATCTGACATATTGGTTAAAACAAAATCAAATAGAAGGGGAAATATGGAGCGGGATGAGGAATCGATATTCAATGCCTTGATAAAAGAGGGGGCATTTACGAATGAGTTGCTTGGCGCGGGAGCTACGCAAATAAGAAACGCCAACTATGCAAAACTTGGAATTTATTTTCAAGCGTTCACTAGCTTGACAACAGGCTTGGAAAGAATCGGGAAATTATGCTTAATTCTTGATTACTACATTAAAACACAGGGTGATTTTCCAAATGCGAATTACCTTAAAAATGAAATAGGCCACGATCTTTCACTTCTCTATCAAAAATCCAAAGAACTTATTGGAAGACGAAGGGTGGCTTTTGAATACTCAAATAATTTGGACTCTGAGTTGCATCAGAACATCATAAATGTCCTATCAAAATTTGCTAAGGGTGATCGATATGCAAATATCAATTTTCTGGTTAATTCTCCTATTGGAGATTTAAATCCTATTGGAACTTGGTTCAACACAGTCGATAAGGTAATTTTTGAACAGCAGATCAGTCTTAAAAAAAGAGAGAAAATTCAAGGAAATGCTGAAATGGTTGAAGCAATGGCTGGATCCTTTTCAGAAGTGTTTCACTCTTCGGAAACGGGGGAATTCATCACCAACATGAAGGAAGCCAGTTTCAGAACAGGCATGTACGAAGCAGTAGCGCCGTATCGTCAATTATTGGTGCTACAAATTATCAGGTATTGGGTGGAGCTAATTTGGTATATGCAAACAGAAGCTATGGCTATCGGAAAATCTGAAATTCCATTCTTCAGTGAAATATTTGCGGCCTTCTACAATGGGGATGATTTTTTTAAAAGCAGAAAAATATGGGATGGTTTTTAACCAATATGTCAGATTAACGGACTTGAGTGTAGATCAATTCAATGAAGGCATCTTCGTCATTGAAGATAAGATTGCACCAGTAATGCGCCCAGCAACAAACCATCGCTGGATCGTTCCATAGTCAACCCGGTATAATCCTTCAACATCGCGGGTGTAGCTCAATGGTAGAGCAGAAGCTTCCCAAGCTTACGACGAGGGTTCGATTCCCTTCACCCGCTCCAATGACATTTCGCTATTCACCTCCCCTGCCCTCCATCTCGCTACGAATCTTCCCTTTCATAGCTGCTTGCCCCCGCCCATCCCCAGCAATCCCCTTCCCTCGCCGCCCAGTCAATATCCCGCATGCAGATGATGTATCGCCATCCCGACCGCCGCGGAACGCGTCTCCACGCCCAATTTGATGAAAATATGCTCCAGATGCTTGTTCACCGTCCGCGGGCTCATGCCGAGAATCTCGGCGATATCGCGATTGGTTTTCCCTTTCGCCAGCCAGTTCAGCACGTCCGTTTCGCGCGGCGTCAGACGATATTGATCCAGTTGCGTTCCCGCGCCGCCGGCAACGCGCTCCGCCTGCGTCAGCGTCTGCACCGGCGGCTTCTCGTTGAGCAATAAGGTCAGTTCCGCAGTCCGTTCGTTTCTCTCCAGGCGCACGCTCAACTCGCCGTCGTCGCGCGTCACGATCAGTGCTTGCGCGGCCTGTCCGCTTTGCCGCTGCAACGCCAGGCTCTCGTTGAGCCAGCTTTGCAGCCGCGGCGGCAGCTTCGTGATACCCGCCTGACCGCCGCCGACCGCAAAATATTTTTCCAGCCAATACGAGGCCTTGTTCGATTGCCATAGCGGCATGCCGTTGGCGTTAAGTACAATCACCGCATTGGCTCCCGCATCGATCACGCCCCTGGCCTGCGACATCATGCGCGCCGTCCTGATGTGCGCGCCAATGCGGGCCACGATTTCCTGCGGCCGGATCGGCTTGGTGACGTAATCGATGCCGCCAACCTGAAACCCCTTGACCACATGTTCGGTTTCCGTGAGGCCGGTCATGAACACTACCGGGATCTGGTCCACGTGCTTGAGCAGTTTGATGCGGCGGCAGGTTTCAAAGCCATCCATGCCAGGCATCACCGCATCGAGCAGGATCAGATCCGGCGTAATCCGCTGCAGCCGCTCCAGCGCGCCGGCGCCGTCGGTTGCGACCAGTACGATGTGTCCGCTTTCGTCCAATGCGTCCGACAATACCGCCAGGTTGTCCGGCACGTCGTCGACGATCAGCACAACGTGCCTGTCAAGGCTTGTCGACATCATGATGCATCATCTCCTTGATACGCTTGCTGTAATCGTTGAGCCGGAATCGTTTCACCAGCCGCCGCATCTCGCCGGCGAATGGCTGATAGACCTGGTCCTGCTGCTCGATTTCATCGAGCCGCTGCAGAATGCCTTTGACATAGCCGATCTCGCCCAGCTCCAGCAGCATTTGCAATTTGTCCTGCGATGGATACAGCAACATTGTTTTCGGCGGCGCCGGCCGGCTATTTTCGGACGGCAGCGGCAGGGCGGCGATCCAGTCCAGTTTCAAATGCAAGCGGATTTTGTAAAGCAGTTCGTTGAATGAGACCGGCTTGACCACAAAGTCGGTATGCAAGGCCGCTTCCGACCGCTCCGGCGCATTGTCGACGACGTTGGCAGATACGACGATCACGGGCAGATTTGTGCGCCCCTGCGCGCGTATCGTGCGATGCACCGCCCAGCCGTCCATCCCCGGCATCGAAATATCGAGCAGCACCAAGTCCGGCGGATTCGCCGCGATTGCCGCCAATCCCGCCGCGCCGCTGTCGGCCTGCTCGATCACAAACCCCAGCGGCGACAGGATCGCGCTCAGCACCAGGCGTTGCGATACCTGGTCGTCGATGATAAGGATGCGCTTGCGATCGCCGCGATAGCCCGACATCTGGTCTTCCAGTTTCACGCGCGGGCGCGGCGCGTGAACTTGCGGCAGGTAAATTTTCAGTTGAAACGTGCTGCCGCGGCCGACCTCGCTTTTCACCGTCAGCTCGCCACCCATGATATGGGTCAGCATGCCGCTGATCGCCAGGCCCAGGCCGGTGCCGATGTCCTCGCGCAGATCGGCGGCGTTGCCGCGCTCGAACGGCAGGAAGATGCGCGCCTGGTCTTCTTCCGCAATGCCGATGCCGCTGTCGACAATGTCGAAATACGCTATTTCCCTGATGTAGCGCACCCGCAATGCGACACTGCCGGCATCGGTGAACTTGACCGCATTGCCGAGCAGGTTGATCAGGATTTGGCGAAGGCGCTTCTGATCGGTGTGGACAATTTCCGGAATGCGTTCGGCTTTATCGAATTCGAATCTCAGGCCTTTCTCTTCGGCTTGCGGGGCGATCATGTCGACGATCTGGTCCAGGAATTCATCGAGCGGCACTTCGTCGGAAGCCAGCCGCATTTTTCCTGCTTCGATCTTGGCGATATCGAGCAGCCCGTCGATCAGGCTGAGCAGATGCTCGCCGCTGCTGCGGATCACACCCACGGCATCCCGCCGCCCGGCCGGCAACGCCGCATCCAGCTGCAAAATCTGCGCGTAACCGAGAATGCTGTTGAGGGGCGTACGCAGCTCATGGCTCATGCCGGTGACGAAGCGGCTCTTGGCAAGATTGGCCGCTTCAGCCGCTTCCTTGGCACGCTGCAATTCGGCATCGGTCTGCTTGTGCGCTTCGATTTCCTGCAGCAGCAGATTGGTCTGGCGTTCCGATTCCTCATGCGCCACTTTGCGGCTTTCATTGGTCAGGATCAGCCACCAGGTACCGACGCCGGTGAGCACCATCAATACCGAAAATAATTTGATGAAAATGCCGGACATCGAGTCCGGCGCGGTCGCCGTCAATCCGGCCATGCCGGCAAGTTGCTGGTAATACAGCATCCATAGAATCAGCGCCAGCCCGCTGGACAGCAAACCGAACACAATCAGGTAGTGTCCGACACGGGTATTGAGCTTGCGCGCAAAGGCGATCGGCAACACGCGGCGCAAGGCGTTGAAGATCTGATCGGTCGTCCGCGACTCGGTCTTGCAGCGGTCATTGCAACGCGCATCCAGCGAGCAGCATAAGGAGCAGATCGCGCCCTGGTAGGCCGGGCAATGCGCCATGTCCGGCGTTTCGAAATGTTTTTCGCAGATGACACATTCCAGTTGCCCCTGCGCGCTATCGTCCAGCGTATCGCGGCGGGCGATGTAATAACGGCCCTTGGTCAGCCAGGCGATCGCCGGTGCGGTCAACATTGCGCTTGCCAAGGCAATGAACGGCGACATCGCCTTGGCTACCGCGCCGAATGCACCCGCCATCGCGATGGCCGACAACAGCGAGGCCAGCAGCATCGCGCCGACGCCGACCGGATTGATATCGTATAAATGTGCGCGTTTGAATTCGATATGCGAGGGACTCAGGCCCAGCGGTTTGTTGATCACCAGGTCGGACACCACCGCACCGATCCATGAAATCGCCACCAGCGAATACAGGCCAAGCACATGCTCCAGCGCATTGAACACACCCAGTTCCATCAGCAATACCGCGATCAGCACATTGAACACCAGCCACACCACCCGCCCCGGATGGCTGTGCGTGAGGCGCGCAAAGAAATTGGACCAGGCCAGCGAACCGGCGTAGGCATTGGTCACGTTGATCTTGATTTGCGATACCACCACAAAGGCCGCCACCGCCCCCAGGATCCAGGCCGGATCGGAAAACACATAGCGATATCCGATCAGGTACATCTGCGTCGGCTCCATTGCCTTGTCCATCGGTATTTCGTGCTGGATGGCGAGAAACGCCAGCAACGCGCCGCCCAGCATCTTGGCCGCGCCGATCAATATCCAGCCCGGCCCGGCCAGTAACAGCGCACTCCACCAGCGCACCCGGTTGGCCGGCGTCTTCTGCGGCAGAAACCGCAGAAAATCGACCTGTTCGCCGATTTGCGCGATCAAGGAAAATGCGACGGTCGCCGCCGAACCGAACAACACCGGATTGAAGGCATTGCCGTCCTCCGCGCGGCCGGAGAATGACATCAGGTTGGCGATGACGTCCGGTTCCTTGTGCAGCACGACGATATACGGCAACACCAGCAGCACGATCCAGACCGGCTGCGTCCACATCTGCAGGCGATTGATCAGTGTAATGCCGTAGGTCACGATCGGAATCACTATCAGGGAACAGAGGATGTAGCCCAACACCAGCGGCAAGCCGAAATACAGCTCCACCGCCTGCGCCATGATGGCCGCCTCCAACGCGAAAAAAATAAAGGTGAACGATGCGTAGATCAGCGATGTAATGGTCGAGCCGATATAACCGAAGCCGGCGCCGCGCGTGAGCAGATCCATATCGACGCCGTATTTGGCCGCGTAATAGCTGATGGGCAGGCCGGTCAGAAAGAACAGTACGCTCACGCAGATAATCGCCCAGAACGCATTGGTAAAGCCATAGCTCAGCGTGATCGCGCCGGCGATGGCTTCGAGCGCCAGGAAAGACATCGCGCCGAGCGCCGTGTTGGCCAGGCGAAATTCGGACCACTTGCGAAACGAACGCGGCGTAAAGCGCAGGGCGTAGTCTTCCAGTGTCTCGTCGGCGACCCAGGTGTTGTAGTCGCGCCGGACTTTGACAATACGCTGGGTAGTGATGGCTTTCACGTTGTTCAACTTTCTTTTCGGCTTTCTTCTTCGGCTGATTTATTTCAGATTTGCACCGGTATTCAAGCAATTTCCGCACCAGTAAATGTGCGGGCTTATACGTCATTTGACGTAGGAATATCGGGCGTCCTGATGTCGTTCGGATAAGAAAATTCAAGTTTGGCGGCGAACTCCAGCGCCCAATCCGCTTATCCGGAATTGCCTTGGTCGGCAACGCAACGTTTTGGTGCATCCCCGGCCGTTACGTCAAACAACGTATTGCCGCGCGCCGGTGCAAAAACTACTCTTCGCAGCGCAGGAGAACCTCATCCCCAACCGCCCACAAGGAGCACCGCATGTCGCATCGTTCATCCTCTGATCTCGCTTCGTTCCACCGCCGCAAAGTGCTGATGGGACTGGCCGCCGGCGCCGCCATGGCCTTGCCGGCGATGGCCTTTGCCCAGCAACTGCCGACCGCCAAGGTCAATACCACCAAGCTGGCGGTCACCGATACCGAAGTAACGGTCGGCCAGTTGCATTCCGCCACCGGCACCATGGCCATCAGCGAAACCGGCTCGATCCAGGCCGAACGGCTGGCGATCGATCAGATCAACGCCGCCGGCGGCATCCTGGGACGCAAGATCAAGATCGTGCAGGAAGACGGCGCCAGCGACTGGCCGACCTTTGCCGAAAAGGCCAAAAAGCTGCTGCAAAGCGATCACGTCGCCGCAGTCTTCGGCTGCTGGACATCGGCTTCGCGCAAAGCGGTGCTGCCGGTCTTTGAAAAAGAAAACGGCCTGCTCTACTACCCGACTTTCTATGAAGGCCTGGAGCAATCGAAAAATGTGTTCTATACCGGGCAGGAAGCCACGCAGCAGGTGCTGGCCGGCCTGAACTGGATCGCCAAGGAAAAGAAAGCCAAGACCTTTTTCCTGGTCGGTTCCGACTATATCTGGCCGCGCACGTCCAATAAAATTGCCCGCAAACACATCGAAAACGTGATCAAGGGTTCGGTCGTCGGCGAAGAGTACTACCCGCTGGGCAATACCCAGTTCGGTTCGCTGATCAACAAGATCAAGCTGAAAAAACCGGATGTGATCTTCGTCGACGTGGTCGGCGGCAGTACTGTCGCCTTCTTCAAGCAATTGAAGGCCGCCGGCGTCACCGCCAAGACACAGAACGTGCTGAGCATCTCGGTGACCGAGGACGAAATGCTCGGCATCGGCGGCGAGAATGCCGAAGGATTCTATTCATCGATGAAATATTTTGAGAGCCTGGATAACCCCGACAACAAAAAATTCGTGGCCGATTTCAAGGCGAAATACGGCGCCAATGCGGTCATCGGCGATGTCACGCAAGCGGCCTATCTGGGACCGTGGCTGTGGAAAGCCGCGGTTGAAAAGGCCGGCAGCTTCGATGTCGACAAGGTGGTTGCCGCATCGCCGGGAATCGAGTTGAAAAACTCGCCGGAAGGCTATGTCAAAGTCCATCCAAACCATCATCTGTGGAGCAAAACCCTGATCGGGCAGACGCAAAGGGACGGGCAGTTCAAAGTGGTTTATACGTCCGAGCTGATTGAGCCGAATCCTTTCCCGAAGGGTTATCAATAAGAGGCCCCACGGTTCGGCGCAAACGCGCCGGACCGTAAATCGTCATCCGCCGGTCAGCGGTTTTTTTGCAATTCACCAGGAGTCACCATGGTTTCCCTCTCCGAGTTCGGCGCCATTTTCGCCATGCAGGGCTTCAACGGCTTGTCCGTCTTCTGCGTACTGCTGCTCATGGCGCTGGGCCTGGCGATCATCTTCGGCCAGATGGGCATCATCAATATGGCGCACGGCGAGTTCCTGACAATCGGCGCCTACGTCACCTATCTGCTGTCGGAGCTGACCACGCAATATGCGCCCGCGCTGCAGCCGTACTATTTTTTCGGCGCGATCGTTCTGTCTTTCCTGGTTGCCTATGGCGTCGGGTATCTGACTGAATGGCTGCTGATCGGCCGGCTCTACAAACGTCCGCTCGATACATTGCTGGCAACCTGGGGGCTGAGCCTGGCGATGCAGCAAACCTTCCGCTCGATTTTCGGCGCCAAGGAAGTCAGCGCCACTTTACCGGAATGGCTGATGGGGTCGTTCAAGCCGACCGACAACATCGATATCCCGATCAACGGCGTGTTCATGATGGTCCTCACCATATTGCTCACCGGCGGCATCTTCCTGCTGCTGTTTCGCTCGCGCTGGGGTTTGCAAGTACGGGCCACCGTGCAGAATCGCGTCATGGCCGGGGCCGTCGGCATCAACACCCGCAAGGTCGACCGCAGCACCTTCGCGCTCGGCTGCGGCGTGGCCGGCATCGCCGGCGCGGCCTTCACTACCATCGGCTCGACCGGCCCCACCAGCGGCTCGCTGTATATCGTCGATACCTTTCTGGTGGTCGTGTTCGGCGGCGCGCAAAGCCTGATCGGCACCATTACCTCGGCGTTCGCGATCGCGCAGGCCCAGTCCACCGCGGAATTCTTCCTGACGGGGTCGATGGCAAAAGTGCTGACCTTGTCGGCTGTAATCCTGATCCTGATGCTGCGTCCGCAGGGCTTGTTCTCCGCCCGGCTGCGCAAATAAACGCCGCTTTTCCGCTCAAAGGGTTTCCATGAATTTCGCATACGAAAAAATACTCGGCGGCCGGTCCGGCGCGATCGGCCTCCTGATCCTCGGCGCATTGCTGCTGGTGGTATTTCCGCTGCTCTTCGACAGCTTCCGCCTGAACCTGGTCGGCAAATACCTGACTTATGCATTCGTTGCCATCGGGCTGGTGCTGTGCTGGGGCTACGGCGGCATTCTGAGCCTGGGACAAGGCGTGTTCTTCGGTCTCGGCGGATATTGCATGGCGATGTTCCTCAAACTGGAAGCCTCGGATCCGATCAGCACCAAAATCCAGTCCACGCCGGGCATTCCGGATTTCATGGACTGGAACCAGATCACCGAATTGCCGCTGATGTGGCAGCCGTTTCACAGCTTCAGCTTTACCTTGCTCGCGGTGCTGGCGCTGCCGACCCTGCTGGCGTTGATCATCGGCATAGCGATGTTCAAGCGGCGCGTCGGCGATGTTTATTTTTCTATCGTCACGCAAGCGATCGCGGCCATTCTTTCGATCCTGATCATCGGCCAGCAAGGCCTGACCGGCGGCGTCAACGGCATCACCGATCTGAAAACGTTGATGGGATGGGATATCCGCACCGATGCGGCCAAACTGATTTTGTATTTCATCAATGCCGGCCTGTTGCTGAGCTGCATTCTGTTGGGCCGCATCATCCTCACATCCAAGCTGGGCCGCCTGCTGATGGCGATGCGCGACAAGGAAGAACGCGTGCGCTTCTCCGGCTACGACGTCGCCAGTTTCAAGATCTTTGTGTATTGCGTGGCTGCGATGTTTTCCGCGATCGGCGGCGCGATGTTTACGCTGCAGGTGGGTTTCATGTCGCCGTCGTTCGTCGGCATCGTGCCGTCGATCGAAATGGTGATCTATGCCGCCGTAGGCGGGCGCATGTCCCTGCTGGGGGCGGTCTACGGCACCTTGCTGGTGAATTTCGGGAAAACCTATTTCTCGGAAACGTTCCCGGAATTATGGCTGTTCCTGATGGGCGGGCTGTTCATCGGAGTCGTGGTGTATTTCCCGAACGGATTGGCGGGACTGTATGAAAGCCACGGCAAGAAATGGCTGTCCGTATTCAAGCGGCGCCCCGCATTGCCCACGCAAGCGGCTGTATCGGCGCCCTCCGCAAAAAGCCATATGGTCAAGCCGGCCTCCGAACCCACGCTGGGCGACACCCTGGAGGTCCTGAAATGAATGCATCCATCGGTTTCGAATCGTCCGGCCATCCGGTGCTGGCGCTTGAAGACTTGACCGTATCGTTCGACGGCTTCAAGGCAGTCGACAGCCTGAATCTATATGTACAGCGCAATGAAGTGCATGTCGTTATCGGCCCCAACGGCGCCGGCAAGACCACCGTGCTGGATCTGATCTGCGGCAAAACCCGGGCGACCTCCGGCAGCATCCGATTCAACAATCGCGAGCTGACCAAGATGCATGAACACGAAATCGTGCAGGCCGGCGTCGGGCGTAAATTCCAGACCCCGTCCATCTATGAAAACCTCAGTGTGTTTGAAAACCTGGAAATGTCATTTCCGCGCGGACGCAAGGTATTCGGCGCGCTGATATTCAAGCGCAGCGCCGATGTGGTGCAGCGGGTGGAAACGGTGGCGCGCGATATTTTCCTGGAACAGCATTTGTACATGCAGGCCGATCTGCTGTCGCACGGCCAGAAGCAATGGCTGGAAATCGGCATGTTGCTGATGCAGGAGCCGGAGTTGCTGATGCTCGATGAGCCGGTGGCGGGAATGAGCGTGTCCGAACGCGAACAGACCGCGGAACTGCTCACGCGCATCAGCCGGGGGCGTTCGGTGCTGGTGATCGAGCACGACATGGATTTCGTCAAAAGTATCGCCGACAAGGTCACGGTACTGCACCAGGGGAAGATCCTGGCCGAGGGCAGCATGGCGTCCGTACAGGCCGACCCGAAAGTGATCGAAGTGTATTTGGGCCACTGATTTCGCCTCTGTTTTCATTGTCCGGTTTCATTTTTCCAGGAGCTACTATGTTCAATGTCGCGCATCTCGCTTCCGGCTACGGCCAGAGCCAGGTCATTCATGACATCAATCTGCGTGCGGCCAAACAGGAAATCGTTGCGGTCATGGGCCGCAACGGCATGGGC
The DNA here is from genome assembly GCA_004134995.1 of Oxalobacteraceae bacterium CAVE-383. Classification (GTDB taxonomy): domain Bacteria; phylum Pseudomonadota; class Gammaproteobacteria; order Burkholderiales; family Burkholderiaceae_D; genus Herbaspirillum. The sequence goes on along the minus strand of REGP01000003.1, from coordinate 176,191 downwards.
AAGACCACGCTGTTCAAAACCCTGATGGGCATCCTGCCGACGCGCCAGGGCAGCATCAAGATCGACGGCGTCGAAGTGGCCGGCATGGAAAGCCACCAGCGCGTGGCCAGCGGCGTGGCCTATGTGCCGCAAGGCCGCATGATTTTCCCGGGCATGACTGTACTGGAAAATATCCAGACCGGCCTGCCGCCGGAGGCACTGGGAAAAGTGCCGGAAGAACTCTACCTGCTGTTCCCGGTGCTCTACGACATGCGTGGCCGCAAGGGCGGCAACCTGTCGGGCGGACAGCAGCAGCAGTTGGCCATCGCACGCGCGCTGGCGACCAATCCCAAAGTGCTGCTGCTGGACGAACCGACCGAAGGCATCCAGCCCTCGATTATCAAGGACATCGCCCGCAGCTTGAAGGAAATTCGGAAAATCCGCGAACTGACCATCATCGTTTCCGAGCAGGTGCTCAGCTTTACGCTGGAAATCGCCGACCGCTTCCTGGTGATCGACAAGGGGCGATTCGTGTACGAAGACAGCAAGGACAAAGTCGATGCGGCCGTCATCAGCCGCTATTTATCAGTTTGAACAAGCGGTTTGAATAAACAGAAAGGACACTATGAGGCACGGCGATATTTCAGGCAGCAAGGATGCGGTTGGCGTAGCGGTGGTCAATTACAAAATGCCGCGCCTGCACACCAAGGCGGAAGTACGGGAAAACGTCCGCAATATTGCGGCGATGGTAATCGGCATGAAGCAGGGATTGCCTGGCATGGATCTGGTGATTTTCCCTGAATACTCCAGCCACGGCATCATGTACGACCCGGCTGAAATGATGGAAACCGCCGTCGACATTCCCGGCCCGGAAACCGACATCTTCGCGCAGGCTTGCCGCACGGCCAATGTGTGGGGCGTGTTTTCACTGACCGGCGAACGGCATGAAGACCATCCGCGCAAAGTCCCGTACAACACCCTGATCCTGATGAACAACCACGGCGAGATCGTGCAGAAGTATCGCAAGATCATGCCCTGGACGCCAATCGAAGGCTGGTATCCGGGCGAGCAGACGTATGTATCGGAAGGTCCGAAAGGATTGAAAATCAGCCTGATCATTTGCGACGACGGCAATTATCCGGAGATCTGGCGCGATTGCGCGATGAAAGGCGCCGAGCTGGTGGTGCGTTGCCAAGGTTATATGTATCCGGCCAAGGAACAGCAAGTCATGGTTTCCAAGTGCATGGCCTGGATGAACAATATCTATGTGGCTGTCGCCAACGCCACCGGCTTCGACGGCGTGTATTCGTATTTCGGCCATTCGGCGATTGTCGGTTTCGACGGCCGCACCCTGGGCGAATGCGGCACCGAGGAAATGGGGATCCAGTACGCCGAACTGTCGGTGAACCTGATCCGCGACGCGCGGCGCAATTGGCAATCGCAAAACCATTTGTACAAGCTGCTGCATCGCGGCTACACCGGCAAGATCAATTCCGGCGAAGCGCCGGAAGGCGTCGCCGATTGCCCGTTCGATTTCTACAAGACCTGGATCAACGATCCGCAAGCCGCCAGACGGCAGGCCGAAGCATTGACGCGCACCACCGCCGGCACTCCCGAGTGCCCGATAGACGGCGTCCCCAATTCATAATCAACCGACAGGAGATGAGCATGCAGCATTTTAAAATCAAACCGGGCGTACCACTGGCGCAACAGGCGGAACTGGGACATAACCGCTGGCATCCGGATATTCCGTTTCTGTCCTCGGTCAAACCCGGCGAAGCCATCCTGATCGAATCGCTCGATTTCCTGGATGCGCAGATCAAGGACAACGACGACGTCTCCGACGTGAAAAACGTCGACCTGACCCGCGCCCATCCGCTGACCGGTCCGTTCCATGTCGAAGGCGCGGAGCCGGGCGACTTGCTGGTGATCGATCTGCTCGATATCAAGCCGGTTACGCCGGTGGGCTTTTCCGGCGTCTTTTCCAAGGAAAACGGCGGCGGCTTCCTGGCCGATACGTTCCCGAATGCCGACAAGGCGATCTGGGACTTGAAAGGCCTGTACGCCACCTCGCGCCATATCCCCGGCGTGCGCATCGCCGGCTTGACCCATCCCGGCCTGATGGGCTGCCTGCCCTCGCATGAATTATTGGCTGAATGGAATCGGCGCGAAGCGCCGCTGGCCGCCAAGGGCATGGCCAAGCCGCCTGATCCGAGCACCGCCGTATTGCGCGGCCTGTCCGGCGCCAAATTCGACGCCATGGCAAGAGAAGCGGCGCGCACGGTGCCGCCGCGCGAACATGGCGGCAATACCGATATCAAGGATCTATCCGCAGGCACCAGAATCTTCTTTCCGGTGTATGTGAAAGGCGCCGGCTTCTCGATGGGCGATCTGCACTTCTCGCAGGGCGACGGCGAAATCGGCTTTTGCGGCGCGATTGAAATGGACGGCGTCAGCCATGTCGGCTTCGATCTGATCAAGGGCGGCATGGCGAAATACAATATTACGTCGCCGATCTTCATGCCCAGCATCGTCAAGCCGCATTATGAACAATGGCTGACCTTTGAAGGCATCAGCGTGGAAAACGGCGTCAACTATTATCTCGATGCCACTGTCGCCTACCGCCAGGCCTGCCTGAAGGCAATCGATTATCTGACCCACTTCGGCTATACCGGCAGCCAGGCATACATGCTGCTGACGGCGGCGCCGGTCGAAGGCCGTATCGGCGGGATTGTCGATATCCCCAATTGCGCCTGCACGGTGTCGCTGCCGACGTCGATCTTCGACCAGGACATCACGCCAAAAGGCATGATGAACGACAAATCCTACTGGGGCCGATAGGGGAAACCGGATGCCACTTTACGATATACGCTGCAGCCATTGCGATGGCATATTCGAAAAGCTGCTGCAGATACGGGAACTCCATGGCGCCACGGAGTGCCCGTACTGCCGGCAGCAGACCACCGCCGCGCCGCTGCTGACGGGCGGCCACGTGGCGCTCAAGGTGACGCAGCGCTGGCAACCGCGCAACGGGGCGGAACAACTTGCCGGCATGGGGGCGGGCGGTCCCGGCGCCCATGCCGGGACCGCCCGCAGCAGTGTGCTGCATAACTGCAAGGGATTTAATTGCAGTATCTGCGACACCTGAGCCGGGTCCGGGTCCACTATACGAAACTGTTGCATGATCTGCTAAACTTCGGCCGCGCCACCATTTATTCACTTTCCGCGACCAGGCATGACCGAGCAATCCAGCGACAAACCGATGTTCTACGATCCGACCGAACGCCGCATCCGCAGTTTCGTCACGCGCGCCGGGCGGCTTTCGGTGGCGCAGGCGCGCGCGATCGAGGAATTGTCGCCGCGCTTTTGCGTGCCTTATAAAAAGGCATTGCTGGATCTCGATCGCAGCTTCGACCGCCCTGCGCCGACGATCCTGGAAATCGGCTTCGGCATGGGCGATTCCACCGCCAGCATCGCGGCGTCGATGCCGGACCGCAATTTCATCGGGGTCGAGGTGCATACGCCCGGCATCGGCAGCCTGCTGAAGCTGATCGGCGAACAGAAACTGGAAAACCTGCGCATCATCCAGCACGATGCGGTCGAGGTGCTCACGCATATGATTGCGCCGGGCTCGCTGGCCGGCGCGCATGTGTTTTTTCCGGATCCATGGCACAAGGCGCGGCACAACAAGCGGCGCCTGATCCAACCGCCGCTGGTGGCGCTGCTGGCCTCGCGGCTGGCGCCGGGCGGTTATCTGCATTGCGCAACCGATTGGGAAGAGTATGCGGTGCAGATGCTGGAAGTGCTCGGCGGCGAACCGTCCCTGCGCAACAGTGCGGACGGCTATGCGCCGCGCCCGGCTTATCGTCCGGTCACCAAATTCGAAAACCGTGGCCTGCGGCTGGGGCATGGCGTATGGGATCTGGTTTTCGACAAAACCGCCTGATTCCGACTCGCTTTTCTTCAACGCTTCTCAATTTGTCAACGGTGCTTTTGCCATAGACCGCGCCGTGCATCGGCATAGAATGCCGCCTTCAGCAAATTCGGAATCGCTCCATGCCCCTTTCAGGACTGGCGGCCAGTCAGCCCGGCGCGATGCATATCGGCGCCCATGCACAACCAATCGCTTTTGCGCAGCCGCCACAATCCGGCGCGGCGCATCCCCTTCATGCCAGACCCTGCGCTTCCGCCGGCGCATGCCTGCCGGCCTCCGCCAAATTCCGATACACGCGCATGGAGGCCGCGCCCGGCCGCAAGCCGCCTGTCCGGCGAGGACGCGCGATCGTTCCGCACCGGAACGACACCGCGCTTGCAGCCTGGCCTACCCATCCGCCGACAAGCCGCAACGCACCGCGCACAAGCACGGTAGAAGCGCCGCACGCCACCACCGCCGCCCCCGCCAATACATGGCAACGGGCGCAAGCGCTATTCGCCGCCACTTATGCGCAGGTATTTTCTCTCACGGACGCCCAGGCACGCGCGCGCCTTCGCAACAACGACGCCCTACTTTACGATGAGTGGCGCGGCGGCGTGGAAGACTTCAACCGGGTGGCATGGGTTCCCTCCCCCGCGGATTCAGTGCGCAGTCCTTACGATATCGCCTACGCGGCCACGCGGTTTTCCCGCTATCTGCACACACAGCCGGACCTGGACCAGGCTACCGCGCGCGCCGTGGCGCAGCTCTATCTCACGCGCCCGCCGGTAGAGATAATCGAGGGCGACGTCGTGACCGCGGTTTATCAGGACGTACTGCAGCGCCGCCTGGATTGGGTCGATATCAAAAAGATACGCGGCCGGAACATGCATGCCGGACAAATCCTGAAAGCCGTCTGCCATCGCCGGCGGCAGGATGTATCCTCCAAAACGGCACTCGGCAAGCGCTTGCGAAATGTTCGTGACGTTATCGTCGATGAGGCCGCGCTGATCGCTTTTCTGGCAGCCAGGCATGGCAACGCCATGCCCGAGAGCGGGTCGATCAGCGCCATTCGCGCGCAGTTCGTCACCAGCCTGATCGATGCATGGCAGGACACCGGTATCGGCATCAGCCTGATACCCTCCGCGCCGGTTCCGCCCCGCCACGCACTTTTCTGGCATGACGGCATGGTGCTGCGCAACGGCCGCGGCAAGAACTTGCAGGGGATCGTCGATACGCTATACGCGAAAGGCGATGCGGCGCCGGAATCCGATGCGATGCAGCGCCTGATCACTTATGCCAGCCGCAACCGCCTCTTGCTGGGCCAGCCGGACGATCCGATCTCGGCGGATAGCCGGGAAACACTATTGCGCGAAATGCATGGCGATATTGCCGCCTCGACGCGTTACGCGCAACGGGACGGCGCCATTCGGGTAGCCGGCGCATGGTTGACCAAAAACGCGCTGCTGCAAATTGTCGAAAAAACGCTGCGCGGCCTGGCGCTGGATCCGGCCTATCCGGGCGGCACGCCGCTCCACGCGGCCGCCACGATACTGTTGCAGCAGGGCCCCATGCACGGCATCTATTTCACCCAGCCCGGCAATCCCACCGAACTGATGCGGGCGTTCGACCGGCTCAATCATGCATGGCATCAACATCCCCGCACCCCCGCCGAGCCGCGCATGTGCGCCGCCTATTATCTGGCCGCCGGCAGCGGCGTATTACTGACGGATGCGGCCTCTTCCGATGACGCCGGCACGCAACTCTCCCTGCGCATCTACTCGCGCATGGCCACGATGATGAGCGAAGCCGATTCAGGGACGATGCCCGACGTCGCCACGACCCTGCGGCGGATGGAGGATATCCTCGCATTGCCTTCACGGTCCTCACGGATCGCAGCATTGCAAACGCTGGTGCGGGAGGGGCCCATGGAAATCTATCTGATGGCGCAATCGTATATCCAGCACAGACTCGCCGCGCCGGAAACCATCTCCTATCGCGGCACGGAGGATCTGCATCGGCAATTGGCGGACTATTTCAATGAACGCCTGCTGGCGCACGCGCCTTATCCGCGCTACGACGAAGACTTCCTGATACTCCAGGTATTGCAGGGCAAGTTGGGAATGCGCACGGAAGATCTCGATAAAACCGAATTTGTCCATTTCAATCATCTGCCGGGCCGGCTCCCGTTAGTGGTACGCAACGCGCCGCTTGCGGAATTCAAGCGATGCGCAAGCGCACCGCACGGCATGGCCGCAATGACATTCAGGAACTTGACCATCAACGCCGCGGACGAACGGGCCGCATTGCGGAAAGAGGCGGAACGGACGCTGCGGGCGCACCCCGTCATCGTCGCGAAAAGCAAGGAAATATTTCGAACGAAGGGCAAGGCATTTACCGATCGGCAGCTTCAGGAGACCGGAAATCTGCTTGTGCGCGATGTCGCCGCCCTGCCTCCGGAACCATTATCCGACGCGCTGTTCGCGATCCTGGAGAGTCTGTTCGGCAGCCCCACGGTGAAGACGATTGTCGAAGCATTCGCCAGCGGCAAGCCAAGGGAAATACTGGGGCTGCTGCCTTTTATCATTCCTCTGTACGATATCGAAGAAGGCATTCGCCTGGGCGATAAGCATCGCGCGTTCGACGGCGCCATGCATTTTGGCGAAGATGCAATATTGACATTGTTGGGCGCTGGCGCCGAGACACTGCTTCGCCGGCAACTGGCGCGGGACGCCGAAATGGTTCTGTTCGGCCAATCCCGCATGACCGCCGGGGAACATGCCGGCGCACAGATGCTGCAAGATATGCAAACGGTCATGCCGGAAGCCGAGGCCGGTCAATTGGCGCGGCAATCCATCATGGTTGACGCGGATGTATTCGACGTGCATGCGGAAACGGCGGAGGTGACGGAGGTGGCCGAGACAGCAGAAGTGGCCGAGGCGGGGCAAACCCATCCAAAATCGGTGGAAGCCGCCCATGCTCCCGGTGATCGCTCCTATCGGATGCTGTTCCTGGAAGGCGACGACCATGCAACGCCGGCGCGCGCCGTCGAGGGTGGCAATACCTTCATCGAGACCGACCTGCGCGGCAACGTCATCCCGGATGCGCCGCTTATCGTATTCGAAGCCGACACGCAACGCTACCGCCAATTGAAACGCGCCGATGGACTGCGGTTTGCGGACGGAACCATTCCCTGGGCCCGGATCGCCCGGCGCATAACGGTATCGGAAACAATGGACTATTGGCGCCAGCTCATGAAATTGCCGGGAATCCGCGTGAGAAGCAGGGAGCCCGCGGATATCATTCGAACCATCTTCAAACCCGGCAGCCATCCGCTCTATGAGGAGTTCATACGTTTCTGGATAACGGCCTATGAACGTTCAGAGACCGCATCGACGATCATCAACGGCGTCTTCCAGAAAGTCGCGAAGGGCAAGCAAGCCTGCCGGCTCGAATTCGAGGCCGAGCATCCGCATGAAGAGCACTCCAGCCTCTGGTTCATCAGCGACGAGGAGCTCGCCAAGCTGCGCTATACCTCGCCGCGCGGCACCGAACCCTTCCAGCGCAGCCGCATGTGGGTGCACGAAGCCATGCATTGGATGACCGATACCTTCGATCCGACTTTGTCGAAAATGACGACACACCGGGGCGCGACGGTTTTTCTGACCAATCGCATATTGAACGAGCTGGGCGATTTGCCGCCGATACTGCCGCGCACAACCTATATCGTGCCGCCGGAACTGGAAGCCGGCGCGACCGAGGCGAACGTCAGGAATTGGGGCCGGACGCTGCGAAAAAACAATGACTGGGCCGCCATCGAAGACCTCTATCTTGACGCCGCGTTGGATGCGCAGCGCGTATATCCGTCCACCATGCGGCTGTTCGGACAGCCGGTGGCCGAACGCGCCACCGTGCGCCAGGCGCTGGCATATGAAGGCGTTTTTTCTTCATTCGGAAAACTTGCTCCCGGCAACACCGCGCATATCTTCAATCAGATCGCCGATGCATTCTCCGCGCCGGCCCGGCTGCATCTTCGCGGCAAGCTCAACACGCTGATCCGGGGCAGCAGGATGTTTCTGAAGATGGCCACCGCATGGCATACCAAATCGCGCACGGCGCGCGTGCGGATCGAAGTCGAGAGTTTCGCGTCGCATTATCTCCTTTATGAAGGAATGAACCGGCATGCATTCCATATCGCGGAGAATTCAGGAAAATTATTACTGAATAGTGAAGAAATTCATTATTACTCTGAACAAGGATTGGAACTGCTCGGGCCGATGCGCCAGTTTGTGGGGGCAATGGTAGACCTGTTTTTGCACGATCTGTCCCCGAATGTCTATCATCTGCCGTTGAAAAGCGGATTCCATGAACGCGGCGCCGGCGTCATGTTCGAAAACCTGGTATTGCGGCAGATCGGCGATCCGTCGCCCAGACGCATTTGTGCCGCGCTGACGCAAAATCCAAATGCCTATCTGGCGATCCAGTCTGCCGTGACACGGGCAATGGTCAGCGAAAACGGCTATTTGAAACGCATATTGGAGACCGGCGCGCAGCCGGCGCCGGTTGCCGCGGCGGAACCGCTCCAGACTATTCCCGAGGAAGAGGGCTGCTCGAACCTTCTATGCCTGTGAATAGCGCGGGCCATTAGCGCCATCAGGAAAATTCCGCGATCAATGCAATGATTTCCTGGCCATAGCTTTCCAGCTTCTTCTCGCCGACGCCGCTCACGCCGCGCAGGTCGGCCAATGAGCCGGGCTTTGTCCTCGCGATTTCGCGCATGGTGGCGTCATTGAAAATGACGTAGGCCGGCACATTGTGCGCCCGCGCGGTTTCGACGCGCCACCAGCGCAGCTTCTCGAAGATAAGCTGTTCGTCCGCGGACAGGCCGGATTCGGCGAAGCCCTTGGATTTGGAAGAGACGCGCGCGGTTTTGACCGGCTTCTGGTACTGCCGCAATTGCACCTGCTGCTTGCCGGTCAGCACCGGGCGCGCCGCGTCGGTCAGCTTGAGCGCGTTGTAGGCGTCGTAGTCGACCGTCAGCAAACCCAGCGCAATCGACTGGCGCAGGATGGCGCGCCATTCCGCTTCGCTGCCGGCGTTGCCGATGCCGAAGGTGGAAAGCTGGTCGTGGCGCCATTGTTTGACCTTGTCCGATTCGACGCCGCGCAGCACGTCGAGCACGTGGCCGGCGCCGAAACGCTGTTCGACGCGATATACGGTCGATAATAATTTCTGCACCATCACGGTGGCGTCGAACGACACCGGCGGCGACAGGCAGGTGTCGCAATTGCCGCAAGGCGCGGCGCTCTGGCCGAAGTATTCCAGCAGCCGCATGCGCCGGCATTCCAGCGTTTCGCACAGGCCCAGCATGGCGTCGAGCTTGACGCCGAGCACGCGCTTGAAGGTTTCGTCGGCGTCGGATTCTTCGATCATGCGGCGCTGCTGCACCACGTCCTGCAGGCCATAGGCCATCCAGGCTTCGGCGGGCCCGCCGTCGCGTCCGGCGCGGCCGGTTTCCTGGTAATAGCCTTCGATGCTTTTCGGCAGATCCAGATGCGCGACAAAACGCACGTCCGGCTTGTCGATGCCCATCCCGAACGCAATGGTGGCGACCATCACGATGCTTTCCTCGCGCAGAAAGCGGGCCTGATGCGCGGTGCGTTTCTGGTAATCCATGCCGGCGTGATACGGCAAGGCGGCGATGCCGTTCTCGGCCAAGAATTCGGCGGTTTCTTCCACCTTCTTGCGCGACAGGCAATACACGATGCCGGCCTCGCCGCTGTGCGCGCCCTGGATGAAATCGAGCAACTGCTTGCGGCCGTTGGCCTTTTCGACGATCTGATAGCGGATGTTCGGGCGATCGAACGAGGCCACGAACTGGCGCGCCTCTTCCAGTTGCAGGCGGCGGATGATTTCTTCGCGGGTCTGGCCGTCGGCGGTGGCGGTCAGCGCGATGCGCGGCACGTGCGGAAAGCGTTCGTGCAGCACCGACAGCTTGATGTATTCGGGCCGGAAATCGTGGCCCCATTGCGATACGCAATGCGCCTCGTCGATCGCGAACAGCGCAATATTCGACTGCTCCAGCAGATCGAGGCAGCGCGGCGTCATCAGGCGTTCCGGCGCGACGTACACCAGATCGATCTCGCCGCGCCGCACGCGGCGTTCGATCTCGGACGCTTCTTCGTAGGTTTGCGTGGAGTTGAGAAAGGCGGCGCGCACGCCGACTTCGGCGAGGGCGTCGACCTGGTCCTGCATCAGGGCGATCAGCGGCGACACCACCACGCCGACGCCGTCGCGCACCAGCGCCGGAATCTGATAGCACAGCGACTTGCCGCCGCCGGTCGGCATCAGCACCAATGCATCGCCGCCGCCCAGCACCTGCTCCACGATCGCCTGCTGCTCGCCGCGAAACGAGGGATAACCGAATACCGTCTGCAGGATTTCAAGCGCCCTGGCGCTTTTGCCGTCCTGCGCCGGCTGGCGTTCCATTACCGATGACATCAATCCGCCCAGACCACCAGGCCGTAATAGGCGGTAAGCAGGATCACGATGCCGAAGGCGATGCGGTACCAGGCGAACAGGGTGAAATCATGATTGCTGATGTAGCGCAGCAGCCACCGCACGCACAGGAAAGCCGAAAAGAATGCGGCCAGGGTGCCGACGGTGAACAGCGGCACGTCGGAAGATTCCAGCAGCGCGCGCGCCTTGTACAGGGAATAAACGGTGGCGCCGAACAGGGTCGGGATCGCCAGGAAGAACGAGAATTCGGTCGCCGCCTTGCGCGACAGGCCGAACAGCATGCCGCCGATGATGGTCGCGCCGGAACGGCTGGTGCCGGGAATCAGCGCGAACATCTGGGCGCAGCCGACCTTGAATGCGTCCACCACCGACATGTCGTCCACCGTTTCGATGCGGGCGAAATCGCGCGCGCCGCCCTTGTGGTGGCGCCGCTCCACCCACAGGATGATCAGGCCGCCGACGATGAACGCGGTAGCCACCGGCACCGCCGAAAACAGATGCGCCTTGATGGCCTTGCTGAACAATACGCCGAGGATCGCCGCCGGCAGGAACGCCACGATCAGATTGATGGCGAGGCGCTGCGATTTGCGCTCGGAAAACAGCCCGCCCAGCACGGCCGCGATGCGGGCGCGGTATTCCCAGCACACGGCGAGAATGGCGCCGGCCTGGATCACGATCTCGAAGACATCGGCTTTTTCTTTCGGAAATGCGGGGCTGGTGAAGTCCAGCAGACTGCCGGCGAGAATCAGGTGGCCGGTGGAGGAAATCGGCAGGAACTCGGTGAGTCCTTCGACGATGCCCATGATGATCGCTTTGATTACCAGTATTGTGTCCATGCGTACCGTTGGAAAGTGGAATTGAAGGAAGATGCGCGGAAAAAATTGGCATGAATCGGCGTGAATTTTCGCTATTCTACCGTGCCGGGGCCTTGCCTGACACGGGGAAACGCTTCCGACCACTTTATCGGTGAAGCCTTAGCTCTCACTTAGGTTGATGCTTAGGTTGATGCTTAGGCTGAATGCTCGGGTTGATGCCTGGATCGATATCCGGCCGGCTCCCGGGCGTATGTTCAGACTGATTGCCCGGGCCGCGTGGCCAGCTCCAGCGCCGTCAGCCAGATCATGGCCGCTTCGCGCGTTTCGCCGCACATTTCGCGCGAGGCCTGCAAACCCGCGCAGAACGACGGCCGCTCGGGGCGGCCGAAGATCAGGCAGCGATTGTCCGCCGCCAGCTGAATGCAGCGCACCCCGGCAGGCTTGCCGCCGGGCATGCCGGGGATGGCGCTGGTAATCGACGGCGCGGTGCAGCACGCGCCGCAATGTTCTCTGCAATCCATGTAACCCTAAATCCAGCCTGCCGACAACCGGCGCCCATTCATTGCATCGCCTGCCCGGAAAAGTTGGATTTGATCATACTTCCGATATTGGCCGGACGCCACGATTTTGCGATGATAAAATGCTGCATTATTCCGGTTTCCACTTTTTACCCATCGAGCGACTCAAATGAACACTGAACAAGCCCGCTTCAACATGATCGAACAGCAAATCCGCCCCTGGAATGTGTTGGAACAGGACGTGCTGGACTTGTTGATGGTGGTCAAACGCGAAGATTTCGTCCCCGCCGCCTATAAGGGCCTGGCATTCATGGATACCGAAATCCCGCTGCCGGGCGGCGAAAACATGCTGCAGCCGAAGGTTGAAGCGCGCGTGCTGCAGGCCGCCGCGGTCAAGAAACACGAACATGTGCTGGAAATCGGCACCGGCTCCGGTTACATGGCGGCGCTGCTGGCGCACAAGGCGCGCCAGGTGACCACGGTGGAAATCGATCCGGCCATCCGCTCGCAGGCCCAGCAGAACCTGTCGGCCTACGGCATCGCCAATGTCGACGTGCAACTGGGCAACGGCGCCCAAGGCTGGCCGGCCGGCGAAGCAGGCGGCGCGGCCGAATACGATGTGATCGTGATTTCCGGCGCCTTGCCGTTCCTGCCGGAAAGCATTTTGTCGCAAATCAAGATCGGCGGCCGCATCGTGGCTTTCGTCGGCCAGGCGCCGGCAATGTCGGCCCAGGTCGTCACCCGTACCGGCGAGCGCATCTACGACACGGTCAAACTGTTCGAAACCGTGGTCAAGCCGCTGCACGCCGCGACCCAGCCTTCCCACTTCACCTTCTGAGCCCGATACATAGCCATGCAGCATTTGACCGCCCCTGAACTGGCTGCCCGGATCGCCGACGCCGGCCGTCCGGCGCCGTTATTGCTGGACGTGCGCGAGCCTTGGGAATTCGAGAAATGCAGCATTGCGGATTCGCTGCCCATCGCCATGAACACCATCCCGGCGCGCATGCAGGAACTGGATCCGGAAGCGGAAATCATCTGCATCTGCCATCACGGCGCGCGCAGCATGCAGGTCGCGGCCTTCCTGGAACGGCAGGGCTTTGCCAACGTCACCAACCTCACCGGCGGCATTCATGCCTGGGCGCAGCAAGTCGATCCGGCAATGGCAATGTATTAAGAAGAAGCTGTTGCAAGCCGAGGCGAGGCTGGGCGTTGTACTGCGTTCGTGTCCTCCGCCGGCCTTCGGCCGTCTCCCCCTTTACCTCACTTCGCACAACACCCAGCCTCGCCTCGGCTTGCAACAACTTCAGGCCCGCTTACGCAAGGTCGGCGCCGTGCGCAAGGCGTGAATCGTAGCCGAAAACAGATTTTCGGTTTCGCGCGACAAATCGAAATTGGCCGGACAAAACAGCCAGTCCGACAACATCCCTGAAAACGTGGCGTGCACCATGACGTAGGCCAGGTTGATATCCAGATCCGCCGGCAACTGCCGCAGCGCCACCGCCTCCGTCAGCATCCGCTTGATCTTTTCCTTGCCGCTCATGAAGCATTCGCGCTGGCGCACCACAATCGGATCGTCCGGCTCCACGTATTCGCATTTGAAAAACAGAATATCGAAGACGCGGCGCGAGCGCGGATCGTGCGCGACCTGGCGCATCACCTGCACCGCATTACTCAGCAGCAATCCCATCGGATCATCCACGAACAACTCGCTGTCGGCCGCCTTCATGGTTTCCAGCGGCAGCCGGACCCGCTCGCACATGGCGTTGAACAGATCGCTTTTATTCTCGAAATGCCAATAAATTGCGCCGCGCGTCACCTCGGCCTCCGCGGCGATGTCCGCCAGCGAGGTGCGTGAAACGCCGCGCGCATGAAACACCTCCTCGGCCGCATCGAGGATGCGATTGCGTGTTTCGAGAGCCTCTTCCTTGGTATTTCTGGCCATCTGGGATTCCGGTGGAAATGCAAATTCCAACAATAATTTATATTCAGTAACTACATACATTCATGAATGTATGTAGTTATAATAGCATCCGATTCAAGATGCCATTCAATTTGATTGCCTTGATCCATGTCCTACCGGAGCGGCATCGAACCGCTCCGCGGCCAGCGAAAACTGGTATTGCCTACGCCAAAATTAATTGTAAACGTCCGTAAGGACCAAGTAACTGTCTGTATCCTATACTTTTTATTTTTCAACTTGCGCCCCGGTTCGGATCGGACCGCAAATCAACTTTTACCGTGCGAGATCTCTATGAGCTTAGTTAGTTGCCTGGTTAGCCGTAATACGCGCATTGCGCTGACTGTCGTTGCCCTGGCCGCCCTGGCTGCCTGCGGCAAAAAACCCGATGCAGGCGCCGGCGGCCCGCCGCCGACCGAGGTCTCGATCATCACCGTCGCGCCGCAGCGCCTGGCGATCAGCGACGAATTGCCGGGTCGCCTGGAAGCCACCCGCATCGCCCAGGTGCGCGCCCGCGTGCCCGGCATCATTCTGAAGCGCACCTTCCGCGAAGGCAGCGACGTCAAGGCCGGCGACGTGCTGTTCCGCATCGATCCCGCCCCGCTGCAGGCCGCCTTCGCCAGCGCGCAGGCCGCACAGGCGCGCGCCGAAGCCACCGCCGCGCAGGCATCGGCCAAGGCCAAGCGCTACCAGCCGCTGGTTGAAGTCAATGCGGTGAGCCGGCAGGAATACGACGACGCCGTCGCCGCCCAGAAAACCGCCGAAGCCGATGTGCTGACCGCCCGCGCCGCACGCCAGACCGCCGCGCTGAACCTGGGCTACGCCACCGTCACGGCGCCGATTTCGGGCCGCATCGGCCGCGCGCTGGTGACCGAAGGCGCGCTGGTCGGCCAGGCCGACGTCACCCAGCTGGCGCTGATCCAGCAACTCGATCCGATCTACGTCAACCTGACGCAATCGAGCAATGAAGTGTTGAGCCTGAAACGCGCGCTGGCCAACGGCAAGCTCAAAGCAAGCGGCAACGGCCAGGCCAAGGTCACGCTGCTGACCGACGACGGCCAGCCTTATCCGCAAGCCGGCAAGCTGCTGTTTTCGGATTTGAGCGTGGATCAGAGCACCGGCGAAATCACTTTGCGCGCCGAATTCCCGAATCCGCAGCGCACGCTGTTGCCGGGCATGTATGTGCGCGCGCGGCTGGAGCAAGGCGTGGATGAAAACGCCCTCACAGTGCCGCAACAGGCCGTGGTGCGCGACGTCGGCGGCTCGGTGGTGATGCTGGTCGGCGCCGACAACAAGGTGGTGGCGCAGCCGGTCACGACCGGCGCCTCGCAGGGCAATGTCTGGATCATCAAGGACGGCGTCAAACAGGGCGATCGCGTGATCGTGGAAGGCCTGCAGAAGATCAAGCCGGGCGCCACCGTGAACCCGGTGCCGTGGAAGGATCCGTCCCAGGCGGCAAAGGCGCCGGCGGCACAGCAGCCTGCGCCAGCCGCTGCTGCAGCCCCCGCAGCACAAACCAAAGCGAACTAAGAGGCTGACTGATGGGAACGTTTTTTATTACCCGCCCGATTTTTGCATGGGTGCTGGCGATCTTCATCATGCTCGCCGGCGCCCTGTCGATCACCAAACTGCCGGTATCCCAATATCCGAGCATTGCGCCGCCGACCATCGTGATCACCGCGGCGTACCCCGGCGCCACCGCGCAGACCATGGACGACAGCGTCACCAGCCTGATTGAACAGGAACTCAACGGCGCCGACGGCCTGCAATACGTCGAGTCGCAAAGCCAGCCGGGCGCGGTCACCATTACCGTGACTTTCTCCAACGAAACCAATCCCGACCTGGCCGCGGTGGACGTGCAGAACCGCCTGAAACGGGTGGAAGCGCGCCTGCCGGCCTCGGTCACGCAACAGGGCGTGCAGGTCGTCAAGTCGCGCAGCAACTTCCTGCAGTTCATCACCATTTCCTCCGAAGACGGCAAGCTCGATCCGGTCGCGCTGGGCGATTACGCGTCGCGCAACGTGCTCAATGAAATCCGGCGCGTGCCTGGCGTCGGCACCGCACAGCTGTTCGGCACCGAGCGCGCCATGCGCATCTGGATCGATCCCGCCAAGCTGGTCAGCTACAAGCTGACGCCGGACGACGTCTCGAGCGCAATCCGCGCGCAGAATGCGCAAGTCGCTTCCGGCACCCTGGGCGACCTGCCCAGCGTGTCCTCGCTGCAGATTTCGGCCACCGTGGTGGTGACCGGCCAGCTGTCGAGCGTGGAAGAGTTCGGCAAGATCGTGCTGGTGGCCAATCCGGACGGTTCGGTGGTGCGGCTGCGCGACGTGGCGCGCATCGAAATCGGCGGCCAGAGCTACTCGACTTCGGCGCGCATCGACGGCAAGCCGATTTCGGCCATCGGCGTGCAGCTGTCGCCTACCGCCAACGCGCTCGGCACCGCCACCGCGGTGCGCAACAAGATGGCCGAACTGGCGAAATTTTTCCCGGCCGGCATGAAATACCAGATCCCTTACGACACCTCCAAATTCGTCAAGATCTCGATCGAGGAAGTGATCAAGACCCTGGTCGAAGCGATTGTGCTGGTGTTCCTGGTGATGTATCTGTTCCTGCAGAACATCCGCTATACGATTATCCCGACCATCGTGGTGCCGGTGGCGCTGCTGGGCACCTTCGCGACGCTGCTGCTGTTCGGCTTCTCGATCAACGTGCTGACCATGTTCGGCATGGTGCTGGCGATCGGCATCCTGGTCGACGATGCGATCGTGGTGGTGGAAAACGTCGAACGCATCATGACCGAGGAAGGCTTGTCGCCGCGGGAAGCGACCAAGAAGGCCATGGGCCAGATTACCGGCGCGCTGATCGGCATCACGCTGGTGCTGATCGCGGTGTTCGTGCCGATGGCGTTCTTCGGCGGCGCGGTGGGCCAGATCTACCGCCAGTTCTCGCTGTCGATGATCGCCTCGATGGTGTTCTCGGTGCTGATGGCGTTCACGCTCACGCCCGCGTTGTGCGCCACCATCCTGCTGCCGATCGCGGCCGGCTCGCATCATGAGCGCAAGGGCTTCTTCGGCTGGTTCAACCGCCGCTTCAGCAAAACCGCCAGCGGCTACCAGGGCGTGATCGCGCGCCTGCTGACCAAGACCGGCCGTTCGATGCTGGTGTATGCGCTGGTGCTGGCCTGCGTCGGCCTGCTGTACGTGCGCCTGCCGGCATCGTTCCTGCCGAACGAAGACCAGGGCTACATCCTGACCAACATCCAGCTGCCGGCCGGCGCCAGCCAGAACCGCACGCTGGAAGTGGTCAAGAAAGTGGAAGACTACTTCCTCAAGCAGCCCGGCGTTGAGCATGTGATCGGCGTGCTCGGCTTCAGCTTCTCGGGCAACGGCCAGAATGCCGGCCTGGTGTTCGTGCCGCTGAAAGACTGGTCCGAACGCGGCCCGGCCGATTCGGCCGATGCAATCGCCGGCAAGGCCTTCGGCGCCTTCATGCAGATCAAGGACGCCATGGTGTTCCCGCTGAATCCGCCGCCGATTCCCGAACTGGGCAACGCCGTCGGCTTCACGCTGCGCCTGCAGGATCGCGCCGGCCTCGGCCACGCGGCGTTGCTGGCGGCCCGCAATCAGTTGCTGGGCATGGCGTCGCAAAGCAAAATCGTGACCGGCGTACGGCCGGACGGCCTGGAAGATGCGCCGCAGCTGCAACTGGACATCGACCGCGACAAGGCCAGCGCGCTCGGCGTGACCTTCGCCAACATCAACAGCGTGCTGTCGACATCGCTCGGCTCCGCCTACACCAACGACTTCCCGAACCAGGGCCGCCAACAGCGCGTGATCGTGCAGGCCGATGCGCCGGAACGCCTGCAGCCGGAAGACCTGACCCGCCTGTACGCCCGCAATTCTTCGGGCGCCATGGTGCCGTTCTCCTCCTTCGTCAGCTCGAAATGGATCAACGGTCCGGTGCAACTGATCCGCTACAACGGCTATCCGGCATACAAGATCGCCGGCGGCGCCGCCCCCGGCAAGAGCACCGGCGAAGCGATGAACGAAATGGAAGGCTTCATCGCCAAGCTGCCGCCGGGCATCGGCTACGAATGGACCGGCCAGTCGCTGGAAGAAAAGACTTCCGGCTCGCAGGCGCCGGCGCTGTATCTGCTGTCGCTCGTGGCGGTGTTCCTGGTGCTGGCGGCCCTGTACGAAAGCACCACCATTCCGCTTTCGGTGATGCTGGTGGTGCCGCTCGGCATCCTGGGCGCGCTGCTCGGCGTGACCTTGCGCGGCATGCCGAACGACGTGTACTTCAAGGTCGGGATGATCGCGGTGGTGGGTCTGTCGGCGAAGAACGCGATTCTGATCATTGAATTCGCCAAGGACCTGCAAGCGCAGGGCAAGAGCCTGGTTGAAGCCACCCTGGAAGCGGTGCATCTGCGATTCCGGCCGATCATCATGACCTCGTTCGCGTTCATCCTGGGCGTGCTGCCGCTGGCGATCAAGACCGGCGCCGGTTCCGGCAGCCAGCGCGCGATCGGCACCGGCGTGATGGGCGGGATGATTACCGCGACTTTGCTGGCGGTGTTCTTCGTGCCGGTGTTCTTCGTGGTGGTGCGCACCATTTTCTCGGGCAGGAAACGTAGCAAGCACGCCGACGCCGAGAGCGGCAACAACGGCGGCCAACCGGCTGCCACCCCGGCGCTGGGCCACGACGGCGCGCCGGATTAATCATGGGAAGGATCGGAATGTCACATTTTTCAATTCACGGGCTGGCGAAACTGGGTTCGGCCATGCTGGCCGCCGGCGTGCTGTCGGCCTGCTCGCTGATTCCGACTTACCAGCGGCCGGCCGCGCCGGTGGATGCGGCCTATCCCGGCACGGTCGATTCGGCTTCGGCCATCGGCGCGCAACGCGAAGCGGCCACACTGGGCTGGCGTGAGTTTTTCCCTGACCGGCATCTGCAGGCGCTGATCGCGGCCGCGCTGGAAAACAACCGCGACCTGCGCACCGCCGCGCTGAACATCGAAGCGGCGCGCGCGCAATACAACATCACCAGCGCCGACCGCTTGCCGAATCTCAATCTGAATGCCAACGCGGCGCGCCAGCGCCTGGCGGCAGTGCAGTCGCCGACCGGGCAGCCGCTGACCAGCAATTCATACCAGGTCGGCCTTGGCCTGGCCGCCTTCGAGCTGGACTTCTTCGGCCGCGTGCGCAGCCTGAGCCAATCGGCGCTGGCCTCGTATCTGTCCACGGAAGAAGCGCGCCAGTCGGCGCAGATCAGCCTGGTGTCGCAAGTGGCCGAAGCCTATCTGGCCGAACGCTCGTTTGCCGAACAGATGGCGATCGCCCAGCAAACCCTGGACAGCCGCCAGTCGGACTACACGCTGGCGCAGAAGCGCTTCGACGTCGGCGTCGATTCATCGCTGGACCTGAGCCTGTCGAATACCTTGGTGCAATCGGCCCGCACGTCCCTGGCGACGCTGAAGCGCCAGCGCGCGCAGGCCGACAATGCCCTGACACTGCTGGTCGGCAAACGCATCGACAACCTGCCCGCCGGGCAAACCCTGTCGGATCAGAATATCGTCGCCGACATTCCGGCCGGCCTGCCCTCGGATCTGCTGACCCGCCGTCCCGACATCCGTGCGGCCGAGCAGCGCCTACTGGCAGCCAACGCCAACATCGGCGCGGCGCGCGCGGCGTTTTTCCCGCGCATTTCGCTGACGGCGGCGTTCGGCAGCGTCAGCAATACGCTGGGCGGCCTGTTCGATTCCGGCAGCGGCGCATGGTCGTTTTCGCCGCAGCTGACCTTGCCGATCTTCGACGCCGGCCGCAACCGCGGCAATCTGACCTTGGCCGAAGTGCGCAAGAACCTGGCCGTGGTGGACTATGAAAAAACCATCCAGACCGCGTTCCGCGAAGTGGCCGATGCATTGGTCGGCCGCGAAACGCTGACCGAACAGGTCGAGGCGCAAGAGGCCTTCCTGAAGGTGACGCAGGAGCGGGTCGACCTGACCAATCTGCGCTACAAGA
Source organism: Oxalobacteraceae bacterium CAVE-383 (assembly GCA_004134995.1). Taxonomy (GTDB): domain Bacteria; phylum Pseudomonadota; class Gammaproteobacteria; order Burkholderiales; family Burkholderiaceae_D; genus Herbaspirillum. The sequence goes on along the minus strand of REGP01000003.1, from coordinate 156,464 downwards.
ACGGCATCGCCAGCTCCTTCGACCGTCTCGACGCGGAGCGTGAATTGTTCGGCGCGCAGCAGGCGCTGATCCAGGCACGCGCTTTGCGCCTGACCAATTCGGTGGATCTGTATCGTTCGCTGGGCGGCGGCTTGAATGAGGTGACGGGGACGGCGTTGCCGCCTGCGGCGCCGGTGCCGGGGATAGCCGCCGCAAAGTAAGCGGCTTCCATTTGCGACGTAAAAAAAGCGGGCTTTGCGGCCCGCTTTTTTATTCCCTGTTTCCTGCAATATCCCGCTAAAGCAGATTTTTCAGCAAGCCGACCGTTCGTTCCGTCGCGCCCTGATGCTGCCGCGCAAACCCCTGCGCGGCCAATCCCATCGCATGGCGCTTTTCACGGTCGTGCGACAAGGCCAGCGCTTGCTGCAGCATCTGCGCCGCATCCGGGACGCGCAAGGCGCCACCGGCAACAATGGCGTCTTCGGTGCTTTGCGCAAAATTGAAAGTATGCAACCCGATCAGCACCGGTTTGCCGACGGTCGCCGCCTCGATCAGATTCTGGCCGCCCAAGGGCAGCAGGCTGCCGCCGATGAATGCAATATCGCAGACGGAATAATAAGCGAACATCTCTCCCATCGAATCGCCGAGCAGCACCCTGACCGAGGCCGGCAAGGCATCGGCGCCGTTATCGCTCAGCGCGGAGCGCCGCTGCATTGGCAAGCCCCGATATGCCGCGATCATGTCGGCCACGGCATCGAAGCGCTGCGGATGGCGCGGGACGATCACGGTCAGCAAATCGCCCAGCACGCCCGATGCCGCCGCGGCCGCCAGCGACGACAGAATCAGCGCCTCCTCGCCCTCGCGCGTGCTGGCGCAAAGCAATACCGGACGATCGCCGAACCGTGCGCGCAATTGCGCGCCCCGCTGCAGCATTGCCGGCGGCGGCGCTACCTCGAATTTCAGGCTGCCGGTGACATGCACATTGGCAGCGCCGAAGCGCTTGAGCCTATCGGCATCGGCCCCGGTTTGCGCGGCCACCAGCCGCAAGCCGGCGGCAGCTTCCAGCATCAGGCTTTCGAAACGCTTGCCGCGGCGCAGAGACCGTTCCGACAGGCGCGCATTGACCAGCGCCACCGGCACCCGGCAGCGCACGCATTGCGCCACCATGTTCGGCCAGACCTCGGTTTCCATCAGGATGCCGATGCGCGGCTTGAAATAACCCAGGAAGCGCGCCGCCATCCAGCCGGTGTCGTAAGGCAGATAGCTTTGCACGAAGCGCACGCCGTAATGGCTGAACAATTCCTGGCCGGTGGCGCGCCCTGTCGCGGTCATGTGGGTCAGCAGCAGGGCATGATCGGGATAGGCGGCCAGCAGCGCGTCGATGAGCGGCTGCGCGGCGCGCGTTTCGCCGACGGAGACCGCATGCACCCACAGCAGCGGCTGGCGTTGGCCGGTTTCAAGCTGTTTGTAAAAGCCGAAACGCTCGGCGATATTCTGGCGATAGCCTGGCTCGCCGCGGCCGCGCCGCCACAATTTAATCAGCACGAACGGCATCGCCAGCCACCAGGCGATGGAGTAAAGGAAGCGCATCAGACCAGCGGATGGCCGCAAAGCCGGGTCAGGATCGCCAGGGGACTGGCTGAAGGATCGTATTGCTTGTCCGCGGGCAGATGCAGCGTTTGTTCCAGCATGTATTGCCCCGACATGACCGCGTGCGAGGCCTGATCCGAAAAACAGATCCAGACCGAGCCGGCGGCGAACGGCATCGTGACCTGCTGCGCGCTGGTTTGATAATCGGCATCGGATTTCATGCCGTCATGCAGTTGCAGCATCAGATGATCGTATTCGGAGCGCAGCGATTTAGTGATCTTGAGCGTCTTCAGCAGGTTGGCCTGCCAGCGCTTGTAGGGCTTGGCGCGCGGCAGGAAGCGCCGCGCCACGGTTTCGAACGGTTCGCCGACGCGCCATACGCGCGGCTCGCCGTTCGGATTGACGTTGGCGAAAACACGCAGGATCCGCTCGCCGCGATTCGGCCGCGACGGAAAGGCGTCCACATGCAAACGCCGGTCATCGGCGCGCCACGACTGGGCGCGCGACTCGACCTGCATCGGCCGGTAGCTGGTCGGCGCCAGGCGCAGATTTGCCTGGTAATCCGGCAACAGCGAATTGATCAGCGCCAGTGCCTGTTCGCGGAAACGCCCGATCATCAGCGCCAGCGCCAGTTGCGTTGCGGTATCGCCGGCCGCGCCTTTCAGAAGCCCGCGCGCGTCGAGGCTGATGTTGCGTGCCTTCGGATTGCGCACAGCCGGCGTCAGCAGGGCTTGCTCGGACGGCAGCAGCTCGAACGTCATCTTCGGGAAATACAGGACCTTGCCGGCTTCGAGCGCGGCGATCCATTCCGGGTTCGGTTTCAGGACCTGCCACAAGGCCAGGTCGTTTTCGATGATTTGCTGTTCCATGGGCCGTATTATGCCTGTTCTGCGCCCTTATACCGCATACCCATCGCGTTCATGCCCACCGATTCGCGGGATCGGAAAGCAGCTCGGCGGCGGGGTCGGCCGGCCCTAGCAGATTGTCGATTGCCGCAGCGACTTCGGCCACCGACGGCACGGCGCCGGCATCTCCAAGATTGACAATATTCGGCGACCAATAACCTTCGGTTTTCCAGCGCGGCGAAGCAATATACAGCTCGATCGTGGGACGGCAATAGGCCGCCGCGACGTGCGTCAGTCCGGTGTCGACGCCGATCGCCAGCGCCGCGCCCTGCGCCAGCGCAACGGCATCCATCAGGTTCAATTGCGGCAGGACCTGCACGTTGGGCAGGTCCGCGGCGATTTGCTGCGCTCTTGCGAGTTCTTTCCGGTCACCCCAGGGCAGCAGCACCGGCATGCCGCGCGCGGCCAGCATCGCGGCGATCTCGCGCCAGGAAGCGATCGGCCATTGCTTGTCGGCGCCGGCCGTGCCATGGAAGAAAACGGCGTATCGGTTTAATTCGCTCCATGGCCGCGAGGCCGATGTCGATGCCGCCGGCGCCTGCAAGGCAAAATCGATTTCATCCGTCGCGGCATAACCGAGGGCGGCGGCGGCAACCGCGCGGCCGCGCGCCACGGCATGGGCGCGCAATTCGACCGTCACGCTGAGATGATGGAATAAACGGGACAAGGGTTCGTAGCCGGAATCTTCGGTGGCGTTGGCCAGGCCGGCGCGCCTGCCGCCCGGCGCCAGACGCGCCATTTGCATGACCAACCCGGTTTTTAGCAAACCTTGGGTATCCAGCACCAGATCGTATTCCACAGCACGCAGGCGGCGGTAAAACGCCGCGATTTCGGCGCGTACCGATGCCGACCACAGACGCTTGCGCCAGCGCCGCAGCGCGATCGGGATAATGCTGCGCACATGCGGATTGAGCCCGACCAGATCGGTGTAGGCTTCTTCGACCACCCAGTCGATTTGCGCGTCCGGGAAATGGCGATGCACATCGGCCAGCAGGGGCATGTTGTGGACGACGTCGCCGAGGGAGGAGACGCGGACGATCAGGATGTTCAAATTAGACCTGCTACAGTAAATGAGAGACCCCGGCATTACACCGTAGTGGCATTTTCCTTCAGATAGACAAGATCGACCAAGTCCGTGGCAGCAGTGTATCCGCTTACCAGGCGCCCTAAAATGCAGCGAATCTCTTCCACCTTATTATCTCGCACAGCAACAGCAAGTAACTGCAACTCGGTGGAGAGTTCTTCCCACGGCAGAAATTCCTCTTGCGCTTTCATGATGCGGGAATGTGCGGTCGGCTGTGGATTTTCGCCTATCAACAGTTCTTCATATAATTTCTCGCCAGGACGCAAGCCGGTTACCTTGACTTCGATATCGCCGTGCGGATTTTTTTCGTCTTTGACGACAAAACCAGATAACTCAACCATGCGATACGCCAGATCAATGATCTTGACTGGCTCCCCCATGTCGAGCACGAAGACGTCACCGCCCTCAGTCATCGCACCGGCCTGCACAACCAATTGCGCGGCTTCCGGGATGGTCATGAAATAGCGAGTAACTTCCAGATCGGTGACAGTGACGGGACCACCATCCTTTATCTGCTGGCGGAACAAGGGCACCACTGATCCCGATGAACCCAGCACATTGCCGAATCTAACCATCGCAAAACGCGTTTTACATGGCGTTGGAGTTGTGCTTGCCGGCGCATTTTCAAAAACCGGCGCAGTGCTGGTTGCCAGCGCCTGCAGAATCATTTCGGCCAGACGTTTGCTGGCCCCCATGATATTGGTAGGACGGACCGCTTTGTCGGTACTGATCAACACGAAATCTGCAACGCCACTTTCAACTGCTGCGCGGGCTACGTTATAGGTGCCAAACACATTGTTACGCACGCCTTCTGCGGGATTATGTTCGACCAGCGGAACGTGTTTATAGGCGGCAGCATGGTAGATGGTTTGCGGCTTCCAGACTTTACATACTTCCCGAATCCGCTCGTAATCACGTACGCTGCCTAGCAGGGGGATCAATTCCACTGCTACATTCAACTCGATGGCCACTGCCGTCAAATCGCTATGAATCTGATAGAGGCTGAATTCACTATGCTCCAGCAACAACAATTTTGAAGGCTTGACCGAGATGATCTGTCTGCACAGCTCGGAACCGATACTACCGCCCGCACCAGTGACCATGACAATTTTTCCACGAATATTTCTGCCAATCAGCGCCGGATTCGGCGCAACCGGCTCACGGCCGAGTAAATCGACAATATCGAGTTCGTGAATATCGGAGATGGTCGCTTTACCTTGCGCCAGTTCCGCGAGATCCGGCAATGAACGGATTCGGACATGATGCTGACGCAGCGTTGCCAATATTTCATTTCGGCGCGAGCGATTGATGGCCGGCATCGCCAACAGGATATCGGTGACTCCATACAGATCAATCAGCTTATGAAGATCGCGCACCGGATGCACAGCATAGGCGTTAATGGTTTTGCCAACCAGTTGCGGCTCGTCGTCCAAGAAACCGATCAAGGTCAATTGCCGCTTGCGCTGGATGACCTCGGCGATCTGTGCCCCAGCCGCACCGGCTCCATAGATTAGTAGCCGTGCCTCTCTTTCGGGCCGGCGATCGCCGGCGGTCCTGGTGAGCCAGATGCGCGCGACAATGCGAGTGCCAGCGACCAAGAATAAAAATAACAAGGGTTGCAGCAAGCCGAGCGTACGCGGTATGCCAGGCAGGGCCAGCCAGACCAGAATCGCAAAGAAGATCGCGCCATATAAGGCAATAGCCTTGACAATGGTTGCCATTGCGGACATACCGGCGTAACGGAAAACGGCTCGATACAGGCCAAAATGGGTAAGGATAGGCAGCGAGAGAACTATCGCCAACTGATATGCGTGCCATTGATAGCCATGCGGCATCTCGGCGCTATCCAGCCGCAGGAAAAACGCCAGCCAAGTGGCAAGTATCGACATCACGATGTCGACCGCCCCTACGACGTATTGCTTGGTGCGCCTGGACAGCTTGATAATGAATGTTTGCATTAGTTAGTAAGGATAAGATCGAAGCGGGTCATAATCGTTAGTGTTGTATGCCATCGCGTTTTATAACTTTTTTCATCGTCAAATATAGAATATGCAAATCTAACAATAAGTTGGCGTTTTGCAAATATTCCTGATCTAATTTAACCTTGTCAGGAATCGGCAGCGCATCTCGCCCATTAACCTGCGCCCAGCCGGTCAAGCCCGGAACCAGACTATCTACGCCGCACTCAGTGCGCAATACGATCAAGTCTTCCTGATTGAATAAAGCTGGGCGCGGTCCCACAAAACTCATGTCGCCCGCGAGAATACTCCATATTTGCGGTAATTCGTCCAGGCTCGATTTACGTAAAAAGCTACCGATCGGCGTCAAATAAGCACCTGGATCAGCCAGTAAATGTGTAGCGACTGTCGGCGTACCGACACGCATCGTTCGAAATTTCGGCATTTTGAAGAGCATATTGCGCTTTCCGACACGATCGGACCAATATAGCACCGGACCTGGGGACGTAAAACGTACGAGAAGCGAGACAATGACGATCGGCATCGACAGCAAGATGCCGGCAATTATGGCCAATATAAGGTCGAATAGTCTTTTCATCTCGCTATTGTTTCACGTTCGTTCGTATTTTTTAACTATCCTGGATAATTATCTGCTCAGAAACCATTGCGCCGTTTTATACAGGCTCATATCTACCGTGAAAGGGGGCTGCCAGCCAAGCACATTTCGGGTTTCAGATATATCGACTTGCAAGGAACCGCATAGCCGCTGCGCGATTGCAGGCTTCCCAATCAGACGGGCAGCTCCTGTCAATAATCCAACCGGCACAGAAAATAACTTCGCTTCGGTGCCCAAAGTTGCCGCGACTCTGCGCAGCAACTCAGGCGTCGACATATCGTCACCATCGGCGGCAAGGAATATCCGGTTTGCGGCGGCAGGGTGTTCAATACAGAGCACAATTAAATCGATGAGATTGTCCAATGCCACAAGACTGCGTTTATTCTGAATGCCGCCAAACGGCAGCGGAATACCGCGCCGCAACCACCACATCATGCTTTGAAAATTTGCCTTGACGCCGGGGCCGTATACTAGCGGAGGCCGAATGATGACAACCTGCATACCAGTATCGTGTGCGACCTGTTGCAAGCAGACTTCAGCTTCAGCCTTGGAAATGCCATAATCGTCGACCGGTGCAGGCCGATCCTTTGCTGAAAATGCGGCGCCTGGGGCGCTGACCTCGCCATTGACCTTGATCGAACTGATAAATACGAAGCGGCGGACGCCCGCTTCCGCAGCTTGCCGCGCCAGAGCCAGCGTACCATCCACATTCGCGGCACGGAATGCGGCAAGCGGATCGGCTACGTTGTCATTCATTATGTGAACGCGAGCAGCAGTATGGACTATGACGTTAATACCTTGTAGCGCAGGTCGCCAGTTCGCGGTTGCCGTTAGGTCTGGCGCTAATCGAAAATCAGGCATCGCAATTTTTTTGCGTACGGCAGGATAAACACGCCGTCCGTCGGTGCTAAGCCTATGCATCAACGCCGCTCCAACAAATCCGGAAGCGCCGGTAACCAAAATCACGGGACTAAAATCATGCTGAGATGACATTGTGCTTTTCTATTTTTGGTTGTTTTGCAGGGCTGGCGAAAGAAATCCACTTGAACGCGACAACAATCGTTCGGCACCGTAGATGAAAACGAGATTTAAGATTAAAGATCCAAATAGTAAATAGGATTGGGACGGAGCATAGCCAAAACTTGCAAATCTAAATGCAACAACCTGTGCCAACAAAGAACATAGAATCAAGTTTTTACCGCTCATCTTATAAACGACAATCTCAGTCAGGGCACCTATGGCGCCTACCAATAACATACAAAAAAACAAGAACGGGAATGAACCTGGATAAAAGAAAAAAGCAATAACGCCAGGCAAAGAAATATAGTGATGTTTCGACAAATCGGTAATCAGATAAGGAGACTGGATGAGATTCAAGTCATAAAAACTTGTGCCACGTTCGGCATAGGTTTCCCTCCAGGCATTTCGCCATAAATCCCACCCTTCTTTTTTTGAACTCGATACAGCAAATACACCTTCAACACCAACCCAACGGTCAATAAAAAGAGCATCAGTCTGGCTTGATATGAAGCCCGACGAAGCGACATGTTGCACATCGGAAATGCTGCTTATCGCCGCCACTTTTTCATCAAATTTGACTGGCCCGTAATAACGTAAATAACTTACGATTAAGAGCGAACTCAAAAATAGCGTTAAAAAAATGACGGCAATAGTAGCAAAAAAACGAAATTTAACGGCAATTAGATTACATTGTAAACTTTTGAATAAACCGAAGAATGTCGCCACCGAATTTAAAACCATACCCCGGCTCAGCATAGAAACATTCGACAACAGGCCTTCAAGCAAAACCAAAATCGCGACTAAATAAGAATTTCTTTTGCAAATGACATATTCGAATTGAAGAATTATTGCGCCAAAAGAAGCTAACCCGAACAGCAATAACCATTTATATATTCCACTCAGTCCGAAGGGCAAAATCATCGAGGAGACCTCTCCCCTTTGATAAATACCTAAATAAACGTTACTTATTGCGACACCCGCGCATAGCAATACGAAGGTTGCCAAAATATATTTACGATTACTTTGATATAACTTGAACAATCCAGGCTGAGTACTTATCTGCCCCCTCTTGCCAGCATATGAAAAAAAATGTCCTCTGATGACTGCGACCACAACGAGTGCAAGAAGGCCGCATGAAGAAACTAGCAAACCTCGGTCGAATGCAGCACCAGAACCATCGAAATTTCCTACTGCCTCATGAAACACCCCGTTCAAGAAAGCGATTCTTATCGTTGTCTTTAGCCAGAATCCCAGCCAAAAAAAGACGCCGATAGCAGCATCAAAAAAAATCGCCTTCTTTCTGAATCCCAAATAAAGGAGGCTATTCGATATGACGGTGAATAGTAGATAAATATATCCATGTCCCGAATATTGCTCATACGCTTTTAACGTTAGCAGCCCGACAATTCCGAAAAATAAATAATAAGCAGCGCGATTAAGCCAAGTGGGTAAATTTTTAAACAGTGTCATGCGAGGTAGCCGGTTTGGTTGGACACAAATTTGCACCATGCGCAGGGCAAGAGCGTGCGGCGCGATGGATAACCTGGCCCAATACTGGTCGGCTGGGCCGGTCCATGGTCGCGAACAAATAAACGAATCCCGCCGCATCGGAATGCATGATGTCGATCGCGAATACCTGATTGGGACTCGTGATCCGCGTTGCATCGGAGCCGCAAGTAAGGGTAGGTGACGGAGACTGATATGGGTCTTGTACACCGCCTCGCTCGTCTTCTTCGTTAGCCTCGCGACATGCGTCCACTTAAACTATTGTCCGAATTGTCGGGACCACTTCTTTTTAATTTTGTAATTAGCAATCCCCACAGAAAAAACGAAAATATTCCTGCATAGGGTTGCCTCATACCAACTTTTAGAAAATTATCGCAAAAAATCAAGAACATAACGACTAAGGACAATGAAAGCAAGGTTGGCGATGTGATTATTATTCTTCGACGCCGGTATATCTGCATAACCGTAAATCCGATAAGAAACAAAGTCGGAATTATCGCGAACAACCCGAAGTTAAAGATAAAATCCAAATAATAATTATGTCCACTAGGGTACTGCGTACGGTCCGGCGGAGTATCACTGCCGAATAGAAATGATCGCGGGGTATTTGAAACACCGTGGATGTAATAGTTCCAATATTTGATTCGTCCACTGAGATTTTTAGGCAATTCACTGTCTGTTATTTTCGATGGAGTTGAAACAATCTCTGCTTCCAATGGGATTTCTCTTGTTACCCCAGCTTCATTACTGTCTACTTTCCCCGCAACAACATTAGTTGGCAAGCTAAATTTAAATGTGACATCAGATTCTATGTACTTGGAATAAGCAACGCTCAACACGAGTGCCATGAGAAGCATGCCAAATGGAAATTTTCCCGCACCTACTTTTAAATGAAAAAAAACAAAGGTCAGTAACCCAACAAAAAACAGCGCTATCGCCAGCATCGATATGGACGCTGCGACATAAATTGCCATGCAAAGGGAAAGAAAGAATAAGGCGATCTTATATTTTGGTAAATGCCAAAGCCCAAACAGAGCGAGAACAAACGCAGAAACAAAAATGACAGGCACATACTGCAAAGATTGATAAATGGAAAATAAACCAGCCCAAGGAGACAAGTATCCAAGACCTCGTTGCCAGGTAAAAATCAGCTGTAAGGGGACGACGAAAATTAATATCCAGAAAAAAGCTTTTGCGCAGGTTGCATCGTCTTTGGATTCTTCCAATGGTTCATATATTTGACCTAATACCAAAGCAAACATCGGCAGTACATATTGAATCAACAAAACGAATTTCTCTTGCTGCAAGAGCGACATACCTTGCGTCAAAATAATGGACGACATCACCATTAATATGCATGTGACAAAAATATATGCGAACGATAAAAATGCGCGCCGGTAAGCTCCGATCAATAATATGCCTATGTAGCAGACCAGCACTGAGACTGGTATTGGAAGATTACGTAATACTCCTCCACTATCAAAAGTGACGGATTGTTCGAGAAATATCCCTGCCCCCAATTGGAAAAATAGCGGCAGCAATAGCAACGCAGCTATTCCCGCCTGCAAATACCTATAGACAAGCGGAGAATAAGCCCGTTTACCGCTATATTCTTCTTTTTCTCTCCCGGCACTCTTGTAAAAAACATATGCCAATGCAGAGCTGAGCAAATACAGTCCGCTCATTGCTTCTTTGCCAAACAAATAAAATACAAATGGAACAGATGCAAAAACCAAAATGTTCACCAGCACGTCTGGACCGAAAACATCATGTTCGCTATCGTTCTGCAACAGCCTAAAACGTATACGTTGGGCATACACCATAATGACGCTGCCGATCATCGACAAGCCAGTGGTTTCCCAGAAAAAATTGGACTTCCCGGTTCGTGGCAGAAGCGGAAATTTTAGCGCCGCGGCAAAGAAAATTGCCGCACCCAGAATAATTGAGGCATTTAATGCGTAACGGAGAAATTTCGGAAAATAAGGTGCTCCGCTACTCTGTTCGTGATGCGCAATACTTGCGCCTAATACATTTGCAAATATGGATCCGATCACACCTCCAATTGCAAATGCGGTAAATAAATCCCCCGCCGTTTCTTTGTCTGTCGCCAGCAAAATCAAAAGCCGAAATACATAAACGGTAATGCCGATGATCGCCGTCGATCCCAGGTTTGGCAGCATCTTGAAAGTAACACCGGTCAATGTGTATGATGCCTTGGTCAAATGCATGAGGAAACCGGTGCTAAATCCAATCGGCAAAAACGCCCACAAAAATAAGCCCAGCAATGGATGGGGAAAATCGCCCACAAGCCAAACCAATAGGATCAGCATTAAAATTGCCTGCAGCAAAAAATATCTTTTTGCCGCATTTTGATTTCCAAGACGCTCCATCTCACTGAGATGAACTTCTCCCAGCCATTCAATGCAACGACGAAGGATAAGGATAATCGTCAATAACCAATGCGCCTGTGCGACGTCGACGCTTAGCCAATAGGAAGCTGCCGCAAGAGGAACAAGCAGGACAAAACGCCAAAACATCACTGAATAAGCAGAGACGCCGGATATCTTATTCAAAATAAGACTACGGGCGTTTGCTGAAAACGCATAGAACAGTGCCAAAGTGGCTCCCTGAACTACACCGACCTCCGCAGCCATGACACGATGACCCGAGATACCCAATATGATGAGTAGCAAGGTTATGGCATACGTATTTGCCATAAAAGCTAAAGTGAATGAATATCGCAATCGAGGGTTCTCTTGTTACTTGACTTAACGACTACCTACTGCAATCGAACAAAAAACGAAAGGCATATGCCCTCTGCTATAACAGGAATTATTTTGACCAAACCACCCGGTTAATATAGTCAACGTAGCTGGCAACTACCCTGACAATCTGCTTGGAGACATAAGGATTTTCATAATCGGCTACCGGGAGAGCCGTATGCAACTTTTCGGTGCGTTGGGAAACGACGATGTCAATAGCCTCGATCACGCGTTCGGACTTCAGCCCGCACATAATCAATGTCCCCACATCCATCCCCTCCGGCCGCTCATGCGCATTCCGCAAAGTAACCGCAGGAAGATTTAACAAGGATGCCTCTTCGGTAATGGTGCCGCTGTCTGACAATACGCAAAAGGCGCTCATCTGCAGCTTCATGTAATCGAAAAAACCCAAAGGCTTTGAAAACATGATGCGCGCGTCCAGATCCGTGTAACCTGCATCGTCCATGCGTCTGCGTGTTCTCGGATGTGTCGAAACAAAAATCGGCATCTGATATCGCTGCAGAAGCGCTTGTAAGGTCTCCAGCAGATCTTCTAATGCCTCCGGCGAATCTACGTTTTCTTCGCGGTGCGCGCTGACGACAAAAAATTTTCCGCTCTCCAATTGCAAACGGGACAGAACATCGGATTGCTCGATCTTCGGCAAATAAAAATCGATAACTTCGCGCATATGCGAGCCCGTTTTAATAATGTGTTCAGGCCTCAAGCCCTCGGCAATTAAATAACGGCGCGCATGTTCGGTCAGAACCATATTGATGTCGCTAAGATGATCCAGAACCTTGCGATTTAATTCCTCGGGAACCCGTTGGTCGAAGCACCGGTTACCTGCTTCCATATGAAAAACAGGAATTTTCCGACGCTTGGCGGAAATAACAGCCAGGCAGGTATTGGTATCACCGTACAAAAGAAGAGCGTCTGGCGCTTCGCTCTCAAAAATTGCGTCCGATTTTTCAATGACTGCAGCAATCGTTTTTGCCGCAGTATCTCCGGCAGCCTCCAGAAAATAATCCGGTCTGCGTATTTGCAGATCGTCGAAGAAGACTTGATTCAATTCGTAATCGTAGTTTTGCCCAGAATGTACCAAAATATGATTAAATTGTTTATCGCACTCGGCAATCACTCTGCTCATCTTGATAAGTTCAGGACGCGTTCCGACCAAAGTCATCAACTTAAGCATTAAGCGCCTCTTGAATTTCCGGTAATTTCATGAGAAGTGCTTTAATCGCATCAATGTTCAAGCGTTCAGTATTGTGAGAGGTATAGTCATCCAAATCCGCTATATGCGATTCTCCTTCGACAAAATACTTGTTGTAGTTCAAATCCCGATTATCGGTTGGAATGCGATAATAACGTCCCATATCCTGGGCTTTCGCCATCTCTTCGCGAGAAATTAATGATTCGTATAATTTTTCTCCGTGGCGAGTACCGATTATCTTGATCGGATTGTCGAGGTCGAAGAGCTCCAGTAGAGCCTGTGCCAGATCTGCAACGGTGGAAGCAGGCGCCTTTTGAACGAACAAGTCGCCTTGTTGGGCATGAATAAAGGCGTGCAACACCAGATCCACCGAATCTTCCAGCGACATCAAAAATCTTGTCATATTGGGATCTGTCACCGTCAAAGGCTGACCTGATCTCAATTGTTTGATGAACAAAGGAATTACCGACCCTCTCGAAGCCATCACATTGCCATAACGCGTAGCGCAAATAATAGGGCCGCCGTCGGGAATTACACGAGATTTTGCAACCACCAGCTTTTCCGCCATTGCTTTTGAAATTCCCATGGCATTGATCGGATAGACCGCTTTATCGGTACTTAAAACCACAACCCGGCCCACTTTTTCTGCAATGGCCGCGTTAAGTACATTTTCCGTTCCAAGTACATTCGTCCGAAACGCTTCCATCGGATAAAACTCACAAGATGGGACTTGCTTCAGCGCAGCCGCATGAAACACAAAATCCACACCGATCATTGCCTGGGAGAGTCCATTGTATTCACGTACATCCCCGATATAGAATTTGACCTTATTATTATTCAGGGCAACGCGCATATCTTCTTGCTTTTTTTCATCGCGACTGAAAATACGGATCTCCTTTACTTCGGAGTCGAGAAAGCGATTTAATACCGTGTTACCAAAGGAGCCCGTGCCACCAGTAATCATTAGTACTTTATTAGTAAACATCCAAATTCACCCAGCTAATTATGAAGCGACTGGCTCTCCGCCATGCTCTGCGAATGGTGCGCATAACGCAACAAAACATTTAATCCCTTGACTTAATCGTCGCGCCATTAGATTTCTGCGATGAACATCCATTTCTTGGCGATATAACAATTACAAGACGCGCGCAATATTGCGCCTGCAATTTGGTCATTTGCTGCAAATGCCCGTTCTCACCTGTCCGACAAAATTTCAGCTGAATTCATGACCTCATCGCTTGACACTTTTTGCAGTAAATTGTAAAACGATCAATTGTACCTGACTGCAATTAAATACTCATTAAAACCCATAGCCCCCGCAATATTTCTATCGCGGCCATGTCAGACGGGTCATGCCTGAATAAAATTTCCCGCTTTAATTTCATTGCCCAATTGCTTAAAAATGATTACATGCACCCAACTCTCTTCCGGGCAGCAGCAATGAACTGGTACGTTATTCACACCAAATCAAAGCAAGAACAACGTGCTCTGGAAAATCTGAAACGTCAAGGGTATGAATGCTACCTTCCCACATTGGAAATGGAGCGCGTCCTGAATGGCAGGCTCGCGTTTGTTTCGGAAGCGATGTTTCCCCGATATCTTTTTATCTGCCTGGACGATTCGAAAGGCGGCAAAAGTTGGAGCGCCATCCGTTCGACTAAAGGCGTAAGCCGTTTGGTGACTTTTGGCGCCAAACCCGCAAAAGTTGATTTCGACATTATCGAAAATTTGCGCGCAGTTTCGGCCACATCCACCTTGCGCAAAAGCTTATTTACCTGCGGCGAACGCGTGCTGCTTACCGACGGCCCCTTCGAGGGCATCGAAGGCATTTTCAACACTTTGACGCAAATAAAAGATGGAGAGAGCCGAGCCCTTATTCTGATTGAACTACTTCATAAGCCTGTGACGTTAAGCACCCGCCTCACCCAAATTAAAAAATTAGAATAACAATCAGTGTCCGGATAAGTTCCTGCGTTGATAGGTTCCTGCGTTGATAGCCACCTCCTGGTAATTTATTTTTGAACTCATAGCTGGTATAGTGCGTTCACTGGTTGAACGACTGCCAAAAAAGTTGTCATTTAAATATCATTTAATGAATCAGTTGCGCTTGCCGATCGTGATACGGCAGGGCGGTAGCGTGCCTAATCGATGTTTCGTCCATGACAGACAAATCCTTGCAAGAAGAAACGCATTTAAAGGTTTTGCGGTTGCTGGAAAGCAATCCGCGCTTGAATCAGCGCGAACTGGCTGAGTTGCTCGGCGTCAGTTTGGGCAAGACAAACTATTGCATGAAAGCATTGCTCGACAAGGGATTAATCAAGATACACAACTTCCGGAACAGTAATAACAAACTGGCATACGCTTATTTATTAACGCCATCCGGAATTACTGCAAAAGCAGAACTCGCAGGCCGTTTTCTTAAGCGGAAATTAACTGAATACGAAAATTTGAGGCATGAAATAGAAATGTTGACTGATGAGATTCGCGGCGACACCAATCCATTCGATCACATATCCAATTAACCATTGTTGCTTTATCGTCCATCTTGAATACGCTCTCAAATTTAAAATTAGCTATCATCGGCCTCGGCTATGTAGGCCTGCCGCTCGCGGTGGAGTTTGGCAAAAAAAGGGCCGTTATCGGATTCGATATCGACCAAAAGCGGATTGACAACTTGAGATCGGGCTACGATCAAACGCAAGAAACAGACACTGAGGAATTACTGGCCGCCAGACATTTGACTTTTTCAACGGATAGCAATGATTTACGCGAGGCGAATTGTTTCATTGTCACGGTGCCCACGCCCATTGACGAACATAAGCGTCCCGATTTGACGCCGTTGATAAAAGCGAGTGAATTGATTGGGAAAGTATTGAAATCGGGCGATATCGTAATTTACGAATCGACTGTTTACCCAGGGGCAACGGAAGAAGATTGCGTTCCCATTTTGGAAAAGCATTCCGGCCTGGTTTTCAATGTCGATTTTTATGCCGGCTATTCGCCAGAACGCATCAATCCAGGCGATAAATTGCACCGTGTTACAACCATTATGAAGGTTACCTCAGGCTCGACGCCCGAGGTCGCCGATCTCATCGATTCACTGTATAACGAAATCATCACGGCCGGCACACACAAAGCGGTCAGCATCAAAGTTGCCGAGGCCGCCAAGGTAATCGAAAACACTCAACGCGATCTAAATATTGCGCTGGTTAACGAGTTGGCGATCATCTTCAACAAATTGGGAATTGACACCGAAGCCGTGCTACAGGCTGCGGGAAGCAAATGGAATTTTTTGCCATTTCGTCCTGGATTGGTGGGTGGCCATTGCATCGGCGTCGACCCCTATTACCTGACGCACAAAGCGCAATCCATCGGATATCATCCTGAAATTATTCTCGCTGGCCGGCGCCTTAACGACAATATGGGGGCCTATGTGGTCTCACAGCTTGTCAAGGCGTTGACCAAAAAGCGCATTCATGTAGATGGCGCCAAGATATTAATCATGGGGCTCGCTTTTAAGGAAAATTGTCCCGATCTTCGCAACACGCGCATCGTCGATATTCTTACCGAGCTGCGCGATTACAATTGCGAAGTCGATATATTCGATCCCTGGATCGATGCCGAAGCCGCCCAATATGAATACGGCATCAAGCCGATCGAACAACCAAGCGCCGGACATTACGATGGCATCATCCTTGCCGTAGCCCACCACCAATTTGTGAAAATGGGCGTGCAAGCGATCCGTCGGTTAGGTGCGAGCGATCATGTTCTATACGATCTGAAATATCTTTTCCCCCCCACAGCCTCCGATTTACGTCTATGAAGCCATGATGAATGCTTATCAACAATTGCAGGCGCGCCTTGTTTCGGAACCACATAATTGGTTGATTACCGGGGTCGCCGGCTTCATCGGCAGCAATTTGCTTGAACGTTTACTGACGCTTAATCAGCGAGTGGTCGGTCTCGACAATTTTTCTACCGGCTATCAGCATAATCTGGATGCCGTAAAAGCCAAGGTGACTGCGGACCAGTGGTCGAACTTCCGGTTCATACAGGGTGATATCTGCGAATTCGACGATTGCAGAAATGCATGTGCCGGCATGGATTACGTGTTGCATCAGGCAGCATTAGGCAGTGTGCCCCGAAGCATCGAAAATCCGATTATGACCAATACCACTAATATTGGTGGATACCTCAACATGCTGGTTGCAGGCAAAGACGCGAATGTGAAGCGCTTTGTCTATGCGGCGAGCAGTTCGACCTATGGCGACCATCCTGCCCTGCCCAAGGTTGAAGAAAATATCGGCAAACCGCTTTCGCCATACGCGGTCACGAAATATGTCAACGAGTTATATGCAGATGTATTCGCACGCACATACGGATTTGACACGATTGGACTGCGGTACTTCAACGTATTCGGACCACGCCAAAATCCGGATGGCGCTTACGCTGCCGTTATCCCGAAATGGACTGCAGCGCTGCTCAAAGGCACTCCTGTTCATATCAACGGCGACGGTAAAACAAGTCGCGATTTCTGTTTTGTAGACAATGCCGTGCAAGCCAATCTCCTGGCCGCCACCGCCGAACATCCAGATGCTGTAAATCAGGTGTACAACGTAGCTGTCGGCGATTGCACTACGCTCAATGAACTTTATCGGTATCTGGTCGAGTACCTTGCAGCCGATTATCCACATGTGAACGAATCCTCCCCAATCTACCGCGAGTTTCGCGCAGGCGACGTCCGGCAATCCCTGGCCGATGTCAGCAAGGCCACCAAGCTGCTCGGCTACGCACCGAGCCATCGCATCGGCGCCGGCCTAAAAGCAGCGACCGCATGGTATGTCGACAATCTACGTGCACAGACCACGGTAACGGCACCCTGAGGTGCGCAAACGATACTCACCGACTTATGCAAAAAAATCTTCCCCTTATTACAATCACAAGTCAGGAAAAATGGACACTTCCCGACATCCGAGAACTCTGGAATTTTCGTGAACTGCTTTGGATTTTAGTCACGCGCGATATAAAAATCCGCTACAAACAAACTGCAATCGGCATCCTGTGGGCATTGCTACAGCCTTTGCTGACGATGGTCGTCTTCAGCGTGATTTTTGGAAAACTCGGCAGTCTGCCCTCCGATAATGTCCCCTATCCCGTATTCGTAATGACAGCCCTGCTGCCATGGCAATTGTTCGCAAAGGCACTTACGCAAGGAAGTGCCAGCATGGTGACGATGGGCGGAATGATGGGGAAAATCTATTTTCCACGCCTCATTGCGCCATTGTCCGCTGTCTTGTCTGGCACCGTCGACTTTGTCATCGCATTAACCATACTGATTTCAATGATGGTGTGGTATGGCGTCTGGCCGGGATGGGAAATATTATTGGCGCCCCTGTTCGTATTGTTGGGCCTGGCATCTGCAATGGCAGTCGCCTTGTGGCTGAGCGCCATCAATGCCAAATACCGCGATGTGCAACAGGCGATGCCTTTCCTGACACAAATCTGGATGTTCATTACACCGGTGATCTATCCCACTTCCATGATTCCGCACGGCTGGAAATGGTTATTCGTTCTCAATCCCATGGTGAGCGTCATCGACGGTTTCCGTTGGTCCCTGCTGGGCGTGCGCCCACCCGATATGGCCAGTTTGGCTCTATCTTCCCTTTCGGTTCTGGTGCTGGCCGTCAGTGGCCTGATCTATTTTGCCCGATTCGAAAAAAACTTTGTCGACAGCCTTTGATTTCAATTTATGACAGATTCCGTTCTTAGCCTACAAGGTGTCGGTAAGTATTACCAATTAGGCGGCATGCAGCCGTATCACACACTGCGAGATACCGTAACTGAATTGTTTACCGGCCGCAAATCCGCTCAACAAACGAAAAAAGGGTTTTGGGCTCTCCGCGACATTTCATTTGATCTGAAGCAAGGCGAGGTGCTTGGCATCGTGGGACGCAACGGCGCAGGTAAAAGTACATTACTCAAACTGCTAAGTAGAATTACAACGCCGGATGAAGGCAAGATTCAAACCCGCGGTCGTATCGGATCCCTGCTTGAAGTGGGGACCGGATTCCATCCCGAATTAACCGGGAGAGAAAATATTTTCATGAACGGCGTATTGCTCGGCATGACGCAGCGCGAGGTTTCCCGGAAATTCGACGAAATCGTTACTTTTTCGGGCGTTGAAGAATTTTTGGACACACCGGTTAAACGGTATTCCAGCGGCATGCGCGTAAGACTCGGTTTTGCGGTTGCTGCCCATCTGGATCCGGAGATCCTGGTAGTCGACGAAGTATTGGCGGTCGGCGATGCGGAATTCCAACGGAAGTGCCTGGGACGGATGAACGCCGTTGCCTCAGAGGGGCGTACCGTGTTGTTTGTGAGCCATCAGATGGAAGCTATTCAATCTCTATGCACCCGGGCGCTGTGGCTTCAGTCGGGGCAGATCAAGCTCGATGGGCCGGCAGAAAGCGTGGTGCTTTCGTACTTGGCATCAACCACCAAGGATGCAGTTTCCGAAATCGGCTTACGCGAAGATCGTAGCGGAGAAGGCAAAGTGCGTATTAGCGGTTTAAGAGTGACTGACGACGAAAACAGACCGCCGTCAACCGGGCGTTCGGCAACGATTGGATTCACCTTTTCTTCCGAATCGCCTTTACAAGGCGTGATCATTGCCAGGTTTGCCATCCGTGACAGCATGGACAAAGTACTTGCGTTGTTAACTAATGAATCCACTAACGAGGAACTGATATACGACGGCTTGACCGGCAGCGCAGTTTGCAAAATTCCCAAACTCCCGCTGATGCCGGGAGAATACGCCGCAGACGTCTCGCTCTGGTGCAACGGCTACCTGCAAGATAAGGTGAACCGCGCCATCGCATTTACGGTGATGCCTGGAGATTATGAAGCTACTGGCAAGGGACATCAGGTAGGCGTTTTCCACTTGGACCAAAGCTGGAATAAAAATCAATGATTTCAAAAAATTCCAGATTGGGCTTTGTACTGCGGCGAATTATATGGTTGTTTAGTTTGCCAAGATTGCCGAAATGCGATGAATCCGTCCGTATTCACCCAATGGCGGTCTTCGAAGGATTCCCGGAAAATGTCGAATTGGGAAAAAATGTCATCATCGACGCCTATGCGACAATCTATTGCCACAAAACCGGCAAGATAAAAATCGGCGACGGCACGTATATCGGCAACGGCGCGATTATCCATACAGGGAAAAAAAATGGCTCGATTGTAATCGGATCAAATTGCACGGTGCAGACATACAGCATAGTTTATGGGCACGGTGGTTGCAAAATCGGAAACGACGTAAGAATCGCTACGCATAGCGTCATCATCCCCGCAAACCACCGCTTCGACGACATCACACGGCCCATCAGAGAGCAAGGACGTACCGATCTGGGCATCAAGATCGATGAAGATGTATGGATGGGTGCAGGCAGTCTCATTCTGGACGGAGTGACCATCGGTAAGGGGTGCGTGATCGGTGCGGGCTCGGTCGTCAACAAATCGTTACCGTCAGGATCGGTTGCGGTCGGTTCTCCGGCACGCCCTGTTACAAACCGATATGCCGCCTATAACAAGACTTGCGACGAGTCCGAATAGCCCGGTCTTTCCTTTCAGGTGTGGTCGGATCCGGCAGGATCACATTCTCAGAGCACTGATATTTGAAATTTTGCCTGGCGGATTTTTAAATCTGGCGCTGAAATATCTCCCCGGCATTTATGTATCGCCCATAATTGGACGATAAGCTGAACCGCTGGAGATACTTTTCCTACACTATCATTTTGATAAATTTTATGCCCGATATCGAAAATAGCACTATTCCATTCAACCGAGTTGAAGCAATCCTGATGCGCTATGGAATACAAGCCGACGGCACAGCAACACCGCAGTGGATATCGACTTCTCGCTTGCAGAAGTGGACATTACTCAAAGCGGCTTTCCATAAAATAATCCGGCGCATTTTCCATAAAAACACAATCGACGGGCAACAAGAAATACTCAAGTCTTATGACGCACAGTGGAAGAAAAAGGCTTTTTCTCGATACCTGCCGCGTATTTCTCAAGATGGAGCGCCATGGGTATGCGGAAATCTGAAATGGACGATATCAAATGAAGGCGGCGCAGCAATTCGTCTTATTTATCTGGAGGAAGCGTTACAGCACTTAAAACCAGCATCGGTGCTTGAAGTCGGCGCTGGTAACGGTATCAATCTGTTGATGCTGGCTTCTCGCTTCCCGGAAACGCAGTTTTTCGGCGTAGAGCCAACCACCGGTGGATTTCAAACGGCCAAATCCGTAATTGACGCCGGGCAATTGCCCGAACAATTGCTGCAGTTTGCACCATTTCCATTAAATGATCTTTCTGCACCTGCGCGCATTCGAATAACACAGGAGTCCTCGCAGAAATTATCGTTCGACACAGCCAGCGTGGATGTAGTCGTGACATCCCTCGCCCTTGAACAAATGGAACTAATCCGCCATGAAGCATTGACCGAAATCGCACGGGTGGCGAAAGAATGGGTGGTTATGCTGGAACCATTCAGAGAAGTAAACTCCACCGGCATACGCAAGGCTTACGTCAGCACTTATGGCTACTTCCAAGGATCAATCGCGGAATTGGAAAACTATGGGCTGAAAGTAGAAAAAATTTATTTCGATATGCCCCATAAATCAATACTGGGTACTGCGCTAGTGGTAGCACGTCGCATTCGATGAAAATGTCGGGCAATCGGTTTATTATTTATATGGATCGGGAAGATGTATTAAATCGCCCCGGCCACATAATAGAAACAAATGCTGTGGCGCTATCGCCATCTGCGAAATTTTCCGCACAGGAACTTGGAATTTTACTGCACAAGGATGCATCATCATTTTCCAATATGGATCATGCCCGCTGTGCCGTTACTTCCCGGCATGCGGTCAGGCAAGTCGCATCTGCTCCAGAGATGCGCCATCTTTCCGCATCTGTTGCATTAATGGCAGTGCAGGCTGTCTGGGGACATGCCAATCTGGTCGAGCGATTGCGCCGGACGTTGCCGGATGGTCCTTTCCTGGTACGCAGCGTCGAAGGGCACTGGATAAATGCGCACGATTGGCGTGCATTACAAGACGTTCTGCTGCCGCGGATCTGGAATTATGGACTCGCGCATAAGGTCTCAAGCCAATATCCCTTCTTTCCTATTGTGCTAAAAGGCTTGGTCAGAATCGCGGCCTGGAAAGGGCGGCGCGCTGCAAGGCCTTGGGTGATTACACCTTCACGCAAACTGAAAAATGGCCTCACCCAGGCATTGAATGATGCAGGTGCAAGTATTGCGGTTTTACAGCCGACGGCCGGAGGGTTGAAAGATTATGCAGATGTCATTCGTAACTTGTGCGCCGGATCGCGAATTCAAAACTTTCCGGTGGCGCCATTTGGCGACAATGACAACAGGGTTCAAGAGACGCTAGCGTTGCTGCACCAAATGGGGCAGTCCATAAGCAACGACCGGGTCAGGGCTGCGTGGGAACTTTATCAAGTTTATTTTGCTCGTGCCGTGCCTTCGATGCTGGCCATTGCCCACGAAGGCAGTGCATTGATACGTACGCTGCAACCTAGCGCTACAATCAGCTACGAAACGAATTCCTGGGTCTCTGCCGCACTGATGGAAGCCAGTGGTCTGGCTTCGGTTAAACGGATGGTCTTTAATCACAATTCCCAACCTCCGTCCGGCTCATCAATTGCAAACACAGTACTCGGTACCCTGTTTTATCAAAGGACCTGTAACGCTTTAATCGACATTGCATCCTTATGGTCACCCGCATCGCTTCAACGACTCAAAGGCATAAGCGATATGCGAGGGAAACCTTTCGCCAAGTGCGTCCGTCTCAACTATCCCGTCCGAAAGCATGTGCGGCAGGCACATGAGCCTCTTCGCATTTTACATGCGGGGAATTATCAAAACTGGTCAGATTTTTTTCCCTGGATCGCCGAAACAGCGGACGAATATCTGGCTGGTATTGAAACACTTGCCGCAACAGTGGAATCATTGGAAAACGTCGAGCTGACGATCCGGGTGCGCCCCAAACGGGAAGTCGATGCAAAGACGGTTGAAGACAGATTGAAGAATCGCCACAACATCAGGGTTTGCGGCGCCGACCAGAATTTCATCGAACAATTAGCCGAGAGCGATTTGCTTATCGCCCATTTTTCCACAACGATCGAACAGGCCCTGCAAATGGGAAAGCCAGTGCTGTTGTGGGGAAGCACAGATCGTTATCAACAATTTCCCGCCCAGACATTGCCACCGGGGGAGATGTTAGTCGACAGGGTTTACGTTGCGCAGACAGCCGAGGCATTACCCGCAATGCTGCGCGCAATACGGGATGCGCGAGATATCGATACCGGCACACATGAACACTCCCTTCGGTACGGCTTCGACGTGAATGCAGAGGGTCTGGAGGATCTTGCAAAAGATGTCATCAACAAATCATTATCACAACTAGAATGATTCCTTTTATAGCTCTATTTCTCTTGGTGATCTTGCTGGCGTTCTTTTTTGGACTGACGCTATTTCGCCGTGTCGCCCCTCGAGCACGCAGTGAGCTTCGCGCACTCCGCGATGCGGCACATTCTGTACCAAACATAAAAACCGAAATGGAGTTGCTGTATCAGCTTCATCTTCGCGTACAGACACCGATGCTTCCATCGCCACCTGCGATCTCGCCGTTTCAAAGCGGAACATGGCGTGTAATTGCCGGAGACGGCATTGGCTGGAGCGCGGATACCTTTTATAAGGTGCGCGGCTTGGCCTCGCACAAGGGCGCTGTGTATGCTAGCCTGACCGGCCCTGATGCAGACGGCCCAAATGGTCAGGTCTGGAGACTGGACAGCCAAATAGCAACCCAGGTCGGCGGGGATATCGGCAACTCTTGGCAAGCCGACCGTTCGTTCGTCGATCACTTGTTCAGCCAAAATGAGACGACACTCCTGGCTGCAGAAAAGACTGGAGTATGGTCCCTCACCGGGAATCATTGGGTAGCACTGCGAGATGGCTTGGCACTCGATGATAAAAGCGGTCCTTACGGGTTCGCGAAATGGAACGGCAGTGTCGTCATGGGCCAATGGGGTAACCCGCGTGTCGCGTTACTGGATGCCGCCGGGAAATGGTCATATTTACCAGATCCGGACGGCGGATGGGGCGCAGGCGCGCGCACAATTTATTGCCTTGCGGAATTCAAAGGTATGCTGTACGCCGGCACCGGCACCGGCAAATTGACTGGCCCGGCCAGCGCTTTATGGCGCTTTGACGGTAAGCAGTGGGAAAAAGTCGGTGGCGAAGGTATTCGTGGTAGTTGGGCTCGCAGCGGTTTGCCTTTCGTGCTCAGCTTGACCGTATTCGGCGAATGCCTGATAGCAACAGTATCGCGTCCGGCCGGTACGCCTGACGGTGCCTCCAGCGTATGGCTGTTCGACGGAGATCGATGGGGACCCCTTGCAGTCGGCGCTACACCCAAACTAATGGCTGATTCCCTGATCATGAACGACGCCATTGTCTTCAAGGGACAACTCGTGGTCGCCACCGGGCACTCAATACGCCGCGCTGCACAAATATGGGCACTCGATGGAAATCAATGCTGGCAACCAATCGGCCCGGTCGAACTCGATTCACCTCCGCCCGGAGACGGCGGCTGGTGGGTATATCGTCTTTGCACGGATGGTGAGCGGCTATATGCATCAACTGCGGGCCATAAAGGCGCGGCTCGGGTTTTATGTTTTAGTACCGGCAAATGATTATCTGATGGGTTTAGGTACTTTTCGTTTGCTTCTTGCCCTGGGAGTAGTCGCGTCCCACACCCATGGCTATATTTTTTCCAAATATCCGGACACAGGAATTATCGCCGTAGTGACGTTCTTTTTCATATCCGGATATTTAATACCATCAACGTTTCAAACACATTACGATGTCGGTTCCCCTTTTTCCCGATTAAGAAAATACGCTATAAATCGCGCGTTGCGTATCTACCCGCTATATTGGGTCGCGCTGGTAGCAGCACTGGCAATAATTTGTTTCAAGGGCAATTTTGCCGACTACGATCTTTCCCCAAAAGCGATACTCCAGAACGTTCTCCTATTGGGGTTAAATCAGGACGTTTTTTGGGGAAATGACACCAAGCTTATCGGCCCGGCTTGGACGCTCGATATTGAATTGCAATTCTATTTGCTGGTCCCTTTTCTCATGTTGGTGAAAGAGCGATTTCCCCGCATGTTTATTGTTTTACTCTGCACCATGTCGATCATAGGGCTTCGTTTGTTATTACATCCAAACGGCAGTCTGAGCATAGACCGATCAATTTTGCCTTATTCCATATTTTTTTCATTAGGCATGATTGTGTATTTTTTTAAAGGAAACAGCCCCCGCCTGATGAAATCGCCTATCTATCGGATTGTGGCTTCAGGCCTTCTGATAGCATCCCTGGCGTTATTCAAACAGCCGGGCATTTCACAATGGTTAATATCGTTGGCAACGATTATGGTAGCTTCGGCACTGTTGCAAAGACCCGTCTCAAGCCTTGACAAATACCTCGGCGATCTTTCATATCCCGTATTTGTATTGCATTCGCCGTTGATCATTCTAGGCATTTGGCCGGCAGAGACTTTTTTTACATCACTTCTTTTTAACGCAGCAACTACACTTGCCGTGGCAGCAATCGCACATTGGGCGACATCTCGCCATATAGAAAAATTACGCTCGCGGAACAAAGATATCCCGCTATCGCCTGTAATTGTCAACGAATGCCGCTAGCTCGCCATTACGTCAGCTTTCATGAAAAATGAAACCGGGAATTCCATGAAACATATATTTTCCCGCCCTTCATAAAGGACGCATCATGTACAAAAAAAGAGACATAGACCAAACCAAATTCTGGGACGATGGTTATCTGATTCTTAAGAATTTGTTCTCCGCCAAGGAGTTCGCGTTGATGCGGGAAAATGTGTTCGACTCTCTTAAGGGACGTGAGCAAAATGGCGAGCCCGTGGTGGATGCACTCGCCGATCCTTACCTGCAACATTGGGTTCATGACGAGCGCCTCATTCATGTTGCAAAAACACTTCTGAAAGCAGATAACCTTGCTTACTTTGGCGATGGCGGATACGCAGTTATCGGACATGGCTATGAAGCCGGAAAGGATGTTGGGGGCTGGCATCGCGACAACACTGATCGCTCGGACGTCAACGCTCCTGATTGGCAAGGGCGATATTCGCTTATCCGTTTTGGATTTTATCTACAGGATCACAAAGCCCGCTCCGGAGGCCTGATTGTGCGGCGGGATTCACACAACCGCATTTTGCGAGGGTGGAAAGCACACTTGCATGATCGTTACCTGAACACCGGCATCGGCGATGTTGGCGTTTGGAACATGCGCATCCAGCATGCGGGTCTGGGGCGCTGTATTCGCGGCCTCCCTGGTCTCGCACTTGGCCCCTACCTGCAGAAGCGATTACCCGAATTTTTGCAGGCGCCTTTTCCGAAAGAGGAAAGAACCGGTTTTTGGCTGTCGTATGGTCTCGACGATCATCATTTGGAACGCCATTGCAAATATTTGCTCACACGTTCCGAACGTAAAGTAATGTGGAGCAACGCCCATTACCCGGAGGCGATTATCGATGATTGCCGCGCAGCCGGTCTTAAAATCATTGACATGCCAGAACGTATGAGGCGCGCAATAGCTGCGGGCGATGAAGTAGGAACACTCCTGCATCATCGCCAACTCGCTTATTGATTTCTGCATCCCACATTTTGTTGTAGAGAAAATATGAATCCCAGTTTGAATCAAAACGACTCGGCAAACAAAGCTGCCGGTACCGCGCGATATGCCCAATTATTCCAGGGAAGCGAAGCCGTCGCTCGTTACCAGCGTAAGCTCAGCAATCGTATCGATATACTGCGCGATAAAATAGAACGCGATATCCTGGCCTCCAGATTAAAAGGCAACGTCTTTGATTGCACGATAGGTGTTGGAAGATTTATCGGCAAGCTACCTAATGTGACAGCATATGACGGCATGGATCTTTCATCGGAATTTGTGGAATATGTCCGGCAATTACATCCTTCCGGCAAACTGTTCACAGCCGATTTAAGCCAGCCAATACCATTATCAACGGGCAGCTACGATAATGTTCTTTGTCTGCGCAGCCTATCCGGCATTGGCAGACTGGCCACCATTCTGCCTGAAATGCTGCGTATAACCCGGTCGGGCGGATTACTGATTTTCGATTACGGCCGCAAACGCACGATAAGCCACGTAAAAGGTGAAATGACCGTACTCGATGGCGACGATCTCGAAGGCGTTATCAAGACACTGGATGCTAAAGAAATAGAACGCATAAGGGTGGATGCAGCGCTGACACGAGCTAAAATCCATGCTCGTCTTTTCCGTTTTCTTACCGGGTCCCGGGGACATGTCGTGTCAGATAAGCTATTACTGCAAGCGGAGCGCGTTACCGCGCCGATGTTTTGGCAACGTCAAATCATTATCCTGCGCCGGAACTGATTTTATTTTCAAACAATACAATGTCGTCAACGCAAAAATCCGTTAGACCGGTTTTGCTAGCCGTTCTTGAATATGGCGAAGTGCCTGAGTTATTGCGCGTCGCCGAATCGGCTCAGGCGGCCTTGCAGGCACCCATTATCTTCATGTTCGTCAAACGCGGTTACCGCAGACTCGCCGAAGACACGGGAACGGTTATCAACAAAGGCTTTCGCTGGATGGATGCCAACGGGATATTGCATGACCTCGCCGCGCCGCAGGAAATGCCCCCGCCTGAGGCGACCGTCAACGCCTCTACGGCAGTATCCGATACCACAAACATTCCTATTCACCCATCCAGACGGAACGCTTTCGGCAAACTGATGGCAGCCTTGGCTTTTCCGTGGTTCGCGATCTTGGCGATAGTTTCAGCATGCCGCGTGAGCGTGCGTGCAATTGCACGCGACACGGCCAACTTGGTTCGTGACGTAAAGCGATTTCGCGCTCGCTATCTGCAGTTGAGCAAAATCATTTCCGAATTACGCCCTCGCCTGTTGATCGTCGGCCAGGATTCTCCGGGCAATGAGTTGTCATTTCTCCTGATTGCGGCCGGTCGAATAGGCGTTCCGCGTTTGATAACGCCATTCGCCATGTTTTCAATTCATGAAACAGCAGAATACGCCTGCGCCCAATGTGCCTATCATGTCAACGCTGGAGCAATGAACCGGCTTGCAGCCTTCATCTTTCCGCATTGGGTGCTGCGTTACCGCAATACCGATTTATTGAGACTGCCGGGTTATCGCGCGATTGCACTTGAAATTTCCGGACTGATTCAAGGTATGCCGTGGTCCCCCCTTTCCGAACCTGCAGAAGCCGTCATTGCAAATGCCGTAGTTGCCGCCGAAGCCTTGATTGAACTGGGGAGCAGCGCTAATTCCCTTCATGTCATCGGTTCTCCGATTCAGGATCGGCTGGCAAATCATATGGCCGAACGTTCGGCAATACGACACCATCTTTGCCACGAATACGGCATGGATCCAGCCAAGCCGCTTATCGTTTGCGGCTGGCCGGTAAATATGTTTTCCTGGCTGGCGGAACGACGTATTGCATATGCGGATTATGCCGCGGTTGCGCGAACTTGGGCCACGATATTAGCGGAAGTGCGCGACCGGCATGACGTTAATATCATTGTAAGCGTGCATCCGAAAACGTTGCCAAGAGAAACCGCTGCGGCGATTGCCGCAGGCTTGCCATGCCGTTATGCCGACGCAGATGAATTGATAGCGGTATGCGATTTATTCACCACCCTTAACGGTTCCTCCATCACGGCGTGGGCAATCTCATGCGGTATTCCAGTCGTCTTGTTTGACTGTTTTCTGACCAGATACCCAGATTTTTTAAACGTGGCAGGCTGCATTAGCGTAGAGACTGAAAGTGCATTCTCTGAGACGCTTCATATGCTTTGCGCGGACCGGACCAAACGCGACGCCCTGGCGGAACTTCAAAGAAAGGAATCTGCCAGATGGGGACAACTCGATGGGAAAGCGGGCGCCAGACTAGCTGAGCTTATTCAAAATTTATCGGAAAAAACCGCTGAATGAAACGCGTCTTTTACATAGAATGCTCAGGGGGTATCTGGCGCGACATCGCCGATCGTTGCCGCGATCAAGCTCAATGGCAACCCGTGCTATGGACGGCCTCTCACGGCGATGCTCAGCAGATCCAGCATCAGTTTCCGGAGACTATATTTATTGCCGGCACCGACGCCGCGTTAGGCATTCCCGAACCTACGGCAACCTGGTCCTTGCCTGCACTAGATGCGCCGTTGCTTAAGGCTCTTGCAAGCGATGAAAGTATTGTGCTCCACATGATGGATCGAATGGATCCATCGTGTGGCAGTGGATTTTCGCACGATGCACGCCGTCGGCACTATCATCGACTTTTACGTTACTGGCTCGGTGCAATGGATGCATTGAAGCCGGATCTCATCGTTTTTTCCATTGCCCCGCATATTGTTTTCGACTACCTGGTGCTGGCAATCGCCCGTCATCTAGGCATTCCCACGCTAATGTTTGAGCGCATCGGACTACCAGGCTGGGTTTATCCGATCGCCGATTTTGAATCCGGTTCTGCGAAATTACGCGGGTATTTGGCCAACCCGTCCTCGCAGCCGGCGCCAATGCAAAAAGCTTTCCGGGAATGGCTGGACGCTTCGACCCGTGGCCAAGCCGCCGTGCCAGCCAATTATCAAAAGAAGCTTGAGCGCTACAAACTTGGCAATAGCCAACAAATGCCATCGCTGTTGCGTTCTGTTGTCCATGAATTGAAACGCGCGGTTGTTTTGTTCAAAAAAAATGGAATACGGCCAGCCCAAAATACCTACCTGCGTTCGCAGAAATTTCCGCATGGCCGGCCAGGGCCATACGAGGCCCTTCGATCGCGTCTAACCGGAATACTCAAGAAGCGGCAACTCATGCTCAATCATGACGCCATAGCCGTTGCACCAATCAGCGGTGAAAACTATGTTCTGCTTGGTCTTCATTATCAGCCTGAACGGGCAACGGTACCTATGGGAGGTGCTTTCGGCGACCAGACACTGATAGTTGACATGCTTTCCGCCTGCCTGCCCCCAGGCTGGAAATTGTACGTAAAAGAACATCCTTGGCAATTGCAAGCATTTGGACGAGGTGAAGTTCAACGTTCCCACGAATTTTATGCATCTGTCGCCGCGCGTCCGAACGTCGTTTTTATTCGACGGGACGTTTCGACTGCAATGCTGGTTAGAGGAGCGCGCGCGGTTGCGACAGTAACAGGAAGTATCGGCTGGGATGCATTGTGTTCGGGAATTCCCGTCATTCTTTTTGGCGCAGCCTGGTATCGAGATTGTCAAGGAGCATATCCCATTCTGACTGCGAATGATTTACACAAGACATTCAAAAATATCGAATCGGGTGCAATACCTTCTCCTGAAAATATCAAAGCATTCTGTAGCGCATTGGCCAATGTTTGCGTACCAGGAACACTTGAGCCGGAGCTGGAACAAATAGGCACGCTCAACCCTGAAGAAGCCGCACGGCAAATGTCTGCCGCCCTCATCGCTTTTTCTTGCTAACGCCACCGTAGCGGACAATGAAAATATTTCTTTTGTGTAGCCGCCGTCCCATCGTCGCGGAATTTGTTCTTTTGGCCGACTCACTATGGAAAAGTGGATTTACACCATCACTGATCGTTCCTGAAGGACTGCTGCCATCGCTGCCGAAAGAGCTTCCACCTGAGTGGCAAATCTTAACGACTGGTGCTAAAAGCTGGCGTACAGCTGGTCTCTTCGCTTTTTTTATTTATATTGCGTTCGCTTTGACAAGACGAATATCGGCGATATTGAAATACAGGCGTACGACATTCGCCTCAGATTTCATCGATACTTGGGAAGGGATCGCCCGTGGCAAAGAATTTGCAAAAAACGTTCTGCGGATCGAAAGATCTTCCTGTGCCGCAATCCTCACAGCTGATGACCGAGATATCCGATTCGATCAAGGGATGATCGCCGAAGGACGGCGTCAAAATATCTTCACGCTCACGGTTGCGTTTGGGAAGTCGGATGCAAATGCAGACTTTTTCCGGCGCAATAGTCCGCCTTACCAAATAAATAGCTCGCCTTGTCGCAGCATCAAAAGGAAAATTGCCGATACATATCCCAATGGAATAAAGAAGCATGCGGAAACCGGACCGCTCTTATTTTTCAGGCCCGGCGAGTATTGGGCGCTACGCTTACATGACAGCCTTTTCCCCGTACCATGGTCCTATGGTGGAGGGACGTCCGACAAAGTTGCGGTTATCGATCGGCAAGCTGAAAAAATGCTGCTTGCGTCGGGTGTGGCAAAAACCAAAGTGATGCTAGCCGGCCAATGCAGCCATGATGCGCTGTGGTTGTTGCGTACTCAACGCAAGGCTATTCGTCAAATGTTAAATGTCGAACATGGATTCAAGCCATCCGACAAATTACTGATCCTCGCTTTACCCGTTTTCGGCGAACACGGCATGGTCGATCGCACGGCGCATATTGCCGAGACCGAATGGCTATTCAGCACTCTGAAGGCTCTCGAAGGATGTGCTGTCCTTGTGTCGCTTCACCCTCGTCAAAGCCGAAAGGATTATGACCCGATCTCATTGAGATTGAACATAAAAATAGCGAAAGAGCCTTTACGAGATGTATTGGCTGCAGCCGATCTGTTCGTAGCAAATTCGAGCACAATCAATTGGGCTCAACTGTTGCAAATTCCTTCGGTGGCACTCGAATATTACGAATTGGGATACGAATTGTTCAGTGACGAACCGGGCGTTTTCACGGTACGGTCTAGAGATACATTGCAAAGTGCATGTCAAGCCATATTAAATGAGAGCGAAATTTTCAATGCGTTATGTAATTCATTGGAAAGACTAGGGGACGACGTCCCTTTCGATGGCCAGGCGAGACAACGAATCATCACCGACATCAAACGACATTCACGGAAAAACTGATATGAGATTTGTTGGCTTGATTACAGCACGTGGCGGCTCAAAAGGATTGCCAGGGAAAAATATTGCGTTGGCAGGAGAAAAGCCACTGATCAAGTGGACGATTGACGCGGCGGGGAAATCTATCCTGGACCGGACGATCATCTCCACTGACAGTTCAGAAATTGCCATCATTTGCGAGAGAGCGGGAGCCGAGGTACCTTTTTTGAGACCGCCCGAGTTGGCACAGGACGACACTCCGCACATCGACGTTATATTGCACGCACTGGATTGGCTCGAGTCCCATGGAGATTTGCCGGATTATATTGTCCTCCTGCAGCCCACCTCTCCCCTGAGACAGGCCGAGGATATCGATGGCGCCATCAGCATGGCTATCGATAATGATGCGGATAGCGTCATTAGTGTTTTCCCTGCTCCCGTGCATCCCTTTTGGATACGTCGGCTGGACGGATCTGGGCGCCTGGAAGACTTCATGACGTGGCCGGAGCAAAGCGGCTATTTGAGACGGCAGATTTTGCCTCCGGCTTATGCTTTCAACGGCGCCATATACGTTCTGCGCAGCAGCACGCTACGCGAAAAACGGAACTATTTCACCGAAAAAACATTCGGCTATGTAATGTCCGAAGAAAATTCCATGGACATCGACACACAATCCGATCTACTTATTGCAGATCTTTTATTAAAACAACGGGCAAGGTAACATCTGTGTCTGTTTTCAGGACTCTGCTCCTTGTTTCGAAATCGGCCATGCTGGAAGAGGCCCGCGTCCTGTACGATGCTCTGGAACAAGATTGGCCAGGCGGCGCAACTATCGTTGTCGCGGGAGATCTTACGACCGATTCTGTCATTGTCGATAGTTTACATGGCGCCAACTTCGCCATGGACTCTCCAAAACCAGCGATATTTTACCGATCGCAAATTTGGATGCGGATCGCCAGATATGGCTTGTTACGCACGTTTTGGACAGTCATCGCAATTGTCAAACGAGAGCGTAATGCCTCGCGGCTATTGACTCAAATCAAACCCGATGCACTTATCGTGTTCGAAGACAGAGCCATCGATCCGGAAATGACATGGTTAAAGGTTGCAACGAGTCGTAAATTGCCATCTATCATGATCCGTTACGCCTCGTCGTCGATTGAAAGCGATGTATGGACACGACATGAAAGAACTCCTTACTCACTTGATCACGGGTGTTTTGCATGGGCACGGCGACTATTTGCCCGACGGCACCCCTTTCATGCGCTGAAAACAGACACTGGACGCCATATCTTTTTTTCATTGTGGGACAGCCTGGCACTGGCTTTATGCCGCATGACAAACACATACCCTTGGATAGCCGGGGGCGGCATGACCAATCTGGTAGCGCTCCAGGGAAAAATCGATTACGACGAAGCAATACGTCATACGAATATGCCACGACGATTTTGCATCACTGGCCAGCCGACATGGGACCGTTTAGCCGCCCAGCGTCACTCATTACCCGCGAAATCTGCGGAGGACACCGATTCATGTATCGCGAAAGCGGGCTGCCAGTGTGTTTTGGTTTGTGCATTGCCCCAATGGGGCGAGCATCTACAAATGTCTTGGGATCGGCATCTCAAGCTAATCGAGCAATTATTTGTAATTCTTCACGGTCTACGCTGCAAGATAATTTTGTCCCTTCATCCCAAAGCGCGAACTGAGGACTATCGTCCAATGGCCGAAAAGTACAAATTGCTGATTGCAGATAAACCGCTATCGGAGATTCTTCCACAAGCAGATGTATTTATTGCTTCCTGGTCATCAACGCTACGTTGGGCTGCAATGTTAGGGATACCAAGCATCAACCTGGATTGGGCAACCCAAAGGTATTCGCTTTTTGCCGAATTACGGTCACTCCTATTGTCAGAGAATCCATCAGATCTTGAGCCGCAATTATCAGCGATAATACGACAAGATAGTGCGCGCAAACACCTCGGCCAACGACTAAAAGAAGAATCCGTTGCATTCGGGACCATTGATGGCTTCGCCGTACAACGCATCACTTCCTTGATCGAATCTTTAATCAAAAATCATACCCATGAATAACAAAGTTTATGTCATCGCAGAGGTCGGTTCTGTCCACGACGGCAGTTTCGGCAACGCCCAACGCCTGATCGATCTTGCCATAGAATGCGGCGCAGACGCGGTAAAATTTCAAACACATTTGCCTGCCGCCGAGACATTGAAAGATGCGCCGATGCCCTCGTATTTCAAGGGTGAGCCGCGCTTCGAATATTTTGCCCGCACAGGTTTTACGCTTGATCAATGGAAACGACTTGCCAAGCAAGCATCCGATGTCGGTATCGAATTCATGTCATCGCCATTCTCCGTCGAGGCTGTCGCGATGCTTGAAGAAATAGGCATCAGCCGCTATAAAATCCCGTCAGGCGAAGTCACAAACCTTCCGATGCTTGAAACCATCGCAAAAACAGGCAAGCCAGTACTACTTTCGTCCGGAATGAGCTCATGGACGGAACTAGACGCCGCTGTCGCGACGATTCTGCGTTATCATGATCGCCTCTCCGTTATGCAATGCACCTCAGCTTACCCATGCCCGCCGGAACGCGTGGGCTTGAACGTCCTTGCGGAAATGCATACACGCTGGAATCTCCCGGTTGGTTATTCCGACCATTCGATGGAAAACAATGCCTGCC
Source organism: Oxalobacteraceae bacterium CAVE-383 (assembly GCA_004134995.1). GTDB lineage: Bacteria > Pseudomonadota > Gammaproteobacteria > Burkholderiales > Burkholderiaceae_D > Herbaspirillum. Next base: position 122,119 of record REGP01000003.1, on the reverse strand, counting down.
TGGCTGCAGTCGCTCTTGGCGCCACCGTAGTGGAAAAACATCTGACGTTCAGCCGAGCAATGTACGGCTCCGATGCCAGACATTCCGCAGAACCTCCGCAGTTTTCGGCACTCGTTAAAGGCATTCGCGAAATCAGCGAAATTCTCGCAAATCCCGTGGACAAAAACGACCTTCGCGATTTTCATGAAATGAAGGAAATTTTTGAGAAGAGCGTCGTGACAGTTTGCCCAATCTCTGCCGGAACTGTAATTACAGCGGATATGCTAGGCATCAAAAAACCCGGCACCGGCATTCCTGCAGCTCGTATCCTCGAGGTTATTGGACGCATAGCCCATGTTGACATTGCCGCGGACAAGTTAATTTCGGAGACTGATCTGGCTTCGAGATAGTCAACAGCAGCAAACAATTTTCATCAATGCAAGGAAAATAAATGATCCCCATTTTTATCGGATACGATCCGAGGGAAGCCGTTGCCTACCACGTTTGTTGCAATAGCATTGTGCGCCAAGTATCTCAGCCAGTATCGCTAAATCCCTTGGCATTGCGCAATCTGGGATTTTATGTAGAGAAGCACACCGACGGCAGCAACCATTTTATCTACAGCCGATTTCTGGTCCCGCATTTAATGGGGTATCGCGGCTGGGCGATTTTCATGGACGGCGATATGCTGCTTCGGGAGGACATCACCAAACTATGGGAAATGCGCGATCCATCAAAAGCTGTCATGGTTGTCAAGCATGACTATAAGACACGCATGAGCGAAAAATATCTAGGATCGAAAAACGAAGATTATCCTCGTAAAAACTGGTCAAGTGTCGTCATGTGGAATTGCGAACATCCTGCCAATGCGGTTTTGACGTCGGATTTCGTGCAGGGCGCCACTGGCGCCCAGCTACACCGTTTTACGTGGATTCCAGACGAACACATCGGTGAATTACCCATTGAGTGGAACTGGCTGCCAGATGAATTTGGCGCCAATCCGGATGCAAAGCTACTCCACTTCACTCTCGGGACACCGTGCTTTCACGAATTTGCAACGGTTCCCATGGCCGACGAATGGCATAAGGAACGTATGATGATGGACTACTCGATCCAGCGCGTCTGATGCAGTCTGTGTTCGTATATAGATGATGAATAAGCAAATGATAGAAACCCTTGTAGGAAGTAGAAATGCATAAAAGAAAAATTTGTATCGTTGTCGGTTCAAGAGCCAACTACAGCAGCATCAAGGCAGTAATGCGCGCAGTGCAAGAGCATCCAAAGCTGGAGCTGCAGGTGGTAGCCGCCGCATCGGCCTTGCTGGATCGTTATGGGGCTGTCGTCGATATCATGGAATCCGATGGATTTTGTATCGATGCGCGTTTGTTCATGCTGGTGGAAGGCGAAACACCGGCCACTATGGCAAAGTCGACAGGCCTTGGCCTGATCGAGTTGCCGACGATTTTTGAAAAACTCAGGCCTGACGTGGTGCTGACCGTCGGCGATCGCTTTGAAACCATGTCGACCACATTGGCCGCGGCCTACATGAATATTCCGTTGGCGCATACCATGGGCGGTGAGGTCTCCGGCAACATCGACGAAAATATCCGTCACGCCATCACCAAATTTGCCACCATTCACTTCCCTGCATCCGCGGATGCACGTGATCGTATTATCCGGCTTGGCGAACGTCCGGAAACAGTGCATAACGTCGGCTGTCCGCGCATGGATCTGGTCGCGGGTTTTCTGAAGAAAGAAGCACAATCGGAGAGCAAGATGCTCATCGAGGGAGTCGGCAGCAACTTCGACGTGAATGACAACTTTCTCCTTGTTTCGCAACATCCCGTGACCGGCGAATATGGCAGCGGCGAACAACAGATCGCAGCTACGCTCGGCGCATGCCTTGAACTCGACATGCCGACATTAGTGCTATGGCCAAACGCGGATGCGGGTTCGGAAGACGTGTCGCGTGGTATCCGCAAGTTTCGCGAGCAGCATCCCGATGCGCCATTCAGGTATGTGAAGAATCTTCCCCCTGAAATATATATGCCGCTGATGGCTCGGACAAGTTGCCTGATAGGCAATTCTTCCAGTGCGATTCGCGAAGGGGCATTCATTGGAACACCTGCAGTGAATATCGGCTCGCGCCAGACTGCACGCGAACATGGTGAGAATGTAATCAACTCCGGATATACCCAGCCGGAAATCGTTATCGCCATCCGCGATCGACTGAAAGCAGGACGTTTCCCATGCAACCCAATCTATGGGGACGGTAGCGCCGGCCCGCGCATCGCCGAAATCCTGGCGACTGCCGAATTCGAGATCAATAAGGTCATTACCTACTGATGCTCCACCACGCGGAGTTGCTACGATGAAATCGACATCCCGTATTCTTGCGATCATTCCGGCACGCGGCGGCTCGAAAGGCATCCCACGCAAGAATCTTGCAGAGCTCGGTGGCCGTCCGCTGATCGCCTGGACCATCGCGGCGGCAAGAACATCACTCGGACTCAATCGCATTATTGTATCGACCGATGACGCCGATATTGCCGCGATTGCAAAAGAGTACGGCGCCGAAGCACCGTTTCTTCGTCCTGCCGATATAGCCGGTGATACGGCCTCCGCCCATGATGTCATTCGACACGCTCTGGATTATTTCAATGCCGCGCAAGAACAATATGATGCCGTGGCCTATCTACAGCCGACCTCTCCATTTCGCCGTGGCGACCAGATCTCGGAAGCATTGGCACTATTTTCGCAATTGTCTCCCGATACGTTGGTCAGCGTAGTACCGGTTTCCCATAATATGGGGCCGGGATCGCTGATGCGCCGGGTCGGCAATGACAAAGCCCTGTTTCTTGAGCCGCCTGAAGGACAGACATTCAGACGACAGGAAAAAGAAGTCCTGTTCGCTCGCAACGGGCCGGCGATCCTGATTGTTTCTGCTACGGATGTTTTGATTAAGAACAAGCTGTACGGAGAGCGCATTGCAGGCTACACAATGGATCACCTTTCATCACTTGATATCGATGAGCCGCTCGATCTCGAAATCGCACGATGTCTATTACCGTTGGCGATGCATACATGAGTGCAGTTGATCCAAAAATTGTCGTCATATTGCCATCGCCCCTCATGGCCCGGAATTTTCTACAAACAGATGCTCTGCAGATATTGACCAGAGATATGCACGCTGCGGTGACTGTGATTTCCCCAAATCCCGATGACCGCGAGACAGCAGCGCGCTATGGCGCAATATGGTATCCCTATTTTCATCCACGCCGCTCACATGGGGATGGCCCGTACGGCGCAATCTCCTGGATCGCTAGAATGACGCGCTACATGCGTTACTTGGCTGGACTGTTTATCCACATGTGTTTGACCTATCGCATCAATACGATTTCCGATTTTCAGGGATTCAAGACACGGTTGCGGCAATCCTGGCACTTGCGGAAAACCTACCTTCGTGAAGGTCTGCCGATGTCCAAAATATTCGGTTTTCCATTTTCACGCTGCCGGGGTATTTACCATTTTCTCTATCGGCTTTATTACAGTCGATGGCAGAGTTTCGCGCCAGTTGAAAAATTGTTATCGGAATTGCAGCCGGATCTGATTATTCTCTCAATGCTGCAAACCCACATGATTACGCCCTATGCGCTAGCGGCGCGGCACTTGAAAATTCGTGTGCTGGGCATCAACGGCAGTTGGGATCAACCAACAACCAAGGGGCCAATTTGCCCGGGAATCGAGCGGATCGTTGTGCAAAACGACATCGTTCTCAAAGAGCTTGTGCGATATCACCATTTTCCGGCAGAGAAAATTTCAATTATCGGCTGGTTGCAAATGGATGCGTTTTCTCAGATCAATACCATTGGAAGGGAAGAATTATCTCAACGCATCGGCTTGCCTTCGCCACAACGTTTCATATTGTTTGCGGCCAATGCGCCACGACTGGGCTTGCATGAACCGGTGGTATTCCGGCAATTGGCCGCACTGGCGGCAGCAGGTGCATTCGGTGACGATGTGGTCCTGTTATGCCGATGCCATCCCCAAGATCGTCAATGGGAAGCACGCTGGGGTTGGGCACGCAATCTGAAGAATGTGGTACTGGAGGCGCCAGAGCTTGGCCCGCTCGATCATTTGGCCTCCTTGATCAGCCACGCCAGTGTAGTCATAGCGTCTGCGGGCTCGATTAATCTCGATGCCATCGCGCTGGACACGCCGACCATCGGACTTGCATGGGAAGATGCTTCTCTCCCGTACCACAACCGTCATGCACGGGCCTACGATCTGGAGCATCTTGCCGAACTGCGCACCTCTTCCGGCATTGCCATCGTGCACGACATGGATGAGCTGACCGCTGCATGTAAACGTTACCTTGCAAATCGCACCGAAGATGCATCCGAAAGGGCAGCTCTTAGACAACGGTACCTATACCTTCTTGATGGGCAAGCCGCTACCAGATTGGTCAATGAGGCACGAAAGATGTTGGCATGAGCTTATTCGTCCTCACAGGAGCGACAGGTTTTATCGGTCGCCATATGCTTGACACTTTGCTGGCGGAAGGGCATTCGGTAAGGGCGTTAACGCGCAGCAAAGAGGCTGTTGATACCACTCATCCAAACCTCACCTGGATAAGTGGCGATGCAGAAGATCCTCAGATATGGCAACAACTGGCGGTACCAGGCGCCATTGTCATCAATTTGGGATATTCAAACTCAACACCGCAATCCACTGCAGTCGCTGCTACTGCGGGAATGATTGAAATCTGCGCCCAAAAAAATATCGCACGCTTTATTCATTGCAGCACAGCATCAGTTTATGGACGCAATACCGATGCAATCATCACCGAGCAATCGGATTGCCTGCCGATAACCGATTACGGCCGTTTAAAGCTGGATATTGAACTGATGTTTAATGGGGTTCAAGGACGCTTTCCAGTTGTTATCCTACGCCCGACTGTTGTATTCGGCTTCGGTGGCGAAGCGCTGATGAAACTTTGCAACGATTTAATACGTGCTCCCGGCATTATCAATTATTTCCGCTCTTCGCTATATGGGTTTCGACACACACATTTGGTGCCAGTGGAGACCGTGACTGCTGCGATCAAATTCATGGCCACTACATCGCAGTGTTCGCAGTACGAAGTTTTAAACGTATCTGATGAATATGACTGTCTAAATAATTTTCGCATGGTTGAACAAATGGTCATGCAGGAGTTGGCACTAAAACCTTATGCGTGCAAGCAACTACCGATCCCCCAATTTTTACTTGAAATCCTGCTTTGGTTCAGGCATCGTTCCATAGTCAACACACGTTCCATATACTCTGCTGCTGCACTTACTCAAAAAGGGTTTGTCAATACAACAACATTGGAAGCATCAATACAACGTTTTGTTCAAAATTACAAAAACAGCAGGCATTTCGTATGAACATATTAAACGTTAATCACCTACTCGACGCCGAGACCGGCGGGGGTACAGCGGAACGCACATTTCAGCTCAGCCGTTTTTTCGAAAAAGCTGGGGAGCACTGCACAATCCTCACACTCAACATTGGGCTTTCAAAAGTACGCGTGAATAGATTGCCGGGGACTTCGATCATATCGCTTCCCTGTATAAATCTGCGATATTTCGTCCCCATCTTATCGTTCTCTTCCTTGAAGAAAATCGTCAAAAAAGCAACAGTCGTTCAGCTGTCCGGCCATTGGACGGTACTGAATGCGCTGGTTTTCCTTATGTGCCGATATTTGAAGAAACCATATGTGTTTTGTCCCGCAGGTGCTTTGGCGCCAGTGGGGCGTTCTATTTTTCTGAAACGAGTATATGACGCACTGTTCGGTTTTCGAATTGCAAAAAACGCAGCGATGTGCATCGCCATTACGCCTAGGGAACGTGCCGATTTCGCACGTTATGGCGTCGCGCCTGAGCGTGTTACAGTGATTCCAAACGGCATAGATCCTCAACAATACGAGTCAACTGAAAACGAGAATAAGACTGCCTTCAGAGAGAAACATGGACTAGACGATTTTCCCTATATTCTTTTCCTCGGGAGATTAAATACAATCAAGGGCCCCGATCTGCTGCTTGAAGCGTTTGCAAACGTCGCCGACCGCTTTCCCTCGATGCACATGGTGTTTGCAGGGCCAGATGGAGGCATGTTGCCCTCCATGAAAAACACAGTGGCGCAACACGGTTTGGACAAAAAGGTGCATTTTATCGGGTACATTGACGGTGCCGAAAAAATTGCGGCATTGCAATCCGCGGACCTGTTGACCATTCCCTCTCGTCGCGAGGCAATGTCCATCGTTGTATTGGAAGCCGGCATTTGCGCGACCCCTGTTTTATTTACCGATGCATGTGGTCTTGAAGAATTTGCGCGGGAGAACGTTGGAACGATGACAGTGGTTTCTGTCGAGGGTGTAGCTGCCGGTCTGGAAGAGGTCTTGTCCAACCCTGCAGCAACGCGCGACTCGGCGATGCGTTTACGCAATATTGTGCTGGATCGTTACACCTGGGAAAAACAAACCGCGCTCTATGTCGACTTGTTCAAGAACTTGTCCACGAAAGGCCAGCATTGAGGCTATTAGTCATTACGCAATATTTTTGGCCTGAAAATTTCAGAATCAACGATTTGGTGGAAGGCCTGCTAGAGCGAGGGCATGATGTTACTGTGCTGACTGGCCTGCCAAACTATCCATCAGGACAATTTGCCGAAGGCTTTGGTTTAGGCGGCCCGTATCGCGGAATGCATGGCAAAGCCAATGTGATTCGTGTGCCTATGATTCGCCGAGGCAAGGCGCGCGCCATCAATCTCATATTGAATTACTTTTCGTTTGCTTTATCGGCCAGCATTTTTGGATGCTGGCGTTGCAAGGGGAAATACGATGCGATTTTTGTATTTGAACCATCCCCTGTGACTGTCGGCATACCTGCAAGAGTCATCGGAAAAATAAAATCGGTGCCAATCTTGTTCTGGATTCAGGATTTATGGCCGGAAAGCCTCTCCGCAACTGGCGCGGTCACATCGCCACGCATACTGAAAGTCGTGGAAAAATTGGTCCGCTGGATCTACCGCGGTTGCGCTCTTGTATTAGTGCAATCGGAAGCCTTCATTCCCGCAGTAACGCAACTAGACGTCATGTCCCAGAAAATTCGGTATTTCCCGAATAGCGCAGAAAATATGTACCGCTTGCCTCAAACTGAGATTGACTGGAATGGTCCGCAACTGCCGACGGGATTTCGCGTGATGTTCGCCGGAAATATTGGTGTCGCCCAATCAATGGAAACAATCATGGAAGCCGCCGAGCTTTTGAAAGGCCATTCCGATATCCATTGGATAATTCTGGGCGACGGCCGGCTCTCCCCTTGGCTCAGGGAAGAGGTTGCCAAGCGAAATTCTGGCGGCTGGATACATCTAATGGGAAGGTTCCCAGTGGAAACAATGCCCAACTGGTTTTCACAAGCCGATGTCCTACTGGTCACGCTACGTAAGGATCCAGTCTTTGCGTCAACCATTCCGTCCAAGATCCAGTCCTACCTTGCCTGCGGCAAACCTATCGCAGGTGCGCTGGACGGTGAAGGCGCACGAATCCTCGAATCCTCCGGTGCCGGTATCGCAGCACCGGCCGGTGATGCCAAGGGACTGGCCGATGCTGTATTGAAACTCTATAAAATGTCCGCCACAGAGCGTCGTAATATGGGTGCCAACGGAAATCGATATTATCAAACCCATTTTGATCGCACGCAATTATTAGACCGCCTGGAAGATTGGTTAAGGGAAGTAGTCATGGAAAAAAATCATGCATAAAGTTTTAGTTCTTGGCGCTAGCGGCATGCTGGGAAGCGCAATGTTGCAGTTTTTTTCGCAATCCTCTGAATATTCTGTGCAGGGTTCGATCCGCTCCCTCGCGGGAAAACATCTGTTTCCGGCGCATCTTCAAAAATACCTTATTGTCGCCGGCGACATCGAAAATCACGATGCGCTGACTCAACTGTTTCGTACAGTCCGTCCATCGATCGTGATCAACTGCATAGGGCTAATCAAACAACTGGCACATGCCGGCGATCCACTCAGTGCGATACCAGTCAATGCCTTGCTTCCCCATAGAATCGCAAATTTGTGCGCTCTTGCTGGAGCACGTATGGTACATATCAGTACTGACTGTGTGTTTTCCGGACGTCGCGGCCTATATAAGGAGAGCGATTTTCCGGACGCCGAAGACTTGTACGGAAGAACCAAGTTATTGGGTGAAGTGGACTATCCTCACGCAATCACCCTGCGCACTTCAATTATCGGACACGAACTTTCGGGTGCAAATGGACTTGTCGGATGGTTCCTGCAACAGGAACAACACTGCAATGGCTATACCAAAGCGATCTTTTCAGGATTACCTACCGATGAATTGGCACGGTTGATTCATGATTTCATTTTGCCAAAACCAGATCTGCATGGCCTTTTTCATGTTGCGTCTTCTCCGATCAGCAAATTTGAGCTTCTGCGATTAATCGCGAATGTGTATCAGAAGCAGATTGATATCAGACCCGACGATAAGCTTGTCATCGATCGTTCGTTGAACGCCGATCGCATCGCCGCTGCAACGAAATACACACCATTGCCATGGCGGACGCTGATCGAAAATATGCACCGTTTCCAGAAAAAATCAAGGAAGCAAGCATAAAGAAGTTGCTTAACGCCGCTACAATTGAATTATTTGCGATCCAGGCAATGCCGCCATAGACACAGCAGCAGGCCGTCATATTGCCACGAGGCACATCTCATTCCTAACACGTTTAAAAATTAGTTACCTTCACTGAAAATCATGGAAAAAATCCCTTATCCGAAAGAAATCGATAAATCCGAATTTATTGGCGAGCATGATCATCTCCGCGCCAAATACGGCCTGCCGCCCGACATCGAGTTTTGCGTCAAGTGCGTCATTTCGAATCAGCGCCCCAATTCCGCGGTGGAGTATTCCCATACCAAGGACTCAAAAAAGAAAACCATTCATTTCGATGAAAACGGTGTGTGCGACGCCTGTAATTTTGCAGAGAAAAAAAAGGCAACCATTGATTGGGACGAACGCGAACGGAATCTGCGTGAGCTATGCGATCGTCACCGCAGCAAAGACGGGAGCTACGATTGCATCGTGCCGGGTTCCGGCGGCAAGGACAGTTTTTACGCGTCGCATATTTTACGCACCAAATACGGTATGCATCCATTGACTGTTACATGGGCGCCGCACGTTTACACGACGTGGGGATGGAAAAATTTTCAGAGCTGGATCCACGCCGGCCACGATAATTTGCTGATGACGCCAAACGGACGCGTGCATCGCTTGCTGACGCGCTTGGCAGTGGACAATCTGTTTCATCCATTTCAGGCATTCATGTTCGGTCAAAAGGCGCTCGCGCCGAAAATGGCCTTATTGCATAAAATTCCCTTGGTATTCTATGGAGAGAACGAAGCAGAATATGGTAATCCGATCGGGGATACCGAGACTGCAAAACGCGATTGGTCCTATTTCACGGCGGAAGACCAGTCAAAGGTCAGCTTGGGTGGGGTGAGCGTAGCGGACTTGAAAAGACATTTTGACGTTGAACACCAAGACCTCCTTCCGTATCTGCCTGCCAATCCTGCCCAGATCGAGGAGCAGAAAATCGAGGTGCATTACCTCGGTTATTACTTGAAATGGCATCCGCAAAGCTGCTATTACTATGCCGTTGAGCACGGCGGTTTCGAAGCATCGCCGGAACGCACGCCAGGCACTTATAGCAAATACAACAGCATTGACGACCGCATCGACGACTTCCACTATTACACTACGGGCGTGAAATTTGGCCTGGGACGGGCCACTTACGATGCAGCCCAGGAAATTCGTTCCGGCGATATTACGCGTGAAGAAGGTTGCGCTTTGGTCAAACGTTTCGACCACGAATTCCCGGAGCGTTTTGCCGATGAAATTTTCCGCTACCTGAGCGTGCCTGCCAACGAATTCCCGGAAGCCAGCAAGATGTTCGAACAGCCAATTCTCGACCGCGAATATTTCATGAAGCTGGCCGAAACATTCCGTTCGCCGCATCTGTGGAAATGGGAAGATAATCAGTGGAAATTGCGCCATGCGGTGTGGCATGAGTAATGTCCGCCTGATTCCACGGCTCGATATCAAAGGGCCGAATCTGATTAAAGGCATACGGCTTGAAGGCCTGCGCGTAATGGGCGATCCTCAGGAATTTGCGCTGCGCTACTACGAGGCTGGCGCCGATGAGCTGATTTACATGGATATCGTCGCCAGTCTGTATGGACGCAACAATCTCAGCGATATTATTCGACGCGCGGCGGACCAGGTGTATATCCCCATTACTGTCGGCGGCGGCATTCGCTCAGTCGATGACGCTCGCCATATCCTACGATCCGGCGCCGATAAAGTTGCAATCAATACCGCTGCCGTAGCAAATCCGGCATTAATTACCCAAGTGGCGCATCGCTTCGGATCCCAGGCAATGGTTTTGTCGGTTGAAGCCAAGCAGGTAGCACCAGAACGCTGGGAAGCATATACAAACAATGGACGCGAGCGCACAGGACTCGACGTTATCGAATGGGTCAAGCGCGGCGTCGAACTCGGCGCCGGTGAGATTCTGCTCACTTCGGTAGATCGCGAAGGAACACGCAAGGGATTTGAAATCGATTTGTTGCGCCAAGTCAGTGAAGCAGTGCCGATTCCTGTGATCGCGAGCGGAGGCATGGGCTCAATTGAAGATCTGCTGGATGCGGTCAAATTAGGCCATGCCGACGCCGTGGCGATGGCCGACGTCCTGCATTACAAACGTCTTGCCTTACCCGATATTCGCATCGCCGCCCGAGAAGCCGGCCTGGCGGTCAGGAGCATTTGAATATGACAAAAAAAGTCACTATCGCCGATTACGGAGTCGGTAATCTTTTGAATGTGGTTAGAGCATTCGAACATAGCGGTGCGGACGTGCTCGTCACTGACGATCCCAATGCCATCGCCGGATCCGATCGCCTGATCGTCCCCGGCGTCGGTGCATTCAAAGATAGTATTAATGAGCTTACAAAGCGCGGGTTCGCCGATGCCGTCCGGCGCTATGCCGAATCCGGCAAACCTCTCTTTGGTATTTGCGTCGGCATGCAAATGCTGTTCGATGCCAGCGAGGAGTTCGGCGAGCATGCCGGATTGGGTATTCTGCCGGGGCGCGTTGTGCCGGTACCGAAACTGACCATTGAAGGCCTGCCGCAACGTGTCCCGCACATCGGCTGGAATCATCTGATATCGGCGGAACATGGTAATGACTGGCAGGGCACGTTTCTGTCGTCTTTTGATGCGGTCCGCCCGGCAGTATATTTTGTCCATTCGTTTGCAGCACAACCGGCTCGCGATTCGGACCGGCTTGCCGATTGTCTGTATGGCGGCCATCGAATTTGCTCCGCGGTACGTCGGGATAATATTGTTGCGACACAATTCCATCCTGAACGCAGCGGTGAAATCGGCTTAACCATGGTGCGCAATTTTCTTGCCTTATGATAACGGCCAGTGCTGAGAGGTATCTCATTGTAAGCTTGGGTAGCATCGGACGGCGCCATCTTCGCAACTTGCGACGATTAAGGCCGCATGCACAGATTGGCGTGCTCAGGCTGCATTCGGGCATTGTTGAAGGAGAACTTCCGGAGGGAGTAGATATTCAATTCCATTCTTTGGAAGACGCATTGTCGTTCTGCCCCGCCGCGGCCATTATCGCCGGGCCGGCATCTACTCACCTGGCTTTGAGCAACGGCCTGGTAGCGGCGCAAATTCCTGTTCTGATTGAAAAACCGATCGCCGATCGCAGCGAGGGTATTGCCGATCTGGCAGATGCAGCCGAATGGGGCGGCATCCCGGTTATAGTCGGTTATAACCTCAGGTTTCTGCCATCGCTGCAAGCTTCCCGCAAGCTGCTGGACGATGGTCTCATTGGAGAAATTCTCCTGGTACGTGCAGAGGTCGGGCAGTATCTGCCTGACTGGCGGCCAGACCAGCCGTACCGCGAAAGCGTTTCCGCCCAAAAGGCGCTTGGGGGTGGCGCGCTCTTGGAACTGAGCCATGAAATCGACTATATTTACTGGATACTTGGAATGCCCGCAAGCGTCAGCGCTCGAGGCGGATCATCGGGCTCGCTGGACATCGATGTAGAGGACGCAGTCGAGCTGATCCTTGAATATGAGAACCCGGCCATGCTGGTCAATATTCATTTGGATTTTCTGCAAAGAGCGCCTGCCCGAAGTTGCAAATTTATCGGAAAACTAGGCACATTGATCTGGAATGGCATAACTGATTCCGTCGATGTATTTCTATCCGAAACCGGGCAATGGTGCCAAATCGATACCGAGATACAGTCCGATCGCAATCAAATGTACATCGATGAATTGGCGCACTTTCTCGATGGCGCTCAGGCGACAAATCCGATTGCTTCCGATATGGCTCAAGGAAGAGATGTGCTGACCATCATCGAAGCCGCAAAAATGTCGATGGCATCGAACACAACCGTCAAAATAACGCCAAATGCACAATATTGAACAGAGAACCATCGCATTTATTTTCGCGCGCGGCGGATCCAAAGGACTGCCCGGCAAGAATATCAAGTTACTAGGCGGCAAACCACTGATTGCCCACTCCATCGAACTGGCGCTTTCCTGCCCTTTCATTGAAACGGTCATTGTTTCTACCGACGATCAGGGGATTGCCGACGTGTCACGTAAATATGGCGCGGAAGTACCGTTCATGCGTCCGTCAGAATTAGCAACCGATACCGCTCCTGAATGGCTGGCTTGGCGCCACGCGATTGAATGGACCTTTCGCGAAAAAGGTCCATTCGACTACTTCGTCAGCCTGCCCGCCACCTCGCCGTTTCGCATCGCCGACGACGTGGAATCCTGTCTTAGGACATTGCAGACCTCACCCGATGCAGATATTGTAATCACGGTCAAAGATGCGGATCGTAGTCCCTATTTCAATATGATCGTTCTGAATGAAAATGGCGATGCCGAACTGGTCATCAAACCCCAAGGTAATGTAAGCCGTAGGCAAGATGCGCCTGCGGTATTCGACATGACAACTGTAGCGTACGTAGCCCGTCCTGCCTTCATTCAACGTGCGCAACAGATATTCGACGGCAAAGTCAAAACTGTAAAAGTACCTGCCGAACGCGCACTAGACATCGATACTCCTTATGATTTCATGTTGGCACAAGCTATCGCTCACGCCCGCTGCCCATCGTCGAATGTTCCCTCTGCAGAGTAAATAATGCGTTCAATTGCATCAATGATCAATATGGACGGCCGCGTAGCCGTTATAACCGGCGGTGCTGGACATTTGGGCCATGCTATGGCCGAATCGCTTGCAGAATTGGGATGCTCAATCTGCCTGCTTGACCGAAACAGCATCGCACTGGAAGAAGTCGCGACGACATTGCGCGACAGATGGAACTGCAAAATCGAAACTCGCGTGATCGACTTGGAGTCCGAACAGGAGCGCGCGGCAATCTCCACCTGGATTGATCAGACTTTCGGACGTGCGGATGTATTGATCAACAATGCCGGCTTCGTCGGCGACAACAATCTAACCGGCTGGACTGTCCCTTTTGAAGAACAGGAAATTGGAACCTGGCGACGTGCAATAGAAGTCAATCTGACCGCCGCGTTTCATCTGTCCCAAGTCATGGCACCTTTGCTGAAAGCAAATCACAAGGGATCAATCATCAATGTGAGTTCCATCTACGGCGTGGTCGGCCCCGACATGTCCATATATGCCGGGACGGCCATGGGCAATCCGGCCGCTTATGCAGCCAGCAAAGGCGGCCTGATTCAAGTTACCCGATGGTTATCCACAATACTGGCACCGGCGATTCGGGTGAATTGCATCAGCCCTGGTGGAATCGCAAGAAATCAACCGGATGATTTCGTACAGCGTTATATCGACAGAACGCCAATGCGCCGCATGGGAATGGAAGAGGACTTCAAAGGTGCGATCGCCTACTTCGCAAGCGACTTATCCGCTTGGGTGACAGGAGAAAATCTGATGGTCGACGGAGGATGGACAGCATGGTAGATAACAGCAAGGAAAATGAAAATACCTCCCCGGTCTTCGTCATAGCGGAAGCCGGTGTGAATCATAATGGGGATGAGAATCTGGCGATGGCATTGGTTGATACTGCCGCCAAATGCGGCGCCAATGCCGTAAAATTTCAAACTTTCACGGCGGAAAAACTCGTTCGCCCAGGGGCAGAAAAAGCCGAGTATCAAAAACGGGAAACTGGTATTGGCGATCAGTATTCCATGTTGAAGGCTTTGGAAATTTCAGACGATCTGCATCGCAGGCTCGTGGCACGGTGCCACGCATTGGGCATTGAGTTCATGTCGACGCCATTCGACGAAGACGCGGTCGATTTCTTACTTTCTTTAGGCATGAAACGTATCAAGGTACCTTCCGGCGAAATCACGAATGAACCGTTTTTGCGCTATATCGCAGCCAAAGGCGTGCCGATGATTGTTTCCACAGGAATGGCGGACATGTCGGAAATACACCGCATGGTAGAAATTATAGACGTCACGCGCAGAGCAAACGGCTACTCAGAACCACTGGCCGACGTATTGACGATCCTTCATTGCACTTCAAATTACCCTGCGCTATGCCGCGACGTGAATTTGCGGGCGATGCGTTCAATCGCGACAGAAACCGGTTTGCCGATCGGTTACTCCGACCATACGCTCGGCATCGCAGTATCAACCGCAGCGGTTGCACTAGGCGCCACGGTTATTGAAAAGCACTTTACACTCGACCGCAATATGCCAGGACCGGATCATAAGGCTTCGTTAACGCCAGAAGAACTTGCCCAGCTTATCAGCCAGATCCATGATGTCGAACAGGCGCTGGGTTCGGCGCTTAAGCAGCCAAACCCCTCTGAATTACCAGTCCGTGAACTTGTACGCCGTAGCGTCACATTGGTAAATTCGGTACGCGCGGGAAACCCAATTGAACGAGGCGATATCGCACTGCTCCGCCCCGGCAACGGAATACCATCGCGTGATATTGATGCGGTGGTCGGAAAAATAATTCTGAAGGATATGGAAGCAGGCACTACCCTGCGGTGGCAGGATCTGAGGTGATGCGTAAAATTTGCTATATCACCGGCACCCGCGCAGATTTCGGCTTGATGCAATCGACGCTGCGATTAATCGACCAGACCCCAGCTCTGAAATTATCGATCATTGTGACTGGCATGCATTTGCTTGCAGAATATGGCCTTACGGTCAGGGATATCGAATCGACCGGGTTGAATATAGAAGCAAAAATAGAAGTTGAAGCGCAATCGTCCGGTAGTACGATGGGACGGAACATCGGTCGTATGGTGACTGCACTTACCGACATACTAGCCGCGGCAAAGCCGGACTTGATACTCTTGCTGGGCGACCGCGGCGAAATGCTGGCTGGGGCAATTGCGGCCATTCATTTAAATATTCCAATATTTCATATTCATGGGGGGGAACGTTCCGGTACTGTCGATGAACCCGTACGACATGCGATATCTAAACTGTCTCACATTCATTGCGTGGCGACTGCCGAAGCGCGCGACAGACTGATCCGCATGGGTGAAAGCCCTGACCATATCCATGTCGTCGGGGCGCCAGGGCTAGATGGCTTAACCGACCTGTCATCCATCAGCCGTACGACATTATTGCAATCTATCGGCCTCGACCAGAAGCGCCCTTTCGCGTTGTTGGTATATCATCCTGTCTTGCAAGAAGCGGATGCCGCAGGTAAAACGCTGGAAGCTATTTTTTCCGCCATGGCATCGCACGATCTGCAGATTGTAGCCCTCAAACCTAACTCGGATGCGGGCAGCGACCAAATCAGGCAAGTGCTGGCTTTGCATGCAGACGACAAAAATATACGCGTCATTACCCATTTCCCGAGGGAGCAATTCATTTCATGGATGGCTGCAGCAGATATCATGATCGGCAATTCCAGTGCCGGCATTATTGAAGCGGCGTCTTTCGGTACGCCCGTCATCAATATCGGCTCCCGCCAAAACTTACGAGAGCGCAATGCCAATACGATTGATGTCCCCACCGATGCTGCTGCCATCGATACTGCTATCTCGGCGGCATTAAAATCCGGCCGCACCACCAGACAGAATGTATACGGAGATGGCGAATCAGGGCGGCGCATTTTACAACTTCTACAAGAGACTCCGCTCGGCGCCGACCTTCTAGCCAAATCCAATGCGTACTGAATTTCTCTATTTGCTCGGTGCGGGAGGACATTCAAAAGTTGTCCTGGACGCCTTGACGGAAGCCCGTTTCGACATGGCCTATGTCAGAATTCGCGATGACAATCCGAAATGCTCGGGCGAAAGTATTATCGGCTTCGAGATAAGCGTTCCGGCTGTTACCGAGGAATTGGCGGGTGCGTGCTTCCATCTCGCAATTGGTAATTGTTCCGTGCGGCGAGCAATGTTCACGCAATTGGTATCGATGGGAGCACGCGCCCTGACGATTGTGCATCCTGTTGCAAGCGTGTCGCGTCACGCTGAGATAGGTGACGGCGGGTTCATTGCTGCGCGGGCCATAGTCGCACCATCCGCGCGACTTGGAAAAACGGTGATCGTAAATCATGGTGCAATCATCGACCATGATTGCATCGTGGGGGATTTTTCGCATATTGCGCCAAATGCGACGCTTGGAGGAAATGTTTGTATAGGCTCAGGTGTACTGATCGGCGCCGGCGCGAACATCTTACCGGGAGTACATATAGGTTCGAACGCTATCATTGGCGCCGGCGCGGTTGTCATCGCCGACGTGCAGGCAGAAGAAATACAAGCTGGTGTACCAGCCAAAAATTTGAAAAGGAAGTAACGTGTTTAATATTCAGGATGTGACGGTAAGCCGCAAGACTACTTTGCGCGCTGCTTTGCTGGCGCTCAATAATACTGCAGTCGGACTACTACTTTTAATTGACCAGCGTGGCCTTCTCGAACGTACCGTCACAGATGGCGATATTCGCCGGCTTTTACTGGATGGCGCTCAGTTGGATGATACATTGACAAAGCTTGCCAGCATCCAATCCCTGACCATTCCAAAAAGCGCCTCCAGACGCGAAGCGCTCGATCTGATGAATAAACATCTCATCAATCATTTGCCAGTGGTTAACGAAGCGGGAGAAGCAGTCGATATACTTGAACGCCGTCTGATAGATGAACAAATTCTTCTGTCCACTCCTCACATGGGCAGCACCGAGCGCGAATTTGTTGAAGAGGCATTTCGTACTAATTGGATTGCGCCTCTGGGACCGAATGTCGATGCGTTCGAATCCGAATTGGCTGAACTGGTCGGCATCAAACATGCAGCGGCGCTGTCTTCGGGTACTGCAGCCATTCATCTGGCGCTTCAGTTAATGGATGTCGGTCGTGGCGACAAGATTTTTTGTTCGACCCTGACATTCGTTGCCAGCGCCAATCCGATTGTTTATCAGGGCGCTGAACCTGTATTTATCGATTCTGACGACATTAGTTGGAACATGTCCCCCGTAGCGCTCAAGAAGGCATTTCTAGCAGCAACCAAGGAAGGGTGGTTGCCTAAAGCGGTGATTATCGTCAATTTATACGGACAAAGCGCCGATATGGATAGCCTGATGGCCATTTGCCAGGAATATGGCGTTCCTGTACTGGAAGATGCTGCCGAATCCTTAGGCGCGTATTACAAGGGCCGTGCCAGCGGGACATTCGGCCATCTCAATGTGTACTCCTTCAATGGCAACAAAATCATTACGACGTCCGGCGGCGGCATGCTGGTTTCAGACGATGGGGCATTGATCGCCAAAGCGCGCTTTCTGGCCACTCAGGCACGCGACCCTGCACCGCACTATCAACATACCCAGATTGGCTTCAACTATCGCATGAGCAACATCCTGGCGGGCGTGGGGCGAGGCCAGCTCAAGGTACTGAAAGAGCGGGTAGAGGCGCGCCGCGCAGTGTTCCAGGCTTATCGCGATGCTTTTTCCGATACAAAAAACATCACCTGGATGCCAGAGCCGGACTGGAGCTATTCAACACATTGGCTAACCGTATGCACAATCGACCCACGTGCAGGTATCAGCAGCGCCGAATTAATATCAAAACTTGCAAGCGAACTGATCGAAGCTCGCCCCGTTTGGAAGCCGATGCATCTGCAACCTGTCTTCGCTGGCTGCAGATATTTTTCCGATTCGGACGAATCGGTATCCGACCGTTTGTTTGCTCAAGGGATTTGTCTGCCATCAGGCTCAAATATGACGGAAAGTCAGATCAATCGGATCGTCTCTACTATTCGCCGCTATATTTAAAAACGAACTGGTGCTCCTCCAAGCAGACTAGATACCTGAAATTTTGCATTCACCCTTCAGATAGTCGCCCGACTGGACATTATCGACCCAGTCCTGATTCTCCAGATACCAGCGCACCGTCTTGCCGATACCGGTTTCAAAAGTCTCGGCCGGCCTCCATCCCAGCTCCCGCTCCAGCTTGCGCGCATCGATCGCATAGCGACGGTCGTGGCCGGGCCTGTCCTGCACGTGGGTAATCTGATCGCGATAACTGCCGGCCGCCTTGGGAACCAGCTTATCCAGCATGTCGCACAGCAAATGCACCACATCGATATTGGCCATTTCATTCCAGCCGCCGACGTTATACACCTCGCCCAGGCGCCCGGCTTCCAGCACGCGTCTGATCGCGGCGCAATGGTCGCCGACATACAGCCAGTCGCGCACCTGGCGTCCGTCGCCGTATATCGGCAAAGGCTTGCCGGCGCAGGCATTGGCGATGATCAGGGGGATCAGTTTTTCCGGAAAATGATAGGGGCCGTAATTGTTCGAGCAATTGGTGGTCAGCGTCGGCAAGCCGTAGGTGTGATGATAGGAACGCACCAGATGGTCGGATGCGGCCTTGGAGGCCGAATAGGGGCTGTTGGGAGCGTATGCGGTGGTTTCGGTGAAGGGCGCATCGTCCGGACCCAGCGTGCCGTATACCTCATCAGTGGAAACATGCAGGAAACGGAAAGCGCTCTTTTCGACGTCGGGCAATGCGCCCCAATACACCCGTGTGGCTTCCAGCAGACTGAACGTGCCATTGACGTTGGTTTCAACGAACGCGGCCGGGCCATGGATCGAACGATCGACATGGCTTTCAGCTGCAAAATGCACGATTGCTCGCGGTTTATGATCAGCCAGCAATGCCGCCACCTGCCCACCATCGCAAATATCGCCGTGCACAAACAAATGACGGCTGTCGCCATTTAATGTAGCCAGATTGTTCAGATTGCCCGCATAGGTCAGCTTATCGAAATTAAGCACAGGCTCATCGCTTTGCGCCAGCCAGTCCAATACGAAATTCGAGCCAATGAATCCGGCGCCGCCAGTGACAAAAATCATCCGCTTACCTGAAAATTATAAAAAAAACGACAAGACCGGTCATTTTATCGATAAATCATGTCTGTAAGCGAATGATTTTGCCGGAATCTGCTTTTTTACCCCCTTGCCAGCAAATCCTCGATGATGGATGCCAGCCCGGCTTCACCACTCCCGGCCAGGGCGTTTTCCCAGGCAGCAGCACTCCGAATATCCGCCGGCAATGCAGGAAAATCGCGATTGGCCATTTGCCATTGTGCAATTGTTCCGATATCACGATGATAAGTATCATTGAAAAAAGTAATGATTTTTCCCATCAACCTGGGAATGACCTGCGTACTCAAATCGATTTCGATCGCGCCGATTTCCTTCATCGAAGCAATCAGCGCAGGCTCAAAAATATACACTGCCGCGTTGGCAAAATTGCCCGGCGGATTCGCCACCTTTTCGTGAAAGGCAACGACCACGCCCCGCGCGTCCAACTCCAATATGCCGCAGGATTTCGGATCGTCCGTTTCGAATGTCATCATCGTCATCACGGTCGATTGCGGCCGCCTCAGATGGCTGTCGATGAAATCCTGAACATCGAACAAGGTCAGGTTATCGGCATGCGCGACGATAAACGGCCCATCGCCAAAAAAATCGCCATTGCGGACAACGGTTCCGCCGGTACCGAGCAGGTGCTCCTCGTGAACCAATGTGACGAATTCGGTCCAGGCGCAGCCTTCGACAAATTTCCTGACCATAGGCGCAAGGTAATGCGTATTCACCAATATTTCGGTAACACCGCCTGCCACCAATGCTTCAAGCCAGTAATCCAGCAACGGCCGTCCATGGATCGGCACCAGGCATTTCGGCAGGTAATTTGTCAACGGCTTGAGACGGGTGCCGTAACCGCCAGCAAGCAGCATGGCGCGCATCGCTAATCCGCCAATTCCTGCGTCATGTCGCGCTGCGACAGAGGAATGTTGCCAACCCGGCTGATCTGGCAGGCCGCGGCGATCGATCCCAGATACATGCTTTGCCAGATGTCGGCGCCGACCGCTAGGGCCATGGAGCAGCAGGTAAGCAAGCTGTCGCCGGCGCCGGCGGTGTCCTTGGGCGACATGTTGAATGCCGGCAAGCGGTCGGTCAGCCATTCATCAGGGTCTTTTGACGCGGCATGCGCAATGATGCCTTCCGCACCCAGCGTCATCAGGATGTTTGTGGCTCGTGATTTCTCACGCAGTTTTTCGGCGAGCACGACAAGGCCGGCGCTGTAATCGCGCACCGCCAGGCGCGCCTCGCGTTCGGTCGGCGTCAGGAGCATCATCCCCTTGAAACGGGATACA
Source organism: Oxalobacteraceae bacterium CAVE-383 (assembly GCA_004134995.1). Taxonomy (GTDB): domain Bacteria; phylum Pseudomonadota; class Gammaproteobacteria; order Burkholderiales; family Burkholderiaceae_D; genus Herbaspirillum. The sequence goes on along the minus strand of REGP01000003.1, from coordinate 101,380 downwards.
TCGCCCATTTGAGACGAAGACTGGCTGTCGGCGACCATCGGAATATTACGGCGGATGCATTCTTCTGTTATTTCATCGACCACGGATTGCGGCAGGCAACCATAGTTGAAGTCGGAAAAAATAAGCAGATCCGTTGACTTCAACGCCGCTTTCACCGCTTTGACGAAGCGACGTGCGAGTTGCAACTCCAGTTCGTGCTGGCGCAGATGGCTGACGCGCAACAGCGTCTTGCCCGAGGCGCGAAAGCGCTGTTTCAGGGTGGTCGGCCGGCTGTCGTCTTCGAACACCGTTGCCTTCACGCCATACTCATGCAGTTTTTCCCGTGCGAATATGGCAGACACGTCAGCACCTGACACCGAAAAATAATTAACCTCGGCACCCATTTCACGCGCATGCGAAGCGACAATCGCGGCGCCGCCGATGAAACGCTGGCTCTGAATCGGCGTAACGACCAGGGTCGGATCTTCCTGCGACATGCCGAGCGCTTCGCAATTGACGTATTCATCGACAATCAGGTCGCCGAGCACGGTCACCCGAAAGCCCTTGAACTTCTCCATGGTCGCGCGCAAATCGGCCATCGAAAAACTGTGTCGTGCCAGATACTCTTTCGGGCGAACGATCGAAGACAGATTCGGCTCAAAAAATTCCCGCTTCAGCAGATCCATCGATGAGAAACGCATTTCGCCGGAACTGAACAGCAACTTGCCGCCGTAGCTGTCAACCGCAGCCTGCTCGGGATTGAAACGGGATTCGTGTTCGTCGCCTTTGACCACAACCGCCGGCTTCAGGTCGGCGATCAAGGCTTCGACAGAAATGTGCAGCTCAAAGGCGAAATCGACAAATCCGATTGCCTTGATGCCATCCAGCCGCAACTGCCGGGGCAGCATCACCCCCGGAGCTTGGTCGTCCGTGACCCCTACCACAAGACAGTCTCCACATTCCGCTGCGAAACGCAACAGGCGAAGATGCCCCGGATGGACGGTGTTAAAGTTGCCCGCGACAAAAACAACGCGCTTGCCGTTAGCGGCCACGTTTTTGATGTCAGTAATGACGCTATGGTTTATCGAGGAAATATCGCTCAAAATGTCCGGCCTGTTAGGTTAAAACAACAGATAGTGACAAAGCATACCTCTCTGTCGATGCCTTCCATCTGGGAAATAGCCTCGTAAATGACCGGCAAACATCTAATTTGGGGCGCAATGGCATGGCCCGCTACATTCTGGCCAGTAACGACGTCTACAGGACTTCGTTACGGCTTGACCAGATAAGCCGCAGGTGTGTTGGTCCAGTTAAACGTTTTCAGTCGTAACTCAGGCTTATCTGCCATGAACTCATCGACCGCCTTGGTTTCTCCCGGCCACTCAGGAATGCCATACTCGTCGAACAGCACTACGCCGCCACGTGCAACCCGAGGCCATAAATGCTCGAGGGCCACCTTGGTCGGCTTGTACAAATCGCAATCAAAATGTATCAGCGAGAAACGGACACCGGGATTTTGCTCACAGAAACTGACAACAGATTCTTCAATGTTGCCGATTTCAAGTTTGATTCTGGGCTTCCACGGAATGAATCGATCGTTATCGAAAATTTCAATTGCTTCCACTAATTCCTGAAAATAATCATGAGGCGAGAAGCCACCTTGTACCTTTTGTACACTTTCTTCGACCTTGCCATCTTGCTCGAGCAGTTCGGTAAACCCTTTCCAGTTATCGAAGCCATAGACTGTCTTGGTGCGATCCCCGATACAGTAGGATTCCAGCAGGTTGGCCCAAGTCATCAAGCCAAGGCCACGAAACACACCAAGTTCGGCGATGTCGCCCGGCACATCCAGTGTCATTCTGAATAATTCGACATGGGCGAGAAAACGCTTGAGGGATTGGCGTCGTGCCAATACAGGAAAGAGCTTTACTGCATCCAATGAATCGATGGAGTATTTTGCAAGATGCTGTTTAAGCGCTTCTTCCACATCGCTATCTGTACCAGTTTTTTTGAATCCATCAAACTTGGTCATTTTTTGGCCTTTTTAAAGTACTGAAATTTTTGGCTCGAATATATGCATAGTTTGCAGATCGAGATAATGTTTGGTCGATGAGTCTTGCTCCCCGAAAATTCTGAAATCGATCGAAATACGCGTTTGATCGGAAGAATTGAGAGCGGAGCCATGGACGATATTCTGATTGAGCAACAAGATGTCGCCCGCCTTGATCGTCATATGCCTGGGTTTGTAATCCAGTGTCTCGATAGGTTTGCGCCAATACTGCTGTTGCGAATCGGGCGCTTCTTGCACATTGCTCTGGCCGCTTCCTTCGTAGACGATGACGCCGCCACATTCATCCGTGATGTCTACTAGCGGCACCCACATTGTGATGAAGGAACTCATATGCCCGTTATAGCTGATGTCCTGGTGAGGCGGAACGCCGGCGTGTTTGTTTTTTGACAAGACGAAACGAGCTGTCGGCGGCATGTGCATGAAAATGTTTTTGCTGTTCAGGCACGCTTTCAAGACCTCGCGGACCTCGGGCGACATTGGTATTTGCCAAAGTTTTTCTGAGAGCCGTACGTTTAAGGGGAAATGGCCCGTCAGCGTATCCCGAGTCGCTTTGGTGAGTGCCGACAATGTCCCGTACTTGCCCTCTGCAATTTCGCCGGCGACATCAATAAGTCCGGACGCAGAGTCGCATCGCAATTCTTTCTGTGCGAGACCCAAGGCATCATTGGTCTGATTCAATAAGAAAGCATGAACATTTGCAATGGTCGATGGCGGGACAATATTCTTTACCACGGCATAACCATGCGTGAGGAAAAACGCATGGGCTTGCGCCGCCTTATCTGTGATGTTTTCCATATTTAGTCAAATTTTCTTACTCAAGGCCAATCCGGGATGGTTAAACGTAGATTTTGCATTGAAACACTACTAATCAAGAATTGGTGTTTTTTTCATTTCTTGTAAAAACCAGATTACGCGCATTCGATGACGCACGTAGGCCTCGATATCCAAACTGCTCCAAAAATTCCGATACGCCGCTCCTGTTGTTATGATCCTCTACAATCAGTATAGGATGATCACGCAAAATCAGTTCTGTCATGCCCTTGCATACCGCCAGCTCATGGCCTTCAACATCCACCTTGATCAGGGCGACCCGATGCGGCAGCCCCAGTGCATCAATACTGAGCCCCAATTTGCTCTCGGCGATTCCCTTGTCCTCATTCGAGATGCTGGATCTGGTATTTGTATCAAAGATATAAGCAAAATTCAACGGCGTAAAATCAGCGGCCATACGGATGAGACAGGTTTTTTCCGTAGCAGCGGCGTTGAGCAAGGTGATGTTTCGATAATTGCCTTTCTCAACAAAGTGCGCCAACAGATCAAAGGTCGGCGTCAAAGGTTCAAAGGCAATGACTTGACCCGAGGCACCGACCAATTCCGACATTTTCAGGCTGTAGCGGCCGACATTGGCACCAACATCAATACACCAGTCGCCGGGCTTTAGCCAATTCGGCAAGTTATCCCATTCAGCTTCGTCGCTTCTGAAGCGGCCAGTTTGTATCTGTCGAAAAAAATACCACTTGGAAGCTGACCGTTGCATCCTGCTCGGCAGCATTCTTACGAACGACCTCAGTATCTTCGTAGTCAGCGGAATCGACGCGGGCGAAATCGTTTTGAATGCTGGATCTGTCATTTCATGTTCTCGGTGGAAATAAGAGCGGAATGCTGCTTGCTGCCGATGCACTGTTTGCGAGGCTTTCATCACGGGCAAGATGCATTGACGAAAAATGACCAAATGCTCGCGCGGATGGCGGTGAAACGAGACCCAGCGCGGTCAGCCCCTCAGCATCAAATGTTGTATGACGGGGCGAAAACAGACCTGCCGTCTGAAGGCGCGACACCGGCACAACCAAGGCCGGATCCGCGCCTACATTTTTTGCGATTATTTGCGCAGCTTCCGCATAGGTGATGTCATTTGCAGCACTTGCCTGCAGGATGCCGGGACATTGCATCTGCGCAACTCTGCGCAGTACTTCGACCGCGAACGGCAATGCGACAGGCGCGATTACCATATCCGAAAAAGGATGAATTATTTTCCCTGCACGCAGATCGGTTGCCCAATTTTCGAACAATGGCGCACCTGGTGCGATGACTTTACCAAACCGAACGACCGCCACTGCATCGCCAAGGCCAAGCAGATACTGCTCCGCTTCCGCTTTTTGCCGTCCATAGATAGTTTGCGGGTTGATGGATTGTTTCGTATTGGCATACGGAGTTTGGCCGTCCAGCACCAAACTGGTAGAAATAAAAACAACAAATGTGCCGGCCGCTGTGAGTTCTTTCGCTAAGGCGCATGTTTTCTCCACATTAACTTCATGCGTCGCTTCAGGATCACTTTCGCACTGCGCCTGGGAGGTCACCGCAGCACAGAGAAAAGCGACGTCAACCGGTGAGCTTGGTAACATCCAATCGTCCGTAGATTGCGACAGATCCAGCAACAGGTGTCGCGGCCCTGGCCCACGGTTACGCCGGCTGGTGCTCCATACGGAAATTGCCGTGGCTTCAAATGCCGCCAGCAAACCTCGTCCAATGGTACTGTCGGCGCCCACAATCAGTACGCTTTTAACGTTTCCCGGTGTGCCGGACCAGTTCTGGCTGACTCGTTCGATATGCGGCATTGTCTTAGAGGGGCAACAGAACGAAATCGCATTCCAACTGCGCATAGCGTTTTGCTATTTCCTGTGCAATATCTGCACGTAGCGGCACTAAAACGGTAGGCGTGGACGGCATGGCGGTGGGATGGTAAATCGGTCGTCCCATATGACTGCCGCCGACACGATTGTAATCTTCATCGATAAAGAAATCGGCTTGGCGATCCATCGATGCGGCCATCCACGTCGCCGAAATGCTGGTGCCGAAGATGCTGAAATCTCCCTGTACCTGTTGCGAGCGCTGGACCAGCGAGTGCAGCCATGACAGATGAGCGGCGGCAGTGTCCCGGTTCTTTCCTGGCAGATCGCTTGCGACTAGAGATGATGCGGCATCCGCTGCACGCACCGCCAAGAGCGAAAGTTCTTTTGGCACGAAGCCGCGTTGGAGCGTAAGCGGCGCGAAGCCCGCTGCCTCGACCACCCGTTGTAGCGTCCCCGCTGTAAAGTGGGTGGCATGGTCGGCAATGAGAATGTCGAACGGTGAGTTATCGAGATCAGGGACCTCGATTAACAACCGGCCACCAGGATTAAGGTGTTCGGTGAGCGCAGCTACATAACGTACAGGTTCTGGAATATGTTCAAGCGCATGGATCAATACAATGAGGTCGAAGCGCTCATTGAGTGCGCTCAGCGGCCCGACATGCAATTGCGTCACACCAGGAATCGCTTCGACCGCGGCGCGATTGCGATCGTTGAGCTCAAGACCTGTCAATTGCCAGTCTGGGTACTGTTGCGAGAAAGCTCTCAGGAATGCGCCATTGCCGCAGCCAATATCGAGTAGCTTCCCTCCGGCAGGCAATTGTCCTGCGGCGTTCAGCCATTCGACGATTTTTTCGGAGCGGGCAGTAGCAGCGCCGCTATTGAGATCGAAAGTGGCTTGCTCGGCTCCGCCTCCTTGGTTGTAAATGGCATATTCGGCATAGATTTCATCCGCTTCTTTCAACCAAGACGCCGTCGTGGGCTTTTGCACCGTGTCGCATTTGGTGCAGACAGCCAGCGCGCCGCCGCCGCGCCATGGACGACAGTCAGAAGTGACCTGCACCAGCGTCGAAAAATCGGAAAGCGGCAGCAAGGCGCCACTACAAATGTGGCATGGATAAGGTGCAATAGATTTCATATCAGTCGGCCATGCGAATCAGCCGGCGGCCAAATATATTGCCAGCGCGCATCGCAATGATTGTCTTATGGATCAGATCCAGCGTACGGTACTCGGTGACCAATTCGCATAACAGCATCGGAGATTACCTTCCTTAATATCCAACTGGCGCCGAACCAGGAATGATTATTGCTAATAACGGTATTTTTGACGATCTCTTTAATATTGATCGTACACAGATAACCAGAAATCAACGGCCAGAAAATCTGTATCTGCGGTACTACATGTTATTCAGCAGAGTGTCCGCGGCCAGTAACACCGGCTTATAGATTTCGATAAAGTTATGGCTCTGTTTAGCGTCCTCAGTTATTTGTCCCACCTTTGCATAAAAGAGGTTCTTTATTGCATTTCTGGAGACGTCGGAATTCTTAATTCGCTTTCTCAACTCATAATCTTGTAAATGCTTCAATAACAACATCGCCATTTCAAAGGCGGCCCGGCCAGTATGGACATAAATTTCATCTGAAGATAGTTGTGATGCAAATTTGCGGAAACAGCCGCAATATTCATCCAGAAAATAAAAACGGTCGGGAAAATCCCTGGCGATATCAAGGGCCAAACTCCAATCCTGCGCTCTGAATTCTCCAAGTCCGTCTGCCTTAGCCGTGCGATCAAGCGTCAAATCCCAAGGGGATTTATTTTGTCCGTACCGCGGCAGGCATTCACATTTGACGATGGCGACAATGAAAGAGGTGTAATGATCGAATCCCAATATCGAACAAAATTCGTCCATTCCCAGCCGGCCTCTTGCCTGCCATCCCGGATGATTCAATTCAATGATTTTTCCGGCATCTTCGATAACATATTTGCCGAATCCGACATAGGCATCGTTTTTAATCATTTCGTCAAATAACTTGGCGATCTTATCCGGGAAGAAATAATCATCGCTCGCCAAAAACATCACATAAGGCGTTTCGATGTGTGTAGACATCATCGCTGCCGCCCCGACCGCCCCGATACTTTTTTCGTTGTGGAAAATGCGTATCCGCGCATCGCTCGAAAATTTCTCCAAAATAGCAGCCGTTTCATCGGTCGATCCATCGTTGCAAATAAGCAGATTGGTAACCGGCGACTGTGCGGAAAAAATCACATTGGTAATTAAGTGTTCCAGATAACCACTATGGTTCTTGGTGGGGATTATGACGGTAAGCATGCATTTTTCCAGTAAAGTAATTCTATTGGTGCCTGAAGGATTTTTATCGGAGAGACTGACTGACGTCATCGCGGCATCATGCGTCAAGCCATATTATCTTGCCGATTTATTTGCAAAGACCATTGTTATTTCGACGCTGACACGGGTCTGATCTCCTCTGTTCACAGCGCCGCCGTGCACAATTCCCTCATTGAAGATAAGCATGTTGCCGGGCTCGGTTACCATCAGTTCGGCGCCTATCGTGGCGATGTTTTCATCGATGACTGGCTTCATGCCGCCGGGACCGGGCTCGGCATAATAGTGGTATTTTTTCAAATGAGAATCGGGGACGATCATTAAACCATTCTTTCCAGGCTGCGAAAAAATCGGGATCCATATCTTGACGGTCTCGGAGCCGCGGGGGAACGCCCGATCACCGACATCCGTTACCTCATGAAACCATTTATCCGCATGCAGAGTGCCGACATCAGTGGCTGCATTTGGTCGCACCAGACGCCAGTAAATTTCTTCGCGGCCAGCTTCATGTGTATCACCGTAAAACACCTCGGAGATCGTAAAATTACCAAGTTCATCGCGCAAAGTCTGCAAGAAAGGCAAGATTCTGATCTTCCCACAGCTCTCCCTCGGCAGACAACGCGTTTGCTTCGGCCACAACTTTTCGTGCCGCAGCAAATGCGCGAGCTGATGATAATTCTCAATGCCGATTTCCCTGAACCGGGATACCAATTCTGGATGCGCGGCGCCGATTACGGATAACCATTGTTCCGTGATCGCCGCGCGAAATACGCCCAATTCATCAGGCGTGAGACGTACATCGCGCGAATATCCCGGCGAGCCAAAAATCTTGTTTTTCAGATCGAGAGTGGTCATTTGCTTATTTCCTCGGCGTCATCGGCATCACGGATACTGAAACTCAGGCATCCATCCGGATCAGGCAACGCCCCGCCAACTCGCCGCTGCGCATGCGCTGGATCGCAACATTGATGTCGTCCAGCTTGAAATGCTCGGTGATCAATGGCTTGAGTTGAATCAGGCCGGCATCGAGCAATTTGGTGTAACGCGGGATATCGACATGCGGCACCGATTCGCCGCCATGCGAGCCGCTGATGCGTTTGTCGAAATGCAGGGGAAGCGAAAATATATTGATGTTCCGCCCTTTTTTTGGAACGCCCACCAGAACCACGCGGCCCTGCGCCTTGGTCAACTCATAGCCCATTTCGATAATCGATGGCTGTCCCGTATTGTCGATGAACACATCGATACCCTGATTTCCCATCAATTCGATCAGCGCGGCTTTGGCGTCGACATTTTTAGCATTGATCACATGGGTGGCGCCCATCAGTTTTGCCAGATCGAGCCTGCCATCGTACAGATCGACGGCGATGATCGGATACGCAGATCGCAAACCCGCCGCCTGGATAATATTCAGGCCGACGCCGCCGGCGCCGAAGACGACCACCGATTCGCCGAATTTGATATCCGCATTATTTTCGGCAACGCCGAATCCGGTGGTCACCGCGCAGCCGAACAGCGAAGCCACTTCCATATCGCTGGCCGGATCAATACGGGTCACACGATTCTCGGAAACGATCGCGTATTCGTTGAATGTAGCAATCAAGCCCGCGTTCAACTGCTTGCCGCGCCAGGTATATTTTGGCGACACGGATTCGATGCCTTGGCTTTTACGCCAATGCAGAACCACATGATCGCCAGGCTTGACGAAGCGAACGCCGGGGCCAACCTCCTGCACGATACCGGACGCTTCATGTCCAAGCAGATGCGGAAGATATTTGTCCTCACCCTTGGCGCCGTCGATCTCACCGATTTGCGATCCGCAAATACCGCTGACGCCGATCTTGACGAGTACTTGTCCCGCCTCCAGCACCTCTGGCATCTCGATCTGATCGACGATCAACGGCTGGTTCAATTCGGCCAGAATCGCGGCCCGCATGGTCTTTGGAATTGTCATTTTTTACTCGAAATAGATCAAGGAATGGTCGCCGGTATAGCCTGTCTGCTTGAACCACCAGTCCCACTCTTCAGGGGTGCAAAATGCCTCGCATGTCACCTGCCAGTACATCAGATTGGCTTTTTCGGATTCGTTGCGGTACGACTCAACGCACAGATATTTGCGCTTGCCGACACGCTCCATTTCGCGCAATGCCTTGTCCAGGTCGTAGTTATGCAGATTGTGCAACGTCGTGATCGAGAAGACGAAATCGAAATAGTCATCGGCAAACGGCAAGCTGTTGGCATTGGCGATTTGCAGGCGATCCTTGATCTCTTCCTTGGCGTTATCGAGCGCGTATGTCGATACGTCAATGCCATGGATCTCCAGACCCGGCACCAGCAATGACATTTCATACAACAGGAAGCCTTTGCCGCAGCCGATGTCCAGGACTTTGTCGCCGGCCTTCAGGCCATAGTGATCGATCATGGCCTGCGCGACCGGCGCCCAGCGCCCCGGCATGTAGCGATAGCCGCCGTAGCAGATGCGGCGATCGCCGTCCCAATAGTCGAAACCCCATTGCTTGGCCAGCGCCGCCGCTTTCGGCTTGGGAAATTCGGCATCGTTGACGCGCGCCAGATAATCGCGCGCGGTGCTTTTGTGAACCGAAGTGAGAAAGTCGATATATGCCATGATTTATGCCAATCTGGATTGAAAAAAAAGTTTCGTTTTGTCGAGTTGCATGCGCTTGCGCTGTTCGGGCATGGATGTCGGATTGGCGAATTGCCGGCGTCGCGCAGCCTCCGGTAAAAATTCATTCAACATGATGCAACACCATTTGATTTGCGAGACCGGCAGCAGCAAATGCGCCCGCGCCCGTAATGTTTCCACCTTGCCTGAATACCTTAACGCTGCCGAAATGAAATCGTCAAAATACATTTGCGGGACCGGAACCGCGGGCTGGCAGAAAAAATCGCCAACCATTTTGGCGGGATCGTCCCATCCGGCATACTCAAAATCGATGAAACACAGCTCGCCATCACTCTTTAACAATGCGTTATGAAAGCCAAAATCCGAAGGCGAAATGCAACGATCCGCGGCATCGAGATCCGGCGCATCGGCTGCTGCAATATGGGCTCGCTGCTCGCGCCAGACCGCCGATATATCGTCAACCAGCAACTGCGCCTGGCAATCGATTTCATCTGCAATGGGCAGCTCCATCAATTTGGCAAGGCGACGGTCAACGGTCGACAAATGCTGTTCAATATCGAAACACGCCTCGGAAGCCAGCGGCAATGCCCCACCCCGGCCGGCTCCGGCATTCAAAGCGGCAATAAAACCCGCCGCCGCCAGAACATGTTCTTTGTTCAGCCGCGTCACGTCGAGTTTGCTGCCGCCGATGAATTCGTAAATGCCGACGTGGTGTTCAATACTGCAGGCAATCGGCGTAGGCGCTGCTCTCAGTCCGATGCTTGCCGCATAAGAAAGAAATCCGTATTCGGCACCCAAACGGTCCCGGGTGTCCGCCGCATCGGTGAAATACGCCTTCGCCACAAATTTTCCCGCATCGCTGTCGACAGCGAATACGCGATTATTACCGCCGCCATCGAGCGCGGACAGCGAAATATCACCAGGATTCAGACCTTTGGCGTGCAACAATCCGGTGATTGTCGCCGTCAGCTCTTCGCTTGCCATTTCTCGTCGAAAAATGCCTGGATATCCGCCCAACTGGTAAAACGGGCCGTCACACCTTTGTTATCGTGATTCTGTTCCGGGTCGAACAGCAGCCGTGCAGTCTTTTCCGGATAACCGGGCATTTGCAGAATTTCCGGCAGATCGTCGATAAAGTAATCGCAATCGCAAGCGGCAATGCGGGCAATTTTTTCTTCTTTGGTCAGTTCGAAGAAAACGCCATCGGCTGCAAGCAAGGGCTCGGCGCCGCTACGCAATGCCGCATCGATCCAGCCGCCGGCAGCCGCATGCAGATCGTACTTCGGCCCTAAAAAGGGATGTTTCGTTTTGTGACTGACGATCACGACTTCAGCGCCATTGGCTCGTGCACGTCGAATAAAATCGATCACGCCAGGATAAGCCTCCGCCTCGTTCATGCGGGCGCCATAGACGTAACCCTGCATTTCAGTAAAAGCGGGTTCGTTTCCCGCTTTGCGCAAGTAATCCCGCACAGCAACCTTCGACACTGCGGTGTCCCTCGGCACCAGCGCTTTTTCAACCGCTACCGTATGAAACAAGGAATCATAGGTAACTATCGTGTTGTCGAAATCCAGACCGATACGCATCTTAAGCGGTTGCCTTCCTGAACGCTGCTTGCACCTTGCCTGCAATGTTGTCTGCCGTCAGGCCATATTTGGCGCGCGCATACTCCTGAGTACCAATTTCATGCATGAAGTCGTCATCGACCCCGAAAGCCACGAGGCGGCCCTTCATCCGGTCTTGTTGCGCCAGCCATTCGGCGATGCTGCCGCCGAGACCGCCAATGCGGCTATGCTCTTCCACCACAGCAACGATGCCGTAACCGGAAAATGCCTGCTGCAGGGTCGCTTCATCCAACGGCTTGATGGTATGGAAACTCTCGACGCGGGCTGTGATCCCTTGCGCCTCCAGTAATGCCGCCGCCTGCAACACCGTCGGAAGCAAGGTCCCGGTGCCGATCAGGCATACATCCGCGCCTTCCCGTACGGTGATTGAACGGCCGATCTGGAAACCGTCATCTTTTTTCGGAATGATTTCTTCGCCGCGCTTGCCGATCCGGATATAAACCGGGCCATTCTGCTTGAGGGCGGCCCGCATGCATTGGCGCAATTCCACTTCATCGGCCGGCGCCATCACGGTCATGTGCGGCAACACGCGCATGATCGCCAAATCCTCGCAGGAATGATGGGTAGGCCCAAGTTCGGCATACGACAGGCCGGAACCGGTGCCGACGATGATAACCGGCACATTGTGATAACAGGCATCCACACGGATCTGCTCAAAACAGCGCGTGGTCGTAAATGGGGTGATCGTGTAAATCACGGGACGCAGTCCTGACAAAGCCATGCCGCCGGCGACGCCCATCATATTGGCTTCGGCGATACCGCAATTGATAAAGCGGTTTTCGTTTTCGGCTTTGAATTTATCAAACAGCTTGTTGCCGATATCGCCGGACAACAGCACTACGCGCGGATCGCTGACGCCCAGTTTGGTGATTTCGTCTGCAAATGCGTTCCTCATGCTGTTACTCCCGCTGTTATGCCTAATTCTTTGTAGGCCGCCGTCACTTCATCCGCGGTCGGGATCCGGTAGTGCCAGTTGTTATCGTCTTCCATGAATGACACGCCCTTGCCCTTGACGGTATGCGCAATAACAGCGACGGGCTTGCCGACGCTATTGCGCTTACGGCCCAGCACTTCTGCTAGCGCAGCCATGTCATGACCATCGATTTCACTTGCTTCCCATCCGAAAGCGCGCCATTTGTCGACAAACGAACCGGTAGCCAGCTCCTCGCTGCGTTCGGTCGCCTGCCATTTATTGAAATCGACGATCGCCAGCAAATTGCCTGTGCGTTGCGCCGCCGCCATCATCGCAGCTTCCCAGACCGAGCCCTCGTTACACTCGCCATCGCCCAGCAACACGGTCACGTCATAGCTTTGCTTCTGGATGCGGCCGGCCAATGCCATGCCCAGCCCAATCGGCAAGCCATGACCAAGCGAGCCGGTGGCGGCTTCGATCCCTGCCAAATGATCCGGCGTAGGCGGATGTTCAGCGAAAATACCACCATCCTGACCGTAATTGTCCAACAACGATTCCGGATAGAAACCTTTTAACGCCAGCACCTGGAACAGCGCTGCGGCGCCATGGCCTTTACTTAGGATAAAGCGATCGCGCTCAGGATCCTTCGGTTTCGACGGATCGATTTTCATCGCGCTGAAATAGGCGGCGATCAAAATATCGACACAGGAAAGGCACGAACCCAGATGCGGCGTATGCGTGTGATGCGAAGTCGAAATGATGCGGCCGCGAATTTTCGCCGCAATTTCCTTCAGTTGAGTGATGTCAGAGGTCATCGTTGCTTGTCTTTAAAATAAAATCATGAACAGTCATATCGGCAATCAAAAAAACGACGTTACCGCCCCTACAACGTGATTGACCTCTACATCGGTCAATTCCGGATAAATCGGCAAGCTGATCATGGTCTTGGCATAACGTTCCGCATTCGGAAAATCGCCGAGCTTATAGCCCAGATCCTTGGCAGCATCCTGCAGATGGATGGGAATCGGATAATGCACACGCGTATCGACGCCGTTCTCCAACAGATGCGCCATCAAGGCGTCGCGCCGGTCCGTGCGGATCACGAAATTATGATAAACACATTCTTCCCATGGCTGGTCGACCGGAACCTGCACCACGTCTTTCATGGCGGCGGCATAAGTCGCAGCGATATGGCGGCAGCGCGCATTCCATCCATCCAGATAACCGAGCTTGATTTCAGCGAATGCCGCCTGCATGGTATCGAGCCGCGAATTGAAGCCCCAGATTTCACATTCGTCGCGATTGCGCAGGCCGTGATTACGCAGCTTCAGCAGTTTCGCGGCGAGCGCGTCGTCGTCGGTTGTAATCAGGCCGCCATCGCCATAAACGCCGAGATTTTTCAGTGGATGCAAGCTGAAGCCGGCTGCGGTGCCAAGGCCGCCGACGCGCTTGCCGCGATAGCGCGCGCCGATCGCCTGCGCCGCGTCTTCCAGCACAAACAGCTTGTGTTTTGCCGCCAGGGCATTGATTTCGTCCATCGGCGCCGGACGGCCGGTCAGATGCACCGGAATGATGGCGCGGGTGCGCGGCGTAATGGCGGCTTCGACCAGCGCCGGATCGATATTGAAATCTTCAGCGACATCGACCAGCACCGGCTTGGCGCCAACCGCGACAACAACCCAGGCCGAAGCAATAAACGAGTTGGTAGCGGTGATGACTTCATCGCCCGGACCGATATCCATCGCCTTCAATGCCAGGAACAGCGCATCCGAACCGTCGGCCACGCCCAAGGCATGACGCACGCCGATGAAATCGGCAACTTTGCGTTCAAACGATTCCAGGCGCGCGCCCATGATATAGCCGCCGCTGCGTCCGACATCGACAAATGTCTTACTCAGTTCCGTTTCGAGGTTGCGGAACTGGCGCGCCAAATCCACGAATGGGATGTTGATCTTTTCAGCCATAGAATGCCTTGATTAATTGGATCACGCGGTCCTGCTGATCGCGTGTAATGAACTCATGCACCGGCAGCGACAGCGCCGAAGCGGCGATGGCTTCCGTCACCGGGAAATCGCCCATTTTGTGGCCCAGAAATGCCGCGGCCGGCTGGAGATGCATCGGCACCGGATAGTGCACTTTTGCATCGACATCGTTTTCGACCAGATATTTTTGCAATGCGTCGCGCTGCTCGCAGCGCACCATGTACAAGTGATAAACCTGCTTCACATCCGATTCGCGCACAGGTATGGTGATTTGCCTGATGCCGCGCAAGCCTTCGTCGAAGTAATTCGAATTGGCAATGCGGGAAGCCGTGATGTGATCGATCTTGCCCAGCATGTGCCGCGCCACCACGGCCTGAATCGTATCGAGCCGCGAGTTGTAAGCGAAAATACGGCACTCGTCGCGGCCCGCCAATCCGTGATTGCGCAGCAGGCGCAGTTTGTCGGCCAGCTCGTCGGAATTGGTGGCGATGATGCCGCCGTCGCCCCATACGTTCAGATTCTTCAGCGGATGAAAACTGAAGCAGGCAATCGTGCCCAGCTCACCGGCCTGCCGGCCTTTGTAGGTTGCCTTGATCGCATGGCAGGCATCGCCGACGATCGCCAAGCCGTGCTTCTTTGCAATCGCTTCGATCGCGTCCATGTCGCAGGGCTTGCCGGACCAATGCACCGGCATGATGGCCTTGGTTCTGCTCGTGATTTTCTTTTCGATTTCGGCCGGATCGACGTTGTAGTCGTCGCGCGCATCGGCAAACACCGGCGTGCCGCCGGCGGTCACGATGGCGCCGATGGTGGCGTAAAACGTGTAAGGCGTGGTGATGACTTCGTCGCCCTTGTCGATGCCAAGCGCCTTCAGGCTCAGGAACAATGCATCGGTGCCGCTGCCCACGCCGATCGCATGCTTGACGCCGCTGATCTTTGCGAACTCTTCCTCCACCAGGTCGACCTCTGAACCCAGCGTAAAGTCGCCGCGCCGCACGACTTCGCGAATCTTGGTCCAGATCTCTTCATGATCGGCGAATTGGTCGTGCAGATAATTGTGATTGATCTCGAGCGCGCCGGTCTGGCGATATTGCTCGGGCAAAAAATTTTGAGTGATGGTCATGGTTATCTGTTTTGAATGGCTTTGCTGCCTATGCTTTATGGATGTAGTTCAGCGGCAGGCGATTGATTTCGTCGAGATTATTTTTCACCCAAGCAATCGTGGCATCGATGCCCTGCTCGAAGCTGACTGCTTCCGCCCATCCCAACGCGGTCTTGGCCTTGGTCGAATCCATCAGATAAGCCTGATCCTTGCCCGCGCGATCCGGTGCGACCTCGGCCAAGGTATCGAACGGTATGCCAACCCGCTCGCAGATGATTTCGACCACCTTGCGGATGGTCATGAAACGATCCGACGAAAAATGATAAATTTCGCCGGGGTTGCCGCCGGCCGCCGCGCGCATGATGCCGTCGGCAACATCGTCGGCAGCGATGAAAGCGCGCACAGCGGTGCCTCCGCCATGCAATTGCAGTTTACGCCCGGTCAGCGCATAAATAATGGTGCGCGGAACGATGCGGTATAACTGCTGGCCCGGGCCGTAGAAATTGGCGTAACGCGTAAAAATCACAGGAAACCCATAGTTCTGATGGAACGCACGCAGGCTCATGTCGATGGCCGCATGCGATACGGCGTACGGCGTGCTGGGAAGATACTGCCAGCTTTCCGGAATCACGCTGTCCTGACTGCCATAGACCTCCGGCGTCGAAATACGGACATAGCGTTCCAGCCAATCGTAACGGCGCAATTGGTCGTGCAGGCGCACTTTGGCGATGATATTGGTGTTGTACCACTGCGCCGGATCCTGCCAGCTCTCCGCCACCATGCCTTGCCCGGCGAAATCGACAATCACCTGTGGGCGGAACTGTTCGAGAACGCCGAGAATTTTCTCCAGATCATGATTGATGTCGGCTTGGTAAAACGTGTAGCGAGCGCTGTTCGCAGATTGCTTATAAGGCAGGAAAATGTCGGAACCTTCCGCGGAACGATTGAAACCGATCACTTCCGCGCCGTCGGCCAAGGCACGCGCAACAAACGCCGCACCCGCAAATGAATTACTGCCCAAGACGGCATAACGTTCGAATTTCATCGGGCCTCTGGCGGGTTTTCGCATAAGTGCTGCATGATCATATGTCCGACGATCAATTGCATGTCTTCCGCAATCTGCATGTCGCCGATGGCGAAATGAATCGGCAGATCGGCCATGGATTTCGCCTTGCCACCGCTGTAACCCAGGATGGCGCAGGACTTCACGCCCATGGCCTTGGCCTGCTCCAGCACTTTCAGGATATTCGGCGAATTGCCGCTGCCCGACAGCACAACCAGCAGATCGCCGGCTTGCGCCTGTACCGCCAGTTGCTCGGAATAGATGCTGTCATAACCGATATCGTTGGCAAGGCAAGTCAGCACCGCTGCATTGGCCGACAACGACGAGACACGCATGCCGCCGCCGGTGCGTTTGGCGATGCCATACAGATAATCGTTGGCCAGATGAATCGCGTTGCCGGCGCTGCCGCCATTGCCGCAAAAAAACACCTGGCGGCCGTGCGCCCAGCATTCGCGCATTTCATGTCCCAGCTGCGCCACGCCGGACCAGTCCGTGCGTCCCAGCAAATCCTGCAGACGGCTTGCATAGTCGCTGAATAGCGCGGTCGACAAATTGCCGGGGGGGATCATCGCAGTCATATTATTTTGGCGCCAGAACGGTCTGTTCCATCCACTTCAGGTTGTAGTAGCGGTCTTCATCCTTGAGCACGCCGCTGCGATATTTTTCGATGATTTCGGTAATCGCAACTTCAACCGATTTGGAAGGTTTGAAACCGGTCGCCAGCAGCTTGTCGGAATTGACGCGGTATGAACGCGGATCGTTGGATTCGGTGACGACGATTTCCACCGGGATGTGCTTGGCGACCATCTTGGCGATGTCGAGGATCGAGATGTTTTCGAATCCCGCATTGTAGACGCCGGTCACTTCCGGATGGTCGATCAGATGCAGATAGACGTCGGTGATGTCATCGATATGGATATTCGGACGCACTTGCGCGCCACCGAACACGGTAATCTTGCCTTTGGAAAGCGCCTGCATCGTCAGCAGATTGACCGAAACGTCGAGCCGCATGCGTGGCGAATAGCCGCAGACCGTTGCCGGGCGCACAATCTGCACCACCATGCGGTCCTTGTAGCTCAACAGCACCGGCTCGGAAACCATCTTGGTCTTGTTGTATTCAGAAATCGGCTTGAGCTCCAGATCTTCCGTGACCTGCAACTCTTCCTTGACGCCGTATACGCTGCCCGACGAAGCATAGATGAATTGCTTGACGCCCTTGCGTACGGCCTTGTCGGCCAGTTGCATGGTCGCCAGCGCGCTGATTTCCCATGTCAGTTTAGGATCGAGATCGCCGCAGGGATCGTTGGCAACCGACGACAGATGAATAATGGTGTCGACGCCGTCGAGCGAAATTGCATCGATATCGCGGACATCGCCTTTGGTAACCGTCAGATTGGGATGCGGCTGGAGATAATTGCCGAACCATTGCGTATCCAGCGCCTGGACGGTGTAACCGCGCGCCAGCAATTTTGGAACCAGAACCGTACCTTTGTAACCGCAAGCGCCCGTGACCAGAATCTTCATATGTCCCCGTTATCGACCAATTTAAATCCAATTGGAATCGATTATATCGACGCTATTTGCGGTCCCGTCCAAGAAACAGAGCGGCCTATCGGCCCCAGAAAGAGATTTTGCTCGCCTTCGAAACTGGAAAAATGTTTCCAATAAGTAATTATATTTGTAGGGGAATCGGTCGATCCCATTTCATCCGGCCATCTCGGTTAAACTGCCGTATCGACAAAACACCCACCTAACCATGCCCACTTACGCCATCGGCGACATCCAGGGCTGCAACCCGCAGCTGATTGCCTTAATCGACAAAATCCATGCAATAGCCCCGGACGCCCGCCTGCTGTTCCTCGGCGACCTGGTCAACCGCGGCCCCGAATCGCTGCAAACGCTGCGCATGATCCGCGCGATGCAGCAGGAGGGCAAGGCGGAATCGGTGCTCGGCAACCACGACCTTCACTTGCTGGCGATTGCCCAGGGCATCCACAAACCCAACAAATCCGACACCATCGGCGAGATCCTGGACGCGCCGGACGGCAAAGAGCTGCTGGACTGGCTGCGCCATCGTCCGATGGCATTGTTTGAACAGGATTACCTGATGACGCATGCCGGCGTGGCGCCGCAATGGACGGCGCGGCAAACCATGGCGTTGGCGCACGAGGTGGAAACCGCCTTGCGCAGTCCCGATTGGCCGGTTTTCCTGCGCGAGATGTACGGCAACCAGCCGGCAAAGTGGGATGACGGGCTGCAAGGCATGGAACGCCTGCGCTGCATTGTCAACGCCCTGACGCGCATGCGTTTTTGCGAAGCCGACGGCACGATGGAATTTTCAATCAAGGACGCCGCCGGGACAGTTACGCCGGCCGGCTATATGCCCTGGTTCGACTTGCCGCACCGGCAAACCGCAGACGTCACCGTGGTGTTCGGCCATTGGTCGACGCTGGGGCTGATGATGCAGCCCAACGTCATCGGCCTGGATACCGGCTGCCTCTGGGGCGGCAAGCTGACGGCTTTATGTCTTGAGGACCGGTCGCTGGTGCAGATTGCGTGTCCGCAGTCGGCGCAACACGGCTGACCGATCTACTTGACAACGCCTACTTGGCGCCGCCCGCGCTAAGAACCTCGCCCGCATCCAGAGCCGCGGCGCCGGCCCTTGCGGCGGCGAGCTCATTCCCCAACGACTGCTCGATTGCTGCCCTTGCAGCTAGCGCCAGATCCCGCCGATGCGCGCCCGCGCTCGACAGCGGGGCCAATACCGTCAATTCCGCCGTAATCGCGCGGCTGCCGCGGGCTTTCAAAATTGCCAGGATGCTTTCGACGATCGTGGTCTCGCCGATGAAATTGGCGGCCGGATGCAAGGCGCCGGCGTCGTCCAGATAACGCAAGGCATACGGCTGCACCGGGACGCCGGCGTCGATCGCGGCCTCGAACAGATTCGGATGGAACGGCAGCAGTGTGCCCTGTTCCGCGGTCGTGCCCTCGGGGAAAAACGCAATCCGGTCGCCCGCCTTGATGCTGGCCACCAGCCCCTGGTAAATGGCCCGCACGTCGCGCGGCCTGCCGCGTGAAATGAAAATGGTGCCGGTCTTGGCGCACAGCCAGCCGACCAGCGGCCAGCCACGGATATCCGACTTGGCGACGAAGCGGCAAGGCTCCAGGGAATTGATGACGAAAATATCCAGCCAGGAAATGTGATTGGCAACCATCAGCGCCTGCCCCCGGCCGGCCGATGCCAACGCAAGCGGCGCGGCGGCCAGATAGCCGTTCGGATCGCGAATGGCTATCTTCAAGCCGCAGATATGCACCAGCCTGGCCGACCAGCGCCTGATGCGCGCCTGGCGCGCCGGGCGATCGAGAAACGGAAACAGAAAAGCGCACGTCGCCATGCCGGCAAACAGGTGCGCGAACATCCGGACTACCGTGAAAATAATCATGCTGGCTTGATAGTCGAATTAACGTTGGTAGGCGACGTTGCCGGCGACGATGGTGGCCTGCACGCGGCCGCCGAGTTCGTAGCCGAGGAATGGCGTGTGCTTGCCCTGGCTGGCCAGCGCCCGGGCTTCAACCGTCCAGTGCGCGGCCGGATCGAATATGCAGATATCGGCCGCGCTGCCGACCGCCAGATTGCCCGCTTCGATGCCGGCGACGCGCGCCGGATCGACGGTGACCTTGGCGATCGCCTTGAACAAACCGGATTTGGCGCCGGCCGCATCCTGCTCGCGCGTCGCGATTTCCCCGCCCCACTTCAAGGCCAGCGACAGCAGCAGTTCCAGCCCGGTGGCGCCCGGCGAGGCCTCGCCGAACGGACGCATTTTTTCGTCGTCGTCGACCGGCGTATGGTCGGAACAGATGGCATCGATGGTGCCGTCCAGCAGCGCATCGCGGATCGCTTCGCGGTCGCGCTGGGCGCGCAACGGCGGCGTCAAGCGGGCGTTGGAATCGAAAAAGCCGATGTCCATGTCGGTCAGGTGCACATGATGCGCGCCGACGTCGCAGCTGACCGGCAGGCCTTCCTTCTTGGCCGCGCGCACCAGTTCCAGGCCGGCCGCCGAAGACAGGCGGCACAGATGGACGCGGGCGCCGGTGGCGCGCACCATTTCGAAAATGGTGTACAGCGCGATGGTTTCGGACATCACCGGCACGCCCGACAGGCCCAGGCGCGACGCGGTGGAACCGCTGTGGGCGATGCCGTTGCGGCCCAGATGCGGATCCTGCGGGCGCAGCCAGACGGTGTAGCCGAAGGTCTTCGCATATTGCAGCGCGCACAGCAGCACCGTGGTGTCCAGAACAGGCTCGTCGGCTTGCGAAAATCCGATGCAGCCGGCTTCGGTCAGTTCGGCCATTTCGGTCAGCGCCTTGCCTTTCAGGCCGACCGTCAATGCGCCCAGCGGATACACATGCGCCTGGTGCAGCGAGCGGGCCCGATGCTTGAGCATTTCGACCAGCCCCGGCTCGTCCAGCACCGGATCGGTGTCGGGCGGGCACAGCAGCGAAGTCACGCCGCCCTGCATCGCGGCCTGCATTTCGGATTCCAGCGTGGCTTTGTGTTCGTAGCCCGGTTCGCGCAGCCGCGCGCTCAGGTCGACCAGGCCCGGCGCCACCACCATGCCGGCGGCGTCGATGATGCGTCCGGCGACGAAGCCGGCCGGCGCCGTGCCGACGGCGGCGACCTTGCCGGCCACGATGAACAAATCCTGCTGCGCGTCGATGCCGTTGGCGGGATCGATCAAACGGCCGTTTTTAATATGCAATTTCATTATCAGTTCCCCGCCACAATACTCATCACCGCCATCCGCACCGCGATCCCGAACGTCACCTGCGGCAGGATCACCGCCTGCTTGCCGTCGGCCACCGCCGAATCGATTTCGACGCCGCGGTTCATCGGTCCCGGATGCATCACGATCGCGTCCGGCTTGGCCAGCGCGAGGCGCTCCGGCGTCAGGCCGTAGCTCTTGAAGAATTCCTGGGCCGACGGCAGCAGCGCGCCGCTCATGCGTTCGTTCTGCAGGCGCAGCATGATGATCACGTCGACGTCCTTCAGGCCTTCATTCATGTCGGTGAACACGCGCACGCCCATCTGGTCCAGGCCGCTCGGCAGCAAGGTGCGCGGCGCGATCGCGCGCACTTCCGGCACGCCCAGCGTGGTCAAGGCGTGGATGTCCGAACGGGCCACGCGGCTGTGCAGGATGTCGCCGACAATCGCCACGCGCAGATTGGTGAAATCCTTTTTGTAGTGCCGGATCGTGTACATGTCCAGCAGGCCCTGGGTCGGGTGTGCATGGCGGCCGTCGCCGGCGTTGATCACGTGCACGTGCGACTGTTGCGTATCGCGCAGATGCTTGGCGATCAGGAACGGCGCGCCGGATTCGGCATGCCGCACGACGAACATGTCGGCATGCATCGCCGCCAGGTTGTCGATGGTGTCGAGCAGCGATTCGCCCTTGGAAGTGCTGGAAGCCTGGATGTTCAGGTTGATGACATCGGCCGACAGGCGCTTGGAAGCGATTTCGAAGGTGGTGCGGGTGCGGGTGGAGTTTTCGAAGAACAGGTTGAAAACGCTTTTGCCGCGCATCAGCGGAACTTTCTTGACTTCGCGATCGCTGATGCCGACGAAAGACGACGCCGTATCGAGGATATTGGTGACAATCGCTTTGGGCAGGCCTTCGATGGTCAGCAGATGTTGCAACTCGCCATTTTTATTCAGTTGTGGATTATGCATGGACCACCGTCAGGGAAAAGCGGCCGTCTTCGGCCCGTTGAAGTTGCAGCGATTGTTGACGGCTCAACACCATGGTGTCGGCCAGGAAATCGGCGGAAATCGGCAGTTCGCGCCCGCCCCGGTCCACCAGCGCGGCCAGGAAGATGCGCGCCGGGCGGCCGTAATCGAACAGTTCGTTGATCGCCGCGCGGGTGGTGCGTCCGGTATAGAGCACGTCGTCCACCAGGACGATGGCGGCGCCGTTGACGTCGAACGGCACCTGGCTGGCCTTGACGTCCGGGCGCAGGCCCTTTTCGGCGTAATCGTCGCGATAGAACGACGGATCGACAAACCCGAGCCGGCCTGCCAGGCCGAGATCGGCCGCCAGCCGTTCGGCCAGCCAGGCGCCGCCGGAATGAATGCCGACCAGCGCGACGTCGTCGATGCCGGCCAGGCCGGCGCGGATTTGCTGCAGCAGCGTGCCGTACAACGCCTCGGCATCGAGGGGATGCAGGGAAACCTGCTGCGCGGGATTGTCGGGATGGTCGGGATTGGTCATTTGGTCACGTTCTGAACATCGTCAAAATATTGCTGCAAAATCAGCGCGGCCGCTTCGGCGTCGATGCGTTCGCCGCGGCGCTGCGCCAGCACCGCCGACGAATAACGTTCGTCCACCAGGACCGCCTCGAGGCCATAGCGGCCGTGCAGCTGGTTGGCGAAGCGCCGGCAGCGCACGGTCATTTCATGTTCGGCGCCGTCCGGATGCAGGGGCAGTCCGACCACGCAGCGCGCCGGCGCCCAGGCCTCGATCAGGCCGGCGATTTCGGCGAATTTGGCGTCGTTGGTCGCCGCGCTGATGATCGTCAGCGGCTGGGCTTGGCGCATCAGGGTATTGCCTACCGCTACGCCAATGCGCTTCAGGCCGAAATCGAAACCCAGAACGGTCTCGGCCACGGCCGCGATCCCTGTGCCGGCGGCGGCGTCAGCCAATTCAGGCCCGTCCCGATTCGGCGCTCAGCATGGCGGGATCGACCCCCAGCAGCTTGAGCGCGGCGGCAAAGCGCTGTTCGTAAGGCAGATCGAAAATGATGGCGGGGTCGGCCGCGACCGTCAGCCAGCCGTTGCGGCCGATTTCGGCTTCCAGCTGGCCGGCGCTCCAGCCGGAACAGCCAAGGCTGACCAGCATCTGCTGCGGCCCGTCGCCGTGGGCGACCGCTTCCAGCACATCCTTGGATGTTGTCAATCCGATATCAGAAGTCACGTTGATGGTGGAGCTGAAGGCCTTGTCGGCGTGCGTATGCAGTACAAATCCGCGCTCGACCTGCACCGGGCCGCCGAACATCACCGGCCGCTTGATCGTGTCGGGCCGGAATTCGGCCGCATCGGCGACGATTTCCAGCTTCAGGCTGACGCGCTCGAGCAGCACGTCCATGGTCATGTCGGTCGGCTTGTTGATCACCACGCCGAGCGCGCCGTTTCTATTGTGTTCGCACATGTACACCACCGAACCGCCGAAAATGGGGTCCAGCATGGAGGGCATTGCAATCAGGAAATGGTTGGTCAGGTCGAACGCCGGCGGATCGCCGGCATCGTCGTCCTCATCGTCCGGGGCAACAGCGCCGGCAGCCGCTTCGCGCTCGGCGGCGGTCTGAAAAAAGAAGGGGACTTTGCGTTGCTTGTTCATAGCACGCATTTTAGCATTTTGTACCAAGGAACGGCTGCCTAAGCTACTGCGCGGGGCAAGCTCCGGACTGCGATGCTCACCGTACCGAAGTACGGCTGCGCTTCTTATCCCGACCTTGCCCCGCTCGCTACGCTTAGACAACCATTCCTTGGCACAAAACTTCAAAAAAAATTAGCTCACCCCATGCTGCTTAAGCCAATTAACCGCCTTCTGCCAGGAATCCTTGGCGGCCGATTCGATATAGCTTGGGCGGTAGTCGGCGTTGAAGGCATGGCCGGCTTCGGGATACACCACGATTTCCGAGTGGCTGCGGCCTTTGGCCAGCGCCGCTTTCATCTGGTCCACCGTCGCCACCGGAATGCCGCCGTCCTTGCCGCCGTACAAGCCCAATACCGGCACCGTCAGCGTCGGCGCGATTTCCACCGGCGGCACCGGCTGCAGCGCCGATTTGTCGACCACCAGCTTGCCGTACCATGCCACGCCGGCCTTGACCTTCGGATTGTGCGCCGAATACAGCCAGACGAAGCGCCCGCCCCAGCAGAAACCGGTAACGGCCAGCTTGGCGGTATTGCCGCCATGGTCCTTGGCCCAGGCCGTCACGCCGTCCAGGTCGGCCAGCACTTGCGCGTCCGGCACCTTGGAAATCAGCTGTGCCTGCAATTCGGCCACGCTTTCATATTTGGCGGGATCGCCCTGGCGCTGGAACAGGTCCGGCGCGATCGCCAGATAGCCCAGCTTGGCCCAGCGCCGCGCCACATCGGCGATATGCTCGTGCACGCCGAAAATCTCGGAAATCACGATGACGACGGGCAAATCCTTTTTGCCTTCGGGCTGCGCGCGGTAGGCGTGCACGTCATAGCCGTTGACATTGATCTTCACTTCGCCGGCGGTCAGGCCGGCGGTATCGGTATGGATGGTTTGCGCGGTGACCGGCATCACGGCCGCGGCAAAACCGGTGCCGAGCGCCACTTTCAGGAAGCTGCGGCGGTCGCCGTCGTCGAACAGGGTGGTTTTCGGGGCCAGGGTATCGACTTCGTCTTTCAGATCTTGCATGTCATTCCTCCGTAGGTTGATTCAACTCATACTGTTGTTGCCCGGAATATTACCCGACCTGCGGCAACTGCGTTCAATGCGCCTCATCCCAATTCTTGCCCTCGCCGACTTCGGCGATCAGCGGCACTTTCAGCTGCGCCACGCCGGCCATCAGCGCCGGCAGCCGCTCCCGCACCAGGGCCAGTTCGGACTGCGGCACTTCCAGCACCAGTTCATCGTGCACCTGCATGATCATTTTGGAACCCAATCGTTCCCCCTCCAGCCAGTCCTGCACCGCCACCATCGCCAGTTTGATCAGATCGGCCGCGGTGCCCTGCATCGGCGCATTGATCGCGGCGCGCTCGGCGCCGGCGCGGCGCGGGCCGTTCGGCGAATTGATTTCCGGCAGCCACAGGCGGCGCCCGAAAACGGTTTCGACATAGCCGTTCGCCTTGGCCTCGATGCGGGTGTTGTCCATGAATTGCCGCACGCCCGAAAAGCGCATGAAATACTTGTCGATGTACATCTGCGCGGCCGAACGTTCGATGCCGAGATTGCCGGCCAGGCCGAAGGCGCTCATGCCGTAGATCAGGCCGAAATTGATGACCTTGGCGTAGCGCCGCTGCTCGCTGGTGACCTCGGTCAGCGCGGCGCCGAAGATTTCGGCGGCGGTGGCGCGGTGGATGTCTTCGCCGTCGGCGAAGGCGCGCAGCATGTTCTCGTCGCCGGAAATGTGCGCCATGATGCGCAATTCGATTTGCGAATAATCGGCCGAGACAATCAGATTGCCGGGCGCTGCGATAAATGCCTCGCGGATGCGCCGGCCTTCCGCGGTGCGGATCGGAATGTTCTGCAGGTTCGGCTCGTTCGAGGCCAGCCGGCCGGTCACCGCCACCGCCTGCGCATAATTCGTATGCACGCGGCCGGTGTCCGGATCGACCATTTTCGGCAGCTTGTCGGTATAGGTCGATTTCAGTTTCGACAGGCCGCGGTAGTCCAGCAGGATTTTCGGCAGCGGATAATCCTCGGCCAGCTTGGCCAGCACTTCCTCGTCGGTGGAGGGCGTGCCGCCCGGGGTCTTTTTGACCACCGGCAACTGCATCTTGCCGAACAGGATTTCGGCCAGCTGCTTGGGCGAACCCAGATTGAACGGCTGCCCCGCCAGTTCATAGGCCTGCTGCTCGATTTCCAGCATGCGTTTGCCGAGCTCGCCGGATTGCGTGGCCAGCAGGCCGGCGTCGATCAGCACGCCGTTGCGCTCGATCTTCTGCAGCACGACCGCGGTCGGCATTTCGACCTTTTCATAGATGTAGCGCAGCTTCGGATTGGGTTCGATATGCGGCCACATCGCATGATGCAGCTGCATCGTGACTTCGGCGTCTTCGGCCGCGTATTCGGTGGCGCGCTCGATGCCGACTTCGTCGAAACCGATCTGCGAGGCGCCCTTGCCGCAGACTTCGGCATAGGTGATGGTCTTGCGGTCCAGATGGCGCAGCGCCAGGCTGTCCATATCGTGCGTGCGGTGCGATTCGAAAACGTAGGATTGCAGCAGCGTATCGTGCGCCACGCCCTGCACCGCGATGCCGTAGTTGGCGAAGATGTGGCTGTCGTATTTCATATGCTGGCCGAGCTTCGGCTTGCCCGCATCTTCCAGCCACGGCTTCATCCTGGCCAGCACGGTCTCCAGCGGCAACTGCGCCAGGCCGCCTTCCTGCGAACGGTGGCCGACCGGAATATACGCCGCCAGACCCGGCTCGCAACACAGCGAAATGCCGACCAGGCGCGCCTGCATCGAATTGAGCGAGGTGGTTTCGGTATCCAGCGCGGTCAGCGGCGCAGCGTCGATTTTCTGCAGCCACGCGTCCAGTTGCGCTTCGGTGGTGACGGCTTCATAGACGGCCGCGGGCAAAACCTGCGCCGGCGCGGAAAGGGCGACGGAAGCCCCGGCCGCGCCTTCGGCCGCATTGGTCCCATTGCCGGCATTTTCGAACAGCCCGCCCTGCGCGTCCGCTTTGGCCGATGCCGCGCCAGCCGATGCGGCATTACCCAGTTCGCGCAGCCAGGTCTTGAAGTTGTAGCGGGTGAACAATTCGGTCAGCGCCTGCGTGTCCTGCGGCTGGACCGTCAGCGATTCCGGGATCGACACCATATGCTTTGTCAGATCGCAATCGGTCTTGATCGTCACCAGCACCCTGGCCTGCGGCAGCCAGCCGAGGGCGCGGCGCAGATTTTCGCCGACCACGCCGCCGATGGCCGCGGCGTTGTCCATGACGCCGTCCAGCGAATCGTATTGCGTCAGCCATTTGACCGCTGTCTTCGGGCCGACCTTTTCGACGCCCGGCACGTTGTCGACCGTATCGCCGATCAGGCTCAGGTAATCGACGATGCGCTCCGGCGGCACGCCGAACTTGGCGATGACGGCGGCGCGGTCCAGCGTTTCGTTGCTCATGGTGTTGATCAGCGTGACGTGTTCGTTGACCAGTTGCGCCATGTCCTTGTCGCCGGTCGACACCACGGCCTGCATGCCGTGCCCGACCGCCTGCACGGCCAGGGTGCCGATCACGTCGTCGGCCTCGATGCCTTCGACCATCAGGATCGGCCAGCCCATCGCCTTGACGGCTGCATGGATCGGTTCGATCTGCAATGCCAGATCTTCCGGCATGGATTTGCGCGTGGCCTTGTATTCGGTATACAGATCGTCGCGAAAAGTCTTTCCCTTGGCGTCGAATACACAAGCGATGTAAGCTGCGGGGTAATCGCTGCGCAAGCGGCGCAGCATGTTGATCATGCCGTACAGGGCGCCGGTCGGCGCGCCTTCGGCATTGCGCATATCCGGCAATGCATGAAATGCGCGGTAGAGATAACTGGAACCATCAACTAATAACAAGGTGTTTTGCATATGGAAATAAACGGTAAAAGGGTGTTGCGGCTGCGCGAGGTAAAGGACGTCGAACGCGCAACGACCAAGAAGGCGCGCGAGTCGTGGCATCTGCTGACGATTATGGCAGAGTTTATCGAGTCCACCGAACGTCTGTCGGAGCTGCCCTCGGCGGTTTCGATTTTCGGCTCGGCCCGCATCAAGGAAGGCAATCACTATTACGAGCTTTGCGCGCAGATCGCGCGGCGCCTGTCGGACGCCGGATTCGCGGTGCTGTCGGGCGGCGGGCCCGGCATCATGGAAGGCGCCAACAGGGGCGCTTACGAAGGAAAATCGCCGTCGGTCGGCCTGAATATCCTGCTGCCGCACGAGCAGGGCAATAACAAATGGCAGGATATCGCGATCAATTTCCGCCATTTCTTCGCGCGCAAGGTGGCTTTCGTGCGTTATGCCGACGCATACGTGGTCATGCCGGGCGGCTTCGGCACGCTCGACGAGCTCAGCGAAGTGCTGACCTTGATCCAGACCGGCACCATCCAGCGCATTCCGGTGATTCTGGTCGGCGCCATATTCTGGAACGGCCTGCTGGACTGGTTCCGCGATACGCTGGCCGCCGACGGCATGATCCATCCGGACGACCTGGATCTGATCCAGGTCATCGACGATCCGGAGCAGATTCTTGCCGCAATCCTGCGCTTTTACGAGGCGGGCGACGATACCGCCCCGAGCAAGGAAGCCAAAACCGGCGAACTGTTGTAAAGGCGGCGGCAATCTTCAGGAAATCCGGCTCAGGTTTGCTACAATGTCCGACAACACTGTTGCGGGCGGCGCGCTATGATGAATACGGCGTCGGTTTCAACGCAAACCCACCCACGTCCTACAAGAAGATTATGAAACTCACCAAAATCTGTACGTTCGCCGTTCTGTGTATCGCTGCCGGCGCCGTGCCGGCCTGGGTTGCCGCGCAACAACCTGGCCAGCCGCCTGCGGCCGCGCCTGTGCCGCCACCGCCTGAAATGGAAAACCTGAATGAAGTCGAAGCGCCTTCGGTAACCATCCAGACACCGCAAGAGCAGCGTGAAAAGACCATTACCGAGAAGCGCGAAGGCGGCAAGGTGACCGAGGTCAAGGTCGAGAGCAAGAACAGCACCTATTACCTGCGCCCGAAAACCATCGGCACCTCGGTGACCGGCGCGGCCGACAGCCCGCCGCAAACCAATCCGACCTGGAACATCAAGGAATTCGACTGGGGCGGCAAAAAAGCACCGAAAAACAACCCGGCCGCCGGTAACTGATCCGGCGGAGCGAAGCGACCGCGCCGCGCCCACCTCGGGGGCGGGTTCTTCGACGAACGTTTGAAGCCGAGAGGAGGAGGCCCGCCCCCGAGGTGGGCGCGGCGCGGTCGCTTCGCGGCACAGTTTAACGAACGGCGTGCATCCGACAACACATAAGCCGGCCTGAAAAGGCCTTCTCGACACCGATTTTTTAAAATCTTCCCATGGCAGTATTCACAAGCGTCAGCCTGGAGCAGCTCTCGGGCTGGATCACCCAGTTTTCATTGGGCCAGGCGCAGGCGATCAAGGGCATTTCGTCCGGCATCGAAAACAGCAATTTCTTCATCCGCACCGACAGCGGCGAATACGTCCTGACGCTGTTCGAAAAACTGCGCGCCGAAGAATTGCCGTTCTACCTGCATCTGATGCGCCATCTGGCGCAACACGGCGTGCTGGTGCCGGAACCGATCGCCAATCGCGACGGCGCCATCATCCATGAGCTCAACGGCAAGCCGGCTTCGGTCGTCACCAAGCTGGAAGGCGCGCATCAGATGGCGCCGCAGGCCCCGCATTGCGCGGCGGTCGGCGCCATGCTCGCGAAAATGCATCTGGCGGCGCGCGATTTCGAACTGAGCCAGCCCAATCTGCGCGGCCTGCCATGGTGGCGCGAAACCGCGCCGATCGTGCTGCCGCATTTGCCGGCCGATGCGCAACGCCTGCTGCTGGACGAAATGGCGTTCCAGCAGGCCTTCGCGGCCGGCGGCCTGCATGCGGAACTGCTGAAGAATCATTTTGGTCCAATTCACGCCGATCTGTTCCGCAACAACGTCATGTTCGACGGCGACCGCCTGACCGGCTTTTTCGATTTTTATTTCGCCGGCTGCGACACCTGGCTGTTCGATCTGGCGGTGACCGTCAACGACTGGTGCATCGACGACGGCAACGGCCAATTGCAGGAAACGCGCGTACGCGCCATGCTCGACGCCTACCATGCCGTGCGCCCGTTCAGCGCGGCCGAAACGCAGGCCTGGCAGACCATGCTGCGCGCGGCGGCCCTCCGCTTCTGGCTGTCGCGCCTATACGATTTTTATCTGCCGCGCGACGCCGAAATGCTCACGCCGCACGACCCGGTGCATTTCGAACGCATACTGCGCCTGCGCGCGGCGGCTCCTCCACCGGCACTTTATTAGGCCTCACTATGCAAAAATTGCCTGCGACAACCGGTTGGCGCTGGATCAAGCAAGGGTTCGCCATCTTCGCCAAAAAACCGGCCGAACTGACGACCCTGTTCATCCTGTACTTTTTCATGATGGTGATCATCGGCATCGTCCCCATCGTCGGGCAGCTGGCGCAGTTGATCCTGATTCCGGTATTCGCGATGACCTTCATGCAGGCCAGCCTCAACGTTGAAAACGAACTGCGCGTCTTTCCCAGCCTGTTGCTGACCGCCTTCCGTTCGCCGCAGCGCAAAACGCTGCTGATGCTCGGCATGCTCTATCTGCTTGCTGCGCTGCTGGCCTTCGGCGCAGCCGCCCTGGTTGACGACGGCACGCTGTGGCAACTGCTGACGTCGGACGGCGATCCCGATCCGGCCAAAATACAGCAATCGCATATCTTGCTGACGGTGCTTTTCGGCGCGCTGGTGTATATACCGGCGGCGATGGCGTTCTGGTTCGCGGCGCCGCTGATCGCCTGGCAGCAGATGCCGCTGCCGAAAGCCTTGTTCTACAGCTTCTTCGCGGTGCTCCGCGCCGGCCGGGCATTCCTGCTGTATGCGCTGGGATGGATCGCTCTCGGCGTGATTCTGCCGTTCCTGGTCAGCCGGGTCCTGGCGCAGCTGACCGGCAGCCTGTTCCTGCCCATCATCATCCTGATGCCGCTGTCGATCAGCCTCTCGGTGGCGATGTACTGCTCGTTTTACGCGACTTACATCGAGATTTTCGGGAAGCCGGCGCCGGCGGTGGACGTGGAAGCCTGAAACCCGAGGCGTGAGCGTGGCCGTTAGTGGCGGCCGGCCGGAGGGTATTGGCTTCGACGAACGTTTGAAGCCGAGAGGAGGAGGCAATACTCTCCGGCCGGACGCCGCTACGGCCATGCGCACCCTTAGCCTCAGGCCATCTTGTCCAGCTTTGCCACACTCAGATCCAGCAGCTTCATTCCGTGCCGGCCGAAATTGATATGCGCCCGCGCGCTGCCGCTCTCGCCTTCGATGTTGACGATCACGCCTTCGCCGAATTTGGCATGCGCGACGCTTTCGCCGATGCGCCAGCCGATGTCTTTCCTGGCCAGGCTGGCCGCGATGCGGTTGGCTGCCGGGGTTTCCTCCAGCCACGCGGCCTTCGGATGCGCAAACCAGTGATGCGGCTGCTGCGCCTTCGGCGATAGCCACTTCACGGCGTCTTCCGGCAACTCATCGAAAAAGCGCGAACGCATGTTGTAGCGGGTCTGGCCGTGCAGCATGCGGGTCTGCGAAAAGCTCATGTACAGGCGTTTGCGCGCGCGCGTGATCGCCACGTACATGAGGCGCCGCTCTTCTTCCACGCCGCCTTCTTCCTTGGCGCTGTTCTCATGCGGGAACAAGCCCTCTTCCAGCCCGGTGATGAACACCGTATCGAACTCCAGCCCCTTGGCCGAATGCACGGTCATCAATTGCAGCGCGTCCTGGCCGGCCTGGGCCTGGTTGTCGCCGGCTTCCAGCGACGCGTGCGACAGAAACGCCGACAACGGCGACATCACCGCCGGCAGCGGCGCGTCGGCATCCAGTATTTCAACGCCGTCGGCGACAGTGACCGCCGGGCCCGCGGGCGCGTTCGCCGCCGGCCCCAGCAATGCCGGCGCATTCACGCCGAAACCCTCTTCCGAGACGAACAGGGTCGCGGCGCTGACCAGCTGCTCCAGATTTTCGATCCGGTCCGCGCCCTCTTTTTCGTTCTGGTAATGCGTGATCAGGCCGCTGCCGTCGAGGACGATCTGCACCAGTTCCGGCAACGGCACATGGGGCGACTCGAAACGCGTGCTTTCGATCAGTTTGACAAACCCGGCCAGCAGCGAACCCGCCTTGCCGGCCACATGCGGCACCGCCGCGTACAAGGAAATGCCGTGCCGGCTTGCCGCATCCTGCAGCTGTTCGATCGAACGCGCGCCGATGCCGCGCGTCGGGAAATTCACCACGCGCAAAAAGGCGGAATCGTTATGCGGATTGTCGATCAATTGCAGATAGGCGATCGCATGCTTGACTTCGGCCCGCTCGAAATAGCGTTGCCCGCCATAGACGCGATACGCGATGCCGGCCGAAAACAAGGCATGCTCCAGCACCCGCGACTGCGCATTGGAGCGATACAGCAAGGCGATCTCGCTGCGCAAGCCGCCTTCGTCGATCAGGCTTTTGACTTCCTCGATCACCCATTGCGCTTCCTGCAGATCGCTGGTCGATTCGAAAATGCGCACCTGCTCGCCATGCCCGGCGTCGGTCCGCAGATTCTTGCCGAGCCGCTTGGTATTGTTGGCGATCAGCGTATTGGCGGTATCCAGGATATGGCCGTGCGAGCGATAGTTCTGCTCCAGCTTGATCAGGTTTTGCACATTGAATTCGCGCTCGAAGGCGGCCATATTGCCGACGTTCGCGCCGCGAAACGCATAGATGCTCTGATCGTCGTCGCCGACCGCGAACACCGCGCCGTGCGGGCCGGCCATCAGTTTCAGCCACTTGTACTGCAGATCGTTGGTGTCCTGGAATTCGTCCACCAGGATATGCCGGAAGCGGCCCTGGTAATGTTCGCGCAGCGGCTGGTTGCGCGTCAGCAATTCATAAGTGCGCAGCAGCAGTTCGGCGAAATCGACCACGCCTTCGCGCTGGCATTGCTGGTCGTAGATGTCGTACAGCTCGACCATCTTGCGGTTGTAATCGTCGTAGGTTTCGACGTCCTTGGCGCGCAAGCCCTGGTCCTTGGCGCTGTTGATGAAATACATCAGATTGCGCGGCGGATATTTCTCGTCGTCGACGTTGAGCGATTTCAGCAGGCGCTTGATCATCGACAACTGATCGCCCGAATCCAGTATCTGGAAGGTTTGCGGCAAGGCCGCGTCCTTGTAGTGCGCGCGCAGCAGGCGGTTGCACAGACCGTGGAAAGTGCCGACCCACATGCCGCGCGTATTGATCGGCATCATCGCGGACAGCCGCGCCAGCATTTCCTTGGAGGCCTTGTTGGTGAAGGTGACGGCCAATATGCCGGACGGCGATACTTGCCCGGTCTGGATCAGCCAGGCGATGCGGGTGGTCAGCACGCGCGTTTTGCCGGACCCGGCGCCCGCCAGGATCAGTGCGGGCTGTGCCGGCAGCGTCACCGCCGCCAGTTGCTCGGGATTCAGGTTATGAAGAAGATTTTGCATCTTGGGATTATAAGCCGCCTGCAGCTTGCCGACCGTGGGGAATCTCCATTGATTCGTTATATATCGTATGTGCGCGTTTGTAATGCGCGTATGCAGCGCGCGTTCCAATACGCGTACGTATGGCGCCTTGGGTGCGCAGCCCGGCGTCATTCGCCCAAAAACTCCGCCAGGGGATGCAGCGACTCGATGTGGTTGGAGACGACCTTGGTAATCACGGTAATCGGAATCGACAGCAAGGTGCCCCATACGCCCCAGATCCAGGTGAACAGCAGCAGCGAGATAAATACCGCCACCACGTTCATGCGGGCGATGCGGCCGGTCATCCAGGTCGTCACCAGCGTGCCGATCAGCGTGGCAACGGACAGCGATGCCGCGGCGGTCAGCAATGCGGGACCCCAGGTGCCGAATTGCAGGAACGCCGCGACACCGGTGCACACGGCCACGATCACCGGGCCGAAGTACGGCACCATGTGCAGCGCGCCGGCCGCCACCGCCCAGGTTCCCGCGTTTTCCAGGCCGATCAGGCGGAAGACGATCCAGGTGGCGAACGCCAGCCCGGCATTGGTCACCAGCAGCATCGCCATATAACGCTGAATCGATTTATTGATTTCATCCAGCATATGCACGTTGATTTTTTTCTCGCTCAGCGTGCGGCCGGCCAGCTTGATGAATTTGCGGCGGAAGGTGTCGCCCGACAGCAGCAGGAAAAATACCAGGAACAGCACCATCACCGTTTGGCCAAGGAACGTCATCAGGCCGACCGATCCGGACAGCAGCAGATCGCTGACGCGGTTCTCGGGCCGGTCGACCACGATGCGCCTGACATTGGTTTCCTGCGACGATTTCTCGATCACCTTGGCGACCCGCTGCAGCTTGTCGATCACCGAATCGTCGTCGTGGATATTGCCGATGGTCCTGCTGATCTTGAGCGCGATTTCCGGCAACTGGTTGACGATGGATTCAGCCTGGCCGCGCAATGCCATCACACCCGATCCGAGCGCCACGACCAGCGCCAGCATGACCAGCGCGGCGCCGGCGGTGCGCGGCAACCTGTATTTCTGCAGATAGCTGACCACGGGATCGAGCGCGTAGGCCAGGATGACCGACACCACCAGCGGAATGATGAATTCCTTGGCCGAACGCAGGGCGAACAAAACCGCGAGAATAGTAAGGATCAGCAACAGCATGCCGCGCACGTCGACCTCGGGGCGCCTGGCATCCACGGTTGCCGCCGGGTGCGGATGCGCCTGAGGCGCTTCCTCGATCGCCGGGGACGGCGGAAATTCGCGCGGCTGGTTGGCGCCTCCTGCATTCATGGGATTCCCGGATAAAATTTTTCTAGTGTCTTTGGATTATCCGGCATGCAGACGCGCAGGCAAACGAGCGGACATCTGATTCAACTGTAGGACAAGCACCTGTCGGCCCTTTGCCGAGCGGCTTTGGCGCCGACGCGGTAAAATCCACCGCACCGGGTTTCCGCCCCTTTCCGCCGTCTTTTTCTTCACCCGTTTTTCAGCTTTTTTTTGGCCTTTTTTTCAGCCCTTCTTTCAGCCCTTTTCCATGCCAGACAGCAGCAACGCCTCCGCCTTTTCCCCGACCGAACCCTCCGCGGCCACCGTCAACCTGCGGATATTTTCCGCCGTCCTGCTGACCTTCATCTGCTATCTGTCGATCGGCATTCCGATGGCCGTGCTGCCGGGCTATATCCACATCAACCTCGGCTACAGTTCTTTCATCGCCGGCCTGGGCGTGAGCATCCAGTATGTCGCAACCTTTC
This sequence comes from Oxalobacteraceae bacterium CAVE-383, assembly GCA_004134995.1. Classification (GTDB taxonomy): domain Bacteria; phylum Pseudomonadota; class Gammaproteobacteria; order Burkholderiales; family Burkholderiaceae_D; genus Herbaspirillum. The sequence continues at coordinate 66,288 of REGP01000003.1, read as the reverse complement.
TCAGCCGCGCCTTCGCCGGCCGCAGCGTCGACAGCCTGGGACCGAAACGCGCGGTGCAGATCGGCCTGCTGGCATGCACGGGAAGCGGCGTGTTTCTGCTGTTCGCAGCGCTGCTGCGCGATGCGCCGCCGCTGAGCCTGGCGATGCTGGCGATCAGCCGCATGACGCTGGGCTTCGCCGAAAGCATGATCGGCACCGGCGCCATCGCCTGGGGCATCGGCCAGGTCGGCGTGCGCCACACGCCGCGCGTGATTGCATGGAACGGCGTGGCCACCTATTCCGCCATCGCAATCGGCGCGCCGGTCGGGGTGGCGATGGAGCAGCACTGGGGACTGGTGTCGCTGGGCCTGTTTGCCGTGGCGCCGCCGGCGATCGGCTATCTGGTTGCGCGCGCCAAAAGCGCGGTCGCCATCGTGGCGCACGGCGAGACCATGGCCTTCCGGCAGGTTCTGTGGCGCGTGCTGCCGATGGGCCTGGGGCTGTGCCTGGGCACCATCGGCTTCGGTTCGATCGCCACCTTCATCACGCTGTATTACGCCGGATATAACTGGATCGGCGCGGCCTATTGCCTGACCGCGTTCGGCTGCACATTCGTCAGCGTGCGCCTGCTGCTTGCGCACACCATCAACCGCTTCGGCGGCTTCCGGGTGGCGCTGGTTTCATATCCGATCGAATTCGCGGGATTGGCCATCGTCTGGCTGGCGCCTTCGCCGGATTGGGCCTTGTTCGGCTCCGCCCTGGCGGGCGCGGGCCTGTCGATGATCTTCCCGGCGCTGGCAGTGGAAGCGATGGCGCTGGTGCCAAGCCGCAACCGCGGCGCGGCGATCAGCGCCTATTCCCTGTTCTTCGATATTTCGCTGGGCGTCACCGGGCCGGTTGCCGGCCTGCTGATCGGCCAGTTCGGCTATCCGTCGGTGTATCTGTTCGCCGCCCTGTGCGCGTTGCTGGCGCTGGCGATCGTGCTGCGTTCATGGCGCATGGCGCGGCGGCTGCCGGCGCCGGCAGCGGAATAAACGGGAATAAACGCAGAGATTCCTACCAGAGGCCCGCAAAAGCCCGGGCCGCGGCCTGCGGTTCGGCAGCCGCATAGACGCTGCTGATCGCCGCCACCATATCGGCGCCCTGCGCCACCAGCGGCGCGGCATTTTCAACCGTCATGCCGCCGATCACGGCCACGGGCAGCGCGATGGCCGCCTTCGCCTGCGCGATCAGACCGGGCGCGGTGCCGACTTCATATTGCTTGACCTGTGACGGATAGAATCCGCCGAACGCCAGATAGGAGGCGCCGGCCTGCGCCGCTTCATGCGCCAGCGCCAGCGAGCCGTAACAGGAGGCGCCCACGATCTTGCCCTTGCCGACCGCGGCGCGCACGTCGCTCACTTTGCTGTCGGTGCCGCCGACATGGATGCCGTCGGCATCGATGTGCAGGCACAGGCCGACGTTATCGTTGACGATCATCGGCACCCCGTAGCGCCGGCACAAGGCCAGCAGCGCATCGGCCTGTTCGAACGCCAGCGCCGCGCCGGCCGTCTTGTGGCGGTATTGCAGCACCACGGCGCCGCCGCGCAAGGCTGCTTCGCTGACCCGCAACAGGCGTTCGGTGTCGTCCCAATCGGGCGTCACCAGATACAGGCCTTGCTTCAGCACCATCGGTACGCGTTCTTTAATCTGCATCATGAATGTTCTGCCAGGAAGGGAATCACGCGATTCGGAATCAATTGCCCGTCCGCGATCGAGTAGGCGGTTTCCAGCGTGCGCTGACAATAGGTCTGCGCCGCGGCGATGGCGTCGCGCATGCCGTCGCCATGCGCCAGCCGCGCCGCCAGCGCCGCCGCCAGGGTGCAGCCGCTGCCGTGGAACTCCCCGGGCAGCCGCGGCCATTGCCAGCTATCGAAGGCGCCGTCGGGGCCGAACCAGCGATTGACCACGTCCTGCTGTTGCGGGCCGTGTCCGCCCTTGAGCAGCACATGCGGACAGCCGCGCACCTGCAGCAGCGCGGCCTGCTGCGCCGGGCTGTGCCGCGCGCCGCACAGGCGGTCGGCTTCGTTCAGATTGGGGGTGATGACGCTAGCCTGCGCGTAGAGCGGCTCCAGCGCGGCCACCGCGTTATCCGCCGACAGCGCATCGCCCTTGCCGTTGGCCAGCACCGGATCGAACACCACCGGCAGCGACGGCTGCCGCTGCCGCAGCGCCGCGATGATGGCGGCGATGACTTCGGCATTGGCGCGATTGCCGGCGATGCCGAGCTTGACCGCGTCGATGCGGAAGCGGTCGACCAGCACCTGGGCCTGATGCCGCACCAGTTCGGCATCAACCGGATGCACGGCGAAGACGCTGACGTTGTCCTGCACCGTCAAGGCCGTCGGCACGGTCAGCGCGTGGGCGCCCAGCGCATTGATGGCGGCGAGGTCGGCCTGCATGCCGGCGCCGCCGCTGGGGTCGGAACCGGAGAACACCAGCACATTGGGCGGCGTGCGAAATGAAGCCGTCATGCCCGCCCGCCGACCGATATCCGCATCAGGCCACCCGGCCGGCCATCGGCGAGGACGGCGACGCCATGTAACGCTTCGGAATGCGGCCCGCCAGATATGCCTCGCGGCCGGCCTGCACCGCGAGCTTCATGGCATGCGCCATACGGATCGGATCGCGCGCGCCGGCAATCGCGGAGTTCATCAGTACGCCGTCGCAGCCGAGTTCCATCGCGATGGCCGCATCGGACGCCGTGCCGACGCCTGCATCGACCAGAACCGGCACCTTGGCCTGCTCGATGATCAGCGACAGATTCCACGGATTCACGATGCCCATGCCGGAACCGATCAGCGAGGCCAGCGGCATGATCGCCACACAGCCGATCTCTTCCAGCATGCGCGCCTGGATCGGATCGTCGCTGCAATAGACCATGACGTCGAAGCCGTCCTTGACCAGCGCTTCGGCCGCCTTCAGGGTTTCCGGCATGTTCGGAAACAGATTCTTTTCGTCGCCGAGCACTTCCAGCTTGACCAGCTTGTGGCCGTTCAATAATTCGCGCGCCAGTTGCATGGTGTAGACCGCATCGGCCGCGGTGTAGCAGCCGGCGGTGTTCGGCAGAATCGTGAAACGCGACGGCGGCACTGCGTCGAGCAGATTCGGCGCGTTCGGGTCCTGGCCGAGGTTGACCCGGCGAATTGCCACCGTGATGATATTCGCGCCGCTGGCTTCCGTGGCTTCACGGGTCTGATCCAGGTCGCGGTATTTGCCGCTGCCGACGATCAGGCGCGAGGAATAGGTTGTGCCGGCGATCACGAAAGGATCAGCCGTGGCGCCCAGATTGGGTTGGTCGTTGAGATTCATTGAATGCTCCCTGGCGATTTGCCAATTGATTTTTTGCGCGTGGCTTGACGGAACAGGCCGGGATCAGCCGCCGCCGATTGCCCGCACGATGTCGACCCGATCGCCGGCCCGCAGGTGATGCTGCGCCCAGCTCTGGCGCGGCACCACCTGCCGGTTGACCGCCACCGCCAATGCCTGGTTCGACATCGACAGCGCCGCGATCAGATCCTGCAGGCTGTGCGGATCGGCGACGCTGTGCGGCGCGCCGTTAAGTTCGATCTCCAGCATGGCTTTACAGTTTGCTGTAGATCTCTGAACCGCCCTTGACGAACTCGACGGCCTTGACTTCCATGCCCTTCTTGAGCGCGGCGATTTCCGAAATGCCTTGCTGCGCCGCGTACTCGCGCACTTCCTGCGTGATCTTCATCGAGCAGAAATGCGGTCCGCACATGGAGCAGAAATGCGCCACCTTGGCCGAATCCTTCGGCAGGGTTTCGTCATGGAATTCGCGCGCCTTGTCCGGGTCGAGGCCGATGTTGAACTGATCGTCCCAGCGGAATTCGAAACGCGCCTTCGACAACGCATTGTCGCGGATCTGCGCGCCCGGATGGCCCTTGGCCAGGTCGGCCACGTGCGCGGCGATCTTGTAGGTGATGATGCCGTCCTTGACGTCGGTCTTGTTCGGCAGGCCCAGATGCTCCTTCGGCGTGACGTAGCACAGCATCGCGGTGCCGTACCAGCCGATGGTGGCGGCGCCGATGCCGGAGGTGATGTGGTCGTAGCCGGGCGCGATATCGGTAGTCAACGGCCCCAGCGTATAGAACGGCGCTTCGCTGCACTGATCCAGTTGCAGGTCCATGTTTTCCTTGATCAGGTGCAGCGGCACGTGGCCCGGCCCTTCGATCATGACCTGCACGTCGTGCTTCCAGGCGATCTGGGTCAGCTCGCCCAGGGTCTTCAGCTCGCCCAGCTGCGCTTCGTCATTGGCGTCGTAGATCGAACCGGGACGCAGGCCGTCGCCGAGGCTGAACGAGACGTCGTAGGCCTTCATGATTTCGCAGATATCTTCGAAATGATCGTACAGGAACGATTCGCGATGGTGCGCCAGGCACCATTTGGCCATGATCGAACCGCCGCGCGAAACGATGCCGGTCAGGCGCTTGGCCGTCATCGGCACATATTGCAGGCGCACGCCGGCGTGAATGGTGAAGTAGTCGACGCCCTGCTCGGCCTGTTCGATCAGCGTGTCGCGGAAGATTTCCCAGGTCAGGTCTTCGGCCTTGCCGTTGACCTTTTCCAGCGCCTGGTAGATCGGCACGGTGCCGATCGGCACCGGCGAATTGCGGATGATCCACTCGCGTGTTTCGTGAATGTGCTTGCCGGTCGACAGATCCATGACGTTGTCGCCGCCCCAGCGAATCGCCCAGGTCATTTTTTCGACTTCTTCGCCGATCGACGACGTCACGGCGGAATTGCCGATATTGGCGTTGATCTTGACCAGGAAATTGCGGCCGATGATCATCGGCTCGATTTCAGGATGGTTGATATTGGCGGGGATGATGGCGCGGCCGCGCGCGATTTCGGAGCGCACGAATTCCGGCGTGATTTCGGCCGGGATGCTGGCGCCGAACGACTGGCCCGGATGCTGGCGGTTCATCAGCTCGGCCAGGCGGTTGCCCATCGGCCCCGAAGCCTGCAGCTCGGCCAGGTATTCCCGGCGGCGCATGTTTTCGCGGATCGCGACGAATTCCATTTCAGGCGTGATGATGCCTTGACGGGCGTAATGCATTTGCGAGACGTTCTTGCCGGCCTTGGCGCGGCGCGGCTTGCGATGCAGATTGAAGCGCAGTTCGGCCAGCGCCGGATCGTTCAGGCGCTCGATGCCGTAGGCAGAGGTAGGACCGGCCAATTCTTCGGTGTCGTCGCGTTCCGCGATCCAATTGCCGCGCACGGACGGCAGGCCGGAACGGATATCGATCTTGGCGTCGGGATCGCTGTAGGGGCCGGAAGTGTCGTAGACGTAGATCGGCGGATTCTTTTCGAAGCCGAACGAAGCGGCGGTGTCGGACTGGCTGATTTCGCGCATCGGCACGCGGATGTCCGGGCGCGAGCCGGTAACGTAGATCTTGCGCGAATTCGGCAGCGGCGTAATGGCGGCCTGGTCGACCGTGGCGGTAGCGGACAGGAATTTCGGATTGGCGTTCATTGTGTCTCCTTTGCTTGATGCAGCTTGGCTTGGGGCCGGCAAAGGAGGGGTCGGAGGATGCGGCGAAGATCATGGATGCATGCCCACAATCTGCCAATCTCGGCGGCTTCCCTTCGCTGGCATTACCCAGATCAGGTTTAAAGGGTATTTCTCACCCGACTGTGGACTACATGGCAGTCAGGACCCCTAGCTTGGTTACGACGTCTGCATTGGAACGAATAATTCATCTGCATGACATGGTGAACGGATTTTACACCGATCGCGCCGGCCGGCAACCGGTTTTTGGCGAAGACTTGTCTTGGATCAATTTTCCCGATGCCGCAGTCAAGGCGGCGGCGGGCTGGGCCTCAAGGGGGTTGTGCGCAGTGAGGTAAAGGGGGAGGCGGCCGCAGGCCGACGGAGGACACGAACGGAGTACAACCCCCTTGAGGCCCAGCCTGACGACGCCTTGACGGATTCGCATCCCCAACCCCCGCTTCCCTTATAATGGACGGTTTCGCGAAAACACAAATCAAATCATGGAATTAGCCAAGTCTTTCGAGCCCGCCGACATTGAAAAATTCTGGCGCACCGAGTGGGAAAAGCGCGGATACTTTACCGCCACCACGGCGCCGGAAAAACCGTCTTTCAGCATTCAATTGCCACCACCGAATGTGACCGGCACGCTGCACATGGGACACGCGTTCAACCAGACCATCATGGACGGCCTCACGCGCTATCACCGCATGCGCGGCTTCAACACCGCCTGGATCCCCGGCACCGACCATGCCGGCATCGCGACCCAGATCGTGGTCGAACGCCAGCTCGACGCCCAAAATATTACGCGCCACGATCTCGGCCGCGAAAAATTCATCGAAAAAATCTGGGAATGGAAAGAAAAATCCGGTTCCAGCATCACCGGCCAGATGCGCCGCCTTGGCGCCTCGACCGACTGGAGCCGCGAATACTTCACCATGGACGACAAGCTCTCCGGCACCGTCACCGAAGTCTTCGTGCGGCTGTTCGAACAAGGCCTGATCTATCGCGGCAAACGCCTGGTGAACTGGGATCCCAAGCTGGGCACCGCGGTCTCCGACCTGGAAGTGGTGTCGGAAGAGGAAGACGGCTCGATGTGGCACATCCGCTATCCGCTGGCCGACGGCAGCGGCCACATCACGGTCGCCACCACCCGCCCCGAAACCATGCTGGGCGACGCCGCGGTGGCGGTCGATCCGGACGACGCGCGCTATGCGCACCTGGTCGGCAAGATGCTCAAGCTGCCGCTGTGCGGCCGCGAAATCCCGCTGATCAAGGACGAATACGTCGACAAGGAATTCGGCACCGGCTGCGTCAAGATCACCCCCGCCCACGACTTCAACGATTACGCCGTCGGCCAGCGCCACGGCCTGCCGCAGATCAATATCTTCACGCTGGACGCCAAGGTCATCGGCGACGACATCGTACCGGCTGCCTACCGCGGCCTGGACCGCTTCGCCGCCCGCAAGCAGATCGTGGCCGACCTGGAAGCGCAAGGCCTGCTGGAACTGGTCAAGCCGCACAAGCTGATGGTGCCGCGCGGCGACCGCACCGGCGTCGTGATCGAACCGATGCTGACCGACCAGTGGTTCGTCGCCATGAGCAAGCCGGCGCCGGAAGGCACGTATTTCCCGGGCAAATCGATCGCCGAAGTCGCGCTCGAAAAAGTCGCCGACGGCGAAATCAGGCTGATCCCGGAAAACTGGAGCAACACCTACAACCAGTGGCTCAACAATATCCAGGACTGGTGCATCTCGCGCCAATTGTGGTGGGGCCATCAGATTCCGGCCTGGTACGACGAAGACGGCAAAATCTACGTCGCCCGCAACGAAGCCGACGCGCAGGCGCAGGCCGGCGGCAAGACCCTGCGCCGCGACGCCGACGTGCTCGACACCTGGTTCTCGTCGGCGCTGGTGCCGTTCTCGACCCTGGGCTGGCCCGAGGAAACGCCGGACTACAAGATGTTCCTGCCGTCCTCGGTGCTGGTGACCGGCTTCGACATCATCTTCTTCTGGGTGGCGCGGATGGTCATGATGACCACCCACTTCACCGGCAAGGTGCCGTTCAAAACGGTGTATGTGCATGGCCTGGTGCGCGACGGCAACGGCCAGAAGATGTCGAAGTCGAAAGGCAATACGCTGGATCCGATCGACCTGATCGACGGCGTCGAACTGGATGCGCTGATCGCCAAGCGCACCGTCGGGCTGATGAATCCGAAGCAGGCCGACAGCATCGCCAAGGCCACCAGGAAGGAGTTCCCGGACGGCATTCCCGCCTTCGGCACCGACGCGCTGCGCTTCACGTTCGCCTCGCTGGCGACGCTGGGCCGCAATATCAATTTCGATCTGAACCGCTGCGAAGGCTATCGCAATTTCTGCAATAAATTGTGGAACGCGACGCGCTTTGTGCTGATGAATACCGAAGGCAAGGATTGCGGTTTCGAAGGCCATGAGCCGGGCGTGTGCAACAAAGAGAAGATGCAGTTTTCGGCGGCCGACCGCTGGATCGTTTCGCTGCTGCAGAAGACCGAGGCGGAAGTCGAAAAGGGCTTCGCCGACTACCGTTTCGACAATATCGCATCGGCCATCTACAAGTTCGTCTGGGACGAGTATTGCGACTGGTATCTGGAAGTGGCCAAGGTGCAGTTGCAGGGCGACAGCGAGCCGCATCAGCGCGGCACGCGGCGCACCCTGCTGCGGGTGCTGGAAACCGTGCTGCGCCTGGCCCATCCGGTGATTCCGTTCGTGACCGAAGCGCTGTGGCAAAGCGTTGCGCCGCTGACCGACCGCAAGCTCGATCCGGCCGGCGATTCGATCATGCGCCAGGCGTATCCGCAAGCGCAGCCGGACAAGATCGACGAAGAAGCCGAAGCCTGGATGAACCAGCTCAAGGCGCTGACCGACGCCTGCCGCAATCTGCGCGGCGAAATGCAATTGTCGCCGGCGCTGCGGGTGCCGCTGCTGATCGAAGCCAATGCAGGTCAGCAGGAACGCCTGACTTCGTTCCTGCCCTATCTGCAATCGCTGGTGAAGCTGTCGGAAGCGCAGGTAGTTACTGCACTGCCGGCCGATTCGGCGGCGCCGGTGGCGATCGTCGGCGAGATCAAGCTGATGCTGGTGGTGGAAGTCGACGTCGCGGCGGAACGCGAACGCCTGTCCAAGGAAATCACGCGCATCGGCGGCGAGATCGCCAAAGCGGAAGGCAAGCTGAGCAATGAAAGTTTCGTGGCGCGCGCGCCTGCCCAAGTGGTCGCGCAGGAACGCGAACGTATCGCCAATTTCTCGGCCACGCTGGACAAGCTGCAGGAACAGTTTGCCAAGCTGAAAAATTCATAATAGTCTGATCCTCCAATACGGCAATATCGCCGCATTGGAGGAGACAACAATGAAAAAACACGGTGCGTCCGCCGGCCTCAGGCTGGCGGCAATGACTACACTGGCAATCCTGGCAAGCGCCGCCATCTTCGCCATGCCTGCAATCGCAACGGCTGCCGAGGCGTCGCCGGTCGGTTTATGGAAAACCATCGACGACGAAAGCGGCAAGCCGAAATCGCTGGTCCGGATCACCGAAAACGACGGCGAACTGTCCGGCAGGATCGAGAAGCTGTTTCGCGCGCCGGACCAGGATCAGGATCCGAAATGCGTCAAATGCGAGGGCGCGCTGAAAGACCAGCCGATCATCGGCATGACCATTCTGACCGGGCTGAAAAAAGACGGCGACGGCTACAGCGGCGGCCGGATCGTCGATCCCGCCAGCGGCAAAACCTACAAGAGCAAATTAACCGTGGCCGAAGATGGCAGGAAATTGAATCTGCGCGGCTATATCGGCGTGCCGATGCTGGGACGCACACAGATCTGGCTGCGGGAAGAATAGCGTCAAATATAAAATCACAGGCAATGCTGAATCAGCATTGCCTATACGAACGCGACCGTCAGTCCTTGCAGCGCAATCCCTGAAAACGCCGTAATCCAGGTCTGCCCGGCCTGGATCGGATAGGCGTCGGTCCAGGTGCCGGTGCTGATGATTTCGCCGGCGCGCAGCGGCGCCGACATGGGCTGGGCCTGCAGCAGACGGTGCAATTGCAGCAGCGCATGCAACGGGCTGTCCAGGATGTCGTTGCAGTAACCGGCCGCGCGCAGGATCGCGTTCTGGTCGGTGCTGCATGACAGCGACATGCTGGAACTGGTGAGCAGCATGGCCAGGTTGCGCCGCGTGGCCGACGACAGTACGTGCGGCTCGCCGACGATCAGCGCACCGTGCAGGCCGAACGCCGCAATCACATCCGCAGTGGTGAATTCCCAATTGGGAAACGGGCAGGAAACGATCTCGAAGCCGTGCGCCATCCATTCGATGCAATCGGCGAGTTGTTCCAGTGTGGCTTGCGGCGGCGGCGCGCTGCCGAGCTTGAAAATGATCTCCGGCTCGATGCGCGGCTGCAATGCGCCTTCCAGGCTCTGGATGCCGTGGTTGTCATCGGCATAACGCACCGTGGTATCGAAAATCGGCGCCCAGATCGGCTCGGCCACGCCGTCGATGACGCCATAGCGGTCCCAGTCCTTCTTGATCGCAAAACCGATCTTGCGGCCGATCTGCACCTCGCCCTGCGCGGTACGGATGGCGGCGATCCTGCCGGCGATCTGATACGCATCTGCCACGGAAAGCGGCTCTTCCGCCGACAGCAACGGCAGCAGGCGGCTTTCGGCGCGCGCGTCCAACAGCGCATGCGCGTAACGGCTGGCCTGGCTGGACATAAGCATAAGAGATTCCGATGGATATAGTTAATAACTATTTATTGTCAGCGACAGTTAGGTTTTAAACAAGCGTAGTCAATATATTTATCGGAATAGTTCCAGACAAGAAACGAAACGATTCGATACAGCGCGCCTACTTAAAACCATTATTCGACTGACAACTCTAATAGACGTGATTCGCTGATTTTTATTCCCGATTCGATTCATCAATCGATTCACCAATTTATTCACATCTGGGAATTCCATAATTCGCCATTCGGGCCGGTATGCGGCGCCGCGATGCCGAAATGCGTATAGGCGATCGGCGTGGCGATGCGGCCGCGCGGCGTGCGCTGCAGATAGCCCTGCTGGATCAGATAAGGCTCCAGCACGTCTTCGATGGTGTCGCGCTCCTCGCCGATGGCGGCGGCCAGGTTGTCCAGGCCGACCGGGCCACCGCTGAATTTGAACAGCACCGCTTCCAGCAGTTTGCGGTCCATCAGATCGAAACCGACCGGATCGACGTCCAGCATGACCAGCGCCGCGTCCGCCATGGCCTTGGTGATCTGGCCGTTGCCTTTGACTTCCGCATAATCGCGCACCCGGCGCAGCAGGCGATTGGCGATGCGCGGCGTGCCGCGGCTGCGCTTGGCGATTTCCAGCGCGCCTTCGGGATCGATGGGCGCGTCCAGCAGCGCGGCGCTGCGGGTGACGATCCTGGTCAGTTCGGGCGGCGTGTAAAACTCCAGGCGCGCCACGATGCCGAAGCGGTCGCGCAGGGGATTGGTCAGCATGCCGGCGCGCGTGGTGGCGCCGACCAGCGTGAACGGCTGCAGGTCCAGGCGCACCGAGCGCGCGGCCGGGCCTTCGCCGATCATGATATCGATCTGATAATCTTCCAGCGCCGGGTAGAGGATTTCCTCGACCACCGGCGAAAGGCGATGGATTTCATCGATGAACAGGACGTCGTTGGCTTCCAGATTGGTCAGCAGTGCGGCCAGATCGCCGGCGCGCTCCAGCACGGGGCCGGAAGTCTGGCGCAGATTGACGCCCATTTCGCGCGCAATGATGTGCGCCAATGTGGTCTTGCCGAGGCCGGGCGGCCCGAACAGCAAGGTATGGTCCAGTGCTTCCCTGCGCTGGCGCGCGGCGGTGATGAAGATTTCCAGCTGGCCGCGGATTTTTTCCTGGCCGACGTATTCTTCGAGATGCTTGGGCCGCAGGGCGCGCTCCAGCGCTTCCTCATTGGCCGATGCCGGCGTGGCGGCAATGATGCGCTGTTCGGAAAAGTCGTCGGTCTGGATGCTCATGGGTATGGTTCAGCCGCGGCTGCATTAGGCTTTCGAAAGGGCTTTGAGCGCGATCTTGATGCCGTCGGACACGCTGCAGTCCGCGCCGACCTGCTTCATCGCCAGCGTGGCTTCCTTGTCCGAATAGCCCAGCGCCAGCAGCGCATTGAGAATATCGGCGCTGGCGCTGCCGCCGCCATGCGCGCCGCCGCCGACCGCGCCCAGGTCGGCGCCGAGCTTGCCCTTGAGTTCCAGCAGCAGGCGCTCGGCGGTCTTCTTGCCGATGCCCGGCACGCGCGTCAGGCGGCCGGCTTCCTGCAGCGTGATCGCCTGCGCCAGATCGCCGACCGACATGCCCGACAGTATCGACAAGGCCGTGCGCGCGCCGACGCCCGAGATCTTGATCAGTTCCTTGAATACATTGCGTTCCTCGGCGCTGCCGAAGCCGAACAGGATATGGGCGTCTTCGCGCACCGTCAGATGGGTCAGCAGGACGATTTTCTCGCCCACGGCGGGCAGATTGTAGAAAGTGCTCATCGGCACCCCCACTTCATAGCCGACACCGTTGCAATCGACCAGCAGATGCGGCGGATTTTTTTCCAGCAGGATACCGGACAGACGACCTATCATGGATGCGCACCGTAATCAGAATGGATGGAATAATACAGGACTGTATCACTGTATATACAAACAGTGATTAAATAAAAGGGATTTAACGCTATTTCAGCAAGGAAATGTCAGCCGATCAGCCGTCCGCCCTTGACCCGCAGCCCTTTTTTCGCCAATCCGGGCGCCATCGCGCTCAATGCCGCCAGTACATCGCCGCTGTGGGCATGGCAGATCGCCACGCCGAGCGCATCGGCCGCGTCGGTGCCGGGCATGCCGGACAGCGACAGCAGGCGCTGCACCATGTCCTGCACCTGCTGTTTCTGCGCCTTGCCCTGGCCGACCACCGCCTGCTTGACCTGCAGCGCGGTATATTCGGCCACTTTCAGCTCGCCGAACACCAGCGCGCAGATGGCCGCGCCGCGCGCCTGGCCCAGCAGCAGGGTCGATTGGGGATTGACGTTGACGAAGACTTTTTCGATGGCGGCGCAATCGGGCCTGTAGGTGGCGATCACTTCGCTGACGCTGGCGAAAATGGTTTTCAGGCGCTCGGGCAGATCGGCGTCCGGCGTCTTGATGGTGCCGGACGCGATATACGCCAGTTTATTGCCCTGCTTGTCGATGACGCCGAAGCCGGTGGTGCGCAGGCCGGGATCGATGCCAAGGATTTTCATTGGAGAATGTTTACCGCGCCGCCGGACGGGATGCGATCAATGCCGGAAATGGCGGGTGCCGGTCAGCAGCATCACCACGCCCTGCTCATCGGCCGCGTCGATCACTTCCTGGTCGCGCATCGAGCCGCCCGGATGGATCACGCAGGTCGCGCCGGCCGCCACCACCACATCGAGGCCGTCGCGGAACGGGAAGAATGCATCCGAGGCCACCGCCGAACCGGCCAGCGTCAGGCCGGCGTTTTCCGCCTTGATCGAGGCGATGCGGGCCGAATCGATGCGGCTCATCTGGCCGGCGCCGACGCCCAGCGTCATGCCGTTGCCGCAGAACACGATCGCATTCGATTTGACGAACTTGGCGACGCGCCAGGCGAACATCAGGTCTTCCAGTTGCTGCGGCGTCGGCTGTTTCTTGCTGACCACGCGGATGTCGGCCGGCAGCACGTTCTTGCTGTCCGGCGACTGCACCAGCAGGCCGCCGCCGACGCGTTTGAAATCGTAGGCATTCAGGGCGCTGCCGAGTTCGATTTCCAGCAGCCGCACGTTTTGCTTGGCCGCGAAAATCGCGCGCGCTTCGGCGCTGAAGGACGGCGCGATCAGCACTTCGACAAACTGTTTGGCCACCGCTTCGGCGGCGCGTCCGTCGAGCGGACGGTTGAAGGCGATGATGCCGCCGAAGGCCGAAGTCGGATCGGTCTGCAATGCCTTGCTGTAGGCTTCGAACGGATCGGCGCCCAGCGCCACGCCGCATGGATTGGCATGCTTGACGATCACGCAGGCGTTGCTGTCGAAGGTCTTCACGCATTCCCAGGCGGCGTCGGCGTCGGCGATGTTGTTGTACGACAGTTCCTTGCCCTGCAATTGATGATAATTCGCCAGCGCGCCTTCGACCCGGTTCAGGTCGCGGTAGAACGCCGCCGATTGATGCGGATTTTCGCCGTAGCGCATTTCCTGCACTTTTTCGAAGTGCAGATTCAGCGTGGCCGGATAGGCGCTGCGGGTGGCGTGCTGCTTGTCGTCGCCGAGCGCGGTGAAATAATTGGTGATGGCGCCGTCGTATTGCGCGGTGTGCGCAAATACTTTCTTGGCCAGCATGAACTTGGTTGCATAGGCCACTTCGCCTGGCCCCCCCTCGCCCTCTTCCGCCTGCAGTTCCGCCAGCACGCCGGCGTAATCGGCCGGATCGCACAGCACAATCACGTCCTTGTGATTCTTGGCCGACGAACGCAGCATGGCCGGGCCGCCGATGTCGATATTCTCGATCGCGTCTTCCAGCGAACATTGTTCCTGCGCCACGGTCTTCTGGAACGGATACAGGTTCACCACCACCATATCGATGTTCGGAATGGCGTGCTGCTCCAATGCGGCCACATGCTCGGGAAAATCGCGCCGGGCCAGGATGCCGCCGTGCACTTTCGGATGCAGCGTCTTGACGCGGCCGTCCAGCATTTCGGGGAAGCCCGTGTAGTCCGCCACCTCGGTGACCTTGACGCCGTTGTCGGCGAGCAGTTTGGCGGTGCCGCCGGTGGACAGGATGTTGACGCCCATCGCGGCAAGGGCGCGCGCGAATTCGAGGACGCCGGTTTTATCGGAAACGGAAATGAGGGCTTGTTTGATCATTGGAGAGGACGGGCTAAAAAGTGGACTGGAATTTCACGGCGGCGTTCTGAAAGGACAGGACGGCGCCAAAGGGACAAGGGGTAAACGGTTGCGCTACATCAGGCCGTGCGCCTGCAATTTCTTGCGCAGGGTGTTGCGATTGATGCCCAGCATTTCCGCCGCCAGCGACTGATTGCCGTCGGCGCGCGCCATCACGGCTTCGAACACCGGCTTCTCGACCGTGGCGATGACCATTTCGTAAACATCGGAAGGCGCCTGTTCGCCCAGATCCCGAAAATATTTTTCCAGGCTTTTCCTGACTGCGTCCTGGATGCTGTCTTTGCTCATTGTGCTGTTCTTTATTGGCTTTATTGATTCAGGCGGCCAGCGCAATGCTGTCCGCATCCTGCCCGCCCGCCTCGTATCCGGCGTATTGTAACCGCTCTCCGTAACCGGCCTGCAAATCGAAAAAGGCGCGCACCGCCGCCAGTTGCTGCCCGCAATCCTCCAGCAGATTCATGCGTTGCCGGAATGCTTCGCCGCCTTGCAATTCGCGCACATACCAGCCGATATGCTTGCGCGCGGTGCGCACGCCGAGGTAGTCGCCGTAAAACGCATAATGCGCTTCCAGGTGTTCCAGCATCAGCGCCTGCACTTCGGCCACCAGCGGCGCCGGCATGATCTCGCCGGTGCGCAGGAAATGATCGATCTCGCGAAAAATCCACGGCCGGCCCTGCGCCGCGCGGCCGATCATGACGGCATCGGCCTTGGTGAAGTCGAGCACCGCACGCGCCTTCTGCGGCGTGTCGATGTCGCCGTTGGCCACCACCGGAATCGAGACCGCGGCCTTGACCGCGGCGATGGTGTCGTATTCGGCGAAGCCGCTGTAACCGTCGGCGCGGGTGCGGCCATGCAGGGTCAGCATGGCAATGCCGCTCTGCTCGGCCATGTGCGCGATGGCCAGCGCGTTCTTGTGCTGGCGATCCCAGCCGGTGCGGAATTTGAGGGTGACCGGCACGTCCACCGCGCGCACCACCGCGTCCAGGATTTCGCCGACCAGCGATTCGTGCTGCAGCAAGGCCGAACCGCACCAGCTGTTGCAGACCTTTTTAACGGGGCATCCCATGTTGATGTCGATCACCTGGGCGCCGCGGCCGACATTGAAACGCGCGCATTCCGCCAGCATGGCCGGATCGGCGCCGGCGATCTGCACCGCCTTCGGCTCCATCTCGCCGTCGTGATTGGTGCGGCGCGAAGTCTTCTCGCTATGCCACAGGCGCGGATTCGACGCCGCCATTTCGGAAACCGCGTAGCCGGCGCCCAATCGCTTGCATAACTGCCGGAAAGGCCGGTCCGTCACGCCAGCCATGGGCGCGACAAACACGTTATTTTGCAATAAATAAGGGCCTAGCTTCACGGGGATGCATTGGGGTCGTTACGGGGAGGGGGCTATTCTAACGCGATTGGGCGTCCGGCCTCAAATGAATTCGGCGGAACAGGGCTTGCGCCGTGTTCCGCCGTGTTCCACCGATTGCCGGGCAAAACGCCGGGGCGTCAGGCCTTGAGCGCGGCCAGCACGTTTTCCGGCGACAGCGGCGCGCGGCGCAGGCGCACGCCGGTGGCGTCGAAGAAGGCATTGGCCAGCGATGCCGGCACCACGCGCGACGTCGCTTCGGCGGCGCCGGTCGGCGACGCTTCGGGACGGTTCAGCATGACGATATCGACTTGGCCCGGGATATCCGTCATGTCCACGATGCGGTAAGTCATCCAGTCCACGCTGCTGACCATGTCCGGCGTGAAATGCACCTCCTCGAACATGCCGCGCGACATGCCCTGGATCAGCGCGCCCTCGATCACGTTATGCAACTGGCGCGGATTGACGACGATGCCGCAATCATGGCCGACGGTGAATTTGCGGACCCAGATGCGGCCGCTCTTCGGATTGACTTCAATCTCCGAAATCACCGCGACAAAGGTGCCGCTGCGCTGCGCATAGGCAATGCCGCGGCCCAGCATGAGATCGCCGTCGCGCAGCTTGCGCGGCGCGACGGCCGGCTGCCAGCCCGATTTGTCGGCGATGGCCTTGATGATGGCCTTGTCGCGCCCGTCCTTCAGGTTTTTCAGGCGGAATGCGACCGAATCGGTCTTGGCGGCGACCGCGATTTCATCGATGAACTGCTCGCTGGCGAAATGCGTTTGCGGACCGACCGGATCGCGCATGTGCGCGGTGCGCAGCGGCGAGGCGCGGTCCAGCAGCGGCGCAATGGTTTCCCATGCCATCGATTTGTTTTCGAAGGTATAGGCTTCGGCCGGCACGCCGAAGGTATTGCCCGGTTTCAGCGCGGCGCCCATTTCCATGCCGGCCAGGCTGTCGCCCGGATAGGATTCATTGCTGTTGATGTTCGAACGCGAGAATCCCTTGGCGTTGAATTCGTAGGCCACCACCTTGCCGTCGGCATCCAGCGCGGCGCGGCCGCGATGGATCGAGGCCGGCGCCTTCGGGTCCCAACCGGTGCCGTCGCGGCGCATGCCCTGCACGCGCACCGGACGGCCGGTCAGCTTCGACAGCCATGCCGCGTCGATCACGGCATCGCCCGCATCGTTGCGGCCGTACGAGCCGGCGCCGACCACCCAGATCGCATGCACCTGTTCCGGCTTCATTTTGAGCAGATTGGCGATGCCGTCGCGCGCATAGTGCGGCTTCTGCGAACCGGTCCAGATGGTGACCTGGTCCTTTTTGACATCGGCCACCGCGCAGGACGGCCCCATGCTGGCGTGCGACTGGAACGGCCAATGGTATTCGGCCTCGACCATTTTATAGGCGCCCGGATCGTTCAGGATTTTCCTGGCGTCGCCCTTCTTGACTTCTTCATCGCGCTTGACCACCTTGGCGCCGCGGATGTGGTCGTACAGTTTTTCCTGCGGCGGGAACGGATTGACCGGTTCGCTCCACTGCACCTGCAGCATCTGCGCGCCGCGCACGGCGTCCCATTCCTTTTCGGCGACCACGGCCAGGAAATTCTTGTCCTGGATCACGCGCGCGCCCTTGATGCCGGCGATCGAGGACGCATCGACCTTGACGATCGTGCTGCCCGCATGCGGCGTGCGCACCATGCGCGCATGCAGCATATTGGGCACGCGCACGTCGCTGACGAATCCGTCGGTGCCGAATGCCTTCCACGCCACGTCGTTGCGCGGGAACGACTGCCCGACCACTTTGTAATCCTTGTACGATTTCGGCTTGGCCTTGCCTTCGATGTACAGCTCGTTGCCTTCCTTCTCATTCCATTTGACCTTGGAATTGAAGTATTTGCCGCCGATCAGATCGGCGTATGTCACGCCGCGGGACGGATTGTCGCGCGGCGCCACTAGGCCGTCGTAGACCGCCAGTTGATCGACCGGCACATTCAGTTTTTCGGAAGCCATGGCCACCATCAGGCGGCGCGCTTCGGCGGCGGCATTGCGCATCGGCTTGGCGCCGGCGGCGATGCCCAGCGCACTGGAAGCGCCGCCCTGATTGATGGCGACGTTGGTGTCGCCCATCAGCACATGCACTTTTTCGTAGCGCACGTCGAGCTCATCGGCAACGATCTGCGCAATGCCGACTTCCAGCCCCTGGCCCAGATCGACCTTGCCGAAATAGGCGTTCACGCTGCCGTCCGGCAGGATCGCGACCCACGAATCGAGCTCCACCGGATCCAGCGTCGGCTTCAATGGAATGGCGGCGCTGCCGACTTGCGGCAACGGCTTGGTCGCGGCCTGTACTTCCCATGGCGCGGCGGCGCATACCACCAAGGCGCCCGAAGCCACCAGAAACTGGCGGCGCTTCATCGATACCCCGAGTTCGGCGCTCATGCTGACACTCCTTGTTTCATTGCCGCCTGGGCGCGCTTGATGGCGCGCAGGATGGCCAGATGGGTGCCGCAGCGGCACTTCAGGCCGGACAGCGCTTCGCGGATTTCCGCGTCGGAAGCATTCGGATTCTGTTCCAGCAGCGCCGCGCCGGTCATCATCCAGCCGTTGATGCAGTAACCGCATTGCGGCACTTGCTCTTCGATATACGCGGTTTGCAGCGGATGCGGCCTGGCTTCGGTGCCGAGGCCGGTGATGGTGGTGACGTTCTGGCCCTGGATCGCCGATACCGGCAACACGCAGGAGCGCGTGGCGCCGCCGTTCAGGTGCACGGTACAGGCGCCGCATTGGGCCAGACCGCAACCGAATTTGGGATTATCCATCTTCAGATCGTCGCGCAGCGCATATAACAGCGGCATCGCCGGATCCGCGTCCACCGATACCTTTTTACCGTTCACGGTAAAGCCATATTTAGCCATGTCTGTCTCCTGTTTTCTTGATCGTTTCTTGATCGGAATGCACCTCAATCCAGCATCTAATCACAAATCTCACAATAAGGAAACTATGCGAAACAGCGTTCCATATATCAGAAATATCGTAAATGGAATTGCAAGGGAAAATACGGATCGCGGCATCGCGAAAAGAAGGGATTTTGATGTCAAAACGGCGCCGGGCAAATTGCCGGGCGCCGTTGCGACGATGCGGAGAAAGCGATCAAGACCGCTTGCCGAAGAACAGCAATCAGAAGACCCAGAGCAGCCATTGGTTGCGGGCGGCCACATTGACCTGCGCGAATTGGCCGCGCTCTTCGGCAGCGGTAGTCACCGGGCCGGCTGCGACAGCAGTGGCTGCCACATTCGCGTTCGATTTCTGAACCGGAGGACGCGAACGTGGTGCACGGTCGGCTTTAGGGAAGAATTCAGTGCGGAATGGGGAGGTAAGGACGGCAGACATTTCAGTTCCAGTAAAGAGAGTTATGTTGCTATGCAATATATAACTCTCCGGAACCAGCGTCCAATTTAGACTTTCGATAAGTGATATACGATTTAAGAATGATTAAAAATTAATATCGTTAAATATGAAATATTTCTAGAAATAAATTGGCTTTATAACAATTAAGCACCAAGCTGAATCAACATGTCGATCGCATAGTCCTCGCTCGAGGCAATCACCAGGATATCCGACGAGGCCCTGAGCGCGGCAAAGCTGACCGGCTCCGGCTTCAATGCCGGGTCATGAATGAAGATGCCCGTGATCTGCACGCCGAGCTTGCGCGCCGCCTGCTTGAAAACCGGCGCCAGGCTGACGTCGTCGCCATCGCAGGTAATGATGAACAGCATGTCGGTGCCGTCCAGCAGTTGCAGGGCGCGATTGGCGTCCGGTATCACCACATGCACATCGGCCAGTCCGCGCGCCTCGACCATGCGCGCGACTTGCTCGCCGCCGGTGCCGAGGCCCACCACTTCAATGAAGCGGCGCTGCGAATTGGGGCTGTCGATGCGATAGCGGGTATCGGTGATCGCAATGGCACAGCTTGAAATGTCGACGGCGTCGTATGTCTTTTCCATCATGCGCTCCTTTCCGAAATACAGGACTCAAAGCCTGCGCGCAGCGCATCCTTGTCCAGGTTGCGTCCAATGAATACCAGTCTGCTGTAACGCGGCTCCGATGGCTTCCACGGCTGCTGCAAGTCGCCTTCCAGCACCATGTGCACCGATTGGAACACCAGCCGCCGCGGCTCGTCCTTGACGTCGATGATGCCCTTGGCGCGCAGGATGTCCGCGCCCTTGCTGGCGATCAGCGCGTTCAGCCACAGGCTGATGCGGGTCGGGTCCATCGGCGTGTGCGACGTGAGGCCGATGCTGTCGATGCCGCTGTCGTGCTCGTGGTCGTACTGTGCATGCGGCTGCTTCGCCTCATGCCCGTGCCCGTGTTTGTCTTCATGCGCATGGCCGTGATCGTCATGATCGTGGCCGCAATGCTCATCATGCACGTGCCCATGATCGTGATGGTCATGGCCGCAGTGTTCGTCATGCACATGGCCCGCTTCGCCATGCGCCGGATTCAGGAAATCCGGTTCCAGCGAGATGATACGCTCAATATCGAAACCGCCGCGCGCCAGCACTTTATCCAGCGCCACGTTGGAGCGCTGCGCACGATGTATCGGCGCCAGCGGATTGATCTTGCGCAGGCGCGTCTCGACTTCGCGCAATGCCTGCTCGTCCACCAGTTCGGTCTTGTTCAGCACGATCTGGTCGGCGAATGCCACTTGTTCAACGGCTTCGCGGCTATCGGCCAGGCGCAGCAGGATATGCTTGGCGTCGACCACCGTGGTCACCGAATCGAGCACCGTCCTGGCCTGCAGGAAGGGATCGACGAAAAACGTCTGCGCCACCGGACCCGGATCGGCCAGGCCGGTAGTTTCGACGATGATCGCGTCGAAATTGCCGCCCCCGGCTCCCTCGGCCCCCTCAGCCTTTTCCAGCAGCCCGTGCAGCGTGCGGATCAGATCGCCGCGCACGGTGCAGCAGATGCAGCCGTTGCTCATTTCGAACAGCTCTTCGTCGGAGTTCAGGATCAGATCGTTGTCGATGCCGATTTCCCCGAACTCGTTGACGATCACCGC
This sequence comes from Oxalobacteraceae bacterium CAVE-383, assembly GCA_004134995.1. Taxonomy (GTDB): domain Bacteria; phylum Pseudomonadota; class Gammaproteobacteria; order Burkholderiales; family Burkholderiaceae_D; genus Herbaspirillum. The sequence continues at coordinate 45,385 of REGP01000003.1, read as the reverse complement.
ATAGCGCCGGCCATGGTCCTCCGACAATATGCGGTTGAGCAGCGTCGTCTTGCCGGCGCCCAGATAGCCGGTCAGCACCGTGACCGGAATCCGCACGGCCGGCGCCGCGTCTGCGGCTCCGGCTTCGGTCTTGACGACGGCTTCGTTGGCGGCGCTCATCAGGCTGCCGCAGCCGCCTTCGCTGCGTCTTTTTCGCTGTCTTCCACGGTGCGCCATGGCATCAGCGACACGTGCACCGCGCCCTTGATTTCGCCTTCGCCGGTCACGGCCTTGATGGCCTTCTCGACTTCGTCCAGGCGGAAGCGGTGGGTGGTCAGCAGATCCAGCGGGAAACGCTTCGACGCCAGTTGCTCCAGGGCCAGTTCGCAAGCCTTGTAGCTGTGGCCGCGCGCGCTCTTGATGGTGATGTACTTGACAGTCACTTTACCGATCGGGAAGTTCGGGAATTCCGACATTTCACCCTGGATCAGCAGTGTGCCGCCCTTGCGCTTCATCGCTTCCACGCCCAGCAGGATCGCCGCGGTGCCCGCGCCGGCGGTGCAATCGAGGGAGACATCGACGCCGTAGCCGCCGGTGACTTCCATGATGCGTTCCAGCGGGTTTTCCGTTTGCACGTCGATGGTGACATCGGCGCCCAGTTTCTTGGCCACTTCAAAACGCGCGGCATCCTTGGTGGTGCCGGTGACGATGATCAGCTTGGCGCCGGCTTGTTTGCAGGCAACCACTTGCGACAGGCCTTGCTGGCCAGGACCCTGGATCAGCACCACCGAGTTGTAGCCGACCTTCGAATCGAACAATGCCCATTCGATGCCGTTGGCCATAGGCGTAACCAGGCCGGCGCGCTCAGGCGTCATGCCGTCCGGCACTTTGTGCACGACGGCGTTCCATGGCAGATACATGTATTCGGCAAAACCGCCCCACAGGTGCGGCGGCTTGTCCGATGTCGAGTAGCCGTAGCGGATGCCGTCCGGGTTCGAGCGCCAGTCGGTGTTTTCGCAGTGGCGGTATTCGCCCGAATGACACCATTCGCACTTGCCGCAGGCGACGTAATGTTCGACGAAAACGCGATCGCCGACCTTGAAGCCCTTGCGCGCCGTGAATTCCTTGCCGGCCTTGACGATCACGCCGATGTTTTCGTGACCCATGATGACCGGGCCGCCGGTCTTCAGTTCTTCCTTGTACATCTTGACGTCGGTGCCGCAGATGCCGGCAACTTCGATCTTCATCAGGGCCGAGTCGCCGTCCTCTGGAATTTCCGGCATCGGGAATTCCCGCATTTCGATTTTGCTTGGGCCGGTTTTAACTGCTGCGCGTACTTTTTCCAAAATTACTCTCCAGTGATGGTTGACACTATTTGCGTATCAAAATGTTCAAATTCAATGCAAAATTTCAATTCCCGAGGCGATTCAAACGCTTACAGCGCTTCGCCTTCGGCCAGCACGCCGGCGGCGCGCAATGCGCCTTCCAGCCACTTCGGACGCAGCGCGGCGCCGGAAGCGATATCGGCCAGGCGCTTCTGCTCGTCGTCGTACTTGGCTTGCGCCAGGTCCAGCACCGAAGCCACCTTTTCGCGCTCGACCACGGTGACGCCATCAGCGTCGCCGACGATCAGGTCGCCCGGACTGACGGCGATGTCGCCGCAGGAAATCGGCCAGTTGATGCGGCCCGGAACGTACTTGGTCGGACCGTTCGGGTTGGCGCCGATCGAATAGACCGGGAAGCCCATTTCGATCAGTTCTTCGGTATCGCGGTGCGAGGCATCCAGGATCACGCCGCCGAAACCCATTTTCTGGCAGGCGTGGATCATGATCGAGCCCATCAGTGCGCAGGTGCTGTCGGCCTTGCCGTCGATCACCAGGATATCGCCCGGCTTGGCCATCGCCATCGCGGCGTGGATCATCAGATTGTCGCCCGGACGGATTTCGATGGTGAATGCAGGGCCGGCCATGCGGAACGAATGGGCCAGCGGCTGGATACGGCCGTCCATCGCGCCGCGGCGGCCGGCCACGTCGGCCAGGATCGACGAAGCGAAGGTGGCGGCTTTTTTGACGAGTTCAGGGGAGACGCGTTCGAAATCGCGGCGGATATCAGCTAAAGAATTGCTCATGTGGGTCCTTGTGATTGCTTGTTATGTAATTAAAACTGCTTCGGCGGATGGCCGCGCTTGGTCAGCATGGCGTCGAGACGCGGATAAATGCGGCGCGCGTTGCCTTCGAAAATCTTGTAGCGGTCTTGCTCGCTGAGGGTGGAAACCTGATCCACATAGCGCTTGGTATCGTCGAAATTGTGGCCGGTTTCCGGATCCACGCCCGGCACCGCGCCCAGCATTTCGGAAGCGAACAGGATATTGTCGATCGGCACCACCTTGGTCAGCAATTCGATGCCCGGCAGGTGATACACGCAGGTATCGAAACTGACGTTCTTCATGACGTGGTCGAGCAGATTGACCTTCTTCATCGCCAGGCACATGCCGCGATAACGGCCCCAATGGAACGGCACCGCGCCGCCGCCGTGCGGGATCACGAAGCGCAGGGTCGGGAAATCCTTGAACAGATCGCCCTGGATCAACTGCATGAAAGCGGTGGTGTCGGCATTGATGTAATGCGCGCCGGTATGATGGAAATTCGGGTTGCAGGACGAGGTCACGTGGATCATCGCCGGCAGGTCGAGTTCGACCAGTTTTTCGTAGATCGGATACCAGTAGCGGTCGGTCAGCGGCGGGTCGGTCCAGTAGCCGCCGGACGGATCCGGATTCAGGTTGACGCCGACGAAGCCGAGTTCATTGACCAGGCGGTCGATTTCGGCCAGGCAGTTCTTGGGCGACACGCCGGGAAATTGTGGCAATTGCCCGACCGGCACGAAATTGTCCGGCAACAGGGTGCTGATGCGGTGGATCAGATCGTTGCTGATGCGGGTCCATTGCTGGCTGGTGGCTTCGGTGCCGACGTGATGCGCCATGCCGGCCGCGCGCGGCGAAAAGATCGTCATGTCGCTGCCGCGTTCGCGCTGCAGCTTGAGCTGCGGCTGCACGCTCTGGATCAGTTGTTCGTCGGTAATGCCGAGATCGAAGGAAGCCGGCTTGCGCGCCGGATCGGCCAGGCCGGCCAGTTGCTTGTCGCGAAATACCTGCAGCGCCTGCGGTTCCGTTGTGTAATGGCAGTGCGTATCGATGATCATCAGGGAGTGTCTTTATCTGGGACAAAGCGAATCCGGCCGGGCTTGGGCGCGCTGCCGGGGGTGATTCCCGGCTGCAATTCCTGCCGTCCGAACGCTTCATTAAGTTGTACAGGCGCGTTGTTCTTGCATATCCCATGCATCCGCTTTTGTTCCTGCGCCGTTTTTGCGGCGTTCCTGTATACGGAATATCGGTCTACATAGTAATACTCCGTCAATTTAACGTCTGGCCCTTGCAGTGTCAATAAAAATCTCCCCCGCGGACCACGGAGCCACTCGGCAAAAGGGCTGCCGGGCGCGCCAAGGCGGGGGGTTGTGCGAAGTGAGGTAAAGGGGGAGACGGCCGCAGGCCGGCGGAGGACACGAACGCAGTACAACGCCCCGCCTTGGCGCGCCCGGCAGCCCTTTTACCGAGTGGCATCGCCCCCTGCATCACGTTTCCTTATACGGAACGCCGGTCCAATATTCCTTGCCAAGTGCGGATGCGGCGGCTATGCTCGCGGTTCGCCGGGCGGTCCGCGACCGCCATGAAATCCGCACCGAACCTCAACAAATCACCGAAAGAAACGCTATGCAACCGAACGATAAGGCAGTCACCATTCCAGCATTGCAACAAATGAAGCGCGACGGCAAGAAAATCGTCGCCGTGGTCGCCTGGGATAACCAGATCGCGAAGATCGTCGATCGCGCCGGCGTCGAAATCGTTTCGGTCGGCGACACCGTCGGCATCAACCTGCTCGGCCATGCAAATCCGCTCGAAATCACCATGGAAGAAATGCTGATGATCACCAAGGCCGTGCGCCGCGGTGTCAAGCGCGCGCTGGTCAGCGCCGACTTCCCTTACGGCCCGCTGCAGGAAGGCACCGATGCCGCCCTGCGCGCGGCGATCCGCTTCGTCAAGGAAGCCGGCGTCGACATCATCAAGGTTGACGGCGCCGCGGATTTTCCTGACGCCGTCTCCGCCATCGCACGCGCCGGCATTCCGGTCTGGGCGCAAATCGGCATCACACCGCAAACCGCTCTGCACTATGGCATCGATTATGCGCAAATGCTCAAGGGCGACGTGCAAATGCCTGCGGAAATGACCGCCGAGCTGGTCGCGCAAGTGAAGATGCTGGAAGAAGCCGGCGCGACGCTGATCGACTTCACCAACTCCGGACCGATCGCGGGTGCAGCCGTAACGCAGGCGGCGACCGTGCCGGTCATCGGCGGCCTCGGCGGCGGACCATGGCTCGACGGCCGCGTGCGCATGGCGCATGCCGCCATCGGCTACGCCGAAAGCTGGATCGATTCGACCGCCGAAAGCTACGCGAATGTCGCCAAGATCACGCTCGATTCGATCAACGCCTATGCAGCCGACGTGCGCGCATCCCGCCAGATCAAGGGCGGCATCAAAGTCAAATCAGCCTGATCGGAGTCCGCCATGCCTACTGCAATCATCGATGGCATCTCGACCCGCTACGACGTGGTCGGCGAAGGCCCGCCGCTGCTGATGTTTTCGCCGGGCGGCTTTGACGCGACGGTCGAAAAATGGTCGTCGCTGGGCGTCTACGTGCGCACCAGGCCGCTCGACAATCTGAGCAAGCACTACACGTGCATCGTGTTCGACCGCCGCGAATGCGGCAAGTCGGACGGCCGCGTGGAACGGGTGAACTGGTCCGACTATGTCGCCCAGGGCAAGGGCCTGCTGGATCATCTGGGCATCGAGCTCGCGCATATCATGGGCGGCTGCATGGGCTGCAGCTCGGTGATGGCATTCGCCGTAGCCTACCCTGAAGCCACCATGAGCATGGTGCTGTACTGGCCGGTCGGCGGCGCCAAATACCGCCTCAGCGGCCATCAGCGCTTTGCCGAGCATCTGGCGTTCGTGCATCAGAACGGCCTGGAAGCGGTGGCGGCGCTGGTCGCCAAGGACGGCAAGGCGTTCGGCGCCGATCCGCGCGGCGGCCCTTGGGCTTCCGTGCTGCGCAGCAATCCGGCTTTCGCGGCGGAATACGTGAAGATGAATGTCGACAAGTACAAGCTGATCGTCGCCAGCATGGGACGCACGCTGATCGACCGCGACACCTCGCCCGGCGCCGAGCCGGAAGACCTGATGCGGCTGGATATCCCGGCCATCATCGTGCCGGGCCGCGACGCCTCGCACGCCACGTCGGCCGCGCGCTATCTGCAGGAGTGCCTGCCGAAATCGGAATATTGGGATATCGCGCCCGATGATCAGAACGAGCAGAACACGACGGAAAAGCTGCTGGAGTTTTTGGGGCGAGTGGCTACGGCCTAGCGTCATTCGCGCGGTTCCATTTCGTCAAGGCGCGGCAGAGGCGCGAAGGGCGTTGTACTTCGTTCGTGTCCTCCGCCGGCCTGCGGCCGGCTCCCCCTTTACCTCACTGCGCACAACACCCTTCGCGCCTCTGCCGCGCCTTGACTGCATTGCGCCTTGATTGCATTGCGCCTGCGATGCTTTAGTCCCGGATGTCCTGCAGGAACCATTCGGTCGGCAATTCATGTCCCAATCCCTGGCGCTTTGCTTCTTCGTACGCCACCGCCGCCACGGCATAAAATTGCGCGCCCTGGATATTGCCGCGCTCTGAAAACGTAATCTGCCGGTCCGATTCGCGCCCCGGCGTCTTGCCGGCGAGGATGTCGGCGAACATGACGTCTTTGCCCAAGCCGGTGATCTGCGGCGCGCGCTTGCCGAGGCGCCGGTTTTGCCAGAACGGCGCGTCGGGCCGCGCCATGTAGCCGATGTATTCGTCGGCGGTGCCGTATTCCGGCCGCCCCACCGGCGCCGGCGCGGTGCCCAGCCGCAGCGTCAGGTCGAAACGCTGTTTGGCGGCGTCGTCGGGCCGGCCGCCGACCGCGATCACGTGCATGCCCGGTTCCAGATATTCGCCCTGCACCACCGGCACCGAGGAATCGGTGCAGCCGGCCAGGATGTCGGCGCCGCGGTAGACGTCGCGCGGATTGTCCATCACCGCCACTTCGACGCCATGTTTCTCGCGCATCTCGGCCGCGTATTTTTCGCGGTTGGCCTTGGTCGGGCTGTAGATCTGGATGCGTTTGATGCCGCGCACCCGCAGCAGCGATTCCACATGCGAGCGCGCCATGCCGCCCGAGCCCAGCATGCCCAGCACTTCGGCATTCTTGCGCGCCATGATCTTGGCGCCGATGGCGCCGTCGGCGGCGACCCGCAGGTGCTGCAGATAACCGTCGTTGATCAGCGCCAGCGGCTCGCCGTTTTCAATCGAGGTCAGGAAAATCAGGCCGCAGAACAAACCCGGTTTGGTGCAATATTTTTCTTCGGTGCGCGCGCCGTTATATTCCTGTTCTTCCATCACGTCGGACTTCATCCGGATCGCGAAATAGCCGGAAGTCGAACCGCCTTCCATCGTGCCCCATTGATAGAATTTGCTGGGCGTGCTGGTCGGAATGCGGATATCGATGCGCGGCCGGCAGACGGCTTCCTTGGCGATCAACTGCTTATAGGATTCTTCCAGCGCATTGATCGTCATTTCGGCGGTCAGCACTTTCTGGATATCGTTGTTATTCAATAGCAAGGCCAAATTGCGCTCCTGTCGCGTTTTAAATTTCCGCCGCGTTCACGCTATGCAGCGAGCCTCGGCTGCATCGGCACTTCCACGGTCTGCAACTGCGGCTGATGACCGAGATGATCGTCCAGACGGAATACCTGCACGGCCTTGGCCAGGCGGGCCGCCTGCTCTTCCAGTGAACCGGCGGCCGCGGCGGCTTCTTCCACCAGCGCCGCGTTCTGCTGCGTCACCTGATCCATCTGGCCGATGGCCTGGCTGACGTGCTCGATGCCGCTGCTCTGCTCCTGCGACGCCACCATGATGTCCGACATGATAGCGGTGACGCGTTGCACGCTGTTGACGATTTCATCCATGGTGGAGCCGGTCTCGCTCACCAGGCGGCTGCCGGCGTCGACCTTCTCCACCGAATCGCCGATCAGCGTCTTGATTTCCTTGGCGGCGGCCGCCGAGCGCTGCGCCAGGCTGCGCACTTCCGAGGCCACCACCGCAAAGCCGCGTCCCTGCTCGCCGGCGCGCGCCGCTTCCACCGCCGCGTTCAGCGCCAGGATGTTGGTCTGGAAGGCAATGCCGTCGATGACGCTGATGATGTCGACGATCTTTCTGGCCGACTGGTTGATCGATTCCATGGTGGTCACCACGCGCGACACCACTTCGCCGCCCTTGACGGCGACGTCCGAAGCCGACACCGCCAGTTGATTGGCCTGGCGCGCGTTATCGGCGTTTTTCTTCACGGTGGTGGTCAATTCTTCCATCGACGATGCGGTTTCTTCCAGCGCCGAGGCCTGTTCTTCGGTGCGCGACGACAGATCCAGATTGCCGGCCGCGATCTGCTGCGATCCGGTGGCGATCGAATGGGTGCCGTTGCGCACTTCGGTGACGATATTGCTCAGGCTGTGGATCATTTCCTGCAGCGCCATCATCAGCTGGCCGGTTTCATCCTTGGAGGTGATCTCGATGCGCGCCGTCAGGTCGCCCTGCGCCACGGTCTGCGCCACCTGCACGGCGCGATTGATCGGGCGGGTAATGCTGCGGGTGGCAAGCCATGCCAGCAGGATGCCCAAGGCGGCCGCGGCAACGCTCAGCGAGATCATCCAGATCCGGGCGCGCTGATAGGCGGAAATTGCATTGGCGACGACTTCGGTGTTGCGCTTGTCGATCACCTTGGCCAGCTCTATCGTGGAATCCATGGCCGAGCGCAACTGGTTACGCGCGCCCTTGATGAACTCGAACGATTCATCGAAGGTCTTGGCGTTGCGCATCGCGTCGAACAGGCCGTCCTCAAGCGGAATCGCCTTTTTGTCGAAATCCGTCAATTTTGCCAGCAGGGCCTTTTCCGCATCGGCATCGCCATTCGCGTAAATCGTTTCCAGCGTCTTCCTGGGGTTGTTGAATTGAGCGCGCATTTCGGTGACGCGTTCGGTTTCCTTTTTCAGGCGATCGGTCTGGTCCTTGATGAATTCGGCATTCTTTTCAGTGGTTGCGGCATCGGTCAGCAATGCAATATGCAGGTTGCGCACCGTCAGCGCGCGCTCGAACAAGGCCACGCGCATATCGGCCGCGGCCCGCGTTTCCACATTGTTTTCTTCCGTGATGTTGCGCAGCCAGGTCTGGATATCGCTCATGCCGCGCAGGCCCAGCAGCGTTACCGCGGCCAGCAGGATGATCAGGATGGCGAAGGCGGCGCCGAGGCGGCGCCCAATTTTCATATCGGCGAATTTCATTGTCTGGTCCCGGAAATATGGTTTATTTTAATTGACAAAACGCTAACAAAAGTGTTAGCCATGATCAACAGCAATCGCCCCATTCTCCACCAAGCAGGCCCGGTTTCATCCAATAAGGAGGCAGGTCATCCTCGCTTACTTCAAGCGCTATTTTGAAAAATTTGAATTGGTATCTCTGGTCGCTTTCCCAGAATACGACAACGGTCTCCAGCGGCGGACAGCCCGGTTGGCTGCAGGCCATTTCCGTGACCAGCACGACCGTATCGGCAGCCAGCGAAAAACGCGCGCGCGTCCATGCTGCGATCTGATCCAGCGCCTGAAGTTGCGCTGCACTTTTTTTGGGGGCGCCGAGCACTCAGACTATCCTGGACATTTGATTAGGAAGAAGAAAAACCGGTGTGGCCGATCCGCTGCACTTTCGGCGCCTTGCGAAGCGCATTCAAGCCGGAAAACGCATTTTTTTACAGAGTTCACTAGTTCCAATATATGGAACTCTGTTCCTTTAAAGGGATTTACGATATCATTTCACCCGTTCCGATGTCAACGAAAGTTGCCGGCGACAATACAAGAATGACTCCGCGAACGATTCACTGCCATTTAATGAACGATTCGGCGGGTGATTCGACAAATAACGAATATTGACCAACTACCGCGCACAAGCGTGCGCCTTCCATCATGACTGACACAAAAGACTTCCATTTGCTGCACCTGCTCGAACTGTGCCCGAGCGCCGACGTCGCGCCAGGCGCCGCCATCAAGGTCGAAACCGACGGCGGCCTGTCGCTGGCGGTATTCAACGTCGACGATCAGTTTTACGTGACGGACGATCTGTGCACGCATGGCCCCGGCTCCCTGTCGGAAGGCTACATTGAGGGCGACGTGGTCGAATGCGACTTCCATAACGGCGCCTTCAATATCCGCACCGGTGAAGTGGTCACGCCGCCTTGCATGATTCCGCTGCGCACCTACTGCGTGCACGTGGTCGACGGCAAGATCTACATCGATCCCGACCAGCCGGCTTTCTCCGCCGACGGTGCGGAATGCCCGAAGGCGAATTCGTAAGCGCGCCGGAAACAAACAATAAAAAGGGCCGGACAAGCGATGCTTGTCCGGCCCTTTTTCCTCCCTGCCCGATTTTTGGCTAACGTCCCAGCATCAACGCAGCGCCGCCGGCCGAACCGTCGCCGAGCTTGAATACGCTGACCGAGCGCAGCAGATTTTCAGCCTGCTCGCGCATGCTTTCCGAAGCGGCGGCGCCCTGCTCCACCAGCGCGGCGTTCTGATGCGTCACATTTTCCATCTGCTGCAGCGCCTGGTTGATGCGGTCGATGCCGGCCGCCTGGCCTTGCGTGGAGGTGGTGATTTCGCCCATGATGTCGGCCAGTTTTTTCACGCCGTCGACCATTTCGGTCATGGTGGCGCCGGCCTGTCCGACCAGCTTGGTGCCGGCGTCGACGTTCTGCACCGAATCGCCGATCAGCTGTTTGATCTCCTTGGCGGCGGTGGCGCTGCGCTGCGCCAGCGTGCGCACTTCGGCCGCCACGACCGCGAAACCGCGGCCCTGCTCGCCCGCCCGCGCCGCTTCCACCGCGGCGTTCAGCGCCAGGATATTGGTTTGAAAGGCGATGCCGTCGATCACGCCGATGATGTCGATAATCCGCTTGGCCGATTCGCTGATCGAACCCATCGTATCGACCACTTCCGACACCACGGTGCTGCCTTTGAGCGCAACCCGCGTGGCCGATTCCGCGAACAGATTGGCCTGGTTGGCGCTGTCGGCGCTCTTCTTCACCGCATGCGTCATTTCTTCCATCGACGACGCGGTTTCTTCCAGCGCGCCGGCCTGCTGCTCGGTGCGGGTCGACAGATCCATATTGCCGGAGGCGATTTCGCCGGACGCGGTGGCAATGGCGTCGGTGCCGAGACGCACATCGGTCACGATGCGCGTGAGCGCGGCGTTCATGTCCTTGAGCGCCTGCATCAACTGGCCGGTCTCGTCGGTGGAGCGCACTTCGACGTCGCCGGTCAGGTCGCCGGCGGCGACGCGCCGCGACAGGTTCACGGCCGATGTCAGCGGGTTCGACACGATGCGTGCGATCCACAAGGCAAAGCCGCAGCCGATCAGGACGCTGGCGGCCAGCATGCCGAAGATCCAGATGCGGCCTGCCTTGTAAATGCTGTCGCCGACCGCGCCGGCGCGCGTGCTGCCTTCTTCGTTGATCTTGATCAGCTCGTCGGCAATGGCGTTAAGCTTGGTGCGCGGCGCGCCGAGCGCTTCACCCTTCAGCATTTCCGGCACGTCCCAGGCTTTTTGCGCATCGATGGCCGCGAAGATCTTCTGGTGCTGCTCCAGATACGGTCCCAACTGGCTCTTGAAACGCTGCAGCGCCTCTTGCTCGGCGGGCTGGGTCACCAATTGCGAATATTGGGCGACGCTCTGCTCCAGATCGGCAAACAAGGCTGCCGTGTTCTTTTTATACGGCGACAGGTCGGCATCCGCGCTGACCACCGAATACTGCACCTCGATCGCGCGCAGGCGCGCCAGCTGTTCGCGAATATGCAGCACGCTGCGCAAACTCGGCAGCCACACGTTCTTCATTTCAGCGGCCGACTTGTTTACCTCGTTCAACTGGCCGACCGAAAACAGGCCGACAAAAATACTCAGCGCCAGCACCATCGCGACCACGCACATGAGCTTCTTGGCCAGCTTCAGGTTGTAGAACCATTGCATCGGGCCGCGGCTCTTGACGGTCATTGCCGCGCCGCCGGCCTTGACCGGCTTGAGCTTTCCTTTGGCGGCCTTCCTTGCAGCTTTCTCCGCGGCCTTTTTGCTGTCTCCGACGCCGGGCAGATTGAGGATGCGCGCCGATTCATTGACTGTGGCAATGCCGGTTTGCGCATCGCCTGCAAGGCGAGCGCTACTCATAGATTCCATTGTGGTCCCCCATTATCGATATTATTAAACCGCGCCTTCAGGCTGCGGCTACCAGCGCGAAATTTTCCACACCGGCCGCCGCGCAGGACATGAAGCCGGTTTGCAATGCCATCCGATCGAGATTGCGGCCGATGAAAACCACCTGGCTGGCGCGCCGCTCGCCCGCTGCCCAGGGGCGCGGGAAATTCCCTTCATGCAGCATCTGCACGGATTGAAACGCCAGGCGCCGGTGCTCGCCGCCGGCATCGACAACGTCGACGATGCCCTTGCCGCGCAGGATGTCGGCGCCGCGGCCCATGACCAGCGCCGCCAGCCATTCGTCGATGCGCTCGAACGCCATCGGCACGTCGCTGCGCAAGGAGAATGCGCGGACATCGCCATCGCTGCCGTCGCCCGCATGTTGCTCCGGCATCAGGAAATCGGACGGCAGCGCCGCGCCGCGTTCCAGCTCGAAGGCGCCGCGTTCCAATAATCGCTCGATGGCGATATCGGCGGCCTGGGCGCGATGGATCACAGCCAGCGGATTGACGCCGCGCAGGCGCGCTTCCACCGCGGCAAGCGCCGTGCCGTCCATCGCCGCGGCGTTATTCAATACGATCTGGTCGGCAAAGGCGATCTGCTGCACGGCGTGCCGCTGGTCCCGCAGATTGCGGACGATGGTATCGGCGCCGGCCACGGCGACGATGGCGTCGAGCCGGGTGCGCTGCTCCAGAATATGATCGATGAAAAAGGTTTGAATGATCGGACCGGGATCGGCGCTGCCGGCGGTCTCGATGATGACGGCGTCGAATTTGCCGGACTGCTCCATCAGCAGGGTATGCAAGGCGCGGATCAGATCGCCGCGGATGGTGCAGCAGATGCAGCCGCTGTTCATCTCGAATAGCTCTTCCTCGGTGTGCACGACGAGCGCGTCGGCGCTTGCGCCGCACGCATCGGCGCGATCGACGACAAGCGCGTAGCGGCGAGCGGAATCCTCCGACAGGATGCGGTGACGCAGCGCGGTCTTGCCCACGCCCGGATCGCCAGTCAATACCGTTACGGGAATTCGCTTATCCATCGCAGGAGGGTCTCCTCTGATTTTTTCATGGCGCCGCGCAGTGAGCGCAACGTCCTCCGGATCGCCGGTTCTTATTTTTGCGTCCTCATTCTATGAGGAAAATTGGACAAGGGCAATAAAAAATACGAAACACCGGTCCACATATCAGAATAACAATTTTCAAAAAAAATGCCCCCGCGCTTTTGGCGCGGAGGCATTTCTGTTTACTTTACTGTTTGCTAATTATCTGGAGTTTTTCCAGGGTACCAGCTTGCTCTCGACTTCATTGAGCACGATCGAGAAGATCACGCCCAGCAAGGCAATCACGATCAGGCCGACATACATGGTTTCGACCGACAGGATTTCCCATGCATTCCAGATCATGAAACCGAGACCGCTCTTGGCGCCGATCATTTCGGCGATGGCGATCAGCATCAGGCCCAGGCCGAGGCCCAGCTTGATGCCGCTCATGATGCTCGGCACCGCGCCCGGGAAGGCGATGGTGCGGAATGTCTGCCAGCGGCTGGCCTTGAAATTGCGGCCGACGTCGAGATAAATCTTGTTGATTTCCAGTACGCCGATGGTCGAATTGATCAGCACCGGGTAGAACACGCCGATGGCGACCATGACGATCTTGGAGCCTTCGCCGAGACCGAAAATCAGCAGGATCAACGGGAAGATCGCGCTCTTCGGCACCGGATAGGTGGTGGAGATCAACGGATCGACGATGGCGCGCAAGGTGCGGTTCAGGCCCATGCCGATGCCCAGCAGCAGGCCCGGAATGCCGCCCAGGAAGAAGCCCCAGAACAGGCGTTGCAGGGTGGCCCAGGTATTGGCCCAGAGGCTGCCGTCTTCGACCAGTTGCACCAGGGTTTCGAACACGCTGGACGGCGCCGGGAAGAAGCGCGCGTCGAGCAGGCCGACCCGCACCAGGATTTCCCAGATCACCAGCAGCGCGATCGGCGAGAAGATGCTGATCAGGCGGTCGCGATTGCTCAGACTCATTTTGCGGCGCGCTTTCGCCGCTGGTTTGACCGGCGTCACTTCCGGTTGGCTATCGGATACGGCACTCATGCTTTGATACTCCTTTTTTCATCCTGCGAACGGGCTGCCTGCACTTCGTCGCGCAGTTGTCCCCAGATCGAATACACCAGTTCGCCGTACGCCGGGCGGGCGCGCAGCGACAGCACTTCACGCGGACGCTCGAACGGCACATCGATGATCTGCTTGGCGCGGCCCGGCTGCGCCGTCATGATCATGATGCGGTCGCCCAGCGTGACCGCTTCGTCCACGCTATGCGTGATGAACAGCACGGTCTTGCGGGTTTCGTCCCAGATGCGCAGCAGTTCTTCCTGCAGCAGCAGCTTGTTCTGCTCATCGAGCGCCGAGAACGGTTCGTCCATCAGCAGGATGTCCGGATCGTTGGCGAATGCGCGCGCGATCGACACCCGTTGCCGCATGCCGCCCGACAACTGGTGCGGATAGGCCTTGGCGAACTTGGTCATGCCGATACGGTTCAGGTAATGGCCGACGGTGTCGTCGATCTCGCCCTTCGGCCGATTGCGCAGCGTCAGGCCGTAGGCCGCGTTTTCGAATACGGTCATCCACGGGAACAGCGAGTCGCCCTGGAACACCATCGAATTGGCCGGGCGGTTGGCCGCCGGCGCGCTGACCTTGACGCTGCCGGAAGTCGGCGCTTCCAGGCCTGCCAGGATGCGCAGCAGCGTGGTCTTGCCGCAGCCGCTGGGGCCGACGATCATGAAAAAGCAGCCGGTTGGAATGTCGAGCGAGACATTATCGAGCGCCGTAACGACGCCGCCCGCGGTTTGGAAACTCTTGGTCAGGTTCTGCAGTTGAATCTTCGGCACTGCGTCCTGGTGGTTCGAATTGGTTTGCATGACGTCCTTATTTCTTTCGCTTGTACGGTCCGAGTTCCTTCGCTGCCGCGGCGGCGAAAGAAGTGTCGAGCGCTTGGTCGACCGATACTTCACCCTTGACCAGGCCTTCGCTCTTGAAGAAGGCCAGATCGTTTTTCAGGCTCGGCACGTCGACTGTGCCGTCCGGGCTGCAACCCTGCACGCTGATGGCGCGATACACGGCCGGATCCTTGACGTTGGTGTACTCGGTCAGGATCGAAATCACATCTTCGGCGTTGGGGCCGGCAAGCTTGCCGCCCTTGAGCGCATCATTATAGTCGCGCACGGCGCGCAGATAGGCGCGCATGAAGCGCTTGGCCGCATCCGGATTCTTCTTGATGAAATTGCCGGAATACAGCACCACGGCCAGCTGGTGGTTCGGATAGATTTCGTCGTCGCCCATGACGCGCACCGCGGCGCCGCTTTGCACCGCCTTGGTGGCCGACGGCTCGGTGGTCAGTGCGGCATCGACCGCCTTGTTCTGCAGCGCCAGCACATGCTGCGGAAACGCCAGGAACACGCGCTCCACATCAGCCGGCTTCAGGCCGCCTTTTTTGAGGGCTTCGTTCATCGTCGAGGTCGATCCGCTGCCCGGCGCGCTGCCGGCGATCTTCATGCCTTTCAGATCCTTGAGCGATTTGTAGCGGCCGCTGTCGATCAGATCCTTGCGCACCAGCAGCGGCTGATAGCCGTAGCCGGGCGGCGTCGATCCCTTGTCGGCGACGATCTTGATTTCGATGCCGCGCGCGATGGCGTTGTACAGGCCGACCGACGGCGAACCGGCGCCGACTTCAATCTGGCCGGCGCCCAGCGGCGCGACCATCTTGGCGGCCGAATCGAAAGGGGTATAAGAGACCAGCAGGCCTTCCTGCTTGAAGTAGCCTTTTTTGTCGGCGATGAAAAAGCCGACGTCGCTGCTGGCGTTGGCCAGCCCGACGCGCACCGGGATCATGTCCGCGGCGTAGACATTGCTTGCGGCGCTGCCGAAGACCAAGGCCAAGCCGGCGCCCAGGCAGACGGCGATGCGTCGAATTAAACTCAAATGCTTCATGCTGCTGTTTCTCCAGAAGA
This sequence comes from Oxalobacteraceae bacterium CAVE-383, assembly GCA_004134995.1. Classification (GTDB taxonomy): domain Bacteria; phylum Pseudomonadota; class Gammaproteobacteria; order Burkholderiales; family Burkholderiaceae_D; genus Herbaspirillum. Next base: position 29,981 of record REGP01000003.1, on the reverse strand, counting down.
TCAATTGTTGCCGGCATATGCCGGACCATTTTTTGCGGCGTAACGACGATAAGTCACAAGGGTCACCCGATCAGATCGTGGGTGCCTGCCGCGAACAGCTCTTCTACTGTAAATGGCTGTTTGACGATGCCTTGTTCTCCAGCAAGGCGAATAACCATTTCTATCATTTTGCGGTTTGGCTCGATACCGTACGGCAATGGATCGCCGCCGGTAATTTCCATGACCCGCGCGTACGTCTGGTCGGCCGGCGTAGGCTGCGCGATCTGCTTGTTCCTGAGCTGTTCGATATACGGCTTCTTGGCTTCCGCAAACAGCATGAACAGTTCCCTGGCCAGGCCCGGCTGGGCAGCCAGCAGTTCGTCGCGCACCACGACGGTGTGGTTGATCGGATAATAACCGGTCGCCTTCAGCGCCGCGAAACCGGCTTCCTTGGCGTTCGGAATCAGCGGCTTGATGATCGGATTATCGATCGTCATGCCGGTGGCGGCCACCACCTCGCCCGCGATCAGCATTTCCTGCAGGTCGCGGCCCTTCTCGACCGGCTGCACATTCGCCGGCGCCTGGTATTCGGCAACGTGTTCGTCGCCCGACAGGATCCAGTTGATCTTGTTCAGATCGACGCCGTGCTCATGCTGCAGCACGCCGCGCGCCCAGACGCCGGTGGTGACGGTATAGCCGCGATTGACCGCGACTTTCCTGCCTTCGAGATCCTTGGGGCCGGTCAGGCCGACTTGCGTATTTTGCAGGATCGCGCCATGGTGAAAGGCCCGCACCAGGAACACCGGCAGCGCGGTGAAACGCTTGCCGGCGGCGCGCGCGCACATATAGGTTGTGATCGCCATCTCGCTGATGTCGAACTCGTGACCGCGCACCATGCGGCGGAAAGCCTGGATGATGGCCGGCACTTCTTCGAATTCAAATTCAAAACTTTGCGGCTTGAGGCTGCCGTCTTTCAACGCCTTGGTATGTCCAAGCGTCTGGAACGCCGTCTTCAGTTTCTGTTCGGCCATTCTGGTGGTCTCCGGGTAAATTATTCGGCGCAGTACCGCTTCAAAAAACAATCGCCGCCGGGCCCGTGGGGGCGCGGTCGGCGACTACATCGGGCGGGCAGGAGCTTGAGAGCGTCCCGTTTAAACCGAAGTCAAAGGCTGGCCTTCATGCGCGATCAGCGCATCCTTGGCGGCATCCTTGAAGGCGACGTCGGGCGGCAGCACCAGCGAAGCGGAACGCACGCGGTGGTTGACCGGATCCAGGCCTGGAGGCGCGATGCCTTTTTGCAGGGCCAGGACGGCCTTGCGCAGACGGTGGCGCGCCATGATGATGCCGTTGTCGGTCGAAACCAGGTTCTCTTTGCTGCGATCGGCAATCGGGCCCATGCTTTCCTGCAGGGACGAATCCTGGATCGCAATGCCCGAGATGCCGCTGTAGCTGACCTTGGCCTTTTGCGCGGCGCGGTCCATCAGGTAATCGTTGCTGCTGTTTTGCACCGGAATGAAAGTACCCGGGATCAGCTTGACGTGGATGCCGTGGCCGTCGTCCATCGCCTGCACTTCTTTTTCGCTCAGATCGCGCGCCGGATGGTAATCGTAGCTCCACGACCAGCAGCTCTCGTCATCGATTGGAATCCAGAAGTGACCGTGGATAGGATGGTCGCCGCGCGGTGGGATCGCTGTGAAGCAAGGCATGACCCACTGCGTGATGCGCCAGTAGTAATTGCCGTTTTCCGCATTGCGGCGTGCGCCGATCAGCAGGCCGCCGTCGGATTCGACCACTTCGAATTTGACCTGGAAATCCTGCAGATTGTATTGATTGCCCTTGGCGCCCTTGAACAGCGGATCGTGTTCCAGAGCACCGCTGTGCAGGAACGAAACGTGGCTGGAATCGATACCGCCTTCCATGGCCTGCAGGTAGTTGCATTCCTGATGGCGCTTCGAAACGTAGCTGCGCTTTGGACCGACCATTGCGAATTCGTATTCAGGCAGCGGCGGTTGCAGTTCAGGAGGACCCATGTATGTCCACAGGATGCCGCCGCGATCGATCAGCGGATAGGCCTTCAGTTTGATCTTGTTGCAGTAGCCGCTTTCGACCGATTCCGATGGGACGTCGACGCATTGGCCGGTGACATCGTATTTCCAGCCATGGTATGGGCAGCGCAGGCCGCTTTCTTCGTTGCGGCCGAACCACAGCGAAACGCCGCGGTGGGCGCAGAATTCATCGATCAGGCCATATTTGCCTTCGCTGTCGCGGAAAGCGATCATGCGCTCGGACAACAGCTTGACGCGCACAGGCGGGCAATCGTTTTCCGGCAGTTCGGACGACATGATTGCCGGTATCCAGTAACGGCGGAACAGATCGCCCATCGGGGTGCCTGGGCCGGTCTGTGTCAGCAGTTCGTTTTGTTCGCGTTTGGTCATTTCAATTCCTCAAAAGAGCTTCTTCGTCTATCAAATTTGCGTGCGCGGCCCACCCGCCTTCGCCTATCGGCGTGGTCGACTTATAATTATTGTTCTTTTATATGGAACAACGTTCCTAAAAGGTCTGAATAAGATATCACCGCATGGCCCGATTTGTCAATGGCGGGCGCCGCGCAGACCGGTTAAAATTGTCTCTTTTTTAACTTTTCAATCTGCGTTAATACGCAAATTCCAGACAGATTCTCTACAAAGATGAACGATAAATCCGACACCATTTCCACTGCTTTAGTTGAGCTTTGCCCCAGCGCCGACGTTGCCGAAAACGCGGCCGCCAAGATCGAAAAGGACGGCATGTGCCTGGCCGTCTTCAACCTGGCCGGGAAGTTTTATGTCACCGACGATCTGTGCACGCACGGACCGGGTTCGCTGTCCGAGGGCTATATCGACGGCGACGTGATCGAATGCGATTTCCACAACGGCGCGTTCAATATCCGTACCGGCGAAGTGGTCACGCCGCCCTGCATGATCCCGCTGCGGACCTACGCCGTGCACATGCAGGACGGCAAGGTCTTCATCGACCCGTCGCAGCCCGCGCTGGCAATCGACTAAGAACAAGTCTGGCGACGACGCAGTCAAGGCGCCGTCAGGCCGGACGCCATGGGGTGTTGTGCGCAGTGAGGTAAAGGGGGAGCCGGCCGCAGGCCGGCGGAGGACACGAACGAAGTACAACGCCCCATGGCGTCCGGCCTGACGGCGCCTTGACGGAACCGTACGCCTAAAAAAACGCCAACTAGATTTTCGCAGCGGGCGCGTCACCACTGGCCGTCGCCGGCACGAAGAACACGAACAAATTGGCGATCACAATGGTCAGCGCCAGGAAGTAGAAGGTGCCCATGAGGCCGAAACGGTCCGCCACCACGCCGCCGATGATCGGCCCCGCCGCCGAACCCAGCGCCTGGGTGCCGAACAGCACGCCGATGCTGGTGCCGCCCATGTTCTTCGGCGTGGCTTCGAGCAGCCAGGCCTGCAATACCGGCCGCACCGCATACAGGAAGAAGCCCAGGATCGCGATAAAGATCACGAATGCGTGCGAACGGCCGGCAATCGCCATGAACGCCAGCACCACGGCGCTCATCGCCATGCTGGTCATGATGATGCGGCGCCGGCCCATCGAATCCGACAGATGGCCCGCCACCGGCGAAGCCGCGAAACCGGCCGCCTGCAGCATGAACATGCAGCCGCCGATCCATACCGGCGAATAACCCATTTCATAAGCCAGGAAAACCGGCAGGAAAGTCAGCAGCGTGGTTTGCGTCATCGAACGGAAGGCCGAACCGACCGCCAGCATGATCAAGACGCGATTGCGCAGCAGCGCGCGCAGCCCCTGCGCATATTCGCCCACCTTCTGGCCTTCGTTTTCGGCTGCCGCCGGCGCGACTTTCTTTTTGCGCCCCAAGGTCAGGGTGCCGACCGAAACCAGGATCATGACCGACATGATGGCGCCCGGAATCGCGTTCATCACCACGATCTGGCGCCAGCTGAAAGTCGCCAGCAAGGCGCCGATGAGCAATGGCGCCAAAGCGTCGCCGGCATTGCCGCCCATGCCGTGCAGCGACAGCACCAATCCCTTGCGTTCCGGGAAGCGTTGCGCCAGCATCGGAATGGCGGTCGGATGCCACAAATTGTTGCCGATGCCGACCATCGCCACGCACAGCAGCAGCATGACGTAGCTATGCGTGAAACTCATCAGCAGATAAGGAAAGCCGACCCAGAACAGCGACAGCGCCATCAGCAGGCCCTTTTTGCCGACCGTATCGACCAGCATGCCGCCCGGCACGTTCGACAGCGCACCGGCCACGTATTGACAGGTCATGATCAGGCCGATCTGGCTGTAGTCCAGCCCGAGCTCCTTGCCGATCAGCGGCAGCAACAGATAAAACGTCGCGGGATACCAATGCGTCAGCGCGTGGCCGATCGAGATCACCCAGACCTCGCGGAACGATCTTTTGGGCGGTGTATTTGTATTGGCGGATGCTGTATCTGCTGCGGTAATGGCGGCGCTGCTCATGGTCTCTCCTTATATTTTTTTTATTCTGCGTTTTGATCCTGTGTTAATGCTTCCGCTTCGCCGCGGCGAACTTCCTGGGCTTGCCGCGACAGATGCAGTTGTGACTTGAACCTCGATTACGCCTTGACCTTCGACTTCAGGTAGTCGGCCACCATTTCCGGCGTCAGCGTGATGCCCGGCTTGTATTCAGGCGCATCTTCCAGTTGTTCGATATCGTTCAGACCGAATTTCTGATAAATGCGGTTGATCGCCGAGATCAGGCGCGCAGGCCGGTCCGGGTCGGCATTGAAATGCTGATGCACGGTATTTGGCGGGATATAGATCACGTCGCCCGCTTCCCAATCGTAGCGCTTGACTTCGTCCTGCACGATCCAGTGGTAGGTGTCGGTGATTTCAACATCGCAATCCTGGTGCAGATCGTAGCCGCGGCCTTCGACCACATACAGGCACTCTTCGGCCAGATGGCGGTGCTTGCCCGAACGGCTGCCCGGCGGAATCAATTGCATGTAGGCGTCGACCGACTCCATGCGGGTGTTCATCTGTTCGTTCAGCAGATGCTTCAGGATGCCCTGGCGCGACATCTCCCAAGGCATTTCATTCGGATGCACCACCTTCTTGCGCTTGCCGTTGCGCGCCGGCGCCGCCGCCGCGTCGTCCAGCAGGTCCTGGTACAGCTCTTTGTTCTCCGTGCCTGTCAACCAGGCTTTCGATTCGCTCCATGCCATGATGGCCTCCTTGATAGTACGTGTGTCGGATTACTCGTCGTGGTTGTAGTTGGTTTCCAGCTTGCGCGGCGTGTAAGGGCCGAATTCGGTCGGCTCCTTCGGACGCGGAATGACCATTTTCTGGAACAGCAGGTTCATGAACATCATCATCGGCTTCGGCTTCAGCACCAGCGCCCGCGCCGGCTTGTTCGGATCCTTGTTGAAATGCTGATGCACGCAGTTGTTGTGGACGATGGCGATGTCGCCCGCGTCCCAGTCGTAACGGATGCCGTCATGGATTTCGTAGCCGGTGCCGTCCAGGATGTAGAACGCCGCTTCGTTGACGTGGCCGTGCTTTTGCGTGCGGCCGCCCGGCGCGTATTCTTCCAGATGCACGTGCAGCGTCTGCGTCATGCCGTCGACCGGCTCCACGAAGTGCTTGCTGAACGATTGCGGTCCGGTCGAAAAGTCCAGTTCCGTGCCCTTGATCACGCGCGGCAGGCTGCGCAGGCGCTTGAGCTCGTCGCCCAGATTGTAGGCGCCCGCAATCCCGCGCAGAAACACGCGCGGCTTGGGATTGTCGTAATGTGATTCCTTACCCATGGTATTTCCTTTTATTTCGAATCGAAAAAGCGCCGGCCAGGCGCCGCAAGCAATCCGCTTGCAACACTCGGCCGGCACTTTCCGACTTCATCTGAGATACAGCAACTAAACCTGGCGAATCGACTTCGTCTTACTTCGACTGCTTGGTGATGATCTCTTCGTACAGATTGCGCCATTTTTCGTTTTCATCCAGGGTAACCTTCGGATCGACGAACTTCAGCGGGATCTTGTTCAAAGGCGTATCGGCCTTTTTGCTGGTCGGGACGTAGTTCAGCTTCAACATGATCTGCTGGGCATCGCCCAGCATGAAATCGAAGTACAGCGCGGCAGCGTTCGGATGCGGCGCGCGGCGCAGCATGCCGATGCCGTTCGGGCGGGCAAATGCCGGCGCGATCGCAAACCACTGGATCGGCGCGCCCTTGTTATGCAACTGCTCGGCCTTGTAGTTATAGATGGTCAGCGACAGCGGCACTTCGCCGGAAGACACCAGGTTGGCCAGCAGCGTATGGCCCTTGCGCACCGAGATGCCGTTGGTCTTGACGATGTCCCTGAACAATTGCAAGCCTTTGGCTTCGCCCAATTCCGTGATCACGCTGGCGAACCAGTCCAGATCTTCGGCCTCGACGCCCAGCTTGCCTTTCCATTTCGGATCCAGCAGATCGTAGTAGGTCTTCGGCAGATCGGCCTTCTTCACGACGTTGGTGTTATAGGCTTGCGTGAAAATGTTCAGGCGCGAGCTGACCCATTCGCCGTGCGGCAGGATGGCCGGCTTGATCAGGTCGGCCAGGTAAGGCGTCTTGACCGCTTGCAGCATCTGTTCGCGGTGCAGCGATTCCAGTTCAGGACCGTTGGTGTCGACGACGTCCGGATCGAAACGGCCGGCGCGGCCTTCCGTGACGGTGCGCTGCAGGACGTTTTCCGAACCTGAACGCCAGACCTTGACCTTGATGCCGTATTTCTTTTCGAACGCTGCCGTAAACACAGCCATGTCGTCGGTGGGCGCCGACGTGTAGATGGTCAGTTGATTGCCTTCCTTTTTCGCACCTTCGATCAGGCGTTGTTCGCGATCGGCGCCGGTATAAGTCGCGGCGGCGATGACAGCCGGCGTTGCGACCGTTGCCTGGGCAAAGGCGGAACCGCCCATCGACAGTAATGCAATGGCCGTTGCGCTGCCCAAAACCGTCTTGAGCATGCCGCGCCTGGAATTCTGCTTGTACATTATGGTAGACCCTTCATTATTAGTTGGTAAAAATCCTGTGCTGCTTCAGTGTGGAGACCGGTCGCCGGTCTCGCTGGCCTATTTGCTGGCCTCTGGGCGTCCCCGCTATTTTGCTGTGACGAATAATACGATGAATGCGACGCCGTCGGCTACCGCCGCCGGCAGCCCGCTTTTACTGAATTCTGTGGGAAATTGTTAATGCCGCCGATGGGATCATGCTCACGATCGGCGCCTGAAAATCCGGACCTGCTGATTGCTGCGGCTTGCCAGAGGTTCCGGCCCGCCCTGATAACGCCATGCCCTGCGCGGGGAACAGGCCCGCGGCCAAAAATGACAGACATAACGTAAAGACCTGCATTATTCCTTCCTCGGCAAACAGATGCGTCTGCACGAATTTCAGACGGACAAAAAACGGGTCAGACTGCGACCCGTTTTTTGTTCACTGCAAAAGCATTAGAAGCTGTGGCTGATACCCAGAGCGAATGTGCTTTGATCCACACCTGCAGCCGGCTTGGCGCTGTTGATCTGCAGGTTGCTGCCGACACCGGTGGTGTTGCCATAATACGAATACACGCCGAACAGCATGGTGCGCTTCGACAGCGAATAACCTGCGCCAAGATTCAGCATGCGGGCTTGCAGGCCGTAGGTGTCGCAATTGACGCCGCCTGTCAGGGTACAGCTGCCTGCCTGAGCCTGGCCATAGGTACTCACCAAAGTCCACGCGGCCAATTGCTTACGGGCGCCTACGGACCATGTGTAGTGCTTGTAGGTATCGAACTTGCCGGCAGCAGTCTGACCGCTTTCCGTATACTTCAGATACGCCACGTTGGTTTCCAATTGGAAGTTGTTATCGAACTGCCATTGGAATGTTCCGCGAATAGCCTGGTCTTTCGAGCTCAAGCCAGCCGGCGTGGCTGATGTGCTCGTAGCGCTACTTGTCGTGGTGCCGTTGTTGAACGTACCAAACGAGCCGCCGAACATGTCTTTGTGCTGTTCATACGCCAGCGCCGCGTAGATCGGGCCGCCTTCGTATGTCACACCGGTCGAAATCACGCCTGCGGAAGCGTTGCCTGCAACTTCATTGGGCGACCAGTCGAACAAGCCAGTGAAGCCGCCGATTGTCGGCGATGTGTAGTAGAAGCTGTTTGTACGGCGCAAGTGGAAGCTGTTGGCGCTGTTGGTCGTGAATGTTGCCTTCGACAGCACATTGCTCAGGGCCATGAAGTTGCCGCTGGAAATGCCCAGGAAGTCGATGTGGTCGCCGAGTTCCTTGTAGACGGTATCCATGTTACCCAGCTTGATCGTGCCGAAACCGCCGGACAGGCCGACGAAAGTATTGCGGCTGAACGGTGCGCTGGCGTCGCTGGCCTGGCCGGTATCGGAGCTGAAGCCCATTTCCAATTGGAAGATGGCTTTCAGGCCGTCGCCCAGGTCTTCAGTGCCCTTGAACCCCAAACGGGAGTTCGGCGAATCCATGGCTGTGACGTTGGTCGATGGAGCACCTGTGGCCGTTGGGCCAATGCTGCTGGTACGCGAACCGCCAGCCAAACCGGCCGTGGTGTTCGAATGATAAAAATCGGGATAAAGCTTACCGTAGACGGTGACGTTCGTTTGAGCCTGCGCCGCCATCGGCAAGGCAAACGCTGCGCCAATTGCTGCTGCCAAAATCTTGCTTTTCGTGTCCAACATTGAGGTCCCCTCCGTGAATAAATTCGATTGCTGTTACTGCGAATAAAGGCATTTCGCATCGCCACTGCCGTGGTTCTGATATACGAAACACCGGTCCGATTAAAGACTGGCGTACCAATTTCACCTACACACCTTGACTGCGTCTGTGAACCAATCCTTAACCGAACCTTACACTAAAAGTTTCTCAACAATTGATAAAACAGTCATGGACACGTAACAACTGCTTCAATCGTTAACAAAAAACTACAGATTCTTTAAAAAAACTATAGTTTATTTACTTCAAATTTACTTATTGCTTCGGTGGCAAATCCGCCAGCTCTGCCTGATAGGCATCGGCCATGCGGGGTTCCAGGCCGTGTTTCGACAATGCATCCTTGAACAGATCGCGCACAACCGGGCTTTCGTCCGCGTAATCGATCTGGTCGCCGCCGACGCGCTTGCTGATCCATGCCTTCGGCACGCCTTGCGCATTGCGGATCGAAACGACTTCGTGCTTGAACGCCAGGTAACGCGCCGGTGTGGTGCCGGTGTTGAAATGCTGGTGGAACCACAGGTTTGGCGGCACGACCATTGAACCGACTTGCCATTCGTAACGACGTGGCTCTTCGCCTTCAGGCCACATCAGGCTGTAACCTTCGCCGGACAGGATGATGACGTGCGCTCCAGGGCCATGGCAATGGGCCTTCTTGTACGTACCGATAGGGAATTGCGAGATATGGCTGTTCATCGAACCCTTGGCCATATTGAAGCGGATGTGACCGCCGCCCGCACCGCGTTCCTTGGCGCTGATCAGCGGCAGGTTGACGGCATCGGCAACGAAGTTGGTTTCCAGCAGCAGACCCTTTTGCTCGCCCTTGTTATCGAAATAATCAGGCTCGCCGGAGAAACGCTGCTTGAAGTCGTACTGGGTCTTGAAGATGAAGTCCATATCTTCGTACAGATTGATGACGCCAGGACCGTTGGTCACAGCGACGAAACGCGCTGCATCCTTGCCCGAACCGTTGAAATGCTGGCAGATCGCATTCAATGGAATCGCAAACAGCGAACCGGCTTGCCATTCGAATGTCACGCGCTTGCCGGCATCGTTCCACACTGTGGTCGAACCCTTGCCGCTCAGAACGTAGATCATTTCTTCGAACAGCTGGCGTTGCGGTTCCAGCTGCTTGGCAGGCGGAATTTCGCAAACGTAGCAGTCGTTCGATGTGCGCGACGCTTCATGGTTGATGTATACGCCATTACCGCCCCGGCGTGCCCACGGCTTCAGATCGCACGTAAGCAAACTCGGGATGTAGTGGGCGCTGATGATGTCGAGTCCTTCTGCTGCTACCCAACGTGTGTATGGGGTTTCTTTTTCGGTCGCGAATTTACTCGCGAGCTCGGTCGAAACCATTGCGTCTTTTGCCATTAGATACTCCTGCTCTATATAAAAATAAAAATCGCCAAAACGTTAAATCGTCGTTGCCCCTGGCGCCTGAAAGCACGCCTTATTTTTTCGGCTTCAAATACGCCGCTACCATTTCAGCTGTCAAGGTGACGCCCGGCTTGTATTCGGGCGCATCTTCCAGCTGTTCGATATCGTTCAAACCAAATTTCTGGTAAATGCGGTTGATCGCCGAGATCAAACGCACCGGCCGGTCCGGATCCGCATTGAAATGCTGATGCACGGTATTTGGCGGAATGTAGATCACGTCGCCCGCTTCCCAGTCGTAGCGCTTGACTTCGTCCTGCACGATCCAGTGATACGTGTCGGTGATTTCAACGTCGCAATCCTGGTGCTGGTCGTAGCCCCGGCCTTCGACCACGTACAGGCACTCCTCGGCCAGATGGCGGTGCTTGCCCGAACGGCTGCCCGGCGGGATCAGCAGCATGTAGGCGTCCACCGACTCCATGCGCGTGTTCATCTGTTCGTTCAGCAGATGCTTGAGGATGCCCTGGCGCGACATCTCCCAGGGCATTTCATTCGGATGCACCACCTTCTTGCGCTTGCCGTTGCGCGCCGGCGCTTCCGCCGCGTCGTCCAGCAGATCCTGGTACAGATGTTTGTTTTCGTTGCCTGTCAACCAGGTTTTCGATTCGCCCCATGCCATTACGGTTTCCTTTACTGTTACTGTTATTTCCTACATCACTGCATGCGGATTACTTCGGATGGTTGTAATCATCCTCGGCAGTACGCGGCACGAAGCCCTCGCCGCCTTCGGCGATTTCATCGGTGCGGTGCTCGACCTGATACTGGAACAGCATGTTCATGAACAGGTACATCGGCTTGGTCTTGAGGACCAGGGCGCGCGCAGGCTTTTCGTTGCTGCGGTTGAAATGCTGATGCACGCAGTTGTTGTGGACGATGGCGATATCGCCCGCGGTCCAGTCGTAACGGATGCCGTCATGGATTTCATAGCCGTCGCCGTCGAGAATGTAGAACGCGGCTTCGTTGACGTGGCCGTGCTTCTGCGACTTGCCGCCCGGCGAATACTCTTCCAGGTGCAGGTGGAAGTTCTGGGTGATGCCGTCCTTCGGTTCGACGTAATGGCGGCTGTATGCCTGCGGGCCGTCGGTCATGTCGATTTCGGCGCCGCGGCGCACGCGCGGCATGCCGCGCAGACGCGCCAGCTCGGCCCTCAGGCTGTATGCATCGGAAACTTCACGCACGAAAATGCGGTTCTTGTTGTGGTGATACTTTTCCTTCTTTGGCTGTTCGGTGCTCATTCTGCTCTCCTGGTTACTGTTCGGTACTGCTCAATACTGCTGATGCCTGATATTGCAAATACTGTCGACGATTAATTTCCCTTGACGACGATCTGGTCGTACAAACGCGTCCACTTGTCGCCGTCATCCAGCATTTGCGCCGGGTCCACTACTTTCAAAGCCATCTTGCTGAAAGGCGTCTGAATCTTGGTGCTGGAAGGCAGGAAACCGCGTCTGAACAGAATCTGCTGGCCTTCTTCGCTGAGAATGAAGTCGTAATACAAAATCGCCGCGTTCGGATGCGGCGCCCGCGCCGGTATGCCGAGGCCGTTGGCGCGGGCAACCGCCGGCTGCATCACATACCAATCGAGCGGCGCGCCCTTTTGCTTGAGCTGGTCGGCGGTAAAGTTGTAAACCGTCAGCGCAAACGGCGCCTCGCCCGATGCCACCATCTGGGTCAGCAGCGTATGTCCCTTGCGCACCGACAGGCCATTGGCCGCCTTGATGTCGCGGAACAGCTGCAAGCCCTTTTTCTCGCCCATGCTGCCGACCAGCGTGGCAAACCAGTCCTCATCGGTGCCTTCAATGCTCAGCTTGCCCTTCCACTTCGGATCCAGCAGATCCTCATACGTCTTCGGCAGATCTTCCTTCTTGATCAGCTTGGTGTTGTACGCGTGCACGAATACGTTCAGGCGCGAGCCGACCCATTCATGATGCTTCGGCACGGCCTGCGGGATCATATCCGCCAGGTATGGCGATTTGATCGCCACCAGCAATTTTTCGCGATGCAGCGCTTCCAGCATCGGCGTGCTGACGTCGATGGCATCGACGTCGAAACGATTGGCCTTCGCTTCAGTCAGCGTGCGCTGCAAAATGGTGTCGGACGCCGCGCGCCACAATTTCACCTTGACGCCGTATTTCTTTTCGAACGCGCCGTTCAGATCCGCCAGGTCTTCCGCCGTCAGCGAGCTGTACAGCGTCAGCTCGCCTTCCTTTTTTGCGCCGTCGATCAGGCGCTGCGTGCGGTCGGCGCCGCTGTATTGCGCGATCGCGCTGACCGCCGCCGGATCGGAAGCTGCAACGGCAGCCGCGCCCATTCCCGCCAAACCCGCCAGGCCGGCCCACGCAACACATGCAAAAATCGCGGCGCGCAGCTGCATGCTCAGGCCCCGTACTTGTCGAGATCGTAGCGGCGCGGCTTGAGCGAGCGGCAGATTTCGCGCACCAGGCCGGTCTGCGGCAACGAGATGCCGCATTCGGCCGCCATTTCGGACACGATTTCCATATCGTCTTCGGCCCACGCCATCGACTGCTTGCCCCAGTTGCCCAGCGCGCCGTTGGCCGCGCTGCTGGTCATCAGCGCCGTGCGCAAGGCCTCGACGTTGACGTCGTAGCGCTGCGCCAGGGCCAGGCCTTCGTGATTGGCGACCAGGCAGGCCCACAGGATCAGATTGTTCGACGCCTTGGCCACTTGCGCCGTGCCGATTTCGCCGCTGCGCACGATGTCGGACGAATACGCCGCCAGCACCGGCTTGAGACGCTCGACCACATCTTCCGGGCCGCCGACGAACGACAGCAGCGTGCCGTCATCGGCCGCGCGGCCGCCGCGGCACACCGTGGCGTCGACCACATGCATGCCATGCGCATCGGCATCCTTGGCCAGCTCTTTCATGGTGTTCGGATGCACGGTGCTCAACACGGCGACGATGACGCCCTTCTTGCCGGTCTTCAGCAGGCCGTCCGGCGCCTGCAGGATTTCGCGCACTTCCTTGTCGTAGCCGACGCAGATCAGAATCGCATCGGCCTGCGCGCCCATCGCCTGCAGATCGACCACGGCGGCGCCGGTTTTTTCAATATCGGCGCGCCGCGCCGCATTGCGTTCGCTCACCAGCACCTTGAAACCCTTGCGCACCAGATGGCCGATAATCGGCATTCCCATGCGGCCTGCGCCGATCAATCCTACTGTCTGCATAATCAACCCTTGTATCCTCGAATCCTTCGTTGGCCGCGGCGCTTTCGCGGCTCTCTATTTTGCGCTGTCCGTGCTGACCTGCATCTCGGGCGCGGTGTGGATAGCCGCCGAACGCGGCAGCACGGAAGAAAATGCCCGCACGCGCTGCGACAGCGCATCGGTGCCCGGCGGCGCCTTGCCGGCCTGCACCGCCTTGACCGCTTTGAGCAAGCGGTTGCGCGTCATGATGATGCCGTTGTCGGTGCCGACCAGGTTTTCCCTGGTGCGGTCCTCGATTGCGCCCATGCTTTCCTGCACCGCCGCATCCTGCTCGGCCACGCCCATCACGCCGCAGAATGTCTTTTTGGCTTTCTGCGCCGCGCGGTCCATCAGGTAATCGTTGTCCTTGTTGGCCAGCGGACGCGAGGTACCAGGAATGGTCAGGCTGTGGATGCCCTTGCCGGCCTTCATCGCCTCGATTTCCTCGGCGGTCAGCGCGCGTTCCGGATGGTAGTCCCAGCTCCAGGTAAAGCAATGTTCGTCGTCGATCGGCACCCAGGCGTGGCCGCCGTATGGATTGCCTTCGTACGGCGGGAACAGGTTGAAGCAAGGCATCAGCCATTGCGTCACGCGCCAGTAGTAATTGTCGGCGTCGGCGTTGCGGCGCGTCGCGATATACAGGCCGGCGGGCGATTCCAGCGGCACGAATTCGGGCTGCTGGTCGGCCTTGAGCAGTTTCAGGCTCAGCGGATCGCGCTTGAGCAGCGGATCTTCGCCGACCGACATCTTGTGCAGGAAGGTCGAATGAAAGGAATCGAGACCGCCTTCCATGGCCTGCAGGTAATTGCATTCCTGCGCGCGCTTGGAAACGAAGGAATTCGCTGCCGGCACGGTGGCCCATTCGTACATCGGCGGATCCGGCTGCAGTTCCGGCGGGCCCATGTAGGTCCACAGGATGCCGCCCATCTCGATCAGCGGATAGGCCTTCAGCTTGATTTTCTTGCAGTAGCCGCTCTCGATGGATTCGGACGGCACCTCGACGCACTGGCCGGTGGTATCGTATTTCCAGCCATGGTACGGGCAGCGCAGGCCGTTCTCTTCATTGCGGCCGAACCACAGCGAAACGCCGCGGTGCGCGCAGAACTCATCCATCAGGCCCAGCTTGCCGTCGGTGTCGCGGAACGCGATCAGGCGCTCGGACAGGATCTTGACGCGCACCGGCGCGCCGTCGCGCTCCGGCAGCTCGGAAGACATCAGCGCCGGAATCCAGTAACGTCGAAATACATCGCCCATCGGCGTGCCGGGACCGGTGCGGGTCAGCAGTTCGTTATCTTGAGCATTCATTTGAAACGTTCCTTCAATATTTCACTATCAGCGGCCGTTCAGGACATCGTCGTACAGCTTCACCCAGCGGTCGTAGGTGTCGAGGATATGCGGCGCGTCCATATAGATGGGATTGAATTTCGCCAGAGTTTCCTGGTCGCGCTTGTTAGTGGTAAACGCCTTGCCTTCGGAGACGATCTTTTGTCCGTCCGTCAGCATGAAGTCATAAAACAGCGTGGCGGCATACGGGTGCGGCGCCTTGGCCGGAATACCCAGACCATCGGTATAGGCAATCGACGGCGACAAAGCGATATAGTCGATCGGCGCGCCCTTGGCCTTGCGCTGGTCGGTCAGGTAGCTGTACAGCCCCAGTCCCATCTGCACTTCGCCGGACACCACCATATTGGTGAGCAGCGAATTGCCGTTATGCTGCGATACCTGGTTGTTCCTGACGAGATCGCGGAAATACTGCAATCCCTTTTTCTCGCCCATCGCCTGCACCAGCGTATAAAACCATTCCTGCTGCTTCGATTCGATGCCGAGACGGCCTTTCCATTTCGGGTCGAGCAAATCCTGATACGTCTTGGGCAGTTCGTCCTTGCTGACCTTATCCGTGTTGTAGGCTTCGACAAACATGTAGACCCGGAAACCGGTCCACATCTTGTGCTTCGGCAGCGCCGCCGGAATCAGATCCTGCTGCACCGGCGAAATCACCGGCTGCAACAGTTTCTCGCGCACCAGCGCTTCCATTTCCGGCGACGGATTTCCGACGAAATCCGCCTCGTTGCGGCCGGCCCGCGCCTCGTTGATCACGCGCTGCAGCAGAATATTCTTTGCCGAGCGGAACACCTTGACCTTGATGCCGTATTTCTTTTCGAACGCGTCGATCAGAAGCCGGTCGTCCGCCGCCGCCATCGAGGTATACAGATTCAGCGCGCCTTCCTTCCTGGCGCCCTCAAGCAGGCGCTGCGTCCGGTCCGCGCCCTGATACAGCGTGATCGGCACCGGCGCGGCCGCTTGCGCGCAGGCGCCGGTTGCAATCAAAAGCGACGCTACGCCCAGGCCGATGCGGCCTGCTATAGCGCCTGCCGTCCCGCGTACCTTTTTAGGGAACACAGTGACGGCCACGATTACGCTGCTTTCCGGTACTGCGCGTTATCCTGGATAGTGATGCATTTTTCAGGGTTCAAACGCAGGTAAACGGTGCCGCCGACAGGCGCCTTGAACGATGGATGGACGCGCGCCAGGACCTGCTGATCGCCGATCTTGACTTGATAATCCATGTATTCGCCCAGGAACACCTTGAAGTCGACAACGGCTTCGATGATGTTCGCGCCATCCGGACGCGTTTCGTGCAATTCCACATCTTCCGGACGCACCGACACCAGCACCGCGTCGCCCTTGGCGAAACGATCCATCGATGTCACGCACAACTGGCCGATCGACGACTGCACGCGGTAGCGGTCTTCTTCCGATTCCGGCGCTTCGATGGTCGCATCCAGGAAGTTGGTCAGGCCGACGAAGTCGGCGACGAACTTGTTGGTCGGACGTTCGTAGATGTCGCGGGGCGATCCGATCTGCACCACGCGGCCGGCGTTCATCACCGCGATTTCGTGCGACAGCGCCAGCGCTTCGCCCTGATCGTGCGTCACGTAGATGGTGGTCAGGCCCAGTTCGCGCTGCATGCGCTTCAATTCGAAACGCATGCGCTCGCGCAGCTTGGCGTCCAGGTTCGACAGCGGCTCGTCGAGCAGCAGCAGCTTCGGCTCCATCACCAGCGCGCGCGCCAGCGCCAGGCGCTGTTGCTGGCCGCCGGACATCTTGGTCGCTTCGCGATCGGCAACATGGTCCAGGCCGACCGCGGTCAGGACGCGCATGACCTTGTCTTCGATTTCCTTCTTGCTGTACTTCTTGGTGCCCACATTGAGCGGGAAGGCCACGTTCTTGAACACGTTCATGTGCGGCCAGATCGCGTAGGACTGGAACACCATGCCGAAATTGCGCTTGTTCGGCGCGACGAAAATGTTTTTCTCGGACGAAAAGACCGTGATGCCGCCGACGGTGATTTCACCGGCGCGCGGACGCTCCAGGCCGGCGATCGAACGCAGGGTGGTGGTCTTGCCGCAGCCCGATGGGCCCAGCAGGGTGAACAGCTTGCCTTCCGGTACTTCGAAAGTGACGTTCTGCGCAGCTTTGACAATTTCACCCTTGTCGTTCGGGTACTCTGTAAATAAGGCGTTTACGTTTAACATGATTAATCTCCTACCTTTATATTTTGATCACTCTTCTTTGACACCGAATTTTTTGCCGATGAACTGGGCCAGCATCACCAGTACGAACAGCGCCAGGATGAACATCACACCGAGAGCGGAGAGTTCGACGTATTGGCCGTTTTCCCAGAGTTCCCAGATCTGCACCGAAACCACTTCGGTATCGGGGCTGTACAGGAGAATCGAGGTCGACAATTCGCGGATCGAGACAATCAGGATGTAGATCCAGCCGGCCAGCATGCCCGGTTTCAGCAGCGGCAGGATGATGCGCCAGAACGTGGTGGACCAGGAGGCGCCGCTCATCGCGGCGGACTCTTCCAGCTCTTTGTGAATCTGCAGCATCGACGTAGTGTTGTAGCGCAGGCCGTAAGGCATGAAGCGCGTCACATAGGCGATGAACATGATCCACATCGTGCCGTAGACACCGATGTTGACGTTCAGGTAGAAAATCATGATGGCCAGGCCGAGCACCAGGCCCGGGAACACCATCGGCAGCGACGCCAGGTTGTCCAGGATCCAGCGGCCCGGCAGCTTGGTCTTGACCACGATCCAGCAGATCACGGAAGTCAGAAGCATGACCACGGTCGCAGTGCCGACCGCCAGCCACAGGCTGTTGCCGACCGCGCTGATCAGCGTCGGATAATTCCAGATGAATTTATAGGCATCGAAGCTCAGGTTGCGCAGCGCCGCCATCGAAGGCACGCTGTAGAACTTTTGCAGCGAAGACCACACCAACACCAGGAACGGCAGGATCACGATCAACGCAAAATACAGGACAAAAATGGACGCAGTCAGATACTTCCACTTGCCCAGATCCATGGCGCGCGGACGGAAGCCCTTGCCGGTCACGGTCGAGTATTTGCTGCCCTGGCTGGACAGCTTCGACTGGAAGTAAATACCGACAGTGGTAATCAGCAGCAGCGTGACCGCATACGACGAGGCCAGGCCGATCTGGCTTGGATACTGATGGATCGCTTCATAGATCGACGACGTAAACACCTGGATGCCCACCGGCAGGCCGAGCAGCGCCGGCACTTCGAACGATTCGATCGAACGCACGAACAGGATCAGGATGGTCGCGAAAATCGCCGGCCAGGTCAGTTTCAGGGTGATGTGCCATGCGATTTGCGGCACGGAAGCGCCGCTCATCATTGCCGATTCTTCCAGCGACGGATCCATCGAGCGGAATGCCGCCGTCATGATCAGGAACGCCATCGAAGAATAGTGCAGGCCGTCGACCCAGATCATGCCCCACATCGAATAGATGTTGACGAACACATAGTCGGTATTGAACCAGTGCTGCAGCATCAGATTGACGATACCGATCTTCGAGCTGGCCAGCAGAATCCACGCCACTGTAAACAGAATGCCCGGAATGATCAGCGGAATGATGGAGAGCGCGAAAAACAGGGATTTCAGCGGGGTATTGGTGCGCTCGTTCATCCATGCCAGCGCAGTGCCGACGACGAATGCAAACAAGGACGTGCCGATCGCGAACGTGACCGAGTTGAAAAACAGCTTCAGCGTTTCAACACTGGAATACGCTGTAATGTAGTTGTCGAACGTGAATTCAGCCGCTTTGGCGAAGGTTTGCGGCGTGAAAAAGCTTTGCCACAACAGAAACCCGAGCGGCATCAACGCCAGATAAGCAACTACCAGAACGCTCACCCCGATGATGAGCCATTTGAATTCAATGTTTTGCCAGCGCTTTCGCCCGGCCGGGGGTGCAGCAGTGATTTGTCCTACAGCTTCCATGTCGCTGTGTCTCCTGAGTTTTGAAATGTCCTGCCATTTTTCGGGCCAATCTTAGCGTTAGGCTTAATATTGTTCCGCTATACAGACCGCCGGTCTACATAGAAAGACATGTGAATTTACCTACCTGAACGGCCAATGTCAACAACATTCGTTGTTGTTTTTTCGGCAATATTCCCCTATGACCGCAGTCTGTTATCGATGCCCGAATAAGGGGCGGAAAACAGGGATTCTGCGGACTCGTTTTTGGGGACGAACGGGGGGAAGGTTTTAGCGGTGGAGGATTCCTTGGTGGTAATCCCAGACCTTGCGCAGCAGGTTTGGTTTCCAGAGATTGCCGTTGATGACCCGGCATTGTTCCGCGGTCAGCACGGTAGGCTTGCCGATCTGCAATGCGAGATGCTGGCGTTGCGCTGTTTCTTCCAGGTAAAAGCCGAGCACGAAAGCTTCGATGATGCCTTCGGCGGCCACCACCGAACCATGCGACTTGAGCATGACGACGCGGTGCTTGTCCAGCGCCGCCGCCAGTTCCTGCCCCAGCGGCTTGGTGTTGATCGACGCCGTTTTCGGGAATTCGCGGATTTCGCCCAGCACGGCGGCCTGCATGATGACCGGCTCGACCTTCAGGCCGGCCATGCTGAACAGGGTCGACCACAGCGGATGCGTATGCACCACCGCGTTGACGTCCGGCCGCGCGCGGTAAATTTCCGCGTGGATATGAAATTCCATCGGCGGCACGTCGACGCCGTCGACCAGATTGCCGTCGAAGTCGATCGTGACGATGTCGGCGGCGGTCAATGCGCTGCGCACCGACTTGCCGGAATTGATCAGCATGTGATCGGTGCCCGGCACGCGGCAGCTGAAATGGCCGTTGAAGTCGATGATCTGCGCGCGCTCCATCATCAGCAGCGCATCCACCAGCATTTGTTTTTTCTGTTCTATCGTTTCCATGTCGATTCCTTGTGCTTGGTGCCGATGCTTGCCGGCGCCGCTGTGTTCTTAATGATCGTGCCCATCATGATCATGCGAATGATCGCCGTGGCTGTGTGAATGGCCGTGGCCATGGCTATGTGAATGGCCGTGCGTGTGGCCGTGTCCGTGCTCCTTGACGTGCGGGCGGTATTTCAGGTCGTTGCGCGCATTGCCCAGCGGGGTGCGCGGGTCCTGGCTGAACACCAGCGACTTGACGGTGACCGGCACGGTTTGCGACGGCATGCGGATGCGTCCCAGGTCGATATAGTCGAAGTCCCACAGCACGATACCATCGATCACCAGGATTTCGCTGGTGATGTTGATTTCGTCGCGCAGCAGGTTGCCCAGCGTATGCGCCAGGTCGCCGTCCAGGATCAGGTACAGCGGCAACTTCTGCGCCAGCGTGCTCGTCATCGCTTTCACGATGCCGTTCGCGAACGCGAAGATGCGCTGATAGGACGGCGCGCCGCTCCAGCGGAACGCCAGCGCCACTTCAGTTTCGCCTTCAACCAGGTCGAACGACTTGAAGTGGCCGCGGATCGCCTGTGCCAATTTATCGGAATCGATCTCGCCGCTGGTATCGTAGGTCGGCTGCAGCACCTGCAGATTACGGCGCGGCAGCAGCTTGCCCGGGCTCGAAATGTAGGTCGTATTGCCGCTCAGCTGCACGGAATATTCGGATGCGCCCAGCGCGGTGGCGCGAATGCATTCGCCGGCCGGCAGCAACGGCCAGGAAAACGCGCCGCCTTCGATCTTGCGGCGCAATGCCGCGCCCAGCTTGCGGCCCATGTCGCCGAAGTCGCGCTGTTCGCGGTCGTAGACGTATTCGGCGACGCCGCCGGAGAACATCATGCCTTCGATCGGACCGAAATTATCCAGCGGATCGGTCAGGCGCAATTGCTCGATGTCTTCCGACAGTCCGCTGGCGCTGCTGACGGCGGCGATCAATGCCTCGGCCATCCAGTCGGCCACTTTTTCCATGTCCGCCGCAGATGCGGTATCGCCGAGCTTCCAGTCGAAGCCGGCGGCGTGCGCCAGGTAACGGCCGGTCGGATCCAGGCGGACGATCTTCTGGTTTTCGTCGACCACCAGCAGGCGGCCGCCGATATGCACTGCCGCCGTGCCCTTGACCTTGCCGCCTTCGACCATCGCCAGCTTGGTGGTGCCGCCGCCGATATCGATATTGAGAACGCGCTTGCCCAGATCGTGCGAGGCGCGCGCGGCGCCCGAACCGTAGGCCGCCAGCATCGATTCCATGTGATGGCCGGCGGTGGCGCACACGAACTCGCCGCCCATTTCGGCCAGCATCGCGGAAATGCCCTGCGCATTTTCGCGCCGCAAGGCTTCGCCGGTCAGGATCACGGCGCCGGTGTCGATATCGTCCGGATGCAGGCCGGCGCCTTGATACGCCTGGTCGATGATCGCGCCCAGCGCGGCTTCATCGATCAGGGTTTCGCTTTGATACGGCGTCAGCGCGACCGGCGACTGGTACAGCGTATCGCGCGAGACCACGAAATAACGGCTGCACAGGTCTTCGCCCATGCGGCGCAATTTGATGCGCGAGAAAATGACCTGCGTGCCCGACGAACCGATGTCGATGCCGACGCTGACCAGCGATACGTGGTCCTGCTGGTATACCGGGTTGTCTTCCAGCGAACCTTCTTCGACATCGAAGTCGTCATGATCGTGATCGGCGTCTTCGCCCTCTTCATGCACGTGGTTGAATTCCTCGCCGTACATGTGATCGTTGATGTTATGGCCGCGTTTGGGTTGCTCTTCGTTATCCGACATGTTGATTCCAATGGTGCAATTGAACAATGCGCAGACGCATACGCCGACTTGCGCCGGCGTATGAAATTTGCTTGTTAGATTTTGAACGATTCCAGCGTTTCAGGCGCGAACAGCTCCTTCGGCGTCAACAGCTTCTTCGACAGGCCCTGCTCGAAGTGATAGCGCAGGAATGTTTCCAGTGTCTTCTCGTTCTTCTGGAAACCGTAAGGCCAGAAATCGTCGCCCATCACGCGGCGGGTTTCCTCGACGTGCGCGGTCAGGAACGGCAGCATGGTCTTCAAGGCCGCGGTTTCGTACAGGTCCTTGTACGTTTCCTGTTGCGCTTCGGCGAACGCCTTGTACAGCGATTGCGCGACCCAGCGATTCTTTTCATAGATTTCGCGGCGGATCACCACGGTATGCATGATCGGGAAAATACCGGTGCGGGTGAAATATTCCTGCTCGACCGGCACGAAGTTCTCGAACAGGCGCTTGACCTTGTCCGGCTGGGTGCGGAAGGTCGACGGCATGCGCGCGGTGTACAGCGCGTCGATTTCGCCGGTGGCCAGCATCTGCGCCAGGGTCTGTGTCGGGCCGATGCTTTGCACCTTGATGTTCGACGGCAGGTCCAGCTTCAGCTTTTCGTCGCGGTTCGGCTCTTCTTCGCCGCCGGTGTAATAGGTGACGCTGTCGACCGGCACGCCGTATTCGTCGGACAGCACGCCGCGAATCCAGACCGGCGCGGTCATTTGATATTCAGGATTGCCGATCTTCTTGCCGATCAGATCCTTCGGTGTCTTGATGCCGCTGTTGGCATTGACGTAAATGCAGGAATGGCGGAAGAAGCGCGACGGGAAAATCGGAATTGCGATGAACGGGCTGTCGCGGAACAGCGAAACGGAATACGACGACAGCGACATTTCGGCGACGTCGAATTCGCGGTTGCGCAGCATGCGGAAGAAGGTTTCCTCGACTTCCATGTTCAGGTAGTTCAGGTCGATGCCGTCCGGTTGAATGTGGCCGTCCATCAGGCCGCGGGTGCGGTCGTAGTTCCAGCAACCCATGCTTAATCTCAGTTTAGACACGTGTGTTCCTCGTTTTTATATTGGAATATTTTTATCTTGCAATGCATCGGTACTATCAATAGAACGCGTCGTAATGCACTTGCGCGCCCGGCACTTTTTCCTGCATCAGCATCTTCTGCACCGCCTGCGCCATCATCGGCGGGCCGGCGAAATAGATTTCATGCTCGGGCAGGCGCGGACCGTGCATCTCCAGCGCCAGTTCATGCACGAAGCCGACCTTGCCGGTCCATTCCTCCGGGCTGGCGGCATCCGGCATCGAAATGATCGGATGGAAGAAGAAGCGCTCGCCATAACCCGGCAGCGCCTGGATCATGTCTTCGCCGCAGATATCGCGCGCGCCGCGGCCGCCGTAGAACAAATGTACCTTGACGCCGGACATCGCCGCCGTGGCGGCAACGCCGCGCGCGATCGATACCATCGGCGCCAGGCCGGAACCGCCGGCGATGCAGATGATGTCGCGAGGACTGTCGGTACGCAGATAGGCCAGGCCGTACGGGCCGTCGATGGCGATGGTGTCGCCGATCCTGACCTGGTCGAACATGGCGCCCGTGCCCTTGCCTTGCGGCGTGCGCTTGATCTGGAAATGCCATGCGCCGTCGGCGTCCTGCGCCAGGTTCGACATGGAATACGCGCGCGGGCCTTCCACGCCGGGGATATGCAGCAGCGCATACTGGCCGGGCAGGAACGGCACGCGTTCTTTCAGCTTGAAGCGGAATTCGCGGATATCGTGGGTCAGGTCGCGCGTTTCATCCAGGGTGGCCTGGAAGCGCTGCGGCGCATGCGCGGTCAGATATTGCGGACCGGGACGGGCCTTGACCACGCAATCGCCGGCAGGACGGGATTGGCAACCCAGCACGCGTCCGCGGCTGCGGTCGCGCTCGCCCAATGCAGGCGCATCCGGCCAGTTCGACACAACTTCGCCGCTGACCAGTTCGATCTTGCAGGTGCCGCAAGAACCGACGTTGCATTCGTACGGCATGCCGATCCCGGCCCGCAAGGCCGCGCGCATGATGGTATCGTCGGCGGCACAAGTAAATTGCTGCTCGCTGCCAGCGAGCGCTATGTTAAACGTATCAGCTATGATCGTCTCCAATGGGTGGGTTAAAAAAACGCACTTCATGATCTATGAAATGCGTTCTGAAAAATAAAACATCCACCGCCACGACGACCGGCGCATCACGCCGGATTGCAATCAAATCAACCCAGTTGGTGCATGCGCGTCAGGCGCAGCGGTCGATAGCCGAGCCGGCCGGAAATCGCGTCGGCGGCGCTGACAACATCCGGAATGAACGACGTCAGCACTTTTTTGGTGAGACGATGCGCAGGTCCGGCAATGCTGGCAGCGGCAATGACCACGCCGAAATGGTCGCGCACCGGTGCGGCCAGGCTACGTACGCCCAGCTCGTTTTCCTCATCGGCTATCGCGTGGCCGCGGGTCCGGATCAGCGCCAGTTCCTGCCGGAACGCCTCCGGATCGACGATCGTATTGGCGGTAAATTCCTTCAGGCCGGCAGCCAGCAGGCGATTCAGCGTTTCTTCGGTCTGGAACGCCAGCATGACCTTTCCGGCCGCCGTAGTGTACGCCGGTTTTCGCATGCCGACTTCGAGCGTCATGCGAATGGCCTGCTTGCTTTCCAGACTGTTGATGTAGACGATGCTGGCATTGTCCAGAATCGCCAGATGCACCGTTTCGCCGGTCTTTTCGCGCAGCTCCATCAGGAACGATTTTGCTTCGCTGGAAAAATCCATTTTGCGGCGTACCAGCGATCCCAGTTCGAATACCACCAGGCCGAGGCGGTACTTGCCGCTTTCGGTGTTCTGCTCCAGCATGCCCGCTTCAACCAGCGTGCTGGCCAGGCGATGCACAGTGCTTTTCGGCAACTGCAACCGTTTCCCCAGATCGCTGATGCCGATTTCATAGCGATCGTCCGAGAACACTTTAATCAAGCGAATGGCGTTGGCAACCGATGACAGGCGCGTCTTCGGCTTCGCAACTTTGCCTGGCATGATTTCGAGTTCCATAAATAAAACCTCTTTCCGTTATGCAGAACGCAGTTTATCAATGACAACTTCTCTTTTCAAGGAGCGCGACAGCATTCACTAAATATTTCAATTGAAGACAAAAACCACTTACCTTCCACTTGCTTTCAATCACTTCCACTGACTTTTTTCGCTTACTTCTTCAAAAACAGGCTGTTCCACAACTTGGTCCACTTCGGACTTTCATCCAGCGTCGCCGCCGTGTCGATCATCACGTGCGGAAAGTTGTTCATCCTGGTCTTCACCTTCATGCTGACCGGAATCCGTCCCAGATCGGCATACAGCTGCTGCGTATCCTGCGACAGCACAAAATCGGCGAACAACAGCGCGGCGGCCGGATGCGGCGCGTTCTTCGCGATGCCCACGCCCTGCGGCCTGCCGACCACCGGCTGCACCGGCGCCCAATCGATCGGCGTGCCCTTGCGCTTGAGCGATTCCACCTCGCCGCTATATACCGTCAGCGCCACCGGCGCCTCGCCCGCGCCCACCATCTGCGCCAGCAGGATATGGCCGGCGCGCATCTGCGGCTGCGTCGCGGCCAGGTCCTGGAACAGCTTCATGCCCTTTTCCGGCCCCAGCTTCTTGATGATGGTCGCCATCCACTCGATATCGGTGGACTCGATGCTGACCAGCCCTTTCCATTTCGGGTCGAGAAAGCCGGCATAATCCGCCGGCAAATCTTCCCGCTTGATCTTGCTGGTGTTGTACGCCACCACAATGAAATTGGCGCGGTCCGACACCCACAGCCGGTCCGACGATATCGCATCGGGCGGCAGATCGGCCAGATTCGGACTATAGAACTCCGACAGCAATTTCTCGCGCGCCGCCTGCTCCACTTCCGAACCGTTGGTCTCGATTACATCCATCGCGAAGCGCCGCGCCTGCCCTTCCGTGATCGCGCGCTGCGCCACCTGATCGCTGATGGCGCGCCACAGATTCACCTTGACGCCGTACTTCTTTTCGAACGCCGCGATCAGCGGCGTCGATTCACCGCTCGACAGCGACGTGTACAGCGTGACCGAGCCCTCCTTGCGCGCCTGCTCCAGCAGCTTCTGGTCGCGGTCCGCGCCCTTGTACATATACAGCGCGTCGTTCGGACCGGCATTCGCCGCCGGCGCGGCCAGCGCTGGAGCGCCCGGCAACAACGCCGCCAGCAAACCGGCCGCGCCGCACAACCGGCTCAGGCATCGCTTGCTGCGCATTCCCATATCGTTCATGTCCGCGCTCCCGAAATCCATCAGGCCACTGCAGCGCTACCCGATACCGCTACTTCGTAAAGAACAGGCTCTGCCACAATTTGTCCCACTTCGCGCTTTCGTCGAGCACGATGGACGCTTCGCTCATCACGTAAGGGAAATCGTTCAATGGCGTTTTCACCTTCGGATTGGCCGGCACGCGTCCCATGTCGGCAAACATTTTCTGGCCTTCCTGCGACAACACGAAGTCGGCGAACAGCAACGCCGCGTTCGGATGCGGCGCATTGGCCGCTACGCCGATGCCCTGCGGCCGGCCGATCACCGGCTGCACCGGCACCCAGTCGATCGGCGCGCCGCGCATTTTCAGCGATTCGGCGTTGGCGTTATATGCGGTCAGCGCCACCGGCGCATCGCCCGCGGCAACCATCTGCGCCAGCAGCACGTGGCCCATGCGCATATCCGGCCGCATCGCGGCCAGCGACTGGAAATACTTCATGCCCTTGTCGTTGCCCCATTTCTTGATCGTGGCCGCCATCCATTCCGAATCGGTCGATTCGATACTGAGCTGGCCTTTCCATTTCGGATCGAGAAAGCCTTCATAAGTGGTCGGGATGTCCGAGCGCTTGAATTTATTGGTGTTGAACGCCACCACGAAAAACGCTACCCGGTCGCTGACCCACAGCCGCTTCGGTCCGAATGCGGCCGGCGGAAAATCGGCCAGATGCGGACTGTAAAATTCCGACAGCAGCCTTTCCCGCGCCATCATTTCCATCTCTGGGCCGTTGGTTTCCATCACATCGGCAATATGACGGCCGGCCTGCCCTTCACTGATTGCACGCTGCACCACCTTGTCGCTGGTGGTGCGCCACAGCACAACCTTGACCCCGTATTTCTTTTCGAATGCGCTGGTCAGCGGCATCGATTCATTCGTGGCCAGCGACGTATACAACGTCAGCGAGCCTTCCTTCTTGGCCGCCTCGATCAATTTCTGATCGCGGTCGGCGGCTTTGTACATATAAACTGCATCGTTGGGACCGGCTGCCGCCGGCGTGCTCAGCAGCGGCGCGCTCAACAGCGCCGCCGCGGCGAAACCGCCCGCCAACCGCAAAAACCGGATACTGCGCGTTATGCACATATTCATTTGTCTCCACTCCAGATCTTTATAGTTATCAGATTTCCCTGGCGCGCCAATGCAGCGGTCGCCCAGAAAATCATGTCAATGCATTGTAGGTCGGATTATTGAATACCGCAATAAATGAAACGATGTTCCGCATAAAAGAACTTGGCGTTTGCCGCTTGTTCGGTTACCGGCCACTTTTGGCGGTTTTTCGGCTTAAATACTGGCGGCAAATCCATCCGTGGCCGCGATCAATTGCCGCAGATTGCCCGGTTCGCCGGAGGCATGAGCGCCGTCCGGCACGATCCGCAGATGCGCCTGCGGCCAGGCGCGCGCCAGATCCCAGGCGCTGACCGGCGGCGCGATGACGTCGTAGCGGCCCTGCACGATCGTGGCGGGGATGCCGTGCAGCAAGTGCGCATCGGCCAGCAGCTGCCCTTCCGCCAGAAACGCCGCGTGCCTGAAATAATGGCACTCGATCCGCGCCAGCGTCAGCAGCGCCGGATCGCCCGGGCCGCAGGCCGGCGGCGCCGGCAGCAATGTGGTCAGACGATCTTCCCATGCGCACCAGGCATTCGCGGCCGCGATCTCAAGCGCCGCGTCGCCGCCGGTAAGGCGGGCGTAATAGGCGCCGATCAGATCGCCGCGCTCGGCCGGCGGAATCGGCGCGATGAATTGTTCCCAGGCATCCGGAAACAATTGCGACGCGCCGCCGCCCTCTTCATACAGCCAGCGCAACTCGTCGCGGCGCGCCATGAAAACGCCGCGCAATACCATTGCGCGTACCCGCTCCGGAAAACGCTGGCCGTATGCCAGCGCCAGCGTCGCGCCCCATGATCCGCCCATCAGCACCCAGCGCTCCACGCCGCAATGGACGCGCAGCTTTTCGATGTCATCGATCAGATGCTGCGTCGTATTGGCATGCAGGCTGCCTTGCGGCATCGAACGGCCGCAGCCGCGCTGATCGAACAGCACGATGCAATATTTTTGCGGGTCGAACCAGCGCCGGTCGGTCTTGCTGCAGCCGCCGCCGGGACCGCCGTGCAGGAACAATGCCGGCGTGCCGTGGGGATTGCCGCATTTCTCCCAATACAAGCGATGGCCGTCGCCTGCCTCCAGGAATCCGCTGTCGTAAGGCTCGATGCGCGGATAGCGTTCAGGCGCGGGGGACGGCAATGGCGATGGCGCGTACGCCGGCCCGCGCAGGTCCGCATGCAGGGCCGCGGGCCGCTCAGGCAATGCGTTCAAGGACCTTCTCGATGCCATGCGAGTGTGCATCTTCGCGCACCCCGACCGCGCTGGTGCTCGGAAACACCAGCGACTTGATCACCACCGGCACCGCGCCCGAGGTCTCCAGCATCGCGCCGATGTCGATGAAATCGAAGGCCTTCAACACAATCCCGTCGATCGACACCACCGCATTGGCCAGCTTGCATTCCTGCTCGCAGTGAATCCCGATCAGCCCGCCGATGTCGCCGTCGCCCACCAGGATCAGCGGCAAGCCGTTCTCGAGCACCGCCGCCATGCCATCGATCACGCCCCGGCAGAACGCGTCCATGCGCGCAAACGTCGCCGACGGATGCCAGCGATAGCACACCGCCACCGCCTGCTCGCCATGATGCAGATCGAAATTGCGCAACGCCGTCTGCACCGCCGCCGCGATCGCCGCGCTGTCCAGCACCTCCGCCTCCAGCGGCAGGTCCGGCGTGATCACGGCGATGTTCTTCAACGGTAAAACGCTTTGCGGCTCGATATAGATCGTGCTGCCGCTGACCTGGATCGTGTACTGCGACGCCCCCACCACCGTGGCCCGGATGCCCTGCTCCGGCGTCTCGATGCGCGGCCCCCAGGCCTTTACACGTTTTAATACCGCCTGCGCCAGTTGTCCGCCCAGATCCCCGAACGACTGCGTCTGCACGCCGTAGATATATTCGGATACGCCGCCCGAGAACGTCACCGCATCCGGCGCCCGCAGGTTCTGCAGCGGGTCCAGCCGCAGCAGTTCGGCGGCGGCTTGCTCCAATGCCCCGGGCGCTGTGCGGATCACCTGCAGCAGCCGCTCGGCCATGCGCTCGACCATCTTGTTCAAACCGGCCGCATCGGGGATTTCGCCGATCCGGATCGTCAGTCCGACCTCGTCGGCGAAGCGCTGGCCCGCCGCCTCGATGCGCGCCACCTTGCCTTGGGTATCGAAGGAGACGATGCGCGCGCCCACGTCCGCCGCCGTCAAATCGACCAGCTCACCGGCTTCGCACACCGAAATCTTCGAGGTGCCGCCGCCGATGTCGATGTTCATGATGCGCGCCGTCTCCCGGATCGAGCGCGCCGCCGCGCCCGAGCCGAACGCCGCCAGCGTCGTCTCCAGCGCATCGCCGGCACTGACCGAGACGAACTTGCCCGCCTGCGCCGCGAACAGATCGCCGATCGCGCGCGCATTGCTGCGCCGCACCGCCACGCCGGTCAGGATCAGCGCGCCGGTGTCGATCGAGGCCGGCTTGATCCCGGCCAACTGGTATTGGCGGTCGATGAAGGCGCCCAATGCCGCCGCGTCGATGCTCATGTCGGCCGCATAGGGCGTCAGCAGCACTTCCGATTCGTGCACCACCGTGCGCTCGGAGACGATATAGCGGTTGTCCAGCCGCTCCAGCACCAGCCGGGAGAACACCAGATGCGAGGTCGACGAGCCGATGTCCACCCCCACGCTCAGCAGGATGATCTCGTCCTCTTCCTCCATGCTGCGCCGCACGTTGCTGAAAAATACCCTGCCGCCTGCGTCTTCGCTCATGCCTGTGTCTCCCTGCTTGCCACTGCCGATTGATTGATTGATCCAATGATTCAAATTAAAAAGGCGTTCTCCTTTGCGGAGAACGCCTTGACTATCCCTCGCCGGCTTTATTTACGTTCTGGCGGCAGATACCAGTTCGGATCCATGCGGTTGTTCACATTGATCGCCTTCAATTTGGCCTCGTATTCCTGGCGGATATACGGATCTTCCATCCAGTACGGAATCGCCGTGCCGCCTTCGTTGACGTCGATCGCCGTATAGTCGGTATGCTTCTCGCCCGGCGCGCCCGGATCGCGGCCCGGATTGTGCGGACCGAACCACGCCGTCAGGCGGAACGGATC